>CAVTPX010000005.1:0-417418 GCA_963736735.1 uncultured Bacteroidales bacterium | reverse complement strand
AACTAAATGATGGTATAATCGGAAAGTAGCTCTGTTGTTTTAAAACTGTCTTGGTTAAACTGGGGATAACTTGTCCTTGCTGATCAAATTCATAAATTGAATCAAGAAAATAGTAATATGCATTCTGACGGTTATAAAGATTGTAAATACTTATGTTCCATGTTCTTTCTCCTCGCCTGACTGTTTTATGGAAATTTATCCCAACATCCAGTTTGTGGTAAGCACGCATCCGATACGAATTAAGGTCTTTGTACACTTGTCCGTATCTGTAATAATTGCTTGTTTGGTTTAATTCATCATCGGGACCGGTTATCATTTGATATTTCCCCGCTGCAAGCGTATATGGATTACCAGTTCCATAAACCCATGTCGCAGAAAATTGTATATTACTCTTTATCTTCTGAAAATAGACAAGGCTTATATCATGTGTCCTGTCATACTTGAAAGGATACGGCTGCCCATTGTTTTTATATTCAAATTGACGCGTTGATTTTGAGTATGTATATGCTAACCAACCTGTTGCCGAACCTTTTGTCTTTTGAATAAGAAATTCCAGACCATAAGACTTACCCTTACCATTAGTCTCAACCTGCGTTTGCCAGTCGGAAGCTGATGAGAGTGTTGCAACACCATCTTTATATGTGATCAGGTTATTCATTGTTTTATGGTAGCCCTCAAGGCTCACCTCATACTCACCATTTCTGAAGGTCTTTTCCAATCCGAAGGCGAATTGCTTTGACAGGGACGGTTTAACGACATCAGTAACAGGCACCCAGATATCATTTTGCATATTCGGACCTGATCCTGTAAGTAAATGGATATATTGATTCATTGAGGAATACGAAGCTTTCAGAAGAGTGTTTTCACCAATCAGGAAGGTTGTGAGGAATCGTGGCTCAAATGAGACATAATTCCGGTTTGGTATCTGATAATTAGTAACCCTTAAACCGAAATTTGTAAATAACCTGGTGCCGATTGAAATCTCATTTTCAAGATAAACTGCATTTTCGAATCCATTCTGCTTATTACTTCCAAAACTAGTATCAATTGCAACACTGTTTTCGAATGACTTGTATGATGTTGTATTAGGATTAAAGTGATGGAAAATGCTGGTAGCGCCAAATTTCATTTTGTAATTCTGATTAACATAATAATCGAAATCTGCCTTTATTGATAAGTCAACAATCCCTGACCAGTAGCTAGCCGAGGTCTTTTCCTTAATAGAGTTGCGGGTATAGGTGTTTGAAAAATCATTTGAAAGACGGTACCTGGTTGAATACAAGGTAACATTTGAAAACAGTCGGTCTCCATAAAGATGATTCCACCGGAACGATCCAAGAATATTTCCCCATTCAAGAATCATCTTGTTTAAGTCCGTTTGTGTTTCTTGCCTGGATAATATCTTATCATCGCCCGAATAGAAACTTAAATAAAGTCTGTCATTTGGCGAGATAATATGGTTTATTTTTGCATTCAGGTCATAAAAATTGTATCCCACTGATGTTCCATTAAATGAAGTTGCTCTTGTTAATGGTCTTGTTATAAGATCATACATGAATCTCCGTACCGAAAGCATATATGAGGTAGTATCTTTTTTTATCGGACCTTCAACCATAATTTTGGAGGCAATCATTCCGATCATCACGTTTCCGTGGAACTCCTTCATATTTCCTTCTTTCATTTTAATGTCCACGACAGAGGATAATCTGCTCCCATAGTGAGCGGGGAAACCACCTTTTACAAGTTTCATGCTGTTTATTGCATCGGAATTAAAGGTTGAGACAAATCCTCCAAGATGACTAACATAATAAACCGGGACATCGTCGATTACCATTAGATTCTGATCAGGACTCCCACCGCGAACATACAATCCGCTGGATGCCTCATTTCCTGACTGAATACCAGGCATGAGTTGCAGCGATTTCAGTAAATCGGATTCTCCGCCAAGAGCGGGCATGGCAGCAACTTTTGAAACGGGCACAGAAACAACACTCATTTCCTTTCTCTTTTCATATGTAGTTGTTCTTTCAGCACTTATAATTACCTCGTCAAGGATATTCCTGCTATTTAATGCAAAATCAACCTTTAAATTCTGATCAGGTCTCACAGTTTGAGAAGAAGGAGAATAGCCAACAAATGAGGCTTGAAGTATTATTGTGTCTTCTGATGAATTCAGGGTCAGGACATAATAACCATAACTATTTGAGATAGCATAATTCAATAAGTTGGCAGTAGTTATTGTAGCGCCGATAATCTTTTCACCCGATGCAGCATCTGCAATATAACCGCTTATGGAAACCTTTTGTGAATATCCATTTGAAAAAAGTACAAAAAGAGTTAGAAATATTGTTAGCCTCTTTATCATTTACCTGATACAATTATTACTTTTTCATCCGATGAGTAGCCTGCAAAAATTCCATAGCCACCCGTAATGTTTGAATAGAGCTGAATTGGTTCACTCATTCCGCTGAAAATGTCATTTTCCAGGCTGAACAAATAGGCAAACTGCTTTTCTTTGTATTTAAAATAAGTCTCTGAAACGGATCTGAATATTATTTTCAGGTTATAATCCAAATCCCAGTTAGCAGCAAAATAAATTTTCACCGAGCAATGTTTTCCGTCAAACATTTTATCTGAGAAAATCAGCGTTCTGGGACTATAATCAAGAAGCCCGGTTGAGGTTATTATAGGGTCAGAGTTTTTCTTAAACCAAAGAAAGACCTTTTCACCACTGACAAAATCATTTGCCACCAGCTCCACTTCATAAAAGTTTGGCCCGGCAATATCCTGGAAATCAAGTTTAAGTTCATTTATTACAAAGCCATCTTCATCAATTAATACCGAATCAGTAAAAACATAGTTTTGAAGAATCGCTTTTTCAGGAACTATATCCTCACAAAAAACAGAATCCATATCAGGAGCGGAAACAACCAGTGAGTAAGACTTCCCTATCTCAGCTATAACGTGTGAATAAAAATATCCGTCGTCCGGGTAAAGAGTGTCGGTTTTTACATCATTAATCAATAAAACAACAGTTGCATCGTTACATTCCGGGAATCCATTTTCTAGTATTCCAATGCTTTTGGAAAGGTGCACTTTTATCTGGCTTCCATCTGTAAAAAAGCTGTTGACAACTACTTTTGAATCAGCCGGAGGAAGGTCTATTTCAATCACTTTCTGGCACGACAGAAGTGAAAAAAGAATAACAAAAGGAGTGAAATATTTGAGAAAGTAGCGCATTAAAAATTGTAATTAACTTTATAGGAAATTACAGATTTCTTGCCATTTACTTGCACAAGATTTGAAAATTTGTAATACAAATCAAAGCTGAACTTCTTGCTTTTGGAATAAAGTGAAACACCGGGAGCAACATAGATCCCGAATTTGTCAGATTTAAATTCCGGTGTGCTTTTTACTATTGAATGAAGATAGTATGGAGAAGCTTCTGCAAATACCTGAAATCTTTTATCAGGAAGAATTGAGAATCTGGCAAATGGTCCAACTGTGTAACGAAAGTAATGGAAGCTTTGGTCGGAGCTTATATTTATTGGGAAATTGCATGAAAATTCCATGCCTGTGGAAATATTTTTTGTAATCCCGTACCTGTACCGTAAGGCAGAAACAGTATTCATAACATTAAAATCGAAAAACCGTTCGTTAATATAGGGATTGAACTGAATTCCGATTTGGTTTCTGGAAAATGAAGGCATTTCCTGTTCCTGGGAAAATGAAGTGATAAAGAATATGAAAAAAATGCCGGTCGATAGCAGTATTGTTCTTTTCATATGGTATTAATTTATTAGGTGCAGACTTGCACTAATTTACAAATTAATTTTCTAACGACGAGCAAAAAGTGTTCAACTATCCCTTGATCATCCTACTTATATCAGCAGCTGATTGTGCCTCTCGGTTTCTATGGCTCTTAACATACCTCTGATTGCTCCTGATGAAGAACGGTTCAGACTTTGCCCTGGCGGTTGAAAAGCTGGTCGTTCTTTTTTGATGCCATGTCCCATTCCCTTTCGGTTGCATCTCACAGGCCACTGCATGCCGGGCGACCATTAGGCAGCCCGGCATGTTGTTTTTATGTCAACAAGGAGAATGAGTTCAAAAACATATTCGCTTTCATCTGCATATCCTGCTTCAGAGAAAACAAAATCATTATTTTTGATGACTGTAAAAGAGAAACAAATGCTAAAACTGTTTATTACAAAACCCCTCTCCCAGCTTACCTCTGAATCGAAATCAGACCAGGGACTGAAAAGAGCGCTCAGCGCCACCAACCTTACCACACTGGGCATAGGCGCGATAATCGGCGCCGGGATATTCGTTCTTACCGGCCAGGCCGCCGCACAGTATGCAGGACCAGCAATTGTAATATCTTTTATTATTTCAGGATTCGCCTGCCTCTTCGCCGGACTCTGCTATGCTGAGTTTGCATCGATGATACCCATTGCCGGAAGCGCATATACTTATTCTTATGCCACACTAGGTGAATTCATCGCCTGGATTATCGGCTGGGACCTTATCCTTGAATATCTCTTTGCAGCATCGACAGTATCAGTAGGATGGTCAGGCTATGTCGTCAGCTTCCTGAAGGACTTCGGCATCATAATTCCTGCACAGCTGACATCCGCACTTGGAACAGTGCTTGTAAACGTGCCCGACTTAGGCTGGAAACCGATGACCTCCCAGCTCGCTGCATCGCTGACCGCATCAGGATTTAATGTCGACACCCTCCCCCACCTCACCGGTATTTTAAACCTTCCGGCAATGTTCATCGTTGCCGCCATAACCTCGTTACTTGTCATCGGGATTAAGGAATCGGCAGGATTCAATAATGTGATGGTTATCATAAAGGTGTTCGTCATCCTTATGTTTATCGGCATCGGCTTCTTCTTTGTCAACAAGGCAAACTGGCATCCATTCATACCTGAAAACACCGGTACGTGGGGTCACTACGGATGGAGCGGAATACTGAGGGGCTCAGCGGTGATCTTCTTTGCCTACATCGGATTTGACGCTGTATCCACGGCGGCCCAGGAGGCGAAGAACCCGCAGCGGGATATGCCAATCGGCATCCTCGGTTCCCTGGGAATCTCTACAATATTATATATTCTCGTGGCAATCGTCCTTACCGGTATAGTAAGCTATACATTCCTCAATGTTGCTGATCCCATCGCGGTAGGCGTCGATGCAATGGGCAAGGGACTCTTCTGGCTGAGGCCGATAATCAAGATTGCGGCTATTGCCGGACTGAGCTCAGTAATCCTTGTAATGATGCTGGGACAGCCGAGGATCTTTTATTCGATGTCCAAAGACGGGCTCCTCCCTCCGATGTTCTCAAAGGTGCACCCGAAATATAAAACACCTTATGTCAGCACTGTTATCACCGGTGCCGTAGCAATGGTACTGGCAGGTATCCTCCCGATAAACATCCTGGGTGAGCTTGTATCAATAGGCACATTGCTTGCATTTGCAATTGTCTGCATCGGGATAATTGTGCTCAGGTACAAGAAACCTGACATCGAGCGGCCATTCAGGACACCCTTTGTTCCGCTTGTGCCGATTCTCGGTGCGGGCATCTGTCTTGTGCAGATGTACTCCTTGCCGGTTGACACCTGGCTGCGTCTGATAATCTGGATGGCGATAGGATTCGTAATCTATTTTACTTACGGCATACACCACAGTCACCTGAGAAACGGGAAGAAATAAGAATTATGTCACCCCTTCGGGGTTGCTTTGGTTGATAATCGGGGCTATCAAAATGTCACCCCTTCGGGGTTGCCTCCGCACAGGCTGTCTGCTCTCCGCCAGCTGGCGGATCGCTCCCCCCTTCGGGGTTTCAAGGAATACTGTGATCGCCGGGCTATCAAAATGTCACCATCACAAAATTGCTCCCGCACTTTCTGTCTGCTTGCTAAAATGATCCACCGGATCATTTCTTTACGCTCGCTCCCCCCTTCGGGGTTGCCTTTCAGCTCTTCTCCAGCAGCACCACATTCTCAACGTGGTATGTCTGCGGGAACATATCCACAGGCTGCACCCGTGTCACAATGTACCCTTCGGCCAGAAGTCCGATATCACGCGCCTGGGTTGCAGGATTACAGCTCACATAAACAATCCTGTCAGCACCTGACTTCAGCAGCGCAGCCACAACATCAACGTGCATTCCCGCCCTCGGCGGATCGGTGACGATTACATCAGGTCTGCCTCTCTCCGCGAAGAGCCCCTCATTGAAGATATCCTTCATGTCTCCGGCCAGGAACATTGTATTTTCGATATTATTCGCTGCCGCATTCAGTGTGGCATCTGCCACTGCCTCACTTATGTACTCAATGCCTGTCACCCTCAGAGCCCCCGACGCAAGATAACATGCTATGGTGCCTGTTCCAGTATAAAGATCATAAACATTCTCCGTACCTGTCAGACCTGCAAAGTCCCTGACAATACCGTAAAGCTTCGCAGCCTGCAGACTGTTGGTCTGGTAAAACGACTTTGGTCCCACCCTGAACCGGAGGCCGTCCATCTCTTCGGTGATGAATTCACTCCCTGAGTAATGAACAGGCTGCTGGTCGGAAAGACTGTCGTTTTGCTTTTCATTAAGGATATACCAGAGCGATGTTACCTGCGGAAATTTCTCCGCGATGAATGCAAGAAGCTTTTCTCTCTCCTCCTGCCTGTCCTCCGCCGTTATGAGGATGACCATCACTTCGCCGGATTTAGTGATCCTGACAATCAGGTTACGAAGAAATCCTGTATGTTCGCGCCGGTTATAATATGACAGACCGCGCCCAAGTGTATAATCCCGTACCTCGTTCCTTATCGCATCTGAAGGCTCGGAGAGAAGGTGACATTTATAGATGTCGATGACCTTGTCAAAAACTCCGGGAACATGAAACCCGATGGCCGGCACCGAAGAAATCTCGGCTCCACTTTTTACCTCCTCACGGGTCATCCACCTTTTGTCAGAGAAGGTGAATTCAAGCTTGTTCCTGTAAAAATAATCCTTCTCAGAACCCAGAATCGGGCTCACTTCTGGTATCAACGCATGACTTATCCTCGTAAGGTTATCCCTCACCTGCTTCTCCTTGTAAAAAAGCTGTTTCTCATAGGGCAGATGCTGCCACCTGCAGCCTCCGCAAGCTCCGAAATGACGGCAGGGCGGAGTTATCCGCATCGGTGAAGGAACAGTGACAGCCACTGCAGTCCCCTCCATATAGCGTTTCCTTTTCTTCGTGACCCTGACATCCACAATGTCACCGGGGATCATTCCCGGGACAAAAAGCACCATTTCATCCACTTTTGCTATGGCATTGCCTTCTGACCCGATGTCTGTTATTGTTACCCCCCTGAGAAGAGGCAAAGGTTTCTTTCTACCCACCCGTATTTTATCTGAGAGATTTAAAAAATGCCAGAGCTGCCAGTCCTGCCGGAACTATCCCTGAACCATGATCAATTCCTTCCATCTTCACGTATGTACAAGTCGATGCACTTGTACCGGCGTCTATCATTGCATCGTACATTCTCTGCGAAAGTACCTCCGGCACATAAGTGTCGGCAGTGCCGTGAAGCATAAGCAGAGGAATACTGCAATCCCACCCCTGTACACTGTTGGTTGTCATCGCTGTGCGGACGCTCTGAAATGTAGGCGAAGCGGCATACCCACTAATATATTCTGGTTTGAAAAGTACCGCGGTAAATTCTGAAAGCTGGTCATTTATCTGGTCTGTAGAATGAAGTCCGTCGTATAATGAAGCGATTCGTCCGGCATACGGATCATTGAATATTTCACTCAAAGGGTTGGAGAACAGGCCATGTGCTTTGTAAGCGTTTGATATGTAACCGACATACGAAGGCATCGGATACTCAGTCAGTCCCAGCAGCCAGCTGTTGAAATAGCTTATATCATAAGGACCAGATCCGCAGGAACATCCTGCAGTGTTAAAATCAGCCGCGTAATCGTTTTCCATTGCCTCCAGCAGTGCCATTGTAGCCCATCCGCCCTGTGAATAGCCCATCAGGTAGTATTCGTTTTTAACTGTTATATCTTTTGCGATATCCTCATCGAACTCCTGCAGAGCACGAAACATATCAACTATGGTTTGTACCGTCGATTCCCTGTGGAGATAGGGATGGGCAATCTCTTCCGATACCCCGAAGCCCAGATAGTCGGTCATGACAACAACGTAACCGGTTGAAGCAGCACATTCAATAAGCTGATAGAGGGTGTACTCCGGGAATACGGAGGGGGCATTGGCATAGAGAGTATTGGTCCCGTTCTGATAAGCCAGCACAGGGTAGTCTCCGGGGACTGAAGGCACCGCAATGATTCCAGATGCAACAACATCCTCGCCCAGGAAAGTGGTATTATATGTAATGCTGTAGACAATTACACCGCCATCAACGTCAGATATTATCTGCGAGACACCCGGGTATACTCCTTTGGCAATGTTAAGAAGGGTAAGGATATTGGTTTCAGTATATGTAAGTTCCCTCTCAGAGGAGACAAGGTACAAGTTGTCATCAAAGGGATCTGTCTTCTCTTTGCACGACTGTACCGCAAACAGCATAACAGCTGCGCTCAGCACTGCAAGTGATTTGATTACTGTTCTCATGACTTCCTTTTTACACTGCGAAGATAACCCAAATAACCCAACCTGCCACTACTGCCCTTTGCTCCTTGCTCCTTGCCCCATGCTCCATGCTCCATGCTCCATGCTCCATGCTCCCACTGCACTGTCTGTTTGCTCTATGCTCCATAAGCCTCTCCGCCAGCTGGCGGATCGCTCCTCCCATGCTCCTTGCTCCATGCTCCATGCCGCTTGCTCCATGCTTTTTCCTATCTTTGCCCCTTCAAATTAATTTCTGATGGTCTCCGTCAATAATGTATCAGTACTTTTCGGCAGTTTCGTCCTCCTTGACGAGGTATCATTCCTTATTACACGCCAGGAGCGCATAGGCCTCACAGGCAAAAACGGCGCAGGCAAGTCGACACTGATGAAAATCATCGCCGGTCTGCAGCAGCCTACTTCGGGATCAATTGAGGGTCCGAGGGAAATGACGGTGGGCTACCTGGAGCAGCAGATGAAGATTTCCGACTCGACAACCGTGCTTGACGAGACGCTGACAGCCTTTGCTGAACTGCAGTCGCTTGAGGCGGAGGTGGAACAATGCAACCGCGAAGTAGAGGAGAGAACTGATTATGAAAGCGTGAGTTACCGTGATCTCCTCGAAAGGCTGCACCATGCTGGGGAAAGGTACCGGATGCTGGGGGGCAATGATTTTACTGCGCTTGCGGAACAGACGCTGACAGGACTGGGTTTCAGCCGGAAGGATTTCGCGCGTCCTACCAGGGAACTGAGTGGCGGATGGCGCATGCGCGTGGAGCTCGCCAAGATACTTCTTCGCAAGCCTGACCTCATTCTGCTCGATGAGCCTACAAATCACCTCGACATCGAGTCAATAATCTGGCTTGAAGGGTTTCTCTCGACTTATCCCGGGGCAGTCCTGCTTGTATCGCATGACCGCACATTCCTCGACAATGTCACCAAACGCACAATTGAGATAAGCCTCGGTAAAATATACGACTACCGGGTGCCGTACACGAAGTACACTGTATTGCGCAAGGAGCGGCGTGGCCAGCAGGAAGCTGCCTACCGCAACCAGCAGAAGATGATCGACGACGCCGAAAAGTTCATCGACCGCTTCCGCTACAAACCAACCAAGGCAGTGCAGGTACAGAGCAAAATCAAGCAGCTTAAAAAAATTGAACGCATTGAGATCGAAGATGAGGACCTCTCATCGATAAACATACGCTTCGCTCCTGCCCCGCGTTCCGGCACCGTTGTAGCCGAGGCCGATGAGGTTACAAAACGCTACGGCAAGCACCTGGTCCTTGACAAGATCACACTCAAGATCGAACGCGGTGAAAAAGTCGCATTTGTAGGCCGCAACGGCGAAGGCAAGACGACCCTCACAAAGATGATCCTCGGACAGCTTGAGCATGAGGGCCTGATGAAGAAGGGGCATAATGTAAACATCGGGTATTTCGCACAGAACCAGGATGAGTTGCTGAACGACGAAATGACTGTCTTCGAGACTGTTGACTATATCGCCAGGGGAGACATTCGCACCAGGCTGCGTGACATCCTCGGCGCTTTCCTTTTCGGAGGCGAGGACATCGACAAAAAAGTAAAGGTACTCTCAGGCGGCGAGAGGTCAAGGCTCGCCATCGTTCAGCTGTTGCTGGAACCCTTTAACCTGCTCCTGCTTGACGAACCCACAAACCACCTCGACATACGTTCCAAGGAGATCCTGAAAAAGGCTTTGCTGAAGTTTGATGGCACATTAATTGTGGTTTCACACGACAGGGACTTCCTTGACGGGCTGGTGACGAAGGTATTCGAGTTCAGGAATAAAAAGATCAGAACGCATCTGGGCGGTATCGGTGACTTCCTGGCTGCGAGGAAAATTGAATCGCTGAAGGAGCTTGAAAGGAAGGATACATGCTGCCGGCAAAGGAGGAAAGCCTGCTGCTGCTTCATCCGTGATGGCAGCGAAGACAAAGGGAAGTGAACCGGCAGCAAAGACGAAGGGAAATGAACCGGCATCAAAAACGAAGGGAAGAGAAACGGCAGTAAAGACAAAAGGCGCAGCAACGGAGGCGGTTAAGGAGTCCGGAAGTGCGAAGGTGCCGGCAGAACAAAAAGAGTCAGTGCCGGACAGTAAAATGCGCTACCTTGAAAAAAAGGAGACTGAAAGGGTATACAGGAGGCTTATGAAGCAGGTGGAAGAAAGTGAGGCAAACATTGCAATTCTGGAGAAGGAGATAACTGTCATGGATTCAAGGCTGGCGACGGGAGATGCTGAGGTGGTAAGCAGCGAATCATTTTACCGTGATTATGAGAAGAAGAAGCAGGAGCTCGACATTCTGCTGTTGCAGTGGGAAAAGGCAAACGGTGAACTCGAGGAATTCACCGCGGACTACATGAAAAAAGATGATAGTATTTGAAAGGAAATATCCGGTAAATGTTTTTGACACTGATCATACGGGCCGTATGAGCCTGGGATCACTTTTCAATTATTTCCAGGATCTGGCAGGGCGTCATGCATCGGTTCTCGGATTCGGGCGTGAACATCTCATGACAAACGGATTCATATGGGCCCTCTCGCGCATGAGTGTCGAAATAGAAAGTCTTCCACAGTCGTGGGAGGAGATTACAGTTCGGACCTGGCCCCGCGGCACTGACACAATATTCGCTATACGTGACCTCGAAATGTATGATTCCGACGGTAAGAGAATTGTTGCAGCATCCTCATCGTGGGTCATCCTCGATTATGTCACACGCAAGTTGCAGCGTCCGGATAAAGCACTCTCATTTCTGAACGCCACATTTCCTGAAACAAAGGCTCTGCCGGCAAACGCTTCTAAAGTTCTTCCGCTGCCAGCTGAGAACCGGATTACAAATGAAATGACAGCTTCACTGTGTGATATTGATGTAAACCTCCATGTGAACAATGCCAGGTACATTCACTGGGTAACCGGAACTTATGAAACGGATTTCATAACCACCCATACCCCTCATACAGTAGAGGTTAATTATCTTGCCGAGGGATACCGCGGAGACAGGATAAACATAATCACAGCTCCTGTAAATGGCAGCGCAAACGAATTTATTCATTCAGTTATAAGAGCAGGTGACAATTGTGAGCTGAGCCGCATAAGGATAAAATGGAGGAAGCAGCAGCTTTGAAATCTTTATTAACTTTAACCCATGGTTGAACGTTTCATACACCGAATCTCACTGGCAGCCGTTACCCTGTTAACGGCCATTTTTGCCACGTCATGTTATGTAACCCAGGAATCAGCCGATACAAAAGACCTCTCTTACATATACAATCCAATCAGGAACATCTATTCACCCTACTTCAGTGTTTTCAGTGAGGATGCTGAAAACGTAACACTGTCAGTACGGCTGCTGAGGAGTGAAATATATTTCAGCGAAGCCAATCCCGAAGGTCTTCCGATGGCTTCAATACTGATTTCCGTGAGGCTTTTCGACAATTCTGAGGGAGGCGGTCTTGCAGATACAACGAAACTGAAATTTGACCTGCCCCGCGAACAGGTAGCCGGAGAATTTGTGTGCAAAATCCCCCTGAAAGCGCCGGAAGGCAAATCATATACTGCCGAAATCAAGACTATCGATCTTCTCAGACAGCGTACAGTTCAGTCGTTTGTCGATTTTGAGAGAACGGGTCCCTATAACAGGCTCAACTTCAAGATCCGCAATCTTTTCAGCGGCAATGAGCTGCATACAAATACCCTGCGGCCCGGCGAGTATGTAAATATTCTCTACCCCCACGGACAGATTGACACGCTCTGGATCTCCTATTATAACCCGGTAAAGGCAATTCCGCCATCACCCTCGACTATACTGCCGGCAGTGACAGCTACCGATGAGCCGGAAAAGATCATTCCACTTCCCTATTCGGATACGCTGCCGGTCATGTTCCCGCGAGAGGGCATTTACCTTATAACCGTTGACAGCCTGATCCGTGAAGGCCTGCCCCTTTTTAACTTCGGGAGCGATCATCCTTCCATGAACAAGCCGGAGACAATGATTCCCCCTCTTGCCTATATTGCTACCCGCGAAGAGATGGAGGCAATGCTGACTGCCGAAAAGCCGAAGGTAGCCCTCGATGCATTCTGGATGCAGCGCACGGGAAGCATCGAACGGTCGAAAGAGCTGATCCGTATATACTATAACCGCACACTCTTTGCGAACTACTATTTTTCGTCTTACAAAGCCGGCTGGCTGACTGACAGGGGCATGGTCTATGTTATCTACGGTCCGCCTGACAAGGTTTATAAAAATGCAGAGGGCGAGAGCTGGGGTTATAAGAAGCCGCCCGTGAAGAGCCGCTGGGGCTCACGGTTCACAATAGAAGACAAATATCTATGGTTCAACTTCCGCAAGCAGAAGAGCCTTTTTACCGATAATGACTATACACTCAACAGGGCCGAAATGCCCGTGAGCTACTGGGACATTGCCATTGCGCGCTGGCGCGAGGGCAAGGTCTTCAGGCTCGATAATCCCGAAGAACTGCAATGATGCACAGTGAAAAAGAATTTATCTTCGGGATGCACCCGGTGATAGAAGCGATAAAGGCCGGAAGGCAGATAGACAGGATACTCATTAAGCAGGGGTTGCGCGGCGAGCTCTACCATGAGCTCATGAAAGTCGTAAATGAACTCAGTGTTCCGTGGCAGGTGGTGCCGATCGAGAAACTCGACTATCTCACGAAAAAGAATCACCAGGGAGTGATTGCCTGGCTTTCACTTATCGAGTTCCAGGATATTGAGAAAATCCTTCCGCTGTTATTCGAGCAGGGGACAGATCCGTTACTGCTGATGCTCGACGGTGTCAGTGATGTCCGGAACTTCGGGGCTATAGTGAGGTCTGCCGCCTGCTTCGGCGCCCATGCGGTAATTATCCCGGAGAAAAACTCAGCACGCATAACAGCCGATGCAGTAAAGGCTTCAGCAGGTGCCCTGAATTCCTTTCCTGTCTGCAGGGTTCCCAGCATCACCAAATGCCTGACTTACCTTAAAGAGTCAGGACTGAGAGCCGTCTCAGCCAGTGAAAGAGCTGCGGAATCAGTGAGTGCCTCCGACCTTAAGGGTCCGCTGGTTGTGATCCTGGGGTCCGAGGATAAAGGCATCAGCCGCGAGCTGCTTGACCTCTCTGACATACGAGCCTCCATTCCGATGGCAGGAAACATAGGGTCACTCAACGTCTCGGTCTCTGCCGGGGTGGTGCTGTATGAGGTAATGAGACAGAGGGGATTGTGATTCCGGGGCTAGCAAAATGTCACCATCACAAAATTGCTCCCACACTTTCTGTCTGCTTGCTAAAATGATCCACCGGATCATTTCTTTACGCTCGCTCCCCCCTTCGGGGTTTCATCCTTTCGCACCCATAAACCTATAAACCCATAAACCTATAAACCCTTTCCTATAATCCCGATGATTCGGTCATCCAGCTGCTTCTGGTCAGCAGTGAATGAGGCAAGGCCTGCGAGGGTCAGCAGCGTGTCAGGTGCAAGTTCTCCCTTCAGTATCCTGTCTCTCCATGAGGCAAGAACAGGTATCTTGCCTTCGGTCCTGATGCGATTTTTATCATCATCGCTCAGACGCGGAAACATATCACCCAGTCCGGCGTTATGCACCCTCTCAACCAGTTCATCGCCTGTGACAGGAACCTTATCATTCAGTAATGTGCCAAGCTGAACAACCGAAGCCGGTACCTCCCAGAATTTATCAACACCCAGCCCTTCAGCGGCAGAATTCAACGGCACATCATAATGAGTACCGAGACGGCTGACGAATTTTCCGCTGAGGCTATTATGACCTGCAGCTGCAACCTTGGGGGGCATCGTGTATACATCGGTTCCTGCCAGCATCTCCAGCTGCGAGTAGTTGCGCAGGCTGGCTGCTATCAGTTTTGTCTGCCACCTGTTGCGTTTTGATAGTTCAGTGACCCAATTCTGCGATGACAATACCGCATTTTCTCCGGCACCGGTGCCGTCGCCAATCTTGTTGTCAGCTATGAATGCCCCTATCCTGCCAAGGAAAACATTCAGGTAATCAGGCTTTGCTACAAGAGTAACAAGTGCATTCTGACGAGCGCTGAATTCGAGGGTGAAGTTGATCCTCACGCCCTTTTCACGCAGCTTCCGTGCTCCCAGCAGACCCTCGGGAGTATAAGGTACCTTGACAATGAACTGACCGGGACAAATATCCCAGAACCGTAATCCATAAGTGACTATCGCATCAATATCATAGGCTGTGTCAGTATGAAGCTCAACGCTCACAAGACCTCCGAAACGCTTTGCAAGTCTCAGTCCGTGCCTGGCATTGAGAATGAAGGCAATCTCCATAACCTGTTCATGAAGGGGAAGTCCCTTCACGATTTCGAGCGCCAGCGCGATAAAGTCATCATAGATCCCCTTCTGTATCTCATTGTTGAGCAATGTGTTATTTGTTGTCAGGGCCGACATCTCCTCCGTCCAGTTGGCTTCTGCCTCTGTCATGTCACCGGTATCGAGCCAGAGTTCAGTTCCTGTACCTCTGAGCGCCTGCCAGAAAAGATCAGGTTTGCCTGCCAGCGGCATTTCGGAAATGTCTTTTAAAATGAACTCTCTTATTCTTTCGTTATTTGAAATTGCCATAGTATTTATTTTTTTAAACTTTCAATATCACTGCCTGTCGGGTTCTGGAAAGTCCTGAGGCCAAACTGAGGTACAACTGCATAAACATAATCAAATATGCCCGACTGGACAGCCTCGTAAGGCACCCATTGGTTGATCTTGCTGAAGCAGTAGAGTTCCACCGGCATCCCGGTTTCCGAGGGGGGCATATCGCGCACCATTATTGGCAACTCAGTGTCAATATGCTCATGGTTGCGAAGGTACTCTGTCATATATGCTCTGAAGGCCCCGAGGTTCGTCAGGGTGGTAGTCTCCCCCCTGATAATTTTCGCTATTTCTGCGCTGTTTGCCTCAAGATATGGCTCCATCAGAGGTCTCTTGCCCAGGAGACTTACAAGTTCGGCATTCAGAAAGCAGATTGACCTCACATCAATTCGTATATCACGCTTAATACGCCTGACTCCGGCTTTCTCCATCCCCTTCCAGTTCTGGAATGATTCAGAAACCAGAGAATAGGTGGGGACTGTAAGAATCGTCTTGTCAAAATTCTCAACCTTGACAGTATGCAGTGAGATGTCAGTGACGGTTCCGTCAATATGCCTTCCGGGAATTGTTATCCAGTCGCCCAGACTGAGCATCCTGTTCTGTGAAAGCTGCACGCTGGCCACCAGCCCCAGAATTGTGTCCCTGAATACAATTGCCAGCACTGCAGTAGCGGCTCCGAGACCCGCCACAACGTTGGTCATCTGGATCCTGAATAAAATTGAGATAATTATGAGAATCCCCGTAAAACCGATCAGCGTCTCAACCAGTTGCACATACCCCTTTATTGAACGGCCTTCGGAAATGGGCTTCATCTGGTAAATGCTGTACCAGCCATTAATGAATGCAATGACTGTGAGAATAATACAAACAACTATATAAATTTCAGCGGCCTTGTGCACAAATACAAGCCAGAAAAGATTTTCTTTCAACGCCCATGAAGCCATGAACCATACAACCACCCCGGGGACGATCCATGCAATCCTGTGAAACATCCTGGATTCGAGGAACTTATCGTCATAAAGCGACTTTGTTCTTTTAACCCAGACAGTCACCACTCTAATCAGGACAGCCTGGGCGATGATCTTCGAAAGCCAGGCGATAAGTCCCACAATGAATATCATTGCCACGGTGCTGAGCCATGAGACTATGCCGGCTGACAATCCTAAGTCAGCCAGTAACTCCCTTACGAATAAAGTGGGGTCAACATCATGAAACATATTATTTTGCATTTATTTCCGGGCACGAAATTACAAATTATCTTTTTTAATGACAGTCTCTTTTATACCTTTACCCTTATTAACCTGAAAAAGATGAGAAATTTAATCCTATGTCTGCTTTTTCTGCTGCCTCTGACATCGTCAGGTCAGACAGCCTTTGACGAGTACTTCACGGATAAAACCCTGCGGTTCGACTTCATGCTGGCCGGCAACAGTTCCGAAACAAAAGTATTTCCGGCATCCCTGCGGGAGGAACCTTTCTGGGGAGGATCACTCACCAAACTCACAGATGAGTTCGGTTACGGCAACTTCAGGTATGAAGTTTTCGATGCTGCCAGCGGAAAACTGATTTATTCCAAAGGGTTCTGCACGCTCTACCAGGAATGGCAGTCAACTGCAGAAGCTAAAAAGATCGACAGAAGTTTCTATGAGGTAGCCACGTTTCCCATTTCCCAAAAAGAAAGTAAATTTTGTACTCAGCATCCGTGGCCGCGACGGCATCTTCAAAAAGCTGTACGAGACAGTCATAGACCCTGCGAGCTATTTCATTCTCAGGGAAAAACCTTCATCGGTGGCTGCAACCAGGATAACCGGTACCGGAGATCCACACACTTCACTCGATATCACATTTATTGCCGAAGGTTATACGAAAGCCGAAATGGACAAATTCAGAGCCGACGTTAAGCGTATGGGCGAGATCATCTTCGGGGAGCCCCCGTTTGGCAAGTACCGTGACCGGATAAATATATGGGCTGTGGAAGCCCCGTCACAGGAGTCCGGCACCGATGTTCCGGGAGAAGGCATTTATGTGAACACAGCGCTTGGCTCAAGCTACTACACCTTTGATGTAGACAGGTACCTTACCACTCAGGATATAAGGGCGGTGAACGACTACGCAGCGGCAGCGCCCCATGACCAGATCATTGTGCTTATTAACAGCAGCAGGTACGGCGGCGGCGGGGTTTATAACTATTACAGTGCCACCACTGCCGACCATAAGTTCACACCGCAGGTGCTGACCCACGAGTTCGGTCACGGCTTCGCTGGACTGGCAGATGAATATTATGGTGCTGAAGTGGCTTATGAGGAGTTTTATCCGCTCACTGTAGAACCGTGGGAGCCAAATATTACAACACGCGTCAATTTTGAAGCCAAATGGAAGAATATGATCGCGAGGTCAGTTCCGGTGCCCACACCCAATGATAAGAGGTATACGGGTGTCACAGGTCTATTCGAAGGAGGCGGCTATACGCCCAAAGGGATTTACAGACCCTCTTTCGACTGCCGTATGAATACAAACAATGCCGACGTATTCTGCGAGGTATGCCAGGGTGCTATAGAAAAAATGATCCTATTCTACCTCGAATAGGATCACTATTATCTGCCCGCAGTCTTAAGGCTTTGACACTATTGCCTACTGCCCACTGCCTACTGCCTTTTCTTACTTCTTCTTCTCTCCTCCTGATGTGGGAGGTTTCGAGATTGATTCACGCATGTTAGTGTCAGCCTCGATATTCTTCATCCTGTAATAATCCATGATTCCGAGGTTGCCGCTCTTGAATGCATGAGCCATTGCAAGCGGGATCTCGACCTCAGCTTCGATAACCTTGGCGCGTGCCTCCTGTGCCTTGGCCTTCATCTCCTGCTCGAGTGCGACGGCCATCGCCCTGCGCTCCTCGGCCTTGGCCTGTGCAATATTCTTGTCGGCGTTTGCCTGGTCCATCTGCAACACGGCGCCGATGTTCTTACCGATGTCAATATCAGCTATATCGATTGAGAGTATTTCGAAAGCTGTCCCTGCATCAAGTCCTTTGTCAAGCACCGTCTTGCTGATCCTGTCAGGATTCTCAAGCACCTCTTTATGACTGTGTGCCGAACCGATTGATGACACAATTCCTTCACCGACGCGTGCAAGAACAGTCTCTTCGCCTGCCCCGCCGACGAGTTGTTTGATGTTCGCTCTTACTGTAACCCTGGCCTTGGCGATCAGCTGGATGCCGTCGCGGGCAACTGCTGTCACAGGAGGAGTGTCAATTACCTTCGGATTAACCGACATCTGTACAGCCATGAACACATCTCGTCCTGCAAGGTCAATTGCTGTAGCCATCTTGAAGGTAAGGTCGATGTTCGCCTTCGAGGCTGAGACAAGTGCGTGAACGACCTGCGCAACATGCCCTCCTGCGAGGTAGTGTGCCTCAAGTTCGTCACGGTTAAGCTTGATCCCGGCTTTGTCTGCCTCGATCATGGCGCTCACAATATTTGATGGCGGCACCTTTCTCCAGCGCATGAAGATAAGCTGGAGCAGGCTGATGCGTACGCCTGATACAAGGGCCTGAAACCACAGCCCGATGGGGATGAAATATAAAAGTATCCAGAGCAGTATGATCGCTCCGACAATGATGATTACATAAATTCCTAGTCCGCTTACCATATTTCTAATTTATTAGTTTAACTATCAGCTTATTATCGTCAATCTTAACTACCTCTATTTCCTGCCTCGGATCAATAAGTATATCAATCGACTTGGCCTCATAATATTCTCCGTTAACAAGTACTTTGCCTCCCGGAACAAGGCGTGTCACTGTGACACCTCTGTCTCCCGGCTTGACATTTCCCTCTTCCTTGCGGATGTTGTCAACCTTTCCGTCGATTGTTGTCTTCAGCATGAACTTCTTCCAGGTGCCAGCCTTAAGCATATATACGGTTGTGACCGCCAGCAGCAGCGCTGTGCCACCCAATACAAGAAAACCGGTCAGGTTGTCATAATTTGTAAATGCAAGGATAACACCTCCCACCATGCAGATTGCTCCGCCAATGCCGGCAATTGTAATGCCCGGAATCAGCATGAACTCGATGATGAAGAGCAGCAGTCCCAGCAGAATCAGAAAAATTATTAGTCCGATTGACATCCGTTTTATATTACAAAACTATTGTATCAAGGTTAAGGTCCTTCAGTTTTACACTGAGTTGTTCAAGAGTCAGGGCATCGCCCATTTTGATGACGCAGCCGCCCTTATGGTGGGTCAGTACGGCGCACTGTTCGGCCTGCATCTCATCATGCCCGCATATCTCTACAAGAGAAGCTATGACATGCTGAAAAGTATTAATATCGTCATTTATGAGAAGGAGCGATTTCTCCTCGTCCTGCCCTCTCATTCTGCTCCACGGAAACGGTGCTCCTTTAGTCATTCAGCAGTTTTTTTAATAGTTCCTTTGCAGATTCAACCGGTATTTCCTGTGTTCCGACATAGGCTGCAACCCTTGCAGTACTGTACCCGTTGCGAATCAGCAATGATACATACTCTTCGGCGCTCTCAAAAGTAATAAATTTTCCGATGAGATAGAGGGTCTCTCCCTGGTTGTTCTTAATTATGTCGAGTCCCCTGCTTCCGGAGAGGAGGGCAATTTTCTGCGTCACTTCGGGAGTCACCGGTTTTTTTGACCTCAGAACCTCAGCCCTGAAGGAGAGGGTGCCTACCGGAAGAGGATCTGCAGCCGGGGTATTTGCTGTACCACCGGGCGAGCGGTCAATATAGTACAAAGGTTTTCCACTCCACTCCTTTTCAAGCAACAGGGCTCTTTCCATTGAAATCTGGATATCGTCCATCATTGCAATAATAAATGCATCGGCGAACCCGGCATTTCTTACTTTAGGCAGAGCCTGCCTGGCTGATTCAAGTGTGCGCGACATTCCAGTGTAGTAGTAAGTCAGTCCTTTGGCAGGATTAATCTTTCCGTACAGGGGATACAGACCCTTAAAATAACCGGGGGGAAGCGGATTTTTGAAAGCTGCCAGCTGTATCCTGTAGACGAGACCCTGCGGTGCCCCGGTGCCCATCGGGATCTGATCATTCGATTTATATGCCGGAGATGCGCGTACCTCAAAAATCGAAAATACTGCCTCCTTTTCATCCTGAACCTTAACCTCAACCTCAGTCTTAGCCTCAGCCTCAGCCTCAGCCTCAGCCTCAACCTCAACCTCAACCTTACCCTTAGCCTCAACCTTAACCTCAGTCTCAGCCTCAGCCTTATCCACGGGTTCGAGAGTCAGGAAAATCCTGTCAGCCTCTGCCTGCATGGCAGCAGCTTCTTTTTCAAGCTTTTGGGCTCTGAGGAGCAGAGGTTCTTTTGCGGTCGCGGTCTCCATCTCTCTTCTTAAATTCTGCGCCATCCTGTTGAGAGAGTCCGCAGCGTACTGCATCTTCACCGCCCCGGTCAATTTAGTGTCATACTCCTCAGGAACTCCTGCCGGTTTCTCCGCTATAGTTTTCGCTGTAACTGGCTGCTCTTTCCCCGCTACCGCACTGTCTGTCTGCTCTCCGCCAGCTGGCGGATCGCTCCCATGCTCCATGCCCTTTGCTCCTTGCTCCTTGCCCCTTGCTCCCTGCTCTTTGCTTTCCTCCGCACTGTCTGTCTGCTCCTCGCCAGCTGGCGGATCGCTCCCATGCTCCATACCCCCTGCTCCCTGCTCCTTTATCGCACTGATCCACATACTTCTGCACCTCCATCGCCTGCGAAGCCTTTTTACCGGCAGTTTTGATGAACCTGTCATAGGCGTCGGATGCCATGCTGAAGCTTCCCGTCATCTGAAGTGCCCTGCCATAGTAAAACCAGACATCGTCAGGCACAGTTTTTATATTCACCGAGCTGTTTATTGCCGATGCAAGCAGCGTCACCGCCCTTGGCACATCACGTTCAAGTTTCACGAGGCATGAGCCCGTGTAATACTTGTAAAGGGGATCACGGGAATAAAGCAGCAAAAGACCATTATAATGCTGAAAAGCCGTCTCATAATTGCCGCTGATCCATGCCTCCTCAGCCTCAGCTCTTGAAGGCTTAAAACTTCCATCCTGCGGGAACAGGACTAAGGTGTTCATCAGCAACAAAAAAATGACGCTATGTTGTGCAGCCCTGCTTTTCATGTTAATAACTCGGAGAAAGAAAAATTTCACAATAGATGAGAACTTCATACCTTTACCAATCTGAACAAAAATACTAAAAAGTCATGACTCAGCCCACAGAGGGGAAGCCTGCTCCGCTTTTTGAAGGAAAGGATCAGAACGGCAATACTGTTAATCTCAGTAACTACCTGGGTAAGAAGGTTATACTTTATTTTTATCCCAAAGACAACACTCCCGGCTGCACTGCCGAGGCCTGCAGTCTGCGCGACAACTACAAGGAACTGATTAATAAGGGATTTGTGGTCCTGGGAGTCAGTCCTGATACCGAAAAATCGCACAATGGCTTTGCATCGAAATATGACCTTCCGTTTCCCCTGATATCAGATCCTGACAGGAAAATACTGACATCTTACGGAGCCTATGGTGAGAAGATAATGTATGGCAAAAAAGTCACAGGTGTGATCCGCACGACTTTCATAATAGATGAAAAAGGGCTCATTGAGAAGGTTATAAAGAAAGTTGACACGAAGGAGCACGCCGGACAGATATTTAAAATTTACGAAAAGAGGTAATCAATAAATCAGAACCATAAATGGAAAGAAAAGAAGTAAACAAGGATAAGCTTAAGGCTCTGGAAGTGACCCTGGGCAAGATCGAAAAGGATTTTGGCCGCGGCACCATAATGAAGCTTGGTGACCATGCAATTGACAATATACAGGTGATCTCCACCGGATCGATAGGACTCGATGCCGCACTTGGCATTGGCGGGCTGCCTCGCGGCAGGGTTGTGGAGATTTACGGACCGGAATCATCCGGAAAGACCACCCTCGCAATTCACGCAATTGCTGAGGCGCAGAAAGCAGGGGGCATCGCGGCAATCATCGATGCCGAGCATGCATTCGACAGATTCTACGCCCAGAACCTGGGCGTTGATGTTGAGAACCTCCTCATCTCACAGCCTGACAACGGAGAGCAGGCCCTCGAGATTACCGACCATCTTATCAGGTCCGGAGCAATTGATATTATCGTCATTGACTCTGTCGCAGCCCTTACCCCCAAGGCTGAGATCGAGGGTGAGATGGGCGATTCGAAAATGGGTCTTCAGGCACGGCTTATGTCACAGGCACTGCGCAAGCTTACGGCAAACATCAACAAAACAAACACAACCTGTATTTTCATAAATCAGCTCAGGGAAAAGATCGGTGTTATGTTCGGCAATCCTGAGACAACCACCGGAGGTAATGCTCTTAAATTCTATGCTTCCATCAGGCTGGATATCAGGCGTTCAAGCCAGATCAAGGAGGGTGAAGATGCCGTTGGTAACAGGGTGAAAGTCAAAGTTGTTAAGAACAAGCTGGCTCCTCCGTTCAAGAAAGCTGAATTTGATATTATGTTCGGTCAGGGGATCTCCCGTTCGGGTGAGATCGTTGACCTGGGCACTGACTTCAATATAATCAAGAAGAGCGGTTCATGGTTCTCCTACGGTGACACCAAGCTCGCACAGGGTCGCGATGCAGTGAAGAAACTGATGGATGACAACCCCGAGCTTGCCGAGGAGATAAGGGTAAAGATCACTGAGCAACTGAAAGAAAAAGCCAAATAAAAAATAGCAGAGACACCCTTTCCGGGTGTCTCTGCTGCTGTCAGAAAGGGAAAGACAATAATGTTAACCTTTCCCTTTTTTCATTGTAATTGTACCTTTCCAGTGATGAAATGAATTTTCAGGATAGGAATCCCTGTTGTAATCATCAGTGTATCCACTTCCGGTGGCACCCTCAAACCTTCCGGTTCCCCCAAGTATCACAAAAGGATCCTTAAAATAGGAATTGACATCGGCAGGATGGTAATCCAGTCTCCCATTAAGGACCACCCCGGCACATGAGACTAATAATACGTCGCCGTTTGCGGCCGTGAAATAAGCAACCATGTGATTAGCCGGATATACCCCGGAGATAAATTCACAGCAAAACTCGAAGTAATGCGTAAACCTTCCAAGTTGGGTCGCAGTGCCTCTGCCTTCGTTTATTACCATACCCCACATGACACCTCCTTCGGGGTTCCATTCACCGCAGGATGCCTCAGGCCCTGCATACTTGTAGGTTCCTACAAAATTTGCCTTGAATGGAACAGTGACCGTTTTAGGTTCATGCCTGCATTTCATAAGGCTGACGTTCAGGTCTTCATCCTCATATTTTGAGCAGGAAAAGACCAGGCAGACAGCTGCCGTGATAACTAAAAGGTGTTTAATTGTTTTCATGACTCTTTATTTTGAGTGAATACTAATGAGATCAGAAGATACTCGTCCCCGATCTGCTATTCTATTGTACATTATCGCCTGTCAGAATTACTTTTAAGCTGATCACGCCGCACTGGTATACCACTGAGATCATCATTTGTAAGCATTCCGGAGTCCCATTTATGTTGCCTCAATACCATATTTTTAATTAAGTTGTTTTCGCCTTCGTCTATTACACCTTCACCAAGGTTACTTCCGATGAGTGTCCAATTTCTTGTTTCCGGAGCAAGGAGTACTGTCGCAATCGAGTAGTCCGTGTTTTGAAAACTGTTCCCAAGCATAAGCCCCTTCTCGTTGTAAACAGGAAGATTGCTCATGATTCTGACACCATAGGAACCGCTGCCACTAAACTTGTTGCCGGATATTAACATTCCATACATATGGAAACATCCGATGGCCGTAAATGCTTCTTCACTCTGAATAAAATTATTTCTTAATACATGGACAATCATTGGGATGACATCAGAGCCAAAGTGCCGTCTGGCATCATTTACCAGGACCCCTCCGGTACCTCCATTAATATTGAATGTATTACGGTCAATACAACAATATGAAGCTCTGTTCTGTGTAACAGGCTGTAGAAAATCTAGCCAGGGATGGTTTGTTATCTCTATGCCAAAACGAGAACCTGCTGGGTCACTAAAGGAATTGTCAACAATTGATATGATCATATCATTATTATGCCACATTGAGATTGAACCGCCATAACCATAATCATACGTTGAGTTCTGCAGGAATTTATTCCCATTGTTTCTTGTTCCTGCGATGACCTTTCCTCCATTGACATAAGCGATCAATACACCATAGATGTCAAAATTCTTAAAAGTACAGTTAGTAATACTGATATCGGAAGGCGATAAAGACCATCCTCCGGCCATGGGAACGAATCTGCTGTCAAACCCTACCGTTACCCCGAGGTTGCAATTAGATCTGTATCCATATTCACCGCCCCCGCCAATGAATTCAACATTATTAACTGAAGCAGTAATTTTATCCCTCTTTGATGTGTAAACACGGTTTCTTGCAGCGAAGCTAAGCAGACCTTCAATCCACCATTCTCCATCAGATGTGGTCAATAATCCGGACGGTGTCATAAGCGTCATATCGCTTACACTGACGTCTCCACCCACAAATTTTATCAGGTATGTGTTTAGATTCTGGTCTGTCAGCGGTACAATGTCCAGATCATTGTGTGCCGTTATTACAGTTTTGTTCCTGCCCGCACCTCTGAATTTCCCATTGAATTCGCGAATTTCAATGAAACCTATAAAGTATTCGCCCTCAACAAGTTGGACAACAGCGTGGGGATAATACCCCATTGCTTCAGCAAAGGCAGTTATAAGGTTTTCAGTGTCGTCAAGACCGGTCGGTTCAACAACCACAACACGTTCCCTTAAATTCCTGCATTTCAGGTCATTGTCAGAAAGCTCATCGTTAAGCTCATCGCTGCTGCAAGCAAACAACAGTCCTGCACCTAAAATAAAAAACAAAAAAATGCGAATTGTTTTCATAACCATTCTCTTTAAAAGTTTAAACTAAATTCAAAGTTCAACCAAAAAGAGCGGCAGAACATATCACCCGCAGGTCAATCTGTTTAAACCCTGTTGCAGGTCTTATAACTATGTTTCAGAAATTAACGGGGAGGGCGGGTGTTGTAAGCAGATAGACCTGCCGTTTCTATTACCGAGAGGAACCTCGGGTCACCTCGCAGTATGTCGAAATCAGGATTGGTGGCAATGAGATTAAAGTAGTGTCTGGGGATAGTGGGCATTGTAACTGTCTTCTCAAACCACCTGATTGATTCCTCCCTTTCCCCCAGGATTGCATACCACCAGGCGATGTAGAACGGATGTCCATTTAAACCCTCAACAGGGATAGGGTTATTGATATTAATATCTATCAGCCATTTGAAAATCCCGTTGATACCTGATTTGTGATAAGCATCCATTACCTCATCTCCAAGATGACTTACGGAGGGATACTGTATGAAGAGGTCATGCAACGCCATTGCCGCTTTCTCCCCCTCACCCAGCCTGACATAATGCAGGGTGAAAAGCCAGCTGTTGTCAACAAATTCAGGATTCAGGTCGCGGGCAGCATTACAGGCATCAATACCCCTCTCATATTCCTCCTCGAAATAATAAATCCATGCGCTCAGGTTATGCATCAGCCAGAAATAAGGTTCCAGCTCAACAGCCCGGTCAACATGTAGCCTTGCCTGGTCAATAGGGCCTGTTATCATAAGCAGCTGAGCATACCATTGATGCGCTGTGGAAAAATTCGGATCAAGTTCAAGGGCCGTAGACATCTCAGCTTTTGCCTCTTCAAATTTTCTTTCCGGATAAGCCAGCCATATACCCCTTATGGCGTGAGCCTCTGCACAATCGGGGTCTAGCTCCAACGCTACGGTAAAGTTCTCCCGGGCTCTTGCAATACCTTCTTTATAAGGTTGGTACCAACCCCATGCCGAAAGATTGAACCATGCATTGGCGAGTCCTGCATATGCTTCCGCGAAACCGGGGTCCTCGGCAATGGCCAACTCGTAATACTTCAGGCTCCCCATAAGTCCCTCCCTGCTGATATCAAAACGCTGTACATCATTTGCTTTATGCAGGAGAAACCTTGCCCGGAGATAGTAATCCCATGCCTCCGGATCTGCTGTTGGATGATCAACAATATGACTGGATTCATTCCTGGTTAAAACAGCATCAAGTTTTGACGCTACCTTCATTGCAATTTCACCCTGCAAACCAATCATATCATTCACCTCACGATCAAAGTTCTCTGACCATAAATGCTGCTCCCTGTGACCGTCAATGAGCTGAACTGTAATCCTGACCTTTTCATCCTGCCTTCTTACACTACCTTCGAGAACATTCCTGGCATTCAGTAATCTGGATATCTCTCCCGATGTCAGGTCGGTATCGCGGAAATGTTCCGAGGTAGTTCTTGAAATCACCCTCAATTCGCTTACCTGATAAAGACTGTTTAGAATGTCTTCCGTAATGCCGTCGGCAAAATATTGATTATCAGGATTCCCGCTGAGATTTTTAAAAGGCAGGACCACTATTGACATATCTTCCGACTGCTGCCGCGGGCCAATTGTCAGGAAAAGAACAGTGCTAATTACAAATACAGTAACTGCTGAGAGGCTTATAATCAGCTTCCGACCTGAAGGCCTGGCCTTGCCGGCTTTACTATTCACCTCAGATGGCATATAATGAACATTAGATCCCACTTCGCTATTGCGCTTTCTGGCTTCTCCGGGAGGATAACCGTAATACTCATGGAAGCACCTTGTGAAGTATGCAGGACTTCCAAATCCAACTTTATATGCTACCTCTGCTGCCGTGGTGAGGTCATTTTGAAGCATCTCCATGGCCTTCCTAAGCCGGATCTCACGGATAAAATGACTGGCATTTTGGTTTGTAAGCCGTTTCAGTCTCCGATGAACGGAAGAGCGGCTCATATGGATCTCCCTTGCAAGCCCCTCAACGTCAAAGTCTTCCTTTGAGATGTTGTCAATTACAATCCCGGTCAATCTGTCGATAAACAATTGATCAGAGGAGATGGTGCCCGTCATTATTGCATTTTCAATCTCTGTAATTTACGAATTTCCGGATTGTAAGTCAATACCCTGGCAACAGTTGCTTATTATGTCAGATTCTGGCTGTGTGTCAAAGTCTTTACATGTTGGAAACCGGAAGTTGACTTTAACAATAGACCCTCCGGGTATAAATACTTTACAGGTTAGCGCCACTAACATTAACCTAATTATTTATCTTTGAAATAATGCAAATCGACTGATTTAATAAACAACGACCCATACGATGAAGAAAAATGCACTACTGATCATTGCACTTGCCCTGATGGGGCTAAATGCCTGCCAGACCCGCACTGAAGTGGAATCTAAAGCCACAGTGATTGACGTCACGCTTTCAGACGCTGAGAAAGCCGGCGGGGTTCTGACACCCGAAATACTCTGGAAATACGGTCGCATAGGTACAATAACCCTATCTCCTGACGGTGCAACTGTCCTTTACACTGTGACCAACTACGACCTGCCCACCGAAGTCCGCACTACAAACATCTTCTCTATACCGTCATCGGGCGGTACTCCTGTTCAACTCACAACCGAAGGCGGATCAGGACCTCAGTGGATCAAAGGGGGAGAACAGATTGCCTACATCGGCGATGGAAAGATTATGACAATGAATCGTGACGGCACCGGAAAAAAGGAAATCAGCGGTCCTGACGACTATGAAATACTTTCATTCTCCCCTGCCGGCGACAGGGTTTATTTCACCCGCCGCGTCAAGCTTGACCAGACTGCAAATGAAAAATACGGACTTCCAAATGCGAAGGTCCGCATAATTGACGACATGATGTTCAGGCACTGGAATACATGGAGCGATTATTCATACAGCCATCTCTTCGTGGCTTCATTTGACGGAACAGCCATCACCGGGGAAAAAGACATAATGGAAGGGCAGCGCTTTGAAACCCCTGATGCACCCTATTTCGATGAAGGCGAAATAAGCTGGAGTCCCGACGGAAAATATGTTGCCTATACTTCCAAGAAACTGGCTGGGAAAAGCATATTCACTGAGCACAAACACAGATATTTACCTTTATGATGTGACCACCGGTGAAGAGAAAAACATCACCGAAGGAAACATGGGTTATGACAAATACCCGGTATTCTCGCCTGACGGTTCAATGATTGCGTATTCGAGCATGGAGGAGGC
This sequence comes from uncultured Bacteroidales bacterium, assembly GCA_963736735.1. GTDB lineage: Bacteria > Bacteroidota > Bacteroidia > Bacteroidales > VadinHA17 > SR-FBR-E99. The sequence continues at coordinate 388,998 of CAVTPX010000005.1, read as the reverse complement.
AGGGTATGAGTCTGACCTCTCCCGCCTGTTTGTTTATAATATCACTACAGGAGAAAGGAAATGGGTCGCCGAGGGATGGGATTATAATGTTGAGACCATGCAGTGGAACGGTAACGGGACAATCTGGTTCACGAGCCCTTACCTGGGCACACAGCCGATTTTCAACATTAACCTTGCGGACGGCAAGATAACACGTGTCACTGAAGGCGATTATGATATGGGGCCCCTGGCTCTGCAGAACGGTGTGCTTGTTTCAGGCATTATGTCAATGTCGAGGCCAACCGAAGTCGCAGCAGTTAATATGACAAACGGGGAGTTCAGCATGATCACCGATGTCAACGGCCACATCTATGAAAGCATCAAAATGGGTAAGACCGAAGAGAGATATGTTAAAACCCAGGACGGCAAAGACCTTCAGATGTGGGTAATCTATCCGCCTGATTTTGACCCTGCGAAAAAATATCCTGCTCTGCTGTACTGCAAGGGCGGGCCGCAGGGCTCACTCGGACAGGGATGGAGCTACCGCTGGAACTACCAGATCATGGCTGCAAACGGCTACATTGTGGTTGCTGTCAACAGACGCGGCAACTCCGGCTTCGGAAGCTACTGGCGCGAGCAGATTTCCGGGGATTACGGCGGGAAGAATATCCAGGATTACCTTGACGGCATCGATGCCATGGCTAAGGAGCCCTTTGTCGATAAAGACCGTCTGGGAGCCGTTGGTGCAAGCTATGGTGGCTATTCGGTATTTTACCTGGCAGGTGTCCACAACAAGCGGTTCAAGGCATTTATTTCACATTGCGGTGTTTATGACAATGTGGCCGAGTATGCATCGACCGAAGAACTATGGTATCCGAACAAGGACTACGGCGGCGCACCATGGGATAAACCGCAGCCGGCAGCCTACAACAAATTTTCGGCCCATACGAATGTCGACAAATGGGATACGCCTATACTTATTATAACAGGTGCCAACGATTTCCGCATACCGTATACGCAGAGTATGGAGGCATTTCAGGCTGCCCAGCTGCGCGGAGTACCCAGCCGGTTGCTGTTCTTCGAGAATGAAAACCACTGGGTGACCAAGCCGCAGAACTCGGTAATATGGCAGAAGGAGTTCTTTAACTGGCTGGATACCTACCTGAAATAGTAATATTTAAGGTGTTCCGGGAACTTTCTGGCCATTAGAGTTAGTAGCGAGGTCAGAAAGTTTCCTGAGCAACCCTTGCGGCTGACAGGCTTTGCCATCAGCTGACCTCGCACATGCAACGGTAACAGAGGCCCTGGATATCATCTCCCCGGTTTCATCTGTAATCCGGTATTCGAAAAAGATCCTGGGTCCTCTGAATGAGACAAGAGTAGTGCTAATCTCTAGTTCCTGATCATACACAGCAGGCTTCTTAAAAACAATTGAAGCCGCAGTGACAGGCAGAATAAATCCTTCGGCCTCAATAAGGGAATAGGGTATGCCGATACTTCTGAGCAGCTCCCACCGGGCTGTCTCAAATAGTCTCAGATAATTGGAATGATGGAGGTAACCCATCCTGTCAGTATCTGCATATAATACCCTGGTCTTAAAGACAGACTCAAGCATTATCTTTTCTTCATTTTTTTGTCAATAATCTCAGCTGCTTTGATAAGCGGATAGCCTGCAGGCGAGGCTGTAAGGCACGGATGAGTTCCGATCTGGGTAATAACCAATGAATTTATGGTCATTCTGTTTTGAATAATCATACCAATAACATTTGTAAGTTCTCCGGCACTCAAACCACCTATAACCTCACCCCCGATTATCACGCCCGAATTCCTGGATGCAATAAGCTTAACTGTTTGTTTGTGAGCCCCCGGAAGAGTTCCCGGATGACGGTCTACACCTTCAAATAACCCGGTAAGCACATCAATATCCTCAGCTCTGGCCGTGGTTTCAGTCAAGCCTGCAGTACCAAAACCTGTTTCACCAATGGCGGTGGCATAAATGGCAATCGTTCCTGAGAATGTTTTTACTGTATTCAGTTTAAAGAGGTTCATACCTGCAATCCGTGCTTCTGCACAAGCGGTTGAAGCCAGCATGGTTGGCACACGCCGGCGGGTGACAAAATCACGTTTCTGAGCACAATCCCCCACTGCAAAGACATCCGCCACATGGGTACGCATATACTCATCAACAGCAATGAAATTACTTTCATCAACAAAAATGGAAGACTCTCTGGCCAGTTTGCTGTTCGGTTTATAGCCTATCGAAAGGACCACAGCATCAGCACCAAGCACCTCGCCATTTTCAAGTTTCACTGACTCGACTTTAGTATCACCCAGTATCTCAGAAACACCTACACCCGTTATAATCTTTACTCCGCGTTCGATCAGCAGTGCAGCAATCTTATCGGAAAGCTCTGCATCAAAAGCCATTGCAAGAATATTAGGAAGCTTTTCCACAAGAGTTACTTCATGCCCGCTCTTTACAAATTCATCGGAGAACTCTACCCCTATGAAGCCGGCTCCAATTACCACCACTCTCTTGCATCCGCTGAGTTTCTCCTTCATTTCATCAAGATAGACCCTGTCCTTGGGAACAACATAAACATTGTTTTTTTCACCGCCTTTGAGCCATTTTGGGAGAACCGGGGTTGAACCTGTCGCCAGAACAAGCTTCTGAAAACCTATCTTCATCCCGTCTGCAAGAGTAACATTCTTACCCTCTGTATCAATAGCAGTGACTTCACCTACGATGGTTGTGACCCCCGCTTTTTCCATCATGGTGTCTACGGGCATAAGATTCTGATCTGATCCTGTGAGAGTACCGAAAATATAGGGGATGCCACATGGCACCATTACATCTTTTTGCTTTTTGATCATTGTAAAACTTTTGTCGGGATAAGCTGCCTTACCGGTAAGTGATACCACCATTCCGGCGGCACTTCCGCCAATAACAAGTACATCTGTAGTGTTCATTATATTGTATTTTAAATAATTATTTTCTTTTCTTCGGTCAGAGCTATTACCTGCTCTGCAATCTGTTCAAAAGCCTCTGTCACAGCGCCCTCATTCATATGGAATACGGACCGGCCCTCCTCAGCTGAACTGCCTACGGCCATCACCAGTGGCACCTGGCAAAGAAGCCTTGTATTAAACTCAGAGGCCAGCTGCCTCCCTCCTCCTCTTCCAAAAAGGAAATACTTTTCGTCGGGATGTTGAAGAGGCGTAAACCATGACATGTTTTCAATGACACCAAGCAAGGGGACATTGAGGTCAGGATTTATAAACATTGAAGCTGCCTTGCGTGCATCATTGAGAGCTATCTCCTGAGGGGTTGTAACAATAATTGCACCTGCCAGGTTAAGCTTCTGCACGGTTGTAAGCTGAATGTCACTTGTCCCGGGAGGGAAATCAACAATCATATAGTCAATTTCGCCCCACTGAGTGTTCTCAAAGAGTTGCTTCACGGCATTGGCAGCCATGGGACCCCGCCAGATAAGTGACTTGCTGCGGTCAATGAAAAATCCTATCGAAATAATTTTTATACCAAATTTCTCAACCGGGAAAATCATCTCCTTGTCTCCGATTGCAGTCACGTCGGGCTTTGCATCTTCTATACCCATCATCCTTGGTATTGACGGACCGAAAATATCTGCATCCACAAGTGCCGTTTTCATCCCGTTCCTGGCCAAAGCAATGGCAAGATTTACTGCTACAGTTGATTTCCCCACCCCTCCTTTACCCGAGGCTACTACAATAATGTTCCTGACACCTTCCATGGGTATCTTCTCAAATAGCTCATTCATTCTTCTTATAGTTTTTAATATTATTCCAAATACCGGACAGCAACCGGCTGATCTCTGACCCGGGATACATTTCAATTATACTCTTACCCTGCACCATAGCCTCAGTCATCTTTGGCTCAAAAGGCAGAAGGCCCAGTACCAGGCTCCCGTTTTCCCGGCACCATACCTCTATCCTGGCTGACATATCAGGGTTCAGGTCATGCTTATTGATTATTACTCCCACTTCACCTGTGAATTTACGGGCAACAGTATGTACCCTTACCAGGTCACTAAGTCCTGAAACGGTAGGCTCTGTTACTATTACAATACGATCCACACCAGTCACTGTTGAAATAACCGGACAACCAATTCCGGGAGGGCCATCCAGAATTATATTATTCAATGCTTTTTGCGAGGCTACCAGTTTGGCCTCGCTGCGCACCATGTTTACAAGTTTGCCTGAGTTTTCCTCTCCGGGTGCCAGCCTGCCGTAGACCATAGACCCATTCCGAAAAGACCCTGAATACATCCTGCTTTTGTCTCTGTGTACCATGGTTATCGCTTTGGCCGGGCAGATATGAGCACACAGATAACAGCCGTCGCAGGAAGTCTCTGAAACAATCATCCTTCCCTCTTTCTCCTGTATAGCATCAAAACGGCAGTAGTTTTCACATAATCCGCACTTTGTACATAGAGCAGTATCAATAACTGCTTTGTAACCCCCTATGTAAATGACCTCCTTCTCATGTGCCGGTTGAAAGAGCAGGTACAGATTTGCTGCATCCACATCACAGTCTGCCACAACCACCTTTTCAGCCATTGTAGCAAAGGCAGCCGTTATGCTTGACTTCCCGGTGCCTCCCTTACCACTAATTATTGCCAATTCCATATTTCCCAATCAGTTTTTCAGTCACGGATTCAAGCAGCTTTTTCAATCCGGGTTCATAATCTGTGGCTATCTTTCCCTCAGAATAGAGATGTGCTATCTCTCTGTCATACGGTATCTCCAGAAGTAGCGAGATATTCTCATCCTCAAGGTAACTTTTGACTCCGTTATTACCTACATCCGACCTGTTAATTACCACACCAAAGGCTTTGCCCATTATCCTGAGCGTTTCCACACTCTGCCTCAAGTCACTCAGTCCGAACGGGGTTGGTTCGGTAACGAGTATCACATAGTCTGCTGTGGCAACAGTCTGAACGAAAGGACATGAAGTTCCGGGGGGTGAATCGAGGATAATTATCCCCTCCTCACCGGCATCCATTATTGCTGCCTTAACAACTTTCACAGGTGACATTTCGTTGATTTTCATGCGTGCCTCAATAATTGCAGCATGCTCAGAATGAGTATATAAGGTAACAGTGCCCAATGACACCGGTTTTTCGGTAATGGCCCCGGTATTGCAGGCAAAACTACATGCACCGCATCCGTGGCAGAGGTTTTCAATAACTTCGATAACCTTTGCAGAAGGAACGTAGAATATTGCATTGTAATGACACCACTCACTGCATCTGCCACAGAATGTGCATGCTTCCCTGTTAATGACAGGCACCCGGTGGGTTATCTCCCTTACTGCAGAAAGATCAGGATTAAAGAATAATACTGCATCAGGCGCTTCGGCATCACAGTCTACAAGCGTAACCTGATCACCCCTGTCTGCAAGTACCTTAAAAATATTAGTGGCAAGAAAGGTCTTTCCTGTACCGCCTTTCCCGCTGGCAATAGCTATTTTCATCATCCCGAGTTAATCGTAGGCCAGTCTCAGGGCTTCATCAGCCAGTGTCGGCTGTATCGCTTTCTGCATCATGGCACTCTTCCATGTACCCAGATTCTGGTGGGTCAGATAATATTTCTGAGGAATGGGATGAGTGCCCACAATCACCTCAATTCCATACTTCTCAGGGATAAATCTTGAAAAATAATCTATCCTGGGGCAAGGGGGATAACCCACCACCAATCCCGTCGCAAGGTGAATTACAGTCACTCCGTTCTTTACCATCTCTTCAGGGGCATATTCAACATTGCCCCCGGGACAGCCTCCGCATGTTGTGAAGGCAGCAACTTCCACATCCATTCCCTTGTACCTTTCAAAGGCTCCTTCACGGTTCCTCACCGCTCTGAAACACTTACCCCCGGCGCATGTATGATACCTGTCACATATGATTATTCCTATCTTGACTTTACTCATAGATTTAAGTTTTATTATTCTGACTACCTGAACCTTTAGTTATTCTCAATATGATACTCACGCATATAATATCTGTGTCCGTTGTATGGAACCGATCTTATGAGCCTCTGTTCGATAAGTGACTCGATAACCTGCTTGTCTGCATGATCATTCTTTAATAATTCATCCATCGAATCATCCCTGAGTGGATGTACAGCAGTGATATTAAGGATATCATCATAAATATTTCCGGTATAGCCGGTACCTGTACCCTCAAAGCCGACAAGAAGCTCCGTCCTGATCTTATGTTCGTTGAATATCTGCCATGCCAGGTTCAGCTTTTCAGAATCAGGAGGCTTGACCGATATCTCTGAAGGAGGTCTGATGGGTATTGCCAGATAAGCTGTATGAGGATTAATTTCTGATATCAACCCTGACAGGTTCTCAAAGTTATCGGAAGAATCATTGATTCCACTGATAAGCATCGTCTCGGTACACAATACTCCTTCATAATCCCGGGCAAACTTCATGATGCCATTAATAATGATGTCAAAATCCAAATTCGTGGCAGGACGGTTTATGTTATGCCATCTCTCACAATCGCCTGCATCCATCTTAAGAGATACCCAGTCCGCTTGCATAAGATCATTCCTGACCTCCCCGTGATTCAGCATCGATGCGTTTGTGATTACTGCAAGAGGTATCTTAAAACCTTTCAGTCGGGTTATTGACTTCCCCAGGTGCTTATCCAGTGTCGGTTCACCGTTAGAAACAAAGGTGAGATAATCAGGATAGTTGTCCCGGCTCAGCTGACCAAGATGCCTGGCGACACTTTCGTAAATGACTTCAGGCTTATAGAACTCACTTCTTATTGATGATACTTTTGACGTTTGTCCTGCCTGGCAATAGACGCAATTATAGGAGCATACTTTGGGTGATACGATATTGTTTATACCCAGGCTCTTTCCGAGTCTTCTTGACGATACAGGACCGAAAGTCATCATCAGTAAAATCTGTCTAGTGATCGCAATAGTTTGCCCCTGCCTGGAGAGTGCCCTTTACGAGGTCAGTTGCCAGATCCTTTGGATCTTTCTGGGGTGCTCCGACAAACACATTTATCTTATGATTATTGAAAAGGTCAATGGCTCTCTGTCCCATTCCTCCGGCAATTACGTCAGTCACACCTTTTTCCGCTATCCATGCGGGCAGTAGCCCGGGCTCATGCGGTGGCGGTGTAAGCAACGTTTCAGAAATTATTATATTATTATCGGCATCATAAATGCCAAACTGTTCGCAATGGCCAAAGTGTGAACATAGCATCCCGTTTTCAAGGGGAATGGCAATACGTTTTTTCATAATTGAATGTATTTTATAATTTATATCTGGTTTAAGAGAAGAGACGCCGCGGGGCACCTCTGCCCTGCTTTAAACATTTCCCCTTAAGCGTTTCTGCAGCCCCTGGCCACGTCCCTGACCAGCACCCTGGCCACGTCCCTGACCAGCACCCTGACCACGTCCCTGACCAGCACCACGGCCACCCTGACCACTGCCACCGATACCACGTCCTGAACCTTGCCTGTTACCCTTTCCGGCAATTCCTCCCGGAGCCTTTTCTTCTTCAGGCTGAGTAGCTGTACCTTCACCTCTCTTAATAGCTGTTCCTGCATTGGCGCATCGGCCTCTCCTGCGACCCGTCATGGATCCCTGTCCCTGCGGGCCTGTCTGATCTAATCCTGGCATAACTTCTTTTTTTAGGTTTATTATCAATTGTTTAACATATTTATAATGCTCTGGATGCTCTTTTCCGGCTCTTTAAACACAATCATCTGGATTTTCAGGCTGTCAAGGAGCGACTTTATCTTAATTCCAAACTCACCTGAAATAATCTTCTCAGCTTTTTTTGATGCCACCAGTTGAACTGAGGCAGGGCCGGCACCCTCCTGAGCATCCTTATTCGGATTAGGGATGAACTCCATCCCTTTTGTGTCAGTATCATAGATAACAAAAAAGGCACAACGTCCGAAACGCTGATCTAATTTACTCTCCAGGTTGTTGCCTGTACTTGTAATTGCTACTTTCATATTATTGAATTTTATTTGTTTCTCTTTTCAAGTATATCCTTCCTGACAAGGTGAGTGCCGCATTCAGGACAAAGTTCATTCTTGCAGGGATTTCCCGATAAATGCGGCTTTTCATAACCACATTTCATGCAAATGCACAGGTCGTCACAATGGGGATGAAAATCCATTTCGGGCTCCGGGGCTTCTGCACAATCCTCTATATTGTTGCTTCCGCATAAAGGGCAAATGACAGGCTTTTCTATTTTATCGGGCTGATTGAAGAAACAGCCGCACGATAAACATGTATGCCACTCACTGTCAAAATATACCTTCCCTCCTTCAATAATTATCTGTTTCCCGGTCACCAGCGCTTCAGCAATTTTAGCTCTCGCCCTGGCATATATGCGGGTGAAGGTAGGCCGTGAGATATCCATAATCACAGAAGCCTGGATATGGTTAAGCATCTCAAAATCACATAACCTTAAAACCTCATATTCCTCAAAATGCAGAAATACTGAACCTGACGGAGTATCGGAGGCAGTGCCCCCATAGGGCTTAAACCCTGATATAATTGGAAGATTACTTATCCTCCGTAACCTTTTCGGACGAGGCGACATGAGTTATGATCATTTGTTCTTTACAAAGATAATGAACATATGATCATAATACAAGAAAAATAAGAAAAATATTTACCTGGAAAAACTAATGCAGGCGGGTGCGTTCATTTTGAGTGCCTTTATGCTTTCAGGATTACTTTTTCCAGAGGATTCTATTACAGATACTTCTCCGGACCTCTGGTTGGCAACAATGAAAAATTTGCCTCCGGTTGCAACAGCAAAATTTCTCGGCCAGTCGCCACCGCATGGAGTATGGCCTGCCGCCGTAAGCATACCGTTACGGGCAACCCTGAAGGCAACAATACTGTTATGTCCCCGGTTGGAGCCGTAAAGAAATTTCCCTGACGCGGACAGGTGAAGATCAGCACAGTAGTTCTTCTCTGAGTAGCCATCAGGCAAAGTACTGATTGTCTGTTTAAGCACCGGAACTTTAGCTGTTATATCAATTACCGAAACGGTTGAATTCAGTTCATTAATGACATAAAGATTTCTGCAGGCTTTATCCAGCACCATGTGCCGTGGTCCGCTGCCCTCTTCCAACTGAATATAGGTTGTTTCATCTCCAAGCAGGATGCCATCGGTTATCTCCGACTTGAAGATGTAGATCCTGTTTAAGCCCAGGTCAGACATATAATAAACCTGCCTGACCGGATTGAAAATGACCATATGGGGATGCGATTTTTCACCGAATTGCAGTTTATCCGTTACCTTCTCAGGTATCCCGAAGTCATTCACAGCAACCACGGACAGTGATCCGCTGCCGTAATTTGCTGTCAGTAGATATTTATTATCATCGGTCAGCAATACATGACACGGACCTCCGCCACCCTGGTTAATGGATCCCTCTTTGGTAAAGGTGTTGGTTCTGTAGTCAAGTCTCAGGGTTGTTATCCCTCCCCCGGGTTTGTTATTGAATGAGTCCACCTCATTCACAAAATAGAAAAGGCCCTGCCTGCCAGCAGTGAAGAATGACGGATTCTCTCCACATGTGAATTCAGACAATGTCTCGGGAACGTTTTCCGAAGACATCTTAAATAATTTTATATCCGGCTGGTTTTCAGCTGAATATCCCGACACCACAAATACTCTCTCCTCGGTGGTGCATGAAGATATGACAATGCTAAGCGTCATAAGCAGTATTTTTGTCAGCTTTTCCATAATACAGTTTTACCTTTTCACTATTCTGTTGAATCATAATTCTTTTCCAAAATATTTCACGGCAGTTGTATTTCCCGGTTCAAAGCTTTAATCGCCCTTCTTTTGACTTTAAGTCAGGCAGCGGGCGGATCAGATTTTCGACCTTCTTCCTCCACTCCAGCAGTCCGTAAGTCGCCATGAACAGGAAAAACAGGTATTGAAGTGACACCAGCATCACTCCTTTCATTGCATACATCACGATGCTCATCATATTGACAAGTATCCAGAGTATCCAGTTCTCAAGCTTCAGCTTTGCCAGCAGGACCGAGGCAGCAATGCTCATTACAGCTATCATTGCATCAGTATATATGAAAGTGGCTTTTTCAGGAAAGAGATCAGGCAGCCAGAGATGAACCCTGGCCATCACTGTGCCCAGTGCTATCATCCCTGCCATAATTGCTGCCAGCCACAATACGCGGTGCTTGTGCAGCAGCATGGTCACCGGTTTTTTCTCCCCCTTGCTGTCGCGGCGCCAGTTGTACCACCCGTAGAGGGCGTTGCAGAAGAAAAATACCTGCAGCGCCATGGCTGAATAGAGATTCACCTGGTAGAACAAACCGAAGAAAAGCACCGCATTTACAAGTGCGAACAGCCAGGTCAGAATATTTGCCCTTGCAGCAAGCCATACTGAGGCCAGTCCAGTCAGAACAGCCAGAAGTTCAAGAAGACTCATTCTGTAGCCGAGGGCTTCAAAAAGTATTGTGTCGATGTTAAACATGGGGTCTGAGGGTCTGAGGTCTGAAGGTCTGAGGTCTTGAAGGTCGTGCGGTCTTGCGCGTCTGATAATGTATATGCTTATCAGGGGTAAAGGTAATTAAACAACCGTTAAAAATATGTCGGTTTGTGCATGTGAACACGGACAAATTCAAACCACTTTTCATTTTCGCGGGAGATTGAGTAGTTTTGGGTACTTATCAATAGACGATGTCACCACGTGAGGTATATATTTCCAGGGAAGCTGAGTTCAGGGCTTCTGCCGAACGGCTGCAGAGGCTGGCAGACAGGTTGTCGCTTGCACGACTGCTCTCTTTCGCTGGCGGACTGGTGCTCTTTGTTTTGCTTTCTTCCTTGTCTGTAATTGCCGCAGTCACCGCTCTCTCCCTGTCGCTTATCCTTTTCCTATGGTTTGTCATCAGGTATAGCAGTACCGAAAAGAAGAGAATATATTTCAACCATCTGGCAGAGATTAACCACAGGGAAATGAAATGCCTTGAAGGTGATTTCTCCGGATTTCACGCCGGGTCAGAATACGGTGAACGGGATCACCCCTATTCTTACGATCTTGACATTTTCGGGAAGTCGTCCCTCTTCCAGTATATCAGTCGTACCACAAGCAAACCGGCTGCTGACCTGCTGGCAGAATATCTCAGTGCTCCTGCCTCAGTCGAAGAAATTCTCAAGCGCCAGGGGGCAGCAGCAGATCTACAGACAATGACTGACTGGCGCCAGGAGCTGATAACCCTCGGATACTCAAATACCGGAGCCGGGAACAGTCCCAGTCCACTCCTGGACTGGCTGGGCACTGATAATCTGTTTCTGAACCGTCGTACCCTGCAGGTGGCCGTCTGGATTCTTAGTCTTACCGGTCTCACAGCACTTGCACTTGTGATAACCGGTTTCCCGGCAGCAATACTTGCCCCCGTATTTACGGTAAACTTCATTTTCTACTTTCTTCACAACAGGAAGATCACCGCTCTTCACAGGAGTGTCAGCCGGTCCTCTGACCTTTTGATGACTTATTCCACTACAGTAAGACTTATTGAGGATAACAAGTTTTCTGCTGCAAAACTCATATCACTTCAGGGTGAATTTGCCGGCGTCAAACCTGCCTCCGCGATCATCAGGAGGTTATCCGGGCTTGTGAACAGGCTCGACTCGCGATTGAACGTACTGGTCTCAATACCGTTAAACCTGCTGTTTTTCACCGATATTCACTTTTGCCTTGCGCTGGAGAAGTGGAAAAACGAGAACTCGGAAAAAATCCCGAAGTGGTTTGCCGCCATGGCAGAGTTCGAGGTACTGTCGTCACTTGGTACTATGGCATTCAACAATCCCGGGTGGGTGATGCCAGAGATATCCGACGAGTACTTCATTCTGAGAGCCGAAAAGATGGGTCACCCTCTGATTCCTTCAGACCGGCGGATCAGCAACGACTTCGAAACATCAGGCGGAGGAAGGACAATTCTTGTGACAGGATCGAATATGTCAGGGAAGAGCACATTTCTTCGCACCTGCGGCATTAACACCGTGCTGGCTCTTGCCGGTGCACCGGTGTGTGCATCATCATTCACCGTTTCGAATGTGAAGATCCATTCGAGCATGCGCATCTCCGACTCACTTGAAGAGAACATTTCATCATTCTATGCCGAACTGAGAAGGCTGAACTCAATAATTAAGGAAGCCGAAACCAATCCTAAAGTCTTTCTGCTCCTTGATGAAATATTGCGAGGCACCAACTCCAACGACCGCTTCACAGGATCGGTTGCCCTTATCAAACAGCTGACTGGGTACGGTACTGTGGCAATGGTGGCCACCCACGATCTCAAGCTGGCTGAACTGTCAGAGGAAATGCCGGGGAAGATTGACAACTACCATTTTGACGTTAAGATAAGCGGCGAAGAACTCTTCTTCGATTATAAGCTGACTCCCGGCATCTGTACAAGTATGAACGCTTCGATACTGATGAAGAAAATGGGAATAAAAGTCTAGACAGTAGGCAGTAGGCAATAGGCAGTAGGCAGTAGTAAAAAACAAAAAAAACTTATGAGAAAGAGTCCGCCGGTAATAATCCGCCCTGACAGGGAAATAATTCCTGACAGGTCAATAAATGTCATTGAGTTCAACAGACAGTACCTGCTCAATCCGGAGCGATGGGACAGGGCTTTCTCGTTTTTGAGGGATACTGACCTGGCAGGTATTGAAAAAGGCCGTTACGAGCTTGAGGGAAGTGACCTTTTCGCCAGTGTTGATGAATACGTGACCAAAGATGAGCCCGACACCCGGCTTGAGGCTCACCGTAAATATGCTGACATACAATATATTATATCAGGAGATGAGATTATGGGTATTGTCCCGCTTGGTAAAACCTCTGAAACGGTCCCATATAATGCAGAGAAGGACATAGTTTTTCTTGAATCAGTTAAGGAAAAGCTTCTGCATGCAACCCCCGGAAGATATTTTATCTTTTTCCCCGATGATGCACACAGACCCGGAATTAAAGTTGTCGGTCAGGCACCGGTAAAAAAGGTGGTGATCAAGGTCAGGATCAGGTAGGGTCTTGCGGTCTTGACGGTCTTGCAGTCCTGCGGTCTAAGGTCTGAAGTCTGAAGGTCTGAGGTCTGAAGTCCTGCTGGTCTGCGGTCTTGCGGTCCTGCGGTCCTGCAGTCCTGCGGTCTATATTCAGTATATTAAAGGATTTCTTTTATCATATTAAAAGAAATTATATCATACTGAGTATCTGTCCACCTTTTCATCATCAATCATCCCGTCAATCCATCTGATGACGATGCCACGGCGCTCCATGCCCCTGAACCATGTCATCTGCCGCTTTGCAAACCGGTGAATCTCCGTCTCCAGCTTCTGATACATCTCGCCGTAACTCATTGAATTCAGGAGATACAACGTAACGTACTTATATTCAAGCCCGTAATAAATCAGATCATCAGACCGGATCCCGCCGTCCAGCAGTCGCTGCACCTCTTCGATCATACCTCCCTCGAGCCTCTCCTTCAGCCTCCTGCTGATCCTGTCGCGCCTGATGTCACGGTCAAACATTATGCCCACAACCAGGGGACGGATAACCGGAAAAGGCTCAGTATCCGCCGGTTGGGAGAGGTAGTATTCCTCGATCTCTATCGCCCTGACAGCCCTCTTAACTGTATCAACATCAGTCTTGTTATGCAGACGCTTGTAAGTAGAAAGAACAAAGGTCAGTTCCTCCAGTGAACGGTCCGCAAGTGATAAACGCAGAGCCTCATTCACCGGCACCTGCGTCAGCCTGTATCCGCTGACTATACTGTCGACATACATCCCTGACCCGCCGCAAACCACCGGAATCAGAGACCTCTGCCGCATATCATTGTATACCTTTATAAAATCCCGCTGGTATTCGTATACATTATACCTGTAACCTGCATCGACAATATCGACCAGATGACATGGTACCTTCAACCCGTCAACAATATAATCCGAAAGATCTTTCCCTGTCCCGATATCCATCCCCCTGTAAACCTGCCGGGAGTCGGCGCTGATCACTTCGCTCCCCAGTCGTGCAGCAACAGTGGCGGCAAGCCGGGTTTTACCCGTCGCCGTTGGCCCGGTAATCACTACAATATCATACTCCTGCCCTGTCATAGTCAAATTAAAGATAGCTCAAATGAGTTCACAGTAACCCAATTTTACTTATTTTTGCCGGTCTCATTAAAACAGGACATGGATCTAAGGTTTTTCTATCACAGGACCAGGTACTTTATAATCAGTCCTGTCAAGGCATGGGAGGTTGTTCACCGTGAAAACAGACCGATAAAGTATGTCAGGGGTAGTTATTTCCTGCCGCTCATTATCCTCGTTTCGGTCAGTTCATTCTTCGGCTCCCTCTTCTTCATCAACAACACCCTGGAGCCAATGTATTCGATACTTGTGGCGATCAACACATTCTTCTTCCTTTTTCTGGGCGTCTATGCCTCAGCGTACATTGTAACTGAAATTACAAAGGCACTTGACCTGGGCCGCGATTTTGTAGTCTCATTCAAACTTGTCGCCTACTCCCTGGCACCCCTCTTTCTCTCGCTCACAATCAGCCGCCTTTTCGAGTCAATGCTCTTCCTCAATATCCTCAGCCTGTACGGGCTGTATATATTCTGGATCGGCATGGAAACGATGATCAACCCGCCGGAGCACAAGAAACTCCCGATGGTCATCGCCACAGTCATCTCAATGATAATTATTATAGGTATTCTGCAGATTGTCCTCTCCAAGCTTACTGAGACAATTTACTTCGCCTTCTTTGCCTGAGAAATGCAATGAGACGCGACACCAGCAATATCGTCATCAAAAACAGAAGGGCCTCTCACGATTACGAGTTCATCGATAAGCTCATTGCAGGCATCATACTCACCGGGACTGAGATCAAGTCAATACGTGAGGGAAGGGTCAATCTCACCGATTCATACTGCACCTTCCGGAACGGTGAGATGTTTGTAATAGGAATGCATATTTCGGAATACTATTGGGGCAATCTCAACAATCATGATCCGGTAGGCGAAAGAAAGCTGCTGCTCACGTAAGAAGGAACTTCGCAAGTGGGACCGGAAAGTGAAGGAGACCGGCCTGACAATCATTGTGACGAAGATGTTCATAAATGACCGCGGACTGGCGAAGATAGAGATAGCCCTTGCGAAGGGCAAAAAGACTTATGACAAGCGCGAAGACCTGAAAAAGAAGGATCACGGCCGCGAGATGGACCTTCAGACAAAAGCCAGAACAAGATAACACAGGCTAAGGCTAAGGCTAAGGCTAAGGCTGATAAGCCGGTGCAAGCCAGAAACCGTTAAGGTAGTAAAATCAGAAGTTTGGACTCAGAAGGAATCTCGAATAGAACTGGTCGATGTAAGACACAGCCTCCTCGGCGGTATCCACAATCCGGAACAGATTCAGATCATCGGGAGCAATATTGTGTTCTTCCTTAAGCATCACATCGGTGACCCACTCGAAAAGTCCTGACCAGTAGTGATTCACCCACGAGAACAATCGGGAAACGCCCGATCTTCTTTGTCTGAATGAGTGTGATAGCCTCGAAAAGCTCGTCGAAGGTGCCGAACCCTCCAGGCAGGACAATGAAGCCCTGTGCATATTTCATGAACATCACCTTGCGCACGAAAAAGTAATCGAATGTAATGATCTTGTCACGGTCAATATATGGATTGGGCTTCTGCTCGAACGGGAGGTCAATGTTTATACCGGCTGATTTACCGTTGCCTCTCTTCGCACCCTTGTTGGCAGCCTCCATGATGCCGGGTCCCCCGCCTGTGATGACACCGTAGCCCTTCTGAACAAGCTGGAAGGCAATCTCATCTGCAAGCTTATAGTATTTGTTATTGAAGTGGGTGCGTGCCGACCCGAAAATAGCCACACTCGGTCCTATCCGTGACAGCTTTTCAAATCCTTCCACAAATTCGGATATGATCTTAAAGATCCTCCACGAGTCTGTCACGTGAATCTCATTCCATGTTTTCGGTTCAAATGCTTCTTTTATGAGGTCTGTGGTCTCGTCCATAGGTGATTTGTTTAGCACATTCAAATATAATCTTTTCTATCGCCTGAGTTCTGCACCCAGGAATTTTCCGGTGTAATTTCCGCGTGTTGCAGCAAGCTCCTCGGGAGTGCCTGAAAACATGACCTCGCCGCCTCCCCGTCCGCCTTCCCTGCCGAGGTCAATTATATAATCCGCCATTTTTATCACATCCATATTGTGTTCAATGACGATGACTGTATTACCTCTCTCGACAAGACGGTCAAGCACCTCAAGCAAGACTCTTACATCTTCGAAATGAAGACCTGTGGTGGGCTCATCGAGGATGTACAGCGTGCGGCCCGTATCGCGCCGTGCCAGCTCGGTGGCCAGCTTCACCCTCTGCGATTCTCCTCCTGAGAGGGTGGTCGACGGCTGTCCCAGCCTTATGTATCCGAGACCTACATCCTGTATAGTCTTTATCTTATTGTATATCGAAGGAATGCCTTTGAAGAATTCCACGGCGTCATTGACTGTCAGCTCAAGCACATCATTTATCGAACGTCCCTTGTACTTCACCTCGAGGGTTTCGCGATTATACCTCTTGCCCCCGCAGTCGGGACACATCACGTAAACATCAGGAAGGAAGTTCATCTCAATTGTCTTCAGCCCGGCTCCTTCGCAGCCCTCACATCTGCCTCCCTTTGTGTTGAATGAGAACCGGCCTGCGCTGAATCCCCTGACCTTTGCATCAGGTGTCATTGCAAAAAGGGTGCGGATGTCAGTAAAAACTCCTGTGTACGTTGCCGGGTTTGATCGCGGCGTGCGGCCTATGGGCGCCTGGTCCACCTCAATCACCTTGTCAATGTTTTCAATACCCGTAATCTCATCATGCGCCAGTGCGGCCCGGCGTGCACCCTGAAGTTTCCTTGCCAGTGCCGGATGAAGGGTGTGGTTGACAAGTGATGACTTGCCGCTCCCTGACACACCTGTCAGGCAGATAAAAGTTCCGAGGGGAAAAGTGACGCTGATGCCTTTCAGATTATTGCCCCTTGCTCCTGTGATTGTCAGGCTTTTGCCATTCCCCTTGCGGCGTTCTTCAGGAGTCCTGATCATCAGCCTGCCGTTCAGGTATTTGGCAGTCAGAGTGTCGGTTTTGAGAATCTGTTCAGGGGTACCTTCAGCCACGATGGCCCCGCCGTGGATGCCCGCTCCCGGTCCCATATCGATTATGTGATCGGCACTCATAATCATCTCCCTGTCGTGCTCCACAACTATCACCGAGTTGCCGGCATCGCGCAGGTTGCGCAGGGCTTCGATAAGCTTCCGGTTGTCTCTCTGATGCAGTCCGATGCTGGGTTCGTCAAGAATATAAAGTACGTTCACGAGCTTCGACCCTATCTGTGTGGCAAGCCTGATACGCTGGCTCTCGCCGCCGGAAAGCGTTCTTGCTCCGCGGTTCAGCGACAGGTATTCGA
The DNA here is from genome assembly GCA_963736735.1 of uncultured Bacteroidales bacterium. GTDB lineage: Bacteria > Bacteroidota > Bacteroidia > Bacteroidales > VadinHA17 > SR-FBR-E99. The sequence goes on along the minus strand of CAVTPX010000005.1, from coordinate 371,491 downwards.
GCCCCACATCCAGCAGGAAGCCCAGCCGGGCTTTGATCTCCTTCAGTATTTCAGAGGCAATCTTCTGCTGCTTATCGGTCATCTGCTCCATTGCTCCGTCAAGGAAGACCTTCAGCTCGGTAAAATCAAGCGCAGCCAGTTCTCCTATATTTTTACCGGCAATCCGGAACCAGAGCGACTCCTTCTTCAGTCGCGTTCCGTTGCATTCGGGGCATACACTGTACTGTATGTACTGCTCCTTTCCCTTTCCGTCAGCCTTGCGTCCGTTGACAGCCTCCTGGTTACCGACATAATTCACAACCCCTTCGAAGGTCATAAAATAGTTGGATGTCATCCCCAGCGGCGTGTTGGATAGCTTCAGCACCTCATCCGAACCGAAGAATATCTTGCTGATGCCTTCCTCGGGAATCTCTTTCAGAGGGGTATCAACCGTGAAACCGTATTTTTCTGCTATGGCTTCTATCATCCAGAATATCCAGATGTTACGGTACTTCCCGATAGGTTCTATTCCTCCCTTGCGGATGCTCAGCTCCTGATCCGGCATCATCCTTTTTACATCAACTTCCGAAACTTCGCCGAGACCGTTACAGTGCGGGCAGGCACCCTGGGGTGAGTTGAACGAGAAAGTGTGGGGAGCAGGTTCATTGTAAGAAATACCGGTAACAGGGCACATCAGGTGCCTGCTGTAATAACGGTGCGAATTATCAGCGGAATCAAGAATCATCATGACGCCGTCACCCTGGTCAAGGGCAAGCAGAACAGCATCATGAAGCCTTTTTTCAGTGACATGGCCTGCCTGAAACTTGTCTATTACAAGCTCGATGAAATGCGATTTGTACCTGTCGAGCTTCAGCCCGGAGGTTATCTCCTTTATCTCGCCGTCAATGCGGGCATGGAGAAAACCCTTTCTTCTCAGCTGCTCGAAAAGCTCCTTATAATGACCCTTGCGCCCCTTGATTACCGGGGCAAGGATATATATCTTTTTACCGTCATACCCTGAGGTCACAAGATCAAGTATCTGTGTGTCAGAGTATTTGACCATCATCTCACCTGAGGCGTATGACCACGCATCACCAGCCCGTGCATAGAGGAGCCTCAGGAAATCATAGATCTCAGTTATGGTCCCGACTGTTGATCTGGGGTTCTTGTTTGTGGTTTTCTGTTCAATAGAAATGACAGGACTGAGTCCCGTTATGCGGTCCACTTCGGGCCTCTGCATCCCGCCGAGGAACTGCCTTGCGTAGGCTGAGAGGGTCTCCATGTACCTTCGCTGGCCTTCGGCATAAATTGTATCAAATGCAAGTGACGATTTCCCGCTGCCGCTCAGGCCTGTTATTACAACAAGCTCATTACGGGGTATTGTCAGGCTGATATTGCGCAGGTTGTGGACCCTGGCGCCGTAGACCCTTATTTCTTCCTTTTGCTCAGACATGGATCCGCTCTACAGGTCGGCAGAGACTCTGGAGCCTTTTTCAGGTACCCTGATGTAATATTCCGTTCCGGTTGTATTTGTCAGGAAGGGCTTTCTCAGCCAGGGATTCAGTAATTTCAGCAGCTTGTAGTTGGTGTCGAAATGCCTGGAGAACTGTTCAAAGCTTGTGACAGACGTATCAACCTTTACGGCGGTATATGGAACGGGTTTGTAAATATCCTTTTCACCAAGGACAAAACCGTATTTTGCGGGCTCCGCAATAATGAGCTTCAGCGCTGCAATGCGAAAGAGGTAACGTGCTGTCTCTTCATTCAGCAGGAGGTCATAGTAATTGGTCTCTTTCTGTATCCCGACCTGCTCATCGAGGCCGTTCATACCGTTATTGTATGATGCAGCTGCCATTGTCCAACTGCCGTAGCGCTGGTATGCCCTTTTGAAATACCGGCAGGCAAAGAGTGTAGACTTTTCAAGGCTGTAGCGCTCATCCACCTCCTTGTTTATAATCATTCCGTATTCTTTTCCTGTTCCCTCCATAATCTGCCAGAATCCTGTGGCTCCGGCCGGAGAGATTGCATTGGAGAGATCGCTTTCGGCGCAGGCAAGATATTTGAAATCGTCAGGGATGCCGTTTTCCTTCAGAATCTTCTCTATCTCAGGGAAATACCGTCCGGCCCTCTTAATTGTCAAAAGGGTTGATCCATGCCGGTACGCCGTGGCGTTCAGCTCCCTGTCGAGGCTTTCGCGGGTGTCGAAGTTTTCAAGCGGCATTGTTTCTCCGGCGAAGGATACAGTCTCAGGCAAAGCCCATGAAGCCGCTGCAGGAAAACCATCCGGTTCCCCGGCAGGAACAGGGTCCGGCCTCTTTGCTCCTGCGATAATTGTGATTATAAAACCTGCACTCAGCACCATCAATGCTGCCACCACTGCTTTCCCTGCTTTTATTTTCATGATTCCGTAGTCAGATAATTCAAACTGCAATATTAGCGAAAAGTTTGATCACAGGGAACAAAATCAAACAAAGTGATACGGAAAGTGAGTGTTGTCAGAACCTGACGTAGAAGCCTGATAAAAGGCCGAAGGAGTAAGGACGTGAGAGTGTACCGGAGAGGTTGCTGAGGGGTGTCATGTAATATTTGAACACCGGTTCTATATTGAAGGAAATCACCTTTGAGATGTTATACTCCATTCCGAGGCCCAACTGGCTGCTGAAAGTATGGATATTGACCCCTTCGGTATGGCCTATCGGAATCATGTTGTTGCCGTCCATTGCAAAAGCTGAGTTCTGGACAAGGAAGCCGTATGACATCCCGCCTGACAGATTCATATCTATGTCACGGTCTATGACTTTATACCGAACCAGAAGGGGCACTTCGAGGTAACGGAATACCTGATGAATTTTATCATCGACCTGTGTAAGAGGGAATTTCGACGGATCAGCCATTCCGCCCGGAATGAATGTGCCCACCCTGTTTTTAGAGTCAGAAAGGTATAGATCGGTGTTTCCCGAAACAACCATTCCCGACGATGTTTCAACCCTGTAAAGATAACTGCCCTTGACGGCGTAGAAATCAGAGAGGCCTGCAAAAACATCTATGCCTGTTACCACCTGTCCGAGGGATGCCACTCCTATCCCCGACTGAATGCTGAAACGGGGCGACAGTTTATATGCGAATGTCAGTCCGGTTGAATATGTGGGCACTCCCTTTTCGCTGCTCAGAAGCTCAGCAAGACGAATATCCTGGGGTGCACCAGAGAACCCCATCGAGGGAGAAAGTGAAGCCCCGAGGAAAAAGCGGTCGTCTGCGATCTGATTCGGCTCCACCAGCGCCAGTTGTCCGGTTTGGTCAGGAAGGGCGGAAAAGCGGTGAGGAATAACAATAATTGCATCCTCTGTTGTATGCGTATTAGTCTCCTGGCGGGTGGACCTATCAGCCTCATCCTGACTCAATGCCAGGGCAGGCAGTGACAGTGAAGTACTGTTTTCAATTGTAGCTTCTTCTTCCCGTTCCGGGCTGGCAACCAGGGTACTGACTGGTGCCACTGCATTAAGTCTTCTTATGATTGCTGACGGTTTCTGCAGCTCAGCCACACCTGAAATATCTCTGTCATTGAGGATTGATGCCAGTTCCGGACCTCTGGTGACGCTCCCGTTATTACCTGAGAACCAGGATGCAACAAGTGAAAGTGTCAAAAGAGCCGCTATGCTTGCCGCAACGCGGAAGACCATTCCGTAACGACGACGGGTGACGGACATTGCAGGGATGTTATCCCATACATTGGCCGGTGGAAGGACTTCAAGATCCTTCAGCCCGTTCCGGAAAACAACGTCTATATTTGGCTCTTTATCAAACATTTACCATTCTTCTTGTGACACCCGTAAGTGCCGTCACTTTTTTCTGCAATATGTCCCTGGCCCTTGAGAGATTTGATTTCGAAGTACCCTCGGAAATTTTCAGCATGCCGCCAATTTCCTTGTGTGAATAACCCTCTATTGCATATAAGTTGAAAACCATCCTGTATTTAGGAGGCAACCCCATTATTATGTTCAGAAGATCACCGGCCTCCAGCCCTGAGAAATCATCAGTTCCCGGATCTGTCATCGGCTCGGCAAGTTCATCAATGTCATCAATCCTGTTGAGGTAATACTTGCTGCGATACTTCTCGAGGGCAGTATTGACAATGATCCTTCTCATCCATCCTTCAAAAGAACCTTCGTGGCTGAAGGCTGACAGGTTTTCAAAAATTTTTATGAAGCCCTCCTGCAGTACATCACGCGCCTCATCGGTGTTACCCGAATACTGAAGACACACGGCATAAAGCCGCGGTGAATACCTGCGGTAGAGCAACTCCTGGTCACGCCTGCTGCCCGACAAACATCCGTCAATTATTTCCCTGGTCTCCTGCAAACCCGTATTTTAAGAAACGAGTTCTAAAGATATGAAATAATATCCCAGCTTGTCAATATAATATTGATGATAATAGGGATATAAAGGTTGCGTTAAGAAAAAAATATCACCTGGGGTTAACCGTGAATAGCCTCACCCATTGCTGCGGCTGCCGCTTCCATCACTGCTTCCGACATTGTGGGATGCGGATGAATGCTTCTCATAATATCGGTGGCTGTTGCCCCCATTCTGCGTGCCAGAACCGCAGAAGCTATAAGCTCGGTCACATTCATTCCGGTCATCTGCGCTCCGAGAAGCTTATTATCGGAGGCATCGAAGACAAGCTTCACAAATCCGTCGCGGGCGCCCGAGGCTGATGCTTTGCCGGAAGCCATGAACATGAACTTGCCCGTCTTTACCTCTTTTCCTGCTGCCCTGGCAGCCTCTTCTGTCATGCCGCAGGAGGCAACTTCCGGGGTTGTATAGGTACAGGCCGGAATGTTACCGTAGTCTACCGGATCAGGATTGTGACCCGCGATTTTTTCAACGCATACAAGCGCTTCAGCTGATGCCACATGAGCCAGAGCGGGACCGGGTACAACGTCACCAATTGCGTATATGCCTTCCTGCGAAGTCCTGTAATACTCATCAACGACGATTTTCCCGCGGTCTGTGTTGACACCATTCTCCTCAAGGCCTATGCCCTCAATGTTTGGCATCACTCCCACGGCAGAAAGTACTATTTCAACTTCGGTCACTTCTTCTCCTTTCGGGGTTTTAATAGTAACCCTGCATTTATCGCCGTCAATATCAACCTTCTCCACCGACGAGCCGGTCATTATCTTCATTTTCGCCTTTTTAAACGATCTTTCCACTGTACGGGAAACTTCTTCGTCTTCCAGCGGCAGTACCCTTGGCAGGAACTCCACAAGTGTCACTTCGGTGCCCATAGACCTGTAGAAGCTTGCGAACTCGCTGCCGATGGCGCCTGACCCGACTACAACCATTGATGCGGGCAACGCAGGAAGTGACATGGCTTCGCGGTAGCCTATTATCTTTTTGCCGTCCTGTTTAAGATTGGGAAGTTCCTTGGATCTTGCCCCTGTGGCAATAATTATATGTTTTGCACTGTATGTCTCTTTTCCGCCACCGGGTGTTTCGACCTCCACTGTGCCCTTACCCTTCAGCCTTCCGAATCCGGCCAATATTTCAATGTTGTACTTTTTGAAAAGGTACTGGATGCCCTTGCTCATTGCATCTGCCACACTCCTGCTGCGCGCGATTACCGCTGCGAAATCGGCGGATGCAGTGCCGCCGCTGCTGATGCCGTAGTCGGAAGCGTGCCTGCAGTATTCCAGAACCTGTGCACTTTTGAGCAATGCCTTTGTAGGAATGCAGCCCCAGTTCAGACATATGCCACCGGGTTCCGCCTTCTCCACCACTCCAACCTTCATCCCGAGCTGCGACGCTCTTATTGCTGCCACATAACCTCCCGGGCCGCTGCCTATCACAATAATATCATAACTGTTCATTACCAATAGTTTATGTAATAACTTTTCTCTTTACTTTCAGCCATCTGACACCCCTGGCTATCATCCAGAAGAGCACCAGCACGAATACTATCGCCGGCCCTGTCGGAAGACTGGTAACCCATGACATTGCAAAGCCGGTGCTTATCCCAATAAAACTTACAACAAATGACCATATCACTATCTGAAGATATCGCCGCGTAAAAAGCATAATTATGTTTGCGGGGATTGTAAGCAGGGAAATTATCAGGATCACCCCCGCCATCCTTATATTCAGCACGATGGCAAGTCCTGTCAGTCCCACGGAGACATACTTGAAAAGATCGACATGGCGGGTGAAGGTCCTTGCGTAATTTTCATCAAATGAAATATAGAGGATCGTCCGGTAAAACAGCGCCGTATAAATTATAAGCACAGCCGACATTATTCCGAGGGCGATAAGGTCACCCCAGGTCACTGTCAGAATGCTGCCGAAGAGGTAACTCATCAGGTTGGGCGCGTAACCGGGAGTCATATAAATGAATATAATACCAACGGCCATGCCAAAAGCCCACAGTATGCCAATGGCGCTGTCTTCGCGCATCTTACCCTTTGCAGAGAGATATTCTATGCCTACTGCCGATGTGAGTCCGAAGAGGGCAGCGCCGGCCACGGGATTGATTCCAAGGTAATAGCCCAGTCCGATGCCCCCGAATGAGGCGTGTGTTATGCCGCCGCTGAGGAATACAAGCCTTCTTGATACGATGTAGGTGCCCACTATGCCGGCGGTGATGCTCGCAAAAAGAGCCCCGGCAATCGATTTCAGAATGAATGAATATGCGAATATGTTCTCCATGCGTCAGTGTTTGTGAAGAACAACGTGTGGCACATCACCGTGGGTGACGAGCTGTATGGGACAGCCGTACATCTTCAGGTCTTCCTGTGTTATCTTACTGTGCGGGTGATAATTGAGCCCTCCGTTTATGCAGGCAAACGACTTGACCCAGGTTGAGATTGTACCCACATCATGTGACACCATCATGATTGCCATCCGGCTGTTTAGCAGCCTCAGCTTTTCATAAAAGTCAGCCTCGAATGTTGAATCTACAAATGTTGCAGGCTCATCAAGCAGAAGCAGTCTCGGAGAACCTGTCACCGCCCTTGCAAGGTAAACACGCTGCAGCTGACCTCCGGAAAGTTCATTCAGTGCCTGGCGGGCCAGTGGTCTGAGACCGAGCTCATCCATCACCGAGGCGGCCCGCTTCCGGTCATCACGGCTCATCCGGCCTGCTGCACTCTTGTTCAGCATCAGCCCTGACAGCACCACGTCTTCAACAGTCACCGGGAACAATGTATCACCCTGCGCAACCTGAGGAAGATAGCCTATCTGACTCATTTTAAGATCGCCGGGAGAAAAATCAATTCTTCCGGAAAAGGGTCTGAGAAGGCCGAGGATCACCTTCAGCATTGTTGTCTTGCCACCGCCGTTGGGGCCAATTATGCCAATGAAATCATCACTCATTACAGTCATGTTCACATCGCGGAGAACGATCCTGTTCTCATAACCGGCATTGAGTGATTCTATTTTAAAAAGGGCGGACATGTGTATTTGCGATTTGCGATTGTGCGATGTGCGATGTCGTGAAGGTCTGAGGTCTGATTAAGTCTTATAGTCCTGCGGTCCTATCGACCTTAAAATAATTCTTCACTCTTAATTCTCCTGCCTACTGCCTATTGCCTTAGCTATCTCCACAACAGCATTCCCCCACTCAGGGTTCATGGGATCAATTGTAATAAGTGTTGCGCCGGTCTCCTCCGCTATCACCTGTGCGCTCTTAAGATCATACTCTGCCTGTATAAAGATAACCTTAATACCCTTTTCACGGGTCAGATCTATCAGTTCTTTCATCCTGGCCGGTGAAGGACTCTTCCCTTCATCCTCAAACGATATCTGTTCAAGACCGTAGTCGCGTGCAAGATAAGCCAGTGCCGGATGAAATATCATAAAGGTCTTTGAGGGGGCATCGGCCAGAAACCCTGTCACAACTGAATCCACCTCAGTGATGCCTGCAATTAACCTGTCATAATTCAGGGCATATCTTTCTGCCGCGGAAGGATTAAGTCCGGTTACAAGATCCCTGACCGTGGCGGCCATTATATATGCTTCTTTCGGAGATACCCAGTAATGCGGGTCGACACCTTCATCCTCATGACCGTGCCCCTCGTGACCGGCCTCCGCCACCGGTTCAATAAGTGAAATACCGGCGGAGAGATCGGTGATTTTCATCCCGGGATTAATCTCCCTGAACCTATCCATCCAGGCATACTCAAAGCCGAGCCTGCCGTTTATAATAAACGCCTCTGATCCTGCCAGGGCTGTTATCTGCCGCGGCAGAGGCTCCCATGAATGATGGTCGGCCCCCGGAGGAAGCATTACATTTACAGTAAAATCACTGTCTGCAACAGCCTCTACAAAGTATTTAAATGGAGGGATTGAGACTGTGATGACCCTTTCTCCCTGATTGTTGCCTGGTGACCCGCATGATGCAAGTAAAAGCACCACTGCATAAAGCCACAACACTGATTTTTTCATAGTCTATACTGCTTTGCCGTACAAAATTAGTATTATCCCTCTCGCCGGCAAATCCGGTGATCTGTTAAAAAATCAAAAACCGGAAAAATTGACACTGCAATATTAGCCGTGAGGGATTATAAAGTTGTATTTTCATCTCCGATTTAGAAAAACCTTGTCGAAATCAGACCATTATGCAGCTTAAGATCAGAAAATCAGTCATAACGGTAGTTTTGTCTGCCGTTTTTATCATCCCTCTCACTGCCGGAATTTTTCCTGACAATGCCGGGCTGGCAACCCGTATCAGGGCGCTGGCAAAGAGCCATCCGTCGTTATGCAGTGTTTCAACTGTCTGCACCACTGCCGGCGGAACGGATCTCCTTGCCCTGACAATTGGCAGGGGAGAAAACGGAGAGAAACCCGGAATCGCAATTCTCGGCGGCATCGACGGACGCTACATCCACTCGCGGGAGATTGCAATATCCTTCGCTGAGGAGATACTACGGCGTGCAAACGAACCGGAGATAAGCGCATTGCTTGACCAGGTTACATTCTATGTGCTTCCCGATGTCTCACCGGAGGCTTCGGCACAGTATTTTTCAGCGCTGAAATTTGAGAGAAATTTCAATTCAAACAGCACCGATAATGACCGCGACTTCGCCACAGGTGAGGATCCGGCTGAAGACCTTAACGGCGACGGAATGATAACCCTGGTGCGGATAGCAGACCCCGCAGGTACTTTTCTGCCCTCATCCGCCGATAACCGGATAATGGTTCCCGCGGATCCTGCAAAGGGAGAAAAAGGAATTTACACTGTAATTTCAGAAGGGATTGACAATGACGGAGATGGTCTTTACAATGAAGACGGTGAGGGAGGTGTAGCATTCAATTCAAACTTCTCGCACAACTATGAGGAATTCGGACTAAATGCCGGTGCCCATGCCCTCTCAGAAACAGAGACAAGGGCGGTGGCTGATTTCCTCTATGACCGGTCCAACATTTACATGACTGTTGCATTCGGACCACAGGATAATCTCAGCCAGCCTGCGAAAGCAGCGACAAGACCACCTCAGAGGGGGAAGAAGCCTGACGGGATGCTTAAAAGCGATGAAACTGTCAATAAGCTGGCATCTGACATCTGGAAAGAAAAAACCGGTGCAAAGGGAAGTCCGGCAGCAGCATTTACCCCCGGAAACTTCACCGAATGGGCTTATTATGATTACGGAAGGTACAGCTTTTCCACCCCGGGATGGTGGGTACAGACCGACAAGGGAGAAAATGCCGGCGTAGCCCTGATGAAAAACAGGCCGCAGGCTGATGACGTCTTCATTCCATGGACACCGGTCAGCGGTGACCGCTTCGACGGCAGGAAGGCAGAAGTGGGAGGCATCAGGCCCTTTGCCGCAACCGTTCCCCCTGATTCACTCATGCCGAAAATAATAAGTGATAACTTCAGCTTCATCACAGCTCTTGCTTCGTACCATCCCGACATTGAACTTACGGGACTAAAGATCGAAAAGGCGGATGATAATCTCTGGAGGGTCACAGTCAAAGTCTACAACAACGGAATCTTTCCAACCTGCTCCGAAATAGGAGATGTTAACAAGTTCGTAAGACGCGCCCAGCTTACAATTGTCCCCGGCAAAGACCAGGCTCTCATAAGTGGAAAGTTGAGGCAGGCCCTTCCAAGGCTTGAAGGAAACCGTGCCCTGGAATACTCCTGGCTGATCACCGGCAAGGGAAAGATTATGATTAAGGCAGGTGCTTCAAATTGCGGCTTCTCAACCCTGAATGCCGAACTCAAGTAGAATTAATATTTCCCGAACAATGAAAAAAAATCTATACACAATAGCAGTATCCCTTCTGATTCTTATCTCACAACAGGTTACTGCACAGACAGGTGGATTCAGTTTCAAGGCGGCAGGTAGTCCCGCCGAGCCCAAAGTTGCAGCCACATGGAACAAATACTACACCTATGAGGGCATAACGGACCTCTGCAACCGAATGGTAAAAGCCTATCCCGGACTGATCACAATGGAATCAGCCGGTAAGTCATATGCGGGCAGAGACATGATTGTGCTGACGCTTACCGACAGGGCAAAAGGAAGTCACACCTCCAAACCGGCATACTGGGTAGACGGGAACATTCACGGCAATGAAATTCAGGGTACCGAGATGGCGCTTTACACTGCGTGGTATCTCTGCGAGATGTACGGTAAGAATGATTTCATAACCGAATTGCTGGGTGACAAGACATTCTACATCGCTCCCACAATCAATCCTGACGGGCGGGCTTTCTTCACTGACAATGCAGGCTCCCTTCGTTCAGGAGTTATGCCGCGTGATGATGACCGTGACGGCCTTGTCGACGAAGACGGCTTTGAGGACCTTAATGGTGACGGGGAGATCTCAATGATGAGGCGAAAGACATCTGACGGTAATATGAAAGCAGACCCTGCCGATCCACGTAAAATGATGCCTGTCGCACCCGGTGAAAAAGGCGATTATGAGACTGTGGGACGTGAGGGCATTGACAATGACGGCGACGGGTTCACTCAACGAGGACGGACCCGGAAGCTATGACCCGAACCGCGACTGGGGCTACAACTGGGAACCTAACTATGTACAGAACGGGGCTGACAGATATCCCTTCACCCTTCCCGAGTCAAGAGCCATACGGGATTTTATCACCTCGCACCCGAATATCACCGGGTCACAGTCGTTCCATAATTCAGGAGGCATGATTCTCAAGGGCCCCTCGGTTGAAGGAGGCGGCTCCGAAGTGTACAGCAGGCAGGATGATCAGGTTTATGAATCAATCGGGCGGACAGGTGAAAAAATCATTCCCGGATACAGGCTTCTGACAATCTGGAAAGACATGTACACGGTCTGGGGAGGTGAGCTGGACTGGATGTACGGGTCTATTGGCGCCTTTGTCTATTCAAATGAGCTGTGGACATCCTACCTGATGTTCAATGACACCACACAGACCGACAACTATGAATTCGACAGGCTGCTTCTTTTCGAAGATGCATTCCTTCCCTGGGAGGAAGTTGATCACCCGGTCTACGGCAAGGTGGAGGTTGGCGGCTTCAGCAAGAGCTTCGGCAGGCTGCATCCCGGTTTCCTTCTCGAATCCGATGCACACCGAAACATGGCATTCGTGCTGTATAACGCCTGGCAGACCCCGAAACTAGAGGTTTCCGACATCAAAGTCAAAGAGATGAAGGGAGGACTCAGGGAGATCACAGCCACAATAAGCAATCTCAGGATGATGCCGACGCATTCGGCACAGAATATTAAATACCGGATAACACCTCCTGATTATATTACCCTTGAAGGGCCCACTGTAATTTCAGGAATGGTCGTTACCGATCCGTTGAATAATGTAACTACCGAGCAGAAAAAGGAACCCGAAACGATTAAAATTGAAAACATACCCGGTTACGGGAAAGTAGTAGTCCGCTGGATTGCAAGGGGCAACAGGCCGGTAACCGTTAACGTAAGGAGTGTCAGGGGAGGCACAGTATCAAGGGCCTCAAACTAAAAGATGAGACAGGTCCGCGAACCTGTCTCATCAGGAAAAGAACAAACAAAATACCTAAACCGAAAAATCAGTTTGTAGTCATCGAGATACGGAAGTTACCCGTAGCCTCTTTGGCTTTTATTCTAAATATCCATTTACCGTTCTTCCAGCCATTGCCCTCTTCAGCTTCAAAACTCTTGCGCCAGTTCAGGCTTCCGTTGGCATCTATTATCACTTCTGAAAGCTGCTTGCCGTCAGGCATTATTATTGCGACAGTGATGGCCCCTTCTGCACAGGTACCTGAAAGGGAGAGCGTTGCGTTACCGTTTTCTCCGCCTGAATCCATTACAAACTCATTTGTAAAGGTCGATTCCATCACCTGCCTCGAATAGTTCCATGATGACCCGGGTTTGTCACCTATGCCATAATCGCCAAAGAAGAAATGACTGTCCATTTCGGGAACCCTGAAGTTCCACGTGCCCTGATCAGGAACCACTATGTAACTGTTTCCTGACAACCCCTCCGCTTTCTTCCTGATTATCTCATAATCTCTCATTGCATCTGTGTGGCTTTCCAGTGCAGCTTCAGCCTTCCTGATCTCCATATCTATCTGAGCCTGATTCATAAACTCATCTTTCTTCTGCAACTCCGCCGCTTTCTTCAGAGCCATTTCAGCTTCCTTTTGCTTTTGCTTTTCCTTTTCAGCGGTTGTCGCCTGCTGTCCGGCTGCGAGTTCAGAAGAAAGAAAAACTATTGCCAGTGCCAGTGTAATAAATTGTACCATTTTTTTCATGACTGCCGTTATTAAAGTTTCATGATGTAAATGTAAACCGGGTTTGTTTCCCCCTGAGTTAATGACTTGTTAATGATAGGTTAATCATATCGGGCATTCTGTTACAATGCGTAATTTTGGATAAAATATCTGCGGATGAAGCGCAATCTTTTGATAATTACATCACTCGCTGCCCTGTTGCTTTTCCTGGCGGTGCAGATATATATGACCGTTAGCATCTGGAAACAGAATGAGGAGATCCTGATGATGCGTTACAAGATGCTCTCACGTGAAGGCCTTTCATTACTTATGTCAATGAAGAAGGTTAACGGATTTGAAAAGGCAATGGATGTCACAGACAAATTTGCCGGGATAGTGGCTTCTGAAAAACTGCCGCTTCTTAAAGAGGCAAAAGATTCTGCCACATTCAGGAAGCAGGTTCTCGCACAGACATATTCGATTCTTGAAAAGAATGAAGCATTAACCGCCTTTCTCAGATCATACTTTAAAAAGGCCGGCTATGATTTTGACTTCAAGACAGAATTTTTCATCAGTCATTTCAGCCTTATTTCCTATGACGGTAATCTCGATGTAACAAAGATTACTCCCCCGAAAGTTCCGGGTCCCATGGTCCTTGTAAACACTTTCTCAGAGGAGCACAACAATTTCGTCATAGAATACAGCTACCTGATAAACCTCACACATAAGAATAACATGGTGTTCCGGGAAGCATTTCTCTCATTTCTGCTTATCGCCGGAAGCATCATGATAGTGATGGCCGTATTCTGGATCACCTGGCGGAACCTGATGGAGGAAAAGAGACTGTCAGGACTGAAGACCGATTTTATAAACAACATGACCCACGAGCTGAAGACGCCGCTCTCTACAATAACAGTGGCAGGACGTACTCTGGAAAAGGAACAGATTCTGAATGATCCGCCCAGGGTGCTCGAGACCGCGAAACTGATAGGGAAGCAAAGCGTACACCTCAACCAGCTTATAAACACAATTCTCGAAGTAAGTCTTCTGGAACGTACTGAATTTGAACTCACCCGCCAGCCGGTGTGTGTCGATGAACTCACGCACCAGATTGCTTCATCGTACCTTACCTCCTGCGACGGCTGTGCAGTCATTGAAGAAGATTACAAATCAGGAGGAATAAATGCATCCCTTGACATTCTGTACTATACTACAGTGATAAACAACCTGCTTGCAAATGCAGTAAAATATTGCATCAATGACCCTGTTATCAAAATCTCAACTGCCACTGAAAGCGGAAACATCGTTATCATGATTGCCGATAACGGCATAGGGATTGCCCGTGAGCACCTTGATCACATCTTCGAAAAGTTCTACCGGGTACCTCACGGTAATATCCATAAGACAAAAGGCCTCGGACTGGGTTTATATTATGTATACAGGATAATCAGAGCCCACGGCGGAGATATCAGTGTCACAAGCAGACCCGGAAAGGGGACAACATTCAGTATCAGCATACCTCTTTAAAAACTACTAAAATGAAAATCCTTCTTGCTGAAGACGATGTCGATTTCGGTAACATACTTTCACAGTATGTTTCACTTAGCGGATTTGAGGTGACCCTGGCGCGTAACGGACGTGATGCCTGGGAACTTTTTCACTCTGACAGACCTGACATTTGCGTCCTCGATGTCATGATGCCAGAAATGGACGGATTCACCCTCGCCGAAAAGATGCGGGCGGAGGAGCCGGGAATACCATTTATCTTCCTGACAGCAAAAAGCCAGCGCGAAGACATTATAAGGGGACTGAAGCTTGGTGCTGACGACTATGTCACAAAACCGTTTGATCCTGAAATGCTTATACTGAGAATCAATAATATTCTGCGGCGCGTCTATGCCACCTCTGATGATGAATTCCTTATATCGAAGAGCTCCCTTCATTATAACACCCTTGAGCTTGTGACCCCTGCCGGGACAGAGAAGCTTACTCTCAGGGAGGCGCAGTTGCTGAGGCATATGATAATCAACCGTAACAAGACTCTTACCCGCGAACAGATACTTAAGGAGATATGGGGTGAAGACGATTATTTCCTGGGCCGCAGTATGGATGTGTTCATCAGTCGTCTGAGAAAGTTCCTCTCTCCTGATCCCGGAGTTGCCCTGCGCACACTGAGAGGACTGGGATTCATCCTTGAAGAGCTCCGATAATCTTTGTTTTTGAAAGCGCGTGAGAGAGCTGAGACTTTTTTAATCAAATCTACGGGGTGTCAGCTTCCCTTATAAGGAACTCCGTAAGATTAATATCATGCGGCAGGTTTAGCTTTTGCCTTAATCTGTAACGTCCTATCTCAACTGCCCTGCTCGAAATGTTTATCAGGTTGGCTATCTCCTTGGTTGTAAAATTCATTCTCAGGTAAGAGCAGAGCCTTAAGTCATTCGGTGTGAGTGTGGGGTATTTCTCTTTTAACTTCCTGAAAAAACCTTCCTGTGACAACTTCAGGTTTTTCATTACATTCTGCCACTCCTCGGTCTGTGAGTCAAGTCCATGATCAATTATACGTTCCATCTCCCGTATATATTTCACCGGAAATTTTGAGGAGTAGGCTTTCAGGGCATCGAGTTTTTCATGCAACTCTCTCAGAATATCTGTCTTTCTGATCAGGTAACGCATTGTGAGCATTAATTCATAGCTTTTGTAGTCCAGTTCACTCTCAAGCCGGTTCTTCCCTACTTCGTATTCAATAAGTTTCCTGTGACGGTCAAGCTGCAGCCTGAATATTTTGACACCGGCTACCAGAAGGCCTGCGACAACTAGCAGATACAGAAGAATTGCAGGTGTACTAAGGTAATTTGGTCTTTTAATTGTAAATCCCGCCTCTGCTATCGCCTCACCCAAGGCCGCCTTTACCTGAAGGTGGTATTGTCCGGAAGGAAGGTTTAAGAATGAAAAGTTGTCATTTGTGGTCCGGTACCACTCCTCTCCCAGCTCCCTGATTCTGTATAGGTATTCCTTGTCTTCCTTATCAAACTGTCCGGGGTTGGCCAGATATACTGTCAGATTTTTCTCCCTGTTAGGTATTGACGGGTTCTCTGATGGATCCGGTAGAATTATTGTGCTTTTGGATCTCCCGGAAAAAACTAACCGGATGATCGTAACGGATGGCACCTCACTCTCATTATTCAGTCGCCCCACGTTAATTGTTGTAAAAGCCTGACGTGTAGGGATCAAAAGCGTATTGGGATCAAGGGAGATTATCTGTTGTTCCCGTCCGGGCAGGTCTGCGTATTTATGAATCAGTTCGGTTTCCTTAACCGCCTCAAGGTCTTTGGAGATATCGAACAGGGCGATCCTGTTGCCAAGAATGAACCAGTAGCTGTTCTTATTATAAGGTATTATCTGGGTAGCCCTGATATACTCACCCAGCCCGGCTTCGAGTGATTTTATCGGAAAAAAGACCCTGTTTTCGTAGTCGAATGCATATATATTGTCAGAAGTCATAAACACCACCTGGTTGTTAATCCTTGACATCGTGAGTTTGTTGGAAGTGTCAGCGATAGAATTAAAATAGAGTGTGTTAACAACAGAATCCATCGACTCATTCAATTCCAGTCTGTGAATTCCCTTCTGCGGATGTATTGCCCAGACATAACCCAGATAGTCAACCTCAATATATCTGGTTGGCTCAATATAACCTTCTATCCTGTTCCTGTAACTCCATTTGCCATTCCTATCCTTCACAAGCACAGTTATACCGGTATAGGTACCCTCAAGCAGAAAATCGTTATACTGTGTCAGAGACCATCCGCCGGTGACATCTGAGATTAGCCTGAAAGTCCCACCATCAAGCAGGAAAGTACCCTCATTGTGACCACACAGGATCTGACCGTCAAATTCAGCAAGCTTCCATACCTGGCCCTTGGTATTTGGAATTATCCGCAGGTCTTCAAAACTGTACTCTCCCTGGCTTTGCACGATATCTGCCTCAAACAATCCGTGATTTGTCCCGAGAAAAAGGCTGTTGTCCTTCCTGACTGCCGCATAGATAGTGCCGAGAGTACCCGTAATATTGGAATAAACTGTAAAAGGAGAGTTCAGGTTCAGATAGTTTATTCCCTCATCCAAACCGACCCACAATCCATCATCTGAATCCTTGAACAGTGACAGCACTGTATTGTTATTCAAACCGTTGGAATAGTCAAATGATTTAATGATTTCACCGGATCTGTCACAGAATACCAGGCCCTTAAGAATTGTTCCGAAAACGAACAGCGAATCGTTTATTGCCAGTCCTGCATTGCAGGTTTCTTCCCTGAGATATTCTGAGACTTCACTCCTTACCGGGGTAAAGGATGTACCGTTAAATTCGAAAATCCCTTCGTTGTCAGTGCATATCCACTGTTTCCTGAACATCAGATCAATAACTGCATGTACCTTGACAGATCTGAAGATTTCGCTTCCCTCAATAAATTTAAATTCAGAGCCATCCCACCAGTAAAGACCATCATTCAGGGCCTGGGCAATGAATTTATCTCCGACCCTGAAAAAAAACAGCATAAATGATGGGCAGCTTATAGCTTTAACAGTACTGTAATTGTAAGCATATATTGTAGTAAAAGACTGAAAGAAGAGAGTGTTGTTCAATTCAAAAATGTTCCAGATCTCATCATTCTTTGACACTTCAATGTCTGCGGTAAGTGAATGATAGAGAAGGCCGGCGTTAAGATCTTTCTCCCAGTATCCGAAATCTTCAAATGAGCCCGTAAAGATCAGTCCGTCAGCATTGACATAAACCGACCTTATCCCCTGACTGTAAGGCAGATTATAGGTTCTGGCACTAATGCCGTTGTACTCAATCAGCCCGGCTGAGTTTGCAAAGTAGATATACCGGGTTACCGGATCCTGATTAATTTCCCAGTTCTGTCCGGCAACAGGGATATGATTTGCAACAAAATTCCGGATTTCATTCCGCTGTTCTTTTCCCTGGCCGGAAATTGCGGTCATGGGTCCAAAGAAACAGGTAAAAAGGAAAAGCGTCCTGAAGATTTTCAATGCAGCTTTTACTGACATATGACCGGAATGTGATTCACATTTAAAACTTCCGGAGTAAATATATTAAAACTACAGGTGAATCTCAATAATATTCTTCTTCTTATTCAACAGTGAGAGAAACCGGTCAGATTGTATAACGGCTCCGCCGGGGCGGTATTGGTTGGCAGAAGCACCGGAAGCTTCTTTGTCACATTTTACAGATATTCCATTAATAATAAGTGCTTTGGGACCGTAATTACCTTCTTTGATCAAATATTTAAGAGTAATATCATGACCCATGAATTTAAGAGAGGCAGAAAATCCGTCCATAGAATACGGCATTACGGGATCAATGATGACTGATCCCGATTCAATGCGCAACCCAAGCAGTCTTGAGACAATGATGGCGATAAAAATACCGGGTCCGCTTGAATAAATCCGCCAGCCGCCCTTAAGCATAACCTTCCCTGATATAATGTCACCGTAAAGCTCATCAGCCTCATACCGGTTCCTGAAGACTGCATCTGAACTACTGTAATAACAGTTCGACTGGCGTATATCACTACATGGAACAATATTACGGTACCCAACCGGAATTGCCTGACGGAGAGCTTTCAGGAAGGCATCGGCTCTACCTGTAATAGCCTGTGACTCAGCATACCGGATATGTTCATGGAGATACATAAGGCCAATCTCGCGACCAAAGAAAGTGCTGCTTTCGGCTCTCTGAAAAAGTGTCTGAACCCCGCCTTTGTATCTGACAGGACGGTCCATCAGCCGGGCGCCGTCAGGGCCCTTCAGGTACAACTCAATAAGATCCTGATGGCGGTGTGCCTGTTCCGGAGTGAATATTCCGCTTATGATCCCGCGCTCCATCGGCAGGAGACTATACCTCACTCCTGTTTCAGTATCTGAAGGATGAAGAAGCAGACTGATACTGCTGTCACCATTAACCAGTCCATACCCTGCTACAACCCCATCCTTTATAAGATATTTGTTGAAATCCGCCCTGATCCTTTCGGATATTTCCTTCAACTCCCCGGTTTTCTGTCTATTTCCTGTCAACTCATAAACGACACTATACTGAGTGAATGCCTGATAATTCATCTCCACTGTCCAGCTTGAAATCAGACGCTTCGCCAGATCTCTGCTTACAGGCTGCAATGAGTCATTCCAGTCGCCTCCGCCAAAGGGGACCAGCGCAGTGCCCGGGATGAAGGAGCCAACAACCATTTTTATCAGCCTGTCAACGTGTTCAGAAAGTGGTTCTGCTTTTATCCGGGGAGTACCTTTTGCATGATAGTAGGGTAAAACCTCTCCGAGAAATTTCAAATCGCCGGTGATTCTGATGTAGTTACCCAGGGCTATCAGACACCAGTAAAAAATGTCACCGTGGGAGCCATCTGCCCTAACATCCGAATAGCTGTCGAACATCCACCACTGAGACCATCCGCCACCTTTTTCCTGATTCGAGAAGATGATTCGCAATACCTGCTTTGCTTCATCGTATTTTCCCATGCACAACAGTAACTCCAGCGGACCCTGTGCAATGTCACGCGTACCCCATGCGGCACCGCTGAATTGTTCCAGCCCGTACGGTGTCAGATAATGAGTTATAGCGTTCATGCCATACCAGGGAAGTATTTCACTGATGGCAGCCGTCTCTTCCTGATCTCCCTCAAGTGACAGGTTTGAGCTCAGCTCCTGCCATGCAGCCCGGCCATCGCGGCAATCTGAAATCCACTGATTATCTGCATCTGAAATTTTTTCTGCACCTGACAGCGGAACACACCTCACCGATAAAACTCATGCAGAAAGCAGAAGAATCCCTGACATCCAGAATAAACAATGAGCTTCTCCTTCTTTTATTATCAGGGTAAAGCACTTCATCTCCTGTGACCCTGTAACCGGAACCACTGACGAGTATTCTGAACTGTGCCTGAGGAAATGAGTGTGCCAGCCTGCTTTTCGTCTTTGGTCTGGCAACATATTCGCCTGCCGGGCTTCCCTCAGTAATATTCCAACCGATTGAATTATCAAAATCGTGGGTAATTAATAATCTGATATTCCCCCCACTGAGCACTTTAAAATCCATATTTACACGCGGGGATCTTTTCGATGTCCAGCTGCGGACCTGGAAACAATAATTGCCGTGCTTGTAAATCCACCTGCAATGGTTCAGTCCCATCTCAAAAGCGGAAGGAACTCCAAGCAGCCATGGCCGGCCTTCAATTATAACAATGATCCGCTGACCCGTTTCCGGTGAAAGGTTAAACTGGCTTGTACAGACTGAAAGCAGAACATTGAAATTTGTATTGCCCTGGGTTATGTGAGAATTGAAAACGCCACAGGCAAATGAGGTTGTTGATACAATATTTTCATCAGGCAGAAACCCAGCTTCAGCCTGCATTATATGTCCGTGCGGACGGTCAACCTCTGACTCCTTGCGACGAAGGATAACATGGTTGTTCTCTCCGGTGAAGAATGACAGAAGCTTTCCATTGTCCTCTTCACCGTGCCTCCGCTCCTTGCCAAAAAACCTGGTAAGATCCCTGCCATTCAAATCATCAACCTTCAAAAAGCCGGAAGTATTGAACAGGTTTTTCTCCGGTGCTGACAACCTGCCGGCTGAGGAGGGCTTATCCAGCATCACTGAATTCATTCCACAGGTCAGCCAGCCCGTTCAGATCATCAACAGAAGTGGCAAGGGGATGGTCATGAAGGAAAGTGGCCATAAAAACGGTTCTGTGTTTTTCGCCGTGTGAGAGACTAAAAGGTGTTTCCTGCAGGGCAATTACTGATGATTCTCCTGAGTATTCCCCTCCCATACTTTCTGAAATGAGTCCTTCAGGGATGCCCGTTTCACGGTATGTCTTTCCATAAAACTGCATTCCGTCAACACTTGCAGAGCAGGCGTGGTTTTTACATGACATCATCACCCACGGATTGCCGTACTGTCTCCTTCATGTTTTGACGGCAGCAGACGACAGAACCGTAATCTTTATGCTCAAGGACACGCCGCTCAAGATACTGGCTAACGTAGTACTCATTGACTGCTCCGTCACTTGCCGGCTTCAACCCCACATCCTGCAACCAGATCAGATCAAGCTCCACATTACTGTCACCCTGATTCTGAATCTCAACACACCACTGCCAGCTAAGACTTTTCTTCGAGAGTTGAAGTATACATCTATAATCCAGTCCTTCCCACGAGCCTGTTGCAACATATGAATTCTTCCCGGCTTCTGAAGCGGGTGTTGCTTTCAGGACCCAGAAGAGGGACGTATTCTATCTTCTGAGCTCTTTTTCTGATAAAGAGGTTTGCGCCTGAATTTGAGAAAGGCGTGGCAGTCCGGAGACTGATTCTTACCGGCCCGGCTTCGATGCACCTGAGGGAGCCATTTTTAAGAAAATCAAATGAGAGGCCGTGGGAATTTTTGATCTTCATTCAACACATTTTAATATCAAGCAGTAACTCCTTCTCATGATCGTGGTTATAAACGAATGCGACACGTTTTTTGTCACTGACCATTCTGACAGTTTTGCCGGCAATAGTTGCTGACATGATTTTCCCGGCCCCTATGCCTTCAAAGACGATCTCACCTTTCAGATCACGATCCCCGAAGAGGGTTAGCAGGAGATGACCATCCATCTCTTCAAAACCGAGGAGGTCAGAAGTGGAGTGCAGAATTTTCAGGCCCGGTGATAATTCCAGGCAAACAGGTGACAAAATAGCGTACAATGCAGGCAACAGCATCTCATTCTGTGACCAGGGAACTGAGATATCCTCCCCGGTTTCAGGATGTGTATATGTAACTCTTACCTGTCTGGGTTTCATTGTAGTAATTCCCGATAAAAAGCATGGCAGAACCGTCACCTGTAAACCTCTCTCTGACAGTTAGGTTATCATTTGCGGAAGATGTGTGGCGGAGTTTAGCTCCTGATTTTTGGAGAATTGCCTCATAAACCGGTTTATGACCTTCCGTATCGAATCCGATCCAGGTGCCAAGGTGGATCACTGAACCGCTTCCGAGGGGTTTTATGAATCCGCATGCTGCACCGCTGATTGTCCGGGCAATAATTTCTGCGCCGTGTAAGTGCTTTCTCAGAATAAGTGATCTGCGGATTGGCGCACTTGATATCTTTCAGATCAAATATATCAATCAGGGGTGAGTCAATTATCTCTCTTCCGGATGGTTCTGCAGAGAGGGCATCGCGGATTACTGTACACGGCCTCTGTGACATTTCACGGTCAGGGAGGTAGGGAAAAATAACCAATATTCCCGCCCTCGCTGGCATAATCGACAATTGTCTGCTGGTCGCCGGCATTCATCTCATCAGTGCAGAAGGCCCATACCTGCCTGTATCCACTCAACGTATCAGCAGATGCGATTGTCAGGTCAACCATATCATAATCAATGTTCAGTATCTGAAGGACTTTCAGCAAACCGTCAAAATATGCAGGCCTGCGTATTCCAGACGGTGTAAAGGCCAGTTCACAGGCACTGTCAACAGGTCTTTCGAGCTCTGTGGCGTAATACGGTGGATAGAAGAGGACGCACACTTCAGCTCTGCGGCGGGCATTTACAATAATGTTTTCAGAGGTCTTTACAATCTTACTCATTCTCCTGACAAGCGGAAAAGCACGGGTTTGTTCACCCTCAGGGGTGAGGGGTGTGAACCAGTAAAAGGTTTCGCCTGAATAGCCCCTGCGTCCGGGATTGCGACCCTGTGAGAACATATAGTAATTCCACCCGGTCAGGCCGTTTGAAATGCTGGCTTTATAAAACAGTTCCATTTCACGCTGATTGGTCACCACATGATATTCACGTGAACCACTCTGGAACTCGGCTGCAAAAAGCGGTCTGTTAACCTGCACAGCACGGGTAATATCATTTATAATCCGGTCATCATGCATGTTCCGGTATGAAAAGAATTCCGGAATATGGTCTGCTCCGAAAATTATATCGCTCTTATCACCGAAAAGATCTTCGTACATTGTGATATTGACCGGAAACTCATAACCATGACCGTAGATCCAGCCGGGCAGATTATGGAATAAGGGAACCGTTACACCTCTTTGCCTTACCATTTCCGAAAGCATCCTGAGATAGTCACCGTAATATTTTCTCCAGAAGCAGTGCCATTCATAATCACGGCTCCGGTCGCCTTTTGATGAATAAGCAAGATTACCGTCCGGGGGAAGTTCCACATCGGCAAAATCACGGTATGCTGTTCCCCATAAGCTGTTTACCTCAGTAATGTCCTTGAATTTATTCTTTAAGTATGAGACAAAATGATCTTTTACATTGTTCCCGTAGTCGCCCTGGTGCGCAAGCCACGAGAAAACACCTATCTCATTGCAAACCTGCATCATAATTACCGGTCCGCCTGCTGATATTTCATATTCACTTATGAGAGGCATAATCTGATCATACCAGAGTGTCACCTTCTCCAGGTATTTTTCGTTAAAGAGGCTGACTCCGTCACTCAGCACCACCTCTCCCCTGCTGTTGCGCATTTTTACCTCGTTGTGATACTTAGCCAGGAACCAGTCAGGGAGCCCTGCACCCCTGGTTTCAGCCAGGATAAAAGGGCCTGGTTTTAAAATACAGTTTAGTCCATATTCCCGGCATAGCCCGAGCCACCCCTTAAGATCACGTTCCGGGGAGGAGACACCGTCAAAATCAAAAACGTGTTCCACAGTTTCATGCCACGCCCACGGAACATAAGTGCTGACTGTAGTCAGGCCAGCCTCTCTTGCAGCTTCCAGGTGTCTGGCCCAAAGCTCACGCTTAATCCTGAAATAGTGAATCTCTCCGGAATTGAGAAACACTTTATTGCCGTTAAGTAAAAAGCTGTCTTCTTTTACACTGAATGTCATTTCTATAGAATTTCTGTATTTAACAGTCAATAATTTTCCTGCAGCAGCACACTCTCATAAACGCTCCAGGTTTCTTTTCCTGATAAGTTCCTTGATTTCGTGGCTTCTTTCTTCAGTGAGAGAATAGCGAAGAATGAAGAAAATTGAGATCAGACTTAAAAGCAGAGGCAACCCTATCTCAACAACCCGCATCATCAGAAGTGTATAAGGTGTCTGTTTCTTCAGCAGTACCATTTTGTTTTCAATGTTGCCGAGTTCCTCATCAAATACATCAAGAGACAATAAGGGATTCATAAGGGCAAGCCGGTCATCAACTCCTTTAATATTCCTGGTCAATGTCACATAATGCTCAGGACTCTTTTTAACCTCAATTGCTTTAGCGTCAAGGTGCGACCTGAGCTCAAAGGAATTGATCCTGGCTTTTTCAAGCTTTGTCTGCAATGTCAGGGAGATGGCCTTCTCAACAAGTGCCGGGCTCTCTGAAGTCCGGGTTTGAGTCGCTGCTTTATCAAGGTCCTGTTGTAGCTGCTCCAGGCCATCAACAGTAGCCCTGGTTGTTGTTAATGCAGTCAGCAAAAGGGCCTTTCTCTGTTCCGGATATGCCGGGATAGACTTGTTTTTCTCCTCGGGCTTTTTAAGAGACTCCTTCTCAAGGAACACCACATATTCTTGTGACTCTTTCAGCGCCAGGGAACGCTCTGAAGCTGTAGCTTCGATCCAGCCGGCATCGGCAACTGCAAGGCCCTGATAATCTTTCCAATACTGTACACTGGCACGTAACTCTTTTATACTCCCCTGCAGACTGTCTACCCTGGTGACCTGTGTCTCGTCAAACATTGTAAAGACTATGAGTACTCCGGCAACAAAGCTGGCAAGGGCAGTTCCCATTTTTATGAACCACCAGAATACTGCGTAGTAACTTCCTTCTGAACGGTGACCTGTAGCCAGGTCATCTTCGTCACAGATGTCTCCGACCATTGAAGCGCCCAGTGTAAAGAAAAAGAGCATCCCGGAGGAGAGGAGGACTGTTGGTATTAAGACCAGGTAAGGGTGTTCGGGATTATAGCAGACAATTTTCGAAAGCTGAGCCAGACACATAAGTGCCATTGCAAGGATCAGAGTATTCCGTTTGCCCAGTCTGGGGCTTATCCAGTTTAGCGGGAAGACGGCCAGCACTCCTGTGATAGCCCAGATTGTGCCGTTAATGCCAAGCAGCCTGGCACCGGCAACCTTGTCTCCCCCGAAAATATAAAAAATAGGTATGTATGACCCGAGCAGGTTGACAAAGTTAAATCCCATTGCCAGGGTAAAGATTGTCACCACGAGCTTTATGAAATTCCGGTTGGTGACAGTGTGTTTCATATCCTGCCAGAAGGGTGTTTTTTCCTGCTTTGCAGCCTTTGCAAATCCCGGCTCCTTCAGTTTGAAAAACCACCAGAAGGAGAGCGGAATCAGTATTGCGGCAATAAGAATCGAGACATACCGCATTCCGTCAGCCTCATTTCCTCCTGTTCCCTTGAAGGCTTCAGTGCTGGCAAGGGCAAAAAGCCATGGAGTGCTCAGTGCGAAAAGGTTGCCTACAAAACTCTTTGCACTGAAAAGACGGGTGCGCTCGTGGTAATCGGTTGTCATTTCCATCCCAAGTGCCCCGTGAGGTATTTCGAAGATGGTACAGGCAGTGAAAAACAACAGCAGTGAAAAGAGTATGTAAGAAAGCTGAAACCATTGGAAACCCGATTCAGTAGGGAACCAGGCTCTTACCATGTCTCCTTTGGGTATCCACCACATCACAACGAAGAATACAGCTACCGATATGCCCCCGACAAGCAGATAGGGCCGCCTGCGTCCCCAACGGGTACGGGTATTGTCAGAAAGATGACCGATAATCGGGTCTGAAACTGCATCCCACAAACGTGGAATAATTAAAATCACTCCCAGCCAGAAGGCACTGAGACCCAGGCTTATATTACCCATCAATCCCACAAGCTGCCCGGCAATATTGAACAGAGCAATAGGTATAATACCACCGGCACCGTACGCTGCCAGCTGTGAAAAAGGAATCCTGTCATTCTGGTTTTTAGCCTTTGCGGTAATTGTTTCCTGCTCTTTCATAAATAACTTGTTGGCGACCGGTTAGTAATAGATAACTACCTCTGCAGGAAGCTCATTAACCAAAATTTCCTTTTCATTAAAGTCTTTTATCACCGCTCCGTTGACGGTTACCTTTGACGGTTGCTTTGATCCGTTAAAGTTCCTGATATTTATACCGTTGGCAGGAAGTTTCACTTCACCTGAAATTGAAACCAGATATTTGTCCTGTTCCTTTCTTATTGAGTATGAGATCTCCCCATAATAAGTCGGAAGGTTTTCAACAGACATACCTCCCGGAGCATCTATCCAATCCTGGTACAATGCAGCAGCAATTACAAGCGACTGATCAAATTCATTTTCATAAACAAACATCGACCGTATAGCATTTATAAAATCACTGCCCACCCAGGTGTGTGGCATATCTCCGATAAAACCAGGTTTACGGTAGTCTTTCCAGATCACCTCCGGCCATTGATACCAACCGCCGGGTTGAGGACGCTGGTCATTCAGGAAGAATTCGATCAACTCATGCGCTCTTTCCGGTTCATCCAGTATTATGAACGAACCAATCAGGCGGTTTTCGTAGGGAGTGTAATTAACCCAGTCAATATTCCCGTCTCTCCTGTTTTTAAAAAACTCATAGTACCTGTCAAATGTATTGAAGACCTGCGGCTCAGGCAGGTTATTCAGTTCATTGCAAGGGGTCAGGGCAATTGTAGTCGAGGTTGCATCAAAATCACCGAGTTCCACGCAACCGGGGATATAGTCTATTCTCCGGGCTTTCATTGCAAGGTCCAGTGAATTGTAAAGGTTCACCCTGAATGTATCACGTACAGCTTTTATCCTGTCAAATTGTTTATCCTCCCCAAGAATTCTCTGAATCTCCGCTGCATCTTTCAACCCTTTCATAGTGAAAAAATTATCCCAGTATGAGTGCATCGGTTTCGCCGAATAACCTTCGTGACTGATGGATTCCGGCACCAGGCCGTAGTAAGCACGAACACTG
Source organism: uncultured Bacteroidales bacterium (assembly GCA_963736735.1). Lineage (GTDB taxonomy): Bacteria > Bacteroidota > Bacteroidia > Bacteroidales > VadinHA17 > SR-FBR-E99. The sequence continues at coordinate 344,805 of CAVTPX010000005.1, read as the reverse complement.
TCATTTCCATACCTGAAGTGATCTGTAGATCTTTCTGCAATAAGTGATTCAATGTACTCTACTGCTTTTAAGACATTCCTGTTCTTTGCCCTGAGAAAAGCCGTATCCTGTGTGAAATTGAAATATTCACGTATCAGGTAGATAAGTTCGCCGTGGCTGTCGTTTTCGGGAACCGGATCAGGACCCCTGAAATCGACCACACAGGGAACCTTTCCATTTTCATACTGGTGATCTGAATACCAGTCAATAAAGTCTTTAACCTCTTCCACAATCCCCGATTTCAGCAGTGCCGAGGAGGTCAGAGCACCGTCACGGATCCAGCTTCTCTCATAGGAACGCGAGCCCGGCTGGATGCCTGCCTTGTCCCTGTTAATCAGTATATAGGCAAGATTTGATTTCCAGGTATTTATGATCCTGTCGGCTGTTGCAGGAAGGCTAAAACGGATGTGTTCAACCCTTGTCTTCCAGATAGTCAGCGGCTCCGTAAAATTCATCAGAAACTTTGTTTACATCCGGCATTTTGTCAACAGTACCTTTTCCGTAAAACGGGACAGTCACAAAGAACTCTGTCTGTTCTCCGCCATTGAGCCGGATGGAATACTTTATCACGCCGTTCGCACTGCCCGACGGATCAACGGCTGCTTTATCCAGGGGCATACTTTTCTCTCTGATGAAGTCGACAATATTTCCCTCATCAAAGACTGCGGCCCCGAAAGAGTCATATTTCCTCGTTGAAAGTATTACCTTTTCATCGACAGCAATGAGGGTTGCCCCTTCTTCCCTTATTGAATTTATTTTCCCTGCACCGCCCACAGTATTGAGGAACTGATAATAGGGATTGACCTGGAACGGCCGGATAAGCAGATAAAGTTCCAGATCCCCGGGCTGGTCTGAGAGATTAGTCAGTGAATAACCGATATTTAATCTTGAGTCTATATTGGCACTGCCACCGGATGACACTCCGGTTACAAATTTCAGGTCATCACACAACCACGTTACTGAAGGTAAAAAAGCAAATTCACCTCCTCCCTCCGGGAAACCCATTGATTGGATGGGCTTTACATTACTCCAGTTATAGAGAGAGTCGCCGACTCTCAGCATTGGTTCGATTGAAAAGAGACCTTTATCCACTTCCACTGTTCCGTCCTCATTTATAAGTGCCTCCCTGACGTCATTGTTAACCCCTGTGACAGTCCAGTAGGAAGCCTGCTCTGAAAAGTACCGCGGATAATTCCCTGCCGGCGACCTGGCAGCAGCATATCTGAAGAAATCATTGGGGGTTTTTGTACTTTGAAGATCAGTGATCTCAACTTCGGCAATACCGAAATTCTTTTCGTTACCCGGCGTGATGAGGTTTATTCTGAGATAAGCAGCTTCAGCTTCGGGAAGCCTGATGAAGCTTATTTCACTACGGTTTGACTGAACTGAATATACCTTTTCCCAGTTTCTGCCATCCTCTGAAAGAAGGATATCAAAACTCTTCGCATGATGATCTTTCAGCCATTTTATAAGCAATCCTCCAAATTCCCTTTTTGCCCTGAAATCAACAGTAACTTGCTGACCCTTTGCTTTCCGGTTAATCCAATAAGTATTGTCAGAACTATCAGTAATGAATTCCGGAGAGTGGCCTTTCATGGATGAAGAAGCCGTTACTGATGGGGCAGGCCATGAGTTCGTTTCTGGCGGCAGCGGTTCGAATTTCAGGTTATCTATCTGCACGGTGCCATTCCCCCCGACAAATGATGCAACTGTAAACTCAATCCTGTCAACACGTTTTAAAGTCTGATCTGCAACCGGGCCCCATGCAAAACTTATATCTCTCTTCTTAATCCGGATCCTTGTCCATTCTGCCGGAAAATCATAATTGCGGTTGTTAACCCACCAGACATTGTTTCCTGTGCTGTCAATAAACTTTATTTCAAAATTATTTGAAGGAGATGAGGCTTTAATATAAAAGGAGAATTCATAATTCTCAGGGAGGTCAATTGGGAAACGTTTCTGTATTCCGCCATAGCCGGTGCCCATTTTAAAATCATAGTCAAACCGTATTGCATTCCCGGAAAATCCCTTTTCGACAGATAAGTCAAGACTGACCCCGTCTGATTTGATAAAAGACCATCCTTCCTTATTCTCAAATTCATCTATGGACTTTTTCTGAGCGCTGGTGACAGCCGTGGCAGACATCACCAGGAGCAGAATCAAAATTCCCTTATGAATAAACCTTCTCATAGGGTGGTTCTACTGTTTCAGATATTCGAATCCAAGAATTGTCAGCCCCTTCAGGATCACCGGGTCTTTCATCACAAAATTCCAGACCAGTCCGGTTCTGAAATTCTCTATCATAATCAGCATCGGGCCCTGGTCGATTCCTATGTAGTCATCATTGACCCATCCGGCAGTCGGATTAAATGAATCATAATATCCGTATTTCCCCCAGAGCCGGTCACCATATTTTTCATTTATCGATTTTATCGTCGGAAAAACTATTTCCGGGGCGAATGGCAGTGAAGAAAGAGGCCCGTATGGTGCTATGGTTCCGTCATCAAAATAATTGTAATCCGGCCCGCTTGTACCCCTGCCGGCATAACCCAGAAACTCTTTTCCATCGGAGTTATACCTGTCAGTAGGCCCGTCACTTGCAGTAATTCCCCAGCAGAGCGAGTCATAACCGATCCAGCCCCGGGGATTATCTATTGCATACTGACGCTGAACATAGGTTGCGCGACGTGAATTTTCAAAATAGTCAATTCCTTTTTCCTTCATGTAGCCGTCAGCGAGGCCCCTGAAATCGATGAAAGCCTGGGAGAACTGATGGCCGAACAGAGGAGGAAAAGCAACGTGCGAAAGTCCCTCATACGGGGTATACCATTTGTACGATGCCAGCCAGGAGGTGTAACTTTCCTCTGCATTTTTCATACCACTGCCGGCTGCGAGTATATAAAGGAACAGAGCTTCGTTATAACCGCTCCAGCCCATATGGTGAAGCCCTTTCGCCGGGTCCCAGCCCATGGAAATCTGGTTGGCGAATTTGCCGGAATCGGGCATCTCCATGAAATCCCACTCCACCCTTGAAAGCAGCAACTCTGCAATGGAACGGATCTTGAACTCCACTTCATTGTTGCGGTCATAATAGTTACGGGCAAAGATTATACCCATCATAAGCAACCCGGTATCCACGGAAGAAAGTTCGCAGTTCCACTCACGCTTACCGGCTTTCATCTCCAGAAAATGATAGAAGAAGCCATTGTATCCTGTTACCTTTTCATTTGCGCTCTGTTCTGAATTGAGAAAAAAACTCAGAATGTTGAGTGTAATTCTGGATGCCTGGTCACGTGTAATCCAGTTTCTTTCCACGCCTATCGCAAACGAGGGTAGGCCGAAACCTGTTGACGCGATGCTTGCAGGTGCCCAGCTGGCAGTGCGGTCCTTAACTATACCAAAATCGGAATGATGTTCATTTAAAAAGAAGAGAAAAGTCTTATGCTGGATTGAATCGAGCATTGTCTCTTCGTCAGCCGTCATCTGATAGTTAATCCTGCCGCCGGATTTGAATTGAATCTGTTGAGACTGTGCCTCCTGCAGTAAAAACAACGACTGCAAACAGTGTTGCGATGCTGAGAATAATACGGTTTTTCATTTTCATTCCAGGTTAAGTCCGAATCAGAAATCGCTTGCTAATTGTAATCAGTATGTAAAGCCCAGTTTGTCAAGCCCTGCCCTTACTTCTTCAGCTTGACATGAAAGTATCCCACAGCATCCCGGTTCTGTAATTCTCAATCATGCATACTATCGGTCCCTGGTCAATGGCTATATATGAATTTGCAAACCATCCGGAAGTCAGGTTAAAGGCATCATAGAAACCGTACTGACCCCATATTTTGTCGCCTAAAGTATAATAGAAGAATTTCAGTGCCTTCATGCTTTCAACCGGAGTATAGGGGAAGGATGAGAGAGCCGCCGTAGGGGCAATTACACCCAGATCATTCAGCGGAGAGCTTGCCCTGTAGCCGTTTTGTATGTCGCTGGCTGTCAGGCCCCAGCAATTATCAGCATAACCTGCATAACCCTTTGGATTGGCTTTGCAGTATGCATGGTTAATTCTTGAATGGGAAGTGTTCTGTGTCCAGTATGAAGCATACTGATCTTCAAGGTTTCTCGGATCGAGACCAAGAAATGAATAATGTGCAAAGAAGAGCGGTCCGCCATAGTCTTCCCCCAGCGGCAGCTTTATGCCATAAAAGGTTTTATTGTTAACCATAGGGAATGACCCGTTGCGCGCCCATCCGCTTGTATATACAACCGGCGGAATTGTGTTGGAGGGCGACGAAGCTGCAAGCACATAAATTATCAGAGCCTCATTCCACCCTGATATTCCCATGTTAATAACCCATCCCTTATCCGGAGACCAGTGCCAGTAGAGTATATTCTGACCATCTCTTCGGTACCAGTTCCAGTCGACCGCCTCCCATAAGCGCTGTAATTGAATTGCACATTTCCTGCTCCTCAGCAGTGCCGTCCTTAAAATATTCTCTGACAGTTATGAGTCCCTGCATCAGAAAGGCTGTTTCAACAAGGTCGCCTCCGTTGTCATTGGAACCGAATGGGATAACCTTGCCGGTAGTACCGTTAATCCAGTGAGGAAAAGCACCGTGAAACCTGTCTGTCTCAGGGCGACTGAGGAAGTTGACAATCTTATTTAAACGCTCAAATCCTTCTGCCCTTGTGACAAAGCCTCTTTCTATTCCGACTAAGACTGCCATGAGTCCGAAGCCGCTGCCGCCTGAAGTGACGATCTCGTCTGAGCCGTAACGCTCACGCGAGAGGCCTGAGACCGGATGGGCATGATCCCAGAAATAACCGAAGGTCTTTTTCTGGACAAGTGTAAGAAGTGAGTCATCTGATATTTCAGGAAATTTGGGAGTTGTATCAAGCCTTGTCCTGAATGTAAAGGTGTAGCTCTCGTAGATTGTACCACCAAGGTTACTTCCCTGGTCGACCAGTAGCCTGGACAGCGAAAACGGTAAAACAGTTCCTTCGGGTATGACTGTCAGACGTCGTGATTGATCATCAAACGCGGAGGTAAATGAACGCCCTGCTCCCCCTGTAATAGAAATCTTGTCTTTGTTAAAGAGAAGTGTATCGACACTCTCGCTGAACTTAATGCTGATGACAAGATCAGCATAATCCACATCTCTGAGGGTTGAGTTATTGGCCACATAATGACCGTTGACAAACACGGAGTCAACGGTGATCTCATGAAGCGGATCAACCTTTTCTTTACTGCAGGATCCCAGAGTAAAGACAATAGCCAATATGAAAATGAGATATTTCATTCTCTGAAAGTAAGAAAAAGAACGGGAGGAAAAGTGTAACCTGATCCTCCCGTAGGTAAAACAACTTTATTAATCTATTTGTGTCACTTCAGCATCGTAAAGTGCTTTCACTTCAGTAGCAGTCAGTGCTTTGTCATAAACACGCAGTTCGTCAAGATTACCAAGGAACCAGCCCATCCATGCATCCAGAGCAGTACCTTCAGATTTGGGACGCCATGCACCAATGTTGAGTTTATCAGCATTTGCAAATGCCAGGGCTCCAAGGGCCGGTCTCGGAACGACATCATCACCTGCTGCCCATCTGTTCTCGACTCCGTCATTTGTAACAACTTTGACACCGTCTTTGTAGATCATGAACTTGGATGTTGTCTGATCATACTGGAAGACAAGATGCATCCAGATGTTTATTGGGAACAGCGGATCAGAATAATTGATGTGCTGACCTGACCAGACAGCTCCGTTTTTCAAGAAGAATGCCTTGAAATTCAATGAATCAGCTGTAGCATCCAGCCTGAGTAATCCAAGTTTCAAATTGCCCCAGAACAGGTCATCCGACTTACCGATTTCGAAGATTGTAGGTTCGGGATCGCCGGTTACAAGCGGGGATTTAATCCACATAGCCACTGAAAACGAAGTTAAGGTTTTCATCTTGCTGGCTGCAGGAAGAGTGTATAACAGGTGTGCCATATTGGCTCCCTGGTAAGCCTGACCCCGACGGCCTGCAACGTAAGTCACATTAGGCTGCATTGTGGGTGTCAGGCTGGCAATCGACTCGGTTGCATTCCCTTCGAATGGGAAATAAGCCACCAGATTGGTAGTAGCAATCGTGCCGGGATCAATTTTCCCGTCGTCGGGATCATCTTTCTTATCGCATGATGTAAGAATCGAACTCATTGCGATCATCATCATGATCAGAAAAGCTCCTGTAATTTTAAATTTGTTTTTCATAATTAACTGAGATTGGTTTTACATTAAATAGTGATTTATTAGTTGTACCCATTGTTCTGGGTGAGGTTTGGATTCAGCTGCATCTGAGCTGAAGGTATAGGATAAAGTTCGTGTCTGCCTGAAACAAAGCCCCTGGATGCAAGAGCTGATGCTGCCTGGCCTGTACGGACAAGGTCAGGGAATCTGTCCTCTTCCATTGCAAGTTCAGCCCGGCGTTCATCCCATATCTGCGCTGCAGTGACTCCTGCGAGCGGCAGCAGGCCGGCCCTATCCCTGACGAGGTTCACTGCATCATCAGCTGCAAGTCCGCTTGTAGTCACTACTGTGGCACCGTTTACTTTCGCTTCGGCATACATCAGAAGAACATCTGCATAGCGGATAATGCGTACATTATGGTCAAATCCGTATCCGTTGTAATTCCAGTTACTGTAGATAGACGGTGTATAAACCTTGCCGTTATAAACTGGATTTGAACATATTGTCTTAATGCTGTCTCCTTCCAGGGTTTTGGTCCCTCTGTAAAGAAGTGTGGTTGCCGGCCGGACTGTCTCTCCCCTGGTTGCGTAAAAGTCTATCAGGTTCTGACTGGGGGTACAGAAACCCCATCCCTGCATGTTGCTTGGGTTGTTTCCCCTGGGGCCCTGAACATAAGCATACTCCAGAAAAGTCTGATCTCCTGTACTCTTGCCAAGTGTTGAGCTCTGGACCTCAAAGAGTGATTCCCTGCTGTTTTCACCGTCAATACTGAACACATCACGGAAAACAGGAAGAAGACTGTACCGGCCCGATGCAATAATCCTGTCTGTGAGGGAGGCCACAGAGTCCCACTCTGCCTGATACATGTGTACTTTCGCTTTCAGAGCCATGGCAGTATACCTATTTATCCTTCCTGCCCAGTCTTTCGTATAACCTGCCGGAAGAACCTCAATAGCCTCCAGAAGATCCTTCTCGATAAATGTGTATAACTGTTCTTTTGAAGACTGCGAAACCGAAGCGAGCTGATCAGCTGTGAGAACGGTATCAACAATCGGAACCCTTCCGAAGAGGCGGGTAAGGTTAAAATAGGCATATGCTCTTATTGTCTTAACCTCGCCCTGACACTGAAGTGCATATAACTTGTCAGAACTGTTGATCAGTGTCTCTTCAAAAAGAGGCATCTGATGGATTGAATAATTAGCACCGCTGACGATGTCAAAGTAGGAGATCCAAAGATCATTTACCAACCCGTTGTCAGACTGGTAGGAAAGGTTATCGAGCTCGAGCATGGTCGGGTTATCCTCCGGACTGCTCCCCTTGTCTGCATTGTCAGATGCTATTTCAAACGCACCGATATAAGGGAACACATGTGCCCCGTAATTCCTGAGTTTGGCATAGGATGCACTGACAGAAAGAAAAACATTTTCTGTTTTAGAGTAGTCAATACCTGTTGTAGGCAACGTACCCTCAGGCCTTATCTCAAGGAAATCCTCACAACTGACAACAGTCAGTATCAGGGTTAATGTGAGTAATGTATATATTCTTTTCATCGCTTAGCCATTTATCATTAAAAGTTCGCTTTAAATCCCAATGTATAAACTGCCTGTAAAGGATACACTGAATTATCTATCCCGGTACTGATCGGGGTGCCACCGATTTCGGTCGTAAACCCTTTATAGGTGAAAAATGTATAAGGTCTCTGGGCTGATGCATAAATCCTCAATCCGGGAATGAACCTGATCTTGTTTGTGGTATATCCCAGAGTTATATTCTGTATCCTGCCAAATGAAGCGTCCTCGACAAAAAAGTCATTTGCCTGCTGGGTAAATGAAAAGCTGTATGCAAATGCCGACGGATATTTTTCCGAAGGATTATCTGATGTAAAGTGGTTGTCATAAAAATCCTGGTCATAATTGCCATCTGCAAAGACATCCCGGTTCATCCTTTTAGCATTTAGAATTTTATTGCCAAACTGGCCAAGGAGTGATATATTAAGGTCGAAGTTCTTATACTCGAACCCGAAGTCAAGCCCTGTAATAAGCCATGGGATAGCGCTTCCCAGGTACACTTTATCCTCTTCGTTAATAACCTTATCGCCATTTTGGTCCTTATATTTGAAAAAGCCGGCACCTTTAATAATCTGGGAAACCTCATCCCTTAATGCTTCGCCTTCGCTCTGATATACTCCGTCAATCTCGTAACCGTAAAATGACCCGATAGGGTGCCCGATTGCAGTACGGGTAGTGTAATTGCCCCTGACATACCCGCTTGGTATATAATCGCGGCCCTCAAGTTTCGTTACCCTGTTTATAATTGTTGTGGCGTTAAATCCCACTGTCATTTTCAGACCGTTATCATACTGTTTAGTCCAGTTAAGACTTAGCTCCACCCCGGCATTTACAACACTGCCGTTATTGCCGAGCAACTCCGCCACTCCTCCCCCGGTAGCAATCGGGGCAAAAAAGACTACATTGTCTGTTGTGCGGTAATACAGGTCGAGATCCCCCGATAACTTGTCATTTGTAATAGTGAAATCAAATCCAAGGTCAAACTCATTTACAACCTCCCAGCGCAGATAATTCTGGACTACCGTCTGTGCTCCCATTCCGTCAACCAGTTCATCACCGAAAATACCTGAAGCACCTGCACCGGACTGGCCGAGTATTACTGCCGAGTTGGCGGGCACATTGTCATTACCGAGAAGACCCCAGCTGGCCCTCAGTTTGAGATAGCTGAACAGGGTCTGATTCTCCATAAAATCCTCCTGTGTAATGTTCCATCCCAAACCTATGGAGGGGAAGTAGCCCCATTTTTTCTGATACTTCGAGCTTGCGTCAGCCCTGAAGGTAACCGTGCCCAGATATTTGTCATTGATGTTGAATGTACCCCGCGTAAAGAATGATATTCCGTTATATCTCCCGGCCCCGTCATATGCATTACGGTCCCTGAAGGAACCAAGCACAAGGTATTTTGATTGCTCATCGAGTCCGGGGACATCAATCGCTGATCCCGACAGGGTTTCCCACTTCTCAACGCGCGTTGACTGACCTACCATTAAAGTATAGCTTACACCGCCCGACTGATTTCTGTATGTCAGCAGGTTATCTATGATCTGCTTGGAAGAGATACCAAAGGTTTTCGTCAGGCTCGATTTTCTGACGCCCTGAGATCCGCCTACATTGAATGCAGGAGTATATCCCCTGCTGGTCCAGTTACTCAAATCCTGGTTGTATGAAAATTTATAAGTAAGTTTATTCTTTATGGGATAAAATTCAGCATACCCATTGAAAACCAGCTTATTACCTTTTTCGTAATTATCTGAATAATAAGCAGCTGCAACCGGATTACCGTACTGGTTTCCAAATCCGTAGTTTTGCGGTGAACCGAAAAGCACCGGATAAGCTGCAGTATTTTCCGGGTCATAAACCGGATAAACAGGCGGATTGACATATGCACCGAAGAATGCTCCCTCGTTGGGATTGAACTTGTCATACCTTGATATAATTGTGTTAAGTCCTATCTTCAGGTACTGATTTACATTCTGCTCAAGCCTTCCCCTGATATTGAGCCTTTCAAAATTGTTTTTCGTATCCATTATTCCTTCCTGGAAAAGGTAGCTTCCGCCGAAAGAATAAGAAGTCTTATCTGACATGCCTGAGATGTCAATGCTGTGACCAGTCATCGGGGCCGGACGGACAAGTTCCTGATACCAGTCTGTAGATGCCGGGTAGGACGAAGGGTCTTTCGGGATATAGCCTGTAGTCCCAGAATAAGCTTCATTCAGCAGTTCCACATACTGATCTTTGGTTGACATCTTCATTATATTAACCGGTAACTGCATCCCGAAATATCCGTCATAGCTGATTGAGGGTTTGCCTGTAGTACCCCTTTTTGTGGTAATGAGTATTACACCGTTTGCTGCTCTCACACCATAGATTGCTGATGCAGAAGCATCCTTCAGCACTGTAAGGTCCTCAATATCCCCTGAGCCCAGGAAGTCAATATTATCCACAAACACACCGTCAACAACATATAGGGGTTTGGCAAAATCGCCTATCGACCCCACACCCCTGATCTTCACCGAGGGGCCGCTTCCAGGCACTCCGCTGCTGATTATCTGAAGTCCTGCCACCTTACCCTGCATAGCCTGCATGGCATTGGAGGTCACCTGCCGTGTAAGGTCTTCACCCTTTACGGTAACAATCGGTGCAGTAAGGTCCTTGGCACGTTGTGTCCCATAGCCTATAACCACAACCTCATCCATCAGAGTGGTTTCTGTGTTAAGCTTTACATCAATAACAGTTCTGTCGCCTACCAGAATGCTTTGATTGATCATACCGACCATAGAAAATAGTAGTGTGTCTGATGCCAACACACTCAGGTTGTAAGTGCCGTCAACATCTGTCATCGTCCCTTTGAAGGTGTTCTTTACGAGAACTGAGACTCCCGGCAGCGGAAGATTCTGATCATCAACCACTGTGCCCTTTACTTCTGTCTGACCTTTTACGGGCAGCAGGAAGATGAAGAAGATGAATAAAAGAGATAGGATTTCTTTCATATGTCACCAGATATTTAAACCAAATTATGAAGTAAATGCCACTTATAATCCCTGCGGCTTGGCGATTGATTTTCTCAAGGCCGAAATAATATAATTTAGCCACCTATATTTTACTACAACATCTATCACTATACAATTGTTTATCAATTATTTAAAAGAACCATTTGATAATAAAATACAACCGTCCAATGTGCGTTGTCTCTGTCCGGATAACAAAGGTGATATATCCTGAAATTTAAAGGGTTACACAATTCAGTAAATAATTTATATCATTCACACATTCGATGCATAACTAAAAAAGGGACGCGTTAACTGCGTCCCTTCTCCCCGGTTTAACCAGGTGAATCCTAATAGCCCAGCGTGAATTCCTTCTCGGTTGCCGGTACTCCTTCCTTCATCCACTGTGGCATAGGTTCGCCCTTGAGGTAGTGATTGAAGAATTGTGCCATGCGGGTCTGGAAATCCTTTTTGTTGGGTTCCTTTATCGGCCAGTGTGGTTCTCCGTTGTAATTGAGCAGCCAGGCAGGCTTGCCGAGGCGCCTCATAGCAATGAAGTATTCTATTCCCTGGTACCACGGAACTGCTCCGTCGGCATCGTTCGCCATTATCAGTATGGGCGTTGTGACCTTGTCCATCGTGAACAGAGGAGAATTCTCCCAGTAACGCTGGGGAGCCTCCCAGATTGTTTTACCAATACGGCTCTGCTGATGCTCATACTGCATCGAGCGGTTTGCACCCGACTCCCATCTTATACCACCGTAGGCACTGTACATGTTCACAACCGGCGCACCCGACTCAATGGCCGCAAAAAGGCTGGTCCTGGTGGCAAGATACGCTACCTGGTAACCTCCCCAGCTGTGTCCCTGTGCTCCAATGTGCTTTTCATCCACAAATCCCTTTTCAATCAGGAACATAATGCCCGGCATCACGCAGTTGTAGCAGCTCTGTCCGGGATAACCGTCTGTATAATAAATATCGGGACTGAATACAAGGTACCCGTTGCTTGTATAATAATGATAATCGATTGTGGATCTTCCTGCTTCAGGTATCCGGTGCCTGTACAACTCAGAGGAGCTTTTCTCGTAGAAGTTAACTATCATGGGATACTTCTTCGACGGATCAAAATTTGCCGGCTTGTACAACAGACCATCCACTTTGCGTCCGTCCAGGGAAGTCCAGCTCACCTGCTCCGCAGTTCCCCAGGAAAAGTCCTTTTGCTGAGGATTGGCATTTGTAAGCCTCCTGCCACCTATAAATGTGAGATCAGTCAGTATGTAATCCGGGAAAACACCGAAATCCTCTTTTGTATAAATTATGATATCGGCCTTAAGTGCCTTCACAGGCATCCCCAGACTGAAATTGCCTGCCATGAGCTGCACCGGGGCCTCTTTCTTTTTGAGGTCCAGGGAATAATAACCGCTTCCTTTTGTTATTTCGTTTGATCCTGCCAGGTACTGTTTCACTGCAGGGTCAATAAATTCATTCTCCGGGTCGAAATCTATCAGGCGGTAAGTGATCTTCTCGGTTCTGCCATTGAGGGTGACGTTCACCGGGGCCCGGCCTGCCTTCGGATCAAGTGACCAGATGTCATATCTTTCAGAAATAAGAAAGGCTTTGTCATCCTTCAGCCATCCTGCAGGCTGGTATGAATCAGGAAGATCAGGAACATCATTGAGTTCGTCGTAGCAGGGAAGAGTTTTCGGTGTAGTCAGTCGGTATTCACCTGCACCAGCAATATCGTAGCTGTACCAGGAACTGTCAGAACTCTGATACCAGTAAAGATATTTACCTGCCGGAGAGACCCGGATGCGGGCATTCAGGTTCTCCTTCAGCTTTTTTGAAGCACCTGTGAAGACATCTACAAGCCAGACATCATATTTCTGGTTCCCTTCCCACATTGATTCAAGTTCGTAAGGGAGGTTCGAGGAGCCAAGGAGGTTCGGGGCATCGCCCTTGTCAATAAGCTGTACATCAGGCATCTCAGGTGTTGCCAGCTGAACGGCCTTATTCAGGTCGCTGTGCCAGACAGCCATATAGGTCTTTTTCGAATCGCGCGATTTGGCAATCACCTGGGCAGTATGGAGCTTTCCTTCGGCATAGTGCCAGACGTCCACATTGGGGCGGTCTTCATCAAGTATTGTTGTGTCTTTAAGTTTGTATTCGGGTGAAGTGCCGAAGAAAAGCCTGCTGCTTTTCTCACCGAAGACAAGTCGTGCATTCTCATTTACAATCCATCCCTCAGGCATCCCTGCACTGCCGGGTGCGGCTGCCAGTGCTGCAGTGCCCTTGCCAGTCCAGCAATAAAGCGACCAGGTGTTTCCGGCTTTGTCCTTCTCATCTGTGGAGGCGAGGAATGCTGCTCTCACCCCTGTCTTGTCTGCGGCAAGCTGCTTGAATCTGGCCTTTCCGGAATATAATGCGGTTCTGGTTCCCTTCTTCAGATCTATCATCAGTACACCCGGCTCAAGTGCCTTATCGTCGCCTGTGGTTGCACACAACAGCATCGCAGCCTCATCTGCGAATAAATATTCAGTCACGAACCTGACTGTATCAGTGGCTCCGTTTGCAAGGTTCCTTATGATAAGGGCATATCCATTGTCGGCAGACTCTGTTTTCGGCTTCTTCCCGTTCTCCTTTTTGGCTTCGGGAGTTTCCTTCGTGGCTACAGGAGTTTCCTTCACGGCTTCGGGAGCTTCCTTCTTTGCCTCACTGTTTTCCTTAACGGGAGTCTCGCCCTTCGATGCTGTCTTTTCCTTCAGGGGCTCTGTCTGCCAGGCAATCCACCCGGCCCATTTTGCCGGCACCTTGAACGATTTCAATCTTTGAACAGTATCGGTAACGCCTTGTGCAACATCATAGATGCCAAGCATATCCAGTGGCAGGTCTTCCTTCTTCGTTTTCTTCAGCTTCAGCTCTGTGACGGTTGCCTTCGCCGGCTTGATTGTGAAGACCAGAAACCTTGAATCAGCTGTAATGCTGATTCCTGTTGCACAATTGAATGTAGCCTTCAGAGCTGCGCTTTTATCATAGAGAGTCACCACCGGATCACCGGTCCACGGTTCTGTTTTGAAAGCTGTCAGGGAGCCGTCGTCTGACACTACTTTCTCAGTGATCCTGTTCCATTTTGTCAGGTCGTCGATTGTCAGCACCCTTTGCCCCTGAGGGAATGCCTGCTGGACAACCAGTATCGCCAAATATAAAAGGACTATTCTTCTCATGGTCATATCAGTTTTTAATTGTTAACCGCTTAAAAATAACATATATTAGGAAGCATTAAATATGTTCTGCAACCAATATTCTGAATACATGTACAAACATGCCAGAAATATTTTATGTTTTGCACTCTTTGTAAAACTTATTATATTTACTCGTGAAAACTAAAACCTTCTATATGAAAAAGCTCTTCTTACTATTTTTTCTCGTCATAATGCTTGTAGAGGCATCCGGACAGAACGCTGATCAGAAATGGGCAATCGGCCTGTTTGGCGGTAAAACTGAATATGTTGGTGAACTGGGAGACGGATTTATGCTCTTCGAACCTTTTGTTTACGGGCATGCCGGACTTGCAGTAAACCGTTATCTCAATCCCTCTTTCGATCTTAGCTTACAGGCCGAACATGGTACCTACGGTTTCTAGCAGAGTCCCACAGTTAATTTCATGGCAAAGAAAACTGATGCGGCGATGCTGCTCAAATATAAGCTCAATAACGGCTATTTCATTAATGAAGATGCAATCATTGCGCCATACCTTGCAGCAGGTGTGGGGTTTGCGAGTTTTGCTGCTGAAGAGGATCAAACCAGAACCAGGGTTGATGACTGGGATGCTTTCATTCCCCTTGGTGGCGGAATTAGTTTTAACGTTTTGCCTCAGCTGGCCCTTCAGTACCAGATCCTATATAATTTTACAAACAGTGATGTCAGGGATTTGGATAAGACAGACACGAAGAATGACAGATTCATATCTCAATCGCTTGGCATCATATTAACAATAGGTACTCTTTAAGACAGCGACAAGAACCGTGTTCCTGACAAGACTGGCAGGTGTCCCGGTACTCCGGCCGGTTACTATATAAAAATTCAGACAGCCCCGCCCCTTCGGCGGGGCTTTTTTTTGCAGGGTACAGCATGATTGGACCTAAAAGAGGGGTAGCCTAGCCCAATATATGTGAATCATGTAACTCTTTTAAAGGATAATACAACACTTCCCGCCTTCAAAAGGCCAACCTTTGTGCAGATGAAAATACCGGCCCCTGTAATCAAGGCTAAAGAGATTGCAAAGGATAGGTCCATCAGGCTTGTGGACAATACAATTGCAAGAACGGCAAAAGCCGGCAACTTCTTAACGGAGATTGCCGATGGCTTTTTATTCATGACCCGGGTCACCAGGGAGACTTTCTCACGCCGTTTCGAATTCAGGGAGTTTCTGCATCAGTGTTATCAGATCGGATATAAGACCTTGCCATTGATTTCAGTGACAGGGATTATTATTGGCCTGGTACTCACAATACAGACACGGCCGGCACTGCTGAGCTTCGGGGCAGTAGGCCTGCTTCCCGGAATGGTGACAATATCTCTTATCCGGGAAATGGGGCCTGTCATAACAGCGTTGATATGTGCGGGGAAAATAGGCTCAGGCATGGGTGCAGAACTGGGTTCCATGAGAGTTACGGAACAGATTGATGCCATGGAGGTTTCATCCACCAATCCAATTAAATTTCTTGTTGTTACAAGGGTACTCGCTGCGACGATCATGGTACCCATCCTGGTATTGTATGCAGACGCTCTGGGCATTATGGGAAGCTGGGCAGGCGCTAACATCAAGGGAGAGGTGTCTTTAGTCCTGTTTTTTTCCCAGGCCTTTGGCCAGATAGGGTTTATAGACTTTCTGCCGGCCCTTGTAAAAACTTTTTTCTTCGGCGCCATTATAGGCTTTGTGGGATGCTATAAGGGCTATACGGCAGGACGTGGCACTGAAAGCGTGGGTATTGCGGCCAATTCAGCGGTGGTACTGGCATCCCTGTTTGTAATAATTGTAGATCTCATTGCCGTGCAAATAACCGATATGTTATGACCAATCCGGCAACACCGGAAACTGCATCAAAAAAAGCAGAAAAACCGGAACAGGTTATCGAAATCGTCAGCCTCAGAAAGGGATTCGGTTCAGAGGATGTCCTTACAGATGTCTCTTTGAAACTTTTTGCAGGTGAGAACCTGGTAGTTCTCGGAAAATCTGGCTCCGGAAAATCAGTGCTGATCAAATGCATTGTAAGGCTACTGGAACCTGACGAGGGAAAGATAACCGTTCTCGGTGAAGATGTGATTGCCCTTGACCGTAACAGGTTAAGTGAGTTAAGAAAGAAAATAGGTTTTCTGTTTCAGAGCAGTGCTTTGTATGATTCCATGACTGTAAAACAAAACCTGGAATTTCCGTTGCGAAGAATAAAAAGAGACCTCAGCCATCAACAGATCGGTGAAAAGGTTGAAGAAGTCCTGGAGAATGTTGGTTTATCCGACGCCCTTAACAAGATGCCATCTCAATTATCAGGCGGAATGCGCAAGCGGATCAGCCTGGCCCGGACCCTGATAGTTGACCCGATGATAATGTTGTATGACGAACCGACTACAGGGCTTGACCCGGTTACATCAGATGAGATAAGCGTTCTCATCAATGAAGTTCAGAAAAAATACAAGACCTCATCTGTCATAATAACCCATGATATTGCATGCGCCAGGACAACTGCAAACCGGATCATCATGCTGCTCAACGGAGGGGTTTATAAAGAGGGAAAAATGGCTGAGTTTGAAAAGTCAGATGACCCTGTAATCAAATCATTTTTTAAATGACAATCCAATGGATACGCACACAACAAGATTCAAAGTAAGACTTGGTCTTTTTATAACAGGGGGATTGGTAATCTTTTTCATTGCCATTTTCATAATCGGGAAACAGGAAAACTTATTCGACCCAGTCTTTAAAATAACCACCACCTTCCGTAACATAAGCGGGCTCGAAACCGGAAGTAATGTCCGCTTTTCCGGGATCAACGTGGGAACCGTGGATAACATAATGATAGTCAATGATACAACTGTCCGTGTTGACTTGCTGATCAAGAAAAGCGTTCACCAGTTTATCAAAAACGACTGTGAAGCTGCCATAGGTTCTGCAGGAATCATCGGTGACCGTATTGTGATTGTCACCCAGGGCAGTATCGATGCTCCGCTTGTAAGAGAAGGAGAATATATCCGTTCAAAAGAACCTGTAGAGACTGATGCCATTATGGAAAGCCTGATGATTACCGCAGACAATGCGGCAATTATCTCTTTTCAGCTGGCGGAGATAATGATAAATATCAACAACGGGAACGGTACTCTTGGAAGACTGATCCAGGATACAACAATTGCAGAAAACATTGACAGGACCATTGTAAACCTGAGAAAGAGCAGCAAGGGGCTTGATGAAAACATGAATGCAGCCAAGGAAAACTTCCTTCTGAAAGGATACTTCAACAGAAAAGAAAAGGCAGCTGAAAAGAAAGCCGAAAAACTCACAAGTGATTCTCTGGAACTCAGGGAGTCACAACAAAAAGCCCTTGAAACAAAGAAGAAATAAACACTTTATATTACAGACCCGGAATTGTATTAAAGGTGCGGTTCAGGAATATAATAAAACTGGTTATTGTTTCATTTTTATTAAGTGATCTTGCTTTAGCTCAGGAAAAGACAATCAATCCTGATTCAACAGGAATATATTCGGATATTGAAACATATTCCAGGCGAAGCAGGTTCAAAACATTCCTTTACAGATTGGTTTTCAAACCCGTGGGTCCTGCCACCGAAGAAGAAAACCTCAGAAAGAAAAAGGGCGAAGGTCCCCTTCAAAGCAAGTACACAGCCTTTGAGGGAAAAATAATCAGGAACATAGTCGTTCTCACTTTTGATCCTTTCGGTTACACGGGAGTTGACACCGCACAAGCCTCCGGTAATATCCTGAACAGAACAGGAAATGCACTGCATGTAAAGACGCGCAGCCTGGCAATCCGCAACCTGCTTCTGTTCAGCAGGAATCAGGCCTTCAGCTCTTTACTTGTAAAAGAATCGGAAAGGTTAATCCGGAACCGGTCTTATGTACACGAGGTAACCTTCAGTGTTACAACAACCGGCGAAAGCTCAGATTCCGTGGATATAACAATCCGTGAGCTGGACAAATGGAGTATCATTCCTGCTGCAGCAGCATCACCGGTAAAAATGTTTGCCGGGATAACCGACAATAATTTCCTGGGATCCGGCCATGAGTTTAAAACATTTTTTTCAAGAAATTTCAATACCGGTATCAATGCGTTGAATACGAATTATTTCATCCCGAATATCACGGAACACATATATCAGCTCGATGCTGCACTACAGCTTTGACGGCAAAGGTAATTTCATCAGGAGCATCGAAGTTGACCGACCCTTCTATTCTCCCCTTACCAGGTGGGCGGCAGGTATAGCATTCGAATCCCAGCAGAGAAGAGATTCACTGAGGAGCAACGGGCAGGCTTACCTTCCGGTTTTGTTAAGATTCAGCACCAGTGACATCTGGGCAGGCAAGGCAGTGGAGATATATAAGGAGAACCGAAAGGCGGAGATCGTAACCAACCTGATCTTTACGGCACGGTATCTCAGGATACGCTTTTCCGAAAAATACCCTGAGGATAATGATCCGTTGCATTTCTACTCCGATGAAGACTTTTATCTTGGTGGCATAGGGATTGCCTCCAGAAAATATGTTCAGGACAGATATATATTCAAATACGGGGTTCCGGAGGATGTACCTGTTGGAAAAATTTACAGCCTGACAGCCGGTTACCAGGTTAAAAACGGATCAGGACGGCTCTACCTGGGGATGAGATTTTCGTCAGGCAACTATTATAAATGGGGATACCTGAGCTCAAACCTTGAATATGGTGCATTCTTTCACTCTTCTAATGTTGAACAGGGAGTTTTTTCTGCCGGAGTGAACTATTCGACCCCCTTATTCGAAATCGGCAAATGGAAGTTCAGACAATTTGTGAAACCGGAGATAACAGCAGGAATAAACCGGTCACCCTACGACAGTCTGACTCTTAACGACGGTTACGGGCTGGACGGGTTTAAGAGCCCTCACCTGTCCGGAACTACCCGCCTGCTGCTCACCCTGCAGATCCAGTCGTACTCTCCCTGGTCTCTTGCAGGATTTCGTTTTGGGCCCTATCTGAGTTGTTCTCTCGGAATGATAGGTGATGACATTTACCCGGTGAAGAAAAGCAGGGTGTATTCGCAACTTGGACTGGGAGTCCTGATCAAGAATGAAAACCTGATATTCAGTACATTTCAGATTTCAGTCTCATTCTATCCGCTTATTCCCGGAATAGGAAGGGACATTTTTAAACTGAACTCCTTCAGTACAACCGATTTCGGATTCAGGGATTTTGAAATTGAAAAACCGGGACCTGTCATTTACCACTAATTCCACAGATCGGGGGTTCCACCCAACCATAATGTGGGAATCATGTAACTCTTATCCGGAGTTCTGTAATAGCGGTGGTTGCTGTCCTTATTAATTTTGGAAATAACTAATTACCAGCACATAATGGAAATACTGAACACAGAATTGATCCAGGAGCTTTTGGCTTTTAACGAGGCTCCGTTCCTTTCACTTTATATGCCTACACACAGAACCCATCCTGAGAACCTGCAGGACATAACCAGGTATAAAAATCTTGTAAGAGAACTGGAAGATTCACTTCTGCAAAAATACTCAGCTGAGGAGGTTAAAAAATATCTCGAGCCACTTGAAGTTCTTGGTAATGATGACGGTTTCTGGAATCATACTTCAGATGGGCTGGCTGTTCTAAGTTCGCCTGAGATTTTCAAAGCCCTGAGGATACCGGTAGCTGTTGAAGAGCTGGCAGTTGCAGCTGACAGCTTCCATACAAAGCCTCTCCGCCGGTATTTGCAGTCGGCAGACCACTTCCATGTTTTAGGTTTAAGCCTGAATGAAATCAGGCTCTATGAAGGTACCCGCCATTCCCTTGTTGAGGTGGAACTTGCTCCGGGTGTTCC
Organism: uncultured Bacteroidales bacterium; assembly: GCA_963736735.1. GTDB lineage: Bacteria > Bacteroidota > Bacteroidia > Bacteroidales > VadinHA17 > SR-FBR-E99. The sequence goes on along the minus strand of CAVTPX010000005.1, from coordinate 324,906 downwards.
TGAAAATGTGACAGATGCCTCCGGCGATGACACCACGCAGTTTTTCCGTGAGGTGGCATCATACGTTTATGAAAGGTACTCGAAGCTTTCAGGCTGGCCGCTAATTCTGGCAGCCCTGCCTGAACACCACAGCCTCTTTCAGAAAGTAAGTAAAAATCTCTTACTGGTGCCTGCAGGCATTCAAATAAACCCTACGGCTGTCCCAGCTGATAAACTTGTAAAACTCGCCTGGGAAATCATGGAACCGGTATATGTGTCAAAGATTAAAAAACTGACTGACAGAGTATGAACAGGCAAAAGCTAACGGAAAAGGCAGTGATAATATTCGGGAAGTGTCCGTTGCGGCTGTTGAGGGTAAGATCGATACAATTCTGATTGAAGCAGACCGAATGATTGCAATCAGGATCACCAATCCGGTTACCGGAAATACCCAGAAAAAGGACCTTACAAACCCTAAAGTTGATGACCTGCTTGATGACATGGGTGAACTTGTGATGAAGATGGGGGGCAGTGTGATTGTTTTGCCTTCTGACAAGATGCCTTCCGAAACAGGACTGGCAGCAATATATCGTTATTAATTAATTTGTAATCAGATTATGTGCCCCGGTGAATAAAGTAAAACCCCTGTTCAGAAAAACTTTAAAAGCTATCACCTGGGTGGCCGTTGTCATTGTGCTCATATTCGTCGTAATCGCCTCCCTGATCAGGGTCCCGGCAATTCAAAACCGGATTGTACATTATGCCACCTCCTTCGTCACAAACAAAACAAATACACGGGTTGAAATAGGAAAAATCCGCATCTCGTTCCCGAAATCAGTTGTTGCTGAACGACTGTTTCTTGAAGATCTTCAGCAAGATACATTGCTATACGCAGGGAGAATAAGAATAAACCTTGTATTCAGGGACCTGTTTTCTGAGAGAGTAACACTCAGCAATGTTACATTGGAAAATGCTGTAATCAGGCTTAACCGCCCTGCGACTGACTCAATATTCAACTACAGTTTCCTGGTAACTGCCTTTGGCGACAAAAACTCAAAAAAAAAGGACCGGATCCGGACAGGAAAAAAATGGACAGTCAGTGTCCGTGACTTCAACCTTAAAGATAGCCGGTTTCAATACCAGGACGGTGAAAGAAGTGATACGGGAAACTTGTTTGAATCCGGCTATATATCGCTTGATCATATAACACTGGAAGCGAAGAATCTGTATTATTCACCAGACACAATCAGGGTTTCTGTGAGCAAGTTCACTGCAATTGATCAGAACAGGTTCAGCATAAAGCAGTTTGAGACTGATTTCCTCATGGACCGGCATTCGATGACTGCAAAACATCTGGAAGTAAAAACGGAAGGTTCTTCAATTTCTGCTGATGTAAAAATCGCATATACTTCCAGAAGTGCTCTGAAGGATTCCCTTGCTTCTGTCAACATCACCGCGGATATTAAAAATCTGAGTGTCAGAAATTCAGATATTGTCTATTTCGTTCCGAATCTCTCCGCAAATGAATTCTTTAAAAATGGGACTAATATATCAACCATTTCCGGAACCCTGAAAGGAAGGATTGACAGCCTTGAAGGGAGAGATATTGTTCTGACTGCAGCGACCGGGACCCTGTTAAAAACCAATTTTACAGTAACCGGCCTCCCGGTTCTAAAAACTGCTTTCTGGTCATTACCTGACCTGTATCTCAGGACCGGCAGAAAGGACATTGAAATTATTGCCGGCAAATCAATCCCTGCTAAAATCACACTTCCTGAAAACATTATGGCTGAAATGGCTTTTGCCGGAAGGTTAATGTCTTTCGAAACGACAATTTCACTGGCCAGCAGCTACGGATCAGCAAAAATTGTTGCTTCAATTGATGACAATGAGAACTTCGCGGGCAAGGCCAGCATTGAAGAGTTTAATCTTGGCAGATTACTGCAGGATACAGCATTGTTTGGGCCTGTAACCTTAACTGCAGAAACAAGCGGGCACGGTTTTGACAAAAACAGTTTCAGTGCAGGAATTACCGCTGATGTATCCAGCTTCCGACTGAAAAATTATACATACCACAGGCTTCATGCAGATGGCAATATCAGTGGTCAGGAATTTGAAGGCAGGGTAAATATGAATGATGAAAATGCTGTGTTTGATTTTAACGGACTGGTGAATTTTAACAGATCCCGGCCAGCCTATAATTTTACATTGAAGATAACGGGAGCAGACCTGAAGAAGCTGGGGTTTACAAAAGACTGACATAAGGTTAAGCCTGGCAGCAACATCCGGTCTCACGGAATGACTCTGCCAGTATGCTTAACGGCAGAGTCAGGATCTCAAACCTTGTAATTGCCAGAGATGATAAAATATATATGGTTGATTCCCTCCTGTTTGCTTCAATTAATGAGCCTGGTAAGCTGGACCTGAATCAATCCGAAGCCCTGCTTGGCATCAAATACTCAGGCACAATTTCCCCGGCTGCCATCACCTCAGGCTTAACCGGCTTTATCAACTCCTATTTCCCGTTCCCGGGAAGAGTAGCTCAGCAGAACAGTACCGATTCATCGAATTTTACATTTGAGATACTCCTTCACAACCACCCCGTAATTTCTCAGGTCCTGCTGCCGGAACTTAAAGAGTTTGAACCCGGCATCATAAGTGGCAGTTTTGACAGTCAGAAAAATGACCTGAAACTTAGTGCAACAATGAATAAAGTAGTTTACGGGGCCATTGAGATAAAAGACTTTTTGCTTGAAGTGAATTCAGATCCGGCTGAAATAGACTGGAAAGTATCAGTAAGCAGCATCTCAAACTCCCGGATCAAAATGGACAAATTCCTGTTCGACGGGAAAATTGCCGGCAATATTATCACAGCCGGGATATCGTCATCAGATAAGGAAAACAAAAAGCTGGTACTCAGATCAAAGATCACTAAACCTGACGCCAGCTACCGGATTGAAATTGATCCGGAGGATTTCTATCTGATGAATGATCGCTGGAATATTGATGCGGATAATTATATCCTTTTCGGGAAAGAAGGATTGATGATTCACAATTTTTTTATCAGGAATGCTGCCAGTCAGATCAATATAGCCTCTGCAAATGACCGGTTCAATGACGATTTGAATATAGGATTCAGGAATTTCAGTCTGGGGGAGATCTCACGGATCATTGAAAAGGACACGAGCCTTGTAAATGGTACCGTTGACGGAAACGTGGTGCTCAAAAGGGTCGGCAAAGCTTATGGCATAATTGCGGATGCGACAGTAACTGAATTGAGTGTCCATGAAATTCCGGTTGGAAATATTTCAATCAGAGCACACAATCCTGCCGCCGGGAAATTTGATTTCGGTTTAGATTTATCCGGTCCTGACAATACCCTGACAGCCAAAGGTTTTTACATTCCCGGTGGCGGGAACAATTCAATAAGAATAGAAGCTGATATAAAGTCTCTGTCGGTGAAAACCCTTGAAGCATTCTCAAAGGGTCAGATTTCAGAGTCTTCAGGAACCCTTAGCGGAAATGCGACGGTTGAGGGAACACCATCCGCACCTGAGATTACAGGTGAGCTGGTTTTCAACAACGTTTTTCTTAACCCTGCTGTACTGAACAGCCGGCTGGAGCTAAAGCATGAAACTGTTCACCTGGGCACTGAGGGAATTAGTTTCAGTTCCTTCACTGTTGCCGACGCCTCGGGGAACACGGCCGTAATTAATGGCACAGTGCTCATGACAAGATTTAAAGATTTCGTTTTTGATATAAATGTAAGCTCTGATGACTTCCTGCTTATGAATACATCGGCTGCGGTCAATAAGATCTATTACGGCAGGATGATTATTGACAGCAGAATTGATGTCAGGGGTCCGCTGAAACTACCGGTTGCCAGCGGTACAATTCTGATGAAAAAAGGGTCCAACTTTACCTTTGCTGTCCCCGGAGAAAAGCTCTCAACTGACAAGGGTGAGGATGTGGTAGAGTTTGATGACACCCTGAAAATTAATTCAATAGTAACTGGTGCGGGCAAAATAACGGCGCGCAATCGGAGCTTCAAAGGTATTGACCTGTCCGCTATTGTTGAAATAGACAAACAGGCCACCTTGCGGTTGTTAATGGACCCCTCTTCGGATGATTCGCTTGTTGTAAGAGGAGCGGCTGCTTTAAGTTTTGCTATGGACAGAAGCGGGAAAATGAGCCTAACCGGGGCATATAATGTGGATGAGGGTAACTATATCGTCTCATTGAAATCGCTTGTGAAAAGGAAATTTGATATTATTCCCGGAAGCACAATTATCTGGAATGGTGATCCTTTGGATGCCGAGATATCAATAAATGCAAAATATGCTGTCAGGGCTGCACCCTATGACCTTGTGGCTATTCAGATGTCAACCCTCAGCGATGTGGAAAAAGCCGGATACAGACAGCAGTATCCGTTCTGGGTAATGATGAAACTTCGGGGAGCAATATTGCATCCCGTGATAAGCTTTGAAATTGAGTTGCCGCCAGAGGACAAAGGTATCCTTAATGGAGCTGTTAATCAGAAACTTATCATGCTTAATGAGGACGAATCAGCCCTGAACAAGCAGGTCTTCGCCCTGTTGGTGCTGGGCAGGTTTATCCAGGAAAACCCCCTGCAGAGTGAATCAGGCGGTACATCAACCCTTGTACGCTCAACTGTCGGGAATTTTCTGTCAGCACAACTAAACAGGCTCAGCGCCAAGGTTATACCCGGAGCTGAATTAAACTTTGATGTTCAGTCCTACAATGATTATCAGACAGGGGAAGCTCAGGGAAGGACTGAGGTTGAGATTGGTATAAAAAAACAACTGTTTCACGAAAGGTTGTCTGTGCAGCTCGGTGGTTCTGTGGATGTGGAAGGTGAAAAGGCGGGAAAGAACTCTGCAAGTGATATCACAGGTGATGTTGAAATTGAATATAAAATTACCCGGGATGGACGTTACAGGCTGAAAGCCTTCAGGCATAATCAGTATGAAGGCGCCATCGAGGGACAGTTGATTGAAAGCGGGGTCGGAATCGTATATATGCGTGATTTCAATAAATGGAGAGATGTCTTCAGAGCACTTAAAAAGAAAAGGGGCTCATCGGAAAAAGAGTTGAAAAATGAGAAGGTCGGTAATAAATAATTATTTCCTGATCACAGTTTGTCTGTTCCAGGCAGCGTGCAGCGGCACAAGGCATTTACCTTCAGGTGAAAAGCTTTATACCGGCGCTGATATTAAGATTGAGTCTGCTGAAAAAAATAAAAACCGGCATATAAAAGGCATTGCCGCTGCTTCAGTACGTCCTGTGCCAAATAAAAGCTATCTCGGCATCCGTCCCAAACTCTGGCTGTACATGGCAACAGGAGATGATCCAAAGACCGGAATCGGGAAATGGCTGAAGAAATCCGGTGAAGCACCGGTACTGATAAGCAGTGTCAACCCGGGAGTTACAACTGCAATTATTGATGCAAGACTTTTCAACATCGGGGTATTCAGAAGCTATACCGAATCGCGGACAGTTGAGAAGAACCGCACTGCCAGAGTAATTTATACGAGCCACATTCACAAACCCTATACGGTTAAAGAACTACAGTATGCAATAAAAGATGACAGCATCCAATCTCTGGTACTGAACGATAAAAAGAATAGCCTCATCAAACCGGGCGAAGATTATAATCTCGATAATTTTAAAAAGGAAAGAATACGGCTGGATGCCCTGTTAAAAAACAACGGATACTTTTACTTCAACCCCGACTACCTTCTTTTTAAAGCTGACACATCTGACAGAGACCGGACAATATCACTCAGACTGACGTTAAAAGACACCATTCCGGAACAAGCACTGACTGTATACCGGATAAACAACGTATTCATTGATCAGGATTATTCATTAAATATGGATACTTCAAACAATGCCGGAGAGACAGTGCGATTCGGGAATGTCTTCCTGCTGGGCAATACGGCAGATATGAACATAAGGCCTGCAGTAATTTTAAGATCAGTGATGCTCAGGAAAAATGATATCTGGTCGAGGAATAATTATAACCTCACTCTTAACCGCCTGATGTCAATGGGTAATTTCAAGTTCGTTCAGGTAAAGATTTTCCGACAGTGATACAACTGCAACAGGGTATCTGGATGCGAAGGTTTTGATGACACAGATGCCAAACAGGACTTTCAGGGCAGAACTGGATATGATATCAAAATCGAATGATTTTGCAGGGCCCCGGATGAACTTCAGCATCCTGAGCCGGAATGCATTCGGGGGTGCCGAACTGCTGACCCTGAATATGGGAGGATCATTTGAAGCGCAACTTGGCGGTCAAAACACCAATTTATATATATTTTCATGGAGTCCTCAGGTTGAACTGACTTTTCCACGATTCATCGTTCCATTTAAAATTAAGATGACTAACAGCATCTACAGTCCTAAAACACAGCTGTTGCTCTCCTTCAGTTACCTGAAAAGAGTTGACTACTTCGATATGCGTACTTTTAAGTTTATCTACGGGTATAAATGGAGAGAAAATTCAAGACAGGAACATGAATTGAATCCGGTAAATATCAGTTTTACTTCATTGGGAAATGAATCAGCCGCATTCACAGAATTACTGGCATCAAACCCGTTCCTGAAGAAAAGCTATGAGGAACTGTTTATAGCGGGAGCCTCCTATTCGTTCACCTATAATGAGCAGGCTGTTGCGGACAAGAGAATGCATTTACTTTTTGCAACTTGCGGCAGAGAGTGCCGGTAATGCTTTTTCGCTTGCAAAAATGAGCGGGAGGTGAAAAGCCCACACCGGATGATCCCTCAACAGTAATCGGGTCTGTCTATTCACAGTTTGTAAAATCAAGTCTGGATGCCCGGGCTTTTCTTAATCTGGGAAATAAGAACAAACTGGCTGCTGAGGTTTTTTGCAGGTGTAGCCCGGTCATTTGGAAATTCTTCTGTCTTGCCGTATACCGGCAGTTTTTCAGCGGCGGTCCTAACAGTCTCCGTGGTTTCCAAATCAATTCAGTGGGACCGGGCACCTTTTTTCAGAATGTGGATAACAGAGGCTTTTTGCATTTGGGAGGGGATATAAAACTTGAAGTCAACGCTGAGTATCGCTTTAATATCTACCGGTTTTTCAAGGGTGCGCATATTTGCAGATGCCGGAAATGTCTGGCTGCAAAAATCAAATCCTGCCAATACCGGAAGTCCGTTTATGCTTTCCGGGTTCATGAAGGAGATGGCGGTAGGTGCAGGTATCGGGGCGAGGATTGATGTCTCCTTCTTCATCCTTCGGTTCGATCTTGCCATTCCGCTAAGGAAGCCCTGGCTTGAAGACGGACAGAGGTGGGTGACTGACCTTATAGATTTCACAGATCCCGCCTGGAGGACGGGAGAACCTCGTGCTGAACATCGCAATAGGTTATCCGTTCTGACCCGGCACAGCTGACCTGACAGCCTTAAGCGCACAAATAAAAGCGGATCTCTTCACGGGATCCGGGTTCTTTACTACCCTCTGTTTATTAATACTTCTGCCGTATGATCCTGCCGGTCATTTACAAGACGGATATACCTATCCAGACATTCAACCCCGTCAAGTTTTAAAACCAGTGCCGGACTTCCTTCAGAAATCTGAGTTACAGAGATCCGGTACAGTGTATCTCTGAAAATATAGTGCATCTTATAGTACTGCCACTCCTCAGGAAGACAGGGCTCAATATAAAGTCTATCAGCTTCAAGTCTCAATCCCAGTAATGATTCCAGAATCAGGCGGTACATCCAGCCGGCTGATCCGGTATACCAGGTCCACCCTCCCCTTCCGGTATGTGGTGAAAGGGCATACACATCCGCTGCAATCACGTATGGTTCAACCTTGTACCTTGCAACCTCATCGGGAGATCCGGCATGATTTACGGGGTTGATAATTCTTAATATCTCCCATGCACTTCTGCTGTCACCCAGTTTTGAGAATGCCATTGCAGCCCAGATTGCCGCATGTGTATACTGACCTCCGTTTTCCCTTACTCCGGGAACGTAGCCCTTGATATAGCCGGGGTTCATATCTGATTTGTCAAACGGAGGATCCAGTAACTGAACCAGGGAATCTTCCCTCCTGACGAGTCTCTTGCTCAGTGATTCCATTGCAGTCGTTGCCCTTTCATTTCCGGCTGCGCCTGACAGAACTGACCAGCTTTGAGATATGGAGTCAATCTGGCATTCATCATTGTCTGCTGAGCCAAGCGGCATGACCGCTGTCAAAATAGGCGCGCCTGTACCATTCTCCGTCCCATCCGTTCTTTTCGATATTAATTTTCAGGCGCGCGGCTTCAGCCCTGCATTGATCAGCAAATTCCCGGTCATCTCTTGCCTCAGCAATCATAACGAACTGATTAATAATATCAAATAAAAAGAAACCGAGCCAGACACTTTCGCCCTTGCCAAGATTTCCGACCTTATTCATCCCGTCATTCCAGTCGCAGGTACCTATCAGGGGCAACCCATGATCACCAAACCTGAGGCCGTAAATGACAGCCCGTTTGCAATGTTCGTATAATGTGGCTGTTTCATCTGAGCGGGCCGGAAGATCATAGTACGAATCATCTTCCGGGTTTACCGCCCGTCCTTCAAGGAAATGTACTGTTTCATTCAGAACATTTGTGTCTGCAGTAGCTGTCACGTAGCGGCAGGCAGCCAGGGGCAGCCAGAGGTAATCGTCAGAACAGTGAGTACGCACACCCCTGCCTACCGGAGGATGCCACCAGTGCTGGACATCGCCTTCAACAAACTGACGTGCGGCAAAGACAATAAGAAGCTCGCGGAGGATTTCTGGCCTCGTATGGATTAAGGCCATTGCATCCTGCAACTGGTCGCGAAAGCCGAAGGCTCCGCCGGATTGATAGTATCCGCTGCGGGCCCAGATACGGCATGCCAGAGTCTGGTACAAAAGCCAACCGTTTACGAGTACGTTGATTGACTGGTCGGGTGTCTCAACCTGTACAGTTCCAAGAGTATGGCTCCAGAGTTGCCATACTGCCTCCAGGGCAGAATAGGCAGGCCCATCGCCACGGAATCGGCGTATCAGGTTGTTTGTATCTTCCTGATCCCGGCCAGAGCCAAGCCTGAATACTACCTGGTGCTCCTGGCCGGCCGCAATTTCAAATGAGACCTGCAGGGCAGCACAAGGATCAAGGGCCACACCTTTTTTCCCCGAAAGCCGGGAGCGTAATAAGGCTGCCGGATTCTTCAGTGAGCCATTCCTGCCGAGAAATTCGGTACGGTCACATGTAAAGGATTTTATCAGACCGTCAGTATGCAGAAAAGCAACCCGCCCGGAAAACTCGGGATTATAAGGATTTACTGCATAGATTGCCCCGCCGCTCAGATCAGCACTTGTATTCAAATGCATTGCATATTTCTGACGTAAGTCGCCCAGCACCCATTCGACATAATTTGTAACTGACAATGTGCAAGTGCGCCCCGATTCGTTTCTCACTTTCAGTACCGAGAATTTTATTGGTGCATCGGTGGCTACATATACGCAAAGTTCGGTGACAATACCCCTCTCATTGTGCTCAAAAACACTGTACCCGAATCCGTGACGGGTGATATACAATTTCGATTCGCTGTCTGTCAGAGGCGTCGGAGACCAGAAATGGCCCGTCTCTTCATCACGGATATACAATGCTTCTCCTCCGGCATCGGTTACCGGATCATTATACCAGGGTGTAAGCCGGTATTCATGCGAATTTTCAGCCCAGGTATACGCCATCCCATTCTCGGAAATAACTGTGCCAAAGCCCTGGTTTGCCATAATATTTGACCAGGGTGCCGGTGTTTTCCTCTCTTTCGATGTAGTAATGACGTATTCCCTTCCATCCGGGGTAAAGCCTCCCAAACCGTTATAGAATCTCAGGTCCGGCCGTGGCAATATCACATCTGGTTGCATTTCCGGCCTGTATGTTCTTTTCGGTCTGAATAGAGAAACTGCCGGTTCCCTTTGCCCCACCCTCTTTACCTGATCCGCCAGGGTACCGCGGACATCACTTATTATGGCACGGGCTACGGTCTGAAAAAGAATGCGATCTTCATTCGATATCTGATCTGCCGACCTCACAAAAATTCCTCCCGGCCGGTCAATGAGATGAGCCTCAACACCGGCAGCTATTAATCCTAAAATCTGATCCTGGAGTAACTGGCGGTAACCAGCACGATCTTCATTCCATATCACGAGGTCGACGGCCAGGCCCTTCAGTTTCCAATATGCATGTGCCTGGACAAGCTGACGCACAAGGTTTATATTGTCCGGATCTTCAATCTGAAGAAGCACGATAGGTAAGTCTCCCGAAATTGAATATCCCCACAGCCCCGATTGTTTGCGGCGGTTTTTCAGGAGTATCACCGGGGCTGCTCTCAATGATGAGTTGGCAAAAACAATTGAACCGGCAAGGCTTCCGTATAACTGGGCATCCGATTCGCTCGCATTGATCTGTCGCAATAAGACCTGACTATGTGTCCATGCAAGTTCAAAAACGCGGTTTGCAATCTGCTTATCCTGGTACTTCTCCACGAGGATCAATGCACCTTCACGGGATTCGCTTATCCCGGTGACAATATCCACTGTGGCAGAACCATCAGGCACAAGCACAATCTGATACTGAACTGACACAACAGGGTCGAGTACCGATCCCTCGCTTCCTGACAGAGCTCCATGGTTTGTCATCACCTGTGGGGCCGCAGTGGTGTTTCCTCGTCCGATGAAACGCAGACGGTCCGTTTCATACGATATATTACTTATTTCGGCACCGTGCACTGCCATAAGATGAAACATGTATGGCGAATGTTCATCCACTGACCTTGGCCGGCGGGTGCAGAGAATCGCCTGTCGCTCGTGAATAATTTCCGTCTGGACAAAGAGATTACTGAAGGCCGGATGCGACATATCAGAAGCGTTCGGTGCCAGCACCACTTCCGCATAACTGGTAATATCAATTATCCTCTTTTTACGGGTCCGGTTCGTCAGGCGTACTCTGCGCAATTCTATGTCGTCTTCAGGTGAGACCACAATTTCGGTGTGTGTGTCAATATCATTGTCACGACGGCGGAATTCTGCCCGGCCTTCTGAAAAAATTACCTCATATTTATCCGGACGTTTCAGCGTGGGTTGATATGTTGTTGACCAGAATACTCCGCTTTCAGAATCCCTGATATAGCAAAAAGCTCCCCAGTTGTCACATGTGGGGTCTTCACGCCAGCGGGTAAGTGCAAGGTCATTCCAGCGACTGTACCCTCCGCCGGCATTTGTAATCAGAACACTGTACCTGCCCCCGTTTGATAAAAATTTAACTTCAGGGAAGGGTGTATCGGGAGTGTTGAATACCCTCATGGGCATTATATGTTCGCCAACGGCGGTTCTGGCGTTCGCCGCACCTGAGGTATGGGTAAAGAAAGAGGTAGCTCTCGGGATCCTTTCCTGGAGGAGCAATAAGGCTGACTGAAACAGGAGATCCGCTTCAAACCTCTTTTGCATCGGACGGTTCAGCAGAAGATGCTCCAGCGAAAGAAGACTCATACCTGAATGATGGGCCATGAATGACCTCACAACAGCCTTGTCCTGTCCTCGCGGCACCCTGCTTGGAGTATAGTCCGCAGCCTCATAGAAGCCGTATTTACCAAGCATACCAAGGTCTGCAAGGTGTTCCAGATTTTCACATGCTTCCTCAGGCATGACCATCAGAGCCAATGCTGTTGCATATGGTGCCACCACAAGATCATCAGACAGCCCCCTTTTCAGCCCGAGACCCGGAACTCCGAAAGCCCGGTACTGGTAATTCATCTGAATATCAACGCTGTTGTACCCGGATTCAGAAATGCCCCAGGGTACCCCCCGGAGTTTTCCGTACTCGATCTGCCTGAGAACCGCAGCCTTACAGGTTTGATGAAGCAGGCTGTTTTCATATGACGGCATCACAAGAAGTGGCATCAGATATTCAAACATCGATCCGCTCCAGGAAAGAAGAACAGGCTCCCCTGCAACAGTTGTAAGAAGACGTCCCAAAGCAAACCAGCTCTCCTGTGGAACCTGGTCCCTGGCAATGGCTACAAAACTTGAAAGCCTTGCCTCTGAAGCCAGTAGATCATAGTAGCTTGAATCCTGTCTCCGGTCTTCAATATCATAACCTACAGTCTGCAAATGACGTGATCTGTCGTACAGAAACCCATATTCCATTTCAGCAAACCCCGCAGACTGCTTTCTCATCTCCTCAATCAGGTCTATCCGCTCTTTTGCACGGATACTATTTTCAACAGAACCGGGTTCTACGGAGTCATTGGCGGCAATTTCGCGTAATGTGGGGATGGCCTGTTCGTTAACATAACTGTCGGGTAATTCATTAAGTGCACCCCGGCATTGTCTTTCAAGATTATCTGCCCATATTCCAAATTGTTCATCTGCCGACGGGTTTACTGCAGATGCAATTTCTATTGCAGTTGATGCCAGTTTTTGAAGACACTTGCGTAAATATCCAATAGTAACAGGAGGTTCTTTTAGAATAGAGTCAAGATATTTCCGGAATTGCAAAACCCCGGGTGGAACCGTATCTCCTGCCTTTTCTGCCACTATCATCAGAGTATCATTAATTCCCTCAAACAGTCGTGGACCTGTTACAGGCTCATCAGCCAGACTTATAAGACCCTGCTGAAGGGTCAGCAGGTGGCCGGAAAGATTCCCGCTGTCAACGGAGGAAATGTAAAGCGGCCTCAGCGGCTCCAAAGTCTGGGTGTCATACCAGTTATAGAAATGGCCGTTATACCTCTCCATTGAATTCATGGAATTGAAAGTCTTCCCGGTCCGTTCAAGAAGCTCTCCGGCAAGAATATATCCAAAGTCATATGCCGACAGATTTGCAAGGAGTGACAACCCGATATTTGTCGGTGAAGTCCTGTGTGCTGTCACTGATACCGGATGTTCCTGGTAGTTGTCTGGTGGCAGCCAGTTATCCTGCGGTCCGACGAAAGTTTCAAAAAAGGACCAGGTCTTACGTGACAGAATAAAGAGAAAGCTGTTTTGCCTTGCAGAAAGATGTGCCTCATTGGGAACAAGGGGCCTGCTGATCCACCAGGCTATTGCAGGGAAGACAAGCCACAGGCCAATTACCGGCCATAACATTGCAAGTTTCTCGGGGAATAATATAAGAAGACTTGCCGACGAGAGAACTGCAATAAACGGTGACACCCACATTGTCAGAAATGATCCGGCAGGGCTACTGCTGTACGACACCCTGCCATTTGTTGTATTCCATTCGAGAAGATGCCTCTTTGATACTATCATTCTCCAGCATGTGCGCAAGATGGCTACGGTACTGTAAAATGCTTCATAAGGAAGGCTTATCAGGATAAATGCACACTGAATCAGTTGTTTGGTCAGCATCTGACGTGCCGCCCTTAAATGTTGGCGACCGTTTACCTCTTCAGGCTTACGGAAGAGATAAACTGAGGAAATAATAAGCGGAGGTATAATAATTATCCCTATCACAACCAGGGTCCAGAACCATGAAGATGACAAAACAGTCCATCCGGTAATCAGGAGGAGCATCAGTGCCAGGGGAATAATACTGCGCCTGAGGTTATCCGCTATTTTCCACCATGAAAGGACTGAGAGTGGATTCTTACGTGACACACCTTTCATTCGGGGCAGAAAAGGCAACAGCCAGGGCATAAGCTGCCAGTCGCCCCTTATCCAACGCGACCGGCGTGTTACATCCGTACTGTAAGCCGCCGGGTATTCCTCAAACAAAAGAACATCGCTCAGAAGTCCGGAACGGGTATAACAACCTTCCAGCAGATCATGACTCAGTATCCTGTTTTCCGGAAACCGGTCCTTTAGTGTCTGTTCAAAAGTGTCAACATCATAGATGCCCTTGCCAATAAATGACCCTTCCCCGAAGAGGTCCTGGTATACATCAGAAATTGCACGGGTGTAGGGATCAATACCCGGTTCGGTACCGAACAGCTGTGCATATAAAGACCTGTTGGTGCCCGGCAGGCTCACAGCCACCCTGGGCTGGAGGATACTGTACCCTTCTGTCACCCGTCGCTTTTTAATATCAAAGCCAGGTCTGTTGAGAGGATGCGACATAGCTCCTGCAAATTGCCGTGCTGAATCCCGGGGCAGTTGTGTGTCTGTGTCGAGTGTAATAACATATTTAATCTCCCTCAGAATTCCGGTATTGCCAATAATAACCGAAAAGTGATTCTCCGGGCCTCCGCGTAACAGGGAGTTCAGATCAGACAGCTTCCCTCGTTTTCGTTCATACCCCATCCAGATCTTATCATGGGGATTCCAGGTCCGCGGCCGATGAAAAAGAAAAAATGAGTCACCATCATCTCCGGGGTACTTTTCGTTCAGATCATTGATCTTTTCACTGGCCAGCCCGATCAGAAGACTATCTTCTTCAACTGACTCCTGATCAGCATCTCTGAAGTCAGTGAGAAGCCCGAAATGCAGATGCCTGTCGCGGTTGGCCAGAAACCTGACTTCCAGCGCCTCTGTAAGGTCTTCGATATTCTGCCTGTCAGTTATCATACAGGGAATAATTACAATCGAACGGGATTCTGCCGGGATACCGTCTGAAAAATCCATCCGGGGTAATGGAAAAGGTTTGACCAGAAGGGTTGACAACCAGTTCACGATAGCTGTTGAAAGGTAACTGGTACATAAAATAAGGAGTAGTCCCAGTGCCCACCACTCCCATCCTGTCAGGCCGTCACTTTGAGCCTTTGCAAGAAGTATCCGGCTAAATGCAACCGTCAGTATTATTATAGATCCTGCGTAAATCAGCAGGTTAAACCGTGATACAACTTTTCTGATGAGTGACGAAAATGAGCCCTTTATATCAATAAGATGCTCCAGTCTTGGCAATCCTTTACCAATAAGGTAATACCCAACATGTGCGGTACGGTCCTTATTCCCGTTGAGTTGTGCGCCTTCCCTGGCCAGTTCAATGGCTTTTCGGGCCACTTCGGTTTCAGAAAAGCTGCATCGTCTTGTGACCTTTTCAATTATGTGACGGTAATGGTCACGTGTTATAAAATCCATTGAAGAGTACGCCTGGCAAGGGTCATCATGCAGGATTACTTCCACATGGCTCATTGATTCGACGAACTCACGCCAGTCGAGTGCACTCAGCAACCGGAGACTGCCAATGCTGTTGCTGATAGAAACCTGGTCCGCAGCCTGAACCTGATTCCCGTACTGGATCAACTGAACAGTTGTCTGATTCAGCTCTGATAGCCGTTGTTCTATCCATGTAAGCGGTAATGCAAGTGCCGGGCTCCTGCCCTGGAGTCTTCTAACAAATTCCGAGACGAATGGTGTGGACATAGGGGGGTCAGACCTTGCCATATCAGCTATTACAAGTATCAGACTCTTGGGGTCCTTTTCCGCCATCAAAGTCATCTTGTCAGCCCACAGATCAGCAAGATCACGGTCTATTCTCCCGGCGGCTACCCTGACTGCAACACGACGAAGATTTTCAATAATGGCCAATCGCAGCATTATTGGAATAGCCCACAGCTCCCCCAGCTTTAACGGAGTGATTGTCTGATATGAAGTAACAAAACGACGCAGGCTTGTGGGGCTGATATGTCCCTCCCCATGGGAAATAAATTCTTTTGCCATGTCATAAACGCGCGGCAGCCCGGCAGAGGACCCTTTAAGCAAACGTGGCAACTCCTTGCTGTATCCCCTGGGCAGATGTCTTCTTCCGATACGGATCTGCTCTTCTATAAGATAGAAATTATCAAGAATCCATTCCCCGGCCGGAGTAATCTGCCTGTTATCCCTTACTGCCTCAGATACAAGATTATGTACTTCCAGGAGTATTTCTTCATTCTCAGCAAGCCGGGAGAGAAGGGGCTGGAAAGGCTCTATGCCAGGGCCAAGGGTATGCAAACCGGCCAGTGTCCTGCCGTACTGTTCCATCTGCTCTGTACTGAATAATTCCGCCCGTAGCGGTGGCTCACCGTTTGCGTATTTCCGGGAAGGGTCACTTTCCCATATTATGGTCTTCAGGCGATGAAGTGAATCGTTTATAATCGAAGGTGTCACCTTCATAGAGTCTGTATTAGGGATGAAGTTTACGAATTATGAATGCAATAAATATTATAGATCAGTCAAAAGAAGTTACAACATTCACACATTATCGGGTCAAAAGCACACTAAATGTGGGAATAATGTAATTCTTACCACCAATTGTATAACACCTGTATCCCCTTTTAGGTGCATATTTACATATGCTCTGTGATTCTGATCCAGACCTCCGGAAGGGAGTTAATTGTGAACATCAAAACCTGGAGTTCAAAATAAAAAAGCAGGGGGTGGAAAAATGAAAATTTTCAATAATCTGACAAGGTCGGCAGATCGTTATCGTCGGCTGTTTGCTTCCGCGAGAAGTAAACCCGTTTCTGTTGAATCAACCGAAGAAAGCAATCATCTTACAAACCAATACCTTGATATCCTTTTTAATCATGCCCATGTTCCGATAATTATCTGGGACTCTACAATGGTAGTAACGCATTTTAATAAAGCTTTTGAGAATCTGACAGGTTTTGAGAAATCCGATAAAGGGGAGATTAAACTCGAAGAACTGTTCCCGAAAGAGAAAGTTGATTCCTCCCTGCAATTAATCAGGGATTCCCTGAATACCGAAAAATCGGAGCATATCGAACTGGAAATCCTGACCAAAGAGAATGATGTCAAAACAGTGCTATGGAATTCAACAAATATTTTTGACAAGGATGGGAAGAATATAGTAGCAACGATAGCACAGGACATTACAAAACGTAAACGGACAGAGGAATCCCTGACTATCCTTGAAACCAGGTACCGCCGTCTTTTTGAATCGGCAAAAGACGGAATTGTAATTCTTGATGCCGAAACAGGCAGCATTATAGATGTAAATCCATTTCTGATCAATTTGCTTGGTTACACAAAAGAAAAGTTCCTGGAAAAAGATATCTGGGAAATCGGATTTTTCAGAGATATCGCCGCCAATAAGGAAAAATTCATTGAATTACAGGAAACTGAATATGTCCGGTATGATAATCTCCCTCTTGAAACGGCTGACGGACGGAAAATCAGCGTGGAATTTGTCAGCAACGTATACCTGGTTAACAATAAGAAAGTAATTCAATGCAATATCCGTGATAATTCGGAACGTAAAAAAGCCGAAAATTCACTTATAATATCGGAGACACGTTTGCGTACGCTGATCCAGACTATACCTGACCTGATCTGGCTCAAGGATATAAACGGGATATATCTTTTATGCAACAACATGTTCGGACGTTTTTTCGGAGCCAGCGAGGCCAACATTGTCGGGAAAACTGATTACGACTTCGTGGACATTGAGTTAGCCGACTTCTTCCGTAAAAATGACAGAATTGCGATGGAGGCCGGTAAGCCAACCACAAACGAAGAATGGATCAACTTTGCAGACGACGGTCACCGTATTTTCATTGAGACAATCAAGGCCCCGATGTACGATTCCAAAAACAATCTCATAGGTATTTTTGGTATAGGAAGAGATATCACTGAAAGAAAGAAGTCTGAAAAAGACCTTATAGAAGCCAAGCTGAGGGCTGAAGAAAGTGACAGGCTTAAAACATCCTTCCTGGCAAATATGAGCCATGAAATCAGAACTCCCATGAATGGCATTCTGGGCTTTACCGAACTTCTGAAGAAGCCACACCTCAGTGGCAGTGAGCAACAGGAATATATAAACATTATAGAGAAGAGCGGCGCCCGTATGCTGAACATAATCAATGACATAGTAAATATCGCAAAAGTCGAGTCCGGCCAGATGGAAATCTCAGTCGCAGCCATAGACATTAACGAGGTGCTCGATGAAGTTTCAAGCTTTTTTAAAAGGGAGGCTGACATTAAAAAGCTGGAGATCCATACTTTCAAACCACTTGCTGAGAATGAAGCAATCATTCATACGGACAGGGAGAAGCTCATTGCAATTCTCACCAACCTTGTTAAAAACGCCATTAAGTTCACTGATTCCGGCCTTATTGAAATTGGTTATTCGAAAAAGGGCGACTATCTCGAATTCTTTGTGAAAGACACAGGAATTGGCATCCCCATTGAACAGAGAGCATTTATTTTTGACAGGTTCAGGCAGGGAAGCGAATCACTGAGCAGGAATTATGAGGGCGCCGGACTGGGACTTTCAATTTCCAAAGCATATATTGAAATGCTCGGGGGAGAAATTTGGGTGGAAAGCAATAACGAAAGTGCTGAAGATACAGGGTCAGTACTATATTTTAATATTCCATATAATCAGGCCAGACTTGAAAGAACGCTCAGGACTCCTAAAAAAAAGGATACAGAAAAGGAAAAACAGCTGTACAACCTGAAATTACTTATTGCCGAGGATGATCGTATATCACAGAAGTTAATTGAGATCAGTCTCGGGAATATCGCCAGGGAGGTCATAACTGTTGAAACAGGTACAGATGCGGTTGAAGCATGCCGGAAGAATCCTGACATTGATCTTGTACTTATGGATATTAAAATGCCCGGGATGGACGGTTATGAAGCTACCCGGCAGATACGTACCTTTAATAAAAAGGTTGCCATAATTGCACAAACCGCCTATGCTCTTTCAGGTGAGCGGGCCAGGGCAATCGAGGCAGGATGTGATGACTATATATCAAAACCTCTCGATCTGGACTTACTGATAAAACTGATAGAAAAAACCTATAAAAACCGACCCGCACTTGTGTTTTGATTAACTTCTGTTGAATGAGGTGCATTCAAGGCAGCACCTTCAGGTTTACATTGCCGCTGGTTCCGGACACTTTTTAAAGCCATTATAAAAGCCCAAAAACCGGTAGAATGTACATATAATGATATTTTTTTGTTATTTTGCGTAAAGAAATAATTGGATCTGACCCGGTTACGTTATGCGTACGAAAACCGTAAACACCTACAGAAAAAGACCCCACAGAAACAAAAGCTCCCCTAAAAGAGGCAAAAAAGTTTCCAATAGTTGCCATCGGGGCATCTGCCGGGGGTCTGGAGGCGCTGGAGCAGTTTCTGAGCAACGTGCCTGAGAAAAGCGGGATGGCATATATTGTCATTCAGCACCTTGACCCCACCCAGAAGGGGATGTTACCGGAATTGCTTCAGCGGATAACAAAGATGCCGGTACTCCAGGTCAAAGACCGTACAACTGTGAAAACAGACACAGTGTACGTAATCCCGCCCAATACAACAATGTCAGTTTTGAAACGGGTATTGCACCTGTTCGAACCGGTCGAATCAAGAGGTTTACGCCTGCCTATTGACTTTTTCTTCCATTCGCTCGCCGATGATATAAATGAACTTGCTGTCGGGGTAATTCTTTCAGGCATGGGATCTGACGGCAGCCTGGGACTTCGCACAATAAAGGAGAAAAACGGAATAGTGATGGTGCAGGACCCGAATGATGCCAAATTCGACAGTATGCCACGCAGTGTCATCGAATCAGTCCTTGTTGATATCGTTGCACCGGCCAGGGAATTGCCTGAAAAACTTATAGACTACCTCAGACACATACCGGGCATCAGAACAGATCTCTCCAATGACATAAAAGACAAGAGTTCTCTTGAAAAAATTATTATACTGCTTCGGACCTATACAGGGAATGACTTTTCCTCATATAAGAAGAATACCCTCTACAGGCGCATCGAAAGACGCATGACCGTCCACAAGATTGACAAAATAGTGTCATACGTCCACTTTCTGCAGGGGAATCATAAGGAAGTTGAGATCCTTTTCAAGGAATTGCTGATAGGTGTTACAAATTTCTTCCGTGATCCACCGGTGTGGGAATACCTTAAAGAAAATGTAATACCCGGGATAATTGCCGGTCTTCAGCAGGGCTCGATAATACGTGCTTGGATACCAGGTTGCTCCACAGGTGAGGAGGCTTATTCACTTGCAATAGTATTTAAGGAAGTCCTTGATAAAATGAAGCCCGGAGCAGACGCTTCCCTTCAAATCTTTGCAACTGATATAGACCATGAGGCAATTGATACTGCCAGAAGAGGATACTTCCCGGTAAATATAGCTGCTGACATAACCCCTGAACGGCTGAGCCGCTATTTTATCGCGACTGATGACGGCTACAGGATCAAAACCGAGATAAGGGAAATGGTTGTATTTGCACAACACAATATTATACTGCATCCTCCATTTACAAAGATTGATATCCTTTCCTGCCGCAATCTGCTGATCTACATGGATTCAGACCTGCAGAAAAAAATAATAAGCCTGTTTTACTACAGTATTAACCCGAGAGGTGTCTTATTGCTGGGTAACTCCGAATCACTCGGGAATCAGGGCAGCCTTTTTGTTGTAGTAGATGCCAAACTGAAAATTTATACACGCGCACTTACAAACCAGCAACCTGAACTGCTGAATTTTCCTTCCTCATTTACAAGACCGGTTATCTCTGTTTCTGAAAGACCCGTGGCTGAAAGGGCGACCGTAAATATTCAGACACTGGCCGACCAGTTCCTGCTGGAAAACTATGCTCCTCCAGGTGTCCTTGTCAATGAATTCGGTGATATCATTTATATTCACGGGCATACCGGGAAGTACCTTGAACCGGCCGTAGGCAAGGCAAACCTGAATATCTTTGCAATGATCCGCGAAGCTCTCCGTAATGAATTTCATCTTGCTTTCCGCCGGGTTGTTACCAAAAAGGAGCACGCCGTGGTCCGAAACCTGAAAATAAGGACAAACGGTCATATCCAGACATTAAATATCGATATCAAATGGGTTGACAAACCGGAACTGTTGTACGGCACAGTTCTGATAACCTTCATTGAGACAAGGGAAACAGCTGACATTGAGCCTCAGAAACCGGACAGAAATACTCTGCATGGTGTCAGGATTAAGGAACTGGAGGCTGAGTTGCAGCATATGCGGGAGGTCAGTCAGAATACCCTTGAGGAAGTCCAGACCTCACAGGAAGAACTGAGATCTGCAAATGAAGAGTTGCAGTCAACTAATGAAGAACTGCAGTCTGCAAACGAAGAACTTACAACCTCAAAGGAGGAAATGCAGAGCCTGAATGAAGAACTTCAGACTGTCAATGCCGAACTCATGGTGAAGGTTGACGATTATGTCAGGGTCAATAATGACATGAAAAACCTCCTCAACAGTACCGAAATTGCAACCCTGTTCCTCGATAAGGCATTAAACATCCGCCGCTTTACTCACCAGGTTACTACTATTTTTAAGCTCATCAAAAGTGACATTGGCAGGCCATTTACAGATCTGACATCTGACCTTGACTATCCGGAACTGTCAGATGATGCCCGTGAAGTCCTGAGAACACTCGTATTCCTGCAGAAGGAAATCCCGTCCCGTGACGGACGGTGGTTCCAGGTCCGGATTATGCCATACCGTACCTTTGACGACAGGATCGATGGTCTGGTGATAACTTTCATAAATATCTCATCTCACAAGAAGATTGAAGAAAAATTACTCAGTAGCGAGAAACTGAACCATATGCTCTTAAGCACTTCCTCTGAGATAAAAATTATACTGTCAAATGACCTGAAAATAATAGACCTGAATCCTGCCGCCGAATTGTTCTTCGGGAAAAAACACGAGGATTGCGCAGGCAGGAAGTTTATTGAGATATTTGTTCCCGAAGAGTTCGGTGACAGCACTGAGAAAAGTCTGAATGCGGTGCCCATCAAAGAGAAATCTGATAAAATAAAAATGAAGATTTTATCTTCCAAAGGGAAAGTGATTTCCCTGGAATGCATTGTCACCCCTTCATATAATCACCTTAATAAAGCAGAAGGAATGATTTTGTCATTTATTAATCAATAATACCATGACCAGGAAAGAGGAGAATCTGACAGATACGCAACTACTTCGTCTGAAAGCCGAAGAAAAGCTGAAAAAGAATAATAAGAACGCCGGTACCGGAATTAGCGAATCTGATACAAAAAAGTTACTGCATGAACTGCAGGTCCATCAGATTGAACTTGAGATGCAGAACGAAGAGTTGCAGGAAGCATATCAAACCGCTGAAAAGGCCCTGGAAAAATATACAATGCTTTACGATTTTGCTCCGGCAGGCTATTTTACACTCGATAAGGATTCAATTATAATTGATGTCAATTTTACTGGCGCCGAAATGCTTGAAGAAAGACGTTTTGCCCTCTCCGGAGCCAATTTCAGGCTGTTCGTTTCTGAAGACTCAAAATCGGCGTTCGATAGGTTCTTCAGGAATGTTTATGCCGGCAACGGAAAGGAATCATGCGCTTTGAAACTGGGAAGTGATGAGAAAACGTTTAACCTTTACTATGCCGAGGGCGTTGTCACAGGCGATGACCGGAAATGCCTCCTGGCACTCGTCGATATTGCAGGCCTGAAAAACAGAATTGATCTTTAAGGTATTTGCGAATTTAATGATGCACCCTGTTACTTCTAATTGCCGGAATTCTGCTCACCGGAAGCCTCTCCGGTCAGGTTATAAACAATTCACCCGCTACTCCTGACACTATTAAAAACTCAGTGGATAATATTATCCAAACCGGTTACGGCGGGTCCCATATTGCCGGAGAACTTCCCGGAAGCATAATATGTTTACAATTCACTGAATTAAATAAGGGGTTTATCTCCGCTCCTGAAGAACTCATTACCGGAAGGCTGCCGGGTCTTACAATCACCTCACTCAGCGGAGCGCCGGGAACGTATTACCAATTGTCAGACCTCCGGAATTCATCATTCATGTCATCCCTGTCGCCCCTGATTGTTGTAAATGATATGCCACTGACAGGCACACCATTATCAATTAACCCGAACGACATTGAAAGTATTACATATTTCAGGAATGCAACTGATGCTGGAATCTTCGGAAGCCAGGCCGGTAACGGCGTATCTGGTAATCACCACCAAAAGAGGAACCGGCGGACTGAAACTCAATTACTCCGGAAAACTGGCACTTTCAGGCATCCAGAGGAAGTATGACGTATTTGACGCCGATGAGTTCCGTGATCTTGTAACTACTGTTTTCGGAAGCAGTTCAGAGGAGGCATCCAGCCTTGGAGATTATACCACCGACTGGCAGGATGAGATTTACAGGAACGCGGTAAGCCAGAGTCATTATATATCACATGAGCGGTTCACTCCTGAATATTCCCTTCAGGCTCGGAGCCGGAAAAACCCTGCAGCAGGGTATAATCCTGACTTCAAGGCTTGACCGTTCCACCTTATCATTTGCCGCTGACCCTCATTTCTTCAATGATCACCTGCGCTTATCCGTGAATATAAACGGGATTTTTGACAATAACAGGGATATCGACAGTTCGGTTCCCCGGTATGCAGCAGATTCTGATCCTACACAGCCGGTTTTCACCGGAAATGATCCCCTGAACAGTTACTTTACCCAGTGGTATCCTCCGAATCCGGTTGCAATGATTTACCTTTCTGATTACAGGACAAGAATAGCAAGATGGATCGGTAATGTCAAAGCGGAATTCAAGCTTCCGGTTTCTCCGGACATTCGCTTTACTTTCAATTACGGAACCGATTATATCGACCGAAGGAGTCATAATGTAAATGATACTGCTCTTGCTCTTACTTACCAATCGGGGCTTGGCCGGTCAGTAGATGATAACAGCTCCGCAAATAACAGGCAACTCGATTTATACATCCGATACTCGGGAAATATTGAATCTGTTTCAACAAGGTTTGAATTTACTGGTGGAATCTCAAAATGGAATTCCAGAACCGATGAATACTACCGTGCAGCAATGCTGGTTCCTCCTTTTTCCCCATATAACCTGACATCCTCGTGGCAGGAATCAGGACGTGACTCCTGGTTCGGAAGGCTCTTCCTGTCAGTGAAGGAGAGGTATCTTTTAACATTTAACGTCCGTAACGACATCAACTCAGGGTTTACCAGGGAAAACTCCGGAAGCTTCTTCCCCTCACTCTCTTTTATCTGGAATATTAAAAACGAGGCTTTTGCTGTAGGCATGACATCATTCCGGGATTTGAGATTTTATGCCGGTTACGGGTTTAAGGGAGCCTTTAAATCCACGGATATTGAAGATGGAATCTCTGCCCTGAGTAACCTGAGACCCGAGGCGGCTTCTTTTATAAATACCGGAATTGACTGGGCAATCATTGATAACAGGCTGAGTGGAAGTTTCGGTTTCTATCATAATGTAAATCATAATCTGATCACCAGAATGCGAATCCCTTCAGGAACAGGATTCTCCAACTATATACTTATAAATTCAGGTAAAACTGGTAATACAGGATTTGAATTCACCCTTAATGCGTCAGTAATCTCAACCAGCCGTCTTATCTGGCGTGTCGGGTATTTTGCATCGCTTCACTGGAACAGGGTGCTTGATATAGCAGGTGAAGGTATTGAAGGCATCGCTACAGGCGATACCGGTCATGGGAGGATATGTCCAGATGATTACTCCTGGATTTCCGGTTACTTCCTTCTTTCTTTACGAACAGGTTTATGATTCTGAGGGATTTCCGGTGGAAGGACTATTTGCAGACCGTACCGGTAACGGTACCGTCGATGCAGATGACAGGTACCATTTCGCCCAAAGCACTCCCGGCATACTGATGGGGATCTCGTCAAATTTTGATGTCCGGAACTGGGAGTTTTCCTTTTCCGGACGGGCAAGTCTTGGAAACAGCATTTTCAATTCTGAAAATGCTGCAGCGGGATACAATAAAGTGCGCTCGATAAACTCACTGAGAAACATATCCAGACAGGTCAATTATTCACACTTCTACAATCAATACCGGCTTTCAGATTTTTATGTGGATAATGCCTCGTTCTTCAGAATGGATTTTATCAGCCTGGGATATACTTTTGAACGTTTACTCAGTGACAGAGTCTCCCTGAAGGCATCTGCAGTCTTACAGAATGCGTTTCTGATAACCGGCTACAAAGGTCAGGACCCGGAAACTACAGGTGCAATATCATCTTATTCTTATCCCAGGGCAAGAACTGTATCTCTTGAATTAAGTCTTGATTTCTGACCATGACGGTTGTCATTATGCACTTGCCACAGCGTCACCAATGCTAACCGAAGCAATCATGTTTCGCTGGTGGTTCAGATAAATTATTAAGTGTCATATCAACATTTATTTCTTCATTCCGGCTCCGGTTTGAACTAAATCAATTAACTTAGGGGTATTAAAACTGTAAAAACTCTAATTTATTGATAATGAGAAGGTGTTGGGCAATAATAATGTTTATATTTCTGACTGTTGTTACTTTTGCACAGGTTAAAAACGGTGCAGCAGGTGACTCGACCAATCTGGCCCTTTCAGCCACGGTAACCACATCATTTGTTTCATCGTGGGAGATACTGGCGGCTGTGAAGGATGGCTTCGAGCCCTCAGGATCCGGCGATCATTCCCAGGGAGCCTACGGCAACTGGAACGGGGAATCTGATTACAACAAGTATAACTGGGTGCAGTATGAGTGGACACTGGCACAGAACATCACATCATCGTCAGTTTACTGGTGGGATGACGGTCAGGGAATTGATCAGCCGACTGATGCCAGTATTTCCTGGTGGAATGGATCAGAATGGATCAATGAGGGCAGCATTGGTGTAGCCCTGAACACCTTCAACTCCCGCAAACTGAATATCAGATCAGATAAGATCAGGATCAGTATGAAGAGCCTGATGGCCACAGGCATAATTGAATGGAGGGTCTATCGGGGTGGCTAACACATCCTGCACTCAATCGTCAATCTACCCCCGTCTGCAAATTGGAAACGGACTTTTACAGTCGACTAATACAGCCAATCTGGTTGCCGGAGACTCCCTTCTCCTTGAGTTTTTGCCTGTGGAAGAGGGTAACTGGAGCTGGTCGGGTCCGTCAGGCTTTACTGCCACAACAAAATCAGTAAAACTGCGAAACATGCAGCCTGGCACAATCCGGTACATACACTGCAATGTATCTCAATGCCTGCGGAGCCTGGACGACCAGGTACTTTAACGTGACCGTCAGAAGCAGCGCCAATATTGACGATCCGTATGTTTGGCCATCATACAATCCGTCAATATCCTATAACTTCAGGGATGAATTCCCGGCCCTGGCGGAGCCTGTAATGGAACTTAACGACTGTGCCGGAGTCGTCGGTACACAGTCTTCCGGATGGTGGACCTTCCGCTGGGGCGCAACGGCCAACCCTCTTGTGACATCTGCATCCATAACACCGATGCTTGAAAGGATGAATAAAGACTTTGCCTACTTCCGTGATGTCATGGGATGGCCTCCGGACAAGCGCGCGAAGAATGGCTACCGCAGCGCCATTTACCTCTACGGATCAGGCCTCTGCACTGACAATGCCTCAAACACTGCGCTGGGCGGATGGCAAAGCAGCATCACCTATGGCGGGCAATCATGGCCTATGGTGCTGATCTCATATTATCCCATTTACAGTTTCGATCCTTCCTGCACTTACAGTGACAAAACGGATCAGATGGGTGCGGTGGTTCACGAAGGGATTCACTCTGTCCTGGCTGACCTGCCGGGCTGCAAAAACGCAGCCTGGTTTCACGAGGGTGGCAACACCTGGTTGCAGCAGGAGGCCTATGCCGTACAGAGCGGAAACTATAGCAGCATGGGATTCCTTAACGGAGCTTCATTCGTTGCTCCTTTCATGCCCATCGAATGTTACAGCGGATGGCTGCAGGACGACAGCTTCGGCGGGCCCTCGGCCGAAGGGGTAAACATGTATGACGGAAGTACGCAATTGTGTACCTGGAGAAATCTCCTCGGGGGCGTTCAGTACAGCAATACTTTCCCCACATTCCTCGGATTGACACTGGGAAGGGGAAGCATTCCGTGGATATGGAGATACTGCCCGTCAAGAGTGCTGGAGGGAATGTCTGCACAGATGGGAGACGCGCAGATGAGGCGTCTTATAATGGAATACCGTGCAAAACAGGCACTTGTTGACATGGGTAACTGGACCGGGGCCATAAGAGCCCTTCTTGACGGTCAGTTCGGTACGACAATTAAAGCCGAATGGGAACCTTCATGGATGAGTCCTGCAAACTGGAGCGCCACCCCCTATGCCAGAACAACCAACAACGGAAGCGGCCTGCTGACGCCTGAAGCCCGTACCACCCCCGGATGGTCAGGCGCAAACCAGATACCCCTGAAAGTGACCGGTGACGTTGTGACAGTCAACTTCCAGCCACTGTCGCCTAACATGTCGTGCCAGCTGTGTTACCGTACCGTCACCGGACAGACGGTCTACAGCAATCCTGTTTTCGGGGGCGACTGTACCCTGAAGCTTGTACAGGCTCCGGCAAACAATGTCGTCTTTGCCGTTATCTGCAACACTGATTACATCTACCTGGGAGAAGCCACACGCAAAGCGCACTTCGATTACAGGCTTCAGTTTGTAACCGGGATAACAGGCACAGCTGACATAAATACAAAGTGGTACCAGTGGGACAGAAGCCTCTCCACCGGAATTGAGAAACCCTCTTCAGGTCCTGAAATAAATATATACCCCAACCCTGTTGCCATGGGTAATGAACTGAAGATCAGCTTCGGCACTCACCCGACTGACCCCGTATGGCTTGAGATATGGAGCATTGAAGGAATTATTATGCACACCCAACAACTATCCGGTGATTCTGTGGTTAACCTGACAGGCAAAATGTCTCCCGGAGTTTACTTTGCTGTTTTCAGAGCCAGGGAAGGAAGATCTGTCCATAAAATAATTGTCAATTGAACATCCGATAATAAAATGATACCCGGCTCTAAAATTCCGAAGCGAGTCACTGCCAAATTTTCATCCCGCGGAACCGGATTTCTGTCCCTCATCATTCTGCTGGTGGTTATGACAGCCTCACTGAAGGTCTCAGGGCAGACTCAGATCGTCACCGGTCAGATCACCGATGAAAATAATGTGGCCATTGCAGGTCCGACTGTGTGCCAGGTAAACACGAACAACTGCACCAATGCCGATATAAACGGTCTCTTTCACCTCCTTCTTCAGACCGGGAAGGAAATGAGCCTGCAGATCCGCTGTCTGGGGTTCAATCCCGAAGAGGTAGTTATTGATGAATCAACAATTTACCCATTGAAGATAGTGCTCACCCCAACTTATCTGATGCTTGAAAGTCCCGGTCAGAACTTTGTGCCCTGGATTATTCTCAGGTCATCGCTGTCCCTTGATGCCCTTTTTACAGATTTCAGCCAATTTTCAACTTCTATCGGTTCATTCAATACGGATGCAATGGATTACTTCGCTGTTACCGGTCCTGAACTCGGGATTTCGGTTCACAGGTTTTATACAGGCTTCAGATTGGGTATGGGTAACAGTTACAATAAGGATCATGACACACTTATCGTTGACCTCAGCAATACCTCCTTCAGTCTGAATCTTGGCTATGATCTCATCAGCTCGCCGCGTATAAGGATGACACCTCTCATTTCGCTGAAATTACTCAGATTCAGACTGCAGAACTACCGTAATGAACGTAAGATACCCCTCACCATGTACCTTGACGAGAGAGATCTTGAGCTGAGGTTCAACCAGATGGCTGCTGTGGCTGGAATAAACCTGGAATACCTAATTTATGCAGATGTCTTCCGCACCGGTGGAGACTACTGGTCATTAGGGGCTTTCGGCGGGTATGCCATGAAACTCAACCGATCACCGTGGATATATTCCAGGGGCAACCGGTTAATCACAACCAGCGAAATTGGTCTGGAACACTTTACCTTCGGAGTGAGTGTCTCATTCTACACCAATATTAAGTGAATAAATCACCTCTCTAACTACATAAAATAAGACTATGAATTACAGAAAACTCGGAAAAACTGGATTTGAAGTATCGGAGATCTCTCTTGGCACCTGGCAGGTAGGTGGTAAATGGGGATCAATTTTTGATCACTCCCTTGCTGAAAGTATCCTGCATGAAGCAATTGAAGGAGGCATCAATTTCATAGATACAGCCGACATTTATTCCGACGGTGAAAGTGAGAAGGCATCAGGCAAAATGGCCCGCCAGGCAGAAAAAAGAATATATGTCGCCACCAAATGCGGCAGGAAGCTGCAGCCCCATGTAAGCAAGAGTTACACCCCGGAGGTGATGAGAAGCTTCGTGGAAGAATCACTGAAGCGACTTGAAGTTGAATGCCTTGATCTCATTCAGCTGCATTGCCCACCCATTGAAGTCTATTACCGGCCTGAGATTTTCGGAGAGTTTGAAAAAATGAAGCAGGAAGGCAAGATCCTCAATCTTGGGGTAAGCGTCGAAAAAGTTGAGGAAGCACTGAAAGCCATTGAGTTTGACAACGTTACAACAATCCAGATCATATACAATATCTTCAGACAGCGGCCTGATGAGCTGCTTTTCGCCCGGGCAGGAGAGAAGAATGTGGGGCTGATAATCAGGGTTCCCCTGGCCAGCGGACTGCTCTCAGGGAAGTACTCGTCGTCAACCCGATTCGGACCCGGAGACCACAGGTTCTATAACCGTAACGGGATGATGTTCGACAAGGGTGAGACTTTTTCCGGCGTACCTTATGAAAAAGGTCTGGAAGTGGTGGAGAGCCTGAAAAAGCTCTTTCCTGAAAACACTCCCCTTGCTCATGTTGCACTTCGCTGGATCCTGATGCATGAGGAGGTAAGCTGCATCATTCCGGGAGCTTCTTCGCCTGAGCAGGCAAAGACAAATCTTCAGGCCGCAGAATTCCCCCCGCTCACCGAGGTACAAATGACTGCCATAAACCGGCTTTATACTGATGAGATAAGGCCTCTGGTGCATCAACTCTGGTAACTCATTCGCCGTTCAGAAAGCAAAAACCGCCATTCACCGAACTTATTCCGCTTTTAGCTAGGTGCATACGGCAGTGCATTTTAAATTCTGTATAGTTTTGATTTGATATCGTGAAAATCCGGTATCAACGGAATTTGAAACAACACTTCTTTGTGAATATGGACAGTAAAAGGTCAGCTATTATTATAGGCTCAGGAATTGGCGGGATAACAACCTCAATATACCTTGCACAAAAGGGCTACAGTGTAAATGTCTACGAAAAGAACAGCTCTCCGGGAGGCCGGTGTGGACAAATAGTGCGCGACGGACACCGGTTTGACCTTGGCGCAACAATGATGCTGATGCCTGACACATACCGTGAAGTGTTCAGCAGCCTTGGCCTTAAGCTGGAAGAGACCCTGGACGTGAAACAGCTTGACGACCTGTATACTGTATACTTCGATGACGGGAGTAAAATTGCCTTCACCACCGATGAAAAACGGATGGAAGAGCAGCTTGAGAAATTCGAGAAGGGCAGTTTCCCGAAAGAAAGAGAGTATGTCAAAACCGGCTTCAGACTCTATAAACTCTCATTCGAAAAGCTGATCGGCCGTAACTTCTTCGGATTCTTTGACTTCTTCAATCTAAGCAACGCGCTGTTGCTCATCAAGTTAAAAACATACATAGGGCATAGCAGGTATACCTCACGTTTCTTCCGCGACAAGCACCTGCAGATGGCATATACCTTTCAGAATATTTATGTAGGACAGAGTCCGTTCAAAGCCCCCGCCCTGTTTTCGATGATCCCTGCTGCAGAGCTGACTGAAGGGTCACTTTTCCCGATAGGCGGGATGTACAGTGTTGTTGAGAAACTGATGGGCGTTGCCTCCGGACTGGGGGTTACCTTTCATTTCGATATGCCGGTAGCAAAGATTGTCACTGAAAAAAAGCGTGCAACCGGAGTGATATTTGCTGACGGTACGCGGGCAGCAGCTGATGTTATAATTGCCAACGCTGACCTTCCCTATGTCTACCGTGAGCTACTGCCCCCCTCGCGCAAGTCGCACCGCATAGAACGAATGACATACTCATGCTCCGCGCTGGCACTGCACTGGGGCCTCGACAAAAAGTATCCCCAGCTGGGGCAGCACAGCGTGTTTCTGTCTGACAATTTTAAAAGCGGCCTGGATAAAATCTTCAGCGACAAATCAATGAGCAGCGATCCCAGTTTTTATGTGCACTCTCCTGTACATACTGACCCTTCTGCAGCTCCTGCCGGAGAAGATTCCCTGTCTGTTGTCGTGGGTGTGGGACACCTTGACAGAAAGAAGCCGCAGGATTGGGACCGTCTCAGGGAAACAGCCCGCAGTGCGGTATTCAAAAGACTGGCCGAAATGGGTATCACCGACCTGGAAGAGCATATCAAATTCGAAATATGCGCTCCTCCGCCGGCATGGGAAGAAGCATTTAACATTACACACGGCTCTGTCTTCGGAAGCCTGGGACACAACATCTTCCAGATGGGGTATTTCAGACCTCACAACAGGGACGGCCGTTACAGGAACCTGTATTTTACCGGCGGAAGCACCCACCCCGGAAACGGAATACCGATGGTGCTTCTCTCGGCAAAACTGGTTTCGGAAAGGATATTCCGGGATGCTGACAGGTTAACTGATAAATGACACTTGCCGTGAAAGAAGATAAGGAAAATTTTCTGAAGATATTTGAGACAGTTGACTTTGAAAAGATAACGGAACATCCCAATATCCTGGTTGCAGCGAGGTTCTGGGATGAAGAAAGGTACCGGGCGGCATGTGTCTGTTATAAATTCATGCGCACAATTGATGACCTTATTGATGACTACAAGGCCGAGCATCAGGTGATTGCCGAAATGGACAGGGAGCGTTTCAAAGCGGATGTTGAGAAGTGGCTCGGGATGCTCTTCGGCAAGGGAAAGCAGTCTGATTTTCAGACCGGACTTCTGGAGACCGTGGAACGTTTCAGGATCCCTCACTGGCCTCTTGAAGCCTTTGCGAGGTCAATGTATTTTGATGTGAACCATGACGGGTTCCCCACGGTGCAGTCTTTCATAGAGTATTCACAGGGGGCCTCAGTGGCACCTGCCTCTATTTTCGTTCATCTTGCGGGCCTGCAGGAAAGCGAACATGGCTTCAGTGATCCTCCTTTTGATGTCCGCAGTACAGCAACCCCTTGCGCAATGTTCAGCTACTTTGTCCATACAGTCAGGGACTTCCGGAAAGACCAGCATAATAACCTCAACTGCTTTGCAGAAGACGTTATGGCAAGGAATGGTCTTACCCGCCGCGACCTGCGTGATATTGCGTCCGGGGCACCGCTTACCTCCGGATTCAGGGAGATGATGAGGGAATATCATGTGCTTGCCGACGAGTACCGCATAAAGACCCTGGAGGTGATGGAAAAAGTCTGTCCGCTTCTTCAGCCCCGTTATAAACTCAGCCTCGAAATAATTTTCGAGCTTTACCTTATGGTTTTCGAACGCATTGATCCTGATAACGGTTCATTCACTGCCGAAGAACTGAACCCCACCCCGGCAGAGATCCGTGAACGGGTCCGTGGTGTAATTGAAAGAAATTAAGTATTTCGAATTCATAATTTGCAGGACATTATTAACTTTAATGGTCTTTGACACTTTTGACCTTTCGACATTAGACCTTCAGACATTAGACCGTCAGACCTCAACCTTAGCCTTAGCCTCAACCTCAGACCTTCAGACATTAGACCTTTCGACATTAGACTTTAGAATTTCAGACATTGCTAAAGAAAATCCCCCACACCTATGTGATCGTGTTCAGTGTCGTGGTTCTGGCCGCGATGCTCACATGGTTCGTGCCCGGAGGAACGTTTGACCGCCAGACTGTAAGTGTCAGCGGAATTGACAGAAGTGTTGTAGTTCCCGGATCATTTCACTATACAGAAAGCAATCCCCAGACCTGGCAGGTCTTTTCCGCCCTGTTCGACGGGTTCGTCGACAAGGCTGACATCATTATTTTCATTCTTATAATCGGCGGTGCCTTCTGGATCATGAATGAAAGCAAGGCGATAGACGTTGCAATACAGGCGGTCCTGAGGTTCACCCATAAGATCGAAGGCAACAGGGTTATAAAGAAGATTGGTGCAGACAACCTGATCTTCATCCTTATAATGTCGATGTTCAGCTTCTTCGGCGCTGTCTTTGGCATGAGCGAGGAGACAATCGCCTTCATAATAATTTTTGTGCCTCTTGCAATATCGATGGGATATGATTCAATTGTCGGGGTCTCCCTCTGTTTCGTTGCTGCCGCCCTCGGCTTTGCCGGAGCATTCCTGAATCCTTTCACAATAGGCATTGCCCAGGGACTTTCGAACCTGCCGCTTTTTTCAGGACTGGAATACCGGCTGTTTATGTGGGTTGTCATCAGCACGGTAGGGTTTATCTATATACTTCGTTATGCAAAGAAGATAAAGAAAGACCCTTCGCGGTCTCCGGTCAGGGAAGATGACGCATACTGGAGGCAGCTGCATGCATCGGGACAGGAACAGGTCGAGTATAATACACCCGTATCGGGCTGGGTGGTATACGTTCTTCTGACAATTGTAATGGCTGTCTTTTCATATTTTTACCCGATGACAGTAATGACCTTCGGCGAGCGCGGCCTGAGTATTCCGGCGCTTCCTGTGTTGACTGCCTTGTTTGGCCTTACAGGCTGGATGGCACTCAGGAAATCAGTGCACTTTTTCATAATCGAAATACTTCTGTTCACAATCTTCTTCCTCATAACAGGCGTCATGGGGTACGGGTGGTATATAATGGAGATAGCCACCCTGTTTTTTGTAATGGGTCTGGCTACCGGGATTGCAATGAGCTACTCAGCCAACAGGATCACGAAGCTCTTCCTTGACGGAGTAAGGGATATCCAGTCCGCAGCGGTTATTGTCGGCCTTGCTGGTGGCATTATAATCATCCTGAACAACGGCCAGATAATTGACACACTGCTTTACAGGCTTTCGGAATCTATCTCAGGGATGGGCAGGATGGCCTCAGTCAGCATGATGTACGTGGTGCAGAACCTGATCAACCTTGTCATGCCATCAGGATCAGCCAAGGCTGCCCTGACGATGCCCATGATGTCACAGTTCTCCGACCTGATAGGTGTTTCGAGGCAGGCGACTGTAGTGGCTTTTCAGCTGGGCGACGGATTTACAAATATGATCACTCCCACCTCCGGTGTGTTGCTGGGTGTCCTGAGTGTTGCAAGGATACCTTATGACAAATGGTTCAGGTGGGTATTGCCGCTGATAATTATTCTCTTTATCCTCGGATTCCTTCTTTTGATACCAACCGTGTATATGAACCTTAAGGGATTCTGAGAGATAATCGGTTTTTAAGTCTTAAATTTGATTACTAATTGACAGAAAAATGAAAACAAGATTATTCCTGTTAGCCTTCGGCGCGCTCATCATTGCAGGTTGCAACGGATCCGGATCTGATGGCAAAAAAGGTTACGCCATGCATGAAATAATGGTTGGTCAGTCGGTTCCGGCACCCCCGTTAATGAATAAGGAAGAATCGCGTGTGGCTGACATTAATGCTGATCCCGTTGCCGCCCCGGATGCGGATCCTGTATCCGTACCAGCCGACAAAAAGAAGATAATCAAGGACGGTTCGCTCAGTATTAAGGTCGATGACCTGGAAAAGGCTAAAAGACATTCCGATTCTCTTGTTGCTGTTTTTAACGGTTACTACGGAAGCGAGAACATCTGGAATGATGACAATGCCACAACATACAGCCTGACAGTCAGGATACCGGCGGTGAGTTTCGAAAATTTCATTGCTGCCATGGAATCAGGAGGTGGTCAGGTAACAAATAAGTCTGTCAATACGAGGGATGTCACCACTGAATTCATCGATCTTGAGTCCAGACTTGAAAACAAGCGTGAATACCTTGCACGTTACAGGGAGTTGCTGAAACAGGCAAAGACTGTGAAGGATATACTTGAGATAGAGCAACAGATCAGAGTCATTGTCGAAGAAATTGAAAGCGCTGAGGGACGGTTGAAATACCTTTCCGATCAGGTATCCTACAGCACTCTTAACCTGGCACTCACAAAAGAGAAGGGCTACACTTTTCATCCTGCGGTCAAAGGGTCCTTTGCAGAAAGGCTGAAGCGATCTCTCCATGGCGGGTGGAATGGGCTTGTTTCATTCGTACTTATCCTGATCAGGCTCTGGCCGGCATGGATTATTCTTGTTGCTGCAGTGCCGCTTTTCCGCGTTTACCGCAGGAGAAGAAAATCATAGTGGAACTAAAAAAAGAAAAGAGGCTCTCCCTTCGACTTTCGGGAGAGCCTCTTTTGCATTTTCAGAATTCAGAATATCAGAATCTGTAGCCTGCTGAAAGACCGAAACCTGTATTTTTGATGACAGCCTTGTTGTCTTCATCCTCCCAGTAATACGCCGGCCTGATGTCAAGTAATCCAAGCTGTGCGTTCAGCTGCAGAAATATTCCCATCGAAGTCTCATATCCGAAATGGATATTGGCGCCTGCGTCAAACCTTTTGTAAAAAGCGGTGGTAAGAAGGTTGTCGGAAGAGACTACGGTGCTTTTAAATTCAACTGTCTTTTCAAAAGTGTTGAGACCGTACTCAGTGGTTTCCTTTCCTCCTATCCCGTAAGCAACATAAGGACCGAATCCGAGGAGGATGTATCCTTCACCAAGTTGAGCCCTGAATAACAGGTTCAGCGGCATTTCAATATATGACAGTTTTGTAACGGTTGAAAAATCGCCGGAAGCTTTCACAGGGATAAGACCCATGTCATTCTTTGATCCCTTAACAGAAAACACGAGTCCCGGCTGAAAATAGAACTGAGGTGCCACCGGAATATTAGCATTGAATCCGGCGTGGAATCCAACCAGCAAACCGTTTGCGTACTTGTCGCCATCTCCGTCTTTCCCATTCATATTATAGAAATTGACCCCACCGAGGAGACCCAGGTCCACCTGTGCCTGTAAGGCCATGGCGGACATCAGAAAAATTGCAGAAAAAGTTAAAATTCTTGCTTTCATAATTCAAATATTAAGATTATTAATTAATTACTGATTGAGAAACTAAAAGTCTGCTTCTTTTGCAGCTTCAGCCTTCATCATAGACAATGTGTTTCACGGTGCGCCGCCTGATACAATTACCAGGCACCCGCTTAGTTTAAAATATCTGATCTGATTTTTCCCATTCTTATCTTATTTAGTTTAACCTTTATTCTGCAATAGTTCAGGGTAAACACAACAGCCAGGGAATTTGTTCTCAAATATAGGCAAATAAGGCCAGACAGGCAAGGATAATTGGTGTTTATTGGTTTATGGGTTTATAGGTTTATGGGTTAAAAGGGTCTGGGTGTATCGGTGGATTGATGAAGCGAATTCAGCATTCTCCCGATGGATTCTATTTCTTTACGGCTCTCGCATAACATTTGGGTCTCAAAAAAACCCAGATCTGAAGCCAGAATTAACTGATTAAGAACTTCCATTAGACTACCAAAGGCAATTTGATAAAACCGGGCCTGATCACTTTTACTCAATCGGGTACTACCTTCAGCAATATTACTGCTGACTGAGATGGCCGCTCTCCTGAGCTGGCTTGAGAGACCAAATTTCTCATCCAAAGGGAATCCTGCAGTGATCTTATAAACAGAAATAACAAGATTCCTTGACTTCTGCCATACTTCAAGATTTTCAAAGGAATAAATCATCTTATAAATTTATGATTCCTAAACCCATAAACCTATAAACCCATAAACCTATCAACTACTTCTTCATCGCCCTCGTCAGTACTCCCATCACTCCCCGGATGAAAGTTGCAGAGGTGAGAACCTTTACGACGGGATTGACTGTGGTTCTGCGTCGGACAGGTCCTGTCCGGTAGTAACGACCGGCATCCTGATCCCTCTCTTTCCTTCGCTCGGCGTCAGCCTTCTCATCCTCGATATTTGAAATCTTTCGTTCAAGCATCTCATAGGCGCTCTCACGGTCTACAACCCTTGAATATTTCCGTACAAGTTCAGAGGAGCTGTTTATTGAAGCTATCTCCTGAGCAGAAAGAATATCCATTCGTCCCATCGGGGCACGCATCATCGTGGCTGCCAGTGGCGTAGGGATACCTTTTTCATTGAGTGCCGTAACGAAGGCTTCTCCTGTTCCGAGGGCTGTCAGAGCATCCTCAGTCTTATAGTAATCCGACAGCGGGAAATTCTCTGCTGTAAGTTTGATTGCTTTTCTGTCATTGGCTGTAAAAGCCCGCAGGGCATGCTGAACTTTCAGTCCGAGCTGTGCCAGTACAGGGGGCGGCACATCCGTGGGATTCTGGGTGACAAAAAAGACACCCACGCCTTTTGATCTGATGAGCTTGATAATTGTCTCGATCTGGTCAAGGAGAGTCTTGCTGGCCTGGTTGAAAATGAGGTGTGCCTCATCAATGAAGATCACCAGTTCAGGCTTGGGAAGGTCACCCTTCTCGGGCATCTGGCTGTATACCTCTGCCAGCAGAGACAGCATAAATGTGGAAAACAGCTTTGGTTTGTCCTGTATGTCGGTCAGCCTCATGATGCTGATATAACCATTGCCGTTCCTGTCCCTGCGCATCAGGTCGTAAATGTCAAATGACATCTCGCCGAAGAAGATATCAGCACCCTGCTGCTCAAGCTCAATGATCTTGCGCAGAATAATGCCCGTAGAAGATGTGGAGATGGCTCCATACTCTCGTTCGAGTTCTTCCTTTCCCTCTTCGGTAACAAACTGAATGACCTTTTTAATGTCTTTCAGGTCTATCAGTGCCATGCCGGCGTCATCGCAGTATTTAAAGATGACTGAAATGATTCCTGCCTGGGTGTCATTCAGGTCGAGAATGCGCGAGAAAAGCACAGGACCAAACTCTGAGACTGTAGCCCGCAGACGGACGCCATCCTGCTCCGAAAGGGTCAGAAGCTCAACCGGAAATCCCTTGACCGAATAGGGAAGGTTTATCTTCGCATGGCGGTCCGTTATAAAAGGTTTTTCCTCACCCGGCATTGCCACTCCGCTGAGGTCACCCTTGACGTCCATCACAAGAACGGGTATGCCGTATTCCGACAGCTGCTCGGAAATGACCTGCAGGGTCTTTGTCTTGCCGGTCCCGGTAGCACCTGCTATCAGTCCGTGCCTGTTGAGTGTCTTCAGCGGCACCTTAATAAAGGCGTCTGCCAGCGGTTCGCCGTCAAGCATCGCTCCGCCCAGAATGATTGCTTCTCCTTTGGTTGCATATCCTTCATTGATGTGCCTGAAAAAATCTTCTCTTTTGCTCATGACAACTCTTTATTTTGATGAAAAAGCCGCTGGAGAACCGGCTCCAGCGGCTTTAATAAAAAACTTATTCCGCTAACTTATTTCGTTCCGAGTATCTCGGTTACTTTTGCTGCAAGATCTTCACCGCGAAGATTATGGCCCACAATTATACCATTCTCGTCAAGAAGGAAATTGGCAGGTATTGCACTGACAGCATACATTTTTGCCGGTGCACAGTCCCAGTATTTCAGATCTGAAACATGAGTCCAGGTAAGTTTATCATCCTCGATGCCCTTCTTCCATGCATCTTCTTTTGAATCGAGAGAAACACCGAACACATCAAATCCCTTCTTATTGAACTCATTCCAGACTTTAACAACGTTCGGATTTTCCTGACGGCAGGGGCCGCACCATGAAGCCCAGAAATCAACGAGAAGCAGTTTTGT
Source organism: uncultured Bacteroidales bacterium (assembly GCA_963736735.1). GTDB lineage: Bacteria > Bacteroidota > Bacteroidia > Bacteroidales > VadinHA17 > SR-FBR-E99. Next base: position 286,316 of record CAVTPX010000005.1, on the reverse strand, counting down.
GTTTCCGCCTACTTTCGAATAGAGCGTAACAGGTGTTCCGGTTACATCATTGAGCTCAAAATCGGGAGCTTTCTGACCAATTGCAACAGCCTTCAGAGAAACGAGTCTCTCTTTAAGCCTTGTAACTGCCTCAACTTTGTTCAGGGTTGTATCAAGTCCTCCGAGAAGCGATTCCATTTCAGGTGCTTCAAGGTAATAGGATATCTCATTAAGTACTGTAGGTGTTATAAATGAAGCCGGATTATTTGTGATAAACTGCTTCTTCATATCGAGCTGCTGGTTCTCAAAGCCTTCAAGTTCCTTTTCTATAGTTGTTGCAAGTTCTTCATTACCTGCAGTCTTAGCCACACGGTATTTTTCAAAAGCCGTTTGCATTTCGGAATTCGAACCTTCAAACGATGCACGGTAAGTCTCGTACTCCGACTGTGAAGCCGAGCCCGTAACAGAAGCAAGGTAGAGTGAATCAACATGACCGTTTATAGATATTTCCGAATTCTCAAGGAAGAAGTTCATACCGCCCCTTGCACCTTTAAGAGAAAGCATAACCATCTGGGGATAATCGATAAATCCTTCCATTTTGAATACACCATTTTCCAGGACGGCTGAATCGAGCACCGAATAACCTCCGGGGATACGTTTCTGAAGCAACACAACTCCGGTTTCAGCACCTTCAACTGTTCCGGTGACGACATATTTTGGAGCTTTTGAACAAGAGGCAGCAATGGCTGCAATAACTAACAGGTAAAATAATTTTCTCATTTTGAATGATTTGTTGATGATTAGTTTTTGTTTATTGACAGGGCCAAAGATATAAATAATTGATGACTAAGTCTTTCTGTTGAAATATTTATCAAGTAGAATTGATGCAGGTTTGTAAGATGTTGTCTCACCCTCGCGAAGCTGTTTTTCAATGCCAGGTAACATTTCCGTTATTTCGGGATTGCTGTAAAATGAGAACTTAAGTGCGTCAATTACAGTCTCGTGCATCCGTGTCACAGCCTGTTCACGGCGGCGTTCCCAGAAATACCCGTTGCTCTTGGTCTTGCTGACATACTCACGGATTGTCTCCCACACCTCATTGATGCCGGTGTTTTCACGAGAGGAACAGGTGAGAACACGGGGATTCCATTTTGACTGTGAGGCAGGAAACAGATGCAGGGCATTTTTGTATTCCACCCTGGCTATTTCCGCTTTCTTGAACATTGTTGCCGTCAGCTTTGGTAATGACTATTGTGTCAGCCATCTCCATGATGCCTCTTTTAATTCCCTGCAGCTCATCGCCCGCTCCGGCAAGCATTAGCACCAGGAAGAAGTCGACCATCGAATGTGCCGCAGTCTCCGATTGACCCACTCCTACTGTCTCCACAATGATTGTGTCAAAACCTGCAGCTTCGCACAGTATTATCGATTCACGGGTCTTGCGTGCCACGCCGCCCAGTGTTCCCGCGGCAGGTGAAGGCCTTATGAATGCATCCGGGTCAATGCTCAGCTGTTCCATCCTGGTCTTGTCTCCCATGATGCTGCCATGGCTCTGCTGGCTGCTCGGGTCAATTGCAAGTACTGCAAGCCTGCGTCCGTAAAGACGGGTGAGCATAGTACCAAAAGTATCAATAAATGTGCTCTTGCCGGCACCCGGCACCCCTGTAATGCCTACCCTGACAGACCTGGAACTGGCGGGGAGACACCTTTCAACAACCGCCTGCGCAATATCATAGTGTTCAGGAAGAGAACTCTCAACAAGTGTAATGGCCTGACTTAAAACCGAACGGTCACCCCTGAGGATGCCGTCAACATATTCGTCAGCGGTGAAGTGCTTTCGCCGGGTGCGCCTGAGACGCGATATAACCTCAGGATTAATGCTTGGCGGCTGTACAACACCTTTCTGTACCGAGAGTGACCCGGCGGTATCTTTTCCCTTGGCCATTGAATGTTAAATACTATATCTCTCTGTCATTCAAGCTACTGGCCTTCAACCAGAACCTCCCCCTTGATCATTAGCATGACTTCAGAGTTCTTCGGATCATTTGTGTAGACAAAGATATTCTTGTAAATATTGCCTTTATAACCTCCGGAATTGAACTTGGCCTTGATGCTCCCCTGTGTTCCCGGTTTGATTACATTTTCAGTAGGCATCAGCGCGGTACATCCGCAGCCGGCCTTAACATGACGTATAATAAGGTCTGTCTTGCCCTCATTTGTGAAGACATATTCGACATCAGCCGATTCATTCTGCTTGATCTTCCCGAAATCAACCGTATTTGAAACCAGTTTAAATACAGGTGCATTTGCAAGCTGCTGGTTCGTCAGGGAGGAGAAATCCTCAACCAGATTTGCAGAAACATACAGGTAGATGTTTTGCTGCTGAACTCCGTTGATTTTCAGCCTGACAAGGTCATTTACATTACCCCAGGCTGCACTGTTGAGGTTTGCATCATATGTTCCCTCGATGATGCCTTTTTCGCCAGGTTTGAGCGTCGCCGGCGTAGCCTTCATTGTGAGATGCGCGGGCAGACCCTCGAACTCGATTGTAGCCGGTTCCTTTGAGGGGTTTATAACAGGCATTACCCTGATCTTTTTTTCATTCTTTTTTATTGATGTAAAAGCCAGGTGATTTGATTCAAACCTGACAGGTCCGACAACAAATGAGAAAGTCTCCTCAATAGTCTTCTCGCGTGGTGAAACCTGTCCTTCAATAATGAGGACCGTAACTGCCGGCCTGGCATTCGAAAATACCGAAATGCTTTTAGTGAATTTTCCGTTATACCCGCGGGGATCGAAAACCGCAGTAACAAACCCTTTTCCGCCCGGAGGTATGGGCGACTTTGTATAATCCGATGCTGTACAGCCGCATGACGGCTGAACCTTCGTCAGTACAAGAACAGAATCACCAGTATTGGTGAAATTGAAAATTGCCTCTTTTTTGCCGGCTTCTTCCTTCATCGCACCGTAATCATAACGCGGATTCTGGAAGTTGAGTTTCGGCTGGGCGTATAACCCTGTGCCGATGACTAAAACCAATAGAACAATAAAACTCCTTTTCATCGCTATAAACTTTTTTAACAAATGATTTATCAATATCCTGTTACCTCCATAACAAAGATCAGACCATAACGGTTGCATCATTATAAACGTCAAAAATAATAAAAATCATTGAGCACCTGCTTTTTTATTGGTTTATGCATTAGTTTTGCCTGACGGATTCATCTTTTGGAACAGAATTTGAAACAAACCGGAGGAGTCTCCATTATCAGCTATGCCAAGAAGAAAACTCCTGATACTGTCTGTTGTTATCCTGACACTGGTTCCGGCTCTTCCTGCTGCCGGCCAGTTTTACAACGGGATGCAGATGACCTTTGGCAAAAACAGGGTCCAGTACCGCGATTTCTTCTGGAACTATTTCAGGTTCGATGACATAGACTGCTATTACAACGAATTCGGTCGCGAAGTTGCAGAATATGCCTGTACTGTTGCTGAGAAGAAGCTGAATGAGGTAGAGGATTACTTTGATTATTCCCTGAACAAGAGGCTTATAATCATTGTCTACAACAAGAAAAACGATTTCAGGCAGAGTAATGTCGGGCTGATCTCTGCCGAGGATGATTACAACGTTGGCGGATACAGCCGCGTCATCAAGAACAAGGTGATGCTCTGGTTCAACGGTGACCACAAGGAATTTGAAAAGCTGATTGCATCGGCCATTGCCGAGGTCATTGTATATGAAATGGTCTCTAATGCCGACCTCCGCGACAGGACCTCAAGCAATTCACAGATTCAGATCCCCGACTGGTATATAAAGGGTCTTGTCAACTACGTGGCATTCGGATGGGATGAAGAAACCGACAACCGTGTCAGGGACGGTTTCGAGAACGGCAGGTACAAAAACCTTGACAACCTTGAGTATGACGAAGCCATATATGCCGGTCAGTCATTCTGGAAATATATCGGGGAAACATACGGTGACGCCATCATACCAAACATCATTTATCTTTCCAAGGTTTATAAGAATATCGAAGATGGCTTCCTTTACGGACTTGGAAAAAGCATCAAGGATACCTACCGCGACTGGCGGGCATTTTATGCAGATTATTATTCGGTCAAACCAGGAGAGACTTATCCTGTCCCTCCTGTCGTCAGCCGCTCAAAACCACAGCAGCGTTACACTTCAGTTAAGGTCAGTCCTGACGGCAGATATGTTGCCTGGGTCTCAAACGACTGGGGCCGTCGGAAGATAATGCTTTACGACACACAGACCGGGAAAAACAAAAAACTCTTCTCTGCCGAACCGAAGTTCGAACAGACTGTCGATTACACATACCCTGTGCTGACATGGCACCCCGGTGGCAGGATACTGACCTTCGTCAATGAGGAAAAGGGCGGAATGCAGCTCTACTTCTACCGGACAGACCAGAAAAGCTTTGAAGAACGTACAATGCCCTTCTTTGAAAAAGTGATGTCTCTCTCCTACTCGCCTGACGCCACCAGGCTGCTGCTGACGGGTGTAATAAACGGGATGACTGATATATATGTGCATACAATTATCTCAGGCACAAGTGAGCGTATCACTTTTGATGTTGCTGACGACCGCTGGAGCATCCTTTGTCAGGGGAAAAAACGAGACAATAATCTTTTCATCGAACAGACTGACGGATTCTCTGACAAATAAGGGTGACCCCCAGGAGCCCGTCGGACTTACCTGGAATCTTTTTACATATGATCTGGCCGCAAGGGGCTCAGTTCTGACCCGGCTGGGTGAGAAGCCGTACGACGATTACCGTGAACCTGTAGGAGCATCAGCCAGTGCAACAGGCTTTACCGGTAATGGCAACGGGATAAGAAACTATTACAGTTCTTCATTTGACAGCGTAATAAGTTATATTGACACGGCTCTTCATTACCGCTATTTTATTGAGTCGCAGCAGGTCACTGACCTCCCCAGGAATCTGGAAGCCTTTGACCGCAACGGCGGCACTGACGCAGCTGTAATCTATAATAAGGGACGCTACAACCTTCTGACAGGGCCTGCCTCGGAAACTGCAAAGGTGAATGAAAGTGACATTAAGTCGACCCGTTACCGTGATGAACTCACATCTGCACTCAGGGCGGCAGACAGCATAAACACACTGAGGGACAGGCTCCTTGCTGAACGTGCCCGGATGAATGACACCCTACAAAAGCCTCTGTATGAATATTATGCGAAGGATGAGCCCATCGACTTCAATAATTACGTTTTCGAAAAGGAAAAGGAAAACTATTACGAGCTGCAGTGGCGAAAAGACTATATGGATGTCGACCTTGATACCTCCCGGATGGAGATGCCGGTCGCAAGAGTCTACCGTACCGCTTTCTACAACAACTACACAGCCACGCAGATTGACTTCAACTTCCTGAACAACGCATACCAGGCATATAACGGAGGGGCTCCATATTTCAACCCCGGCCTTAATATGCTCCTTAAAATCGGGACCCTCGACCTGTTTGAAGATTACAGGATCACAGGCGGCTTCAGGTTCTCAGGGAATTTTGACAGCAATGAATATCTCGTCAGCCTCGAGTCTCTCAAAGGCACTTTCGACAAGCAGCTCATCTTCCACAAACAGGTCTTCGACAGTTATAATGACACTCTCTATTACAAGATAAAAAGCTACAGCACATATTTCTCCCTTCGCAAACCCCTGAGTGCGGTACTAGCACTGAAAGGCACACTGAGCTACCGGTATGACGACTATGTGATACAGTCGATCGACATAACAAGCCTGATGGCGAAAGGATTCACCCGTCACTGGGCAGGGCTCAAAGGAGAGATTATTTATGACAATACCCGTAAGAGGACAATCAACATTTACTACGGTACCCGGTTCAAGGTCTTTGGTGAGTATTACCGCGAGCTTAACAGGACAAAGAGCGATATGTTCGTTGTGGGTGCCGACTTCAGACACTATCAGAAGATACACCGTGACCTGATATGGGCAAACCGCTTTGCTGCCAGCAGTTCTTTCGGACCTTCGCGGCTCATATACTATATGGGCGGTGTCGATAACTGGATGGGATACCTGTTCAATAAGGTCCCGATGTTTGACCAGAGTGTCCCGGTTGATCCCTCTGTCAATTACGGTTTCCAGGCCCTTGCTACCAATCTGCGGGGATTCAGCCAGAACATCCGTAACGGCAGTAATTTTGCATTGATAAACAGTGAGATACGGTGGCCTGTTATAAGATATTTTGCCGGCCACCCGCTGAGATCAAGCTTTCTTAACAGCCTTCAGGTTGTAGCTTTCGGTGATGCCGGGATGGCGTGGTCAGGATGGAATCCCTGGGGTAATGAGAACTATTGGTCCGACAAGGTTTACGAAAAAGGTCCCGTGGTTGTGACCCTCGATGCTATGCGTGAACCTCTCGTTGCAGGTTTCGGTTTCGGTGCCCGGGCACAGTTATTCGGTTATTTTGTCAGAGGCGACCTTGCCTGGGGCATTGACAACGGCTATATCCTGCCAAAGATATTCTATCTCTCTTTCAGCCTTGATTTTTAAGGAGTACAGCCAATGGAGCTCCTGAGAAAGAAAATTACTGCCGGCGCTGAAGCCCTCCTTCCGGAGCTTGTGCATGTCAGGCGTCACATCCACATGCACCCCGAACTTTCCTATTCAGAATACGAAACAGCAGCCTTTGTAAGCCGTAAGCTTTCGGATCTTGGAATTGAACACGAAACCGGTATTGCCGGAACTGGTATTGTGGGAATAATAAGAGGTGAAAAGGCTTCCGGAGGTCTTACGCTCGCACTCAGGGCTGATATGGATGCACTCCCGGTAACAGAGAATCAGGGCCCTGAATATCGCAGCCTTAACGAGGGCGTAATGCATGCCTGCGGGCATGATGCCCATACCTCCATACTCCTTGGCACAGCTTCGATGCTGCAGAATATGCGGAGCGATCTGGCGGGCGATGTCCTGCTGGTCTTCCAGCCGGGTGAAGAGAAAGCGCCGGGAGGCGCCAGGCTGATGCTCGAGTCAGGCATCTTCGAAAAGTATAACCCTGATATGTTCATCGCACTGCATGTGCTGCCCGATCTGCCGACAGGCACCGTGGGATATCATGCAGGACCCTACATGGCTTCCTGTGACGAGATTTACATAACTGTCAGAGGGCGTGGTGGGCATGCGGCACAGCCTTCGCAATATACTGACCAGATTTATATCGCCTCTGAACTTGTGATCACACTCAAGGATACAGTCAGGAAAATGAGTGAAGACACCGGACCCGCATTGCTTGGCATCGGTCGCATTTCAGGCAGGGGAGCCACCAATGTGATACCCGAAACAGTTGAGATTGACTGCACTTTCAGGGCCTTCGACGAGGATCTGCGAAGAAGAGCCAAAGAGGCTATCCGAAGTATCGCCTCAGCCATTGGTCTGAAATACGGAGTGACGGTCGATCCGCATATCGTCGAGGGATACCCGGTCCTCGTAAATGACCCTGCACTTGTAGAAAAAGCCAGGATACTTAGCACTGCCCTCCTTGGAACTGATCGCGTGAGGGATATGCCAACAAGAATGAGCTCGGAAGACTTCTCGTTCTTCAGCGAACGGTATCCTTCTTTCCTGTTCAGGATCGGTGTGACACCCGAAGGCCAGCCTCCGAAATTACTGCATACTCCTTCTGCCGATATTGACGAGAATGCTATGGTAACCGGAGTGGCGAACCTGACCTGGCTGACAGTTAATCTGATTGCCGGTCAATCCCGTCGAAAATAATTTCTTTTTATATAGGAACTTATGAAAATAACCGATATTTTTGCGGCAATAATTATTAAACACAAAAATAATGGCTTACAAAATTAATGAGGATTGCACAGCTTGCGGAACCTGTATAGATGAATGTCCGGTAGAGGCTATATCCGAAGGTGATATCTATAAGATTGATCCGGATATATGTACCGATTGTGGTGCCTGCGCCGACGTTTGCCCTGTTGAGGCAATTCATCCCGCAAACTAAACCGCACTGCTTGCAGGAAAACCGGAAGCTGTCTGAGAAGGCAGCTTCTTTTTTTTACCCCGGATTGTACCTGGCGCCTGACAGTACAGTCTGGAAATTGGTAATTCTCATGAGCTCCTCCAGCGTCACCCGTGGGTTGTTCCGCATATACCTCTCAATAATCCGGTAGCCGGTCCAGACCACAGCCCTGCCGGGTGACTCTTCTGTAAAATAGCTCGTGAAAGGCGCTTCACCCGTAAATTTCCTTATCAGGAACCTGTCAGTGGAAAAGAGCATGTCTTTGCTGACAAGGTACTCCCATATCATTGCCTCATTTTCAGTGCAAAAGTCAAGCTGCTTCTGCCTGAAGCCGAACAGCACAGTGTCAGGCAGATCCGGAATCATGCAGCGCGTAAAATAGAGCAACTTCGCTTCATGCATCATCGTATTCATCAGAGTAACGGGTCCGTAGCCCATATCACTGTAATCCCACTCAGTAGTCGCCCAGGCATACATGCAGTCCGGAACCGTATAGGCAGGAGTCATTTTACGCGACTGGTATTCATAGATCCCGAGTGAGGGGTAGTATTTTGAGTCTGCCCCCAGATACCGGTCGAGGCTGATCATCAGCAGGGAGTCGTCTATGATTATACTGTTGTTGAACACTGTCATACAGGTAACTATCTCCGGCACCTTGGCACCGGGGAAATAATAGAGGTAGTGACTGAACGCGCTTTCGAGGTCCTCTTCAAGAAGTTGAGGAGAGGGCCAGACGCGTTTCACATCATCCCATAACGCCAGGTTTTGAAGGTCAGTGGCAAAAAGAATGAAAGACGATTTCCATTTTTCATCAGCGGGATCTCCCAGACCCAGAACATTACTGTAGACATTCAATGCTTTCCCGAAGGTCTTGCTCAATGAGTCTGCCTTAGCGCCGAGCTGCGGCGGAGGTGTTTCGAATATCCCGCTGCCGAGATCCCTGACAGTGATATTGCATTCCACCATTGTGAGGTCAACCCTGTAGGGATTGCGCACGCAGGCTGTCGAAATGATGACAATAAGCAGTGCGGCTGAGAAACTGACATGAATTACTCTTGATCCCATAATACGGAATAGCTGATTTTATGCACAAAATAAGAACATTTATTTATAATTTTGCCTTGCAAAACCAGGTAAGATGAAAAGAGAGAGAAACAGTTCACTGACTATAGCTGTCATAGTGTTGCTTTTAGCCGTAACCACAGCGAGAGGTAAAGCCCAGGATTTCGAATTCGGCGTACATGCCGACCCGCTTATTACCTGGATGAGTTCAAACTCATCAGGATATAACGGTGAGGGAGTTAAACCCGGCTTCAGCCTGGGACTTAATGTTCTCCATTATTTTGCCGAGAACTATGCATTTTCATCCGGCATTGGATTTATCACTGCAGGTGGAAGACTGAGCGCCACCCAACCTCACACAATGGTATTCAGCAACTTTACACAGGTTGTCGCAGCAGGTGACGAGATGGTTTATAACCTGCGGTACCTGAATATTCCTGCCGGATTCCGTCTCCGCACAAACCAGATAGGTTACCTTACACTCTTCACCGATCTCGGACTTGACATCCGTGTTCTCCTGAAGTCGACTGTGGATATACCGCAGAACCAGATCAGCAAGGAAAATGCAAAAACAGAAGTACGCACCATGAACCTGGGATGGCATATCACTGCAGGATTGGAATATGAGCTTGGCATCAGAACATCACTTGTTGCAGGTCTCGGTTTTGATGAGGACTTATTCGATGTCACAAAAGACCTGGCGGATGTCTTTCAGCCAAAGGACAAATCGGGACTGAGAATGATACGGATCAGGCTTGGAGTAAAGTTCTGACACCGGGAAGATGAAAATTGCACTGGCCCAGTTAAACTATGTGCCCGGAGACACGGAGTACAATAGCAGGAAAATAATTTCAGCCATCGGCAAGGCAAGGGCACAGGATGCGGAAATTGTCATTTTCTCAGAACTGGCTGTCACAGGATACCCGCCACTGGACCTTCTTCACAGGGAAGAAATAATAGCTGCCGCCATGGATGCAGTAAGGGACATTGCCTCGCACTGCACCGGAATAGCCGCCATTGTCGGTGCTCCTTCGCCAAACACAGGCGTATACGGTAAAGGACTTCATAACTCCGCTTTTTTCATGTATGACGGCAAGGTCAAAGCGGTCATTAACAAAGCCCTCCTGCCCACGTATGACGTTTTCGACGAGGCACGGTATTTTGAGCCTGGTAACCTTTTTCAGACAATTGAATACGGCGGTATTAAAATTGCCGTCACAATATGCGAGGATATCTGGGCTGAACAGCCGTGCGCTGACAGGGGTATCTGCCGCTTATACGGAATCACACCCCTGGATGAGCTGATCAGGGATGAACCAGGACTTATTGTAAACATAGCCGCCAATCCTTTCGCTCACAACAGGATCAGGATCAGGGAGGAGATATTCAGAAAAAATGCAATTGACTATAACCTGCCGCTCATCTCCGTAAACCAGATTGGTGGAAACACTGATCTTATCTTCGACGGCTCATCAGTGGTTATTGATTCTACAGGCACGATAACTGAGAGACTCGCTTTCTGTGCCGAAGAATTAAGGGTGGTTGACGTACCACTTGAAATACAGGGCGACCGGCGTGGCGAAAGTTATAAGGCTACAACTGCCAGGGCTGGGGGCCGGCCGGCTGGAGCCGGGGCCGGGGCCGGGGGCGGATACCCTGATGACATGACACCCTATATTCACAGGGCCCTTATTACAGGAATATCAGATTTCTTTACCAAGAGCAGTCAGCAAAAGGCTGTAGTTGGCCTCTCAGGCGGAATTGACTCGGCGGTTGTACTTACACTTGCAGCCGAAGCCCTCGGACCCGAAAACGTAACGGCTCTGCTAATGCCGTCAGTGTTTTCATCGGAACACTCAATAACCGATTCCGTGGAGCTAGCGGAGAGACTGGGAGTAAAATACCACACTGTGAGTATCGAGGAGGCACGCCTGGTTATGGAAAAGACAGTCAAACCGTTCTTCGGTAACCGCCCCTCTGACGTCACTGAAGAAAACATACAGGCACGGCTGCGCGCGGTCATTCTGATGGCTTTCACAAACAAACTCGGAGGGATGGTGCTTAACACCAGTAACAAGAGCGAAGCGGCAACGGGTTACGGGACACTATATGGTGATATGACGGGAGGACTCTCAGTAATAGGCGACCTGTACAAGACCGAGGTTTACCGGCTCGCCGGTGAGATAAACGCTGAAAAGGAAATAATCCCTGAGCACATCATTAACAAACCTCCCTCAGCCGAACTCAGGGCAGACCAGCGCGATACCGACTCCCTGCCTCCGTATGACCTGCTTGACGCAGTTCTTTACAGGTATATTGACCTGGAAAGATCGCCGGATAAGATCATCGAAGAAGGCTATGACAGCACTGTAGTAAAAAAAATAGTCTCACTTGTGCGTACAAGCGAATTTAAAAGAAAACAGACTCCGCCGGTACTGAGAGTCTCTTTCAAATCATTCGGCAGCGGAAGAAGGATCCCGATCATTTCACGCTACTGAAAGAATATCTTTTTAAGCGGAAAAATTCCGGATATCGGCGCCGGAAAATAATTTTCTGAGCTGAATCAGATCTTTCTCCTACAATTTTCCGTGCATTCCTCCTTAATAAAATTCTCTGGTAGTGATCTTTACAACTACCTGTATATGTGTGTGTTAAAAAGTGTTAATTTTCATTTTGCCTGACTTTTTTGATAACTTTGCATATGTTGTTCAACATAAGCGTCATGCCATACAAGAATTCTTACATCGAGCAATGCCTTGAAGGTTCTTTCTCAATGTTGCAAGAGTTGCCTGGGAAAGAGAAGGAATTACTGGTTCAGAATCATACCTATGCACTCTTTCGCAAAGGGGAGATCATTTTCAACGAGGGAGAAAAGCCCGCGGGAATGTTCTGCCTTGCCCTGGGAAAGGTAAAGGTCTTCAAGGAAGGTATCGGGGGACGGGACCAGATCATTCGCATGGTCAGACCTCAGGGTTTGCTGGGCTATGCTGCAGTCATTTCAGGATGCCCATACAAGGTCTCCGCCGTTGCAATTGAAGAGAGCGCAGTATGTATTTTTGAGAAGAATACCTTCCTTAAGCTGTTAAGGAGAAACCCTGACCTTTCGATGCAGATGATGCGGATGATGGCAACAGACCTGTCGTTCTCAAATGAAAGGACCGTCTCACTTACCCAGAAGCATATCAGGGGAAGGCTTGCCGAGTCACTGATCGTACTCCGTGATACATACGGTTTCGAGAATGACGGGAAGACAATCAAGGCCTATGTCTCAAGGGAAGACCTTGCCTGCCTCTCCAACATGACCACTTCAAATGCCATCCGGACACTCTCTATGTTTGCATCTGAATCTGTTATCGCACTTGATGGAAAGAAGATCAGGATAGTTGACACAGGCAAGCTCGAGAAGATAAGCCACCTTGGCTGATCATTCACTTGTATATACTCTTTTCACCCTTGACGGAATCGATGTAAGAACCTCATAAGGTATGGTTCCGCATTGTTGCGCCATCTCTTCTACCGGCAGGTTTTTGCCAAAAACTTCGGCTTCATCGCCTGTTCTGACTTCCATGCCGGTTACATCAACCATACACATATCCATGCAGATGTTGCCCACTGTAATCACCTTTCTTCCTGCAATGAAGAGACTGCCCCTGCCGTTTCCCATGCTTCTCCGGAGACCGTCGGCATAACCTACCGGAACAACAGCAATGAGCCGGTCATGATCAGCCCGGTCATTACAGCCGTAACTAACCGGCTCTCCGGCAGGAACTGATCTTACCTGTGACACAGATGTAACAAATCTTCCGGTATGCCTTAATGACAGCCCTTCATATTTCCCAATGCCGTAAAGGCCAATGCCAGTCCGCACCATGTCAAACTGGTACTCCGGAAAGCGGCAGATACCTGATGAATTGAGCAGGTGCAGCTTGAAGTCATATCCCAGTCCCTTACGCAGGGTACTGGCGGCAGAAATAAGTCTTGCCGCCTGAAGATGGGTGAAGTCGTCATGCTGCGGATCTTCACTTGCCGCAAGGTGTGAAAAGACTGAAACAACCCTTGCGTGCTCATCTTTCTGCAGCCTCTCTGCCAGATATTCCGCTTCCTCAGGTCCGAATCCCAGGCGGTGCATGCCGGTGTCTATCTTCAGGTGCACGGGATAGTGAAGGAGTCCGTGTCTCACCGCTGCCTTAAGGAAACTGTCAAGTGACTCGCGGCTGTATATTTCAGGCTCGAGGTTTTGTTGTATTATAAGCTCCATAACGCTGGCATCAGGATTCATCACCATCACCGGAGTTGTGATGCCTGCTTCGCGCAGAGCTGCTCCCTCATCGGCATAGGCTACCGCAAAGTAGCTGATATGGTGATATTCAAGCAGTGAGGCTATCTCAGCCGACCCTGAGCCGTATGCAAAAGCCTTCACCATCGCCATTATTCCGGTACCCGGATTCAGTACCCGCCTGAACTCGTTAAGGTTGTGCACCACCGCACTCATGTCAATCTCTAATCGCGTCTGGTGCAGCTGCTGTTCAAGAAGACTGCTTATACGCTCAAAGCCGAAAGCCCTGGCACCCTTTATCAGTATTGTCTCCTCACGGAATGAAAAGCTGCGGAACGTCTCAGTAAAATCTGAAGTAGCAGCATAGAATGCAGAACCCTCGGGAAACAGGTCCCTGTTTCTTGAAAGAGCCTCCCCTATCCCGATGAACCTGAGGGTTCCCGAATGCCTGATAGCGGCAGCGACACCTTCATAAAGCGACTTTTCGTCACCCCCTATCTGTCTGAAATCGGAAAGGATGAGGGTTGTTTTTCCCCTGGAATGACTGTGGAGGAAGTCAAGAGCCATAGAGAGTGAACCCGGATCCGAATTATAATAGTCTTCTATGAGTGTGCAGCCGTTGATCCCTTTCTTGACCTCCATTCTCATTGCCACAGCAGGAAAGGCTGAAGCCGCAGTAATTATGTTCGCGGGCGGCACACCTGCAGTCAGGCTGGCGGCAATGACGGAGACCGCATTTTCTGAGGAGGCCCTGTCTGAAAATGGAATGTGAGCCGTAAAGGAAGCAGTGCTGCAGGTACAGTGAAGTGAGACTCCGCTTCCGGCTCTTTCGCTGCGTTTGACATTCAGCGATGCTTCTGAACCTGAAAGCGACCATGTGAATGATTGCGTGGCAGAATGGTGCAGAGCCACTTCGCTGCTAATTATATCATCATCCGCATTATAAATTATCAGTGAGGCTCCCGATGCCAGTTTCAGTTTCTCAAAGGCTATCTCCTTTCTGCCGCTGAAATTTTCTCCGTGTGCATCACCCGCATTGGTGATAACAACTGTATCAGGCCTGATGAGGGCTGCCAGCCTCTCCATTTCGCCGGGCCTTGAAATCCCTGCCTCGATGACAGCGGTATCATACCTGTCATCGATGTTAATCAGTGACAGCGGAACCCCTACCTGCGAATTATAGCTTTTGGGACTCCTTATTACATTGAAAGTTGTGCCGAGGGTTTCTGCCAGCCACTCCTTCACGATTGTCTTGCCGGCACTGCCTGTAACTGCAATCACGGTACCGTGAAACTGATCCCTTCTCCATGCTGCCAGCCTGTGGAGCCCTTCTAGGGTATTCCTGACTTTCACGAACGCGGCGCCGGCCGTGCTGTCCGTGGCAGGAGGCAGGGTATCGGTAAGAAAGAGGCGTACTCCCCTGCCACGGAGCTGGGAGATGAACCTGTGCCCGTCGTGGTTCGGACCGCGTAATGCAATGAAAAGCACTTCACGGCCGGCGCCTGACGATCTGCTGTCGGTAATTATCCCGCTAAAAGTAATGCCGGGATCTCCGTGCAACTCGCCGCCGGTGATCTCTGCAAGCTGAAGGGCCGATAAGTTCACAGTTTACCTGTTTATAGATTTAATATAGCATGACCTGCAAAGTGGTTCATAGATGTCTTTCTCACCGAGCACCACGACCTTTTCCGAGTTGGTTTTCCGGTGTGAATAATTTGCGAGGTTTCCGCACCTGACGCAAATTGCATGCACCTTGCTTATATACTCTGCAACAGCCATCAGAGCCGGCATGGGGCCGAAGGGCCTGCCGGAAAAATCCATGTCGAGACCGGCTACAATAACCCTGGTACCGGCATCAGCCAGCTTCGTGCACACTTCGACAAGACTGTCGTCGAAGAACTGGGCTTCATCGATGCCCACAACCTCCACCCCCGAGGTAAGCAATAAAATTGACGAGGCATTCTGAACAGGGGTAGACATTATCGAATTCTCATTGTGAGATACGACGTTAGTCTCAGAATAACGGACATCTACAGCGGGTTTAAATATTTCAACACGCAGCCCGGCGAACTTGGCCCTGCGAAGCCTGCGGATCAACTCTTCGGTCTTCCCTGAGAACATAGAGCCTGCTATTACTTCAACCGACCCTCGTTTGCCGGCATTATCCACCGAGTTTTCAAGAAATTCCATACTTCACACCGGGATTGTGCCGTTCATTATTATGATTTGTTTGTTTGAGGCACAAATGATAAATAGTTACTTTTGCAAAATAAAGAAAAGCGATCGGTATAAAAAATAAAGTGCGATGGATTTCACAACAGCTGTTAGTATAATTAAGAAGGACCTTGAGGAGGCGGGAGTTTTACTCGATCAGCTTTCTGCAACCGCCGTAAATCATCTGGCTGAACTCAGGCTTGCCCGCTCAAGGGTGAGAAGTGCCGCAGAGATGCTGGCGGTGCTGCCGGGACTCAAGGGTGAGGCTGAGGTTAAGGCTGAGGCTGAGGTTGAGGCTGAGGCTAAGGCTGAGGTTGAGGTTGAGGCTGAGGTTGAGGTTGAGGTTGAGGCTGAGGTTAAGGCTGAGGTTGAGGCTAAGGCAAGGTTAAGGTTGAGGCTAAGGCTGAGGTTGAGGTTGAGGCTGAGGTTAAGGTGAGTGGCGGAAGTGCCAAGGGTGCCTGAGGCAAATAAAAGCAGGCTGGCCGACAGGTTCAATGACTCCGGCAGGATGGTTGAACAGTTAAAGAAAGTAAGACAGGATGAGGCGATAACCTCAGGAATGCACGCCAGACCCATAACAGACATCGCCGCTGCAATAGGCATAAATGACAAATTCTATTTTATAAGGGAACTATTCAGCGGAGACAACAAGGCATATATTGACACAATCACGCGGCTTAACTCGGCAGCATCCCTCGGTGAAGCCATGAGGATCCTCGACGAAAGCACAGTGATGGGCTCTGACCCTGCAGCACAGTCGTCATTTGTGGATGTGGTCCGGAGAAAATTCAACATTAATGGGTAAACTTGTTCTTGTGCCAACCCCGATTGGCAACCTGGGCGACATAACCGTGCGCGCCCTGGAGGTTTTGGGATCGGCCGGACTATTACTGGCCGAGGATACAAGAACGACAAGCGTACTTCTAAACCATTACGGAATAAAAGTCCCGCTGCAGTCGCACCACAAGTTCAATGAACATAAAAGCGTGGAGGCAGTTTGTGACCGTATCGAGCAGGGCACTGTAGTCGCCCTTGTTTCTGATGCCGGTACTCCCGGAATATCAGATCCCGGTTTCCTCCTGGTGAGACGGTGCCTTGAAAGAAATATCGAAGTCGAAACCCTTCCCGGCGCCACAGCATTCATCCCGGCGCTTGTCAACTCCGGATTACCCTGTGACCGCTTCTGTTTTGAAGGATTCCTTCCGCTGAAAAAGGGAAGGCAGAAGAGACTTCAGCTGCTGGCTGCAGAAGAACGTACCGTTGTCCTGTATGAATCTCCTTACAGAGTCCTGAAGACTCTGGAGCAGCTCGCTGCAGCCTTTGGAAACGAGAGGCGCGCATCAGTTTCAAGGGAACTGACAAAAAAGTTCGAAGAGACTGTCAGAGGCACTTTAGTCATCTGTAATTGAACACTTTAACAAAAAACCTCCAAAGGGAGAATTCGTAATAATTGTTGCGGGAACTTCATTCAGGGACCATTCCGGGGAAGAGCCCGGAGAAGAAGATTGATGAGACAGAGCGCCTTCATCATCATAATGCTGGTCCTGGTTCCCCTTTCAGGAATCAACGCCCAGGTATTGCGCGGAACAGTCACCGATACCCGTGGTGTACCCCTCGCCTATGCTTCCGTTTATATTGCTGAACTCCGACAGGGAACTACCACAAACCGTGACGGACTGTATGAACTGACAATTCCCCGCTGGGTCGTATACAGTTAATTATCAGTTCCTTGGCTACACTCCCTCAACTGAGAAAATTGAAATTGCGGACCGTGATGTGAATAGAGACATTATCCTGAGCGAACAGTATTATGAGATTCCTGCCGTCAGAGTCTCTTCCTCGGGCAGGGACCCCGCCTATTTTATAATGCGTAAAGCTATAGGAATGGCTCCATTTCACCTTAACCAGGTTAAGATGTACAGGGCGGAGGTCTATATCAAGGGCGGGGGAAAGATCGAGAAACTGCCGAACCTGATCCGCAGGCAGATGAAGGTGGAAGCCAATGAGGAACAGATAAAGGAAGGACAGTACTACTTCACCGAGTCGGTAAACATCATAACGTTCACAGCCCCCGATAAGTATGTTCATAAAGTAATCTCATCAAGGTCGAATATTCCCGCAAGTGAAGAACAGGCCTCACCGATGGATTATCTTGAAGCCAGCTTCTATCAGCCCGTGCTGGCTGACATTACAATATCACCCCTCGCCCCCAATGCTTTTTCGCACTATAGCTTTGAATTCATGGGTTCGACATCTCAGGGTGACTTCGTCATTGACAGGATCAGGGTGACACCAAAGCGTAAAAGTCAGCAGCTGTTTGAAGGCGTTATCTATATCGTAGAGGAAATATGGGCAATTCACAGCCTTGATCTGACTAACGAGAACATGGCCGGAAAGATCCGTATCAAGCAGCTCTACACGCCCGTTGAAGAAGGTATCTGGATGCCAGTCAGCCATGAGTTCGGAATGGACCTCTCCCTTCTGGGGATAAAAGCCCGGGGGTCATATTCAAGTGCCGTCAAATACCTTGAAGTCCAGCCTGACAGATCCCTTTCTCCGCCGTCAGGATATGGAATTGCATCTGTCACTGAGGAAAAACCGGAAGAGAAGACTGCAGTACAGAAGGAGATTGAAAGTATCTTTTTGAAAGATGAGCTGACAGCTCGTGACATGTCAAGGCTTGCGAAGCTGAATGAGAAAAATGCAGTTGCAGGAAAAGAGGAAAAATCGCTTGAGATAACTGACAATACAACCTATGAAATTGCTGAGGACGCATTGAAGAAAGATTCAGTCTACTGGGATGCCGTTCGCCCGATCCCACTTAATGAAGAAGAAATTCTAAGCCTGCCCCGCACTACGCCTGACTCCCTGACCCTGGCGCACCGTGAGGAATCTACCCTTGTAATTAATATTGGCGGACAAAGTGATAAAAAGAAAAAGAGCAAGGCATCACTCTTCCTGAAATCTGCCCTGGGTGGCAAACGCTGGCAGCTGTCAAAGAAATCATCTCTTTCATTTGATGGGTTGGCGGACCTGAAAAGCGTTTCATTCAACACAGTTGACGGATTTGTTATCGGTACCGGAATGCAATTCTCCGCAAAAACAGGTGAAAAAGGCAGGCTTACAGTCGATCCCTCATTAAAATACGCTTTCAGTCGTGAAAAACTAATGTGGACCGTTTCGGCAAATAACCTTTACAACCCCATGACTGCAGGATC
Organism: uncultured Bacteroidales bacterium; assembly: GCA_963736735.1. Lineage (GTDB taxonomy): Bacteria > Bacteroidota > Bacteroidia > Bacteroidales > VadinHA17 > SR-FBR-E99. The sequence goes on along the minus strand of CAVTPX010000005.1, from coordinate 267,539 downwards.
ATTTTTCGCACGTGCAGGAAGCTATTCTACAGATTTTTCACCAGTGGGCATCGATCCGTTCCTGAACACGGTGTCATCCCTCTTTTTCAGAAAAAACCCGCTGAAACTTTATGGCAGCACTTTCATTACGGCAGGCCACAGGGGAGACCTCGCCAACGGCCTGAATCTTGCGCTGTCAGGCAGGTGGGAGCGCAGGGAAGTGCTGGAGAACAAAACATCATACTCATTTTTTAGTCCCGGAGAAGGCTATACTCCCAATATTCCTGACAGCCCCTTTACCACCGGAGATACAGAGGTGACACCGGCGATTCTGCCTGTTAATCACAGCAACGCCTCATTCACTGCAGAACTGACCTGGACGCCCCGTCAGAGGTACCGTATCCGCAACGGGGCAAAGCTGAATGAAGGGTCCGACTGGCCAACATTCAAAATGAGTTATAAACACGGTTATAACTATAATGATACGCTCTCAGGTCATTATGACCTGCTGAAGGCTGAGATATCGAGGAGCAGTCAGTTTGCAGCGTTAAGCGAATTCCGGTGGCGGATATCGGCAGGCGGCTTCATAAACAGGAAAAACCTTCAGTTACAGGATCTTCACTACTTTAACACTCAATCCTCACCCGTCCTGCTGAATGACTATGAAGATGTATTCAACCTGAAGCCTTATTATTCAATTGCCTCCGACGGATTCTTTGCCGAGACTCACCTGCGGTACACCAACCCGTATCTCTTCTTAAAGAGACTGCCGGTACTGAGCCGCACATTGATGAGAGAGAATCTGAGTACGTCTATGCTATGGACTCCCCGGTACGGTTTTTACGCAGAAGCAGGTTACTCTGTCAGTGAGATCTTCTTCATGGCTGAAGCAGGCATCTATGCAGGGTTCCGCGACGGCAAATATGAGAGCATGGGGTTCAGGGTCATCCTGAATTTCAGGTGACAGATTAAAACGACGGTTTCCTGCCGTTATCCTCTCCTGAGAAATCACTGTAATCAGCAGACAGATCGTCATTCATCTTCGAACCCAGGGTATATACTCCGGAGGCATTGCCGGCCGGCATCGACACATCCGGGGCAAAATCATCAGGTTCGACAAATAATGCCCTGTCTTCGCGGAAGAAGAGCAATATCTCATCTGTAGGGCCGTTACGGTTCTTTGCCAGTATGATGTCAGAATGACCCTTTGTCGACTGGCCGTCTTCAAACTGTGTAACGCCCATCTTCTCAGGCCGGTGAATAAATACAACCATGTCGGCATCCTGCTCAATTGCGCCTGATTCCCTGAGGTCAGAGAGCATGGGTTTTTTGTTTCCTCCGCGGGTCTCCACTGACCTGTTCAGCTGTGACAGTGCCAGTACAGGTACTGCTAGCTCCTTTGCAATGCTCTTCAGTGACCGGGAGATGGAACTCACCTCCTGTTCACGGCTTCCGGCGTCGGGCGGTCCGGTCATAAGCTGCAGATAGTCCACTATTATGAGATCCAGTTTGTTCTGCGCCTTAAGTCTCCTGCATTTGGCCCTGAGCTCGAATATTGAAATGGCCGGGGTGTCATCGATATAGATGGGTGCCTCGGTAAGTGATTTTATCCGCGATTCCAGCAGCGACCACTCCTCCGGAGAAAGCCTGCCATTCTTAATCTTATCACCAGGTATCTCGGTTTCTGATACAATCAGCCTGTTGACAAGCTGCACAGCAGCCATCTCAAGTGAAAAGATGGCTACTTTCTTTCCGTGATCAATCGCCATGTTGCGGGCCATAGTAAGTGCAAAGGCGGTCTTTCCCATTGAAGGACGGGCAGCGATGATTACAAGTTCTGACTTCTGCCATCCTGAAGTGAGCCTGTCAAGCTTTGTAAATCCTGAGGGAACGCCCACAAGTGCATCCTCCTTCTTACCAGCCTCCTCAATGTCAGCCAGTGCCTGCTTGATGACCTCGTGTATCGGGGCAACCTCGTGTTTGATGTTCCCCTCGGCAATGCGGAACAGTTCATCCTCGCTCTTGTCAAGCAGTTCGGTTACATCAAGGGTGTCTTCGTACACCATGTTCTGAATCAGCGTGGATGCACGTATAAGTTCACGCTGAATGTATTTCTGCAGCACAATGCGTGCATGGTACTCGATGTTTGCAGCCGAGACTACTTTCGATGTAAGCTCGGTAAGGTAAACAGGTCCTCCGGCTTCCTCAAGCTCATTTGTGCGCTTCAGCATCTGCGTAACAGTGAGAAGGTCTATCGGCTGATCACGCTTGTTCAGTTCAATTATTGCGCTGAAGATCTTCTGATGGGCTGCCGAATAAAATACTTCCGGCCTGAGAATGTCAATAATCATCCTCGCTGCTTCAATCTCGAGCATGGCTGCACCAAGGACTGCCTCCTCCATTTCCGGCGACTGGGGCGGAATGCGCCCTCCTTCCGGGATTACCATAACTGATGATTTTTTCTCCTGCCTGTTTCTGGATGATGTCGGTGGCATTATAGTAAAATATTGGAATATAAATACTTGAATGAAAGAGGAACTGTTTTCCGCAGAGATCAAATTTAACAATTACCGGCCACCGGAAGCATTAAGATTCTCTTTTGTTTCAAACACCCGTATGTTAAAAAGATGTTGAAAACGGATATAATTTCGAAATTCAAGGTTTTTTAAAAAGGTTCATATATTTTTGATGTCTCATGAGGGAGGGTCTTTATGGTTGTTTTTCCGAAAGCGAAGATAAATATAGGGTTGAGGATTGTTGAGAAAAGGCCTGACGGCTTTCACAACATAGAGACCTTCTTTTATCCTGTGGCTGTTGCCGACGCCCTTGAGTTCGTTGTCAGGAAGGACGGCCGTAAGGCTGATACGCTGAAGGTGACCGGGAACATGGAAGACGAAGCCCCTGACAGTAACCTTGTAATGCAGGCCGTGAAACTCATGCGGGAGTCGTTTGACTTTCCCTGGCTCAGGATTCACCTGCACAAGGCAATTCCCGTGGGAGCAGGTCTTGGAGGCGGATCCTCAGATGCGGCTGGTATTCTGAAGGCTCTGAACAGGTATTTCGCATTCGGGCTTAATTCGGAGGAGCTCCGTTCATTTGCAGGCCGCCTGGGTGCCGACGCCCCCTTCTTCATCGACGGTTCACCGTCATTTGCCGAAGGATTGGGTAATATACTTTCCGAAGTACCCCTGGACCTCAGCGGGTTCCACATTGAAATACTCTATCCCGATATAAACAGCAGCACCGCGGAAGCGTATGCCGACTGCCAGCCTTATCCAACCGGGTTTTCCCTGCGTCAGTTGCTGACCCTGCCGGTCAACGAGTGGAGGGGAAGAGTCATAAACGACTTTGAACTCAATATTTTCAGGAAATACCCCCTGATAGGTGAGCTGAAAATGTCTCTCTATGAAGCCGGCGCCCTGTACGCTTCACTTTCAGGAAGCGGATCAGCCGTTTACGGCATCTTCAGGGAAAAACCGGTCCTGCCGGCCGCACTCTCTAAATATCTTCTGGCAACAGCCCAGGTCTGAATTAATTCAGGGTTTTCAGCCTATTTCAACAAGCAGGACTCCCTTGGGTACCCTGTCTCCTGCTTTGATGTTCACTGAAAGAACTTTTCCTGCAATATGACTCTTCAGCCTGTTCTTCATCTTCATAGCCTCAATTATGACGATATCCTGACCCTCAGTTACAGTGTCACCAGCCTTTACAAGCACCTCAAGCACCGTCCCCGGAATGAAGCTGGTGATCCTGCCGGGCACGGGAGGAGCATACGGAACACGTTGTGCATAACGTTTGCTTATCCGGGTAGTGTAACCGGTCTGATCTATGCTGAGCTTTGCTGTTTCTCTTTTTTCCATGCTGTTTCGTTGTTCAGTAGGTGATCAGAACGGTGGGATTCCGTGTTTCTTTTTAGGCATCTGCACATCCTTATCCTCAGAAACCTCAAGTGCATGAAGCAGCATCTTGCGCGTTTCGGAAGGTTCGATTACAGCATCCACATAACCGCGCGAGGCGGCCACATACGGGTTGGCAAATTTCTCCCTGTACTCATCCACCTTCTGTCGTCGCATCTCGTCCGGATCAGCCGCGGTCATTATCTCCTTGCGGAAAATAATATTTGCAGCTCCTTCAGGACCCATAACGGCTATCTCAGCGCCGGGCCATGCAAAGACGAAGTCGGCACGCAGGTGCCTGGAACTCATTGCAATATAACCACCACCGTATGCTTTTCTAAGTATTACAGTCAGCTTTGGCACAGTGGCCTCGCTGTATGCATAGAGCACCTTGGCTCCGTGCCTGATCACGCCTGCATGTTCCTGATCAACGCCGGGAAGGTATCCCGGGAGGTCGACAAGCGTCACTAGCGGAACATTGAACGCGTCACAGTACCTGATGAACCTTGCAGCCTTGTCTGACGAATCAACGTCAAGCACCCCGGCCATCTCCATTGGCTGGTTGGCCACGAAGCCAACAGTCTTCCCTCCCAGCCTTCCGAATCCGATCACCATGTTGCGCGCCCACATCTCCTGAACTTCGAAGAAGTCAGAACTGTCAGCCACGGCCCTGATGACATCCTTAACATCATAAGGCAGTGTTGCGTCTCCGGGAACAATATTCTCTATGTTATAGCGGGCGTCCGGCTGAACCGCCGGAACCGGTTTGGCCTTGACATCGTTATTCCTGGGAATCAGGGAGATGAGTTTCTTGATCTGGCTGAAGCATTCCGCCTCAGAGACAGCAAAGAAATGAGCATTGCCGGTAATCTCGCAGTGCACACGCGCCCCGCCAAGATCTTCCATCGATATCTCTTCACCAAGAACCGTTTTAATGACTTCCGGACCGGTGATGAACATTTTAGAGATGTTCTCAACCACAAAGACAAAGTCGGTCAGGGCAGGTGAATAAACTGCACCGCCTGCGCACGGACCGAGTATCACAGATATCTGCGGAATTACCCCGCTTGAAATAGTATTGCGGAAAAATATTTCCCCGTACCCGGCCAGGGAGTTTACACCTTCCTGGATACGGGCGCCTCCGGAGTCATTGATGCCAATCAGCGGGATCCTCATTTTAAGCGCATGATCCATGATCTTTGTGATCTTGCGCGAATGCATCAGGCCGAGGGAACCTCCGGCAACTGTGAAGTCCTGCGCAAATATCGCCACCGGATTGCCGTCAACCGATCCCGTTCCAATAACCACACCGTCACTCGGGAGGTGTTTCTTATCCATCCCGAAGTCACGGGCGTCATGCTCCACGAACATGTCATATTCGCAGAAAGAGCCTTCATCGAGAATTGCGAGAATTCTTTCACGGGCCGTGTTCTTGCCCATCGACTTCTGCTTTTCGATAGCTTCCTCCCCGCCTCCGAGAAGCATTTTTTCACGTCTTTCCTTCAGTTCACGGATCTTCTTTTCAAGAGCCATAGTATGTCTTTTTATTGTGGTTTACCTTTTTTGAAAAACACCGCAATATTAACCATTTTTTGCACAAAATTGTCATTTGGGTGCAAAACGGTAGACCCCCAGTGCAATAAATGTGTAAATAATATTGGGCAGCCACATTGCCAGTGCCGGGTTGAGATCACCCTTGAGCGAGAACTGTGAAGCAAACTGCATGAACAGAATATACGAGAAGGTCAGCATCAGGCCGAGCCCAATCTGCATCCCGATCCCTCCCCTGATTTTCCGTGATGAGAGCGAGACACCTATCAGGGTGAGAACAAAAAATGCGAACGGCATCGCATAACGTCGGTGTTTCTCATTGAGATAGAGCTTCAGCTCATCGGAACCCTGTAGCTTGAGCACACTGATATAGTCCCTGAGTTCACGGTGGTTCATCGTTCCCACGAATTCCGGTGACCTCGCGAAGTCAGCAGGCGTCACATTCAGCACAGTGTCAATCCGCCGGCCGGTGCTGAGCTTCTCGCCAAGACTGTCTGTAACCCTGATATTATACCACCATGCACCCCATTTATTGAGTGTAGTGTCCCATCTGACCATCTGAGCTGACATCTTCGACTCCAGTTTCCCGTGGTCATCAAATTTTTCCATGCTGAAGTTTCTCCCGCTCTGTGTGATCGCATTATAGGACTCCATATATATGTATACATTGGGGTATACCTGCCTGTGCAGCGCAGAGACTGTAACCTTCCTGAATCCGGGGTCACGCCAGTATTTTTCCTCAAAACCGAGCCGCTTTATATTCGAATGGGGGATGACAAAATTGGTGAGCACAAAAGTAAATGATGCAATCAGCGCTGCAGCAATGAAGTAGGGAACCAAAAGCCTCCTGAAACTCATGCCTGCATTGAGTATTGCAATGATTTCGGTATTTATCGCCATTTTGGAGGTGAAGAATATCACCGCAATAAAAACAAACATAGGGGCAAAAAGGGTGGCGAAGTAAGGAATGAAGTTCAGGTAGTAATCGAAGATCACGGCTTTCAGGGGAGCCTGCTTCTCGATGAAGTCATCGATCTTTTCCGAAAAGTCGAATATGACAGCTATCCCGAGTATGAGCACCAGGGAGAAGAAGAAGGTACCGAGAAATTTTTTGATTATATACAAATCAATAATTCCCGGTTTGAGCTTCCTCAGGCTCGTTCTGAGAGTTTTCTTACTGTCTCGTCTTTCCATTTACCAAAGTTACCCTCTTTTATCCTATCTCTGGCCTCAGTCACAAGGCTCAGGTAAAATGCGAGGTTATGAATACTGGCTATCTGCGCTCCGAGCATCTCACCGGAAATTATAAGATGATGAAGGTATGCCTTTGAATATGTACGGCTTACCTCTGAAAACCCAGTTGCATCTATCGGCGAGAAATCATCTTTCCACTTCCTGTTCCTAATGTTTACTGTTCCTTCTGAAGTGAAAAGCATCCCGTTTCGTCCGTTGCGGGTGGGCATTACACAGTCGAACATATCTATTCCCCTTGCGATGGCTTCAAGGATATTGGCCGGTGTGCCAACACCCATCAGATACCTTGGCTTGTCAACGGGGAGTACCTCATTCACGACCTCTATCATTTCGTACATTTCTTCTGCAGGTTCCCCCACCGAAAGCCCTCCTATGGCGTTGCCGGGCATCCCCATCGAGGCTATTTTCTCAGCAGAAGCCCGCCGGAGGTCACTGTAAACCGAGCCCTGCACTATTGGAAAAAGCATCTGGTCATATCCGTACAACGGAGAGGTCTCTCCAAAATGTTTTACACACCTGTCAAGCCATCTGTGAGTCAGCTCCATCGACTTAAGGGCATAGGCATGATCACAGGGATGCGGGGCGCACTCGTCGAAAGCCATAATTATATCTGCCCCTATAATACGCTGAATATCAATTACATTCTCAGCTGTAAATGTGTGTTTTGAGCCGTCTATATGCGACCTGAATATTGCCCCCTCCTCGGTAAGTTTGCGGTTTTCGGCGAGCGAAAAAACCTGGTAGCCTCCGCTGTCTGTGAGGACAGGCATATCCCACGACATGAACCGGTGAAGACCGCCTGCCTCTTTAATAATGTCAGTACCCGGTCTCAGGTACAGATGATATGTATTTCCGAGAATTATGTGAGCATTGATCTCGTTCTTCAGATCCCTGTGTAAAATGCCCTTTACAGTACCCGCAGTGCCGACGGGCATAAATACCGGTGTGGGGATGTCACCGTGAGCTGTATGAAGTATACCTGCCCGTGCTGAAGTTGTAGGATCGCTGCTTTCTATTCTGAACATCATTCACATGTAACGGTCACAAAAGTACTCTTTCTGAGATTCATTTTGAATACCGGAAAATCAAATTGAACAGGTGGCATTGTCAATTGTTGAAAAGATTCTATCTGACATAACCCAATTCTTTCTAATATTGCTGCTGCAATTGAGATTTTGAATGATCATTTCCACTGATCCGGTTCACATCGTTCTGCTCTCCGCATTTGTGCTGATGGCATTTATACAGGCATGGTACTATCTTGCTTATTACAGGAAAACCATAGCCACAACCCCTATTTCAGCACCTGCCGCGGGAAATATCCCTGATAAGATACTGCCGCCGCTTTCAGTAATCATCTGCGCCCGCAATGAAGCTGCCAACCTGCGTGAGTACCTCCCACAGGTGCTGGACCAGAATTACCCTTCCTTTGAAGTGGTGGTTGTGAACGACTGTTCCGAAGATGAAACCCGTGATCTCCTTGAGGAGATGCAGAAACGGTACCCGCGCCTGAAAGTTTCAACAATAATCAAGGATCCGGGATTTGCACATGCAAAGAAACTGGCCATGCTTATTGGCATCAAGGCTGCAGCCAATGACCTGCTCGTATTCACTGACGCAGACTGCAAGCCAGGATCTGAGAAGTGGCTGCGCAACATTGTGTCAACATATACCGACGGGACAGAAATAATCCTCGGATATGGAGGTTACACGGCTGAAAAGGGATGGCTCAACAGTTATGTAAGGTATGAAACGATGTTCATCGCGATGCAATACATCGGAATGACAATTGCCGGTGTTCCATATATGGGTGTCGGGCGGAACCTCTCCTACCGCCGTTCATTCTTTTTTGCCAATGGCGCTTTCGGACCGCATAACCATATAATGTCAGGTGACGACGATCTTTTCGTAAACCGGACTTCCACCTCCTCTAACTGCCGCGTAATGCTCTCACCCGAATCATTTACCCGGTCAGTTGCTCCTGCAACTGTGGAAGAGTGGATGAGGCAGAAAAGAAGGCATTTCACGGCGGCAAAATATTACAGGCCGTCTGATAAAATAAGACTGTTCCTGGAACCATTCTCCAGGGCTTCCTATTACGGATTGCTGATCGCACTCCTGATAATGCTCGCTTCATGGCCTGTTGTAGCGCTTGTTGCCATCTCACGACTGACACTGCGATCGGTTGTATTTTACCGGGCAGGGAAAACATTCGAAGAACCTGATCTTTGGTATATGTCACTCTTTTTTGATATCTTGTCTCCGTTTGTCAATGCAGCCCTCTACATAACCGCTGCCAGAAAAGGGAAGAAGACACAGATATGGAAGTAGAAAACGGCCTTTCGGAGAAAGCGAAACATGACCTTAAGATCATCGACCGTGCCCTTCATGGTGATAAGAAAGCATATGCCGAACTTCTTGACCGTTACCGTGACTCTGTCTATTATGTAATACTCAAAATGGTCTCCAATCCATCTGATGCGGAGGACCTTACAATTGAAGCCTTCGGAAAGGCATTCAACCATCTTTCAAACTATACCCCCACTCATGCATTCAGCACCTGGCTGTTCCGGATTGCCACAAACAACTGTATCGACTTTTTAAGACGAAAGAGCCAGACTCCCCGCCCGTTCGACCATGACGGTGGCGAGGAGTATGAAATGCAGGCCACGATAGCCTCCAGCGCCAGGGCGCCGGACCAGCTCATGATGGACAGGGAACTCGCTGACACTCTTAACAACATTATAAGCAGTCTTAAGCCGAGGTACCGCAGACTTATAGAACTGCGCTATTTCGAGGATTATTCATATGACGAGATTGCAACGGAACTGAGTCTTCCACTCGGGACGGTGAAGGCCAGGCTCTTCAGGGCCAAAACCCTCATTCAGAATATAATCCGCAGTAAAGACAAAGACTATTGAGTTCTCTGGCTGCCAGATATTTCCCGACAGTATCCCCTGAACAGGAGAGACGCCTGTCAATGCTCCCCGGACTGTATGCCGAATGGAATGAACGCATAAACGTCATCTCGCGAAAAGACATTGAAAACTTCGAAGTAAGCCATCTCCTTCATTCTCTGGCCATTGCACGTTTTATTTCATTTGCCCCGAAAACCTCGATAATAGATGTTGGTACGGGCGGGGGGCTCCCCGGCATTCCGCTGGCCGTGATGTTTCCTGAAGTGCAGTTCACCCTCATTGACTCCATCGCAAAGAAAATCAAGGTTGTCAGCGAAATTAGCAAAAGCTCTCGGTCTCACGAATGTAAAACCCGTAGTCGGCAGATCTGAGGATTTCACCGGAAAATTTGAGTTTGTGATCTGCCGTGCTGTGACTGATATGTCGGGACTTGTCAGCCAGACCGGACACCTCATCTCGTCACGGCAGTTCAATAGCATGCCAAACGGATTTATCTGCCTGAAAGGCGGTGACCTGGCGGAGGAACTGAAGCCCTTCAAAGACAAAATAACAGTGACCCCTGTCAGCGAATGGTTTGACGAACCCTGGTTTGAAACAAAAAAAATAGTATACCTTCCCCGGTGACCCGGAAAAAAATGTTGCCACGGGTTTTGTATTTTCAAAAAAACACTACCTTTGCAGTCTTAAAAACAAGTAAGTAACCACACGAAAATACTTTTACAATGAAGAGGACATTTCAGCCATCAAGGAAAAGGAGAACCAATACTCACGGTTTCAGGGAGAGGATGTCTACCCCGAATGGCAGGCGCGTACTTGCTGCCCGCAGAGCCAAAGGCAGGAAGAAACTGACCGTTTCTGACGAGATGGGCCATAAAGACTGACAGGCTGACAGAAAATAAAGAGACCGTCTTGATGAACAATCAGGGCGGTTTCTTTTTTATCTAGGTAACTTCAGTTAAATAATGCCTGAACAACAGTCTATGAAAGAGCTGATCCTTAAAAATATTGATCCCGAACTTGCCGGGGTGGCCGGAAAAGTCCTTGACGGACAGAGAATCGATGCTGATGAAGCCCTCCTGCTTTATCGCAAGGCTGAGCTTTCACTGCTGGCGGTGCTGGCCACTGAGGCAAAGAAAAGGCACAGCGGTGATGCGGTCTATTTCAACCGTAATTTCCACATCGAGCCTACCAATATATGCATCTATAACTGTAGGTTCTGCTCGTACCATAAACCCGAGGGTGATGCTGAAAGCTGGGAATTATCGGAGAATGAGATACTTGACATAGTAAAAAGGTTTGAAGGTGTGCCTGTTACTGAAGTTCATATCACTGGTGGAGTTCATCCCTCGCGCGACATTCACTACTATGGCAGGATACTGGCAGCAATAAAGAAGCTGCGTCCGGATATCAGCATCAAAGCCTATTCAGCTGTCGAGCTCGATTACATGATCAAAAAGGCAGGAATGACTTTTACCGAAGGCCTTAAGGTGCTGAAAGAATACGGTCTTGACTCCATCCCGGGTGGTGGCGCCGAGATTTTTGACGAGACGCTGCGGAGGCGCATCTGTCGCGAAAAAGCCGATGCAGAAACATACCTCGCAATACATGAGGCAGCACATAACCTGGGAATCCAGTCAAATGCAACAATGCTTTACGGCCACGCAGAGAATGCCGCGCAACGCATAGATCATATGATGCGCCTCCGCGACCTGCAGGACCGCACCTCGGGCTTCAATGCCTTTATTCCCCTGAAATACCGCAGGGAAAATAATCTTATGTTCGAACTCGGCGAGGTTCCTGTGACTGAAGACATGCGCAACTATGCGCTCTCACGCATCTTTCTTGACAACATACCCCACCTGAAGGCTTACTGGCCTGCTATCGGCAGGAATGCCGCCCTCATGAGCCTCGCCTTTGGCGTCGACGACCTCGACGGTACAATCGATGACACCACCCGTATATATTCAATGGCAGGAGCCGAGGACAGCAATCCCGGGATCTCAACTACCGAACTCGTATCAATGATACGGTCAGCCGGTTACAAACCGGTGGAGAGAGACACACATTACCATACAGTTAAGGAGTGGTGAGGCCCTGAACTCTCACAATATAATTTTATCTTTGACTCTGCGTTTAATACATAATCCGTCATCATAAGATGAGTCTTAAAGAATTTCTCAAAAGCAAAGTCTTTCTCAGGCAGCTCGGGCTGGCAATGGTCATAGGTGTGGGCCTGATTATAATCCTCATTATCTGGCTTAACATATACACCCGCCATGGTCAGTCGAGACCCGTGCCCGAAGTGCGCGGTCTTACTCTCGAGGAAGCCCGGCGTACAGTCGTGAAGAACAGGATGCGCTTCACAGTTATCGACTCAGTCTACACTTCATTCGTATCGAGAGGCTGCATTGCCGAACAGATGCCACTCCCGGGACACCGTGTCAAAAAGGGAAGAATGATCAAGGTGACTATCAATGCATTCAACCCCGAAATGGTTGCCGTTCCTGACCTTGTCGGCCTCCCCCGTCGCCAGGCTCTGTCACTTATTGAAACGGCAGGACTTGTACCAGGACAACTGAATTATGTGCCTGACCTTACAGTCGACTTTGTGCTTAAACAGACAATTCACGGACGCGAAATGACACCGGGCGACTCCGTACAGAAAGGAATGGTTATCGACCTTGTGCTGGGCAAGGGTCTCAGCAGCCAGCGTACTGTGATTCCGCATCTCTCAGGAATGTCTCTTAACGGAGCGCGCAACCAGGTATTGAGTTCTTCGCTGAACCTCGGAGCATATGTCTTCGATGCCACAGTGACTGACCTGGATGACTCACTCGCAGCATTCGTTTACAAACAGAACCCCGAATACTACCCCGATGCAACAGTTCAGCTGGGCTCATCAGTGTATATATGGCTGACAACTGACTCACTTAAACTGCAGGCTGACACGACTTCCGTGATAATTGCGGATACAACTGCCCTGCAAGGGTTTTAGACACATACAGGGAATGAGGAATAAATGGCTCACATATCTGACGATCTTCATTCTGTCAACACTAACAGCCGGAGCTCAGGAAGTTGTATCAGGACTCCTGTACAACAGGCAGCTGTCAGATCCGGCACTGCATTTCTCCTTAAAGGGAGCCAAGGGAACAGATACCCTTTCGCTGCCTTTCAACGACGACTTTTCGTACAGTAACCCGTTTCCTTCATCAGGAAAATGGACTGACAACAAAGTCTTCATCAACAACACTTTTTCCGTAAACCAGGTCACACAGGGCATAGCCACCTTCGACTGCCTTGATGAGTTCGGCAAGCTTTACACTGATGCTTCCACATCACTCTTTGCCGCCGATGTTCTCACCTCAAGTCCCCTTGACCTCACTTATTCCCCTGCTGACAGCCTGTACCTGAGCTTCTTCTACGAGCCGGGAGGAATTGCAGATATGCCTGAACGCGATGACAGCCTGACGCTTAGCTTCTGGTCGCCCTCTGAAGAACGCTGGCTCAGCGTCTGGAGAGCGCGCGGTGAAACAGCCCGCGAATTCAGCCAGGTAATGATTCCCGTTAAGGATCCGCGCTGGCTGCAGAAGGGATTTCAGTTCAGGTTCACAAATTACGCCTCACTGGCAGGAATCGTCTCCGAGCCCTCACGAGCAGGAAATGCAGACCAGTGGAACATTGACTGCGTAAGGCTGGGAGCCGGAAGGACAGTGTCCGACACCGTGCTGCATGATGCCGCCCTTACAAAGCCACTGAGATCACTGCTGAAGGAATATGAAGCGATGCCCTGGCGGCAGTTCCGTCAGGCCTATCTTTCGGCAATGAGCTCCACAGCAGGCATCACATACCGTAACAATGACAACATTGTCCGTAACATTACGCGGCACATTTCAATCAAGGATCTCCTGAGCAATTTTGTCGTCCGTGATTTTTCTGCAGGTGCAACAAATGTCGAACCTTTCACCGATATGGTCTTTCAACGCTCCCCTGCTCTATACATACAGTTCACTGGCAACAGACTCGGCTCTTTTCATGGTCACTTCGTCGCTCATCACAGACGATTTCGATCCGAAGGGGAATGACACACTGAGCTTTCTCCAGAGGTTCTCGGATTATTTTGCGATTGATGACGGAACAGCTGAGGCAGGTTATGGTATCAATGGTCAGGGTTCACGCAATGCAATGGTAGCTCTCCGGTTCAGATCATTCATACCCGACTCGGTTACTGCAATAAGTATCTGTTTCAATGATGCTTACAACAATGCCAACCAGACCTCTTTCGACCTGATTGTATGGGCTGATGACAACGGGACTCCCGGCATCCAGATAGGCACCACTACAGGACCTGTGGCCGTTCCCGGCACATACGCAAACGGCTTTGTAACCTGGTATTTTGAAAAACCTGTAAGCGTAAACGGCAATTTCTGGATTGGATGGAAGCAGCTCTCAGAAAAATTCCTCAATGCAGGACTGGATCTCAACACACCTCCTGCCGGTAGACAGTACTTTCTGCTCAACGGCATATGGCAGCAGTCACAGGTGCCTGGAACCTTAATGATGAGGGCGGTGATGAAGGGGTCAGGCACCGGTACTTCTTCAGGAGAAAATCCACTCTTCAACAGCCTTTACACTCTTTACCCCAATCCCGTAGCCGGAGATGTTACACTTGCAGTATCTGATGAGGCACCACAGGATTTTACAATTGAAATATACAATCTGCCCGGCGCCAGGGTACTCACGCTGCCGCGAACCGAACATCCCGATTTGGGAGGGCTGCCTGCAGGGTCCTACATTATGATAATAAGAAACATGGCCGGAACACCCCTGACACTGCTCCGGTTTATAAAGACCAACCGTTAAATGGCTGAAGAGGATCCGTCAGAACAGCAGGAGCCGGGACTGCAGCCTCAGCCTCAGCCTGAGCCTGAGCAGGAACAGGAACAGGAACAGGACCTGTTCGAGCATTACCGTTTCGAGGTAAACCCGCGCCAGTCACTCCTGCGGATTGACAAGTATGTCACTGCAAAGATCGAGAATGCCTCACGAACACGTGTTCAGGCAGCAGCGCTGGCAGGAAACATACTTGTAAATGACGGCACTGTCAAGCCCAGCTACAGGGTGAAGCCCGGCGATGTCATCCAGATTGTGCTTCCAAATCCTCCCCGCGAGATAGAGCTTATTCCGCAGGATCTCCCGGTAAACATAGTGTATGAAGATGATGACGTCATTGTGGTGAACAAGGCACCGGGTATGGTTGTACACCCGGCCTACGGAAACTATACCGGCACTCTTATGAATGCTCTTATGTATCATTTCAGGGATATTCCTCTCTTTCAGACCGGAGAGCAAAGGCCCGGATTGGTACACCGTATAGACAAGAACACATCCGGACTATTGCTTGTAGCCAAGAACGAATATGCTCATGCACGACTTGCCCGGCAGTTTTTCAACCACACCACCGGCCGTCGCTATATTGCACTTGTGTGGGGCACACCCGAGCCAGAGGAAGGTACGGTGACAGGGAATGTAGGTCGCAACATTCGTGACCGCAAGATCATGCAGGTCTTCCCCGATGCCAGTCAGGGGAAGCATGCCGTGACACATTATAAAGTGCTGGAGAAGCTTGGATATGTGTCACTCGTCGAATGCCGTCTTGAGACAGGCCGTACGCACCAGATAAGGGTTCATATGGCCTACCGGGGCCATCCTCTCTTCAACGATGAAGAATACGGGGGGCACCGCATCCTGAAAGGAACCACATTTACAAAATACCAGCAGTTTGTCCGAAACTGTTTTGATATTATTCCCCGCCAGGCACTGCATGCACAGATGCTCTCATTTGATCATCCCGTCACAGGCAACAGGCTCACCTTTGAATCGGACCTTCCCGATGATATGGCCGCCGTGATTGAGAAATGGCGGGGCTATATTGGAGGGAGGGACTGAGGCATGGGGCACGGAGCTCGTAGCTCGGAGTTCGTACCATGGGGCAACTCCGAAGGAGTGACATTATGATAGGAGAATTGCAAAAAGAATATATTTCCCCTCCTTGACAAGGATGGGTCTCATCAGTTCGCCAGCTGGCGAACAGGATGGCTCAGACCTTCAGACTATCAAAATGTCACCCCTTCGGGGTTCTTTTCTTTGTTCCCCAGCTATCATAATGTCACCCCTTCGGGGTTCCTGACCGCATCGACCGCAGACTCGCTTCAGACTATCAAAATGTCACCCCTTCGGGGTTCTTTTATCTTTGTTCCCCAGCTATCATAATGTCACCCCTTCGGGGTTCCCTGACCGCATGACTGATGACCGCAGACTCAGACCTTCAGACTATCAAAATGTCACCCCTTCGGGGTTCTCTGACCGCATGACTGAATGACCGCAAGACATCAGACCTTCAGACTATCAAAATGTCACCCCTTCAGACTTCATGACCGCACGACATCAGACCTTCAGACCTTTTTACCAGCTTCCTCCTGCGCCGCCACCACCAAAGCCTCCGCCGCCAAAGCCTCCGAAGCCGCCACCGCCGCCGCCACCGCCGCCGCCGGTGAATCCACCCCAGCTTCCGCCGTGAGATTTGCCACCTCCCATCATGCTCAGAAGAAGCCACAAAGGAAGGTTCGAGGCACCGGTCTTGCGTATGTGTTTGTTATTGGAGTTACCTGACGAGATGAGTATAATGAAGACGATGAAAATAATGAAAACGATTGCTGGAATTGAACCAGTAGATCCGCTCCCGCCACGTTTGCCGTAATCGGCATAGCTGTACTCACCCGAGGCAAGTGCCATCAGGACATTTGTACCGGCGTCAAGCCCGCCGTAATAATCCCCCTGACTAAAACGGGGAAGTATCTCCCTGTCAATTATATCGGCACAGGCAAGATCGGGTATAGGCCCCTCGAGTCCGTAACCCGTGGCTATAAAGATCTGCCCGTCGCTGCCGGCGGTCTTCGTCTTTACAAGCACAACCACTCCGTTGTTAAAATCGGACTGACCTACACCCCATTCCTTTCCAATTATATAGGCGAACTCCGACTTGTCATATCCCTGCAGGCTATTGACAATGAGAACCACAATCTGGTTGGATGTGGAGTCATTGAATGCAACAAGTTTGTTTTCAAGAGCCTGTAACTCCGCAGGCTGAAGTATGCCAGCATAGTCATTAACCAGTTGTGGAGGTACCGGAGGGGCAAGGAGCGTCTGGGCCTGCAATGCCGGAGAGAATAGAAGGAGTGCCGCTGCAAAAAATATAAGATATGCCTTTCGTTTCATCATTTCTCCCCAGTTTCATTAATGTCAAACGAGATCGTATCCGGTAATTCGTTCACGTCATCTTTTGCATAGGGAAAGTGCTCCTTGAGCTTTTCTCCCGCCATAAGAATCCCTTCAGAGAGTCCCTCGGCAAAAAGTCCCTCGCTGAATCTCTGTATCATATGATCACGAATAGAATCCCAGAAACCAGGAGGAACGACGCTGTTAATACCGGTATCTCCAATGATTGCAAACTTGCGTTCATTCGTGGCCAGGTATATCAGCACACCGTTGCGGTCTGCCGTCTTATGCATCTCCAGCTTCTTAAAGAGCCATGCTGCCTCGTCGAGCACATCACCCTTGCACGATGTCTCGATATGAACACGAATCTCTCCCGAGGTGGCGTGCTCGGCTTCGGCAATAGCCCTTGCAATCGCCTCCTGCTGTGCGGGAGTGAAAAAGTCAGACGCTTTCATCACTGCTGATCAGAATGTTACCTCGGGAGCCCTGTCGGTACCTTCCTGGGCTTCAAAATAGGGTCTGGCAGTGAACTTCGTAAATGATGCTACTATCATATTCGGAAAACGCTTGATAAAAGTATTGTACGTCCTGGCAGCATCATTGAAATTATTCCTGGCTACTGAAATGCGGTTTTCGGTGCCCTCAAGCTCAACCTGCAGATCACGGAAGTTCTGTGTAGCTTTCAGTTCAGGATACTGTTCAACCACAACCATGAGCCTGGCAAGCGATGAGCTTACTTCGCTCTGTGCTGCCTGGAACTGCTGAAGCTGTTCGGGAGTGATATTGGACGGATCCACTGTCACCTGCGTGGCTTTTGCCCTGGCCTCGATGACACGGGTAAGCGTCTCCTGCTCGAAAGCAGCAGCACCCTTTACAGTGTTCACAAAGTTGGGAATGAGGTCAGCCCTGCGCTGATACTGTGTCTCGACATTGCTCCACTGTGTGGCAACCTGCTCATTCATAGGCACTATCTGGTTGTAAATACGTACACCCCATGAAATGACAATAAACACTAATAAGGCAAGAAAAGCTGCAACAACTAATCCTGCGATACATCCTTTTTTCATTTTCGAAAAATTTGGTTAGGTCTCAAAGTTACAAAAAAAATATTCAGGCACCCTGCATGCAAAGTCCTGGTTTCATTGAAGGACGGCATCCTTTTAAGGGTGTTGCATAACAGGGTGCTGCGAAATAATATTATTTTTGAATAATAATAATGAACCCATGAGAACCATTGCAATTGTTGCCGGAGGAGATTCGTCAGAATATGAGATTTCAGTAAAGAGCGCCATTGGTGTTGCCGAAGCCCTCAGAGACAGGTACGAAATATATATTATAAACATCAGGGGCCGCGAATGGTTTTGGGAAGGTCCCAAAGGCCGCCTCTTCAGCATCGACAAGAATGATTTCTCCCTGCCCCTCGACGAAAGCAGGATAAGGTTTGACGCAGTCTTTATAGCCATTCACGGTACCCCCGGTGAGAATGGCCTCCTCCAGGGTTATCTTGACATGACAGGAATTCCCTACACCAGCTGTAATGCGTTTGTATCGGCTCTTACATTCAATAAGCAGGCCTGCAAGCTGTACCTGAATGAATACGGTATTCCCATGACTGGAGGACTTCTTATCAGGAAGGGGCAGCAGTATGATGCTGCCAGGATACTTAAAGAGACCGGCCTCCCCTGCTTTGTCAAGCCGAATGCCAGCGGGTCAAGCTTCGGTGTCACCAAGGTAAAACAGGCCGAAGAGTTTCAGGAAGCACTTGAGAAAGCCTTTGCCGAAGGTGAGGAAGTGCTGGTGGAGTCTTTCATGCAGGGCCGCGAAACAGCCTGTGGCGTCATCAAGACGAAACAGAGGAAGATTGTAATGCCTGTCACCGAGATAATTCCGAAGAAGGAGTTTTTCGACTATGAGGCAAAATATACCGGAGGGATGTCAGAGGAGGTCACCCCTGCCGCATATGGCTGAGGAAATCACCGCAAAAATACAGGAACTCTCCTCGGAGATCTATGATATCCTCGGCTGCAAGGGTATCGTAAGGGTAGACTTCATAGTCACAAAAGACGGACCTCAGTTCCTTGAGATTAATACTGTTCCCGGAATGACCCCGGAGAGCATACTTCCACAGCAGGCAAAAGTGTCAGGAATTGCGGAGGCAGACCTTTACTCAATGGTCATCGAAGACCTGTTTTAGCCCTGTTCGATCGATGAAATAAGTCTTTCAAGAAAATCTATCACAGAGGATTGCATGGCAAAACTGAATCGGGCTCTTGTAGTCTCTTTTCCTACTTTTATTGTTACAGCTTCCTGAGGAAGATACTCAAAAAGATCCTCATCTGTTTTGTCATCACCTATTGCCAGAATGAAGTCATGCTTCTCCGCATCAAAAACCTTTCTTGCAGCGGTACCTTTATTGTAACCTGACCTTTTTACCTCCACAACCTTATGACCTTCAATTATCTGCAGAGGCATATTTGAAATCAGCTCTGTCAATTCATTCTTGAGTTCAAGAGTCCTCAGCGTAGCAAGATCAACATCAGAATTCCGGTAGTGCCAGCACAGTGATGCTGTCTTTTGTTCGACAAAGGCACCCTTACACCGGTTCGAATATCTTGTCAGAACAGGTAATATTACTTCTTTCCAGTCGTCGCTCCTGTCCAGCGAATTCTCCCACTCCTTTCCCGGATATTTGATAAATGCCCCGTGTTCGGCAATAAGTGTCAGGTCCAGATATGAGAACCATTTATCCAGGAAGTCCTTGTTTCTCCCGCTGACAATCACAATATTAGTGTGAGCAGATAATCTTTCGGTAATAGAAATGATATTACCGTCCGGGATGGCCATCTCTGGAAACTCCCTGATTGGTACCAGGGTACCGTCATAGTCGAAGAAAAGGATCGGATTGGAAGCCTCGCGGAATGATTTTATCAGATTGTCCTCAATAGCTTTGCTGACCAGTCTCACCCTGTAATTTTTCTGATCTACCCTTACCTTTATGGTACTTCTGAGGATATCATCTGCCCAGGCAAAAACATCATATTCTTGAATTCTCTTTGCCATCTTTTCAATCCTTTCAGCCTTTTCAACCTCTGTCATATTCAATGCAAGATAAATTGCGTCAGCTGTTGATGAGGTGTCAGTTGGGTTTATAAGGATTGCTTCGCTGAGTTCGGCAGCAGCTCCTGCAAGTTCACTCAGTACAAGCATTCCGTGTGGTTTATGCTGTGAAGCGACATACTCCTTCGCGACCAGGTTCATTCCGTCACGAAGAGGAGTCAGGAGTCCTACGTCACTCTGAGAATATAAGGCCACAAGTTCATTGAACTTTAGCGACCTGTACTGGTATATAATAGGGTTCCAGTCGAGTGTCCCGTACTTGCCGTTAATCCGTCCCACCGTGGCCTCGATCTCCTTCTTCATAGCCTGGTAGCGTGCAATTGTATCTCTGGAGGGTACCATAACCATGTTAAAAATGACTCTTCCGTGAACATTAGGGTATCGTTCGAGGAAGAGCTCGTAGGCAGCAAGCCTGTTCAGAAATCCCTTAGAGTAATCAAGTCTGTCAACTGAAAGAATAATCTTGCGGTCTCTTTTCTGGATATGTATCCTCTTTATGTACTTTTCCGTCTTTGGCTGATCAATTGAATTATGAAATTTGTTGAAGTCTATGCTTATCGGGAATGCATCAGCTCTTGAAAAGGTTGATCCTGACTGAACAGTATTGAGGACAACATCGTACCCAAGCCTTCGTCTTACCGATTTTAGGAAATGCTGTGCGTAGTCGTGGGTATGAAATCCAATCAGATTGGCTCCCAGTAATCCCTTTAGTATTGCAGTCTGGTAACCGTCAGGCATTATACGAAAGACCTCATAGGAGGGAAAGGGTATATGCAGAAAAAATGAAACAGAAACATCCGGAAATCCATCCCGAACCATCTGGGGAAGCAGAAAAAGCTGATAGTCGTGTATCCATACCAGGTCACCCGGCTGAATAATCCTGGCCAACTCATCATAAAATAACCTGTTAGCAATCTGATAATTTTCGAAATAGTCTTCACCAAATACTGCCATCGAAGGAAAATAATGAAACAGTGGCCATATCAGATCATTACAGAATCCGCCGTAGAATTTATCATTTACATTGTCAGGAATATGTACCGGTTTCAGTTCAAAGTTCTCATTTACCTCGTTTACAGACTTCATTTCCTGGTCACTGTAATCTCCTTTACCAACCCAGACTGATTTTGTAAAACTTTCTTCCCTGACTTTCACTTTTATCTTCTGGGAAAGTGAAAGTATCGCTGAAACAAGGCCCCCGGCATTCTGGACTGCTGTTATCTTATTATGCCTGCTCTTGAATGTAAAGGGCAAACGGTATGAAACGATAACAAGTCTTTTAATATTTTGTTTGTCATTTAAAATCTGCATTCTTTCCTTATTCTATAAAAAAATAGGTTTGTCATTTCTGTCTGTTGTATCTGCTCTAACGATTGTTGTTATGGGGAATGGTATTTCTATTCCCTCCTGCTTATACCGGGCATGCAGTTTTTTTATAAACTCATGCTGCAGCAGGAACTGGTCAACATAAGTCCTGACCCTCAGAATAACATTAAAGGTTATGGAATAGGCATCGAACTTATTATATCTGATAAAGGGCTCAAAACCATGTACCGCTCCCTCATTTGCAGCCATCGCTTCCCTGGCTACCTCCACAGTTACCCTTTCAACTTTTTCCAGGTCCGATGAATAGCTTACACCTATGCCTACAAGAATTGAAATTTCTTCCTCAGGCTTACTGAAATTGTTGATCACAGAGTCAGCGAGCCTGTTGTTCGGAATTATGATGATCCTGTTTGACAGTGCCCTTATAGTTGTGCTTCGCCAGTTTATATCAACAATATATCCGTCATCACCGCTCTCGAGTTTGACATAGTCGCCCGGGTGAAGATTTTTGGCTGCAAGGATCTGAATTCCTGCAAAGAGGTTTGAAAGAGTCGTTTGGAGAGCAAGGGCTACAGCCAGTCCGCCTACACCTAAAGCTGTAAGCAGGGGTGTTATCGGGATCTTCAGTATCTGAAGTATTATCAGGATCCCGATTACAAATACAACACTCTTAATAATATAGTTCAGGATCGTGCTCTTAACCAGGGGACTGTCGGTGGATTCCTGGTAAAGTGCTATCCACCCTGTTATTATCCGGGAGATAATGAGTGTCAGGCAAAAGACGGCAAGGATGTGCAGGACAAGATAGACAACCTCCTTTTTTAACACCCCGAAACCGGGCATGTAAATTGCGGCTGCGTACATTCCGGCAAGGAAAAAGAGAAATATGAAGACTCCCTTTGATGCATGGACAATAACTTCGTCTCCTTTCCAGGCTGTCTTTGCGGTGACTCTTATAAGCCACTGAACAATGATCCTTTTAAAAACTATCCCCAGGAAGAGACTAAATAAAATTATCGCGCCTGCAATAATGTAATCCTTTAATGGTGGCAGGTTGTGCATAATATTGGGTTTAAATGCTATAAAAAGAACGGGGGATGCCTGTCAAAGTTCACAAGATACGAAAAATGAAGCTACCGGGCAAGCAAAATGCTGATTGTCTGCCGGTAATAGAAACTGGAAAATTGTAAAGAGGCTCTGTGAAACCTCTTTACAATTGGAATACTATTCCTCTGTGGATTTAAATGTGTCAAACCGGTAAGCATCTACCGGTGCGCAGGAACAAACCAGGTTACGGTCGCCGTAACCGTTATCAACCCTTCCTACCGAGGGCCAGAACTTGTTCTCGATGACCCACGGCAACGGATACCCTGCCTTCTCACGACCGTAACCGTGATTCCATTTGTCGGAGATTAATACCCTGGCAGTATGCGGAGAGTTTTTAAGCACATTGTCATCCTTGTCAGCCTTTCCTTCTTTTATCTCCTGTATCTCCTTCCATATTGACTTCATGGCATCAATGAACCTGTCAAGCTCAGCCCGGGGCTCAGACTCAGTGGGTTCTATCATAAGCGTTCCGTGAACGGGAAACGAAAGTGTGGGTGCATGGAATCCGTAATCCATCAGCCGCTTGGCGATGTCAGACTCATCCACTCCCGCATCCTTGAACGAACGGCAGTCGAGAATCATCTCATGGGCACACCTGCACTTTGTGCCCGTATATAATACTTTGTAAAACCCTCTGAGTCCTGCCTCGATATAGTTAGCATTAAGAATTGCAAATTTGGTGGCTTTCGTAAGCCCCTCGCCGCCGAGCATCATCACGTATGCATGGCTGATTGTCAGCACATGGGCACTGCCGAACGGCGCCCCGGCAACAGCTGTTATGCCGTGGCTGCCGCCTGTTTTTACAAGCGGATGTGAGGGGAGGAATTCAGCCAGCTTCGAGTTGCAGAGTATCGGGCCCATACCCGGTCCGCCTCCGCCATGAGGTATTGCAAAGGTCTTGTGCAGGTTCAGATGGCATACATCGGCTCCTATCCGGCCCGGACTCGTAAGTCCTACCTGCGCATTCATATTGGCACCGTCCATATAAACGAGGCCGCCATTTGCATGCACAATCTTCACCATCTCGATAATGGCTTCTTCGAACACACCGTGTGTTGACGGGTAGGTTATCATTGCCACACTGAGGTCTGCCCTGTGCTCCTCTGCCTTTTTCCTGAGATCTTCGACGCTTATGTTACCCTTGTCGTCACATTCAACTACCACAACCTTCATTCCGGCCATAGCCGCACTGGCAGGATTGGTACCGTGTGCCGATGATGGTATGAGCGCCACATTGCGGTGACCCTCGTTGCGGCTTAGGTGATACTGTCTGATTACCATCAGACCTGAATATTCGCCGGCAGCACCGGAGTTTGGCTGAAATGACACGGCTTCGAAACCGGTTATCTCTTTCAGCGCCTCACCAAGCTCATTCATCAGCCTGTAATACCCTTCGGCCTGATCAGCAGGCACAAATGGATGAATATTGCCGAACTCCGGCCAGCTCATTGCGAACATCGAGGCGGCGGGATTGAGTTTCATTGTGCATGAACCGAGAGATATCATCCCGTTGGCCAGGGAGAAATCCTTTCGTTCAAGCATCTTAATGTACCTCATCATGTCAGTCTCGCTGTGGTAACTGTTGAATGCGCGTTCCTGCAGGAAGGCTGATTTCCGCCTGAATTTTTCGTCAATGCAGAGACAGTCGCACAACTTTGTAACCGTTTCCGCCTTTTTACCGGCTGCTTCGGCAAAAATGCTGACGATAGTGTTGATCTCTTCAATTGTTGTCAGTTCATCAGTACTTATTGTTGCACAGTTTGCGCATGGATACCACAGGTTAATTCCCTTTGAAAGGGCAATCTTCTTTATCATGTCAGCGGTGACACCGGTTACTGCCTGAACTCTTATAGTATCGAAGAACTGGTCGTGACTGATTGTGTAACCGAGAGCTTTTAGCGCATCGGCAAGAGTGCATGCCGATGTATAAATATGCATTGCAATCCTGCGGATGCCTTCCGGACCGTGGTACTGTGCATACATTCCTGACATTGTGGCAAGCAGTGCCTGGGCAGTGCAGATATTCGATGTTGCACGCTCCCGCTTTATATGCTGTTCGCGTGTCTGAAGAGCCATGCGCAGCGCCTGATTGCCCTGCACGTCTATTGAGACCCCTATTATACGTCCGGGCATATTCCTTTTCAGTTCGTCCCTTGTTGCGAAGAACCCTGCGTGCGGACCGCCGTAACTCATTGGCAGCCCGAAACGCTGGTTTGAACCGAAGACGATGTCGGCGCCCCACTCCCCGGGAGGTGTGAGAAGCGCAAGGCTCATCAGGTCAGCGCCAACGGCAACCAGTGCGCCGGCAGCATGTGCCTTTTCAACCATCTGACTGTAGTCGCGGACCTCTCCGCGGGCTGTCGGGTACTGAACCATCACACCGAAAACAGATGCATCAAACTCAAACTCCGTATAGTCGGCAAACTGTATATCGATGCCCAGCGGCGCGGCTCTCGTAATAAGTACATCACGGGTCTGAGCGAACAGTTTGTTGTCAGCCAGGAATTTAACAGCTCCCGATTTTACCTTTTCCCTTGAACGGGCGTTGAGCATCATTACCATGGCTTCGGCAGCAGCCGTCGACTCGTCAAGGAGTGAAGCGTTGGCTATATCCATCGCAGTAAGGCCTGTAATCATTGTCTGAAAATTCAGCAGTGCTTCGAGTCTTCCCTGTGATATCTCTGCCTGGTAGGGAGTGTACGATGTGTACCATGCGGGGTTTTCGAGCACGTTGCGGACTACTACCGGAAGCACTGCGACACCGTAATAACCCTGACCTATAAATGAACGGTACTGCCTGTTCATGCATCCCAGCTTACGTCAGATGACTGAGATACTCCTGCTCATTCATTGCCGGGGGGAGGTTGAGAGGTTTCTCAAGCATGATGGATGCAGGCACAGTCTCGCTGATGAGCTGGTCAACTGAATTTACCCCGATAGTTTTGCACATCTCGGCGGTTTCGCTGTCTCGCGGGCCGATGTGACGACTGACAAACTGATCAAATGCCATAAGTATGTTTAGTTAGATTTCGTTTATTTGAAATATGCATTGGTTTCCATTTCGTGTTCTATTGTTGTTTCCGGACCATGGCCCGGATAAACCACGGTCTTCCCGGGAAGGGTAAAGAGCCTCCCTGTGATGTTTTTTATAAGTGCATCATGGTTGCCGCCGGGAAGGTCTGACCTGCCTATGCTACCGGCAAACAGTGCATCTCCTGTGAAGAGGACTCCTTCTTCACGGCAGAAAAATGCCAATCCTCCGGGTGAATGACCCGGGACGGCAATTACCTCAAGGCTGAGCCCTGCAGCCTCTATTATTTCACCGTCAGTGAGATAGGGTCCGGGTTCCGGAGGAGTCTCCATCTTAAGGCCGAACATAATCGCATGTTCCGGGGCGCTTCTGAGGTTATAATCCTCATTCGGATGACTCCTGGCAGACAGTCCGTAGCGGCTGAGCATAAAGCCGTTTCCGAAAACATGATCCAGATGGCAGTGTGTATTGAGCAGCAACACGGGAACAAGCTTCAGGGAGTCAAGAAGATCTTCAAGTCTTTTCTCCTCCCTCTTCCCGTAACAGCCGCAGTCAATAATTATGCATGAGGTGTCATCACCTGTAATTACAAACGTATTTTCTTCGATAGGTGAAAACACCTCCCTGTATATCTTCATCGGCTACTCTTTATTATTTTCATTTGCCACGCCCCTCAGCATAGGAACAAAGGCAAAGTTTCCGTGTGTAGTTTTTTCGTACTCATTTTCCCCCTTGCGGACATAAAGAGTCATGACCTGCGAGTCACTTCCGCCCTGGGGAACTACCAGCCTGCCACCTGGCTTAAGCTGTTCAAGGAGTGTCTCAGGCACCGTTGCTGTTGCTGCAGTGATTATGATGGCGTCAAAAGGACCATATTGAGGCTGACCCTCATAACCGTCGCCGAGAAAAAAATGGATGCGGTATCCGAGCGATGTCAGCAGTCCCTGCGCCTTTCGGTATAACTCACGCTGACGTTCAATTGTAAACACCTTCACACCCATTTCGGCAAGTATTGCAGCCTGGTAACCTGACCCGGTACCAATCTCAAGTACTTTGTCGCGTTTCCCGACACCCAGCAGGATAGTCTGCACAGCCACAGTGTAAGGCTGCGAAATAGTCTGGCCTGCCGCGATGGGGAATGCCTTATCCTGGTAAGCATGGTTCAGGAAGGCGTCATCCATGAAAAGGTGGCGCGGAACCTTATTCATTGCATCAAGCACCTGCAGGTCACTGATACCCTTGTTTTTCAGCTCGTCAATAAGTCTCTTCCGCTTGCCTTTTGCTTCAAATGACTCTTCAATCATTAACCGGTAATTTGAGCGTAAAAATAGCAATTTTAAGGAAGGGTGAAATGATTAGCGAAGCAGTTATTCCTTCAGAATAAATCTAAAAGCGATATCTTTGCCCAGGTCCCGTAAATAATTAATGAAAAAGTTAGCCAGGAGAGTTGCCGCCTCGTATGTAATTGCTGATTTCTTCGGCTCATCTGTGGGCTGGGGTCTCTTTTACCTCTACCGTAAATACTTCATTGAGAACAGATTGTACGGAGAATATTTCGAAATGGAACTCGGCAATAAGTTCTGGCTGGGAATTTTTCTGATACCGCTTTTCTTTGTCACATTATATGCTGTCACCGGATTTTACTCGGATCCGCTCAGGCGTTCGAGGCTCCATGAATCAGGTAAATCACTGCTCGTTACACTTACCGGCGTTGTGGTCCTCTTCTTTGTGCTGATACTTGATGATGCGGTAGGACATTATTCAACATACTACAGTTCGTTTCTTGTGTTGTTTCTCCTTCAGTTTGCCTTCACCTGGGTCCCCAGGCTGATAATCACTTCCGGAATCTCAGGAAAAATCCACAGGCGTGAGATAGGATTCAGGACTCTCATTGTCGGCAGCAACAGTAAGGCCGAAAAACTGTACAATGACATTAAGAACGAAAAGAAACCCGCAGGTAATCTGATAACCGGATATTTAAGCATGAAAGGCGAAGCTGGTAACCTTTTAGGCGGCCGGGTGCCGTACCTGGGCCCTGCCTCTGCCATTGCCGGGATAACCGAAAAAGAAGAAATTGATGAGGTCATTTTTGCGCTCGAGGAGAACGAATATGGAACTGTAAATGATCTCATAAATGCCCTTTGCCATCTTGATGTGATAGTCAAGGCAGTGCCCTCGATGCATAATGTGATCTCGCGTCATGCTGAAGCCGGGCCGATATATGCTACTCCTCTGCTCCTGGTTTCGTATAAGAAAATGCCTGTATGGCAGAGCTTCCTGAAACAGACACTGGATTACCTTGTGGCCACAGCTGTTCTTGTGATCCTTTCGCCTCTGATAATTTTCCTGGCTGTCATGATCCGGTTGTCAGGACCGGGGCCGGTGATATTTACGCAGGAACGCATTGGCAGGTATGGAAAGCCTTTTAAGATTTACAAATTCAGGTCGATGGAAGATGATGCCGAGCCTGAGGGGCCTCAGCTTGCGGTTGTAGGTGACATACGCATCACCCGACTGGGCAGGTTCATGCGCAAACACAGGCTTGATGAGATTCCAAACTTCATCAACGTTCTCCGGGGAGAGATGTCACTGGTGGGTCCCAGGCCTGAGCGCAGTCACTACATCGAACAGATAATCCACAAGGCGCCACAGTTTAACAGGATCTTATCTGTCAGGCCCGGCATCACCTGCTGGGGGCAGGTAAAGCTCGGTTATGCATCTGATGTTGACAAGATGCTGGAGAGGCTCGAATATGACATACTTTACCTCGAGAATATCTCCATATATCTTGATATGAAAATCCTCTACTATACCCTCGGAACCATCCTGAGAGGCAAAGGTCTCTAGATCGGTAAAAGATCGCTACATGCCAAAAAGTTAAGCCAAAAAAAAGAAGGTGTCCGTTAATGACACCTTCTCATATTCAACATATAAATTCAAATACCAGGCAACAATTTAGTGTTTATCCCAGAATAGTTTTGTTGAAGCTTCATCACCACCAATTGCAGTTGAAGCTGCCTCATAGTTTGTCTTGTTCTGCTTATTTTCATTAAATGGATAAGGCATTCTCATTGGAATATCCGCCTGTGTCATCCCCTGGGGAGGCGTAAGTATCGGGTAATCAAGCCTTCTCCATTCAGCCCAGGCTTCAGGGCCTCTGTCAAACAAGCCAAGCCATTTCTGAGTGCCAATTTTTTCTTTATAGTCACCTGAAGCAGTTGTGTACGCGACATCAGGATTAGCAAGGTATGTAAGAGCTGCTGGCTCTAAAACACCCCAGTAGTCCATGCTGGCAAGGATAGCGTTGTTGTAATGTGTTTCAGCACCTGTTACACCACCCAAAGTTCTTTCAGCAGCTTCGGCAAGCAGGAATTCAACCTCAACATAGTCCGCAAGAATAACCGGATATTTAGGGTCAAAAAGAATTGCGTCAACAAAGTGAGAGAAATTATTGTATTTGCTTGATCCCATCAAACCATATGGTTCTCCATAATATTCTGCTAAAGTTACTGGATTCGTGTATTTCGTAAGCCATGTTGCAATCCTTGGGTCATCAAGAGAGAGAAGTTTGTCAACGAGTGTTTTGGTAGGAACAAAATCTCTACGGGCATTAAGTTCAAACTCATTATAATATGAGTTAACATAAGGAGCAATACCATTATAAACACAGATTGCGCTTTCTGTCTGATCTTCAAAAACACCTGTTGCAAGAGCCTCAGAGACAAGTGATGATGATCCAGCTGCAGGAACATCTGAAAGTCTGAGCGCTATTCTGAGCTTAATTGTTGCTGCAAACTTTTTCCAGAGTGCAATATCTCCCCCATAAATAACGTCAGCATCACCAAATGAATCATAACCAGCATCCATGAGTGCAATAGCTGCATCAAGCCTGTCAATAAGGTCAAGATAAATTGTCAGTGCATCATCATAAACAGGTCTACTGTTTTCAGCACCCATAAGGGCCTCGGAATAAGGGACATTCCCGAAAGCATCGACCAGTATCTGATAAGTATAGACGTTACATACCTCAATGATAGCAAGTTTATTATCTCTAACCTTGATATCAGCTTCAGCTGCCACAAGTGAAGATTCTAAAGAATTATAGGCTATCTTCATATTCATCAGAACTTCCTGATAAAGATCATCGAAATAAGCATCAGGTATCTGTCTGTCAGAGAAGTTATAGCGGCTTTCAGTCACATAGGTAGTCTCAGAGTGGTATTGAACCAGCAGTCTGGTAACATTGGTGTTTACAGAGATACTCCCAATCTGATCAACAAGACCGATCTCAGCCTGCGTAAATACCGCCTCAGGGGCTATATTAAGCGCATGTTTTGGATCAATATTATCAGGCAGTTCGCAAGAAACAACTGAAACAGCCAATATAAGAAACAGGCAATATATAGTCTTTTTCATATCTATTAGCTTTTAATGATTAGAATCCTATTGATAAATTAAAACCAAGAGTCCTGGTTGAAGGATAGGCACCGTCAGCTATACCCTGAATATTTCCTGCACTTAAGCTTGCCTCAGGATCATAATAAGGTAAGTTTTTATAAATAATCCAGAGATTTCTTCCAACGATTGAGATATTGACTCTTGAAACCGGGGTCTTAGCCAGCAGTTTTGCAGGAAGATTATACCCAAAAGCAAGTTCGCGCAACTTAACGTATGATGCGTCATATACGTGGTAAGCTGTGGGGAGATAATCATAAAGCCATCCGCTGAACCAGTCATAAGCATCAATGTATGTCGTATTCGGTGTGCCGTCAGCATAGACCGCATCACTATAGATCATACCTCCGCCATCCTCAACATAATCACGTATGGGGTTACCTTTATCATTGAGACCTGCTGTCTCTGCGAAAAGACCTGTTGCAAGACCATATTTCAAGTCTGTTGAATATAGATCTCCGCCCTTTGAAATATCTACTAGTCCCGAGAAAGTGAATCCTTTATAAGCAAGGACTGTAGTAATACCAGCGTTCCAGTCAGGCTGAATATTTCCTATTATCTCATCACTATTCTCACTGAAAAGATAATAACCGTCTTCATCGACTGTTCGTTTTCCATCGGTATAGACAAAATCTGTACCGCGAAGTACGCCATAAGGTTGACCGACCGTTATATTTGTGCTTATATCCCATGAAGCATTGAGCAGGATATTGTCGACTCCTTCATAAAGACTTAGGACAGTGTTTTTATTCTTAAACCAGTTTACCTGTATATCCCAGGTAAAATCTTTTGACCTGATAACATTTGCATTTAGGGCAAGTTCAATTCCCTTATTCTCAATCTCACCTGAATTCACATACCTCTGTGCATAACCAGTTGCAGGGCTTATGCTTACAGGCATGATCTGATCAATTGAGTTAGTTTTATACATTGAGATATCAAATCCGAACCTGTTTTGGAATAATTTGGCTTCAAGGCCTGCCTCTAAACTCTTTGTTCTTTCCGGCCTCAGCTCAGGATTATTAATTATAGTGCTAACCCTGAAGCTTCCAATGGAGCCCCAGTTCGCTTCCTGAACAAATGATGACTGAAGACTGTAAACAGGAGCATCGCTACCTACTTCAGCATAATTTAATCTTACCTTCAAGAAGGAAAAGGCATTTGAACCTTTAATCCCCGGAAGTTCAGAAACGATGAAACTAGTTGATACTGAAGGATAAAAATAGTTGTTGTTGCCCACAGGAAGTGTTGAAGAAACATCATTTCTGCCTGTCAAATCAAGGTAGAGCATGTTTTTATATCCGAGAGACACGTTAGCGAAGATGCTGTTGACTCCTGATAATAACTCAGATTCGGTAGTCTGAACCGGAGAAACTGAGTTATAAAGATTATAAAGGTCTGGGACAAGCAAACCACCAATAGTTGAGCCATTGACTGATTTGATTGTTGTCCTTCTGCTGTTTGCCCCAACAAGGCCATTGAGTGAGAAAATCTCGAATGACTTCGTGAACTTAGCCATTATGTCAAGGTTTGTCTCATTGAAGTTTCTAAGGAACTTGTTGTAGAGTGAAGTCTGGTTGCTGTACCATGCAACTCTTTCTTCCTGAAATTCTGAGTAATTGTCTGTAGCAGCACGACCTTCAAGAGTCATCCAGGAAGTTAATTTATATCTTAGGGTTCCGTAACCGAACATCCTGTCCCTGCCATCATTCTGATAATTTTTGTAGCGGGTCCAGTAAATGTTATTATGATATATCGGGACTTCAAGATCATCAAATGCATTATAGTTCCATGTTCTCTGCTTTCCGGCGGAGGTCTCCCAATAATCTCTCAGATCATAAATATCAACGTTGGTCTGGAACCACTGTCCAAGTGACTGCATCGGGTTACCCGGATCATAACCGGTACCATAACGGCCTTTGTTATTATCATTAATATAAGTTGCATTGGATTCAACAGTCAACTTGCTTGTCAGGTTATATGAACCGCCAAAATTGAAAGTGTTCTTTTGCATTTTGCTGTTAGGCATGATACCTTTCTCTCCAAGATTTGTATAAGAGAATCTATACGTGCCATTTTCATTCCCGCCATCAAATGCAATATTGTAAGTCTGTTTGACTCCTGTTTCAAAGAAGTCTCCCAAATCATGAGCACCAGCAACCCATGGCACTTCTCTCAGATAATTCTCTGTATCAGTAGGTTCAAGTCCAACCCAGTCAACAACCATCAGAGTAGGATCAAATTTATGGCCCCATGATGCATCGTCATAATAAGGAACGAGCGTCTCATCAGTTCCGTCACCATCGATATCTTCGTAGTCAAAGTAATCACCATAGCCGGCTCCGTATTCTTTTTGAATCTTTGGCAGAGTAGCCTTATCGATTTTACTGAACATCAAACCTATGTTAAAGGTTACGCCGATACCTTTTCTTATTGAACCTTTTTTAGTCGTAATCATTATCACACCGTTTGCTGCACGTGATCCATAAAGCGCTGTTGCAGCAGCTCCCTTAAGAACTGACATAGACTCAATATCGTCAGGGTTTATATCAGCGGCAGCATTGCCATAGTCATAACCGCCATTGCCACCAATCTGAGTTACGGTATTGGTTATACTGTTATCCATCGGAACACCATCAACGACAAACAAAGCCTGGTTGTTGTTCATGAGTGACTTATATCCCCGAATAAGTACATCCGCTGAGCCGCCCATTGTATTGGATTGTTTTATCTGCACACCGGCGATCTTACCAGAAAGCGAATTTACGAAGTTAGATTCTTTTGTTTTACTGATATTGTCACCATGTACCTCCTGGACAGCATATCCAAGGGCCTTTTTATCCCTTGTGATCCCCAGAGCCGTAACTACAACCTCGTCGAGGCCGAGCATGTCAGTTACCATCACAACATCAATAGTGGTACGGCCGCTGATTGTCTCAGTCACAGTCTTCATACCAACAAACTGAATTGTGATATTCTGAGCACCAGCCGGTACCATGATGGAATATTTCCCATCAATACCTGTTAAGGTACCAACCGTGGTACCTTTTACTGTCACAGCAGCACTTGGAATGGGAAGCCCATCCTCCGCGGAAGTAACAGTACCCTTAATTGCCACAGTCTGTGCCATCAGGGCTGAGAAGCCCGTAAACACAAACAGAGCAAGCAACAGTTTTAATCTGTTCATAGATCAGAGTTTTAGTTTAACAAAAAAGGTTAAAGTTACACTACTAACAAAGCACTGTACGGACTTTGACAAACGCCATCCCCCGTACGGCGCTTCATTAATTGCCAAAAATAAGTGATTTTTAAATCCCTGTACCAATTACTGTTTATTTTTTATGCCGCTGAAGAAAATGAATGATACATAAGAACCGCTTTTATTGATTAAAGGATGGTTTTTGTTACCTTTATTAAATTAATCCATAACCCGGCAATGAATGAAAGCAGCAGTAGTATTATCGGGATGCGGCGTCTATGACGGAGCCGAAATACACGAAGCCGTGATGACCACTTTATGCCATTGACAAAGCCGGCGGAACATACCAGGTATTCGCTCCCAATGTAATGCAACACCACGTGGTGAATCATATTACCGGCAAAGTCTCAGAGGAGACAAGGAATGTGATGACCGAAGCTGCCCGCATCGCGAGGGGTAAAATTAAACCTATGACTGACTACCGCGCCTCGGATTATGATGCCCTGATTTTTCCGGGAGGATTCGGGGTAGCCAAAAACCTGTGCACCTATGCATTCGACAGTGTTGAATGCAGTGTCGACCGGGTGGTTGAAGCAGCAATACTTGAAACACACAAAGCGCACAAACCCATTGGCGCCATGTGTATCTCTCCTGTACTCATTACAAGGGTACTTGGTGATGTTACAGTCACAATAGGAAATGACCCTGACACTGCCTCTGATATAGAGACTCTTGGCGGAAAACATGAGATAAAGGGCCATGGCGAAGTAATGACCGATGCAAAGAACATGATAGTGACAACTCCCTGTTATATGCTTGATGCGACTATCTCCGACATCGCACGGGACGCAGAAATGATGGTTGCTGCGATCATGGAACTGCTTAAGAAAAAGTGAAAAGTGGCTGAAGCTTAAAGTCGTCCTGCTTCAATCTCCCTCACTACAACCTCTATCAGGTAATCGTCACCGCCGGGATCATAATCGGACTTCAGGTTTGCACCGAAGATCCGCGCAATTCCCTGCCAGAAAGCAGCTGTAAACTTACCCCGGTATTCGCGGATCAGGTCATATGAGGTATTCTGTGTCTCCCTGTCGATAAGCTTGATAAGAATCTTGCCCTGAGTGAATGTAAGCTGCTTCATGTCATCCTCATAAGTATTGAAAATGTCCTTCTCATACTGCTGAAGGAAGTTGCGCCTGTCCCTTTCATTCGGTAATGTCTCAAGAAGTCTGTTTACCCTCCCCAAGTTCATTTCGGACCATTACCGAATAAGGATAAACCTTCCGTACATTATAAACCAGCCTGGCATGCCTGCGGTAGTTGAATTTCACATTCTTCGGCATCTCTCCGTAAACGGTGACCTCTTTCAATTCCACCAGCGGGTATGTCTGCCCGTCGATAGGTGGCTGTCTTCAACAGGAAATATATACCCGAAGTGGTGTCACTGACCGTTACAACAGTGTCCTGCGCATGCACAATGCATGACAGTATCAGAAAAGCATGTATGACAATCGTGCGCCTCATATTTCCCTGCAAATTTAACCAATTGTCATGCCAATTATTTTCAACACCGAAAATAATGAGGAATATCATCACCGCAGGTGGCGGGTATTTTTAATTTTGTGCTGATGCCTAACAAGCCCACAATAGAAGAACTCGGGGACAGTTCAGTCTACAGTAAGGAACTGACACTCCGGTACAGTGATATAGCACATTTTGTGGTCGACAGGCTCCTCACCGCCAGCTCCCGATGATGCTCCTGTGGATTGTACTTCTGGCTTCTGCTATTATGTCAGTCGTTTTCTGGCCGGGTCTAATAAAAAAGCTGCAGGAACCGCAGATAATAAAAGGCCTCCTTACAGGCACGGTCCTGATACCTCTGCTCCTTGTCCCCCTGCATGAAGGGCTCCACCTAGTGCCCTTCCGCCTGGCAGGAGCCCGCGACATAAGACTGGGTACCGACCTCAGACAGGGAATTATCTACATTACTGCCCACCGTTTTGTAACC
This sequence comes from uncultured Bacteroidales bacterium, assembly GCA_963736735.1. GTDB lineage: Bacteria > Bacteroidota > Bacteroidia > Bacteroidales > VadinHA17 > SR-FBR-E99. Next base: position 232,420 of record CAVTPX010000005.1, on the reverse strand, counting down.
GGGAAAAGACTGCTTGCATTTGTGGCGATGACCCCGTTTACCGTTTTAACTGCAGGAATTATAACATCAATAGCCCTCTGTCCTGCCTGGTGGCAGTGGGTTCTCTCCATCTCTCTGTTCGTCCATACGACAATGTGCGCAGGTGATGCAGCATTGATGACATATACAAACAGTTACAAAGGAAAGGAAGTGTTTACATGGGATGACGCTGACCTGATGGAAGCCTATTTTTACATCCCGTGCAACAGGACAGATACTCTTCAGCAGCTTCTGTAATGACAGTAAATAAATTAATTACTTTGGTAACGCTAAAACCGAACAAATGAGCCAACTCTCTAAAGTATTGATGAAGTTTCCAAGAGTATACTGGGTATCAAACATAATGGAACTGTTTGAACGCTGGGCATGGTACGGATTTTACAACGGTTTCTTTGCGCTCTATCTTACCTCGGCCAAGGAGGATGGAGCCCTGGGTTTCAGTAACGTTGAGAAGGGCGCAATAATGGGTACCGGATCAATGATCCTCTATTTTCTTCCTATAATTACAGGCGCCATCGCCGACAGGATCGGATACAAAAAAGTGCTTATAGTTTCATTCACTGCCTATATCCTCTCCTTCTTCATGCTCAGCAGGTTTGAATCGTTCGAAGCTATTTTTGCTGCTTTCATCTGCCTTGCAGTGGCCGGTGCCCTCTTCAAACCAATCATTTCCGGGACAATTGCAAGGGTTACCGACAAGGAGACAGCCTCTGTAGGTTTCGGTATTTTTTATATGGTTGTCAACATAGGAGGATTTATCGGACCCTTCGTGGCCAGCCTGATTTACAAGACCAGCTGGGATAACGTTTTTTATGTTTCAATTGCCGCAATGGCAATGAACTACATCTTCGTCTTCTTTTTCTATAAGGAACCCGCGGTTGAAAAGACTGACAAATCATTTGCCCAGAATGTGGGGATCGCTTTTAAGAATATCGGTATCACACTTACCGACTGGAAATATGTTTTGTTCCTGCTTATAATAGGAGTCTTCTGGACCGCCTATAACCAACTTTACTACTCCTTCCCGGTATTTGTGGAGTCATGGGTCAACCTTGACAAAATGGCTCTGCAACTGGGGATGGATGCCGGGAGTATCACCACCGTGACAATTTCGAGCATGGCATCATTCTTTATAATCCTCTTCCAGGTCTTTATTTCATCCGTTACCGCAAAGTTCAGACCGCTCAATTCAATAATGACGGGCATATTCATTCTTGCATTTGGCCTTGGAATGATGTTTGCCAATCTGAACCCGTGGTTCATTGTTCTGGGTATACTGATCTTCGGCATCGGAGAGATGGCTTCATCACCGAAGACACAGGAATATATAGGACGAATAGCCCCTGCTGACCGGAAAGCTCTCTATATGGGAACCTACTTCCTCCCGATTGCCATTGGCCATATGGGCGCCGGATGGCTCTCGGGCAAACCGTATGAAAATGTTGCAGACAAATTCCTGCTGCTTAAAAGGGCTGTTACAGAGAAAGGATTTGATATACCTGATGTCTCTGCCACCTTTACCCAGTCTGATTATTTCGGCCGGGCTCAGGAACTGTTTGGTATGGATTCACACCAGCTCACCCGGTACCTCTGGGATACATACAATCCTTCGAAGGTCTGGATACTGTTCGCCGGCACTGCTGTTGCTGCCAGCATACTGCTCTTCCTTTATGACAGGCTGATTCTGAGGGGCAGAGAGGTTAACGGGGAATAGAATGGGAGCTGAGCGTTAAGAAATGATAGGTCATTTTAGCCAGCAGACAGACAGTGGGCGGACTAGAAGAATTTAATAGACCCCGAAGGGGTGACATTATGATAGAATAGACATGTAGAGTCCTCTGAACCCCGAAGGGGTGACATTAGATAGAATTAATATAAGATAAAATGAAACCAAGATTTCTCATTCCGGCAATCCTGATCCTGACAACCTTAACCCTGTCAGCCCAGAAGAGGGTGCTCAACATGCCTGATATCCCCGGTTATGTCACCCTGAAATGCGATTTCCACATGCACACCGTGTTTTCCGACGGCAATCTGTGGCCCACCGTCAGGATTGACGAGGCAGTAAGAGACGGTCTTGACGCCATCGCAATTACAGACCACCTGGAATACCAGCCCAAAAAGCAGTATATCACCCCCAGCCACAATGCCGCCTGGGAGATAACAAAGAACATGGCAGCGGAGAGAAACCTCATACTCGTCCATGGCACAGAGATAACACGCAAAATGCCTCCCGGACATATGAACGCCCTCTTCATAACTGATGCTGACCCTATCAATAACCCCGACTTCATGCTTGCAATTGAAGCGGCAGTAAAACAGGGAGCCTTTATCCAATATAATCACCCCGGCTGGAAATCACAGGAACCTGACGGCATCCCCAAGTTCTATCCTGTTCATAAAGAGCTTATTGCAAAAGGATGGCTGCACGGTATCGAATATTTCAACGAGTTCGAACATTATCCCCTTGTGCTCGATATGTGCCGCGACAATAAGCTTGCAGTAATGGGCAACAGCGATGTTCATGGCATCATCAGCGAGATATATGCAGCACCTGACTATACACAGAGACCTGTGACCCTGGTGTTCGCTAAGGAGCGCACCCTGGAATCACTCCGCGAAGCAATGTTCGCAGGCCGGACAGCAGTATGGTACGGAAACTTCCTCGCCGGCTTTGAGGAGTTCACAGCTCCTATCTTTAAAGCTGCAGTTGCCGTGTCGGCTCCTTTCAAAAACGACGGTAAGAACCTCTGGTTTGAACTCCGGAATAACTCTGATCTTAAAATGGAACTTACAGACGGACCCGAGGGAGCCCCGGCCAAAGTGACTCTCCCGGCTAACTCGGTAGCTGTCGTAAAAGCAGATATCCGTTACCTGAAGGAACCCTTGAAATATAATGTAAGCAACATAATTACCGGTAACGGAACTGTCCTGAGCGTCTCCATGGCAGTTCCGGCAGGCAACTGAATCTACTTGTTCCGGCCGTTAATTGAATCTACTGGTCAGACCTCACGACGGGCATCATCCTGAATGAGTACTCGTACCTGCCCTCAAGCAGTCTGTATTTGTCATGAGTACGGGCACCCCACGAATCGTCTCCGCCGACACCCATCTGTCCGTAGTCGATATTGAGGCATACAAGGTCCCTGGATCTGACATCGTCGATATGTGTGTTCACCAGTTTCGCATCAGGCCTGTATTGCGACAATCTGCCGGGTGATTCAAAATCGTCATGCAGGTTATTCAGTGCTGCAAAGCAGAATAGTTTTTCGCCTTCAAACCTCAGCCCCGTACCGTCACCATCAGTGACTGTGAGCCACCTGACATCGGTCTTATATCCGTTTTCCTGGGGTCTTACATATGGTACATACTGCTCTGCCACCGTGCTCTCATAGATTCCTGCAAAGGCGGAGGTCTTGCGGTCAGAATAGTTTTCATGGGGACCGCGTCCGAACCACGAAAGATTTGTAAATTCCTGAGGCAGCTGCATCTGCATCCCGATTCGCGGTACTTCTTCCAGCTTGCCGTCAGTCCTGACAAAACTGTTCGCTACCTGTACAACGGCATCCCCTCCTATTGTATAGGTTGTGACAAGTAATGCAATCTTATGTCCGTCTGCACCGGGTATGTCAAAAGTAAAAGTTACAAGGGCCTGATTCATCTGCGGCTGTTTGATCTCGGCCGACTTCATCACGGCATTGTTCCCGGCTTCCTTCCAGTCAACCAGTCTTCTGTCCATACCATTTCCGTAATCATTGTCTGTGGGAGGCCTCCAGTAGTCAGGGCGGGGACCTGCGATCAGCATCTCACGCTCTTTATATTTGTAAGATTTCATTATTCCTTTTGCCATGTCAAAGACCAGGGAAAAGTTCTCTCCTGCAACCACCAGGTCAGAGCCTTCGTTTTTCACACTGACGAGTGCAAGATTGTCTGCCTCGGCAACCGCCGGCTCTGTGTAGAAAGGCAGTATCATTTGCTCAGATGCATAGACATGATCTGCCGGTACTATGCCCCACTCATCTGCCCGTGATAAATAGATATTCAGCATATACTCCGTTCCCGGTTCAGGCGAAATAACCCCATACGGTATTTCTGTTGTCACAGTGTCACCGGGTTCGAGATTTACCTGGTTAAGGTGCCCCGATTTAAAGAGGTGTCCGTCTGCAAGCACCTCCCAGTTGATATTGAAATCGGAAAGATTTGTAAAATCGTACTTGTTTGTGATTGAAACCAGTCCCTTTTCAAGGTCCACCGGAGAAAAGCCCGCATACTGATAGACTTTCTTCACCTCGAGCAGTGCCGGGTGCGGTGTACGGTCAGGGCCCACCAGCCCGTTGCAGCAGAAATTGCCGTCGCTTGGGCCACCCACTTCACCGAAGTCACCGCCATAGGCATAATACTCTTCGCCGTCCTCATTAGTCTCAAGCAGCCCCTGGTCAACCCAGTCCCAAATGAACGCGCCCTGAAGCACAGGGTACTTCTCGATCACATCCCAGTAATCCTGCAGGTTGCCGGTGCTGTTACCCATCGAGTGGGCGTATTCACATAATATAAGCGGTCTGTCGTAACCCTCCTTACCGGTGTTAAGTGCATAGTTTTCAAGGTATTCGATACGGGCATACATCGGGCACCATATATCAGTATGCCGTTCAGTCGTGTTGGTGCTCTTTTCCGCTCTCTCATACTGCACCGGACGACTTTTATCACGACCCTTTATCCATTTGTAAGTTTCAACGAAGTTCTGCCCGTCACCGGCCTCGTTACCCAAGAGACCATATGATGACTGAAGGGTGGTTCTTATCTCTTTCAACCATCCTCTGCGTGCGCATCATATGCTGGGCGAGCCACTCAGGCTTGCCGCCGAGAGTTCTGTCCTTGTTATAGCCTATGCCGTGCGACTCGATATTTGCCTCACCGATAATATACATCCCGTACTGGTCCCACAGTTCATAGAACCTTTCCGGCTGAGGATAATGAGAGGTACGTACTGCATTTATATTGTGCATCTTCATCAGACGAATATCCCTGAGCATCATGGCCTCGTCAATCGTGTGGCCTCTTATTGCATCATGCTCGTGCATATTTGTTCCCTTGAGATGAACTGCCCTGCCGTTGATGAGGAACTGCGTACCGATCACCTCCGAGGTGCGGAATCCTATCCGGCTGCTGACACTCTCGAGCACCCTGCCCTTACCGTCAGCCAGGGTCAGTACAAGTGAATAGAGCGAAGGTGATTCGGCTGACCACGGTTTTACACCTGGAATCTCTGCATCCAGAGTCACAGAGGCGGTGTCAGAAACCGCTGCTGCTTCCATTATCTTGCCGAAGATCTTTGTCTCACCCTCATAGAGGGATGCCTCAAGACGAAGATCTTCAGCTCTTTTGCCATTGTTCTGCAGCTCGACTGAAAGGTCAAGTTTACCGTCTTTATAGTCATTTGTAAGTGTACTGCCTGCAAAATAGTCACTGATATACGAACCCGGCCTGGCATGGAGCCAGACGGACCGCTGTATACCGCTCAGCCTGAAGAAGTCCTGATCCTCAAGGTAACTTCCGTCGCACCACTTATAAACTTCAACCGCCACACTGTTCCTTCCCTTTTTAAGAAATGATGTCACATTAAATTCCGAAGTGGTCTTGCTGTCTTCGCTGTAGCCCACCATCTCACCATTGACCCAAACATAGAATGCCGAGCTCACACCGTCAAAAGTCAGGAAGATCTCTTTGCCCTTCCATTCGGAAGGCAATGTGAACGCACGTTTGTATGAGCCAACGGGATTGTTCGAGTGATCAATAAGGGGTGGATTCATTTTAAAGGGATAACCGGCATTGACATAAACAGCCGTACCGTAGCCCTCCCTTTCCCAGGTTGAAGGCACTTCTATTTCATTCCATGACCGTGTATCAAAGTCGTCTTTGAAAAACCAGTAAGGACGTTCCGCCGGCGTCTTCGTCCAGTTGAACTTCCACTTGCCGTCAAGTGACATCACATTCTCCGACTCCCTGAATCCGGCTTTCAGAGCGGTGGCATTGTCAGGGAAGCTGACAATGCTGGCATGAGGCTTCCCGGTATTTATAGTATTTACTGCTGTATTCTCCCAGTCCGGAAGTGTCTTTTCCTCCCAGGCTACATTCTGGTAATCCTGGTAATGACGGCACGCTGTCAGCACCGACAAGGCTATTGATATGATAATTAGGGACTTTCTCATGACAGGATCATTTTGGATGCTCTCCAAAATTAAGAATAAAATTGCATTTGACGTTCAGCCCATTCAGCCGTGAAGGTCTTCAGGCGTATTAATATTTGTGAAGGCTCTTTTAGCCTCCGGGGATGAGGGAAGGTCATAGTATCTTACCCGTGTCAGCCTTATGAAATCAATTATTGCCGGTTTGTCTCCCGACATAAGGAAAGTCTCCAGCGATGAATGCAGTCTGCAGCTGTAAATGGCATGCAGGGGCTCTGTAAGATTGTTGATGCGCGGGACAAACACATCGGCAGGAGCTTCAGGGAATTCCGCCGCCTGTCTTGTTATAATCTCTTCAGAAAGCCACGGCATATCACCTCCGAAAACAAAGATATATTGTGTTGTAGCTGCTTTCATCGATGCCTCGATGCCGGCGAGAGGCCCCTTTCCCGGAAAATTATCGGGCACCTTCTTTATTCCGGCCGGTAACTCTGTGTCATCCGGCCAGCCTGAAAGGAGGATTTCACTGAACAGAGGTCTGAGGATATCAAGGCTGCGCTGCAGAATAGTGATCCCCTCAACTTCGATAAGTGGTTTGTTTTTGCCTCCAAGACGGCTTCCACGGCCTCCGGCAAGAACCACGGCGGTAATATCTTTGAAGGGTAATGTCAGAACAGTCCGCTTATCTGGCCGTTGTCATCAATATCAATCTTCTCCGCTGACGGCACCGTGGGCAGCCCGGGCATACGCATAATGGCTCCGGCAATTGGAACAATGAATCCTGCCCCGGAGGAGAGCTCAATCTTCCTGATACGCACTATGAAGTCACGTGGCCGGTTGCGTTTTGCCTGGTCATCCGACAACGATTTCTGTGTCTTTGCAATACAGACAGCAAGATTGCCCAACCCGAGTTCACTGATTTTCTTCAGTTGCTCTTTGGCCTCGAGTGTGTATTCTATGCTCTTTGCGCCGTACATCAGTGTGGCGATTGTTTCAATCTTCTTCTCCATCGTCCAGGCAAGGTCATAAAGCGGAGTGAAACAGTCGGTACACGATTCCGCTGCCTCGATAACAGCTTCGGCAAGCTCCTTTGCCCCTGCGCCTCCGTCAGCCCAGGCAGTATTGACTGCAACCCTTACATTGTGCTCTTCACAGTAACTTTTCACAAGCTCTATTTCAGCCTCGGTGTCAGAGGTGAACCTGTTTATTGCAACCACCGGCCTGAAACCATAGTAGTGCATGTTCTCAATGTGCTTGTCGAGGTTCTCGAAGCCTTTTTTCAGCGCATTCGAGGTTCTCTGTTGCCAGCTCGGAAAGTTTCACTCCTCCGTGATATTTCAGTGCCCTGATTGTTGCGACAATCACAACAGCATTTGTTTTCAGATTGCCTATCTGTGATTTTATATTGAAGAACTTCTCGGCGCCAAGCTCGCTGGCAAATCCGGCTTCTGTTACTACGAAGTCGCTGAGTGAGAGCCCCATGCGGGTGGCAAGTATCGAGTTCGTGCCCTGTGCGATGTTGGCAAACGGTCCTCCGTGGATTATTGCCGGTGTTCCTTCAAGAGTCTGAACGAGGTTCGGCTTGATGGCATCTTTAAGAAGAGCTGCCATTGCGCCCTGGGCCTTCAGGTCTCGTGCAAAAACAGGTTTTCCTGCATATGTATAGCCGATAAAAATATTACCCAGTCTGTTTTTAAGGTCGCTGATACCGGTGGCAAGGCACAGTATTGCCATCACTTCCGATGCAGCCGTTATGTCAAAGCCTGTTTCACGAGGCACCCCCTGGCTCGTACCGCCAAGACCGATTACGATGTCACGTAGTGACCGGTCATTCATGTCCATCACTCTCTTCCAGGCAATGGTCCTGGGGTCTATTCCCAGGTTGCTGTCGGCAGCCTGAATGTTGTTGTCGATCATTGCCGAGAGAAGATTGTGGGCTTTTTCGACAGCCGACAGGTCTCCTGTAAAGTGGAGGTTTATGTCTTCCATAGGTATGACCTGTGAAAATCCTCCGCCGGCAGCACCACCCTTGATACCGAAGACAGGGCCAAGTGAAGGCTCGCGCAGACACAACCGTGGTTTTCTTTCCAAGCAGGTTCATCCCCTGCGCCAGCCCTATTGAAGTTGTGGTCTTTCCCTCACCTGCCGGTGTGGGTGTGATGGCGGTAACAAGTATCAGCTTTGCCTTTGCAGCTTTTTTATCATCAATGAGGGATAGCGGAAGCTTCGCCTTGTACTTTCCGTAGAGTTCAAGGTCGTCCTCTTTCAGTCCCAGTTTCTTTGCAACTTCGGTAATGGGCCTTATCACCGCACTCTGAGCAATATCGATATCTGTCTTCATAGGTCAGAAAATGTTCCGGATAAATGTAGGATATAATTTGTTTTAAACAACAACAAGGCACGCTTGTGAAAGTTTAGTTTAACAGAAATTTATAATATGACAGGAACAAATGAATCGTTTTTTGCCATCCGTATGCGCCACGACTGAGGGTAGCCATTGTTGGTTCTCTTGCCCAGGTTATTTACAAACCCCAGCGGCACTTCGCGGTAACAGACAAGTATCCTGCCGACCGGCATGTCAGGAATTCTGAGATCCTCCAGTCGGAGAAAGGCAATTGCATCGTCCCATGAGGCATCATAACGGGGCCAGAATGATTTGTTCAGTTTAACTGACATGGCCAGATCGTGGGCGGGGATGAAATGTTTCGTTCTTCATCTCACCGATCATGGTCCCCGACTTGACAACAGTAAGTCTGTCAGCCAAATATCTGTTTAGATCTCTGGATGCGGCAGGGGCGATGATCCTGTTCTCATGTAAAAATGATCTTTTCAGGATCAAAGGAGGTCATGGCATTGATTTTCTCCGATATTCTGGCAGGCACTCCCTGGTCACCTCCCCTTAGCCTGATATGCCTGGGACTCTTATCATCCTGTTTTCGGAGAGCGGCTATGAAAAATCCGTCTCCCTTTATCTCTGCCGGGATGGAATCCGTAACCTGTAATTCCCAGGTATTCTATCTCAGTTATGCCCGGGAAAGCGGCGATGTCAGCCCTTACGGTCTCAGCCCCGGTTGCCTCAGAGAGCCACTTTATGTTTTGTTCGTTCTCCGCGCCGTTAAAGGTACATGTCGAATAGATGAGAACGCCTCCTGGTTTAAGGGAAGGCCAAATATCCGAAAGAATTCGTTTCTGACGTTCGCTGCACAATTGCGTGTTGGCGATGGACCATTCCCTTACGGCCATTTCATCGTGAAACATCCCCTCGCCGGAGCAGGGAGCATCTACAATTACAATATCAAAAAAATCTTCCAGGGAGGCGAAGACTGAGGGATCATTCTGAGTAACAGTTGTATTGCCCATCCCCCACTTGGTAACATTTTCAGCCAGAATTGCTGAGCGCTGACGGATTACCTCATTGGCTATCAGGAATCCGTTGTCACCGATGATCGAGGATATGTGTGTGGTTTTACCTCCGGGAGCGCCGCAGAGGTCAAGCACGCGCAGATTTTTCATTCCGGAAGTAACCTGCCTGAAGAGTTCTCCCGTGAACATGCCTGAGGCCTCCTGCGGGTAATAGGCTCCGGCATGAAATAAGGGATCAAGAGTATATAGAGGTCTTGCGGGTAGATAAAAACCGTTTTGCTCCCAGGGTACACCTTCGTACCCGCTGACCTCTGCTATCCATTTAGCCGGATTGATCCTGACCGAGACCGGGGCAGGCTGAAGCAGCGCTGCCTGCAACGATTGCGAATCAATATATGGCTGGGTATTTATTCTTTGCAGGAATTCCTCAGGGAGCATAGTGAGTTCATTTCTGTACAAATATAATGAACAGGGAAGGAATATAGCTAAAAGAAAGCCGGGGCGTAAACCCCGGCACAATTAACCCCTAAAAAACCTAAACTGTCTTTTTATGACCTATGAAAATCGAAAGGCAGCTTACATTCTAAATCGTGTATGAAATACACTTATTAGATGCAGCAAATATATCTCCCATTAAATGGGCGTCATATGATTATTGTCATAAATAGGAAATTTAACAATTATTAGGAGAAGTGATATTGTATGAGGTTAGAAGGTCTGATGTCTGAAGTCCTGCGGTCATGCAGTCTTGCGGTCCTGAAACCCCGTAGGGGTGACATTTTTATAGTCTGAAGGTCTGAAGTCTGAAGGTCATGCAGTCTTGCGGTCATGAAACCCCGAAGGGGACGGAGCGTTAAGAAATTGCCCGGTGGGCAATTTTAGCGAGGTGCCAGCCCGTGGGGAGCAGCGTTAAGAAATTGCCCGGTGGGCAATTTTAGCGAGGTGCCAGCCCGTGGGGAGCAGCGTTAAGAAATTGCCCGGTGGGCAATTTTAGCGAGGTGCCAGCCCGTGGGGAGCAGCGTTAAGAAATTGTCCGCCAACTGGCGGACAATTTTAGCGAGGTGCCAGACAGTGCGTGAGCATGATAGCATACGGTTTCTGCCAGCTACAATTGATGGTTTGGTCACCGTTCACCAATTCCCATCCCGAATCTCTCAGCAGCCCCAGTGACCACTTAATTATCACCGCCGAGCTGATAAGGGCAGCAATTGCATCAACATAGGGCAACCCCCAGATCATTGCAGTGACCAGACCGAGTATTGCTGCCACACTTGTGAGTGCATCGGCAAGTACATGGAGATATGCCGCCCTGATATTGTTATCCTTCTCGTCGTGGTCATGGTGCAGCAGGAATGCACTGAGGATATTTACCCCCAGGCCGATGAATGCGATCATTATTGCTTCTTTGTATTCAATGACCCTCGGATTGATAAACCGTCCCACGGCGCCGGCGATTATCATAGCTGCAAAAATAAGGAGCATCAGGCCGCTTGTATATCCTGCCAGTGTAAGTATTTTATCCTTATCGCCCTTAAAATCCGGATCCGCTGAAAGTTTTCTGACCAGAATATATGCCCCCCAGCTCAGTCCGATTGCAAGGACATGCGAACCCATATGAATACCGTCGGCCAGCAGTGCCATTGAGCCAGTCAGCCATCCGGCAATTATTTCAACGACCATAGTCACCGCGGTGAGTATCACAACCCACCCGGTCTTCTTCAAATTGGTCTCTATAGCTGTCACGGGATTTAAACGTCTGAATTGATCCAATTGTTTAGTCCGGCATCACAACTTCCTTGCCTGTCAGGCGTATACGCCGGCTGATCAGTCTGGGTGAACTGAGGATCAATCTCGCCGGTGAATCCCGGTTGCTTCCCTCCCACTGTGATTGTGAACCACCCTGGTTCGATTACACGCTTCTCCTTATCATTTATAATTGATAATTGGTCAGGTTTAAGGGTGAATTCTACTTTCCTGCTTTCACCCGCCTTCAGGGTCACCCTTTCAAATGCCTCAAGCTGCCTGAGAGGTCTTGGCGTTGAAGCCTTCTCGTCTGTCAGGTATAGCTGAACCACCTCATCGCCGGCAACGGCACCTGTGTTGGTTACCGTAACACTGACCGTAACAGGCTCGCCAGCAACGACTTTTTCCGGCACAACCATGTCAGTATAACTGAAGGTAGTATAGCTCAGGCCGTACCCGAAAGGATAAAGCGGAGTCCCCGTAAAGTACCTGTAGGTACGCTCCTTCATATCATACTCCTCAAACGGTGGCAGCTGATCAACCGATGCATAATATGTCACCGGCAGCCTGCCGGCAGGATTATAATCACCAAACAGAACATCGGCAAGCGCATCACCGCCCTCCACTCCTGAATAGCCTGCAAGGAGAACTGCGTCAGCCTTTTCCTGTGCCTGCAGTGATGAAACGGGACCGCCGTTCATCAGCACCACAACTACCGGTTTTCCGGTGGCGATCATTGCGGCCATAAGTTCCTCCTGCACTGCCGGAAGTGCCAGGCTTGTCCGGTCACCTCCTTCAAAACCGTCGATCTTTATTCCCATCTCCTCACCTTCAAGACGCTGCGAAAGGCCCAGGGCAAGAACAATGACATCAGCCTTCGATGCCGTTGCAACAGCCTCACTGAGAATATTCTCACGCGGTGTGGCCCATAAAAGTTTCACATCGGCATCACCGCTGTAATTGCGGTAATTCAGTTCTATCCTGTATTTTTCTCCTGCCTTCATCTCCACCGGAACCTCCTTGTGGAACCCGTGGTGTTCACCCCTGAAAGACATTATCATTTCCCCGTTAAGCAATAATTCATATGCTGATGAGGCCCAGGTGCCGAGGTAATATGTTCCGGTTGAAGGCGCAACAAGATCGGTCACCCAGTGTATGCCGAAGTTGTCTGCCGGCATCAGGCGGTGAGGTGAGTCGTTGTCCCAGTAAAAATCAATATTGTCATCAACCCTTGCAAACAGAGCCTCACCCTTCATTTCCCGGTTGTCAAAATAACTTCCGAGAGCTCCCTGCTGCCCGTCAGGTGTCTGAAGATAGCACGACGGTACCGGGAATAGATTATGCACACCCGGGGCAAGATCACTTCCCTCGGAGTATATAACATCAATGCACGAAGCAGCCTTGGCTTTGATACCATCAAGCACCGTTACAGGATCTTTCGGGATACCGTTATAATTTCCAACCAGCGCCTCCCAGTTGTCAGCATTGGGGCCTATTACAGCAATTGTCTTCACATCACCTTTCAGTGGAAGAACGTTATTCTCGTTTTTCAGGAGTACAATTGATTCTCTGGCAGCCTGCCTGGCAAGCGACCGGTTATAGTCGGAACAGTTTGCCGAATAAGGGATCTGCGCATATTCAACAATTGAGTCGGGATCAAACATGCCAAGCTTAAAACGGGCAGTCATAATCCTCTTTACCGCAACATCTATCTCCTTTTCGGTGATTAGTCCCCGGCTGACCGCAACCATCAGTTGCTTATAATCGACTCCGCACTCGAGGTCAGTACCGGCCTTAACGGCCTGGGCTGCAGCCTCGGCAGCATCTTTGGCATAGCCCTGGAAATTGTAAAAGTCGGAGACAGCCCAGCAATCGGAGACAATATATCCGTCAAATCCCCATTCGTTCCTCAGGATGCCGTACAATTCCTCATTGGCGCATGCCGGGTGACCGCGGAACTGGTTATAGGCACCCATTACCGAATAGACTCCCCCCTCCTTCACAAGTGTCCTGAAGGCAGGCAGGTATGTCTCGCGCAGGTCGCGCTCACTTACAAGGGCATTGAATTTATGCCTCAGTGGTTCGGGACCTGAGTGAACCGCGTAATGTTTGGCAGTGGCAACAGTCTTAAGGTATTTGGGATCTGAACCCTGCATCCCCTGGACAAAACGCATACCGAGGCGGCCGGTGAGGTACGGGTCTTCGCCATATGTTTCATGTCCTCTGCCCCACCGCGGGTCACGGAAGATGTTGATATTGGGCGACCAGAAAGTGAGACCGTGATAGATGCCATGATCACCCCGCCTGATGAACTCGTGATACTTGGCCCTGGCCTCATCCGAAATGGCATTGGCAACATCGAGCATCAGATCTTCATTCCAGCTGTTTGCAATGGTTATCGACTGCGGAAATACAGTGGCATAGCCGGCACGGGCAACACCGTGCAGCGCCTCGTTCCACCAGTTGTATGCAGGCACTCCCAGCCTGGGAATGGCAGGAGCAGTATAAAGAAGCTGTGCCGCCTTTTCCTCGAGGGTCATCCGGCCAACAAGGTCATTAACACGTTCTTCAAATGAAAGGTCAGTATTAAGATATGCAGGCTTCTGGGCTGATAGACTCAGCAGCGCAACGAAACCAAAAACCAAAATTGCAGTAAGTTTTTTCATCGGACAATGATTGATTTTTTCCCGATGCTAAAGTTAGGATTTATTACCTTTGGAGAGAACAGGCAATAAGACACAGCCTCCCAAAAGAGAAAAAAACATGAGCAACAGAAGAGACTTTGTTAAGAAAAGCATGCTGACAACAGCAGGTCTGACCGGACTCGGAGTCATGCCGGGCGTATTCGGAAGCGGAACAAAAACGGTGGCTCCGTCGGATAAGATAAGGGTTGCCCTGATCGGCGGACGTAACATGGGATGGTCCGATCTGGAGACCTTCCTCAAATTTCCGCAGGTTGAGTGTGCCTCCATTTGTGATATAGACGACGAATGGCTTAACAAGAGAGCATCAGATACTGAGAAGATAACAGGGAAGAAACCTCCCCTCCTTACAAAAGACTGGCGCAGGGTCATGGACAGCAAGGATATTGATGCTGTAATCGTTGCAACACCTGATCACTGGCATGCCCTGCAGGCAATTGGCGCAATGGAAACAGGCAAAGATGTCTACTGTGAGAAGCCTCTGGCAAACTCAATAGGTGAGTGTGACGCGATGGTCAGGGCAGCACGGCAACATAAACGTGTGGTACAGACAGGACAATGGCAGCGCAGCGATCCTCACTGGCAGGATGCAGTGGCCTTCATCCATTCCGGAAAACTGGGACGCATACGAACAGTTAAAGTGTGGGCATACATGATCTGGAAGAAGACCCTTCCCGTTCAGCCTGACGGACCAGTTCCTGCCGGCGTCGATTATGATATGTGGCTCGGCCCCGCCAGACACCGCCCGTTCAACCCCAACCGCTTCCATTATAACTTCAGATACTACTGGGATTATGCAGGAGGACTGATGTCCGACTGGGGAGTGCATCTGCTTGATTATGCCCTGTTGGGAATGAAGGCCGACCTGCCGAAAGAAATTTATACTGCAGGAGGAAAATTCGCCTATCCCGGTGATGCCATGGAGACACCTGACACCCTGCTTGCCTCATATGTTTATGATGATTTCACAATTAGCTGGGATCATGCCTGCGGAGTGAGTGACGGTCCTTATGGCCGCGAACACGGTCTTGCCTTCATCGGAGAAAACGGTACTCTCATAATCGACCGTAACGGCTGGGAGGTTCGACCTGAGGTTGACTCTGCCCCGCGCATGGAAGCAGTACCGCTTAAAAAGAAGAGTGAGACTGTTGAAGGGCAGGCAGTAGCCGGCGGAGGACTGGCTGCACATGTCGCCAACTTCCTCGACTGCATGACCACGCGCAACCTTCCAAACGCCGACGTGGCAATAGGTGCCAAAGTGGCAAAGCTGACCCACCTGGCAAATGTCTCATGCAGACTGGGCAAACCTCTGGCGTGGGATAATGCCGCTGGCAAATTCCTCCAGGATGACGCCAACAACCTTATCAAACCGTATTACAATACCCCGTGGCAATTTCCAAAATACTAAACCCAATAGTCATATCTCATGAAGAAAACTCTGATCACCCTGACCCTGCTATGCACACTGATCTTCAACGGCTGCAAACAAAACGACTGGCAGGAACTGTTTAACGGTAAGGACTTTACCAGTTTTATCCAGCTCAACGGGCAGGCACAGTACAAAGTTGAAAATGGAGAAATGGTGGGCATCTCCACCGCTGACACACCCAACAGTTTCATGTGCACTGAAAAAGAGTATTCTGATTTTATTCTTGAATTTGAGGTTAAGGTTGACACGCTTCTTAACTCCGGGGTACAGATCAGGAGCCATAGTATTGAGAGTGTAGATAACGGAAGGGTGCACGGATACCAGGTTGAAATAGACCCCACTGACAGGGGCTGGAGCGGTGGCATTTATGACGAAGCAAGACGCGGGTGGCTTTACCCTGTCACACCTAACAACCAGGCTGCAGTAAAGTCATTCGACAAATATGGATGGAACAAATACCATGTCGAAGCCATTGGTAGCCGAATCAGGACATGGATCAACGGGATTGCGGTGGCTGACCTGCTCGATGATGCAGATGCCTCAGGATTCATCGGATTCCAGGTGCATGCCGTGGCAAAGGAGCTGGCAGGAACAGAGGTAAGGTGGAAGAATATAAGGATTGTGACTGAAAACCTTGAGAAATATATGATTGCCGGTGCTCCTGAAATCTATCAGGCCAATTTCATTCCAAACACCCTCTCGGAATCCGAGAAACGTGACGGATGGAAGTTGCTTTTTGACGGAGTTTCATCTGCCGGATGGCGGGGAGCGCACAAAGAGGTTTTTCCCGACTCAGGCTGGGTAATTGAAAACGGTTACATGAAGGTACTGCCTTCCGGAGGTGCAGAATCAAAAGGCGGCGGCGACATTGTTACAGTTGACGAATACAGCAACTTTGACCTGAGTTTTGAATTCCTCATCACCGAAGGCGCCAACAGCGGGGTAAAATACTTCGTAACCGAAGACTATGCCTCAACAGGTTCGGCAATAGGACTTGAATATCAGATCCTTGATGACCAGCGCCATCCCGATGCAAAAATGGGTCGTGACGGCAACAGGACTCTCTCCTCACTCTACGATCTGATACCTGCATCCAACAAGCGTTTTAATGGCATCGGCTTCTGGAATTCGGCCAGGATTGTCTCCAACAACGGTCATGTAGAACACTGGATGAACGGCTTCAAAGTCCTCGAATATACTCGAGGTGATGAAGCATTCCGCACCCTTGTCGGTATCAGCAAATACAACATCTACCCGGGTTTCGGGGAGGCTGAAAAAGGACATCTTCTCCTTCAGGATCACGGTAATGAAGTGGCATTCAGAAGTATTAAGATCCGGGTACTCTGAATCCCGGTTAGGTATCTGTTTTAGTCCGAAGCGTTTGCTGCCGTTGCATTTACCCTTTCGGGATTTTGTGACCATGCCCCATCTAATTATTGAAGAATGTTTCACGCGTATTTCCTTTGTTGACATGAATAAGCAGATATAGTATTAATTTGCTTAATGGATTCAGCATAAACTTTCAAAATTTCGTTTGTGGCTACTGCCTTTTCGCTATTCTTCCTGACCGTCAGCCTGAAGTTTTCAGTTTAATACTTTTCGGTTTCCTGTTTACTACCAACGGAATTTCGGCGGGTCGATTCTGGAAATGACCATATTTTGCATCCCGCTTAGATCTAGATTTCAAATCGAAAAACTGGATTGATTTTTTTATTTATACCTTTATCTACAAACATTCTGAAGGGGTATTCATTAGAACAAAAAAATATTTCTTCAGATTGGAGTAATGCTAATAAATAATCCGAATCAATTCATGACCAGAATATTTCTGCCCTATAGCAGGTCCATTCTAAAGATTAGCATCATATTCTCAATTGTCCTGGCGCTCTCCTCCCTTGTGCTGTTTAATGGATTATTTAAATCAGATAACATAATAAATTCGTTGACATACAGTTTCATATTCTGGCTTGTGACAGGCGGATTCCTGATTTCTGTTTTCTATTTCGAACTAACCAGGAAAAATGAATATTATTTCTACTACAATCTCGGGATTAGTAAAATTAAACTTCTCTTATCAGCATACCTGTTACACCTGATTTTTATTATCCCAATTTTATTCATTCCTGTGTTATGTCAAATCTTCTTGAGGTAGATAGTGTCCGAAAAGAATTCGGTTATGAACAGGTACTGACAGACATCTTTCTTAAATGTCAGTCCGGAGATGTTATCGGGCTGTTTGGGAGAAATGGTTCAGGTAAATCAACTCTCCTGAAGATAATATTCGGAACCCTTTATACTGACCATAAATTTATCAGGATCAATGATATAAGAACTAATCAACCCTTTAAGGCGAAAAACAAGATTGCATATCTCAATCAGGATAATTTTTTACCTAAAAATATAACTCTAAAAAAGGTAGTCGAAATTTATTTTGGTAAAAACAATCAGAATGGAATTCTTGATGATGAAATTCTTGCAAAACTTGCAGATACAAAGATTCAGGATTTATCCGGGGGAGAATCAAGATATTTTGAAGTCAAACTATTGTTAAACCTGGATACTCAGTTTGTTCTTCTTGATGAACCCTTTAACGGTATTTCCCCTCTTCAGGTTGATTTAATTAAAAAGATGATTCTCGAAATGTCATTAAAAAAGGGAATTATCCTGACCGATCACGATTACAGAAGGGTTCTTGATGTTGCAAATAAATACTTTGTACTATTCGATGGAGGGCTAAAGAAAGTAGAGAAGAAACAAGATCTGGTTGATTGGGGATATTTGCCTGACGCCAAAGAAACTACTGAATTTTCCGTGGACAACATAGCTCCATTTGATGTTGACAAGCAGACAATCAGAGATCTGGATATCTTCCCTGACAGAAGAAATGACCATTCAATATATTCCTTTTACAAGCGAACATCCACAGTAGGCGGACAAGAATTGCTACATGAAATTTTTAATACTCCGGTTTCTGATTTCGGATTTCTGCAAAATCGTAAAAACGAGATAGCTTTCTTCTTTGAAAACAACCGGTTTCTGGAACTTAAATCCGAACAGCTTGATTTAATAGAATATTATTTGAGAAATCAAAGGGTCCCGATGAAAGACAACATCATTGATGCAATCCTTAATTTTGTGAAAAGTAAACTTAAATCAGATCAGGACTATTATACTATTTCAACAGGGATTAAGGAAATAATTCCATTACTTAATTCACTTAAATCGTTTTTAGCCGGGTTCAAAACATTTCCCACAAATCCCGGACTGAATGATGATTTTGAGAGCATCAGGAAATTTATATCATCAAAATCAATAAAGAAAGTATTGAATCAAACCCAAGATTTAAGTTTTTTACAGATCAATAAACTGGATCAAATTTTCAGAGTTTGCAACAAAATCCAGTTCAGAGAATTATTGAACATTGTCTATAGAATTGATGTTCTCCAGACATTAAGTAAAATAATGAAGACTGAGGGATTCACTTTACCTGATTACCGAACTGGATCCCAACCTTTGTTCGAGGTTATTGACGCTTTTCATCCGTTTCTTTCTGCGCCAATTCCAAATAGTTTTATGTTTAACCCTGACTCAAACCTTTGCTTTCTTACTGGTCCGAATATGTCAGGAAAATCGACTTTCCTTAAAACAATAGGACTACAAATCTACCTTGCTCATCTGGGATTTCCTGTTCCGGCGAAGGAACTTAAAATATCAATATTTGAAGGACTGTTCACAACAATCAACCTGACAGATAATCTTAATTTAGGATACAGTCATTTCTATTCTGAAGTTAAAAGAGTCAAGGATATCGCTTTTAAAATAAATTCCAGAAAAAATCTGGTGATTATATTTGATGAGTTATTCCGGGGGACAAATGTTAAAGATGCTTTTGATGCATCTTTAACAATTATCTCCGCACTGGCCAAAATTCGGGATAACTTCTTCTTCATTTCAACTCACATACTTGAAGTGGCAGAAAATCTTGACAAACAAGACTCGATAATGTTTAACTGTTTTGAATCAGATCTTTCTGATCAAAAACCCATTTATGATTTTAAACTCAAAGAAGGAATATCTAAAGAAAGAATCGGTATGTTAATTATAAAGAATGAGAATATTATTGAACTTTTGGACGAGATAGTAAGAAAACAAAAACTGAATAAAAACAGGACATAAACCGATAAACATAATTTGCCTGCCATTGATAGTTTGACTGCTTTTTGTTTATAAAAGTGTATATTAGACACTTTATTTAACCATTTACAGACATATTGGTTATTTATTGAGCCACAGTTTCAAATTAATCAAATTATGAAAAGCATGATAAGGTTTAAACTTACAATTACGGCGTTGTTATTCACCCTGGCAATCTCTTCACCTGCAGATATGGCGGGCCAACAGCGGAACAGGCGTGATCTGGGGTCACCGACACTCGGCATTGAAAAAGGCACCACAGAGTATAAGACTCCCCTGTTACAGCTGGGGCTGCTGAACTCCACACAAACGGTGGCATCCCTGCGGACAAATGACAGTGAACCGTTTGATTTCACCCCGGGCGACAGGCTGGCAGAGCGAGACAAAAACGGTTTTTACCATTTGGGCGACATTAACCTCGGCCTGCGCAGCGCAGGTGATACCGGATGGACCTATTATTCAACCGCGAAAGCAAGAGTTGACATTGATCCTGTAAAATCGGATGACCCGGATGTACTTTCTGCCGCCGACCTCGCAAAAACATTGCCGGCAGAAATACCTGTACGAATAATAAGGTACTGGGAGAAAGAGGGCGAAAACATTGTACTGCGTTTTGAGGTCACGAACAAATCTGCCAGCTCAGTCGAAATAGGAGCCCTGGGTATTCCCATGGTTTTCAATAATAACTTCAATGGTAAGTCTCTTGACAAAGCCCATGCGGAAAACGTATTCTTCGATCCGTATATCGGCGCTGATGCCGGGTACCTTCAGGTTGTAAGGCTTCACGGTGAAGGCAAGGCTATGGTGGTTGTACCCTACGGAAAAACACCCTTTGAGGCATGGCGCCCTCTGACTGATGATCCTCTTCCAAGCGGCTACACCTTCGAAGGATTGCATGAATGGATGGTTCACAGCAGATCTTACGCCGAGACTGCCTGGAAAGGTGTTGAACAGTGGAATGAGCCCACCTCTGCAATAATCAAGCCCGGAGAATCAAGAAGCTACGGTGTAAAATTCCTCATTGCCGGCTCTGTCAGGGAGATTGAAGATGCACTTGAACAGGCAAATCGTCCGGTTGCCGTGGGTATCCCCGGTTATGTGGTTCCCATGGATGTCAATGCAAAGCTCTTCCTGAAATATGATAAGGCTGTCAGAAATTTAAAGGTTGAACCGTCAGGCGCTTTTGAGATCAGTGACGCCGGCACCAATGACCACGGATGGAAAGTCTATGATGTAAAAGGTAAAATATGGGGAAGGGCCAGGCTGACAGTCGAATATGAAGACGGGCTAAGCCAGACCGTAAGCTACAAGATCATATCCCCGGAGAAAGAGGTTATTGCCTCTTACGGTAAGTTCCTCACCACCGAGCAGTGGTTTGACGACAAAAATGATCCTTTTGGCAGAGCTCCGTCGGTGATTACCTATGACTACGAAAAGAAGGAACAGGTGAAACAGGACAGGCGGGTTTGGATCGCCGGCCTGAGTGATGAGGGTGGTGCCGGAAGCTGGCTGGGAGCCATAATGAAACAGATTGTGATGCCTGACCCGGCCGAGGTGAAAAAGCTTGAAGACTTTGTGAACCAGACTCTCTGGGGCGGCATACAGTACAGTGAGGGAGATAAAAAATACGGCGTAAAGAAAAGCATGTTCTTTTACATGCCTGATTCGATGCCCGCCGGGACCTATGACACGAACATCCGGTTTGCCGCAAACGGCAGTTTCCCCTCATGGAACACCAAAGAGACAAACTCTGTCGGCCGTTCCTACAACTACCCGCACGTGGCAGCAGCCCACTGGGTCATGTACCGGATGGCACGCAATTACCAGGGTCTTACCTCACAGCAGGAATGGCAGTGGTATCTCGAAAATGCATTCCATACCACCATGGCAATGATAAAGCAGGCACCTTATTATGCCCAGTTCGGGCAGATGGAGGGCACCATTTTTATACTTATCCTGAATGACCTCAAGGCTGAGGGAATGGATAAAATGGCATCAGAAATGGAAACCGCCATGAAAGTAAGGGTTGACCACTGGATGCTCCTGAAATATCCCTTTGGAAGTGAGATGCCCTGGGACTCGACCGGTCAGGAAGAGGTTTACATGTGGGCAAAATATTTCGGACTCGATGACAAAGCGCTTGTAACCCTGAATGCCATCCTGGCATACATGCCTACTGTCCCTCACTGGGGCTATAACGGCAGCGCCCGTCGTTTCTGGGACTTCCTCTTCGCCGGCAAGCTGTCGCGCTTTGAGCGAATGATACACCATTACGGTTCGGCCCTCAATGCCATCCCGGTCCTGAATCAGTACCGCGAATATCCGTCCGACTTCTACCTTCTCCGCGTCGGTTACGGCGGAGTTATGGGAGCCATCTCGAATATTACACAGGACGGTTTTGCACCTGCCGCTTTCCATTCATTCCCATCCACCCTGAAGAATGACGGTATAACCGGGGATTACGGCACCGGATTCCTCGGTTATGCCCTGAACACAGCAACTTACCTCGTCTATAATGAAGAGTTCGGCTGGCTCTCTTTCGGAGGAAACTGTACTGAAAAGGGAAAATGGGTGAAAACAGATCTTGACAACAGCAGCTCAGTCAAGGGTGTATGTTGCACCTGCAGGACTGTGGCTGACACTTGACGCAGGCCGGTTCAAAAGTGTTTCCTATAACACTGCAACGGGGGCAGTAAAAATCGTGTTCGAGGCAGCGGACTCCATGACTCCGGAGGCTTACATGCATGTTACAACAACAGGCAGGGAAGAGACGGCACGAAAATATAATACCGCCTCACTGTCAGCCAACAACAGGGGGCAGTTTGTAGTTCCACTGAAAGAAAAGGGTGCAACCGTCACTCTTAAGCCATCGAAAGAATAGATTTCAGACAAAAACTAAAGTACAAAACCCGACAGTCTCCATAATTAACATATCCTTCTCTCTTTTTAACTCAGATTTAACCCAATCTTCGGGTTCTTCTGTTTATCTTTAATTGTACAAACAGTCTTGTCAGCCTTTGGCGTGGTTGATAAATTAATGACACATTGTGCCATCTTGCAGACAAATAGCCGGCAGAATATTTTATTGGCACTTCTAAAAGCCCAGATTAATCCACATTTTCTTTTTAATACAATAAATAATATAGATGTATTAATTGAGAAGGAGCCTAAAACTGCGTCAAAGTATTTAAAACAACTTTCAGAAATAATGCGGTTTATGCTCTATGAAGCATCTTCTAATCTTATACCATTGACTACTGAACTGGAATACATTACAAAATATATTGAACTCCAAAAAATAAGAACAGCAAATGAAAGATATGTGAACCTCACAATTTCCTTAGAAAATGAAAGGCTAATGATTGCACCTGCAATTTTTATCCCGTTTATTGAAAATGCATTTAAGCATTCTACAAATAAAAAGATTGAAGATGCGATTAACATTATCATCGAAACAACTGGGAATGAAATATCCTTCACTTGTCGTAATTATTTCGATAATTCAAAAACTTTTAACCAAGAAAAAAGTGGATTGGGTATAGATTTAATAAAACAACGCCTTTACTTATTATATAATGACAAACATGAGTTAGATATTATAAGAACTGACAACCAATTTGAAGTCTATCTTAAGATTAAAACTGAATGATTATAAACTGCATCATTATTGAAGACGAGCCATTAGCACTGGATCGTGCCAAGGAATTTGTGCAAAAAATTTCTTTCCTAAAACTGTTACAGACGTTTGATAATGGACTGGATGCTATCAGCTTTCTGAAGAGAGAACCGGTTGATCTGATATTTCTTGATATTCAAATGGACGAATTTTCAGGTATTCATTTATTAGAATCTTTAATTCAGAGACCTGCAGTAATAATAATTAGTGCATTCAATGAATATGCCGTTAAAGGTTTTGAGTTTAATGTGACTGATTACCTGTTGAAACCGTATACTTTTGAGAGATTTATGCAGGCTGCTATCAAAGTATATGATCACATTAAATCGTCAAAAAAGGACTTTCGGGGCTTTATATTCATAAAGACGGAATATCGCCTTGAAAAAGTCTTCTTAGAGAATATTCTATTCATTGAGGGTATGCGTGTTACCAATGAGGTGCCTAAAACTGAGGCCGGTTTACTATTCGATGCCATAATGAAGAAATACAGGGGAAAGGTTGTGTTTGTCGATTTCTGGGCAACCTGGTGCGCTCCCTGCCTCGCCGGGATAGAGCAAATGAAACCCCTGAAAGAGGAGATGGCTGACAAAGATGTGGTTTTTGTTTATATCACCTACCCGGGCTCACCAAAGAATACATGGGATAATATGATACCGGGTATTAAGGGTGAGCATTACAGGGTCTCAGAAGAAGAGTGGAGGTCTATCAGCAATCTGTTCGGTATTACCGGGATCCCGCATTATACGCTGGTTGATAAAAGCGGAGTCGTTGTAAACAGGCACCTCATGCAGAGGAGCAATGAGTTTGTGAAACTGGAAATTTCGAAATATTTAGTAAAACCATTAAAAAAGAGCGCCCCGGCAACATTGCCGGGGCGCTTCTTCTTTTTATTGTAAGGTGAGAGTTATTTTACACTGAACCTGTAAGTGGTACTCGAGAGGAAAGGCTCATCAGGTGTCAGCACCACTGACGGGAAAGTTGCCTGGTTGGGACCGTCAGGAAAATGCTGCGTCTCAAGGCAGAAACCTGAACGGTACTGGTAAACCTTGCCGCCGCGACCTGTCTGGGTTCCGTCAAGGAAGTTGCCTGTATAAAGCTGCACACCGGGCTGGTCTGTGAGAACCTCAATAACCCTGCCTGTGGAAGGATCATAAACCATAGCATCAACTTCCTCGGCATTGTCAAGCACGAAGTTGTGGTCATAACCACCGCCAAGTTTTAACTGCTCTTCATCCATACCGATCCTCTCACCAATCAGATGAGGTGTGCGGAAGTCGAAAGGTGTTCCGTCAACCGGACGAATTTCCCCTGTGGGAATTAACGTTGAATCAACAGGTGTGAACGCTGATGCCCTTACGATGGCTTCATGGTCAAGTATGTCACCTTTGCCGGTGCCGTGAAGATTGAAATAGGCATGGTTGGTGATATTTATAACAGTTCTTTTGTCAGTCGACACCTTATAGTCCATTATGATCTCGTCATTGTCAGTCCAGCTGTAGACAACCTCAGCAACAACATTGCCCGGGTAGCCCTCTTCCATGTCAGGCTTGTTGTAAGTAAACCTTACTGCCGGGAAATCGGTGTTCTCAAGCACCTGTGCATCCCAGACCCTGCTGTGCCAGCCTGTGCCGCCGCCGTGCAGTGAGTTGGGACCGTTATTCAGATCCAGATTGTATTCCGTGCTGTCGAGGGTGAATTTTCCCTTTGCAATGCGGTTTGCATACTGGCCCACAACCTTCCCGAAGTAAAGGTCACCGTTAATATAACCATCGAGGTTATCATACCCGAAGGTGACATTCTCACGAACACCGTTACGGTCCGGAACAGAAATTTCAACTATTGCTGCGCCATAATTCGTCAGCTTAATGATATCGCCCTTCTTATTTGTCAGGGTGAACAGAGTCACCTCTTTACCGCTGAAGGTGCCGAATGCTTCACTTTTTACCATCTCTTGTTTTTTAGTACCCTTGCAGGCAATCATTCCGGCTATCAGAACCGGGACCATCGCCAGTGTTAATAATCTGAAACTTTTCATCATAAAATAATTTTGATTTATCAGCTTTTTATCTCTTTCTGCGAAATTAACAGATTTTCGGTTGCCCCTCAACCGTTATGCAATGTTTCTGAGCATTAAACAAGGTTTATTAACTAAAAATTATTGGAGAGTGCCCGGCAACTTATTATTTTAACGCACCCTACGAACAGATCCAAAAATAAACCCGATATCAAAATGCACATTCTTAAATCAGTTCTTACCTGCATCTTAACTGTTACCCTTGCATCCGGTCCGGCAACCGTCAGTGCTCAGAAAATCACAGTTAACGGGAAGCCCGGGAAGCTTGAGATACGCGAGGCAGAAAAGAATTCAGTGCGCATAACCTTAAAGCCCGCTGACTTCGCTGCTGACCTGCCATTCACCCCCGCCCTTGCTGACAGGAAATATGCCGAACCTGCTATTGTACTTGAGGAGATATCACATCCTGTCACCAAACGCATTGCCGGTCTGAATGTCGAAGTCACCGCAGACCCTCTCAGGATAAGGATAACCAACGCAGCAGGCAAAGAAGTGCAGGAAATAAGTCTTCAATGACGAAGGGGGCTTCTCCTTTGCGAAGAGCAGTGATCCCGTGCTTGGCATGGGTGAAGGAGGACCGCGTCCCGAGCGCGGCACCGACTGGCGTACAGCACCGATACAGTATGACCGCAACGGCAGCTACCATGCAATGGTGCCGCGCTGGCAGAGCGACGCCTACGGCTCACGAAACCCTGTAGCGCTTATGATAGGTACCGACGGCTGGGCCCTGTTCGTTGCAACCCCCTGGGGCGAGATTGACCTGCGCCCGGAGGACAAAGGCCTCTTCATACCCCTGGACCGTGAACCGCAGACAACTGTGCAGAATGTTGCCAACCAGGGACTCAACCAGGGGAAAGGACTGCCACCGGCAGAAGATTATGTAAAGGGTCTCCTTGACATCTTCGTCTTTGACGCCCACAACCCTGCCACATTCATGAAGGAACTGAGCCTTGTCAGCGGTCCGGCAGTGATGCCGCCACTCTGGTCTCTCGGGTACATGCAGTCGCACCGCACCCTTGACGATGAAAATCAGTTAATAGGAATTGTTGACACCTTCAGGGTAAAGCACATTCCAATTGATGCCGTCATCTACCTCGGCACCGGCTTCTGCCCGCGAGGATGGAATACAATGCAGCCATCATTTGATTTTAACCCGGATGTATTCAAAAGAGAGCCTGAAAAGGTTCTGTCCGATCTCCATGACCGTAATGTAAAAGTTGTTGTACACATGGTCCCCTGGGACCGCGACAGGCTCCCCACCCTTCACGGCACCATCCCTGCCCTGCCCGGAGAAGTGCTTGATTCATCCCACATTCAGAACTACTGGCAGCAGCATGTCGGGCTTATGGATAAAGGCATTGACGCCTTCTGGCCTGATGAGGGCGACTGGTTCAATCTCTTTGAAAGAATCAAGAGGCACCAGCTGTACTACCAGGGACCTCTCTCCACCACCCCTGACACCCGTCCGTGGAGCCTGCACCGTAACGGCCACCTGGGAATAGCCCAGTGGGGCGGCTGGGTCTGGTCAGGTGATACTGAGACATCATGGAAGACTCTCGAGGGACAGATTGCCGTAGGCATAAACCACTCCCTGAGCATCGGGCCCTACTGGGGATCTGACATAGGAGGCTTCTACCCCAATAATGAAAAGACGGGCGAGCTCTATGCCCGCTGGTTCCAGTTCGGTGCCTTCTGCGGATCATTCAGGTCGCACGGCCGCACATGGTTCACGGCTCTGCCCTGGGGATGGGGACTGTCTGACATGGGCCCCAGGGAAGACAATAACCGCAACACCCCGGCAAGGGATACTGACAAACGCAATCCGCTTGTGTCGGAGATGAATAACCCGCTGATCGAACCGGTAGTAAAGAAATACGCCGAGCTTCGCTACCAGCTTCTCCCCTACACTTATACCCTCGCCTGGGAAGCGCATGCCACCGGGATGCCCCTGATGCGTGCAATGTGGCTGCAATATCCTGAAGATGAGAAGGCTGCAGGGCTTCGGCAATCAGTTTATGTGGGGCCCGGACATGCTCATTGCACCTGTATTTGAAAAGGGCGCAAAGACACGGACAGTTTATCTTCCTGACGGACTGTGGTACGACTGGTGGAATAATACCGAGTATTCCGGCGGAAAAGATGTAACCAGGGATGTGAACCTGTCTGTAATGCCAATATTTGTAAGGGCAGGCGCAATAATCCCCATTGATCCTGTCAGACAGTATACCGGAGAAAAAGTAAGCGGTCCGACAACAATAAAAATCTATCCCGGCGCCGACGGTAAATTCACGATGTACGAAGATGACGGCATAAGCCAGCAATACCTTGAAGGTATTGGCAGATGGACCACATTCAGATGGAACGACAAAAGCAGGAAACTGACGATATTCCCGGATGCTCCTGAAGGCGCCGTCAACCTGCCGGTAAGTCGCGAGCTTGTGATCGAAAAAGTGACAGGATCAGTTACAAAAAAGGTAAAATACACACGGCAAGAAGCTGACAGTAAAGCTTTAGGCTTTACCTGTCAGCAATTATTTTCCTGAAAGGGAAACAGTGCCCAGCGGTACCTCTCTTTTTCCTTTCAACGGAGGTTACCGAGAGGCTGTCGCCATCGGACCTCACAATGAGGAAGTTGCCAATTGATGAGCCTCTCTGCGGTGACCCGCTGCTGAAGACATCTATGCCGTTCCATTTATATGCCGCGGCAGAATGGTTGTGCCCGTGAAATATGGCTGCAACATTATACTCTTTTATGGCTTCGGCAAATGCCTCCTGTTCCTTACCGGTCCACCACAGAAGGCTGAAATCATCCCAGCCGTAGTGAAAGAAGAGCACAACGGGTTGTCTTCTGTTGCGGAGATTCATGGCCAGGTCGCTTTTAAGGAACTCCAGGCTCATCTCAGATTCCCTGAATGATTCTTTAAAATAGTGGCACCACCCGCATTCCGGATCCCACACGCCTCCCGGATAACTGCCCAGTACCACAAAGTGAATACCACCCCTGTCAAAGCTGTAGTGGATGCCGTTCGAAGAAATATTAATCTTTGTGCTTCTTGCAGAATTCCTGGCTGTTATCCCCTCCCTTACAACACCCCCACTGTTTCCGTCGTGATTACCGAAGGTCTCATATACCGGCATAGCCAAAGCCTTTTCACCGTTCAGCCCGAAGAGCGAGGTGAACTGATCCCATTGAGTATCACTCCCGGAATCAGTAAGATCGCCGATCACAAAAAGACCGAAAGGATTATAAGATTTACCCGCGACACCCGTTACCGGTGTTCCCTTCACAGAATTCATAAGGTCAATAACCGAATCGATCACTGCCGCCCTCACGTCGGTACTGTCAAGGTGAATATCAGCAGCCACAAGGAATGTTGTATCATTCCTCCTGGCGGTTCCGCAGGCTGACATGATCAGCAAAAACACAAGCGGAAAGAAACAGTAGCTAATCGGTAAGCACCTCAATCTTCTGATCATTCCCTGCAACTTTAATATCAAAACGTATAAAACCGTTGGCTGATGAAACCGGCATCACTTTCTTTCCGTCAAGTTTAAGAGTCACCGTATGGTCCGTATGATTCTCGACGGTTACGGTCGCATCATGATCTTTACCTGCCCTGTTTTCAAGGTACATCGCCATCGATTTAAGGTTTTTGGAAACGCTTATCTCTCTTTTATCAGAGAAACCGTCTCTCTCAAGAGTCACAGAGAACCTGCGGTCGCCTGCCACAAGTGAGAACCTGTTTCTGACGCCGTCTTTCGGGGTTATTAAAAAGCCCGTTTTTGTTTCTCTGAGTGTTCCGCCATAGGCTATCCAGCCAAAGAGAGGGTCATTGGAGAGCACTGTCTGCGCCATCCTGAAGATAGCGCCGTTGCCAAGGTCAGCTTCGCCGTCATAAAACCATGCACCCCTGTCAACCTCTTTCCGCATCCAGGCCATGCCATGTTTATTATCCATAAACGCCCATCCCATGGCACCGTCATTCTTCTTTCCCGGGAACCAGAAGCCGTAGTCGCTCTCAGCAGTCCCTGTATTCATCAGTGCAAATGAACTGAGATACGAGGCGTAGCCCAGCTGCAGCCAGTCGGAAGGCTTTTCTGCGAAGTTGATGCCGTAATCGAGTATCGACCACCCTCCCATCTTCGCCATATAACTCATGCTGTTATCAGCCCCGAGCTGGTAGTAGCTTGTCTCCAGCCACCCTTTTACAGTAAGGCCTGAGTGATGCTGACGCTCCATGAAATCCCTGGCGTCTTCCTGCCTGACTACAGGATGCGACAGCCATTTGCCGGCATTCTTGTCATACCACAGATTGGTATCAGCAGACATATTATTTAGTACACCGTACTTCGCCAGCGCATATGATGATTCAAAAGCGGTTCTGTCAAAAGAGTACTCGGAACCGTAAGGATACCTGTTGTCATAAATAAAGAACTTCGCCTTCTTCTCATATTCACCCTTCAGCCACTTAGCCTCACTGACTCTCCCGCCTTCCTGAAGTGCCGAGACAATATCCTCAATCACGAGTTCATTGTAACAGGCTATCTCATATGGCTTGTAATAGTCGCCCCAGATTTCATACGGATAGATGAAAAATGCCCGTGCGGTCATATAAGCCCGCTCGAGGTACTGCTCCGCACTCAGATATTTCACCTTTTCAGGATACATCTTCGCGATCTGGTACATGTGGTAATAGAGCATGAAGATATGAGGGTAGTCATATGAACGCCATACCTGCATCCGGTCGAGTTGCCGGCTCCTTATGCCCGCCCTGGCATTGATGTCTCTTGACACCTTCCAGTTCGGAACACCATAGATACCGTAGGGATAAGGATCATCCTTATCTGTCCTTTGAAGTCCGTTCCACACAAAATTCTCAAGGTAATATTCTATTGCTTCGATCTCACTGTCGTCAGGATAATAGACGTTCTTTGCAGCAAGGTACGGTGCCTTGCAAAGTGCAGGGTCATCACAGGCGAGGACATAGCCCCACCAGCCGTCGAAGCCGTCAGTGTCATCCGGACCTCGCAGGATGCCGTTCTTCATGTCGTAGACTGAAAAGAGCCCGTTATACCACTTTGTCGTGTCACGGTGTTGCTGGCTGTTGACAATGAAGGAACTGCGCTTTTTAATCAGAGTCTCCACCGGTTCTGTTGAGAAGTACTCCAGATATGTCTTCTGCCCGTCGTTATAGTGTACAGTCAGAAGGTTTTCACCCAGCTTTCCGAACTCAGCTTCCCAGATAAAATGACCCGGTTGCTTCTCACCCAGGTATTTTACTTTTGTCTTCAGCGGAAATTCTGCTGTTACCGAATCAATTTTGTTTTTCGTATGAAGAGAGAAGAGTGCCTTAAGGTCGGAAGGGATTGTCATCCCCGGCACTACCCTGATGTCAAACAGACCCTCATCATAAAGCATCTGCCGCATATCATCCCAGCTCTTTGCCCAGCGGAATTTAAAGCCATAGCTGACGCGGCTGTTTTCGCTTCCGGCAGGCCCCATGTTCAAGGAGGTGTGTTGCTGGCGCCAGGTGCCGCTTTTTACTGCAGGCCCTGATACGGCTGAATGAATAAAAACCTTGTATTCACCTGCATCATCAAAATACTCAAGCTTCGTCCCTTTTTTGGGGAGCACCATCAGGAAAGGGCCCTCTCCCGAAGGCCTGGCAAAATAGATGAATGAGCCGCTGCCGGAGATGAACTGGTGCATCGTGAACGACTTCTCGAAGATGGCTTCGGGACTGCCTCCGCCGGGTCTCCGGAAAGGCAGGCTCACGGCCAGGTCACCGATTGTGACAGGCCATTGCATCATCGACTCAATATTGATATCATAGTCAATGCCTCCGGGGGTAAGGGTATACCTCTGCTCCATCTTCTGGGGCATCCCCTTTTCATAGTTAATGATGCTGACTGCGTTGTCAGATTCAGAAACGAGACGGGTGCTGCCCTTGAAGATTTCAAGCCATGCGCCCTCAACTATCTCATAAGTAAGAGATGCCCTTCCCCATGATCGCTCGCCGATGACATTGGCTCCGAACGGATCGGAAGGCGATGTCAGGGAAGTAAGACCATCTATTGTCACCGTGCCGCTTATGGCACTGTTCTCCAGAACGATCCGGCCGCCACGTGACTGTGCACTGGCCGTTGAATGACATACAACCGCTGCCAGCAGTATCAGCAGGCAAACACGGGGAAGGGTTCTCATTTTCATTGTACGGTAATCTTATGTGTCGGTTTTGATACGCTGATCACAGCTTCATACGCGGTTGCGCCTGTTTTCACCGCCTTCACTTTCTTTCCGTCTACGGTCACAACAGGTTCAGTTCCTTCAGGAGTTGTAACTGTCAGAATTGAGGTGTGGCTGCCGCCTCCCCTGTTCTCGAGGGTAAAGGTCACTTTGTCAAGCGCCGGAGTTACGATTATCTGTTTCTCAGCTGCAAAGCCGTCGTGATCAAGACTCAGGGTTTTCCTGACTTTTTCGGTGGCAATGGCGAACCTGGATCTCACGCCGTCACGCGGGACAATATAAAATCCCTTTTTGGCCTGAGTAAGTACACCACCGTAAGATATCCATCCGAATAGCGGGTCATCTGACAGAACCGTCTGTGCAGTCCTGAATATTGCGCCGTTGCCGAGGTCAGCCTCTCCGTCATAAAACCATGCACCGCGGTCAATATCCTTCCTGATCCATGCCCTGCCGGTTTTTGACTCCATGAAAGCCCAGCCCATGGCTCCGTCATTCTGCTTGCCCGGGAACCAGAAACCGTAATCAGTCTCTGCGGTGCCGGTGTTCATAAGAGCAAATGAGCTCAGGTAAGAGGCATAACCCAGCTGAAGCCAGTCGTAAGGTTTTTCAGAGAAGTTAATGCCGTAATCAAGGATTCCCCATCCGCCCATTCGTGCCATGTAACTCAGGCAGTGATTGTCAGAGCTGTTTGTGAAGTCGCTTCCGAGCAGGAAATATTTTGTCTCAAGCCAGCCGCGAACTGCCAGTCCTGCAAGATTCTGCCGCTCCATAAAATCGCGCGAATCTTCCTTACGGACAACAGGATGAGAATACCAGACACTGTCATTTTTATCATACCAGAGGTTTTTGTCAGGCTTCATCTCGTTCAGTGTGCCGTATTTTGCGAATGCATATGATGATTCGAAGGCGGTCCTGTCGAGAGCATACTCTGATCTGAAGGGGTAGACATCATCATAGACGAAGTATTTGACCTTCTTTTCATACTCACTTCTCAGCCATGCTGCATCAGCGGAACGTCCTGCCTTTTCAAGGTCAGCTATCAGTGGTTCGATGACAAGCTCATTATAGCAGCCCCACTTGTATGTCTCATACCAGGGAAGTATCTCGTAGGGATAGATGAAGTATGCCTTTGCAGTCTGGTATGCACGTTCAAGATAACCTGCGGCGTCAAGATAATGGACCTTTTCAGGGTACATCTTCGCTACCTGGTACATATGATAGTAAAGCATTATAATATGCGGGTAATCATATGAGCGCCAGATATGCATCTTGTCGAGGTTAGTCGTGCTTATCTTAGCCCTCTCTGCCGGATCACGTGCCTCTTTCCAGTTGGGTACGCCATAGATACCGTAAGGATACGGATCATCCTTGTCAGTCCTCTGGAGGCCGTTCCATACAAACTCCTTCAGGTAATACTCAACTGAGGCAATTTCCTTATCGTCAGGAAAGTAAACGTTCTTAGCTGCAACATAAGGGGCCTTGCACAGACCGGGATCATCACTCGCGAGCACATAGCCCCACCATCCGTCATAGCCGTCGGTATTGTCAGGGCCGCGCAGGATGCCATTCTTCATGTCATAGGCTGAATAGAGCCCGTTGTACCATTTTGTAGTATCGCGGTGCTGGGTGCTGTTTACAATAAAAGAGGATCTTTTCTTCACCAGAGTTTCAAGCGGTTCTGTGGAAAAGAACTCCAGGTAGGTCTTCTGTCCGTTACCGTACCATACAGTCAGCATATTTTCGCCAAGTTTGGAGAAACTGACATTGTAAACGAGGTGTCCGGGCTGTTTCTCTCCAAGGAAATTAACAGTTGTTTTTCCCGGGAATTCAGGGACTATTGAGTCTATTTTGTTTTTTGTATGCAGTGAAAAGGTTGCCGTGAGATCTGTGGGAATTGTCATTCCCGGAACGACCCTGATATCGAACAGTCCCTCTTCATAAAGTGTCTGTCTCATGTCATCCCAGCTGTCTGCCCATTTGATTTTGAATCCGTAGGTTACTTCGGATTTGCCTTTCCCGGGGTCAAGCATCAGGCTGGTGTTCGCCTGGCGCCACGTACCGGTTGCAACACTGGCTGCTGCTGCTGAAGAATGAATATATGCCTTATATCCTCCCCTGCCGCCGTCAAAGTACTCCAGTTTGGTACCTTTTTTTGGCAAAAGCATTATGAAGGGAGGTTCTCCCGAGGGCTTCGTAAAGAAGATAAATGATCCGTTGCCTGAGATATAATGGTGTTTTGTGAAGCAATTTTCGAATATGTATTCAGGATTCTCGCCGGAGGCTGTCCTCCATGGAAGGAATATACCAAGGTCGCCTATCTCCACCGGTGCTGTGCCGGTATTTTTTACAGTGATATCATAATCGAGTACTTCACCGTTGAGGGTGAAACGCTGATCCATGGTTACCGGAGCATTTTTATCCACAGATATGTATTCTGCCGTTGATGTTCCTGATTTCAGCTGCTTTACAGAGTCAGGCATCTCTATCCATTCACCTGCACCTGACCTGTAAGCCAGTTTTACCCTTCCCCAGGGCGAGCGGCTGTTTATAATATCAGCCTTGTACTTATCCTGCGGATCTGTAAGTGATATGACCCCCCGATCTGAAAAAGCCGCGCGGATATTTGTGTTTTCAAGCACCTGTTTCGGTACTTCAGGCGGCCGCTGTTGCTGCCTTGCATTCTGTCCCTGCACTGCAGATGTCACCAGCAGTAAACCGGCGCCAAATGCTGAAAGGATAATTGTTTTAAAAGTGTTTTCCGAAGCCATGATTTTAATTATTAGGAAAAAGAGGGGCGATCTGCCAGCCGGCTGATCGCCCCGATATTAATTATTACAGTCTACTTTGTCATCCAGACCATAAAGGCAGGAGCTCTGTCTGCTGGTCGTTCTGCCGGAAGACGGTTGGCTCTCAGATAGTTCGGAATGGACAGAAGCGGTGTTCCGTCAGCCCAGGTACCGTTAATTGTCATGATGCCGTTGAACATATCAGGATTCCACAGTGCCTTGAAAGTGCCTGCTCCAACTGACTGGTTGATGTCAGGCTGGTCAGCCTTCTCCACGTTATAAATCAGCGGACCGTAACGGAATGCAATACGACCCCTGTTGGCTTCAATCTTTTCATCAGCGGTAATCTGCTGTACCTCCATCGGGATTACAAGATCAATTTTGTCACCCTTTTTCCATTCGCGGGTAATTGCAATATAACCCTTGTCGATTTTCATCGGAACAGGCTTGCCATTCACTGCCAGTGACTTCAGGGTATTGAGTGCCGGAACCGAAGTGTAAAGCTCGCTGGTTTTGCGGTCAGGAACACGTACAAATACAGTGAATTTCTTACTCTGTTTCGGGTTTACAGTTATCGAAACGTCGCCCTTCCACGGATAGTCAGTTTTCTGAACCATCTCGATGTCAGTGCCGGCGGCTTTCTCAACATTGATTGTACTGCCGATATAAAGGTTAACATAGATGCCGTCATCGCTTTTTACATATGTCCAGGTAGGGATCATCAACAGCGTACGCGGAATGTTGCCAACGCAGCACGGACATACATGCCATGCAGTGCGGCCTGAAGAGGAGGCCAGTGGGTTTGTGTAGTAGAAATTCTTCCCTGCGAAATCGACTGATCCAAGGAGTGCATTATACATCGTTTCCTCATACAGGTCAGCATACTTTGCATCATGGTATGCGATATTCATCTTATGCTGGAAGAAAATAAGACCGCAACTAGAGCATGACTCGCAATAGGCATTATTGCGCAGCGAATAGTTCGGACCGAAACCTTCAGATGTTTCACCGCTTCCTACGCCACCGGTGACATAGTACTTCTTGTTTACCATGTTATCCCACAGTGACATCACAGCGCTCTGGTAATCGACATCACCTGTCTCTGCAGCCACATCGGCCATTGCAGAATAGTTATAAACCGCGCGTACGGCATGTCCGACAGCCTCGTACTGCTGCTGTACAGGAACATGACTCTGATCATATTCACTGCCGCCGGCACGACTGTCAAGCAGGAATTTGGCGAGGGCAACATAACTGTCGCCGCGACCGTTACCTTCCATATCATTTACAAATCTTCCGAAACGCACAAGCGCCTGTTCCATTTCCTGATGACCGTCGAACCAGATAATCTTACCGGGGCCAATGTTGGCAACCCAGCAGTCAGAGAGTTTCTTGGCTGCATCGTAAAGTCTCCTGTCTTTGCCCTCAGTGAGAGTATAATGGTTTATGGCTGACTCGATAAAATAACCTGCCACATAACCTTCATGGTTTCCGCGTGTCTGGGGAGCCCATCTGTTATGCCAGCGTGCCGTGTCACGAAGTGTGAATGCCGTCTGCAGATAACCGTCAGGCTCCTGTGCAGCAAGAATGATTGGAATCCATTTCTCAAGGGTAACCTTCATCTTTTCCTGTGCAGCAATTATTTCAGGGTCTCCCTGCGGATCAACCATGAGTGCAATGCACATCGACTCTACAGTCTGATGTACCCAGGCATTCGAAAATACGTAACCCAGATGCTTCCCGTGGGCTTCGCCGCGAAGAGCTTTCGCTGCCTCGACGAAGTTATCAAGTCCGCCCTGGCCCTCAGTAAGATCAGTCCGTTCAATCTGGTTGACACAATAAGGTATCCAGTTGGTTATGAGCGTCTTTGCCCGTTCATTCCAAAGCGGATTATCAATCTTGTACCTCTTTGTATAGACTACATCAAGTCTCTTTTCTTTTGGCGGGAAGACCGCTTTGACATTCAGTGCAGCCGATGATTTCATCGTGCCTGCCTGGGAACTAAGTGTCAATACATAATCACCGGGAGTACTGAATGTGGCTGTTGTTACAAGTGCTGCAGGATCAGCAAACACAACTTTTCCGGGACCTTTTGCTGTCCATGCAGTATTCTTCAAAGGATCCACAGTCTTAATCGAAGCTGAAAGATAGGTTTTGCCACCCACAACAACATCACGGTCACCGCCTGCTGTAATGACAGGAGCCACCTCGGGCGAATTCAGAGTCTTAAGCACCTTCCATTCGAGGATGGTGTTAGAGAAACGGTCGACCGAATCGACTTCAAGCCTCAGCCTGGTCGTTGTCACTTCGTTAAATGAGGTATTATTATACTTGTCATTTTCCATTCCGAGACCGACAGGATTGCTGACCGGAACGAAATCTTTACCGTCCCAGTATTTCAGCCTGTACACCTGCGGAAATTTTGCCAGGTTATCGAAATTGTACCAGTAGAGAGCCACCTCGTCAATCGTTACAGGCGAAGCCCAGTCGTACTGAAACCACTGTGCCGTGAGACGTGACGGTCTGCGGTTGTTACCTGTCTGGGGTCTTGTCATATACTGTCTCATCTGATCGGGAACAGTGTTGGGGGTCAGACCGTCATTCAGTCCTGTCAGCTGGCCTCCACCGCGTGCCGATGAGCTTAAATTGGCAAGAACGGCGACATTCGCCTTTTCTGCCTGCGTCTTCTGCTTTCCGGTGCCCGGCAGTGTCACTGCAAGTCCAAGAAAGGCAATTAAAAACAAAATAAGAATTCGTGACGTTTTCATGATACCTGGTTTTTGGATATTTAGTAGTATTTGTTTTTATTTTTTAATACCGAAACGGTAAATGCTGATGCTGGCAGGATTTACTGAAATCGATTTTCCCGAAGTCACTGCCACCGGGCCTTCAATCCTGACCTTCTCGGGCTGACCGGGCTCATTGTAGGCCATGTCATCTTCGGCAACCACCTGCCAGAGTTCTCCGCCAGGGGTCAGTGTGCCGCTGAGTAATTCAAGCGGGAATTCAACAGGTGCCATTGTCGGATTCACAACAGAGAGTGTCAGGGTATCCTTTGTGCTGTTCAGTGTGGCAGCAATGTCGAGGGGTCTTGTTTCACCGCTAACTGCTACCGGTATTGTTCCGAAATGTCTCCTGTACATTTTCAGTGCCTGCCCGGTAGGATCAAAAACAGAACTTGTTGTATTTGTTTTTATACACCCGATTACATTTACAGTCTGGGCATAATTTGCCATGAATATTATATCGCTTTGCCGTGAATACTCGTTAATGCCGGCTGCAATTCCCAGAGCGTCACGCATGAAGTAACGTGTTCCCAGTTCGCCGTAAATGTGCGGACCGTACCAGTAGTTCCACTCATCCATGCATATGCGGATATCCTTCCCTTCAAGCGCAGGTATCTCTTTCCTGTACTGGCGGTGCGCATCTGCCTTCTCCCTGATTGCATCAGGAATCTGTTTCACGTGGGTCATAAGACCTCCACCGTGCCAGTCCTGACGGTAGAAATGTTCACTTATCAGGTCCATGCTTTCAGAGCAGTTGGCAAGTACCATCCGGTCCCAGTCGCCAAGATCACCTACGGCAATCAGTTTTATTGATGGGTCCACACTTCTCATTGCATCAGCGAATGCATTGTGCTTATTCACAAAATCTTCTGTTGTCATGTGACCCAGCTGCCAGTCGCCGTACATCTCGTTACCTATAGACCACCATTTAACATTCCAGGGTTCAGCCTGACCGTTGGAGGTCCTGAGTCTGCCCATTGGTGTCATCTGCGCCTCCGTTACAGTATTCAACTTCTTCCTGTGCCTGCTTTGAGTCGCCAAGACCTGCATTGACCGCAATATAAGGTTCAGTGCCAAGCAGTTTACAGAATGTCATGAACTCATGGATTCCAACATCATTATGTTCCACTCCCTGCCATGCCGGATTCTTCCGTGGAGGTCTTTTGTCACGGTCACCGATGCCGTCTTTCCAGTCATATCCGCTCACGAAGTTGCCGCCCGGCCACCTGTAGACTGGTGCATCAAGCTGACGAAGCAGGTCCAAGACATCAGGCCTGAAACCTTCAACATTGTCTGAGGGCATAAGACTTACTGTGCCCACCCATAGCTTACCGTTTCCGTAAGGTTTTATCTCAAGTAGAGGCATTGTGAGTCAGCTCTCCGGAATGAAAAGCCAGGGGATAGCTTGCGTAATTGCCTGTCAACCCGGTCACAGTCACTGTCTCTGACCTGTCAGCCCAGCTCAGTATAATATCAACCTTTTCAATACCAGGGGTTGACTTCAGGATAATCCGGCCGTTGTAATCCAGATCAGGCTTAAGGCCAAGGCCTGACTGTTGCATCGATACAACGCCATCTGTGCCGGCAGTAAGCACCGGAGTCTGTGTTCCTGTAAAAGGCGCAGTTTTATCTACAGAAAAGAGTTCTCTCCTGCCGGTGATCCTCCAGGGAGATTCCCTCTCACCTGGGACGTACCAGAATTTGCGGTCTTCAATCATCTCCGCCCAGATGCCCCCGTAAATGCATTTGCCCAGATGTTCAATGAACTGACCGTAGATGTACTCTGACATCGGCTCTCTGGCCTGAGCAATATCAATCTTAACCGATGTTTTTATAACCTCTGAAGAAATAAGCTCAAGACTGAGATCGTCAAACCAGACCCTTCCCGAGGCGTTGCCGTCAACATTCATGAGGCATGACAGTACTGATGAATCATCATTTCCCGTCTCGAATTCAAATTCGAGTTTAGTCCAGTCGTTCGTGCCGGTGAGTCCGGGATAGTCAACATTGAAGGCATCAAATCTGAAGCCTGCTCCATTTCCTTTTGCTGCCGCAAGGTTTTCGGTTTTCACCCACCCGGTAAATTTGTACTTTGACCAGGGCTTAAGTCCGACCTTTGTCAGCCACCTGCCTGATGCCGGCCTGTCGGCAATGAGGGTAAGGCTCCTTTTGCCTTCATGGCTGACAAAATCATAGAATGCAACCATATCCCTTGAACGTGCCTCGGAAGTCCACCCATTGACAACTGTAAGTGTTGCATCCTCAAATGAAGCATTGGGAACAGTAGCCCCTTGTTTTACGCTTTTGCTCCCTCCGCATGAAGAGAGTATTACTGCCATAACTAACAAATAATAAACGGTTCTCATGATATTTCCGGTTTGATATTATGTGTTTATTTTACACTTATTCAATTTAATAAATATAGGCCGAAACAGGATAAAAAGCAATTTTATTTTAGCCCGAAGATGTTAAATAGTGTTTAAATAAAGGCCTTTGCAGGGAAAAGCAAAAGGCCGTAAAAAATACGGCCTTCCACAATAATCTACAAAACAAACCTAACTGTAAAACTACCTTCTCCATTCGTTGACTTTGTCTCTGACCCTGTTTCTCCAGATCATTTTCGACGAGACTTTTGTATAATAAGTTTCATTTTCATAAGTCACCTTATAGTTCAGAGTAAAAGTGCTGGTTGCAGGATCGAATGTATTGGCACCGTCAGCAACCACATCAGCGATGATGGCCTGTTCCGGTGTTACCGGTACAGGGATACCCCACACCTTCCATTCAAGGATACCGCATGATTCGACATGGTCAATCATCCAAACCCTGATCTTTGTTGTCAGAACTTCGTCGAAGGTTGTGATGTTGTACTGATTGATTACAATTCCGTTCCCAACCGGATTAGGTACTGTTGCCCATGCCTGGGTT
Source organism: uncultured Bacteroidales bacterium (assembly GCA_963736735.1). Taxonomy (GTDB): domain Bacteria; phylum Bacteroidota; class Bacteroidia; order Bacteroidales; family VadinHA17; genus SR-FBR-E99. The sequence goes on along the minus strand of CAVTPX010000005.1, from coordinate 192,268 downwards.
GTTTCATTCCAGTATTCGACATATGTTTCATCAGGTATCTGGATACCTCCACCGTCAGTCCACCAGTAGATGTCAGACTGAGTGATTTTACAAACTCTGGGGAAGTCGTACTGAACCCATCTCCAGGTATTTGAGCTATTCCAGTTACCATATGCAGCGCCATTCTTGTCCGTTGAACTTGTCGGATCATATCCATCACGTACTGCTTCGAGTTTTTCCCAACTGGAAACATATGATGTAGAAACAAGGGTAGCCTGGGGTGCGAGATTCTTGGCCACCTGCGGAGGGCTCGGAAGCTTCTTGAACCATACGGATTTATCAGGTCTGACAGCCATTTTAATCATGTAGTTCTCTCCCACGAGGTAGTTTACACCGTCTGCAAGGATAGAATCGAGAGTGATCGTTTTAGCATCGATCACTGAGGCTTTTGTGTCTGAACCCATCTCTCCGCCGCCTGCATCATAATTTACAAATGATGCGGTGTTATCATAATAACCTTCATAATGGTTAATGTATTTAATAACAACGATCTTGGTATTCTGTGATGAAAGTATGGAGTCGGCGGAAGTTTCAGTCAATCTTATCGGAATTGCGTACGAATAACTTGCAGATTTGTTGTCTGCAAGAAACGCTGCTGAATCAAGGGTAACCGTGACTCTTCCAATAAAATCACCAGCGGGAATCTCAAATGTATTTGGATTGCTCAACGTGTAGTAGCTGGTTGGCATGAGCGTATAGGAAGTACCGGCCAGGAGGGCAGGATCAATTGTATACCTGACCCATCTGTCATCCTTATTTTCAAGCACACCGGCAAGATAGACGCCAATGTCAAGTTTAAGGCCTTCGTCCTTGACAACTGTCCTCCCGAGTTCACCTGCGGTATTGAGTCCGCCGGTGACGGTTGAAAAGGCAACAGTCGTATATGGATAGTCATTTCTGAACTCGTCGTAGCAGCTTGTCAGAAAGACTGCCAGCGTTATGATTATAAATATCTTTTTCATAGTTCCTTTTTTATCGTTTCCCATTATTGGTAAACTCATTCTACCATCCACTGTTTTGTTTCAGATTACTCATCACCAGGGTCTGGCTGTAAGGTACAGGGATATATCTCATGTATTCCTGGAAAGAATGTGTTTCTACATTCTTTGTCTGGAAGTCAAAGCTAACTGAATTGGCAGGGTAGCCCCACACTTTCCACTCGATAATTCCGGTTGACTCGGTGTTACTTTTCGTATGCAGCCTGATCTTGTCGGTCGTAACCGGCTGGAAGGTTGTGATATTCCACTGATCAGCAGCTGCTCCGTTTCCAACGGGTGAAGGTACTGTTTGCCAGGCTCCGGCTGTCATATTCCAGTATTCCACAAAAGTTACATCAGGCAAAAGGAGTCCGCCACCGTCAGTGAACCAGTATACGTCTGACTGGTTAACAATGTAGACATTGCTTGTACCGTTCAGGGCGATGTAGTTCGGAAAATCATACTGAACGTACCTGTCAGTATTACTGCTGTTCCAGTTCCCGTATTTGCCGTGGTCATTATCGGTTGAGCTGGCAGGAGTGAACCCGTCGTTTATGGCAGTCAGTGTTTCCCATGATGACACATAATCAGTCGAGGCTGTAGATCCCATGGCAATATTTGTGTTATCAAGAACTGGCGGCGTCGTTGGTATTGTGATATCTGCACCAGTTACCGTATGGTCAAGAGGCAGGTCCCATCGTCTGATATCCCAGAAGCGGAATCCCTCAAAACTGAGTTCAATTCGTCTTGTGCTCCGTATCAGTTCACGGAAAGCATCTTTACCTGCAGCGGCCTGGTCAAGCCTGTACTGATCCTGCAATCCTGAAGTAGTGGGATTTGAGTCAATACCCGCGCGGTCTCTGAACAGCTTAAGAACAGCGTTTGCAGAGAATCCCAGTGAAGCATCATCCGGACCGTATGCCTCGTTTGCTGCCTCGATAAAGTTCAGGTAGAGCTCCGTTTTTCCAAGGAAAACCTTAAACCTGGCACTTGTGGTGACATTGCCCGGTGTCAGTCTGACATTGGAATTAAGCCATTTTTTCAGGTAGTAACCTGTGCGTGTTCCCTGGATACTCAGGCCTCCGGGGGCGTCGGTCCCTCCGGTATATGTCTTAACCGTAGTACCGTTGTATGTCATCCCGTTATAGAAGATGAACTTGCCAAGGCGTGAGTCACGGTTATCATAAGGCTTTGACGGATTAAAAAGTGGGCTTATACTGGTCGGGTAGCCGTCCATCATTGGGAACTCGTCAACAAGGTTTTGTGAAGGGTTACATTCACCGCGACCGTAAAGTGATGGTGGGTAGAATGCATATTCCCAGTCGTTCGAGTTATAAGATGGCTGTATAAAGATGTTATTAAGACTTCCTCCGTCAGTTGCAATCCTTTCAAGGGTATGAAGGTTGTTGCCGCCGTAGTACACCATTGCATCGCGGGCTACCAGTGCAGCACGCTGCCAGAGCTCCGGGGTGGACTCACTGTATGCCGGACTTGCAGCATAAAGATACACCCTTGCCTTCAGTGCATGTGCTGACATTGCATCAGCCCTGCCCCGATTGCTCAGGTTATCCCAGGAACTGGTCCCGTTGTACCATTTTGGAAGAAGCACTATTGCGGAATCACAGTCTTTTGCAATCTGGGCAACGCACTCTTCATAGGTGTTACGCGGAAGATCAAGCTCATCGCCAGTGGTAAGGACCGTGGTTACTATCGGGAATCCCAGTGCGGTGGTACCGCCATCAGGATATCCTCCGTAGGTCTGCAAAAGCAGCCACTGATAATATGCCCTCAGGAAAAAAGCTTCACCTCTCCTGTTTTTCTGAAGGATATTATTGAGACCAGGGTCAGAAACACTGAAAAGCAGGTCCTTGCAATCCCTCAGATACATATTGAGGTACCCGATGCTTTCATACCACCTGTTCCATTCACCAATCGGGTTGTTCTGAACTGTCCAGTTGCCAAGAGCTATGCTGTTGCCCCCGGGTACCGAAGGAACGGCATTGTCTGTATAATAATCCAGATAATCGATGTAATCTGTATTAAGGTTCATATAGGCTCCTGTAAGTAATCCTTCACCATACTGGGCGTTGCTGAGGAGCTCATCAGTAGTGAGATCCATTATAGGCCTGGGATCAAGAAATTCGCAGGAGACCGTCAGAACTGCTGTTATGAAAAATACTATAAATCGTTTCATAGTTTCGCTTTTTAACATTAGAATTTACAGGAAACTCCCGCAGTGACTGTCCTGAAAAGGGGATAGCCGTTAATACCTGCAGTTATATTCTCAGGATCCACACTGTATTTTTTCAGACCGGAAAATACAGCCAGGTTTGTTCCTCTGGCAAATACCCTCAGATTGGTCATCGCCAGTTTCTGAGAGGCAGTTTCCGGGAATGTGTAACTCAGCTCGACATTCTTCAGCCTGAAGAAAGCTGCACCGGCGACCCAGAAAGTAGAATACTGTGTGTTATTCTGTGAAACGGTGGTGAGTCTCGGATAATTATTTGTAACCGGGAATCGGTCAAGCATAAGTTCGGAGTAGTTCTGGGTTGAACCGTTGACCCTGAAGTAGCGGTCAGATGCAAGCATCGTGCTTCCGTCTGCAACGCCCTGTCCGAGGACATAAAGGTTTACCCCCCTGTATCCGGCCGACAGATTGACACCGTAGAATAATCTGGGTGAATGGAAGTCAGTTGCATGAATATCGTTTTCATCAATAACATTGTCATTGTTAATATCTGCATACCTGATATCCCCCGGTTGAAGGGCGCCCCAGCTTTGATCTATATTCCTTGAAGTTATCTCGCCTGCATCCTGGAAGAGTCCTTCGGCTTCATATAGCCAGAAGGCATCCATATCAGTGCCTGCAAGTTTTTTGTAATCCTCAAGGGCTGAAGGCTCATCAACCACAAGGTACTTTGCCCTCATGTACATTGCATTGACACCAAGACCATACCTGAATTCTCCTGCGCTTTTGCTTAACTGAACTGAAGCGTCAAGTCCCCAGCGTACATCTTCACCGAAATTGACTGCGGGTAATGCCTGCGGGCTTCCTATAATAGAAGGAGTGGTTGCACCCATGTTGGAAATCTTGTCATAATTCTTCTCATTGAAGTAGTTGATTTCCACAGCAAGTGATTTATCGAGAAGGGTTGCCTGGGTGCCAAGGTTGAAGTAGCGTTTCTTCGGCAGCACAAAATTGTCAGTACCGGTCTGGAGCAATACGTAAGTATCGACCCATTCGCCACCGTTACCTGCAATTCCCGGAGCCCATCCGCCATTTAAAGTCCAGAGTGTTTCCTGAAGGTAGAAGGGATTATAACCTGCGAGATAATAGTCATTAACTCCCATTATACCGGCCGAGGTGAAAACTTTCAGGTAATCAATCAGCGAATTGCCTTTCAGGAAGGACTCATTGCTTACAATCCATCCAAGACCGAGTGTGGGATAGAGGGAGAATCTTTCTCCGGCCGGCATTCTGTTACTGCCAGAATATGCCAGATCAAGCTGGGCGACATACCTCTTGTCATATGAGTAATTGGCCCTGAAGGAGAGATCCTCAACCTTGGAAGGCTGATAACCGGCACCTGTAGCTCTCAACTCCTCCAGTGCAATGTAGAATGTTGCATCGGCGGTGAGTGAACTTTTTCCGAATTCACGGTCGTAATTCATTCCCACATATCCTGCTGTTCTTCTCAGTATATCGAAGGACCCGAGTGACATTGAGGTAACATTCTGTGCCTCCACTACTCTCACGGCCGTATCAGCTCCCAGAGATGTGCGCTCGAGACGGTAAAGTGCAGCTGTACCGCCCTTGTTGTTAATAAGTTCGTCAGAGACATCGAATGAGGCAGATCCTATCATCGATAGTCCTTTTATGACGCCTCCCAGATCAATGAACAGTTTGGCATTGTTCTGCGCATTCAGTATTGTGCCTTCGGCAAAGCCGGAATACATAAGTTCATTATCCAGGTTTACAGGGTAGTTATCGCTTCTGATAAGCAGGTCATTAAATGATACCGGATGGGCATTTGACGGATATGTCGACAGGATATTGAACATATTGTAGACACCAGCGCCGCTGCCTGCATTCGGGAAGCGCTGTTTGTTCATCGAAGCCGAAATATTGACACTCATTCTCATGAAGTCATTGAGTCTGATTGCAACATTCCCTCTCAGTTTGTATCTGTCATTTTTAATTTTCTCGCCAACTGTTTCCAGTCCGCTGTTTCCTACGTAATCAAACATTGAGAAGTAGGTTACCCTGTTGTCTCCTCCGGCAAAGTTGATATTGGCTTTACGGAAAGGAGCGTTTTGTTTTACATATTGTCCGTAATAATCCACATTCGGGTAGCGAACGGGGTTTGAATTACTGCTATATGCGTCAAGATCAGCCTGAGTGTACCTGGGAGCCTGACCGTCGTTATCCAGCGCCTCGTTAAGCAAGGTGGCATAATTATACGAATCAAGGTATTTCGGAAGTGATGTTGGTGAACTTAAACCGTATTCTGCCGAGACACTTATATCCCTGTCATAGCCGGTTCCCTTCCTGGTTGTAATCCAGATGACAGGGCCTGACCCTGAAAGCCCGAGCATAGCCCTTCCTGACAGATCTTTTATAACCTGTACTTCATCGACCTCGGCGGCTGACAGGCCTGTAATGTCTCTCATAACGCCATCAATGTAGATGTTTGCTACCGAGCCTCTCAGGTATGCAGTAAATGATTCCTGACCGGGCATCGTCGAATTGGGCTGTATTACAAGTCCGGGTATCCTGCCGGCGAGCGCGTCGAGTAAAGTTGTTGACGGATATGAAGTAAGTTCTTCACCGGTAATTGTTGAAACAGCCGATACGTTACGGTCGCTTGTGAGTGACCTGTATGGCAACTGTTCGATGTTAGAACCGCTGAATGAAATCTTTCTTTCAAGGGCAACCGTTCCCAACTCAGCATTGCCCGGTTCGACCGTAACAATCTTTTGAAGAAAACCGTCATGGCTGATTGAAAGCCTGTCAGTCAGACCTGTAGAGACTTCAACAGAGAAGTTACCCTGAAGATCCGTAAAGGCAACTTTGTTTGTATTAAATGCCTTCACTAAAACTCCCTGCACAGGTTGTGCATCGTCAGTAATCACCTGGCCACTGACCTGTTACTGTTGATATCTGCCTTTCCTGGGGATAGGCTGTGCTGCTTGCAAAAATGCTGAACAGGGCACAAAACATCAACACAGTTCTGAATATTTTATTTTTCATATTTTTCATCTTTCTGAGAATTGAACCAGATTTTGATTACTACCATCCCGGGTTCTGTGTGAACTCCTTGAACATCATTGCATCATTAAGGGGTATGGGCCACTTATAATGTTTCTGATCAAATACGAGAGTGTAGATCGGACCAGGAGTGCGTGAGATTGTATACCCTGTCGGTTTGCTGGCGTCATCAACGAAGTTTACGCCGTAAATTTCCTTATGTTCCTGCTTGTGAGCATCGCCCCAGCGGGAAAGGTCGAAGAAACGCTTTCCCTCAAGGTATAGCTCTACTGCTCTCTCACTCTTTATTCTCTCTCTGAAAGCTTCCTTGCTTGCAAGATATGTCGAACTAACCCCAGGCATATTTACACGTGCCCTGACGAGGTTCAGTGCCTGTACTGCGCTCATTGTGGCTCCGGGAAGAGTGTAACCGGGTCCTCCGAGTTCATTGGCGGCTTCAGCATATTGTAACAGGATGTCAGCATACCGGAAATATATTGTATGTGTAAAAGGAGCTCCGGAACCTGACCAGAGGTCAACGTTTTTGCCCCAGAATTTCCGTGCCAGGTAACCTGTATATGAATAGTGCTTCAGGTCTCCGCTGGCTCTGTCACGACCTCCGTTATAGAGCTCGAGGTACAGGTTTGTTCCGCTGGTCCAGCGTTCACGGTTAAAAAGAATACTGTGGTAGAACCTGGGGTCCCTGTCAACATAAGGATTCTGAGGATCATAGGCAGGATCATCATCTATTGCGAGACCGTTCTTTGTTTCAAACAGGTCGACAATATTCTGTGAAGGGCTGTAACCCTGGATAATTCCGCCTTCTGCCAGACTGGCAATTGTAAAGGTGCTGTACTGACCTCCGGAATTCATCCTTTCATAAAACTCCCAGATAATCTCATCATTATAGGGTGTATACATGAAAATGCTGTCAAACCCACTCGGATAGGTTATTGTCTTTACACCTCCGGGGCCGGTATATGTAATCTGGTCTGTCCCGTTTGACTGCATCAGTTTGTATGTTCCAGTTGACTGGGCAAATGCAATTATATCCCATGAAGCCTGTGCGGCAACCTGCCATTTGGCCTGATCATTCCCGGGATTATTTGAGGGGCTTGCAGAGAAGAGCAAAGCAGATGCCTTCACCGCCATTGCAGCGCCTTTAGTAGGTCTTCCGATATTGGCCATATCCCATTTTGCAGGTAGCAGATCGGCTGCAGCGTCACAGTCTTCAGCTATTTTAAGTGCTGTTTCATGGAAAGAAAGCCTGGGTAATGCATAGTTGTCTGAACCTCCAAGAGGCTCAGTAAGATAAGGCATGCCTCCCTGTCTTTTCAGAAACTCATAATAGTACCAGGCACGCATAAACCGTGCCTGCCCCTCAAGCTCATTAATCTGTGTCTGAGTAGCATTTCCTTCAAGCATCGGTAACTTCTGAAGTGAAATATTTGCTATCCTGATGCTCTGCCATGCGGTCCATATAGCGCTGAACTGAAGAGCCTGGGCAGTGCTGTAGGCACGAATCCAGTCACCTGACTGTACAATCCCCATTGTTTCCCACTGGGCTGATTCGGTATAACCTTCATCGCAAATTGCAGCTATCATGCCGTAGTCATAGTCGGCCAGGTAGTCATGCATGTCCTTGTACATCCTGTCTTCAAACCTGCGGAAGTTATTATAGTCTGTAAATACCTGGGTTTCATCCATTCCGGACGACTCCTGTACTTTATCAAGATATTCTTCACATCCCTGGAACAGGAGGGCTATCGGAAGAAAAAATAATATTATCTTTTTCATTTTCGTAGTTTTTACCTGTTTAGAACAATAGCCTTACCTCGAATGTGAAACGTTTCATCATCGGATATGCGCCAAAGTCAACACCTGAGTTGAATCCTTCAGGGTCACCGCCGAGTCTGAATCCGGGAGTCCAGGTCAGAAGGTTGGTACCTGTAAAAGTCAGGTCAACCTGTTTTACACCTATTCTGCCGAGGACCGGAGCGTCCATTCTGTATGACAGGGCAACATTCTTCAGCCTTGTATATTTGCCGTCTACGATTGCAAATGAGTTTGCCTGGTAGTTGTACTGATCGGTTGCTACTGCATGTACTGCCGGCCATGTTGCATCCCTGTTTTCAGGTGTCCAGTGGTCGGCGTGTGAAGTATAGGCGTTATCCTTGTTCTGGGAGAACGGATAAAGGAAGAACATACCACCCTGTCTCATCGGGTAGGAAGTTGAACTGATACCGTAGAAGTCAACCCTGGCAGTCCACTTTTTGTATAAAGCTGCAAGGTTCAGTCCCCAGGTAACAGCAGGTGCATACGGATTGGCCGCCACTATCTTGTCGGAGGCGTTAACAGTTCCGTCACCATTATAGTCCAGGTATTTAAAGTCGCCCAGTATAGGAGCAACACCTGCCGCACGCGGATACATAAACAGTTCATCAAAACTCTGATAAAAGCCATCATCAAGTATCCCTGAGCAGTACATACGCTGGGCAACACCTACAGGCTTGCCCTCAACAGAGAGGTGTTCCGGTTTAGCATCCGGTTCATCATATGAAACAACCCGGCTCTCATTGGCGGCAAGTGTGCCATGAAGCTGCAGGGTGAGTTTGTTAAATGTATGGTTAAGACCAAGTTCCAGCTCAATACCGTGGGCCTTTGTTTCACCACTGTTTCCCTGGATGGAGCTTACGCCAACCCACGAAGGGACTGACCTTCTGGCCTGAAGAATATTTGTACGGTGCTCATCGTACAGGTCAATATTCAGGGTTATCTGATTATTGAAGAACCCCATTTCAAACCCGAGGTCTGATTTTCTTGCTGTCTCCCAGGTGGCATCAGTCACCGGAATTGTTCCTTCACTGATATTGGGATACATTGTCATCGGATATCCGAAACCGGATGTCCCGTCCACCGTTTGTATACTCTGATATATAGAGCCACCTTGCAATGCCGGCGTCACTACCTACCATACCCCATGAAAAACGGGTCTTAAAGTAGTTCACCCACGGAAGTGCATTTTTAAAGAAGTCTTCCTCTGAGGCAAGCCACCCTGCAGCAAATGAAGGAAATGTTCCGAAACGAAGACCAGGAGCAAATTTTTCGGACCCGGTGTAGGCGATACTGGATTCAAACAGATATCTCTCATCATAATTATAAGTAGCACGAGCCACCCAGTTCTCCTCATATGAGGGAAAGGTTGAAATGCCGCGCGACTGTCTGCGACTGAATACACCTACTGCTGTAACATTATGTTTACCGAAGCTGCGGACATAGTTCAACTGGCCCTTGTAATATGTGCTTCTTGAGGCACTTGACAGGCTTTCGGAGTTGTTTACATTAAGCTTTGGCTGGGGTGTATCCAGGTCCAGTACCTGGTTGTTTGTGTATCTTGACCAGGTGGAATCGGCAGGATTAAGATAGTACCCGAACATATAATCCAGATTAAAATTCTGGCTGTGAGCAATATCTGTATTAAATGAGTAGTAGGCCGATGCAGATAAGCCTTCGGTTATAAAATCGAGCTTCTGTTCAAGATTTACATCAGTGGAGACTCCGTTGCTTTTATTGCGGCGGAAGCCGCGGGCGCCAAGCCAGTGCATCCTTACTTCACCCTGCTGCGGATTCTCAAAATATCTTATCCCTGTCTGATCATAAGGGATCCTGTCATCCGGGAACTGCTGTACTGCCTCTTCCGGGTAAAACGGCATCGAGGTCACAGCTTCAAACCACTGTTCCTGAGTATAGTCGTCAGTAGGTTTATTCCAGACCTTAAGGTTTCCCGCCAGGTTGATTGAAAGTTTTGTCGACTTGGTCAGGTTAAAGTCGAGGTTGTTCCTGAAATTGTACCTCTTATGCCAGTATGAGGCATCATGTTTTTCGTATGAATAGGGAAAGAGGGAGCCTACATCAAAAATATCACCTTCCGACAGATAGCCTACAGATACAAAATACTGTACGAACTTATTACCGCCGCGGGCATTCAGGTTGTAGTTCTGGTCAACTGCCGGTTTAAAATAAAAATCCATCCAGTCGAAGTCCGGATAGAGATATGGAGAATCCCCTGTACGATAGTGCTCGAGAGCATCATTACCTATAAGGCTTGTCCATTTACCGTCATTGCTGTAGGCCTCATTCCTGAGTAGCATGGTCTCATATGAGTTCATATACTCAGGGAGCCGTGTTGCCGCTTTCAGCATAGTCTCTGACGAGAATTCAAGTTCGAGGGCGCCTTCCCTGCCTCTCTTGGTATTTACAATGACAACACCGTTGGCACCCTTTACACCGTAAACGGCAGTTGCCGAAGCATCCTTGAGTATAGAGATGGATGCAATTTCATTTGGATCAATATTTGAAAAAGATCTTTCCACACCGTCAACAAGAATGAGGGGAGTGTTATTGCCCATTGAAGCTCCTGCCCTGATCTGCATTGTGATTGATCTGGATTCTTCACCCGGGGTGGCATCCTGCATAAGAACCACCATGCCGGGCAACATTCCCTGCAGGTTATTCTCAATGGCGCCACCCATCTTCATGGTGCGGATCTTTTCGCCGGAGACCTGTGAAACGGCACCGACAACAGTTTCTTTTTTCTGTACACCGTATCCAACTACAACAACAGACTCAATCTCAGAGACTGCAGCTTTAAGGATTACGTTAATTACAGTCTGGGATCCCACCGTAATATTAGCCGTTGTCATACCCACGAAGGAAATGACAAGAACCTCTTGCGGTGTGGCGGCAATACTGAACTTACCGTCAAAATCGGTGGTAACTCCCCTGGTAGTTCCTTCTATAACTATTGTCACGCCCGGGAGAGTTTCGCCACTCTCATCAACCACTGTACCTGTGATAGTTCTGGTTTGCCCGAATACCGATAGCGGTACCAGGGTAAACAGGAACAAACAGATCAGTAAACGCATCTTAATAAATAAGTCAGGTTTCATGTTACTGGAGTTTATTTTGATTGTTTGGGTTATCCTGAAAATTAGGGTTCATTGTTCCATGCTTTTCACTGTTTATAATAAGTTTTGTATAATTATTACGTGTTTTTTGTACACTTTATTAATTACATAATTAGACACACAATACCCTATCCCTACCCTAATTAATGTAATTTTTACACTTTTCCTTTCAAATGCAAGTTATGATATTTTCTTAACAGCAATAGTGTTTTTCAACATTTTTTTGCACACGTTTGAAATAAGGGGATGAAGCCTTCTCACTCGACCACTATTTCGTGAATTCCGGAAGCAAAATCCTTGTTTAGTTTCACCCTTAGTTGCACTCCGGTTGCAGAAACCGGAGTGAATTCGACGATATTCCAGGCATCTTTGACCACCGTAAGCGGCGAAATTGTTTCAACTTTCTTAAGAGCTCCACCGGCACTGTATAGTACCTCAAATTCATCAGGAATCCTGCACCCGCCGAACGGACCATCATCAAACCAGTAAACTCTGACCTTTGAAATGGTCTGCCTCTCTTTAAAGTCAAGCTGTACCCATTCCCATTTGTCCCTGTTGGGCCACCAGTGGTAGTAGGGCCAGGTGTGGTCATTGGAGTTTGCAGGCTCAAACTGGTCTGCCACTGAGAGCAGTGACCTGTTCTGAATGCTGCCGGTAATCTTACTTGTATATGCAATAGTTGGTGCCGGCGAAGGCCTGGCACTCGTCTCCCTGTAGGGGAACCAAACTCTCATTTCACCCCCGCCCCTGTTATTCCACAAAAAGTAAGGTATCAGTGTCACATCCTCATATTCTCCGAGTGATACCGAGCCGTCAAGACCCCTGACAGACTGCCGTGCCTTTGTGCTTATAACCTCAGTACCGTTGAGAAGATTTCCCCTGAACTCTGTTTTGAATTCCGGTTTCTCATCAATTACAAGGTTGAGAACCTGTCCCTCGGGATTGTCAGGCCATTCCGCACAGAACATCAGTGGTCCGCGCTGAATTGCATATTTGTCAACATCTTCTTTAACCTTTGTATCAGCTGATACGGGCCGAACCGGCATTGGCAATGACAGTTCCACAATATCACCCGGCTTCCAGTTACGGGAGATGACTGCATAACCGTCTGTTAACTCTGCAGCAAACTCTTCACCGTTTACTTTTAACGAGTATTCTTCTTCATTCTGGTCTGCAAAAGTGTATAGCCCGCCAGGTATGGCTTCATTGCGGGCCCAGCCCGGAATACGGATATGCAGCTTAAACTTACCTGATTTCTCCGGGTTTAAAGTAATTTTTACTTCACCTTCCCACGGATAATTTGTTTCCTGGGTCACTCCCACCTTATTCCTCCCAACGGCTATATCAGCATTATTTGAAGCGAATAAGTTTACATACAAATCCTTATCGGTTACGCTGTAAATGTACCCGGGAATAGCCGGAATAAAACGTGCAACATTCGAAGGACAGCAGGCACAGCCGAACCAGGCTGACCGCTCATGCTGACCGTTTGATTCAAGTGGATTGGGGTAAAAGAACCTGTCGCCGGCAAGGTTGACCCCTGACAGTGCTCCGTTATAGAGTGTCTTCTCGAGCACATCAAAATACTTGCCCTCACCGTGCAGTGAGAAAAGCCGGTGATTGAAAAATATATCACCTATTGAGGCGCAGGTCTCGCAGTAAGCTGACATATTGGGCAGGCTGTAGGGTTCGGCAAAGCCTTCGTTCCCGCCACTGGCTCCAATACCGCCGGTAATGTACATCTTCTTGTAAACCAGGTCTTCCCATATTTTCGTTATTGAATTCAGATAAGCCTCATCCTTCATGATTGCTGCAACGTCAGCCATCCCTGAATACATATATGTAGCTCTTACCGAATGACCTACGGCCTCAGTCTGATCAACAACCTTCTTATGTGACTGCGAATACTCTTCCCCGTCATCCCGTGTTCCTCGTGCATCAAGGAAGAATTTTGCAAGGTCCAGATATCTCTTTTCACCTGTAACTCTGTAAAGTTTGACAAGACCCATTTCAATGACCTGGTGTCCGGGATAGGTCACAAAGGCATCCCAGCCCAGATCGTGATCAACAAGGTCTGCCGATTTTATGCAGATATCGAGAAGTGATCTCTTGCCAGTAGCCTGGTAATAAGCAACGCCCGCCTCATACATATGACCGAGGTTGTAAAGCTCATGACTAAGAATATTATCAGTCTCCCATCTCTTTTCACCAACCCAGTCGTGAAGCTTGCCGTACCCCATTTCTGCGATTGTGCGGTTTGTATATAAGTAACCGTCATCTTCCTGTGCGAGTCCTATCTTATATATTAGTGTATCGAGATAAGCTTCGAGTTCCGGGTCAGGAAAAGTCTGAAGTGAATAGCTTGCTCCCTCGATTATTTTTGTAACGTCGGAATCGTCAAACGGATATATTGTCTGAAAGGCTCCTGTATCGAGTCCGCCTGCAATTTCGAAGTTCTTAACCCTGCCTGTTGATTCACAGAACCCGAAGGCGATCGGTATTGTGACTTCGTGGTTTTTCTGAATGCGGGGTGCCCAGAATTTATCAGTCATCTTCACTGATGTGAAAGGCACTGGTCTGATCGGATAGTTCTCATCCTTGTTTTCTTTGGAACAGGAAGCAGCCACGATCATTATCGCCGCGGCACCTGTCAGAATTACATTTAATGTCTTCATTATCAGTTTATTATTTTATTTTCATCCAAACCTGCATCTCTCCCTTGCCCCTGTTGGCCCAGGAATAGTAAGGCACTGCCTTCACCTCCTTCTGAGAGCCGTCAGCTTTCTCAGCTACAAAAGTTAGTTTGCCGATGCCGCCCAATATTGCCTCGTCGAAACCGCTTACAACAACTGTTGCCGGATCCACTTGCAGATCGCTTATCTTACCGTTATCAACTTCCTCGATACAGTAAACAAGGGGGCCTGCACCAATTGTAACCCGTCCGCTGTCAGCTTTTACCTCATCCCTGGCAATTATAAAACGGGGTTCCATCGGGAGCGACAGGGTGACAACATCTCCCCTTTTCCACGATCTGTCAATGACTGCAAAGCCCTTCTGTACATTAATTGCGATCTTTTTCCCGTTGACTTTCAGCACTGGTTTTTCCTTTGCCGGTGTAATATACCTGTAAAGTCCTCCTGCCATCGGGACATCACCTGTCCATGCCGGAATACGTAAACTCAGACGGAACGCGGTATTGTTAACTGCAGGATCGACATTTATTGTCACATCACCCTTCCAGGGAAGCCCGGTAGTCTGTTTCAGTTCAACATCGCCTGCACCTGTCTTCAGTTTTGCAACAGATCCGATGAAGAGGTTAACATTCACACCCTGATCGGAAACAGACCATATATACTGTTTCATTGCAGGCATTAAGCGTGCTACATTGCCGGGACAGCAGGAACAGTCGAACCAACCGGCGCGTTCAAAACGGCCATCCGACTCCAGGGGATTAGTATAATAAAAACTGCATCCGTCAGTCCCGATTCCGGAGATTAGTCCGTTATAGAGAGTCCTTTCAAGAACATCAAGGTACTTTGCATCTCCTGTTGCAGTATAGAGCCTGTGATTCCAGAATACATTTGCCACTGATGCACAGGTTTCTGTATATGCATCCATGTTGTTCAGCTCATAAGCTTCCCCGAAGGCCTCACCAAATTCCTTTGATCCAATTCCTCCGGTAACGTATATCTTGCCTGCTGTTACATCATCCCAAATCCGCTGAGATGCTTCAAGGTATTTGTCTTCACCTGTTGCCCGTGAAAGATCAGCCATTGCCGTGTACATGTAGGCACCCCTGACTGCATGGCCAACTGCTTCCGTTTGTTCAAGAACGGGCTTATGCATCTGAAGATAAATGGAGTCATTATAGACTTCAAACCGCGACTTCTCAGGATGCCTTACATATTCTCCCTTCCTGCCGCGTACATCAATAAAGAACTGTGCCAGCTCCAGCCACTGCTTATCGCCGGTCAGATCATAGAGTTTTATAAGTCCTATCTCGATTTCCTGGTGCCCTGGAGCAATCTCCCTCAGACCCCAGCCAAACTCCTTCGCAACCAGTTCAGCATTCTTAAGCGCTACATCCAGGAAGACATTCGACCCGGTCGCCTGGTAATGAGCAACAGCAGCCTCATACATATGTCCCACATTGTAGAGTTCATGGCTGACACGTTCATCGATCCATCTTTCCCTGCCCGCACCGGGAGCCATGTTTACCGAATCAATAGTGCGGGTTGTATAAAGGTAACCGTCATCTTCCTGTGCTGCTGCAATCAATGTAACAAGGCTGTCCACATAGCTGCGCAGCTTAGGATCGGGTGTTTCAATGAGTGAATAACAGGCACCCTCTATAATTTTGAATACATCCGAGTCATTGTACCGTTCCCCTGTGTGTTTGCCCTTCATGAGTCCTCCGGCTATCGCGAAGTTGTCAATGCGTCCGGTCTCTTCACATTTACCGAAAGTATAAGGTATTGTGGCTGTCCGGTTGCGTTCTATAAGGGGTGTCCAGAAATTATCATTCACACTCACCGAAGTCAGTTCAGGCGTTAACAACCATGCATTATTTACCGGCTTTTGTTCATGATTCCTGGCGCATGCTGAAAACAGTACCGTAAACATGATAATCCATAGAGTTCTATTTTTCATAAAACTATTATTTTGAACTTTTTACCCAGACTGCCATCTGGCTCTCGCCCCTGTTTGCCCAGAGGCAATATGGGATTGCTGCAACACTTGTAACGGTACCTGCAGAGTCACGACACTCTCCTTCAATAATAACAGTTCCGTTAAGCAGTGCAGGATCAAAGCGGGTTCTGAAGTCAGAGGCATCGCCCAATTCAATATCTCCAAGTGGTGCAGTATTGTCAATACTTTCAAGACAATACACAAGCGGACCTCGCTGCAAGGCTACAAGGCCCTCATTTTCAACAACACCCGGATTTGAGGTTACCTCAAGTACGGGCATCGGTAGTTCAAGTACTATTTCGTCGCCCATTTTCCAGCGACGGTCAATCCTTATATAACCATTCTCCGGTTCTATCGCCTGCTTCCTGCCATTGACAGTGAGTGAGATTGTACCTGTAACATCACTGTTAAAACTATAGAGGTCTGAAGGGACAGCATTACCTGTAGCCCAACCGGGAAGCCGGAGGCTCAGGGTCATATTGTCACTGAAGGCAGGTTCTACCACAATGTTTACCAGACCGTCATAAGGGTACTTAGTTTTCTGCGTGACTCTTACGCTGCCATTTGTCAGCTCAGTCTCTGTCTGGCTATCAACAAAAAGATTGACAAATAGCTCATTATCTCTTTTGGCATATATGTATCCGGGTACAGAAGGAATGAATCTGACAATATTACCGGGGCAGCATGAGACATCGAACCACTCGCTGCGACTATAGTTTCCAAATGATGCGAGCGGATTCTGATAGAAAAACCTATCTCCGCTCAGGCTGACGCCTGAAACAAGCCCATTATACATGACCCTTTCAAGGACATCAATATATTTTCCGTCTCCATGGCTGAGAAACATCCGGTGATTCCAGTAAGCATTCCCTATTGCCGCACAGGTTTCGCAATAAGCGCTCTCATTAGGCAGTTCATAGTTATCCCCAAATGCCTCAGTACCACTACGGGCTCCCACGCCCCCGGTGAGATACATCTTTTTGCCAACAACGTTTTCCCAGATTGTACCAATTGCTTTATCATATTCATTGTCATCAAGCAGGCTGGCAACATCAGCCATGCCGGCATACATATATGTTGCCCTTACAGCGTGTCCGACAGCTTCTGTCTGTTGTCTTACAGGAAGGTGATCCTGTTTGTATTCAAGTCCGTTATACATTGCAAACGGACCCTCCGGATAAGGTTCACTTGCATGTTGACTCCCCCTTTCATCAAGAAAGAATCGAGCCAGTTCCAGATATTCTTTTTTACCTGTTGCCAGGTACATCTTTGCCAGGCCTATTTCAACCACCTGATGACCTGGTGCATCACGGCGTTTTTCAGGTCCGAAGGTACGCACCAGTAAATCAGCATTTTTAACTGCTATATCAAGAAAATGACTTTTACCCGTTGCCTCAAAATATGCTACTGCTGCCTCAAAGAGATGACCTGAATTATATAGTTCATGACTCCCCTGAAGGTTGACCCACCTTTCCCGGCCTGCTCCGGCAGCAGGGGTGTCAGGGTTAGCCGTGCGGGCAGCATAGAGGTAACCATCATCTTCCTGGGCAAGGGCAATGAGAGCAATGAGCGAATCAGCAGAGGCTTCAAGTTCAGGGTCAGGACTTACACTCAGGGTGAAGGCTACTCCCTCAAGAACCTTATAAATGTCAGTATCATTGAACCTGCGGCCTACATATCTTCCGCTTATCAGCCCTGCCGCCTTACGGAAATTATCAACCCTGCCGGTCTCTTCGTTTTTGTTCATTGCAAAGGGAATTGTAACCGAACGGTTAGTCTCGATTCGCGGAGCCCAGAAACCATCGGTAACTTTAACCTCGGTGAAAGGCACCGGGGTGATAGGATAACCTTCAGTGCCCTGTGTTGTCGTCGTGCTGATCTGCTTTCCCGAACACCCGGAAAGACAAACAAGAACAACAGAAAGCTTTAGGAACAGGTTACTCATCCTCTCGTTGCCTTTTTGATATCCTTGAGCCTCTTCATGACATCATTGGCGCCACGGCCGAAATAGTCATGAAGTATCTTATATTCTGCATACAGCTTTTTGTAAACCTCCACATTGGCAGGTACAGGTTTGTAGGAGAAGGGTTTGACCTTCGCCATTGCAGCAGCGGCATTCTCTATTTTGTCATAGCCTCCGGCTGTTTTCCCGGCTGCCAGCGCTCCGAACATTGCAGAGCCAAGTGCAGGGGCCTGCGGACTTCCCGATATCTTCATCTCCTTGCCGGTCACATCTGCATAAATCTGCATCACAAAAGGATTCTTCTCGGCTATCCCGCCTGCAGCGTAGTATTCATCGACAGGAACACCGTTCTCTTCGAAGGTGTCTATGATCATTTTTGTGCCGTAAGCCGTAGCCTCGATGAGTGCACGGTAAATCTCCTCCGGCTTTGTTGCCAGGGTCATACCAACGATCATTCCTGTAAGGTCCACATCCACCAGTACTGACCTGTTGCCGTTCCACCAGTCGAGGGCTACAAGTCCGCTTTCACCGGGATTCAAAGCCGAGGCTTTTTCTGTCAGCAGTGCATGCAGGTCGATACCGCGCTTGTCGGCCTCTGCTTTGTAGTCTGCAGGTGTGCAGTTTTCAACGAACCACTGGAAATGGTCACCAACGCAGCTCTGGCCTGCCTCATAGCCGAAGAAGCCTTCAATTATGCCGTCTTCAACCACCCCGCACATGCCGGGAACTGTCTTTTCCTTCTCACCGAGCAGCATATGGCAGGTTGATGTTCCCATTATTGCAAGCATCTTTCCGGCTGAAGTAATACCAACAGCCGGTACCGAGACATGTGCGTCAACATTGCCGACTGCAACTGCTGTTCCCACCAATAGTCCTGTCAGTTTTGCCGCCTCCGGAGTTATGCCCCCTGCCCTGGTGCCAACCGGGTAGAGTGTACGTGACAGTTTCTCATCAGCGAGTTTTTCCATTTTAGGATTCAGTGCCTTGAAAAAATCGTTTGAAGGATAACCATCGTGCTTATGCCAGATGGCTTTGTAACCTCCTGTGCAGGTGTTTCGCATCTCATTTCCGGTAAGCTGCCAGATTACCCAGTCGGCTGCCTCAATGAAACGGTCCGCAGCATCATAAATCTCTGGCGCTTCGTCTGCTATCTGCATTATTTTCGGGATCAGCCACTCAGACGATATCTTGCCGCCGTAGCGTTTCAGGAAGGTCTCACCGCGTTCTTCGGCAACTGAGTTAAGTCTGTTTGCGGCATCCTGTGCGGCATGGTGCTTCCAGAGCTTTATCCAGGCGTGAGGATTGGCCTTATACTTATCAATAAAACAAAGCGGGGTTCCATCGGCAGTCACCGGAAGCATTGTGCAGGCGGTGAAGTCAGTTCCTACACCGATAACATCTTCAGCTTTTACTCCTGCCTTTTTCATAACTGCAGGGATTGTCTCCCTGAATACATCGAGATAATCCTGTGGATGCTGAAGAGCCCAGTCTACCCCAAGCGAAGTGCCGCCCGGCAATTTCTCATCCATTACTCCGTGGGGATATTCAAAGACCGATACGGCAACCTCGTCACCGTTTTCGACGTTTACAATGACTGCCCTTCCGGAAAGAGTTCCGAAATCCACTCCAATAGAAAACTTGCTCATAACTGTTATCTCGTGTATATTAATGATTCTTCTGTCCGTAATATGCTTTACTGCCGTGTTTGCGAAGGAAGTGCTTGTTAAGCAGTGCCTGGTCAATATTCCCGGTCGGGGAAATTGAAACGGTTATTGCCGCAATCCGCGCCACCTCTTCAAGGATGACCGCATTATATACTGCTTTTGCAGCAGTTTCACCCCAGGTGAAAGGGCCGTGAGAATGCACAACAACAGCAGGCATAAACAGCGGATCAACTCCTTCAAGCGCCTCGGCAATCACAAGTCCCGTATTATACTCATAACTGTCACTTATTTCCTTTTCAGTGAGTTTTCTGGTCACCGGAACAGGCCCGTAAAAACTGTCTGCATGAGTTGTACCCAGGCAGGGGATGCTCTTCCCGGCCTGAGCCCATGCCGTTGCATAGGCTGAATGGGTATGTACAACACCTCCGATGCCCTGAAATACCTTATAAAGTGCGGCATGCGTCGGGGCATCAGTTGAAGGCTTCAGTGTGCCCTCCACAACGTTGCCGTCAAGGTCAGAAACCACCATGTCAGCAGGTGTCATCTCATCATATGAAACTCCTGAAGGTTTGATAACCATCAGACCTGAGGCCCTGTCAATGGCGCTTACATTGCCGAAGGTCATGATTACCAGGCCGCGGCTTACCAGTTCAAGGTTTGCCCTGTACACATCTTCCTTAAGCTTTTCGAGCATTTCAGTAAGTATTTGTTCACAGTACCGGCTGCCTCTGCGGCACCGGCGTTTCAGTTTACATCAAGGTTAAAAAAGAAGCCGTTCCTCGTGAACTGCCTGTATTTTTCTTCATTAAACCTGTAGTACCATGCGCCCTTTTTTGATGTCTCCTTCTCTTTATCATCCTGTTTCTCGAGCAGGTTCATTGAGAGTATCTTCTTGCGGAAGTTTCGTTTGTCAACCTTTTTCTGATAGATGGCCTCATATAGCTCCTGGAGCTGGACAAGGGTGAACTTCTCAGGAAGCAGTTCGAAACCGATAGGCTGGACCTTTACGAGTGTGAGCAGTTCGCACAGAGCCCTGTCTACCATTCTGCGGTGGTCGAAGATCAGGTCAGGCAGATTGGAGATGGATCTCCAGTGAGCCCCGTTCTTTTCCTGGTTATCCCTGTCAATCTCATGAATGCCGATAAGGGCATAATAAGCAGTAGAAATAACCCTGGCCCCCGGGTCACGTTCTATCTCGCCATAGGAGTAAAGCTGCTGCATGTAGAGGTCTGAAATACCCGTCAGGCTGCAGAGAATCCTGCTGGCCGCATCGTCAAGACCTTCACTTTCCTGGACAAAACCTCCGGAAAGGGACCATTTGCCCCGTGCAGGATCAAAACTCCTCTTGACAAGAAGGAGTTTGAGCTCCTTCTCGGCCAGATCATACCCGAAAATTATGCAGTCAACTGCCAGATAATGCTTAGGATGTTTTGAATATAACTTTAACATAGACCTTTATTGATGTGATAATAGAGATCATTCCACCTGAGTTCTTTCTTCAGATCTTCAACAACACAATTCTCATCAATAAGAATAAACTCAATTCCGGATATCATTGCAAAATCAGACATGTGCTCAGCAGTAAGAGCCTGACTGAATCCTGAATGGTGGGCTCCGCCGGAATAGATCCATGCTGTTGCGGCACTCTTCATATCAGGCAGTGGTTTCCAAAGTACGCTTGCAACAGGCAGTTTGGGCATAGGCGGGCATTCAATGACTTCAAGGGTATTAACAACCAGCCTGAAACGGTCACCCAGCTCAATGAGTGATGCATTCAGCGCCTTCCCTAGTTTCGTCTTAAAGACAAGTCTTGCCGGATCATCTTTGCCTCCTATGCCAAGCGGATGTACCTCCAGAGAGGTTTTTCCGTCAGCAATAGAAGGGCAGACTTCCAGCATATGAGCACCGAGGACAGCCATTTTCTTAGGATCAAGGTGGTAAGTATAGTCTTCCATGAATGAAGTACCTCCCTTAAGCCCTTTGGCCATAACTTTCATTGAACGAAGCAGTGCTGCAGTCTTCCAGTCGCCCTCAGCGCCGAAGCCGTAGCCGTCAGCCATAAGGCGCTGAACAGAAAGGCCGGGTAGCTGAACAATCCCGTGCAGGTCTTCAAAAGTGGTTGTAAAGGCTTTGAATCCGCCATTATCCAGGAATGTGCGAAGGCCGATCTCAATGCGGGCTGCCTCTTTTACTGAGGTTGCAGAGAGCACTTTGGCTGAGGCTTTATATTCGTCACCATATTGTTTTACAAGAAGTGCAACCTGTTTATCAGACACTTTTGATACCGCATCTGCAAGATCACCAACTCCATAACCCTGTACCTGGTAATCAAGCCTGATCTGAGAAGAGACTTTATTTCCCTCAGTTACAGCCACATCCCTCATATTATCACCGAAGCGGGCTACTTTAAGGGAGCGGGCGTCAAGTGCAGCCATTGCTGCACGTGCCCACACTCCTATTGAAGCCAGTGCCTCCTTGTCCTGCCAGTGCCCGACAACCACCTTTCGGTCAATGCGAAGGCGTGAACATATGTAACCGAACTCACGGTCGCCGTGTGCTGCCTGGTTCAGGTTCATGAAGTCCATATCTATTTCTGACCATGGAATGTCACGGTTAAACTGGGTATGGAAGTGCAGCAAGGGTTTGTTGAGCTTTTTGAGGCCTGAAATCCACATTTTTGCCGGAGAAAAGGTATGCATCCATGCAATGAGACCGGCACACTCCGGAGAGCTGTTTGCCTCGAGGCAAATTGCAGTAATTGCATCAGAGTTTGTAAGTACCGGTTTGAATACAACCTTTGTGGGAATAGCTTCGGCTTTGTCCAGAGCTGCAGTAATAGCCTTTGAGTCTGCCGCAACCTGCTTAAGTGTTTCTTCACCATAAAGATGCTGGCTGCCAGTCACAAACCAAAGTTCACTATTTATGTTTTTCATCTTTTAATTACAGTTAATGATTAATATTCAGATTTTTCTACCAGAAATAAATGTAGAAAGCAACTACTATACTTAATATTATGACAGTATGAATGACATCCCATTTGTTCCAGCTTGCCCTGGTCGCCTTTTTATCAGCCAGTGTAGCGGCTGCGTAGGTATATTGTAAATTTGATGCAGACGGAGGAGCCGTTGTAAG
Organism: uncultured Bacteroidales bacterium; assembly: GCA_963736735.1. Taxonomy (GTDB): domain Bacteria; phylum Bacteroidota; class Bacteroidia; order Bacteroidales; family VadinHA17; genus SR-FBR-E99. The sequence goes on along the minus strand of CAVTPX010000005.1, from coordinate 169,589 downwards.
GCTGATTCCAACCATTGTTGCAATACAGATAAGAAACAGAATTACGCAGAAGTGCAGCCAGTTGATGGATGCTATCCGGAATAATAATCCTGACTGCTCAAGGAACATCTGGTTATAGCTCTCTTTTACCTGTGAAATAAGCTGTACCGCCTGATTCTTTGATTCAGGTGTCAGACCGGCTGACAGCAATGCATTTGCAGTCTCAACTGACTCTCTGGCCTGGGTACCTGCAGCACCGGCCACCGTGGTAATTTTATCGCTGAGGGAATGAACCACTTCCTGTACCTGCTTGAGAGACGCATCGGTTGCATTGTTAATTGATTGGATAGCTTTCTCACAACCTGTAATCAGTGCTGCCTTGGTTCCGTATACAACGTTTAAAATCAATCTGAACATGCCTATGCTGAATCCTGTAATCATTCCCCAAAGAGCAGCCTTGGCGTTCATCTTCTTCCAGAATACTCCAAGCAGAAATACTGATGCAATAGCCGGTGCCAGCAATCCCTGGACACCCTGGAGGTATTCATATAAGACTTTCCCGAGTCCAAGCATCACCGGGATCCAGACAACACCCAGTACAACTACTACTGCTGTAGCTATACGGCCTACCGTCAGATAATGTTTTTCATCCCTGTTCAGGCCGCATCTTTTTATAGAAGTCTTCGACGAAGAGCATAGAGGAGGAGTTAAACAGAGATGCCAGCGAGCTCATAAGAGCAGCCAGCAACCCGCAGACAACAACACCAGTCACACCGGCGGGTAAGAAGCTGGGCAACCATTGCGGCAAATGCTGAATCGCTGCTTTCAACCATTAACAAGCCTTTCTGATTCAATGCATAGGCAACCATTCCGGGAATCAGGAAAATAAATACCGGCAGCAGTTTGAAATAACCAGCCAGAATAGCTCCCCTTCGGGCTTGCTGCTGATTCCGGCCCGACAAAACACGTTGCACAATAAACTGATCGGTGCACCAGTACCAGAAGCCAATTATCGCTGATCCGAACAATACTCCAGTCCACGGGAACTCAGGATCGGATGCAGGCCTGACAAGATGAATATTGGAACCTACCAATCGTTCAACCTCAACCCATCCTCCTACTTTTATTAAGCCAACTACGAGAATAACAATCGAACCTATGAGCAGTATCGGTGTCTGCAAAACAGAGGTGTACAATATGGCTTTCATTCCGCCAAAAATTGTATATAACCCTGTGATTACAACAAGACCCACTGCACTGAACCAGAAGAAATCTATATCCCCATATCTCATCAATTCCGAATACGGTCTTAAAGACTACACCACCCGCATAAACCGTTACCGCAACTTTCGTAAGGACATAAGATACCAGTGAAATTACTGAAAGTACGGAGCGGGATCCGGAGGAAAACCTTCTTTCGAGGAATTCAGGCATCGTAAACACCTTGATCCTGTCATAAAAAGGTACAAAGAACCCATCCGAGAACCAGAATCAACCAGGCATGCATTTCCCAGTGCGCCATTGCCATTCCGCTGATAAAACCTGCGCCGGCAAGACCCACAAGATGCTCAGAACCAATGTTGGAGGCAAATATCGAGGAACCGATTGACAGCCATCCTGCATCCTTTCCAGCAAGAAAATAATCAGTAGTTGTTGCTTCTTTTTGCATCAGCACCCAGACAATGATGCCAATCAAACCCAAAAAGAACAATCCGAGAACAATCCAGTCTAATGCGAGCATATTAGTTAGTTTTTGGTTATTGTATAATAGTAAGCTCCAAGAATTCTACGATCAGCTGTTAAAAGTATAACAATTCGCTAGCAAGATAAAACAAATTTTAAATGTACAATATACACTTTATTAAAAATATTATGTTCTGCAATACTTTTTTTTCAGGTCACCCTCTCTGACTAATAAAAGTTAGCGGTAAACTGGCAAGTCAGGCAATCAGAAATCGCCCGTAGCATTCCCGCGTATCCTGAAACTATATGACGCCATGAAGATGGGCTGACTGAAAATTGTCATCTGATAACCTTTTATTTCCCCCTCCTCAGTTCTGAAGAATATCGAGTAAGGATTCTTTCTTCCAAGAACATTGTAAACAGTAAAAGTGAACGAGGAATGGTTGAGTTTCTTAGCCTTCAGGTTTCCGTTTATAGTTGCAGCAAGGTCCAGTCTTATATAGTCTGGTATGCGGTATTCATTCCTGTTTGAATAGTATACACGGTTTGCATTGTTGAAACCGTAAAACGCAACAGGATATGTAATCGGTCTCCCGGTATTATAAACAAAATTAGTTGTCAGGTTAAATCTCCTGGATAGTTTTGAATTCGAGACAATCTTAAGGTCATGAGGTTTGTCAAAATCTGCAGGGAAATATTCTCCGCCGTTCACTTTCTCGACACTGTAGGGCCCGTCGACTTTCAGGAGAATCCTCGAATAGGTGTAGCTTATCCACCCTGTGAAAGACCCGTATTGCTTTTTCACCATTAGTTCGACACCGTAGGCTTTGCCGTTCCCGCTGATTACATCAGTTTCAAGATGTTCGTTCATCAGCAGAGTGGCCCCGCCTTTATAATCAAGAATATTCTTAAGTTTCTTGTAATAGGCTTCTGCCGAAGTTTCAATCGCCTTCCTTCCGAAGTTGCCGTATACCCCCAACGACAGCTGGTCACTCCGCTGGGGCCTTATATACCGGTCACTGAGCGTCCAGATGTCAGTAGGTGACATCGACGTAGTATTGGATATCATATGGATGTACTGATAAACTCTCTGCATCCCCAGTTTTAAGGATAGTTCCGGAGTGACAATCACGCGCGACGAGAGCCTGTACTCCAGGCCCGGATACATTTTTAAAATCTCACCCCTGCGGTAACTGACAGTGTCAGTTATACTTCCTTCGGACCTTGTAACTCCTTCGTTGTACCGAAACTCTGTTTTTGGACCGAAAGCCGTAAAGAGAGTGGCACGTAAACCTCCCGAAACCGTCAAAAGAGGCGATACCTCGAACTCGTCACTGAAATAGAGCGATGGTTCGGCAGCACGTTCCCTTTCCAGCACTTTGGGGATTACAAGGGAGTACTCCCCTACCGGTTCCCTGATTCCGGGACTGAGTGAGTAATATGTGGCGTCAATTCCGAATTCGAGCTTGTGTCTGGAGGTTGCATAGTATAAGAAATCAGCGCGAAGTATCTTCTGATTGAATTCATAACCCACTGAGCTGAACAAGGTAGAATCCTGATTCATTGCTGACCGGTACCTGTAATTGCTTAAAATGGCATAGAACTGTGCCGACAGTTTCTGGTTAAATGAGTGTTCCCATTTCAGGGTTGATGCCAGGTTACCGTAGTTGAAAGCCTGTTCCCTGTAATAGTCAAATTTGTCATTGCTGAAATATCCTGACACGGAGATGCTGTTTTTTTCATTGACCTCACTTTTAATCATCCCCTGAAGGTCATAAAAACCTGCTTTGCTGTTCCTGAGCCTGAAGTCCTTAAGGAGTCCCAGTATCCAGTCGGAGTAGGTTGCCCTGCCTCCGAGTATAAATGTGCCGTTTATTTTGTCAAGCGGACCCTCCACCATTATCCTGCCTGTGACAGGGCTAATCCCTCCGCTTACATTTATTTTTTCCTTATTGCCTTCAGCAGGGGCAATATCCATAACCGATGAGAGCCTGCCTCCGAATTTTGCAGGCATTCCGCTCTTGTAAAGGGTCACATCGGAAACAAGGTCTGAATTGAATGCAGAAAAGAAACCGAAGAAATGGGATGTGTTTAATATAGGCGCATTGTTCAGGAAGACAAGGTTCTGGTCTGTGCTTCCCCCGCGTACATTAAAACCGGCCGAGGCTTCCCCTACAGTCTGCACCCCCGGCAAAAGCAGAGAACTCTTTAAAACATCTGCCTCCCCCAGTCCCATTGGGATCTGCTTCAGCATCTTAATATTTATTTTCTCGATGCCGGTCCTGACATCACGCACAAGATTGCTCCGGTTGCCAGTGATCACTACCGCTTCAACCTCGCTGGTGCTTTCGTTCATGTCAATATTCAGTGTTCCGCCGGAATAAAGAACTATATTGCGTCTGGCAGTCTGCATGCCGATCATCCTGTATTCTACCCTGTATTGTCCCTTGGGAAGAATGACCGAATAATAACCTGCATCGTTTGTCATTGCTCCCATCTTCAGCTTTTCTATATAGACAATGACACCGCTGACACCTTTGCCGTCTTCGATGCTGACAACTCTCCCGGATAAAACGGCATTGGATGAATTTTGTCCTGCTGCAGGCTGTCCGATCCTGAATATCCTGTACTCGTCACTTATTGCACTTTCTTTCTCCTTTACAGCCGGTGGTACAAAATCCTGAGCTTCCCCTTTTTTCCTGTTAACCTCAAGCAACCCCATGTATTCTTCACGAAAATTCGTCTTTACAGAGGAACCTTTCGAAAGAATGACCTTGTTGTCACCGGTGATTATGAAAGAGAAGCCTGCAGGTTTGAGAACCCGGTTCAGGAGCTCTTCAAATGTGACATCTGACGAATTCACATTCAGATAAAGACTGTCAGACCACTCATTTGCATAATAGAATTTATAGGGGACTCTCCTTTCAAGAGTGTCGACGAGATCTCTGAAAGCAATACTGTCAAATTTGAGAGTAAGCCTGTTATCCTGTGCATAGGAGCCAATAACGGATATGAAGAATAATCCGGCAATCAGCCAATATCTGATCCGGCTACCCGGCCTGTACGTGGAGCCGCTCATAGAATTTTAAAATATCCGTTATCTGGTGCTTATCAGCCTTTCGAAGCCTGATTTTTTCTCTGCGCATATACTGCCTTATAGCATCTGAACTGTCACCGAACAGTTTAAAGAATTGAGTCGTTGATACAATCTTTTCATACTCATCCGCAACCCTGATATAACTTTCAGGAGTATAGGGGTATTTTTCCAGGCCATCTGACAGGTAAAGTGTAGATATGTGCCTGATAATATACTTGCATTCTCCGTCATGAACTACCTCATAAAAGCCCTCCTCAAGGTTAAAGGCAGGCTCATCTCTGAAGTATTTGAAAGTCATCGTGTCATGCCTGAAGAACAGGTCAAACCTGCTGATGTTGTCACTGTTAAGTGCTACCTCACATATCTTGTTGTTCAGTATCAGTTTGTTGTCAGTGTATATTACCTCACCTGTATAAGTATCATATTGCAGTGGCAGGTCTTCGTATTTTCTCTCCTTGAATACAAGAGAAGCAGTCCGCCCCTCTTCAGAACGGAGAAGGGGTTTATCAGTGGATCTGAAAAAATAGCGAATGTAATCCCTGCCGTTTACCACGTCACTCCAGGCTCCCGTGCTGTAAAGGTACAGGCTGTCAAGATATTTCTTCTGTTCTTTTACAAGCAAGGCCGTAAGCGCGCTGTTGTCAGCCCTTCTCAGTGAAGTTGTCTGTTGTGACAATAACTCTGATGAAGCTGCAAAAAGGAATAATAGAGTCAAAAATTTTACCATTCGAATAATGCGCCGGAATACAAAGACCGAAATAACAAATTTTATCCGTAGGATCAGAATACCGGGACCATTTTTACAATAAAATAATTATTTGCCCTGGTTTGGGAAATCGGCTTCCAATAATATTATTTTTGTTACTTCCGGAAAAACGGTTGTAACGGTGAATATTAAATATCCTGAGCAGGCATGAAAATAAAGCGGGTAATAATTCCGGTTTTTTTGTTTGTGGCCTTTTCCATGCTGACCTGTATAGACCCGTATAATCCGCATATCGACAATTATCAGAATCTCCTCGTAGTGGATGCCCTCGTTACAGACGAAAATTCTTCCTACTTCATAAAGCTTTCCCGGACAACTGAAACTCCGCGTGAAACACCGGATGCGGTCACCGGTGCCCAGGTCTCGGTAACGGATAATCTGGGCAATACAGGGGTGTTCACCGAAATACTCGCCGGACTGTATAAGTCTGACAGCACCGCATTTACCGGTAGTCCGGGCAGGTCCTATACACTTCATATAAGGACCTCCGACGGCAAAGAATATGAATCAGACCCGTCAACATTGTACGGAGGCCGTGACATAGACACTGTAACCTACGCCAGCGACAGGGTGACACGTGATGACGGAGAGATTGTGGAAGGCCTGAGAATTTATGCCGATTCGAAAGGCGCGACTGACAGCAGGTACTTCCGGTATAAATATGAAGAGTGGTGGAAGTTCAGTATTCCCTACCCTAAAGGGTATGTCTACATTGACCGAGAACAATATCTATCAGATACCGTTTGCCAATGTAACATGCTGGAAATCTAACAAATCAGACGAAATATAATATTCAATCGCGTGAAACAGGCACAGACGGCGACTTTATAAAGAAACCGGTGCTTTTCATCGCTTCAGAGGAATCAAACCGGCTTCTGATCCAGTACTGTATCGAGATCAGTCAGCTTTCCCTGTCTGAAAATGAATATGAATTCTGGGATCAGATGCAGCAGATAAATGAGAGCGGCGGAGATATTTTCGACAAACAGCCTTTCCCGGTAATTGACAAACATTCACAGTGTCAGCGATCCCAAAGAAAAGGTCCTGGGATATTTCCAGGTCTCCTCGGTAAGCCGGAAACGGATCTATATTACAAGAAACTGATGTCCGGAATCTTGACATTAAACTCTACAGGTATCCCTGCGAGCTGATATTTGTCATCACCTGCCGACTTTCCAAATTCCGTACCTCCGATGACCTTCAACATGGTGTACAGTTATTATACAAGCCTGAATCTTACTTTTATCGGTCCCCAAAGAGATGAAATGACCCAGGCTCTTAAAGCACTGATCTTCGTTGACAATTATTGTGCTGACTGCACCATGACCGGCAGCCTGCATAAACCGGATTTCTGGATTGACCTGGAATGATTTTCTAACCGCACCCGGCATGACAGAAAGAAAAAACAACATAAAACAATCGTTAAGGAAGTCATTATTAGTGACCGTTACAGTGTTACTGTTTCCGGCAGCACTATTGTCCCAGTCAGCAGGCAGAGTGTCTGAATTCACAGGCAGGCACGATTATTCCGAAGAGCTTTATATCAGGACCGACCGTGATGTTTACATCGCCGGTGAGCAGGTGTTAATGAAGATATATTGCCTGAACGGTGTCGTTCATTCTCCTTCAACCCTCAGCAGGGTTGTATATGTGAGTCTCCTTGACAATCTTAACAACCCTGTTGTGCAGGTAAAACTGTGGATCCCGGGTTCCTCGGGTTCCGGGCAGCTGCTTCTTCCTGACACAATCAGTACCGGAAATTACTACATCTCCGCCTGTACGAACTGGATGAAAAATTTTTCACCTGACCTGTTTTCCTACAGCCGTATCTCAGTCATAAATCCTTTTCAGCCGGCTGACAATATCGGAATAACTTCTCCGGAAGTCCCTGCCGGAAATATGACCGGCGCGACTGACACGCTGTTGACCGGAGAGGAAGGGATGCAGGCGGAAATGTCAGCACGACCAGGGAATTATGAACCTGTCAGTTTAAGTATCAGGACTAACAAGACAAGCTATAATGGCAGGGAGAAAGTAAAAATTGACATCACCGCAACTGACGCCGACGGAAAACCGGTTGAAAGTGACCTGGTGATCTCCCTGGCAAAAGCATTTTCCCTGTCGGACAAAAATGACCGGTTTGCTTTTACAGATGCAGACGATGACCGTTTAAACATTAATGCAAGGCACGGGAAACCTGTTTTTCTGCCTGAGCCTGACGGTCATCTCATATGCGGTACCATAAAGAATACAATGAGCGGAGAGCCGCTCCGCAATGAAAGTATTGTGCTCTCCTTCGTAGGTAAGACGGCTCTTTGCAGGTTCACCACAACAGACACTGCAGGTCGTTTTAATTTCTTATGTACGGAACACGGAACCCGCGAAGCAGTAATCCAGCCACTGTCAGGAGATCTCGATGAATATTATGTCGAGCTTGATAATCCTTTCCCCGAATCATACAGTCAACTTCCGCATGTACCGTTCAGGCTTGACACGGCAAGGCTGACAGAGATAAACAATGCAGTCATCAGTATGCAGGTCAGGAGGATCTATGAACCCTTCCCTTCAGACACAGTTGAAAATGCAATTCTGCCGGGTAAGGATTTTTACGGCAGACCGGATAACTCCACCCTGATGTCAACTTTTATCAGGCTGACCTCTCTCCGGGAAGCCATAAAAGAGATTATTCCGGGAGTAATCACTACCAGGAAAAAGGGCAAGACAGTCATCAACTCCGTTTTCAGGTTCAAGGACAAGGTGACAATCACCAATCCCCTGGTCATAGTCGACGGAGTACCGGTGTGGGATCATGAAAAAGTGCTTGCTATAAGTATTGACAAAATAGAAAAAGTCGACGTTCTGAATTTCGGATACATCTTTTCGAAAATATATATTGACGGGATTATTGATATAACCACCGTCAGCGGAAATCTCTCCGAGCCTGTGTTTGATAAACCGGTTTTCAGGCAGGAATTTGAAGCACTGCAACAGGAGGCGGCATTCAGATCTCCGGATTATTCGGTCGCGGCATTAAAAGACTCACGCATTCCTGATTTCAGGAATACCCTTTACTGGAATCCCGATGTCCGAACCGATAAGCAGGGAAAGGCTTCAGTCGAATTCTACACATCAGATGAAACAGGCATTTATACAGTTCTTGTGGAGGGATTTACCACAGATGGAGCGAAAGGGAAAGCTGTTACGACACTTACAGTGACCGGGCAGGACTGACCTGAGAGCCTCTTTTGGTCTGATTCTCAGACTCAGCATATTCAACAGCAATAAAATACGAGTTTATACCCATAATTAAGTTCTTAACTGTAATCATATTTGCATGATTCAAATAAACAAGACTTAATTATCTCTTAACCCGGTTAAAACTTCGAATTATGACTGAAAAAATTGAAGTTCCTGCAAAAAAGATATGGAACATCGGACAGGATTGGGCTTCAGTAGTCATTGGTTTCGGCCTGATCTTATTTGTGGTTCTTGCCGGAGACACCTTCAGCGCTCCGTCATTCGGCGGGAAAGCAGGATGGAACGGCCTGTCGGGGGTAATCAGCATTTTCAGTTCCTCGCCCCTGTGGATATCTCTTTTAACAACATTTTTGATCTTTGCAGCTTTCTCTGCCTTCGGTGTTTTTCTCAGCGGCGATTCCCTGAAAAAATACTTCTGGGGATTTCTTTCAATATGTGTTCTGGCATTTCTTGCCCAGTTCCTTTCATCATACATGGTATTTAAGAATTTAGGTCTTGAAACAGTTCTTTTTTCGCTGCTGCTCGGCCTTCTGATAGGCAACGTTTTCAGGCTGCCCGACTGGCTTCGTGCCGGGGTGCAGACCGAACTTTTTGTCAAGATAGGTCTTGTGCTGCTTGGTGCCACAATACTGTTCGGGGATATAATGAATGCAGGTTCATTCGGACTGATCCAGGCAGTCATAGTGGTTGTTGTGGTATGGTATTTCGCATTCTGGGTTGCGCGTAAAATGAAGGTAGACGACGAGTTCTCAACAATGCTTGCAAGTGCGGTCTCAATATGCGGGGTCTCTGCGGCAATTGCCACCGCCGGAGCTATAAACGGTGACAAGAAGAAACTCTCCTTCGTCATTTCACTGGTCCTTATTATTGCAATTCCCATGATGATCTTCATGCCGATGCTTGCAAAATGGATAGGACTGTCAGAGATTGTTACAGGGGCATGGCTGGGCGGAACAATTGACACAACAGGTGCGGTAGTCGCTGCCGGCACCATTGCCGGTGAAACTGGTCTGAAATATGCAACAATTGTCAAATTCTCCCAGAATGTGTTGCTCGGCCTCGCTGCCTTCGCCATTTCAGTATTCTGGGCCTACCGTAAAAAAGGTGACGGACCGAGGGCTCACGTGTCACTCAGTATTATATGGGAGCGCTTTCCGAAGTTCGTCCTGGGGTTTATAATGGCATCACTCCTGTTCTCCTTCGTTCTTAATGAAGAAACTGCGCAGGCTTCAGGGAAGGTAATCAAGTCTTTCAGCAGCTTCTGGTTCAACCTGGCTTTCATAAGTATCGGTCTCGAGACCCGTTTTTCCGACCTGAAAATTATGGAGAGTAAAAAGCCTTTCTACGCGTTTCTGATTGCCCAGGGGTTCAACATAATATTTACACTGATTGTCTCCTATCTCCTCTTCCAGGTTATGGGACCAAAATAATCAGGGTCACTGATTCTTCATGCTGACAGGTTGACCCGTGGCTTCGAGAACATTCCACCACAGTTCGCCCTGCACATCAATCTTCTTTCGCTTTGCAACAGCCATTGGTATCGGCAAAAGCGTAAAATGGTTGTTCCAGAAACCCATAACAAAATCTGTCTTCCCGGCAAGGGCGGCGTGTACCGCATTCTGTGCAAGAAGGTTGCAGAACTTACTGTCATTGGCATTTGCCGATGCGCTGCGGATTATATAGCTCGGATCGATATATTTAATCGAATAGGGAAACCCGAGGGCGCTGAATTCTGATTTGATCTTTTCCTTCAGGAAAACACCGATGTCTCTGTGTTTCAGATTTCCGGAAGCATCTTTTTCCTCATTCTTTGATTCGAAAAGGTCCTGCCCGGCTCCTTCTGCCACAACAACCACGGCATGATGCCTCTCTTCAAGACGTTTCCTGAGAATATTCAGAAATCCGTTTTCGCCGTACAGATCGAAGGAAATTTCAGGGATCAGCACAAAATTTACCTCCTGAATGGAGAGGGCAGCCGTTGCGGCAATGAACCCGGAGTCGCGGCCCATCAGTTTGACAAGCGCCACCCCGTTGTATGCTGCATGGGCTTCATTATGTGCATTCCTGATTATATCATTTGCTATCGAAAAGGCTGTTTCAAAACCGAAAGACTTCTGTATCAGGTCGATATCATTGTCAATTGTCTTGGGAATTCCGGCCACGGCAATCTTCAGCTTCCTTTTCTGTATCTCTTCGTGAATTGCGTGTGCTCCGCGAAGTGTGCCGTCACCGCCGATACAGAAAAGGACATTGAGATTTAATATCTCAATTGTATCCACCATCTTGCCCACATCCTGGTTTCCCCGCGAAGTGCCCAGGAAAGTACCTCCCTGAAAGATGAATCTCGCTCACCATCGGAGCAGTCAGCTCGATAACCGGATGATTGTACCCGGAGATCAATCCTTCATAACCGTACGTGATACCCAGTATACGGCTTATTCCGTACCTGTAATAAAGCTGGTTTACTAGGCTGCGGATAACATTGTTCAGTCCCGGACACAGGCCACCGCAGGTCACTATGCCCACCTTTGTCTTTGCGGGTTCGAAGAAAATTGTTTCCCTGGGCCCTGCCTTTTCAAATGAGACGGGTACCTTGCCCGTGTCCTGACATTTCCGGAAGTTATCAAGGGAGACATCATAAAGAATCCGCTCATCGTCTTTGACGAATTTATAAACTGGACTATTGGGTCTCTGGCTCTGCTTAAGGGGCGAAATCACATTGCCCTTGCCAAGACTTGTAATCAGAAAATCCTCATATTTCATATTCTCACGGTGCCGGTAAATGAATAAAGAAATGAAAACACTCAGGTCTTCATAAGATTCAAATTTAGCGCTTTTTTCGAAAGTCTACGTAGGCGGATGCAGCCTCTTCTGAAACCAGGGACGTGCCGAGCGCATCTTTTCATACTGACCTGCAGGTGCACGGCGACGGCAGGTAGCTCTTTCATCACTGCCCTCCGGCGCTCCCCAGCGAATTTCGATCCCGTCATTCGGATTGTAAGCCATCTCGTAAGGCTTCTTTCCTATTCAGTATTTCACTGACTGTCAGCAGCTGTTCGGTACCGTCTGTCCGGATATAAGTGATTGAAAGTTCAGCCCCCTTCTTATCCAGTACAGTCTGCAACTTTGCCTTTATCTGTTCCGGGGAGAGATCACCGGGTATATCAAAATTCCCCGGGGTACTGACAACCCTTTCAGGGAGTCCGAGAACAGCATCGATTGCTATCAGGAGCCTCAGATCACGGTTAGGGGTTGAATAGGCTTCCCACTGACCTCCGGCCAGGAATATCCCGGCAATGCCCGAGGGCATAGGAATCACGGTACCCGGATTCTTTTTTAAGAACGCTTCACTGTTGGCAACCGACGTCACACGCACCTGAAGCTGTTCGTGGAGTGAGCTTATCAGGTCTTCCAGTGCTGCTTCCGGATCAAGCGGAGATGGGTTTATCAACCGTTCCATTGTCTGATAAAAGACCTCCGTCTCCATCTTTCTCTGCTGAAGTGAATAGGAAATGAACCCCGATGAAGGGTTCAATGCGCTGTAAGGGACCTGGCGGGGCGCCCCTTCCTCAATTATGATGGGACGAAAAGCCTTGAATCCGGGCTCTCCGATGACTTCTGAGGTATTGAAAAGGAAATTGCCTTTCCAGAACCGCTTGACGGCTACAGTCCCATCGGGCTGGGCATCAACAGACAGAAGTATTCCCGGACGCTTTCCGGTTTGCGGAATCCATCTGCACAGGATCATTGTATGCCCGTAAGGATCGGCGAAGACAGTCCCCGGACGCAGGCTGTTACGGTCGAGGGCTACGGGATAATAATCAGAATCAGGGTCATCCATCGAAGTACGTGCCGTTCCTGAATGGACGCCATCCATAACCCTCCGCAGAAAACTGTTGAAGGCAAGGACAGGATCAGCTTTCGCAGCCGGTGATTCGTTCGTGATCCACTGACCTGTGCCGGGATTTTTGCCCAGGTAGCCTCTGTCGCAAACGTGGTAACCGAAAGGAAGGCCCAGCTTCCAGGCAAAATATGCCCGCAGAAAAAACGGATTATCGGCGCAGTCCGGTTGCATGATGACCCTGACTTTGCCTGCAGGGTCATCCTCCCCAAGGGAGAGATGGTTGTAGAGAAAATTATTTTCCTGATTCTGTGTAACCTCATTTAGTGAAGTCCACGAGGCATCCTCGCCAGAGTCTCTGAAAAGGGCATTCACCCAGGCAGAATAGAGCGTTTCCGTACCGCTGTCCCATCCCCGTTCAGTCTTCCAGACCTGACCGGTACTGCGTTTCCCTTCAGCCGGTGAAATCACAAACTCCAGGTGACATACCTCCTTGCCTCTCTCAATTAAAGTGACCCTGTAATCACCTTCGGCGGCACCGGCAAATTCATCAATCCGCCAGAAGGGAAGCTCCTCTCCGGTAATGATTCTTACTGATTTCATATCTCCGGCCGGACCGCTGATCTGAATCTGTGCTTTCCGTAACTGCTTTCCTCCGGTAGCCACAATTCGGAAGTTCCCGCCGGGAAGAGGATTTTTTGGTAAAACAAGCAGGGAATATACCGGTTGGTATTCATCAGCGGCCTCTGTATCCGAGATTACGGAGTCTGCCACAACTGAAGAATCCGTGATTTTTCCTCGGTTGACCAGCTCACCCTTGCATGCTATGCAACAGATCATTAAAGCAATGAGAAGCGGTTTTTTTGTCATAGCAAATCCCGAAAAAGAAGGATACATAAATCTACTAAAATTTCCGGGGAAACAATAAGACAGAAAATTTGTAGATTTGTAAATAAGTAAGTACTAATTAAAACATATTATGAAAAGGATACTGTTATCAATCTGTATTATCAGCACAGTTTTATTTTCTTCTTTTGGTCAGAACAGCAAGGCGGAAAAAGAAGCTGCCGCCCTCGCGGATTTTGAGAAGGCAGTTGCTGTTGTTGAAACCAAAGACTTTGTAATTATTGTGGATTCTTATGAAACCGAAGGTGGTAATTTTGAAACCAACACAGATAATTCCAATTTTATGTCTTATGAAAAAGAGTTCGTTTACCTGCAGGGGCAGATGGTTGCAGGAAACGCCTACACGAATAAGCTGACAGTTTCAGATTTCACCCAGGTTCCCGATAAAAAGGGAAATATTAAAGTCAGTATGCAGGTGAGGGGTTTTTACATAAATGCCAAAATCGAGATATCACTCAAGAAAACAGCAGGCAAATATGCCGATGTCATTGTAACTCCGGTAAAGGGAGATATCAAGCGCTTTTCCGGAGAAATTGTACCCAGGGCCGAATCGAAATATTTCAAGAGATCCGGGGAAGTTTAAGAAGAACACTGACAGAGGGAATAGTATAACCGGCTGACTGGCTTTTCAGGGTCAGATCAGCTGCAAACTGCATTCAGGAGGCTTTTTTTTGCATCCGATTTTGACTTACGTTTGACTGTACTTGCAGATAACCGTTATGAGCCCCTTATTGCTGTTTATAATTATCCTGTGCTATTTCTCAATACTCATGGTGATTTCCCACTTTGCCTCGAGGCATATAAGGGACACTACCTTTTTTGACGGAGACAGGGCATCACCGTGGTTCCTTGTTGCCTTTGGAATGATCGGCTCAGGAATATCTGCCGTCTCCCTGGTATCCATTCCGGGGAATGTCGGCAATAACAACCTTTATTATTTTCAGTTTATCCTCGGGTCGATAGTGGGTTATATCTTTATTGCATTCGTACTGACCCCCATCTATTACAGGCTGAAACTAGTCTCAATTTATACATATCTGAATATCAGGTTTGGAATTGTCAGCTACAGGACCGGCTCAGTTTTCTTTCTTGTGTCCCAGTCCTTCGGCGCTGCTCTCAGACTACTCCTATCTGTCAAGATACTGCAATATGCATTTTTTGATGCCCTTGATATTCCGTACTTTATAACAATCATTGTGGTTTTGATACTCATCTGGCTCTATACAAATAAATCAGGTATCAAGACAATTGTCTGGACCGATTCCCTGCAGTCCTTTTTCCTTATAACAGTCATTGTCATTTCCATCCTTGCAATAAAAAATTCCCTGAACTTTTCCCTTGCCGAAATGGCAAATACGGTAGTACACCATCCGTATGCCAGGATATTCGACTGGGATATGCATTCGGGATCCAATTTCTTCAAGCAGTTCATCTCCGGGTTACTTATTACGATTGCACTTGTCGGCCTCGATCAGAGCATGATGCAAAAAACACTTACAGTCAAAAATGCAAGGGACGCCAGGAAAAATGTGCTTACTTTCAGTTTCTTTATTGCATTTGCCCAGACAATGTTCCTTGCCTTCGGAGTACTTATCTACATATATGCTGAACGCAATGGCATCAGTCTCATTAAACAGGATGGTCATTTTGTGAATACCGATGGGCTCTATCCCCTGCTGACACTGAATTATTTCGGGACCATCGGGGCAGTTGCATTTCTAATTGGTGTTGTTGCCTCCACGTTTGCAAGCATTGACTCATGTATTGCCGCCCTGACAACTGCGTTCAGCTATGATTTTATGGATATCGGAAACAAAACTCATGAGGTCAGAAAGAAGATTAAAACACGAGTGCTGATTGGCGTAAACATAGTAATGTTCATAATTGTCATGGCTTTCTGGAACAGCCAGGGAGCAATAATCAATACTATTTTCAAAATCGCCGGGTATACATACGGACCCCTCCTCGGGTTATACCTGACAGGACTATTTTCGAAAATCAAATTCAGGGAAAACCTGGTCCCGGCAGCATGCATTTCAGCAACTCTTCTTACCTGGCTCCTGAATGGCTATTTTATCCGGGTAATTAATTTTGATTTCGGGTTTATGAATATTTTTGTAAATGCATTACTGACTGTCATGTTCCTGTTTATCATCAGAAAGAAAGATTAACCTTAAATCAAGATGAAAGTGGAAATCAGTATTACGCGTGATCCGGAAGATTTTGCAATCTGCGCCCGGATGATGTTAAAGACAGACCCGTGGATTACACTGGGATTAGGTTATGACCAGTGTATCAAAGCTTTTGAAGGGGATTGCAGGGAAATCTACATTCTCAGATATGGTAAGACTATCGCCGGGTTTGTTATTCTCCAGGTATGCGGCACCTTTTCAGGATACATTCAAACAATCTGCATAAGTGAAGAATTCAGGGGAAAGGGCTACGGAACGAAGCTGCTGAAATTTTGCGAAGAGAGAATTCTGAAGTTCTCCCCGAATGTGTTTATCTGTGTCTCCTCTTTTAACGAAGGAGCGGCTAAACTGTATTACGAACTGGGCTTCAGACTTGTCGGCGAACTTGAAAATTTTATAAAAGAAGGCTATTCCGAATTATTGCTTCGAAAGACCGTGGGACCAAGAATCGGATACCACCCTGAATAAGAAACACTTCAATGCGCACCACTTCAATTTTTAACCGGAATCTTCCTTTGCTTTCTGACATTTGTCACAAACGGTCAGGGGATCATGTCCAAAGATGCCAGGGCTCAGCTTAAGGCAGAGATTGACAGTATTCTGCAAAGTCAGGTGGAGCATGACAAGATCCCGGGTGCCGTCATCCTGATAAAAGAAAACAACAAGGTAATTTACCGGCATGCGTTTGGTTATGCTCAAAAATATGATTTCAACCGTAATCTGCTAAAACCGCCGGAGAGGATGACGTTTAACTCTCTCTTTGATATTGCCTCACTTACAAAAGTAATCGGGACCACTACTTCAATTATGCTGCTTGCAGACAGAGGCCAGATCAAAGTTGATGATCCGGTTGGCAAGTACATTGAAGCATTTAATGCTCCTGACAAGAAAGAGATAACAATCCGTCATCTTCTGACTCACACAGCAGGGCTGTTTGAATGGTACCCGCTTTATTACCTGGCGTCAAACAGACAGGATTGTTTCAGGTTAATAGAAGGGCTGCCGCTGGTGTCACCGGTAGGTGAACAACGGCGGTACAGCGATCTCGGGTTTGTGCTTCTGGGCGAAATAATAGAAAACGTATCCGGTATGCCCCTGGAGATGTTTATGACCCAAAATGTTTTTCATCCTCTTGGCATGAAGAATACAACATTCAATCCTCTGGCTTCCGGCGGTTACGGGAAGATTGCAGCAACATCAGCAGGCAACCCGTATGAAAGGAGGATGGTTTATGATTCTACGCTGGGATTCAAAATAAAAGAGATTGACCCGGCACAGTGGGATGGCTGGCGTACCTATATTCTTAAAGGAGAGGTGAATGACGGCAATGCATGGTATGCCAACGGAGGAATTTCAGGGGCAGCAGGACTGTTTTCAACAGCCCGTGACCTGCAAAAGATTGTTGACATGCTGATGAACAAAGGTTGGGCAGGTTCAAAACAATTCATATCCTGGAATACTGTCGATGATTTTCTGACAAAGGATAAATTTAATAATGGGCTCGGCTGGATGATGGATCCCGGAAATTCATTTATGAGGAATGCGCCCGGGGGTTCTTTTGGCCATACAGGGTTTACGGGGACCAGCATAGCGGTCATCCCTGAGAAAAATCTTTCGGTTATACTCCTGATCAACCGGCAGAACTGCGGCTTGCAGGACAATGGCGAGTATTATAATGTGAATCCTGTCAGACTTCAGATATTCAATGCAGTCATGAAATATCTGGCTTCATAGCCCTGATTGAAGAAGTGAAGGTCACTGTTTTAAAACTGCCTTTGTAAAAAGGTAATCAGGGATCGGCTGATTGAATTTGATCGATGACATTATGAATTCAGTACCGTCTCCCTGTTTAAGCAAATCCTTATAAATGATTTTTGTCGGGAACCAGCGGCCTTCGATCTGCTTTACTTCCGACAGTGTTGTGCGCTTTAAAAGCTGACCGCTACGGGCATACAATTCCTCACGGAGAGGCACGTATCTTTCCCTGTCAATCCACACTTTTCTCCTGTAATACGCAACATCACTTACTTTTGCTGTAAGTTCGAGAATCCAGACATTCCTCCGGTCAACAGTATCATTCCCGGTAATTTTTGCTTCATAGATTTCGGCGAGTTTCCTGTTATCCATCATATCTTCGTATGAGAGATCAGACCCCATCACAGACTGTCTCAGCATATGGCCTGAAATCTGAATTATCCGGTCTGTGGAAGGTGAATAGATCCATAACTGGTTCTCAACTTTAAGCATTTTAGTCCCCTGTTCGCGTGCAGGTGAGAGGTATTCGGTAAAAGATTGTTTTTCACCTGCAGAATATGTCTTTGATGTTATTGTCCTGCTTGTACGGCTTCCATGGATAATCATCGAGGATTCAAAGATTCTGTTGTCCGATGACATGTTCCTTTCGACTCTGCTCAATATCTCATCAGCATCCTGGGCTGAAGATGATAGGATGGTAACTGAAAGCAGAAACGGTAAAAGTAAATTTTTCATTATAGTTGGTTTAAGCCTCAAGCTCTTTAAATAATCTTGCTGTTTGTCGTTTGTAAATGCCTATCCCCGAAAGCATTGTCCCTATAACAGTGGATATCACCCCCGGAAAAAAGCCAAGATAAAAATCGACGGGGGTGATCCTTGCTCTTATCGCCTCCGGCATCATTATGGAAGATCCTTTCATCATACCACCCATGTCAAGTCCGTATTTCTGCATTAACCATGCAAATAAAAGGCCAAAAAGGGTGCCGAGCACAGATCCTGTTATACCTACCATAACTGATTCTGCAACCATACTTTTGTATACATGGCCTTTCCCCTCACCGATGGCAAGCCGGAGACCGACTTCCCCATATCGGCGAAGACCTGCGAGCAAACCTGCATTCCATAATACAAGTGACATTGCCAGGATAAATACCATGGAAATATAAGTTGACCATGACTTTGACATGTTCACATAAGTACCCATTGATCCCTGCATGCTCAGGCTCTTCATCACCGGGGCGAATCTGTCATTTTTATCAATCGGAGAGGCATTAAACTCTTTTGAGTATTCAAGCGCCAGGTCATCATTATAAAAGCCGGATCTGAAAAATCCTGCTATTTCGCTCGCGGCATCCTCCATATTCAGGGCGGCCCTTATATCTTCTATATCGGCTATAACAGTACCCCGGTCAAGTGCCTCCTGACCCATAGAAATGGTTCCTGACACAATCAGGTTATGAATTGACATGCCACCATACATTGTTGAACTTATAAGTGTCACAGGATCTCCCGGATTTACCCCCAGCTTAACCGAGAGCATTTCACTTATCAGAGCTTCACCCCTGGCATCCGGCAATTCGCCACGCACAATTGATCCTGGAAGATTTAACCGTTCAGGTTCCAGAGACCCTGGAGAGAGAAGATCTATTCCAAGACCCATTGCCGGACCCTGTGACTTCGTTTCCCCATCCTCATCCGGGGCATCGATGAGGCCACCGAACTGAATACGTGGAGACCATACAACATCAGGGAACCTGCTGCCAAGGTCAGTCAGCAGACCATCCAGTCCAACAAGTGACAGATCATTTGGAAGCTGCTGAGCATTATCGGCATAAGCAGTTGTCATTACCTTCAGATGGCCTGTTGAAAATCTTGCATTAATCTCGATCATGTCACCCATAAAACCGGTTATGTAGGCATGGAGGAAGACTGTTAGTGTCACACCTAATGCGACAACAATTATCGGCAGGCGGCTCCGGCTCTTATCACGCACAAGCCCTTTAAATAGAAACTGTATCATTGTAATTTTCCCCTTAATGCTTCTGTTGGATTCATTTTGGCAATTCTCCTTGAAGGCCAGTAGCTTACCACCGCGGTAACAAACATTACAAGCAGAATTGTTGTAACTACCAGTCCTGCACTGTAAACCGGGTAAAGCGTCTGAGCAATCGCCATTCCCATCTGGCTTGTATCCACGGGCATGGTCCATCCGGCCTTTGCCTGCCATGCAAGAAAAGGCAGCCCGTACACAGCCGAGAGCAGAGCAGCAAAAACAGCGTACATTGTTCCCTCCACTGTGAAGAGACCAACAACCTGTTTCCTTGTGTAACCGAGTGCAATGTAAGTCCCAATTTCCTTCTGACGCCGGAAAATGGAGAGCACCTGTGTATCAAATATTGCAAGCATTGCAAGAAGAAGTAGAACGAAATAGAGAACCTTCTGACCAGACGACTTCATTTCAATCATTTCATCAATCTGGGATGTCAGTTCAGCAGTAGTTTTAAGAGTCCAACCAGCAACTGCCGGGCTTTGCTTTTCCGCGTCCCTGAATGTGATGATCGATGCTTCACCTGGTAATCCCATCATCGACTGTAACCTTTCAAGCGGGATATAGATCTGGCCCCTGTCAATAGCTGGAACATTGGAATTAAAAATGTTTGTAATAATGATTTCTGAAGCATCAAACGTACCGTTTATATCGCGCCATTGAAGCATTATCCGGTCTCCAATCTTCGCCTTGAGATTGTCAGCCATAAGGTAACCGATGAATGCCGGGATGGCATCGGTAATTGTAGTGTCAAGTTTAGCTGATGGAAGATAAAAAAGATCCTGCCGGGGTTCTATTCCCCTGATAACCACTGACTGTATTCGCCCCTGCGGATAAACAGTCCCCTGAGAAAGAAGCATTTGTACCATCCCTCCTGTTTCAAGTTCCTGCCTGAATTCTGCAGGAATGGCTGCATGACTTTCGTCAAGAGTGAATGGATCATAAGGGTCGTATTTTTCATGCCAGTACTGTCCTCCCCCTATCTCCCAGTTGGTCATATCTCTCTTTGATTGCAGGTCCCAGCCGGTCATAACCCCTTTCATCCATATTATTATAATGAAAGAAAATGAAAGGACGATGACATTCAGCCAGGTGCGTAATCCGGCTCCGATAAGGTTCCGGAAAGCCAGTTTAATTGCCAGTTTCATTTCTGCGAGATTTAATTGGCAATAAATAAATCCTCTTTTACCCTGCCATCTACCAGGAAAATCTTTCTGCGCAGATAGCTTATGACCTTCTCGTCATGGGTGGCAAAAAGGAAGGAGGTCTTAAACTCCCTGTTGAGACTTTCCATGGTTTTCAGGATGTTATGGGAGTTGTCAGCATCAAGGTTGGCAGTTGGTTCATCAGCCAGTACCAGCGAGGGTTTTTTGACCATGGCCCTTGCGATTGCCACTCTCTGACACTCACCCCCGGAAAGCTGCGGAGGTCTTGATTTTATTTTGTCAGTAAGACCGACCCATTCGAGTGCGTTAAGAACCATCTTTCTGCGTTCAGAAGATGAGAATTTCAGTAATAACAACGGGAATTCCACATTTTCATAAACATCATGAACTGCAAAAAGATTATAACTCTGGAAGATAAAACCCAGGTTCTCTTTCCTTAGTCTTGCTGCTTCACGGGCTCCGAGATCACCTACCGAACGGCCCAGCACCGTAACAGTACCAGATGTGGGAAGATCAAGTGAACCGATTATATTGAGAAGGGTGGTCTTTCCTGATCCGCTGGGGCCGATCAGTCCTGCAAATTCCCCCTGTGAAAAGGTCAGTCCAATGCCATTCAGAGCCGTGAATTCGCCTTTGCCCATCGGAAAGCGTTTGACCAGGTTTTCAATGCTGATGATCTGTGAATTTTCCATATTTGATTATTAATGATTGTATATAAACATCAACTGAACACCCTTTCCGGAAAAGATATTATGTGATGCCGTTCCGGCAGGAAAGATATAAGTTTCCGGATTCCAATAGGCCATCAGGTGGAAACTTATGTTGTCATACTGCTTTTGCCAGTTAATGAAGCTGTAAAAATTTCCTGTGTCCCAATTGTAATAAAGAATCGTACCCAACCTGTCGAATAATCCGATCTGATAATTGACACTCAGCAGTGAGAAGCTATTATTCAGTGAAAAATCGCAGGTACGTTCCCCCGAGGAAATGAAGAGCTGCTCAAACCCTGTATAAATGCCATTCCCGACGGGAAAAGTATAATCAGCACCTGCATTCAGGACAAGCTGGTTCGTAAGGGTCCCGATATTCCTGCTTTTATGAGTAAAGGAGCCTTCTACCCATAAGCCGGCTTTCAGGTCCCATTTAGCATCAAATCCAATCCTGTTCTCCGGGATCTTTTCATATGGTAATATTCCAACACCGCTTTCCCTGCTGTCAGCAACACGGAAGTGGTATGAGAGGGCAGCCTCACCTCCCGGGACCGGCACCTGTATCCTGCCGCCTACCTCGGGAATCCTTCTGTTCACTGGCACATTTTCCCATCCCCTCCTTCCGTTGTTCCCATACAGTCCCCATATCCAGATATTTGCATTGTTCAGGAAATAGTATCTGCCGAGAATACCCCATACACCGTCTGTAAGCTGAAGCGGATCACGCGGATCAAGCTGATCAAACCACATAAGGGGTCTGAAAATGGTCGCAGAACCGAAATTCAGCTTCTGTAGGCCGATTCTTATCTCCGCATGAGCAGTAGTGTACCGCACCCAACCACGGTAGGGTCTGATATTCCCTGATGCCGATAGTGAATCGAAAGGCCTGAATCCTGCACTGCCATAAAGATTCAATGAGATCTCGGTGTCAATTTGACCTTTTTTCCCGGGGGCAAAACCATAGTTTAATTGCGGAATATACCTGATGCCGGCCAGTAACGGAAGCTCACTACCAGTATTCGCATTAAGCCATGACGAAACCTGACCGCTGAAACGAAGTGTATCTTGCGAGTCAGCCGGCACCGTGAAAAATTGCAGTAACATGACAGTCAATAACCCTGCGGTTACAGTTCGTCGTGTCCATAAACCTTTGATCACGATCATTGCCATTTTTACCGAAATATATATTACACTTTCAGAAAAGAAAGATGAATGTACATGATTTTTTATTAACAGTATTCCCCTTTTAAAACTGCAATTCGCATGAATATTTCCTCCATTCACCGATAAATCATGTTTGAGACCCTGTTGCAGTCATATCTTTGAACCCGATTCATAAACCTAAAAAGCAACCTGATGAAGAAGATTATGTTGTCATGTACCGCAATCATGTTTTGTGCTGCGATCCTGGCACAAAACCCTGCCAACCTTAAAATGAACCTGGAGAAAAACAAGCTTTACCGGTTAAAGTCTGTCTCGGAGCAAACTATTACGCAAACTATAAACGGGGTTCAGCAAACCACTGAATCCAAAGTCAATTATACTATGTCACTGAAAATGGTCGATGCTACTGCCGATTACCTGATCACTGAAGTACGCTTTGACACTCTGATTACCTATACAAATGCGATGGGAAAAACAGACAGTTTCAGTTCTGTCAGTGAAGGAGATATCAAGTCGGCAGAAACGGCTGATGTTCTCTCCTGCATAATGAACAGGCTAAGCAAAAACGCCATCTATGTCAAAATGGATTTTACAGGCAGGCCTTTCGAGATCGTAAATTTAAAAATGCTCTCTGACATGGTCTTAAAGGATACGAGTTCGATCACCCTTACCGGTCCTACAGCTGCCGCTGTTAAAAAACAGATGATCAGTTCCGTCAGCGACAGTGATTTAAAAACAATGATAGGAATGTTTACCTGGCAGTTACCCGGCAAGCAGGTTGCCGTTGGTGACAGCTGGAATATAACACAGCAGTTAAATTCCGGCGGAATGTTGCTCGATATTATCACAACTTATCATCTCGACGGAACAGAAGGCAACAATGCGAAGGTTACAGTTGAATCAAATATAAGGACTGCGGCGAATGCTCTGCCCATCGAATCGGGAGGCGCTACAGTAACCTATGACGATATAAAAGGACTGAGCAAGTCTACCCTGCTGATTGATATGCGTACCGGTCTGAAAGTCGAAGATGTCGGGAAGACTCATATTACAGGAAATCTGGGTATCAGTGCCCCGGGTTTCAGCATGCAGATGCCCATGGATATCAACGGCACATCGAAGGTCATTTCATTACAGTAAATCTATTTAAAAGCAAAATGAAAAAGTTAATATTTTTAATATTACTGGTTACCACTATATCCGTAAATGGTCAAAATGTAAGGGGAATAGTATGTCTTGAGGCAGATAAAACACCCCTGGCCTTTGCAACTGTCGGACTGGTTCAGTTACCTGATTCATCAATGATTACCGGGGTAATTACTTTGACAGACGGAGGTTACCAGCTTGAAAATGTAAAACCCGGCAACTATTTTATAAGGGTAAGTTTCGTCGGTTATAAGACAAGCGGTAAAGCAGTAAGTGTCGATTCAAGCAAGACTGAGGTGATGGTTGACACCATTTTTTTAAGCGAAACCACTGCAAGCATAGGTGAAGTAATGGTGGTCGGCGAGCGTCTGAAGGGCAAGGAAATGGTCGACAGAACCGTTTATGCAATACCCACGGTTGTTTCCAAATCGGCAATGAACGGATACGAACTGTTGAAAAAGATACCTCAGGTCAATGTCGACTTTCAGAATAATGTGACTCTCAACGGAAGCAGCAACTTCATAATCCAGGTCGACGGACGTCAGCGTGACAAGGAATTCCTTGCCAGAATACTTCCGTCAGACATAGAAACGATTGAGATTATAAGCAATCCTTCCGGAAAATACGAAGGCAATATTGACGGAGTTTTAAGTATTATCCTTAAAAAAGAAGCCAGGTACGGAATGAATGGCAATATAGGCCTCACAATGAAGCCCTTCAATAAGATCACCAGTTCGGCAACCGGTAGTCTTGACTACTCTCTCGGAAAGGTTACATTTTACGTGACGGCGTTTACTTTTTCTCAGAGCCTTGATATTTCCAACATTACTGAAAGCAGTTTTACAGCCATCGATTCTACTATCAGCCTGGCAGGCACCGGTGGAATAAATGTGACAATGTCAACTGTAAATGGCGGGATGGATTATTATATAAACGATAAAAACAGCCTGAGTCTCAATGTCAGTTACAAACCTATTAATCAGGATGTGGGTCTGCTGAGTGAGACGCTTCTTTCCAAAGACGCCAATCCCCTGAATACGATAACCTCGGAGACGAATAACCTGTACGGTAGCAATGAAAAATCAGTTTCACTGTTTTACAAGAAAACGTTCAAAAATCCCATACAGGAATTCACGGCTGAAAACACTTATTATAAGTTCAGTTCGGAAGAGAATAATGATTTCACGAATTCACGCTATATATATGATTCTGATGTAATACTGGATACCTATGCCCGGCTCGAGAATGTTCTGAATGAACGGAATTATTACTCCTCGAAATTGAATTTTGTAGTGCCGCTGGGACTTGCTGCAAAAATTGAAACAGGTTATCAGCTCTACTACCAGCAAATGAGTTACAATTTCAACATTGACAATCAGGCATCAGATAATCTTTTTGAATATGCAGAATTGCGAAATTCAATTTATGGCGGGATTACCTGGAATCTAAAGAAATTTGGATTTCAGGGAATGCTGAGAGTTGAAAACAGCCGCATCAATGCTGATTCAGTCACAGTGCCGAAATATACCTGTTTCCTGCCCACAGTCAATATTCAGTATAAATTATCCGCATCTCACAATCTGAAATTTACCTATAACAGGAGAATCAACCGTCCGGGAATTAACGAAATGTATCCCTTTTTCAGAACTGACCAGAATTATAACATTACACAGGGAAACCCCGATCTGAAGCCGGATTACCGTGACCGGTTACAGCTTACCTATACATGGAACTTCGGAAGCAACTATTTCTCGCCTTATGTTTATAATGAATACTATTCCAACAGGGTAGGAAGTCAGTACCTGGTAATCAATTCTCCGGTTGACAATTCACTGACAACATTCACCAAACCCTTTAACCTTCTTAACGGATATGAACTGGGGGGAGGCGTAAATGCAATGTTATGGTACATAAACATTAATGCGAGGATCTACAAGGGGCATATCAATGAGTACACCGGACCTTCAATTTTTATTCCTTCAAGAGACTATTTCTCCTGGAGTGTTACAAGCACTGCATATGCCAATTTTGGCAAAAACAAGAAAACAACCGCCTTTGCGTTTTTAAGCTATGAAGGGGTAAATATAAATGCACAGTCCAAAACATACAATCATCCTTTTTACGGCCCCGGGGTTCAGACACAGATTAAGAATCACAGTTTAGGTGTGGTATGGGTACTGCCGTTGTCAACAAACGTGAAATTGAACAGGACTGAAACTGAGACCGGTCCCTTTAAATCAACCAACATCATCATATTCGATGCTACGAATTACATCCAGTTCATGTACACATATAAATTCAACAGGGGTAAGAATGTCAAAAAACTCGACAGGAAGGTAGAGGTCGAAAGCGACAGCAAAAGCAAAGCAATTATGAATTGACATTTTCAATAGCTAATTTAGTGGTCCTTAACAATTAGCAATGAGCCGAGGATTTGTCAAGGAAGACGATCAGGAAGAGGTTCCGATAGTACCACAGAGGGCATTTCTGCCGGAGGGTGTACAAAACTTTGTCACCCCGGCAGGAATGGACCTGCTATTGACTGAAAAAAAGGCGCTGATAAGTGAAAAAGAGAGCCTGATCAGGCACCAGTGACCATGAAAAGCGAATTACGCTGAACTATATCAATGCAAAATTGCAGCTTCTGAACAACAGAATTGCCGAAGCCAGGGTGGTTGACCTTAAAGAACAGCCACAGAATGAAATAAGGTTCGGTGCAACCGCCACACTTAAAAATGAAGCATCCGGAAAAACCCAGATATTTCAGATAGTGGGTGTCGATGAAGCGGACATTTCCGGGGGAAAGATCTCGTTCCTGTCACCCCTGGCCAGGGCATTGATAAATAAAAAACGCGGCGACAGGGTCACTCTTAAACGTGACAGGGAAGATATTGTTTTTGAAATTACCGGCATTACCTATCAGTGATCCTGATCTGAATTACTCAAGAGGAACTTCGGCTGTCCTACTGCCTCCGGTATTTGTTTACCTGACTTCCAATACTGTCTCCCGCCTGTTTTCGGACTGGTTTCAAGAGTTCCTGCAACAGGTTAACATTGTGGTCTAACGAAGTGCCATCTTCAGTCTTCTGAAGCTTGTTAGCTGACGCCGGGGCTCATCCCACAGGCTCAGATATAACGCTCTGAAGGTTGAGAAAACGACTAAAGGTCTTACATCTTTGAAAATATCATTCTCGTAATGACAGGCCTGCAGATTATAATTCGGGATCCGTGAGCTCAGATGATGGACATGGTGGTATCCTATGTTACCCGTAAACCATTGCAGGACCACAGGCAGCTTTAAAAATGAACATCCCGTAATGGCAGCCGTTTTATAATCCCATTCCTCCTGCCTCTCCCATGAAACATCATCAAACTGGTGCTGGATGTAAAAAAGCCACACACCTACAATATGTGAAAATATAAGGATGGGTAGCTGTATCAGAAGAAACCCTTTTAATCCTGTTACCAGGCTGATTGCAGCTGTAAATACTATTAATGCAATGTTTGTAACCCAGATGCTCTTCTTTTCCTGCATGTTCATCCTTTTTACAGTAAACCTGTTCCGGATCAATATCACATACAATGGCCCGACGGTAAAGAGAATGAATGGATTACGAAAAATCCTGTAGACCAGCTTCCTGGAGCGGGAAGCATTCAGGTATTCTTCTACTGTCATTGTCCAGACATCGCCCATTCCGCGTTTATCGAGATTAGCTGCCGTGGCATGATGAGCCCCGTGCTGATTATGCCAGGGATAGTATGGAGTAAATGTCAGAATACCCATTATCTTCCCCACAATTATATTAGCCTTTGCACTCCTGAAAAAAGATCCATGCCCGCAATCATGGAAAATAATAAAGATCCTGATCATGAATCCACCTGCCAGGGTTGAAAGTAATAAGGTGATCCAGTATGAATATTCAAGGCTTTTTACCATCAGCAGCCATACAATTATATACGGTAATACTGAGTTGACTATCTGCCAGATGCTCTTCCTCAGGTCTGGTCTGGCATATTTAAGAATTATTTTTTGCCATGTACTTTCATCCGCAGTGTTAATGGCCGCAATTGTTTCCATATTCTCCTAATTAGAGTTTCCATTACTTGTTATCAGAAATTATTCCACTGACAAAGTTAATGGGGCTTACCGGAGGCTCCAAAAAAGAGGGATCAACTATGGGAAATACGGGACTAATAATGGAATTGAGTGGCAGGTTTAAAATATGCCTGACGAATGGCATTCACCCCTGAGAACCTATAATGTTTCCTTAAGTTTCAAAAGGTACTGGCGTGATACCGGCAAGCGTTTCACCGCTTCCTCTAATTACCACCAGGTGATTTTCACTGCTTTTCTCCAGTTTTTCAATGAAATGTAAATTCACAATACAGATCCTGTGGCAGCGAATAAAGTTTGAATACTGTTTAATATGTTGCTCAATATTTTTAAGGGTATTCCTAAGCAGTTTCCTCCTGAAGGTATCTCCCTCCTTGTAAACGATCTCGACATAGTTATCGGCAGATTTTATAAATGCCACTTCGGCTATCAGTATACTGAAATTCTCATTTAGATTTTCAGAAATGAACTCAACAGATTTGTTCAGATAATCTTCTTCATATTTCTGTACCTGCTTCTGTACTAATTTCTTCTCAACTAAGAGTGCATCATTATGCTGACTGAGCTCTCTCATCCTGTCGTAAATTGAGATTATTACCGGAGGAGCAAGGCAGATTAAGAAGACTTTTGCACTAATATTAAAATTAATTCTTACGGATCCCACATACCTAAGATAAAATTCGAATGCAACAGTACTGATCAGCAATATCAAGAATCCCTTCAGGTATGACGGGAATACTATGTTATCAGACCGGTCATCGTTTCCCCTCATAAATTCATGGAGGAATGTACGAACCGAGACTATTGAAATAAAAACAATGCCTCCAAATCCTGCTAAATATACCAGGCTGTTTTCAAGATCAAGGCTTTCCATTGGGAATGGCTGGAAAAAAAGGATGAAGAGGAAAACTCCCAGGCTAATGGCCAGAGACAAACCTGACTCATGCTTCAATCTTTGAATAAGATTTTCAATCCGTTTATTCATTTCTTCGAATTACACCTGCCTATATGGCTTAAGGCTGGCTGACCGGAACATTAACTTCTAAAATCTGCTAATACCTGTTTCACGCATTTTCTGAAGTTTGCGTCGTTCTCTCTTTATTTTCCTGGCATAGATAGCCTGGTACATCACCGGGAGCAATACAAGTGTCAGGAATGTTGCAATGCTGAGGCCGAAAATGATTGTCCATGATAACGGTCCGAAGAACATTACGTTCTCACCTCCGAAATAAATGTTCGGCCTCAATGACGATAGTAAAGTCTGGAAATTAATGTTCAGACCGATTGCCAGGGGTATCAACCCGAGTATTGTTGCAGTAGCCGTTAATACTACAGGAATAATACGTGTCTTGCCTGCCTGAATTATAGCGTCACGGGTCTTTAACCCGTTTTCCTTCAGAACATCAGTAAACTCTACAAGCAGTATCCCGTTCCGGACTACAATACCTGCCAGTGCCACTATTCCCATTCCCGTCATAATTATTGAAACAGTCATTCCGAATATCATATATCCCAGAAATACTCCGATAAAGCTGAAAATAACTTCCGAGATAATTATAAGTGCTTTTGACATCGAGTTGAATTGGGTTATAAGGATGAACAACACCAGGAATAGTGATATCAACATGGCGTTCATAAGAAAGATCATCGACTCCTGCTGGTCTTCCTGTTCGCCTGTAATGCGTATGTCAATGTCTGTTTTTTCCGCAAACTGCGGAATTGCCTTTCTGATTTCCATATTTATCTCGTTTGCATTGTATCCTTCAAGGACGTTCGACGATAAAGTTATGACGCGTTTAAGGTTCAGGCGGTTTATCTGC
The DNA here is from genome assembly GCA_963736735.1 of uncultured Bacteroidales bacterium. Classification (GTDB taxonomy): domain Bacteria; phylum Bacteroidota; class Bacteroidia; order Bacteroidales; family VadinHA17; genus SR-FBR-E99. The sequence goes on along the minus strand of CAVTPX010000005.1, from coordinate 139,945 downwards.
CCGTAACTGTTTATATAATCCACGTCGGCTACTGAAGAAAGGGGTATCTTACGAAGGATACCGGTATTCATATCAGTATAAGAAATGGTTTGGTTCATAAGTTGTTCGATGTCATCACGCTGGCTCTCCTCAAACCGCAACATAATAGGATACTGATCCTCACCCTCCCTGTATTTTGTTATCTCTTTTCCAAGCTGACCCGTCCTGATTGCATCGCCCACAACTGCCGCAGTGATCCCCTCATTGTTTGCCCGCTCACGGTCAAGATTAACCAGCAATTCCGGCTTGGTGGCAGCAAAATCGGATTTTAGTTCTTCAATCCCGGCTATCTGCAATGAATCAATATATCTGATGAATTTCTCACTCTGATAAACCAGGTCCTTAAGATCTTCGCCTGCAAACTCAATATTTACCGGTTTCCCGACAGGAGGACCGCCTTGCAGTTTTGCCACCACTATTTCGGCACCGGGGATATCCCTAACAGCATCACGTATGAGGCTAAGATATTCATTCGTATTCTGACCATGCCTTTCATGAAACTGAACAAAATTGACGGCGATCTTGGCCAGGTGTGAAGATTTGGCGGAGTTGTCAAAATCATTTTCTGATGCCAGAAATGCAACATTTGTGACAACCGATTCAATCAAGGGATTATCCCTGCCGATATGATCCATCATCCTGTTCTCAACGATCCGGGTAATGGAGTCCGTTACCGCGATTTCGGTTCCGACGGGCATCTTAATGTAAGTGTTAATCGTATTTGGTTCATCGTCAGGGAAGAATACAACTTTTGGTCCGGCAACGTTCCACAACACCATGGTAACTATAAACAACCCGATTGCACCCCATAGAAGACGGCCGGGAGTTTTACCCCTCAACGCCCATTTGATAAGGTCTTCATATCTCATCATCATACCTGGGAGCGTCTTTTCCTGAAATCTCCTGAATATTTTGTATGCCCAAAGATTATGGAGCAGGTATGAGAGTGCGATAAAAACTATAAAATTGGCAATGCCAAAATACTGCATCAGGTAGAAAGGAACGGCCGGCAGGATGATCCAGGCTGTTGTTTTGAATATTTTCTTCCTCGGTTCCGGCTTGTCATTATCATCGTGCTTCATGAAATCAATTGCAAATACCGGATTTATAATGTAAGCAACAATCAGTGAGGCAAAAAGTGTAATAATAAGCGTTACAGGGATGAATACCATAAATTTACCTACCACACCCGGCCAGAACGCCAGTGGCACGAATGGAGCCAGTGTTGTAAGGGTGCCTGAAAGAATGGGCAGAAACACTTCTCCCGCAGCGTACTTAGCCGATAAGGTTATTGGCAGTCTCGTTTTGCGGTATATCCTGTGTGTATTCTCAACAACAACAATGGCATCATCTACTACAATCCCCAGGGCAAAAATAAATGAGAACATCACAAGCATGTTCATTGTAAACCCGATAACAGGCAGAAAAATATAGGCGATCGCTATCGAAAGGGGAATGGATAAACCCACAAACAGGGCATTTACAAGGCCCATGAAGAACATCAGAACAATTGTGACAAAGATGAATCCCAGGATCATTGTGTTATTTAGTTCCCTGATAGTGTCACGGGTATAGTGCGACTGGTCTCCCGTGATCTTGATCTTGAGATTGGATGGCAAACTGGATGCCTTCATCTCTTCAATGAGGCCGTCTATTTTATCGGAAGCAGTCAGCAGGTTTTCTCCGCTCTTTTTGATCACATTCAGGGTGATTACATTCTCTCCGTCAATACGTGAATAGTTCTCCGGTTTACGAAAACCGTCACGTACTGTAGCAATATCCATCAGTTTTACCCTGGCACCGCTGCCTGATGTCATCACGATGTTGCGGATCTCATCAACATTTCTGACCTCTCCCAGAACATTGACAGAACGGCTCATTCCCTGGAGATCAATATTGCCTCCTGATACTGTCATATTGTTAAGGTTTACTGCCTGCTCAACATCCATAAATGTCAGTCCTGCCGCCTTCATCCGGTACATATCAATATCTATCTGGATTTCACGGTCAAGCGCCCCTCCTATCTCAACCCTGGTGATCTCACCGAGGCTCTCAATCCGGTCCTGCATCTCATCGGCATACTCCTTTAGCCTGTCAAGTGGGATATCACCTGACAGATTGATGTACCGGATCGGGATCTCAGACAAATCAATGTCCATAACATCAGGTGTATCGAAAGAGGGATCATTCGGAAGGTCACGTTTGGTTTTGTCAACAGCATCGGTCACCTGTTGCTTGGCATCACGTATCTCGATACCGGTATTGAATTCAACTATTATAGAAGAAAAATCCTGGACCGAGCGTGAAGTAATCTTCTTTACCCCGCTGATTGATTTAATATTCTTCTCAAGTGGCCTTGTTATAAGGTTTTCCATGTCTGTGGGTGATGTCCCCGGATAAACAGAATTGACCACTATCATGGGAATCACAATCTCAGGGAACTGTTCCTTGGGGATTGTGTAATAGCTCAGCAATCCAAACATTGAAATCATGAAAACAAGTACATAGATACTGGTCTTATGGTCTATGGCCCAACTGCTCGCAAAAAACTCTCTGTGCTTCTTCTCCATCGGAATTCTTCTTATTTGCCAAAATATGCCTCGGATGGTAATTCAAACCTGACATACTCTCCGTCAATCAGATCCTGGTAACCTGTGGTGATTACCCTGGCCGGGCTTTCCAGTCCATCCACAATTTCGGCGACGCCGTTGTAGGTATTCCCGATAACTACGGGCTGTTTGAATGCCCCATGGTAATTATCCTTATTTTTCACAACATAGACATAACTGCCTGACAAATCAGTCAGTATTATATTCATCGGGATTTGTATTGTATTGTCAGAATGATAGTCGTTAATGCGTACAATAGAGATCATATTAGCTTTCATTCCGGGCAATCCCTCCGGAATGCGGCACTCTATCCTGAAGGTGCGGTTTACCGGATCGATATAGCCGCTCACGAAATCAACCCTGGTATCAATCTGCTGCTTCAGATCCGGAAATTCGATTACAGCTTTATCGCCAACTTTAACATTTGCCGCATATGTTTCTGACACCTCTGCAGATACCTTTAACTGTCTGAATGCCACCACCCTGAATGCTGCTGAATTGGGATCAGGAGACACCACACTGCCAGGTCTTATATTGCATTCTTCGACTGTCCCCGTGACAGGTGATTTTATCCTGAATTTTTCAATCTGCTCTTTGAGTACTGATATCTGCTGCTCAAGAGACTCCATTGTTGTCTTCGATTGCAGGTACTGAACTTCACTCCCGATTTTCTGATCCCACAGCCTTTTCTGTTTTTCGAACAGGTCAGAAGCAAACTTAAATTGTGTCTGAAGGTTTTCAAGCTGCAACCTGTATTGTCCGTCATCGATCTGTGCAAGAATCTGACCTTGTGAAACCTTCTGCCCAACATCGGCATACCTCGCTTTTATTGTTCCTGCCACATCGGCAAAGACTGCAATATTCTGGTCACCGTCAAGATTCCCCTGTACTTTGATATAATGGTCAAAACTACCGGGACGGATCTCTGTAATACCGACAAGGTTGAATTTAGACGGGTCAAGAGAATCTCCTGCAGGCTTCAGCCCGTTTTCAAGAGTCTCTATTTTCTTTTCCAAAGTAACGCGCTGCTTCTTCAGCTTCGCCAGCTCGGTCGCGGGTTCACTTCCGCAAGAAACCATTATTCCGGCTATTGCGATTCCGGAAACTATATATTTTACGGTTTTCATACTGCCTGATTTTTGGTAAACATTTTATTCCTGGTTTATTCTTAAAATCCTGTCAAGACCGGCCTTCGAACTCAGTAACAGCAAAAGTGAATTGTAGTAGTTCGTTTCTGCAGTCAGAAACTGATTCTGGCTTTGTGTCAACTCAAAACTTGACGAAACTCCCTCGCGAAACTTTATAGTTGTCCTGTCATAAATTTTCCTGCTCAGTTCGAAACTCTCACTGTTTATAAGGAAATTGGTGTATGAGGTCTGATAGTTGTTTCTGGCTGTTTCAAACTCCATAACCAGACCCAGTGCGGCATCCTGTTTGTTCAACCTGACTTTTTGCAGGTCATACCTGGCCTGACTGACTCTTGATGAAAGATTCCCACCGGAAAAAATGGGCAGGTTGAGTGTAACGCCGACTAAATCCTTTACTGCAAAATTAAATGCCGGCTGATTGGTCTGTTCCTGGTGCCGGTAAAAGGCTGAAACTACAGGAAAAAACTTTGACTTTTCCAGTTTTAGCAACTGTTCCGAAACTGCCTCCTGGATATCAATAATCTGGTAGTCAATGCTGTTTTCAAGAGTGAATTCCGGTGATGAGAGATATGTAATGCTTCCCTTGTCGATTATGTCTTCGAGACTCTCTGTCAATTCTACCTGCCTGTCAAAATCAACCCCGATGAGATATTTAAACTGTTTTATGGCTATATCAAGCTGCGACTCCATGGAGGTTATCAGTGCCCTGATATTGGATCTGTTAATATTCATCTGGTCAACATCAGTCTCCTCATTCAACCCCTGTCTGTTTGTCTCTATAACCTCCTTATACATTTGTTCAAGAGCTTCGCCTGTCGCCCTGAGCAGACCAATGTTCTCCTGAAACACCAGGATATAGTAATAAGCAACAGTAACTGCTTCCTTTGTCTGGTCTTCAGTTCTGGTAAGAGCCCTGTCAGAGATTTGTTTTACGACTTTTATTGTCTTAAGGCCAACAAAATACTGACCGCTGAAAATCAACTGCGACACATTGAAATCAATTGTCGTGTTATCCTTTACACCGAGCGGGAAAGACGGAGAATCAACATATGCATTCCGGATATCTTCACCGGTAACGGGGCCGTCAGGTAAGGCTTCGGTATCAAGAAACTTACCGAAGCTTAGCTCCGGGACCACAAACTGATGGGTGTAATTGGCGTTCAGACTCACCTGTGGAAGCCCGAATGCAAGGTTCTCACTGATCTTCTTTTCAGCCAGATTAATATCAATCCTTGATAATTGAACAGTCCGGTTATTTTCAAGCGCGAATTCCCTGGCCTGTGAAATTGACATTTTGAGAATTTCAGGGTTCTCCTGACCATTTACATTCGGTAAAAAGCCCGTGACCAACAGAATCAACAGAATATTTCGTACCACCTTCATAATGAATTTTTTAAATGCTCAACCAAACAGGCAATCACTTTTTTGTGGAAATAAAGATTCAATCATGAAAGCAGCGGCCTCCGTTTAAGAACAATTATTTTCCTAAAAAAAGGAACGATTAATTCTTGTTAACAAGCACGGAAAAAAAAAGTTTGCGCTAACCGCGGGTAAAAATCAATTCATCTGCATCCGGATGCAGATGCTCTGTCAACAGGGAAGCCCCCGGTAATCCGGATTTCCTGATTTATTCCTCGGGTTTTTAATTCCCCATGTCTGCGGGTAGTAAATTCATTCGCATGATTGTAATCTTCACCTGTTGTTCGACTAAACTAAAAGCCCTCTCTTTTGTTTTATGTTTCAACAGGCAGTTGCCCAAATAATTACAACTTTCAAAAACTAATAATTAAAAAATGAAAAAAATGAATGTTAAAAGATCAGTTGTAATGATTGTTGCCCTATTAGCAGCTATCACAACGTACTCCCAGCAATCCGCCAAGGATTATCAGTTGAAGATCGAAAATCTCAACAAGGAAATGACCAAATACATGCTTGAAGGGAATCTTGAAAAGAGCCTCAGTATGTATACTGCCGATGCCATATCCATGCCAAGCAATGAACCTATGCGTGAAGGTATCGCCGCCATCAGGAAAAGTGCCGAGGATATGGCCAAAATGGATATGAAGGTCACAATGTTTGAACCAACAACGTTAAAGGTCATACCTGATGGAAAACTGATAACGGAAATAGGGACTTATAAAATCAAACTTACAGTTCCGGGGATGGATCAGCCTGTTGAAGATCACGGAAAGTACCTTACACTCTGGGAGAAACAAACGGACGGATCCTTAAAGGTGAAGGTTGAAATCTGGAATTCAGATATAAACCCCATGGAACAAAAATAAAATGAGGATTATAAAAGCCTTGTCATCCGATAAGGCTTTTTTTAAAATCCTTATGCTACGACCCTTTCTCCTTCTGGGTTGCGCATCTTTTTTAACCGCCAGAAGTAATAGAACAGATACGGGATATGCAAAGCCATATTACCTAATCCCCAATAATAAAGTAATTGTACGTTACCAACCCATGTTGAGGCATTCATGAATTTTTCAAATAATACTCCGGCCCCTGTTGCCCTCAGGAGTATGTGAGTTGCCAATGTATATACTCTTGCAGTGATGTATAATTCAGGGCGTTTTAGTAAAATCGGGTACAATTCAGCCGCCAGCAAAATGCAGCAAGAACTTGCGAAGAAGGGTCCGGCTTCGCCATACACAAATGCAAGGTTCCAGGTTGTGTACAAAAAGTTCCAGGCGCCATTGGTATAGGCTATCAAATCACCGTTTTTACCTTCTTTACCTATTGACCAGAAACGTTTTTTAATATAGCGGTACTTTACAAGGGGCTGGGTAATGCACAGAATTACCCCGGAAACGGCATTAAATATATTGCCCGTCTGAAAATCCTTCAGAGTAGCTTCTGCAATATTGAGGAATAATACACCATAAAGGGTCCAGATTAACCACTCGCCCCGGAATATCTTTAAGAAGTTTTCCTTTTTATAAAGTTCAGCATACCTTCCAAATCCAACCAGTAATGCTGTAGGCAAAAGAACACTTAGTGTCTTTACCCACCGAAACCAGCCAATCACATAGTTGCCCCAGAGAGGGAATGTCAATAAGGCAAGTAACCAGAAAACCAGCGCAAATCTCGGATTTTTGCGCATCACATCAACAATTACCAATAGAACTGCGATATACAGTACCATCGCAAAAATCTGAATTCCAAAATTCGTTTCCATTTCAACTTATTGTGATTAAACACTTGAATCCTACTAAAATACTAAAAGAAGAGCTACTCCCTACAGTTTCCCATGATTAAAAAATTAATGACGGCAGATTTGTCGGATTACACGGAAAACGTCATGGAGCTTTTGAGAAGTTCAACCAAACATGAGGTCGAAAATGCCAGTGATTGTCTGCGTGAGTAATGATGAAATACAGAGCGAGAGTGTTCTCGGCTACTCTCGCTCCCGGTCTCGCTCTCGCTCTTTATTGGTACCCGGAGGGGGACTTGAACCCCCACAGCTGTGAAGCCAAAGGATTTTAAGTCCTTCGTGTCTACCATTCCACCATCCGGGCTCTTCTTTGTCTAAAGGTTCGAGGGTCTGAGGGTCTTAAAGTCCTAAAACCATCCGGACCTTGATCTCTCAGATAGTTGTGCAAATATAGAATATGTAAATTATATTTACAGCAGTCAATTTCAATTCCCGGTCTTAATGAATTTATAAAACTACCACTACCTTATGAAACATTCACAGAATCATTGCCAGCGCCATCGTTACATTGCTGCTGGCAGGAAGCACAGCAGCACAGGTCCGCAGATCAGCCCTGCTTGAATATGACAGTCAAATCGATGGCATAATCAGCCGGATGACTCTCGAAGAGAAAGTAAACATGCTGCACGCCAAACACATGTTTGTTTCAGCAGGTGTTGAGCGGCTTGGAATTGCCGATATAAAGTACGCTGACGGTCCCTTTGGAATACGGGAGGAGATGCAACCTGACGGCTGGATGGGGCTCGGCTGGACAAACGATAAAGCCACATTCTTCCCGACAGGATCAGCACTGGCAGCCACCTGGAGCCCGGAACTGGCATATGCGTACGGATCCGCAATTGCAAAGGAAGCACGTCTGCGGGGGAAAGACATGCTGCTCGGACCAGCCATAAATATCCAGAGAATCCCCACCGGAGGAAGAACATATGAATACCTCAGCGAAGATCCCTTCCTGAGCTCTCAGCTCTCAGTCGGGTATACGCGGGGCGTTCAGGATAACGGCGTTGCTGTCTGCCTTAAACACTTCGCACTGAACAACCAGGAGAATAATCGCGGGACAGTAAACGTGATTGTCGGAGAACGGGCTCTGCGCGAGATCTATCTCCCACCCTTCAGGGCCGCAGTTGAAGAGGCCGATGCTTACGGGGTGATGGCAGCCTATAACAAGGTCGATGGCTGGTGGTGTGCAGAAAATGATATGCTCCTCAATGAGATACTACGCAACGAATGGGGTTTTGCCGGAATGGTTATTTCCGACTGGGGGGGAACACACAGCACTGTGAACTCAATAAAAAACGGGCTGAATGTTGAAATGCCGGATAAGAAATATCTTGGCCAGGCCCTGCTCGATTCAGTCAAAGCAGGGAATGTTTCCGAAGAGATAATTGATAAACGTGTCCGCGAGATACTCCGGGTCAGATTGGCTGTCAAACCTGTCGCTGAAAACGAAGCTAACAGGGAAATGACTTCTCAGCCGGCCCAGCAGAAAATTGCCTATGACGTAGCCAGCCACTCCATTGTAATGCTGAAAAATGACGGGGTGCTTCCGTTGAAACTTGTTGACAAACCGGTGATAGCAGTTATCGGCGCCAATGCTACGCAGAAAATGGCATCAGGAGGCCTGGGCGCAGGAGTGAAGACACTGTACGAAGTGACCCCGCTGGAGGGATTGACAAAGAAGATTGGCGACAGGGCTGAAATAATATATGTCAAAGGATATGAACCTGTTCAGTACAGTTGGGCTGACAGATTCTATAAACGGACACCGGAGGAGCTTGAAAAGGAAGCCCGGGCAAAGGAACTGACTGCGCAAAAACTGGCGGATGAAGCCGTCAGTGTTGCCTCCAAAGCGGACCTCGTAGTGTTTGTAGGCGGCAATAACCGGGCAGTAGAAACCGAAGGAGATGACAGGAAGGATATCCTTCTTCCATCAGGTCAGGACAAGCTGATCACCAGAATTGCAGAAGTCAACCCCAATATAATTACTGTGCTGACCAGCGGTGCCCCCAACGATCTCAACACGGTTAACCCCCTTTCCAGGGCATTGCTCATCTCATGGTTCAACGGCTCCGAAGGCGGAAATGCACTGGCAGATGTGCTTCTGGGTAGTATCTCTCCTTCAGGGCGACTGCCATTCACAATACCTGTGAAGCTTGAAGATTCACCGGCGTATTCACTTGGCAACTATCCTCAGAATGACCGTAATGCAGATGTTTTTGCCAGCCTGGTCTCAAATGATGACACTACCGGGAAGAACCTGGAGCAAAGAACAAAGGACCTGCAGAAGGACTCTGATAATGCATATTATAATGAAGAATCACTCGTGGGCTATCGCTGGTTCGATACAAAGAAAGTACCGGTGATGTATCCGTTTGGTCACGGCCTTACTTATGCCGGTTTCGAATACTCAAACCTGAAAACTGATAAAAAAACGTATGGTGAAAACGATGTAATCACAATTTCATTCAAGCTGCAGAATACGGGTGGAATGGCCGCTGATGAAGTTGTGCAGGCCTATGTGCACCGCATTGATCCTTCAGTAGAGTGGCCGCACAAGGAGCTCAAGGCCTTTAAAAGGGTAACGCTTGATCCGGGGGAAAGCAAAACGGTAAGCCTGTCAGTTCCGGTAAAGAGTCTGATGTACTGGAACGAAACGAAGCATGAGTGGGATAATGATCTCTGCAGGATGGAGCTCCTCGTGGGCGCTTCAGCCGCAGATACCAGGCTGATGCGAAAGATCAGGCTCAGGTGATCAGCCTGAAACGTAAAAGACTTTGAACATATCGGAATAAAATGATCCGGAGTTCAGGGGTTGCATCGCTGCAACCCCTGAACTCCGGATCTATCTTGAATAAAGCAGCTTACTTTACAAGTATCGGATCACCGAATCCAACACTCTCCAAACCCTTGAGCTGCGTGGCGGCATCACCAACAACAACATAATACATTCGCATCGGATCGATGTACTTCTGCACAGTCTCATTGACCTGCTCCACTGTCAGTCCGCGCAGGTAATCCTCCTCCTGCTTTGACGTAATCCATCGGAAGCCCGTAGAATGTCATCGTATTGAGCATCCCCAGCTTGGCATCAATTGTCTCAAACCTAAGAGCATTCTGCTTCAGAAGCGATCCTTTTGTAAAGTCCACATACTCCTGGGGAACGCCTGCCCGGTACTGAAGCATTATGTCCTTGAAGAGCTGAACCGACTCGAGTGTTGCATCGGAACGAACGGCAGCGCTTGCATTGAATGTCCCGTAGCTTTTCTGACCATCAAAATAAGAATAGGCTCCGTAAGTGAACCCCTTCTCTTCCCTCAGAACCATGAAAAGTCGCGCACTGGCACCTCCTCCGAGCATAAAGTTGGCAACTTCAGCCTTGTAGAAATCCGGGTTATCACGTGTCAGAGCAAGGTTGCCGATGCTAATCACTGACTGTTTTGCCCCGGGAACGTCAACAAAATGTAGTGTAGCCTTCTCAGGTACCGGTGGGAAAGTGTATGCCGGCATCGTCACTTCTTTGGCAATCCAGCGCTCATTAAGACCTGCCAGTGCCTTCCCGACTCTTGCCTGGTCAACATCACCCACAATAAGGAAGTTGGCCACAGAAGGTGAAAGGTTTTTCTCGTAGAAAGCTTTCAGGTCATCCATTGTGATAGCTTCAACACTCTCTACTGTGCCACTGATATCCGTCGAAAATATATTGTCTTTCCCGAGTATCAGATTGCCTGATGTCATATTGGCAAGGTAATTCGGATCAGCCAGGTTTCGCTTCAGGTTATTTACAGTACGGGTCTTGTTCAGCGAGAACTGCTCCTCGTCCCAGCGGGGTTCAAGAAGCATCTCCTCTACCAGCGCTATGGTGCTCTCGAAGTTTCTTGCCAGAGAACTTACAGAAACAGTAATATTCTCCTCTCCGCCCCTGACTGTGATATTTGAACCGAGCAGCTGTATCGCCTCTTCAAGCTCCTCAGGAGTCTTGTTCTTCGTACCTTCATTAAGCATCTGGGCGGTGAATCTTGCAACTCCCGGTTTGCTTATATCATCAAGCATATGCCCGCCTTTTATAACAATTGAATATGTTATAAGCGGCAACTCGTGCTGTTCAATACCATAGATCTTCATTCCGTTAGCGGCCTCATCCTGCCATACCAGGGGAAGTGTAAGCGAAGGATCAGGTCCGGGTACAGGAGCCACAGACCGGTCTATCCTGCTCGGCGTCTTCTCAATAACCTCTTCAGCCACCTCAGCAACCTCCATCTTGGTTGCTTTTGTGATGTCTTCCTCCACAATGCCTGCATTCACCGAACCTTCGGCAATCAGGTCCGTCTGACCTTTCGGCACGAAGCTGGTTGCAACATAATTCTTCCCTTTGATGTAACGGTTGTAAACATCCCATATATCATCCATTGTAATACTCTGCATCATCTCAAGCTCCTTGAGCATATAGTCAGGAGAACCTGCATATTCACTGTACATCGCAAGCATAAACGATTTGTACATGACACTGCTGATGGTCCTGTAAAAATCAGTTTCCAGCCTTGCCTTGATTCTCTCCAGGTCTTTTTCAGTGAACTTGTCTGTCTCGAACCTTGTAAATGATTCGAAGACAGCCTTTTCAACATCATTGAGACTGGTGGAAGGATTTGCAGTTATGTTAATCTGGAAATTCCCTGTAAGCTCAAGGGCCTGGTTGAATGACCTGACATTCGATGTCAGCTTTTTCTCTTTCACAAGTACCTTGTAAAGTGGTGCTTTCTTTCCCTGGCCAAGAAGCTGGGCAAGTACATCAAGAGAATAAGCATCCTTCGTATACTGCTGATTTGTGGGGAAAACCATTGTATACTGCGGTGCGCGGGCAAAGTTATCCTCATGGAAGAATTTCTTCGTCTCATTGAGCGTAATATTCTTCGGCTCCGGATCTGAAAGGTCTGCCCCGGCAGGTATCTCACCGAAATATTTTTCTACCAGCGCCTTTACTTCAGCCACGTCATAATCACCTGAAACAACAAGGGTTGCATTGTTGGGGATATAGAATTTCTGGTGGAATTCCTTCACATCCTCCACTGTTGCATTTTTCAGATCCTCCATTTCTCCGATTACATCCCAGCTGTAGGGGTGCCCTTCAGGATACAGGTTTTTCAGGATAATATAATCGGTAAAACCGTAAGGCATGTTGTCAACACCCTGTCTCTTTTCATTCTGAACCACATTCTGCTGTAATGCAAAAGACTGTGGCGTAACTGTATTGATCAGATAACCCATGCGGTCAGACTCGAGCCACATTGCCATCTCCAGCGCATTTTTAGGAACTACCTCAAAATAAATTGTCTGGTCAAAGCTGGTACCTCCGTTAAGTGTGCCACCGGCTCCTTCAATATATTTAAAGAACTGGTCCTCACCCACATTCTCTGAACGCTGGAACATCATATGCTCGAACAAATGGGCAAATCCCGTTTTACCCGGCACCTCCCTGCTTGATCCGACATGGTAAAGAATCACAAGTGAGGTGATCGGGTCCGACTTATCCTCATTCAGAATCACTGTAAGCCCGTTATCAAGCTTATATGTCTCATAAGGTATTGAAAGTGAAGACTTTTCCTGTTGGCTGCATCCTGTAATCAGGGCCAACACAGCAATAAAAAATAAACCAAATAGCTTTTTCATATTTTCGAATTTTTATTTAATCAGAATCGGTTCGCCAAATCCAAGCTTCTTGAGCTCATTCATCTGGGTGGCGGCATCGCCTGCTACAACATAGTACATTTTCATCGGGTCAATGTATTTCTGAACCTGGGCATTGACTTCCTCAACTGTAAGGTTCCGTACATAGTTTTCCTCCTGGCTTATATAGTCAGCCGGAAGTCCGTAAAGTGCCATGCTGTTAAGCATCCCCAGCAGAGCACGCTGTGTCTCGAACCTCAGGGCATTGCCTTTTAACAGGGCGTCCTTTGTAAAGTCGACATCACCCTGCGAAACACCTGCGCGGTATTTTACCATCAGATCCCTGAATATCTCAACTGATTCCAGTGTTGCTGTAGAGCGAACAGCGGAACTTGCTGTAAATGTTCCCACATTCTTCTGCCCTGAGATATTTGTCCGGGCACCGTAGGTAAAGCCTTTCTCCTCCCTGAGGACGAGATTGACATAACCGTTGAATGAACCTCCAAGCTTGTAATTTGCCACTGTGGCTGCATTGAAATCAGGATTGCCGCGCGGGATTGAGAGAGCGCCGATATAGATGTTTGACTGTTTTGCACCTGGCACGTCAACAAAATAGACGGCTGATTTTTCAGGTGCCGGCGGGAAAGTGAATGACGGCAAGGCAACCTCTTTTGCAGCCCAACCTGAATTCAGGGAGGCAAGCGCCTTCTCAACCCTTGGCTGGTCAACAGACCCTACAACAAGGAAACATGATACGGAAGGCGAGAAGTTCTTCTCATAGAAAGCCTTAAGATCATCGATCGTCATTGCACCGACACTCTCCATGGTACCGTTTACATCAGTTGCATAGATATTATCTGCACCAAGTACCAGTTTTGACAGAGCCATTGATCCAAGGTATGTCGGATCAGTTGCATTCCGTCTGATATCGTTCAAAATACGTGTCTTTGCCAGTTCAAATGAAAGTGAATCCCACCGGGGTTTCAGAAGCATCTCTTCAACGATTGCAAGCGTCTTTTCAAAATTACGGGCGAGAGTGTTCACACTGACCGTGATATCTTCATCACTTGCAGATACCCTTATCATGGCACCAAGCATTTCGATTGCCTCCTCGAGTTCCTCGGGGGTCATCGTCTCAGTGCCTTCATTTAGCATTGTAGCAACCATATTGGCAACGCCCGGTGCGCTGATATCATCAAGCATATGTCCGCCCTCAATTACAATGTTATACTGTACCAGTGGCACCTCGTTATGCCCGATACCCCAAATTTTCATTCCGTTTGAAAGTGATGATGTCCACACAGCAGGTGTGGTTACTGATACATCAGGTCCCAGCGGCGGCTGTACCGAACGGTCAAATGATGCCGGTGTCTTCTGTATCTCCTCAGCAGCGCCTGCCTCAATCTTAACCTCAGTGGCCGTGAGGATGTTCTCCTCCACGATTCCGGCACTCACAGAACCTTCAGCCGCCAGTTCGGGCTTGCCTTTTGGTACGAAACTGGTGGCAATATAGTTTTTACCCTTTATATACCTGTTGTAGACATCCTTCACGTCAGCAACTGTAACTGCCTGCATCCCTGCCATATCATTCTTATAGAAACCCGGATCGCCTGCGAAAATGTCATACTCAGCCAGCCTGAAAGACTTGCCGCTGACACTGCTTATCATATTGTAGAAGCTTGTCTCCTGGCCTGCCTTGATGCGTTCAAGGTCCTTTTCAGTGAAACCGTCAGTTTCAAATCGGGTAAAAGCCTCATTGATAGCTTTTTCAACTTCTGAAAGAGCCACGCCGGGGTTTGCAGTCACAGAAATACGAAATGTTCCTGCAAGCTCCTGAGCCATATTAAACACACCGACTCCTGATGTCAGTTTCTTTTCCTTCACAAGCACGCTGTACATCGGTGACTTCTTGCCGCCGCCGAGTATCTCGGCAAGAACCGAGAGCGAATATGAATCCTTGGAATACCTCTCGGATGTCGGAATTGCCATCGTATACTGAGGGGCATTTGCGAAGTTGTCTTCGTGATAAAGCTTCTTTGTTTCTGCAAGCGTTACAGGTAACGGTTCCAGCTTTTCGATTGCCGGTCCGGACGGAATCTCACCGAAATATTTCTGAACAAGCTCTCTGACCTGAACAGAATCAAAGTCGCCTGAAATCGAAAGGGTGGCATTATTGGGAACATAAAAACGTCCATGAAATTCCTTCACATCTTCAACAGTTGCGTTGAACAGGTCTTCCATTTCACCAATTGTAGTCCAGCTGTAGGGATGCCCTTCAGGGAACATCGCCTTCGCCATCACTGTTGAAGAATGACCGTAGGGTCTGTTATCATAGTTCTGTCTCTTCTCGTTTTGCACAACATTCTGCTGTACTGCCAGGGCCTGCCTTGTAATAGTATTTGAAAGATACCCCATGCGGTCTGACTCCATCCAGAGAACCATCTCGAGTGCATTCTTCGGGACAGTCTCATAGTAATTGGTCCTGTCCTGGTTGGTAGATCCGTTCAGGGTTCCGCCGGCACTCTGTATTAGCCTGAAATACTGATCCTCAGGGACGTTTTCACTCTGCTGGAACATCATATGCTCGAACAGGTGGGCAAATCCTGTACGACCAGGCACCTCGCGGTTTGAACCGACATGATAATAAATTGCCACAGAGACAATAGGATCTGATTTGTCTTCATTCAAAATAACATTCAGTCCGTTGTCAAGCTCGTACTTTTCAAATGGCAGTGAAAGCTCATCACCGGTCTTTTTCTCCTTACAGGAAGAGATAAAAACCAGTGCTAATAACAGTACAGTTTTAAGAAGGTTTCTCATAGTGTTGCAGTTAGGGTTAAATGATATCTTATATTGCAAGCTAATTTAAGTGAAATTATCCGCTTAAATATAATATTAACATTTCTTCACACAGTTACCCGGGATATTAAATCTCAGATGCCAATCCCGGTTTAAATGGCTATTTTTATAACACAATAATCTTCAGTCATGACACGCTATCTCCTTTTTATAACCACCATTCTCATTTTCGCACTTTGCTCATGCACATCCGATGTTGCTGAATATGCACCCGCCAATACACCCGGAATACTGAAAATTGAAGGTAACAGAGTTACTCTCGATTATGGGGGAAACGAAATTATGAAAGTTATTGTTGATGGTGCCGGTCATGATTTCACAATTAAGGAGCTTAAAGATACCAGAAGTGAGAAGGTATCACATATTTTCACAATTACATCAACCGGAGAAAGTCCTCTCAGGCTGACGGGGTTAATAACAGCCGGGAAAGAGTCAATTGCCTGCGAAGCTGACCGGAAAATCAAAGGTACCCAGATAGTCAGACATGCTTACGGACCAAGCCACAACCTGCTTAACCGGGCTGTTTATGACAGAACAAGCGACTGGCTCCTCTCCGCAGATCAATCCTATACTTCTGATAACCTGATTGTTATCCCGGAAGAAACCGACACCATTTCAAAGAGTTACAGGATCGAAATGACAGGCAGTCAGGTCACTTTCAGGTTCAGACCTCATTATTTTCAGAAACACCGTGGACTGGCATACTTTGAACCCTGGAAGTACCAGGTATGGAAAGGTTCAGTTGCCGGATGGTGTTCATGGTTTGCCTTTAAGACCGGAATAACAGAGGAAAATATAAAACAGACCGCTGATATAATATCTGAAAAACTGAGACCCTACGGTCTGGAGTATTTCCAGATTGATGACGGGTACCAGCAGCCCGGAGGTCAGCCGGAGAAATGGATTGTCCCGAATGAGAAGTTCCCATCAGGTCTTGAAGATCTTGCTTCCTATATAAAATCGCGTGGACTGAAGCCGGGAATCTGGACAAATGTTGCCATCAATGACTCTTCGTTTGTTGCCAGTCATAAACAGTGGTTCGTAACTGAGGATGACGGCACTCCTGCTTCCGGACAATGGATTGGCTATCTCCTCGACGGTTCCAACCCGGTCACACTTGATTCATTGATTTCTCCCGTTTATAACTATTTCAGGGAGACAGGTTGGGAATATTACAAACTTGACGCTCTGAGGCACCTTCTTTTTGAAGGTTATAACAGCCACAGTAATTTCTTTGAAAAAAAGAACACTGAGAGGGAGAAGGCATTCAGAAACGTGGTGGAAAGGGTACGCCGGGATACAGGTCGTGAACATTTTCTGCTCTCCTGCTGGGGGGTACTGCCTGCCGTGGTTGGCCTGGCTGACGGATGCCGTATAGGTAACGATGGTTTCGGATATGCAGCTCTGACACAGTATAACTCCTTTAACAATATTGTCTGGCGTAATGACCCAGACCATATAGAGCTAACACAATCAGAGGCCTATCGCTCCTGTATGGTAACCTCAATGACCGGATCGCTGTTCATGGTTACCGATAAACCCGGCGTCTATTCTACACCGATCATTGAACCGGCACAAAAATCGCTGCCCGTCCTTTTCACAATGCCGGGACAACTCTATGATATTGACCCCTCCCGATCAATGATGCTTGACCGCACAATGACAGAGATGAGCGGATCAGGAGAAAGGGAAGCCGATGGAAGCAGTACCTCACCCTTTGACCTGTTTTTGTTGGAACTGAACATGCCCTGGGAGAGATGGGCAGTACTCGGAAGGACAGGAAACGGTATAAAAGAAATATCGCTGGATGAAATGGGCCTGAAAAAAGGAGCAGAATACCTCGTATATGAATTCTGGTCACGGAAATTTTACGGAACAACAAATGATAAGCTGACCTTTGATGAAATTAACCCTGCCTTCAACTGCCAGTTGTTCTGCTTCAGGGAAAAGAAAGATCATCCACAGGTCCTTGCTACTGACAGGCATATAAGCTGCGGGGCTACCGATCTGTCAGATATAATGTGGGCTGAAAACACCCTCAGCGGTAAAAGCAAAACTATAAAGGGGGCTGAGTACACAATTGTATTATATGAACCTGATGGATTCATAGCCTCAGAATTCAAATCCGATGGAGGTCACATTATTGCAGATACAAAAAAGGGAAATATTCATTCAATAACGCTTGTAACAGCTGACAGTGAGAATATTGCCTGGGAATTAGTCTATTAGTGCACCCGCTTTCCGGAATCCGGTTCTTCATCTTTTTAACACGCAGGGGTATGAACAAATACCTCTATTGTTTGTCTATATTGAAGAAACGTTAAACAAAATATACCATGTTCGACCAATTTGATCCTGCAGACAATAATATGTTTCAGGTAATAGATAACAACGGCAAGGTCATCAATAAGGAGTGGATGCCTCAGCTCACCAATGCGGAGCTGGTTAAACTCTATAAAGACATGCTGTTCGTGCGGACCCTGGACTACATGATAGTATCATATCAGCGTCAGGGAAGACTTTACACCTACCCTCCCAACTACGGTCAGGAGGCAATAAGTGTCGCCGCCGGTGCAGTCATGAGGCATGATGACTGGCTGGTCCCTGCATTCCGTGAACTCGGAGCATACCTCGCTAAGGGTATGTCACTGAGAGAAATATTCATGTTTAATATGGGCTTTGAAGAAGGGCTCAGGCTGAAGGATACAAATCATATGCTTCCAATGTCGGTGCCAATTGCTTCACAGCTGCTCCACGCGGCAGGTATCGCCTATGCCGCCAAATATCTGAAGAAAGACGAGGTGCCCTTTGCTTTTGTAGGCGACGGCGGTACTTCAGAGGGTGACTTCCATGAGGCTCTGAACTTTGCCGGTGTATGGAAGGTCCCAATAATCTTCGTTGTTCAGAATAACCAGTATGCTATCTCGGTGCCAGTAAAAATGCAGACCGCAAGTCTCAATATGGCAATTAAATCAAAGGCCTACGGCATTAAAGGGCTGAAAGTCGACGGGAATGACATCTTCGCAATGCTGGCAGCATTCAGGTTCGCACTTGAATATGCAAGGAAGGAGAGCCAGGCTGTGCTCATCGAAGCGGTCACTTACCGCAAGGGAGCACATACAACCTCTGATGACCCTACAAAATACCGTACCACCGAAGAGGAAAAGGAATGGGACCTTAAGGACCCGCTGCGGCGCATGAAACTTTTCCTTGAAAAAAAGAAGCTGTGGAGTAACGCCGAGGAAGAAAAAATAAGCGAAGAATATAAAAAAGAGATAGACCGTCAGTTTGTGGAGACTGAGGCCACTGTTCAGTATCCACTCGAAGATGTCTTCAAATACATGTATGCCGAGATGCCGCAGGATCTTCGCGATCAGCAGATAGAGCATGAAAAATTCTTACAATGGAAAAACGCACGCAAATGAAAGCAATGAATATTGTCAATGCAATTAATGACGCACTTGACATAAAACTGTCTGAGGACAAAAATGTTGTTGTATATGGCGAGGACGTTGGCTTTGAGGGAGGTGTCTTCAGGGTCACCGAAGGTCTGCAGAAGAAATACGGTGTAGAACGCGTTTTCGATTCACCCCTTGCTGAATCAGGTATCGTTGGCACCGCGGTAGGCATGGCAGTGGCAGGTCTTCGTCCTGTGGTTGAGATGCAGTTCTGCGGATTCATATACCCTGCCTTCAACCAGATAATCTCACATGTGTCACGCATGCACAACCGTTCGCGCGGCAGGCATAAGGTGCCAATGGTAATACGGCTGCCCTACGGCGGTGGAATCAATGCACTGGAGCACCATTCGGAAAGCATGGAGTCGATGTTCGCACATATTCCCGGCCTGAAGGTCGTTGTGCCTTCTACACCACACGATGCAAAGGGTCTGCTCATCTCAGCCATTGAGAGCGATGACCCGATTCTCTTCCTGGAGCCTAAACGTATTTACCGCGCAATAAAGCAGGAAGTAAGTGAAGAAAAATTCTCAGTGCCTATCGGTAAAGCAAAGGTTCTTGCCCAGGGCACCGACGTTACAGTGGTAGCCTACGGCGCCATGATACGCGAGGTGCAGAAGGCAATGATGATGGCGAAAGAGGCAGGAATCTCTGTTGAACTGATAGACCTGAGAACCATATACCCGCTTGACAAAGAGACTGTTACGGCCTCCATAAAGAAGACCGGGAGAGTCATCTTCGTGGGCGAAGAACCCCGCAGCTTCGGTGTGGGGTCAGAGATAATGGCGCTGGCCAACGATGAGGCATTTCTGCATCTCGAGGCACCGCCGAAACGCGTGGCCGGATTCGATGTGATCGTCCCCTACCCGCGCGGCGAACATCATTTTATGATCTCCCCTGAGAAGATCTTCTATGAGATTGAACGAACAGTAAAATTCTGAGGTGATGAGATATATTTTCAAATTTCCCGATATAGGTGAAGGCCTCACCGAGGGCATCGTTGTCGAGTGGTATGTTGACAAGGGCACTGCCGTGAAGGTAGGCCAGCCGCTGGTGAAGATGGAGACTGACAAGGTTGTCACTGACATTCCCTCGCCACGCGAGGGTGTCATAGCAGCACGCTACGGCAAAGTGGGCGAAACCGTCCACGTGGGCGAGACCCTGGTAGAGATTGAGATAGCCGGAGAAGCCGTTGCACCGGTACCATCCGATGTAGCCGGTGTAGCCGTTGCAGCCGTTGCAACCCCGGAAGTTGTTGCAGAAGGAACAGGCCCGCAGACTGAAGCGGTAGAAGAAAAAGGTGCCGGAGTTGTTGGCACACTGGAGGTTGCTTCGAATAATGCATACCTCCCGGCCAGTGAGGAAGGAACAGAAGCAAAGCCTGCTGCGATAAAAGGCGAAGCGCGTAAAGTGCTTGCCACACCGGTGGCCAGGGCTATGGCACGCGATATGAATATCGACATCAATCTTGTCACTGGCACAGGTCCTGCAGGACGCATAATGAAGAGTGACATTCAGGGCTTCCACGGCGTGGCAGCCACTGTCAGGGCTACTCCTTCTGCAACTGCAGCCAGTTTACCAGCCGGAGAACTTGTCGAGGTGGTTCCGATGAGCCAGATGCGCAAGTCGATAGCCAAAAACATGCTTCGTTCCAAACAGAGCACCGCCCATATGACCCTCTTCGAGGAGCCTGAAGTCTCCGCACTTGTGGCCGCCAGGGCAAAATACAGGGAGGAGTTCAAAAAAGACGGCATTAACCTTACCTATCTTCCGTTTGTGATCAAGGCTGTAGTGGCGGCACTGAAGCGGCACCGCGACCTGAATGCAGAGATGGATCAGGAAAAAGGAAATATAATCTATAAGAACTACTATAATATCGGCATTGCGGTGAGTACTCCCGAAGGTCTTGTAGTACCGGTTATAAAAAATGCTGACAAACTGAGTATCAGGGAGCTGAGCATCGCTGTTGCCGAACTGGCAGTAAAATCACGCGACCGCAAACTCACCCTTGATGATATGAAGGATGGCTCCTTCTCAATAACCAACTACGGAGCCTTAGGCGGATGGTTTGGCGTTCCCGTGATCAATTATCCGCAGAGCGGCATACTTGGTATCGGGCGGATCTATCAGAAACCCGTTGTGGATAACGGAGAGATTAAGGTGGGCAATGTTATGCCGCTCTCTCTTTCAGTTGACCACCGGATTGTTGACGGTGCCGGTGCAACTGAGTTTCTCCTTGATGTGGCTGCCGGAATTGCTGATCCACTTTCACTGATAATGAGGCAATAATAAAAGAAAAGGAAATGGATTACGATCTGATTATTATAGGGGCAGGACCGGCAGGATATGTGGCAGGAATAAGGGCAGGACAGGCAGGACTGAAGACAGCGATTATAGAGAAGAAGCACGTCGGAGGCATGTGTCTCAACTGGGGCTGCATCCCTTCGAAGGCGATGCTGGAGAGTGCAAAATACTTCTCAAGGCTGTCGATGGCGGCAGACTTCGGCGTTGAGGGCATCGATTTAAAAAAACTCTCCTTTAACTGGGAAAAGGGAGTGAAAAGATCTGAGCGCATTGTCCGCCGGCTGACAAAGGGTGTGGAGTTCCTTCTGAAGAAGAATAATGTCGAGATCATCACGGGCACTGCATCAATTGAGGGTGAAGGCACCGTAGTGGTTGACAACCGTAATCTTTCTGCAAAGAATATTATAATTGCTACCGGCTCATATCCCAGGCCGCTGCCGTTCAAGGTAGCTGAAAAAAAGATCCTGAATCTGGAAAGCTTTTTCTCATTGAAGGAGATTCCTCAGAAACTGCTTGTAGTTGGTGAGGGCCCTGTCGCTGCCGAGGTGTCACAGCTGCTTGCACTTATTGGTAAGGATGTGACTCTCCTGAAGACTGCGGAGAAGATCTTCCCTGCCCTTGATGATTACATGAGTAACTTCATCTCGCGCAAACTTGAGTCGATGAAGATTAAGATCATCGAAGGCACAGCAGGTTATGACTCTCTGAACTTTGACGAATATGAGGGAATCGTAAACTGCATGCCCAGAAAAGGAATTAAACCCACAGGATCACTTAAGCCTGATTCAGCTGACAGCTTTTATGTCACCGATGAACATTTCATGACAAGTGTCAGTGGCGTTTATGCCGTGGGTGATGTAAACGGCCGGAGCATTTATGCGCATGCTGGTTCCGCACAGGCGCTGGCGGCCGTTAACCATATCCTGGGAATCACAGAGACGATGGAGACGGAGAGGGTTCCGCTTACAGTTTATACTGAACCTGAACTGGCCCAGATAGGAAAGACCGAGCAGCAGCTGACAGCCGGTGGAACGGAATATAAAATCAATGAGTTTCCGCTTTCAGCAAACGGGAAGGCCCTTACTGAGGGACAGTCGGAGGGTATCCTGAGGATACTTTCCGAGCCAAAATACGGAGAGGTTCTTGGCGTGCAGATAATCGCACACAATGCCACAGACCTCATCAGCGAGGCTTCTGCCTATATGGCCGTCGAAAGCACTGTCTGGGATGTAGCACGTACAATGCATGCGCACCCCACCATTTCAGAGGTCTTCCTGGAGGCAGGATCAGATGCTGTTGGCAAACCCGTGCACAAAGGCTAAGTCTTTAGCATGACCCCCGTGGTAACACCCTACAACCTCACCGATGCCGCACTTTTCAGCGGCACAGGTGAAGGTCTGCTTGTCTGGCAGCCAGATGACACATACATTGTTCTCGGACAGAGCAATACGGCAGAGATTTCACTTATTGCAGAGAATGTTACAGCGGATAATATTAAAGTCACCAAACGTCCTACCGGGGGTGAGGCGGTGGTGCTGACACCCCGGATGGCAGTGATAACAGTCGCACGGGAATTCAGTGAGATGACCGGTTCAAAGGAGTTCTTCAGAGAGGTCAACACAATGATTACGGAGGCCCTGTGAGGACCTTGGGGTAAGGGGTCTTGGTGCAAAAGGCATTTCTGATATTACTGTCGGTAACCGTAAAATACTGGGGTCATCGATGCACCGCCGTGAGGGCCGGCTGGTTTACCATGGTGTCCTTAACCTTGGTGAAAATCCGGTGATTTTCGAGAGATATCTCCGCCATCCGCGGCGTGAGCCCGATTACAGACAGAACAGAACCCACAGCGAGTTTGTGACTTCACTTGAAAAAGAAGGATACAGGATCGAATTTGAAGATCTGGCCTCTGTGCTGACATCGCTCCTCACTGAAGTTTAAACTTTGCATATTCCATTTTTTTGACTATTTTTGTCAAAACATTCTGTTCAAAATGATCCTCTTCTCTGAAAAGTTGAAGCAATTAAGACTTCAAAGCGGGGATCCGCTTCGAAAGGTGGCTGCTTTCCTGGATATTGATCAGGCAATATTAAGTAAAATTGAGAACGGGAAGCGAAAAGCATCCAGAGACCATGTAGTCAGGCTTGCTGATTATTACGGAATTGAACCTGACACCCTCCTTATTCTCTGGTTGACAGATAAAATCACTAATGAACTCCGGGGAGAACATCTCGCAAATGATGCAATGAAGGTTGCTGAGGAAAGATTAAAATACATGGCAACCTCGGGCGTTAACATTGAATCCATCAAACTGACGATAAAAGAGTATTTCGCCGGGCAAAACAAGGTGTTGAAAGCCTGGCTTTTTGGCTCCTATGCACGTGGGGACCATGATTCCGGAAGTGATATTGATATAATGATCCAGATCCGGAAAGATATATCATTTTCATTGTTCGATCTTGCTGAGATTCAGTACCAGTTGGGAAAGCTGATTTCGGGCAGAATAGACGTGGTTATGAAGGGTGCTGTCAGCCCTGAGGTGTTGAAGCGCATAAATCCTGAACTTATTTTGATTTATGAGAGATAGTAAAATAACTGACAGAGAAAGGCTCAATCACATCCTTGCTGCAATAAGTGCAATTGCAGAATTTACAGGAAAATCATCAAGGGATGATTTTCTTGGTGACAGAAAAACAATAGATGCAACTTTATTTCAGTTTGCAGTTATCGGAGAAGCAATTGTTCATGTCAGTGAAGAAGTACTTGATAAATACGATTTCCCGTGGTATAAGGTAAGAGCACTCAGGAACTTCATACTACATGAATATCATGCCATTGAGGATACAGTAATCTGGGAGACAATTAATAAGGATTTGCCCCGCCTGAAGCAAATAATAACCCTGATATTGAAAAATGAATTCAATTTTTAAACACAGGTTACAAATATTTATAATTTCACCCTTAACCACCAGACGATGATGAAACACCACTATTCAATAAGAATTAATAACAGACCCGGCAGGCTGAATCTTATTGCCGCCTTAACCTTAACCTTAGCCTTAACCTCAACCTCACCTCTTCGCTCAGCAGCGTAAAAAAGCTGAACAGTCACCCCCACCCTATTTCCCTCCGTACGGTCAGTGGGAACGCAGGCAGCCTGAGACGATGGGATTTGACACTGCAGCACTTTATAAAGCTGTCAGCTTCGCCATAGAAAATGAAATCAATTACCCGAAGGATCTCCGTATTCCAATACTTCAGGCCTACGGCAGCGAACCCGGGTTCCGAATCGCGGGGCCTGTTGCTGACCGCGGCGGCCCTGCCGGACTCATAATAAAAAACGGATATATTGCCGCCGCGTGGGGAGATGTCGAAAGGCCCGACCTTACATTCAGCGCCACAAAAAGCTACCTGTCGACCGTGGCGGGCCTGGCTTACGACGACGGCTTAATAGGCGTGACGGATAAGGTAGCAAAGTATGTAACCGACGGTACCTTTGCCGGTTCTCATAACTCACAGGTAACCTGGGAGCACCTTTTAAACCAGAGCTCCGACTGGTCAGGGACACTCTTTGAAGTGCCTGACTGGGCTGACAGGCCGCCACGCACCGGCACTGCCGAAGACTGGCAGAAAAGAACGCCGGTGACTCCCGGAACCGTATTTGAATATAATGATGTACGCGTAAACCTGCTGGCATACTCACTTTTGCAGGTTTACAGGAGGCCCTTGCCGGCAATCCTGAAAGAGCGGATTATGGACCCAATCGGTGCCTCCACAACCTGGCGCTGGAACGGCTATGATAATTCATGGGTTACAATTGACGGACAGATGATCCAGTCAGTCAGCGGAGGTGCACACTTCGGCGGTGGATTGATAATAAGCACCCTCGACCACGCCCGGTTCGGACTGCTGTTGCTCCGCAACGGAGAGTGGAACGGAAACAGGCTGCTTTCTCGAGGAATGGATAAGGCTCGCCACAGCGCCCTCGCCTGCAAACAGCAGCTACGGGTACATGTGGTGGCTGCTGAAGGGAGCAACGAAATGGGAAGGAGTGCCGGATTCGGTCTTCTATGCCACCGGCATGGGAGGCAACTATATAATCGTCGATCAGAAAAATGACCTGGTGGTTGTTGTGCGCTGGATAGACCCTTCAAAGATCGGTGAATTGATGACCATGGTGGTCAGATCACTTGAATAATAAGAAAGAAAAAGACCTATGGGCAACTCAGAGTTTTACCGCATAGCTGCTCCCGGTGTAATGGAGAAGCTGGGTACACTGAAAGAGGCGACAGAAGCGCTGAACGGTGACGGGTACGTCTGGTTCAATTTCCGCAAAGCCTCGCGCGAAGATCTTTCGGAGCTTATAATTCCGTTGGGGATCCATCCACTGTCAATCGAAGACTGTACCGATGAGACACAGGTTCCAAAGATGGACGAGATGCCGGCATATACTTTCATCGTTTTCAACGCCCTGTATTATGAAAATGAGGACCTGTTGTCTGACGAAGTTGACCTTTTCATTGGCAGGAATTTTCTGGTTACTGTAAGCGGCTATTCGGACCAAAGCCGGCTGCCCCTGGAAGGTCTGAATACCGTGCTTGAAAGGAACCTGACAGGCCTCACCCGCGGACCCGCCTGGCTCATGCACATCATTCTCGACTATATTGTCGACCAGATGGCTGACGCCGTTGACAGGGCCGAAGCAGACATAGACCAGGCGGAGGAATCAATACTCGGTGCACCATCGGTTTTCGATCCTTCCAAACTGATCTACCTTCGACGAAACCTCCTTGCGCTCCGGAAGAGTCTTTTCCACGAACGGGAGATACTGACAAAGATCAGCCGGAACGACTGTGAATGGGTGCCTGAAAAGGCCACAGTGCATTACCGTGACATCTATGACCACCTCTCCAACTTCCTGGAGATGACTGAGAGTCACCGTGACAATGTGACAAGCCTCATGGAACTTTATGCATCGATGCTCAACAACCAGATGGCGCGCGACTCAAACCAGACAAACGCAGCAGTGAGAAGGCTGACACTTATCACAACCATCTTCATGCCTCTCACCCTTCTTGCCGGCATCTTCGGAATGAGCGAGTGGTCGATGATGACCGGTACAGAAAACTGGAGAAGGGCTTATCCCCTCTTCGGAGGCATCATGTTGCTTATTGCAATCGGAAACTTCATCCTTATTAAGTGGCTTGAACGCAGGGACTGGAAGCGACTGCTGTAAGCCAGTCCGGTTCCGCGTATCAGCGTATTGCGGCAATAGTCCTCAACAGGTTTGATGCCCAGGAATAGATGTTATGCCGTGACAACTTCAAGCCGCATCTGTGTCATGCGCCGGGTCTGCTCTTCTTCCGGCATTTCAAGGGCTGACTTTATTGCATCTGCCGATCTCTCAATGTCATAAGGATTGATAATGATTGCCCCGTTAAGTTCCTGCGAGGCACCTGCAAACCGGCTCAAAATAAGAGAGCCGTCATTTCTGCCACGCGCAGCTACAAATTCTTTGGCAACCAGGTTCATCCCGTCATGCAGCGATGAAACCATACAAAAATCTGCTGAAGCATAAAAAGGTGCTATCTCCTGGTGACTGTGATGCCGTTTTAAAAGCAGTATCGGTTTCCAGTTTTTGGTTTTAAACTTCATATTGATCCTGTTGGCTTCCTCTTCTACAGCAGTGACAGTATCAGAATAACTTTTAAGAAGTGTTCTGCTTGGAGCGCCTATCTGAACAAAAGTAAATTTCCCTATATAAGATCCCTCTTTTTCAAGGAACCGTTCAATTGCAAGGAACTTTTCGACAATGCCCTTTGTATAATCGATTCTGTCGACCCCTATGCCTATATACTGTGATGATATGCCGTACTCCCTTAAAAGTTCGGAACGGTTTACCTTCAGGGAATCATCATCGTAATCCTTTAATGTAAATGCAATGCTGATAGGAAAGGACTTGACAAGGGTAGTCCGGCCACCCATTTTTACCGAAAAGTTGTCCCATAAGACTCTCGATTCAAGTGCGTGGCTGACTGTTTCAAGAAAATGATTGCAATGGTACTGCGTGTGAAATCCGATCAGGTCAGCACCAAGCATCCCTCGCAGGATATCTTTCTGCCACGGACAGATTCCGAATGACTCAGGATTTGGCCAGGGAATATGCCAGAATATTGCAACTTTTGCCTTCGGCTTTTCCCTTTTAATGAGCTCAGGCAGCAAAGCAAAATGAAAGTCCTGAATCAGGATAAAAGGTTGCTCTTCGTCCCTGGTTTCATCAAGGACTGCCCTGGCAAAATCCTCATTTACCTTTTTGTAAAAATGCCAGTCGGCACTCCTGAATGTAGGTCGTGTATGCGCTATATGACAGAGTGGCCATAGTCCTTCATTTGAGAAACCGTAATAAAAATGATCTTCCTCTTCCTTTGTGAGCCATATCCTTTTTAATGTGTACCTGGGCTCTTCCGGAGGAACTTCGACCTTATCATGTTTATCTACCGCTTCCCTATCGGCATCACCTGTTCCTGATGCTATCCAAAGCCCGCTGCAGGCTTTTAGAATAGGTTCCATGGCAGTGATCATTCCGCTGGCAGGGACAATACATTTAATTTCCTTGCCGGCATGAATGTGCATATATGGTTCACGATTGGAAACGACGATCAGTTTCCTGTTTTGCAGGAGATTTCCCATCTCCATCTTCAGTCTTTCTGGCGTCCATATTGACTCTGCGCTGGTTCTCAGCCGCGCTTCCTCCTCAGCAGTAGCCTTTGCTTCATTCAATGCTTTGGCTATATATTCGATCTCCTTATGCAGAGGATCAAGAAACTTTAAATGAGGCTGCGGTTTTATTTGTCCTGCATTGCCGGTGCGCAATGCCTTTGCCCAGTCAACAATTCTGTTTATGGGACTGAATATGCCCCAGCGGATAATAAGCAATGTTACAAGTGATGCCAGAAATGCCTGAATAAACCATCGGATAAAATTCCGGAACCAAATGCTTCTGATGACTTTATCGATATAACCGGCATCAGTATAAAATACAACTGCAATCCTGGAAACCCCTGTCCCGTTTAAGGGACATATGAGTTGATATATATCCCTGCCTTCCGCCGTAAAGAAATTGCCCATTGATGTGTCAGCAGCGACAGCCTGTGAAATATAATTCAGTGAATACCCGGCTAACCTGCTGGCTGGATTATTGGTCAATATGCTGTCCCTGTTGTAGTATACGGCCATTCCGATCAGGTTGTACCTGTTGCTGATACTGTCGGCAAAAGACCCGAAATTATTCAGGTTTACCTTTTCCGAATTAATTGAATCTCCCTGAAATACTTCGCCGGCTACCTGTGAAGCACGAATTTCAAGGTCCCGGATAAGCTTGTTCCTTTCGGCCGAAGACTGAAAGAACGTAAAACCAAATGCCACGATCCCTACAGCCAGAATGATTGAGAATATAAAAGCAAGTGTAAGTCTCATTCGGATAGTCGTTTTAACAGTGAAATTACATCCCTGATGCCTTCAAAACCGTATTTTGCATGACTATCTCCGGATCCAACCCTGATTGTGAATGATTCAGGATTTTCAGAGAGGCACTCAAACATCTCCTCATCCGTTTTGTCGTCTCCGATAGCCAGGATAAAGTCATATGTGACCTGGTCTGTCAGCATCTTTACAATTTTGCCCTTCCCCGTATCGCCGGGTATTAATTCAACAACTTTGTTCCCATCCAGGATTTTTAAATTAAGGGAATGGACATTTTTTTCTAAAATACGGATTAATTTCCTCGAATGAGAAAACCCATCCCGAGAATCAGCATTTCTGTAATGCCATGCCACAGAGCAGTTCTTCTCCTCAATATATGATCCCTTACATTTTAAAGTTGCCTGCCTCAATACCGGAATAACTGAATCCTTCCATTGACAGTTACCGTATGTCAGTTTCTGCCATTCATCTCCATTTTTAATCATTGCTCCATGCTCAGAAATAATATTGATCCGGAGATGACGAAGCATCCATTCAATATCGCTTTGGGCTCTGCCGGTGATAATAAATACTGTTGTTCCAGGCTTCGCAATAAGCCTTTTAATAATATCATTCAGATGTTCCGGAAGCCGTGCATTCTCCGGGTTAAGTTCATAGTTGACTAGTGTACCGTCATAATCGAGTAACAGAAGGCTGTTGGGTGCCTGCCTGTAACCTGCAATCAAATCTTCTATTTCATTGTTATCCATAAAAGCTTCACCTTATACCCTGACATTTTTTAAATCAAAGAATACAAGAATATCGGGCAAATACAAATATAAAAATGATATGAGGGGAATGTATCCTTTTTGACCTGTCAAATTGATACTACTGTCGCAAGAGATTCATTACTATCTTTGTTATATAACTGAATACACATGATTGTATTACAGCAAGCCGATGTATTTTTTAAAATTTCATCCTTAAAGCAGTAAAATGAAAAACCTGAATTACGGTGTCATTGGCAATTGCAGAAGTGCAGCCCTGGTCTCGGATAAGGGGAGCATCGACTGGTGTTGCCTGCCAGATTTCGATTCACCTTCTGTTTTCGCCAGGCTGCTTGACAATGAAAAAGGAGGTCACTTCAGCATTGTTGCTGATGAAAAGTATTCAATTACCCAGAGATATATTACCTCGACAAATGTGTTATGTACTGAATACAGATCAGATGCAGGGACCTTCGAGATTATTGACTTCATGCCCCGCTACAAGCTTTACGATTATGACTATTTTGCTCCCTCTGAGATCTACCGCTATGTAAAATATATTTCCGGGAAGCCTTCCTTCAGGGTAGAATATGCTCCTGCATTTAATTATGCCACCGAGGAGGTCTCGAATGTGATAGAAGATAATTATGTAAGAACATATTCTCTTGTCAATCCTACTGATTGTATCTTTCTCTATTCCAGCCTGAACTCCGAGGATATTCTCAATTCAAGTGAAATACTCCTGACACAGAATCAGTTTCTGCTACTCTCATATAATCAGAAACTTATAGATATAGATATTGTAAGAGTCTATCTTGAATTTCAACGGACAAAAGTCTACTGGCTGAACTGGTCAAACCGTTCGAAAAAATACGGGAAGTACAATGAAGAGATAACCAGGAGTTTGCTTGTATTGAAAATTATGTCATTCCAGCCAACCGGAGCCGTTCTTGCCGCATTGACTACAAGTATTCCCGAGACAATCGGAGAAGTGCGTAACTGGGATTATCGCTTCTGCTGGCTGCGTGATGCATCGATGTCCCTTGAAACTTTGTTTAAAATGGGGCACTTCTATTCTGCCCGGCAATTTCTGGAGTATCTGAAAGGTATCCTTAAATCGAAGAACGATTCATTCCAGATTATGTACGGGATCAGAGGTGAACGTGAACTAACCGAAACGACCCTGTCTCACCTTTCCGGATATGAAAACTCAAAGCCGGTTAGAATTGGAAATGCTGCGTATTTACAGAAGCAGAATGATGTTTTCGGCTATTTGCTGAATGTAATTTACCAGTATTATGAGTTTTTCCCGGGAACACTGGATGAGATAGAAGATATGTGGGAGATCGTCCGTAACATCTCCCGGACAGTATCCACTCACTGGGAAAACCCTGATAAGGGCATCTGGGAATTCCGTTCGGATGAAAAACATTATGTCTTTTCCAAGGTGATGAGCTGGGTTGCGATGGACAGGGCAGCAAAAATTGCATTTGCCCTTAACAAAAATTACTACGGTGAATCATGGAGAGACATTGCCAATGATATTAAGGAAGATATATTCATGAATGGCTGGAAGGAAGATCTGCAGACATTTACCCAGACCTACTGCAATTCTGAACTTGACGCATCTTTATTGCTGATGGCTGAATACGGGTTTATTGACGCAGGTGATCCGAAGTATAAAAAGACAGTTATTGCCGTAAAGAATGCCCTGTTTAAAAACGGATTGGTGTACCGGTATATCAGCCCTGATGATTTCGGAAAGCCTCAGTCATCATTTACTATTTGTACCTTCTGGCTTATACAGGCGATGTTCAGTATCGGAATGCAGGATGAAGCAAAGGTCATTTTTGAAGACCTTCTCTCTTACGGTAACCATGTTGGCCTTTTTAGTGAAGATATAGACTTCAAAACTAAAAGGCTTCTGGGTAACTTCCCCCAGGCCTATTCACACCTGGCCCTGATCAATACAGCAACATTATTTTCTGAACAAAGACACCTTGCGAGATTCATCAAACCCTGATGAATTTATTGATGAACATAGTCCTGTGTAGTTTGTTTTATTTCATTATCAGCCAACAAAAATGTATTATTAAACAATAACATTTGAAAGGAGCTGTAAAATGGAAAAGTATCTTATTGAGGTTCCTCATGAAGCAACAAAATCTGCATGTATTAATGCAGTGAATATCTTTTTACAGACCGGTTCACACTTTCTCAGGCAGGCCGACTGGGGTTGCTACGACGGTGAACATAAAGCCTGGTTGATTGTGGAAGTAGAAAGCAAGGATCAGGCTCGTCAGATTGTTCCTTCATTATTCAGAACCGACGCCAGGATAACTAAACTCCATACTTTCACAAGAGAAGAGATGGAGAATATTGAAGAATCCCATCCGGTATAACTAAATCTGTTATTACACTTTTTTTTTGCGGGGGGGTTATTCAGGTTTGTTTAACTGAATTGTTAAACAAAGACTGTTTCAGGTTGTTTATTACTGAAGCCCAAAACAAACAATCTGAAAAAGGTATGAAAATAGAACTCAATCTTGAAAGGTTTGAATTCAAAGGAATTTCAGCTGAAAAGCCGTTGATTCTTGCAGGTCCGTGTAGTGCGGAGACCGAAGAGCAGGTAATGGAAACTGCGCGCCAGCTTAAAAGCTATGGCATCAATATTCTCCGTGCAGGACTGTGGAAGCCCCGGACCCGGCCGGATACATTCGAGGGTGTAGGTAAAGAAGGTCTGCCATGGCTGCGCAGGGTGAAGGCAGAGCTTGGAATGTATACCGCAACCGAAGTTGCCAACGTAAAGCATGTATATGATGCGTTGAAGGGAGGGATAGATATCATATGGATCGGGGCAAGAACGACTGCCAATCCCTTTGCAGTTCAGGAAATCGCCGAGGCTCTGAAGGGAGTTGATGTTCCGGTTATGGTTAAAAATCCGATCAATCCGGACGTTGAACTGTGGATTGGTGCCTTTGAGCGACTTTCCCGTGCAGGCATTACAAAAATGGCCGCTATTCACCGCGGTTTTTCAGTGTATAACAAAGCATTATACCGCAACAATCCGCAATGGGAGATTCCAATAGAGCTAAAACTCAAAATACCCGAACTTCCCATCATTACTGATCCCAGTCACATCTGCGGTAGCCGTGAATTGCTTTTTGAAGTCTCACAGCGGGCTATGGACCTTGATTTCGATGGCCTCATGGTTGAGTCGCACTATGATCCAGGCAGGGCACTGAGTGATGCACAACAGCAACTGACACCTGAAAGCCTCAACAAGCTTCTGAACCAGCTGACCCTGAGACATGCAGACATACCTAATAATCTGCTTTTGTCAACCCTTGAGGAGTACCGTCATGAGATCGATAAGTATGACGATAATCTGATGGAGATCTTTGACCACCGTATGGCAGTATCACGTAAGATCGGCGAGTATAAAAAGAAGAACAACATCACTATCCTGCAAACCAGCCGGTGGGATGAGATTCTTCGAAACAAAATCCAGCACGCATCAAAAATAGGACTGGGAGAGGAGTTTATTGTAAAAGTATTCAGAGCAATACATGAGGAGTCAATAAATCATCAGACAAGGGTCATGAATGAGTAAAAGGTAACCGGACAAACATGAATACTTTTGGAAAACAATTCAGCATCAGCATTTTCGGTGAATCGCACGGGGAATGTGTGGGCATTACAATTGACGGCTGTCCGGCAGGGCTACCCATATCTCCTGACGATTTTACATATGATTTAAGCAGGCGCAGCAGCGGAGCTAAAGGCACCACACCTCGTAAAGAACCCGATGAGCTTAAGATAAAAACCGGCGTTTTCAACGGATATACTACCGGAGCACCCCTGACAATCATGTTTGATAATACAAATACTCTGTCGCGCGATTATCTCAAGCTTCGGGAAACGCCAAGACCAGGTCATGCTGATTTCACAGCCATGAAGAAATATGGCGGATTTGAAGATTATCGCGGGGGAGGCCATTTTTCCGGTCGCCTTACAGTGGGTTTGGTTGCAGCGGGGGTAATAGCTAAGAAGCTGATTAACCCTGTACGGGTGACTGCGACTCTTCAGGAGGCCGGGGGATCAACAGATGTAGAAGCTGCAATTGATGCAGCAGTAAGTAAAAGAGACTCCATAGGTGGCATAATTGCATGTACAGTGAGCGGTGTTCCGGCTGGCCTGGGAGAGCCTTTCTTTGATTCAGTTGAATCCTTATTAGGCCACATTATGTTTGCAATACCGGCCATAAAAGGATTGGAGTTCGGATCCGGTTTTGCAGGTTCCCGTATGTGGGGAAGTGAACATAATGATATGCTGATAAATACTGATGGCAAAACAAATACAAACAATGCAGGCGGAATCAATGGCGGGATTACGAACGGTAATGATCTGGCATTCCGTATTGCAGTAAAGCCCACTTCGAGTACGCATCGGATACAACATACAATCAATCTGGTCACCGGAGAAATGGTTGATCTGGAGATTGAGGGAAGGCATGACACCTGCATTGCCCTCCGTGTGCCGGTAGTAGCCGAAGCTGCCACGGCACTGGTGCTGGTTGATCTGATGATGTTGGAAGGATTGATAGGAAGGAGATTACCCCCCAGCGCACAAAATCCCGCAGATCAGTGACAACCAGGCCTGTTTGGCTGGTCTTAAAGTCTGCAATAATCAATGCTGATTATTAATTTGGCTTAATTTTCCAGATTTTCTCGGCATACTGCAGATATTCCGGCAATGCAGCAGATCCATACCATTTGTAAAGCTCAGCATCAAGTAATCTTTCCTTGATTGCGGGGTCGGTTTGTAACAACCGTTCGGCTTCTTCAACCGAAGCCAGGTTCAGAACAAAGATCCCCCGATAGCTATTGCTATTCTTGCTGATCGGTCCTGCTACAATCAATTTTCCCTCCTTAACCAATCGATCCATATTGTCGAGATGCCCACTGAAACAACTATTTATAAAAGTCTTGTCAGTAGTTTGATTAGGACCTGTTTTGAGAATAACGAGGATGAAGCCTTTCATTCCGTAATCATCTGCCCCCAGCCTTTTAGCCATTGTGGCATCATAATCCGGATTTATCCCAGTTGTATCCTTTTCTGGCACTTTTTCAATTCCTTTTCCATGGTTTTGGTCCGGCATTGAAGCTGTATTTACAATTTGTTGAAACGAATTTTCTCTCACTTGTCCGAACACAATTCCCGGCATATTGAGAATCAGAAATATCAAAAGTTTATTCATTTTCTTCTGTGTCTTTTAATATTGGTTTATTCAAATTGTTACGTGTAATATTTCGATCAAAGTCCTCTTTGCTAAATTACTTTGGCAGTATCCCTGCTCAGTGATGGCATTTATCTCCCATGATTCAGGATAAACAAACTGCGAAATGGAATTGTTTTTTCAGGTGAGCATTTTGCAGGCCTGCAGCGTCTGATCTTATCAGGGTAAGCATTGAAATGAGGAGGAGACTGATTTCCCGGATTTTAGGATGATCCAGGCAAACGGCAAAATGTTTGGAAGCATATAGCGGTTAAATTAGGCTAAAAATGTCAAATTATTGGTTTAACTTTGTTACATGAGTAATCTTAAAGAAGATACAAACCATCCCTTCAGGACTATATTCATTTTAATTCTATTTTTCCTTTTGGTATTTGTTGCTTCAAATAACCACCGGAATCATTATTCATCATTTGCAAAATATCCCACTCATACGGCATTGGTTATAGGTGATATTTCAAATCACCACAACGCAATTATATCCAGTTCTGTTCAGTTACCCGATATCCAAAAATATTATGAATGGGCTCTCAACATAACATGCCTTAGTCCAATTTCAGTCCAATATATAATATCGGACTACAATCACAGAATTGCTCAAAATCTAATCCAATTTCAAAAAACCAGACTTACTATTGAACCTTTAATTCTTTGGAGGTTACGTAGTACTCTTTCCGTAACTGACACAGGCGATCTGCCAGATTTAAGTTAAATCCATTTTCATTATTCCCCTTCCTCCCGGAAGGTGTTATTAATAAACTTAAATCTTACACTTATGAAAACAATATTAATTTTTCTTGCATGTATAATTGCCGTATTATCGTTCACAGCAAGCACGATAAACGAAAGCTTTGATTTAAAAATTAAAGTCGTACCCAAAACAGGTAGTTCGATAACAAGTCAGAGTGATTTGACCAAAGCTGCCGGGGTTATTAATAAGAGACTGACCTACTTCTTTGAAATTCCACAGGAAAGCATAAAACTTGACGTTGCTGAAGCTCAAATAATGTTGACGATTAACAATATTGATACCAGCAAAGTTCGCATGATTAAAAATGTGATCACCAGTAACAATACACTGGAATTCTGGGAGACATATGAGAACTCTGAGATAATTGGATATCTTACAAAGGCAGATAATTTGTTGGGAGCTATGAGTACTCCCGGAAGTACTCCAATAGAAGAAAAAAAACTAAATGCTGATGTAACAGGAAAAAGTACTACACAAACTGCAGTTCTTGATTCCCGGAAACAATTTTCAGAGAAGAATCCTCTATTCAGCATACTTGGTCCAAGAATCACGACCGCCGGAGAGCCATTGCCATCATGTATGATTGGACTTGCAAACGGAAAAGACACCTCAAGTGTTAACACCTACCTTAGGATGGATAAGATAAGAGCCCTGTTCCCGGGTGATCTCAAATTTTGCTGGGACTCAAATCCGTATAAATATGATACTTCAAAAGCTTTGTACGGATTACATGCTATTAAGGTGACAACAGTCAATGGCCGAGCTCCACTTACTGGCAATACAATTATTTCAGCGGAGGCAACAACAGATACCGATAAAAAAGATGTAAAAATCAGTTTAACGATGGATCCTGAAGGAACAAAAACCTGGGCTAAAATAACCCGGGAAAATGTTTCCCGCTGCATTGCTGTTGTATATAATGGTTATGTCAGATCATATCCCAGGGTCCAGTCTGAAATTTCAGGTGGAAAGACTGAAATTACAGGTGATTTTTCTATCGAAGAAGCGAATAATCTTGTCAACACCCTCAAATCAGGTCAATTACCATTTGAACTTAAAATCGTTGAAGAGCAAATAATAAAAAGGCAATAAATCCAACTTTTCCTAATGATGGTACCTGCCTAATCATTAAATACAGTCAGGCATGTGATTGATTATATGTAAATTGTAAATCCGTCACCGATTCCGTCATCCCGCATTTATCCGTGATCTTCTCAAAGAATTTCCTGATCCCAGACCTGCACCAACAACAGTTATCACATTATTAAAACGAATGATTGACAAAGGATTTGTCAGTTATAAACAATACGGAAATTCGAGAGAATACTACCCATTAATTAAGAAAGGAGAGTATTTTTCAGATCATATTAACGGATTAATAAAGGACTTCTTTAATAATTCAACTACTCAGTTCGCATCCTTTTTTGCAACCGAGACAGAAATGAGCAAGGAGGAATTAAAAGAATTAAGAGAACTTGTTGATAAGAAAATTGCATCTAAAAATTCCAGGAAATGATAGCTTATGTTATTAAATCAAGTTTAAGCCTGCTTATAATGTTCGGGCTTTACTGGTTGCTGCTCAGAAAAGAGAAAACATTCATTTTCAACAGGTATTTTCTCATTTTCTCCATCATTATATCACTGGTCAATCCATTAATTTCAATCCCGATAAACATCCGTAATGACGGAGTCCGGGGAAAAATTGTGGCTGCCCTGAATAGTAGCGTACCTTCTCTTGATCACAAACAAGATAATACCTCTACCGTTGAATATCAGTTATATCCAGAGGCTGTACCTGTAAAAGAAGGAATTTCATCCGGTTTTAACATCATTCAAATTTTGCTAATCCTTTATGCATCAGGTGTAGTACTGTTACTGTTTCGATTTATTAAGAATATCTTATTCATCTCCCGTCTGACAAGATTTTCTGAACTGAACAATTATGCCGGACACAGATTAGCACTGATTGATCAACCGATTAATCCTTATTGTTTTTTCAATACTATTTTCGTCAACAAGCAAGACTATCTGAATAATATAATTTCAAAAGAATTACTGGCGCATGAGCTTAAACACATAAAACAATCACATTCAATTGATGTAATATTCATTGAAATTGTCCAGATTATTTACTGGTTTAACCCTGTTCTCATTTTGTATAACAGGGCAATAAGAATCAACCATGAATATCTTGCTGATAACAATGTAATCAGAGATACTTCAGATCTTAAAAGTTATGTAGATAAGCTTCTAAATTTTGTGAGCCACAAAAGCAACATACCACTTGCGAGCGGTTTTATTCCATCATTAACAAAAAAGCGATTGATTATGTTAACAAAATCCGAATCCAAAAAAATGAACCAGGGTACAAGAATCTTCACAACAATAAGCCTGGCAGTAGTCTTCTTCTTAATCTTTGGCTGTATCCCTTTAAATTCACAGCCAATTGCTCCGATGACTGATAATATTTTAGATGTTCTTCAGGCATCTCCAATTATTCAGAA
This sequence comes from uncultured Bacteroidales bacterium, assembly GCA_963736735.1. Lineage (GTDB taxonomy): Bacteria > Bacteroidota > Bacteroidia > Bacteroidales > VadinHA17 > SR-FBR-E99. The sequence goes on along the minus strand of CAVTPX010000005.1, from coordinate 101,871 downwards.
AGAAGTTAAAGGAATTGTGTTGAATGAGGATCGGGAAACCCATAGAGGGAGTATTCGTTTCCAACACAGGAATTCTTGGTGAGGTATTCGCAGAACAAACAGGTTCTGACGGACGATTTGTATTGAGCAAGATCAAGGAAGATGCGTCCCTGATATTCATGTTTTCAGGCTATAAGACGATTACGATGAAGCCTGATTTTACCTCTGAGATGACTGTAAAAATGGAGAGGGATCCGGAATATAAAGCCCCTGTATCCAAATCCGGATCTGATGGCTCCTCAAGCACAAAGACAAGAGCCACTTGTTGTAGTGGATGGAGTGATATCTGATAAAAACTTCAATGATACAAGAAAAGCAGCTTGGTTATGATATGGGCATTGCTAAATCGATAATGGGCAAGGAAGCAACAGACAAATACGGAGAAAAGGGAGCCAATGGCGTTTTCGAAATAATCACCAGAAAAAAAGCGCTCGAGATGGGATTAAAACCTCCTTTCCCCCGGTTGGCACCTGAAGATTACCCTACATTTCAGAACCTGCAATTTTCAAGTTTCGTTGAGTGGGTAGCCAGCCAGGCTAAATATCCTGTTGAGGCCAGGGCAAAAAACATTGAAGGATGGGTGTCAGTAAGTTTTACTGTTGAATTGGATGGTTCTTTAAGTAATATTGTATCCACCGGTGTAGTTGATGCAATCCTGACTAATGAGATTATCAGGATTATGCAATCTTCACCAAAATGGGATGCACCCAGGAATCCTGCAGTGGATGAACCGTTTTCATCTATCGATCACTTTAAAATTTAAATTGCCTGACCAAATCATTGGAGAGGCCCCTTTCGTTGCTGTGGAACAGATGCCTGTCTATCCTGGAGGTGATGCAGAGTTGTTTAAGTTTATTTATAGCCATATTGTATATCCTGAAGCGGCCAAAGCAGAAAAGATTGAAGGAAGAGTTATTTTAAGGTTTATTATTAGTCCCGAAGGCAATGTTGAAGGGATCTCAATTGTCAGAGGTGTTCACCCGCTTCTTGATAATGAAGCAGTAAGAGTGTTAGAATTGGTGCCTCCTTTCAGACCCGGGATGCAAGGTGGCAAGGCTGTCAATGTCTGGTACAGCTTACCTGTTACTTTTAAACTTGCTACCCAGGAACCAAAAAAATAGATTATAACAGTTTCCGTCACCAATTCCGTCACCCTCTTAAAGCACAAAATCCCGCAGATCATTGATCTTGCGGGATTTGCGGTTTTAAGAAGTGGTACCACCAGGAGTCGAACCGGGGACACACGGATTTTCAGTCCGTTGCTCTACCAACTGAGCTATGGTACCATTTCAGGAGTGCAAATATACAACCTCTTTCTTTTCCGTGCAACAGGGAAGTTTCACTTTTTTAAATGGTCCAACAAGACCCCTTACATGCTATATTTGTTTTGTTATTAATTACTGATGGATCTTATATTTCATACCCTCCCCAACGGCATAAGGCTCGTACATTATCCCACCGCAAGCGAAGTGGCCCACTGCGGAGTCATAATCAATGCCGGATCGCGCGATGAACTCGCCGATGAACACGGCATGGCACACTTCATTGAGCATATGCTGTTCAAGGGCACTGCCAAAAGAAAATCGTTCCACATCCTCAGCCGCCTTGAGGATGTCGGCGGTGAGCTTAACGCCTATACCACCAAGGAGGAAACGGCAATCCATGCATCTTTCCTTAAGGAACATTACCCGCGAGCAGTAGAACTGATTGCCGACCTGCTCTTCGCCTCCACCTTCAACCCTTCAGAAATAGCAAAGGAAAAAGAGGTTGTAATCGAGGAGATAAACTCTTATCTCGACAATCCTGCAGAATATATTTTTGACGAATACGAAGAACTCATCTTCCCCGATCAGCCAATCGGTCGCAGTATCCTGGGCCATCCCGATACTGTAAAAGCGATCACCCGTGAAAAGATCGGGAGTTTCATTGCCCGCAATTATTCAACCTCACAGATGGTCTTCTGCTCAGTAGGTGCGATGAACAGCCGGCAGATAATCTCGCTCTTCGAAAAGCATTTCAGTAAAATACCTGCCCGAACCTGCCCGCCACGGATCAGGGGAGAATACCATTATACCCCCGTGAAAAGGGAAAGAATGATGGATACATTTCAGAATCACTGTATCATCGGCAACATCGCCTATGATCTGCACAGCGAAAAACGAATGGGCCTGTTCATCCTGAATAATGTCCTTGGCGGCCAGGGGATGAACTCCAGGCTGAACCTCTCGCTTCGTGAAAAACGGGGATATGCTTATAACGTTGAGTCGGCATACAACCCGTATGTTGACACCGGGCTGATTACAATATACTTCGGCACTGACAACAGGAATCTTGAAAAAAGCATCAGCCTTACATATGCCGAGCTTGATAAACTGAGAAAGCAACAGCTCGGAACTCTCCAGCTCTCAAGAGCCAGGAACCAGATAAAAGGGTATCTCGCCAGGGCCTGGGAAAATCATGAGAGTCTGATGCTGAGCCTCGGGAAAAGCCTGCTTGTATTTGACCGCATTGACAGCATGGCTGAGGTGTTTAAGAAAATAGAAAACGTCACCCCGTCGGAAATTCTTGAAACTGCAAACGCAATATTCGATGAAAAATCATTGTCAACTTTAATTTACAGGCAAAATGGAGAAAGACCTCGATAAGTATATCCGCGAACACAGCACCCCTGAGGACAAGGTCCTCGAGGAACTCTACCGCCAGACTCATCTTTATGTTGTAAATCCAAATATGGCCTCAGGTCATATCCAGGGAAAGTTTCTCGAGATGGTTTCTTACATGATCCAGCCATCAGCTATCCTCGAGATTGGAACATATACCGGTTATTCGGCAATCTGCCTTGCCCGCGGGCTCAGGAACGGAGGGCAGCTGCACACCGTTGAGGTAAATGATGAGCTCAATGAGATGAGCACTCACTACTTCGCCCTTGCCGGTGTTGCTGACAGGGTAACGCTGCACACAGGCAGAGCCCAGGATGTTATTCCCGCCCTGGATACAACTTTCGACCTGGTATTCATAGACGGTGACAAGCGCGAATACTCTGAATACTACAGACTAGTATTTGACAAGGTTCGCAGGGGCGGATTCATAATTGCCGACAATGTACTCTGGGGTGGAAAGATTGAGGGGGAGGAAGCCCTTAAGGATCCGCAGACAAAGGGTGTGGTCATGTTCAACGAAATGGTCCGTAAGGATCACCGTGTCGAAAAAATTGTACTTCCGCTTCGGGACGGACTAATGATAATCCGTAAGAAATAACGGTGGTACGGTTTTTGAGCAACCTGAAATATAAAATATATAATCATGAGAAAACTGATAGCCTCGGTGCTCGTTATTTTTATGGGCATAACAGTATCTGCTCAGGAACTGCAGAAAGCAACCACCAAAGGAGCCGTCAGGCTCTTCGGCGACAAGGATGACCTCACCACAGTAATTACCCTGATTCCGGCCGGCAGCAATGTGGAGATAATCAAGCCGGATGTCGAATACACTCTTATCCGTTTTGACAACTCCGAGGGGTTTGTCAAATCTGACAATCTCGTGACGGACCAGACTCCTGCTCCCGTACAGGCCACTGGCAATGTCCCTGCCACACAGACCCCCTACACCGCCCAATATCAACCTCAGCCTCAGCCCAACCTCAACCTCAGTCTCAGCCTCAGTCTCAGCCTCAGAACAGGTACGAGATGCTGACAATGAAGTACGGCAATGACATAGGCAAACGCCTCTATCAGCATAAGGTATGGAAAGGCATAAATGCCGACATGGCACGCGACAGCTGGGGCAAAGCGAAACAGATCAACCGTATGTATGTTGACCAGAGTGTTGATGAAGAGTGGATCTATTCGCAGAAATGGCTCTATTTCAGGGATAATATCCTGATTGAATGGGGACCGGTGAAGTAATTCTTAAAGCGAAGCGAAAAAGATAGTCTTTGATGCAAGCCGGTTGCAGAAAAGAATAAATTAAAGCTTCTGCCCGGCTGCAGAACTTAACAAAAACAGGAAAGGGACCCGGAAGGTCCCTTTTTCTTTTCTCTGAGCGGGAAACGAGACTCGAACTCGCGACCCCGACCTTGGCAAGGTCGTGCTCTACCAACTGAGCTATTCCCGCAATTGTGAGTGCAAAAATAACAAATTTTTCAAAATTGCAAGACCACAATATTATTTTAATAGTTTCCGGATATTGTAAAGCGCATTCAAAGCCTCAATGGGTGTGAGGTTGTCGATGTCAAGCCCTATCAGTTCATCACGTATCTGTTTAAGCACGGGGTCATCAAGCTGATAAAAACTCAGCTGGTATCCCTCACGTTTGACAGCCAGCTCGTCAACAGGCTTGCCCAGCGTCTGCCCGCTGCGTCCATCTTCAAGCATCTTCAGTATCTCATCAGCGCGCCCGACAACACTCTTCGGCATGCCGGCCATACGTGCAACATGTATCCCGAAACTGTGTTCACTCCCCCCACGCCTGAGCTTCCGGAGGAAGATAATCCTGTTGTCAAGCTCCATGATTGACACATTATAGTTCTTCACCCTTGGAAAGGTGTTCTCCATCTCGTTCAGCTCGTGATAGTGGGTCGCAAAGAGTGTCTTGGCCCTGCGGCGGTGTTCATGGATATACTCAACCATAGACCATGCGATCGAAATGCCGTCATATGTACTGGTGCCCCGCCCTATCTCATCAAGCAGTATCAGGCTCCGGTCAGAGAGGTTATTCAGTATGCTTGCAGCCTCATTCATCTCAACCATGAAGGTTGACTCCCCCAGCGAGAGGTTATCCGATGCCCCCACCCTCGTGAATATCTTGTCGATTATGCCGATATGGGCTTCCTTCGCAGGCACAAAACAGCCCACCTGCGCCAGAATGACAATCAGCGCGGTCTGGCGGAGCAGGGCCGACTTTCCTGACATGTTGGGCCCGGTAAGAATGATGACCTGCTGCTCCTCATTGTCGAGCCAGACATCATTTGGCACATAATTTTCCCCCGGAGGCAGCTGCTTTTCAATTACAGGATGTCTCCCCTCCTTTATATCCAGAACCCTGGTGTCATCAAGCAGGGGACGCGAATACCCGTTCTCCGAAGAGACAACCGCAAAGGAATGGAGACAGTCGAGCCTTCCAACGGCGGCGGCATCAGCCTGCATAAGGGCAATATAGCCGGTGAGGGACGATACAAGATCATTGAATAACTGTGTCTCAAGTGCAAGTATCTTCTCCCCTGCACCGAGAATCTTGCCCTCGTACTCCTTAAGCTCTTCGGTTATATATCTCTCGGCACTGACAAGTGTCTGTTTGCGGATCCATTCGGGAGGCACCTTGTCTTTATGAGTGTTGCGAACCTCTATGTAGTAACCGAAGACATTGTTATAGCTTATCTTAAGTGACGTTATCCCTGTCCTGAGGCTCTCTCTCTGCTGAAGGTCAGCCAGGTAATCCTTGCCGCTGTAGAGAATTTTCCTCAGCTCATCAAGCTCCCCGGAGATCCCGTCGGCAATCACATGACCCTTATTTACAGCAACAGGAGGGTCAGGATATAGGGTCTTTTCAATCTTCCCCGCCAGTTCCGGACAGGGATCCAGTTCAGAGGCAAGAGTTCCAAGTGGCTGACATCCAGAGGAAGTGCAGAGTCTCTTCAGCTCTCCTATCGAAACCAGGCTTTTCCGTATCTGGCCCACTTCGCGCGGATTGACGCGTCCGACGGCTGCCTTGCTGAGCAGTCTTTCCAGATCTCCTGTCTCCCTTATAAACCCCTCTATCTCCTCACTCAGACCCTTATTTTCAATCAGGAAACTGACAGTATCGAGTCTCGTATTCAGAACCTCAATATCCTTCAGAGGTAGTGATATCCACCGTTTCATCATTCTCCCTCCCATGGGCGAAGCAGTGCGGTCAATGACGTCAATAAGCGTTTTGGCGCCTTCATAGGGGGAGTAGAAGAGCTCAAGGTTACGAACCGTGAAACGGTCGAGCCAGACATATTTCTCTTCCTCGATGCGCGACAGGTGGTTGATATGGCCAAGGTTCTCGTGCCTTGTCATGTCAAGATAATAAAGAATGGCACCTGCCGCCACAATTCCGCAAGCCAGCCCCTGAACGCCGAATCCCTTCAGTGAGGATGTCCCGAACTGTTTCAGGAGCCTGTCACGGGCAGCATCAGGTGTGAATATCCAGTCGTCAAGCTTGTAGGTATAGAACCTGCTTCCGAATTTCTCACGGAACAGGTCGGTCTTGCGCTTTTCGAACAGCACCTCACGCGGCTGGAAGTTATTCAGTATCTGTTCAACATGCTCAGTACTGCCCTCCGCCACAAAGAACTCACCCGTCGAGACATCGAGCAGGGCCACGCCTGCCGCCTGTCTGTCGAGATGGATGGCGGCCAGGAAGTTGTTTTCCTTATGGTTCAGCACATTGTCATCAAAGGAGACTCCCGGAGTAACAAGCTCGGTGATGCCTCTCTTAACAATTTTCTTTGCCAGTTTAGGATCCTCAAGCTGTTCGCAAATGGCAACCCTCTCTCCTGCCCTCACCAGTTTCGGAAGATATGTATCGAGAGCGTGGTAGGGAAAACCTGCCAGTTCCACATAGGCAGCGGCTCCGTTAGCCCTCCTGGTAAGGGTGATGCCAAGTATTTCGGAAGCGCGTATGGCGTCCTCCCCGAAGGTCTCATAGAAATCGCCAACCCTGAACAACAGTACGGCATCAGGATGCTGCGCCTTGACAGCATAGTACTGTTTCATCAGCGGTGTTTCGAAATATTTTCCGGGAGAGATGCTTTCCATTTTTCTTGATGAAGCGGGACATCAGCAAAGATACAAACCGCCTCTGATGAAGGAAACAGTTTTTGAATTATTGTTGAAATTTCACATAAATGCCGATTTTTATCATATTCCGCTAACTCACAATTCAATACATTTGAGAGAATTTAAAGAGCTTATTATGAACAAAGTGCTGATACTGGGCGCGGGTCTTGTTTCGAAGCCAATGATTGAATATCTGCTTGAACACGGATTCGAAATTACAGTGGCCTCACCAATGCTGGAGAGGGCTGAACAGATGATAGCAGGCAACACCCGCGGGAAGGCCGTTGACTGGTCAATGGACAGACCTGAGTTGCTGGATTCACTTGTCAGTTCTCATGATCTCACAGTAAGCCTTTTGCCGTATAAGTTCCACACTGAAGTTGCAAAGGTCTGTCTCAAATATAAAAAGCACCTTGTTACAACCTCATATGTTCAGCCGGCAATGCAGGAACTTGATGCCGCTGCGCGTGAGGCAGGAATTATTTTCCTTAACGAAGTAGGACTTGATCCGGGCATCGACCATATGTCAGCAATGAGGATTATTGACAATGTGAAGAGCAGGGGCGGCGTCATAGAGGAGTTCTATTCCCTCTGCGGAGCATTGCCGGCCCCTGAAGCCTCCGACAATCCGTTTGGCTATAAGTTCTCATGGAGCCCTAAGGGAGTGGTCCTTGCCAGCCGTAACGGCGCCCATTATCTTAAAAAAGGCAGAGAGGTCAATATCGAACCTGAGAATCTGTTCAAGGATCGTTTTGAGCTCACCTTTCCGGGTGTGGGAGATCTGGAAGTATATCCCAACCGTGACTCGATAAGCTTTATCGATATTTACGGACTGCAGGGCATAAGCACAATTTACCGCGGCACCTTCCGCTATAAAGGCTGGTGCGAGTCTCTCGACCTGATTAAGGCACTCAAGCTGGTGGACGACGGAGACAGTGATTTTACGGGTATGACATACAAACAGTTCGTAGCCTCGAAAGCAGGTATTCCCGGTATTGATTTACGGAGAGAGCTGAAAGACAAACCCGGACTGAGCCCCACCGAAAAAGCGCTTGAAGCACTCGAGTGGCTGGGGCTGTTCAGCAATGAACCGATGGAATGCGGGGTGACATCGCCCTTCGAGATCACGTCAGACCTGATGATCAGGAAGATGTGGCTCAATGACAATGACCGTGACATGATCTGCATGCAGCACCTCTTCCTTGTCAGTTATCCTGACGGAAACCGTGAGGTTATAAGTTCACGGATGCTCGACTACGGGTCGCCGGCCACAAATACCTCGATAGCACGGACAGTGGCACTGCCTGCATCGATGGCAGTAAAGAACATCCTGGTCGGGAGGATAAAGTTAAGCGGGGTCTACCGGCCGGTATTACCTGAGCTGTATAACCCAATCCTTAATGAACTTGAAACTGTCGGAATCAGGATGCACGAAGAATACGGGCTTCCTGTCGATGATATGATAAAGTGACCTGTTACATATTCATGTAGAAGTCCTTTGTCAGTGCGATGTACTCATCGGAGTAGTCGTGTCGTGTGCCGTTTTCCAAAACAAGTGTTGAATCTTCAGTGGAAGCACATGGACCGCGTCCAAGGGTCATAAGCACTCTTCGGACAGCGGTTGATGGATTTGGTCTGACCCTGAGAATGCGTCGGCAGAAAAAGCCACAGCCTTCAGCCAATTTCATGAAGAGCATTCCTTCCGTGAGAGGAAGCACAAACTGCAGTTTTCCCTCCCTTGTAAGCAGCCGGTCCGCTGCCGCCAATAGTTCTTCAGGTTTCAGTGAGAAATCATGTCTTGCCTTCGCCTTCCGGATGGTCAGGGTTCAGAAGGCTGTCTCTGAAAAAAGGTGGATTTGTAATTACTGTGTCAAAAAGTATTTCACCCTGCGGCACAAAGTCCTGCACATTACAGTTTATAATAGATATTCCTGAAGCCCAGGGGCTGCTGCCAACATTGGTCTTCGCCTCTTCAAATGAGAGCAAATCAGGCTCCAGAGCAGTAATGTGAGCTCCACTCCTCTGTGCCGCCATCAAAGCCAGCAATCCGGTACCGGTGCCAATATCGATGATCCTCCTATCACAATTAAAGTCAGCCCAGGCGCCCAGCAGCACGCTGTCGGTAGTCACCCTGAAAGCAGCCTTTTCCTGTCTGACTGTAAACTGTTTGAAGTGGAAATAACTGTTTGCCATTCAAGATTATTGATAAAACAGGATGCATTTACAGATCACCGTTGACACCTGCCCCAAAGAGGGCGAAGTCATATTTTGCAGGGTCGGCAGGATCAAATGTACGGAGCAGTGTTGTCAGCTCTTCAACCGCTTTCCAGTCGTTTTGACGACGCTTCAACAGTCCGAGGCTGCGGGCAGTGTTCCCGGCGTGCAGGTCGAGGGGTATGCAAAGCAGCGACTGGTCCACGTTTTTCCAGATGCCGAAGTCGACCCCGTTATCATCTTTGCGAACCATCCACCTCAGGAACATGTTTATTTTTTTCCCTGCAGATCCTTTACTGACATCTGACAGGTGTCTTTCAGTGCGGACCTCGTGCGGAGCGGAGAAGAACACTTTATGAAGGTGAGTGACCGCCTCGCCCATTGTTCCACCGCGTTCAAGAGATTCACAAATAATCTCCTCCATGGAGCCGTAACGCGAATATATCTGCCTCAGGCACCTGGCAAACGTGACCGCATCAAAGCCGTTAAATGTTCTGTGGACAAACCCTGAAAGGGAGCTGATCTCCTTGTCAGAAGCGGCGGCAATGAAGCGGTAAGGCTCATTGCCCATCAGGCTCATAAGCCTGGATGCGCTACGCAGAATAAGATCCCTTCTGCCCCAGGCGATTGTGGCGGTCAGGAATGCCGCCACTTCTATGTCATGTTTGCCTGTGAACCTGTGAGGTATCGAGACGGGATCACAGTCGATGAATGACGGATTGTTGTATCGTTCTGTAAGTGTATCAAGATAGATCTTCATTGCCGAAGCATCCATCCCGTTACTGAACCGTTCAGCCTTCATCGGTGATAAGACCGTCTTTAATTCTTATGATCCGGTCTGACATTGCTGCCAGCTGAGGATCGTGAGTCACGATAATGAATGTATGACCGAAGGTGTCACGCAGACGGAAGAAGAGATTATGAAGATCCTTTTTGTTTTCGGTATCGAGGTTGCCTGATGGTTCGTCAGCAAGTATCACAGAGGGACTGTTGATTATTGCCCTCGCCACCGCTACGCGTTGCTGTTCACCGCCGCTTAGCTGTGACGGCTTGTGATCGAGGCGCTCCGACATCCCGAGGAAGCCAAGCAGCGATGCAGCCTTCTCCTCCGCTGCATTTTTTGAGATACCTGCAATCAGTGCAGGGATGCAAACATTTTCAAGTGCCGTGAATTCGGGAAGAAGCTGATGGAACTGAAATACGAAGCCTATGTTTTTATTCCTGAAAGCAGCGAGGGCACGCGGAGCGAGGGTGCCAACATCGTTACCGTTATAAACCACGGTTCCGGCATCAGGTCTGTCGAGTGTTCCGAGTATCTGTAGCAGAGTCGTTTTTCCGGCGCCGCTCGCACCTACGATTGCAACAACTTCCTTTTCCTTTATTTCAAGGTCTATACCCTTAAGGACCTTAAGGTCACCGTATGATTTTCTGATTCCGCCAGCACGTATCATTTCAGAGAACTGTTTATCTCATTGGTAGCATCATTAACCTCTTTGTCAACAGAAGTAGCAGCGTCCTGAATCTCGTTATTGACAGCCCCGGTAACATCCTTTATCTCTTTGTCGACGGCATTAGCAGCATCATTGAAATCCTTCTGAACAGAGTTTGTTACATCAGTTATATCTTTCTTCAAACTGTCTGTAATCTCGTTTATGTCTTCCCTTACCTCCTTAGTGCTGTTTTCAATCTCGTTTTTGATTTCATCAGTAGCTTTCCGGATCTCTCTCATTCCCCTGCCCACTGTCTTTGCAATTTCCGGAAGTTTGTCAGCCCCGAAAAGCAGAAGAGCAATTACCAGAATTATGATAATCTCCTGTCCGCTTATGAAAAGCAATAATCCCATTTTTTTCTCAGAATATGTCAGGCAAAGTTATAAAAGAATAAGAGATAAGGTAAGGGTGGAGGCTCATTTAATGAGTGAGGCTGCCTTCGCGGGGCAGCCTCACTCACAATGTTTTAAAGCAACCTATTTTTTCTTAACAGTTTCAGCCGGCACATCGCCTTCCTCAATTCTTCCCTTGCGTGTTGTTTCATACAGCACGGGAGTCGAGATGAAAACTGAAGAGTAGGTACCGAAAACGATACCGAACAGCAGTGCGAAGATGAAGCCCCTGATTATCTCTCCTCCGAAAATGAAGATCACTATTAATACGAAGATAGTGGCCATACCGGTGTTGAGTGTTCTGGCCAGTGTACTGTTGAGTGCCAGGTTGTAGACCTCTTTTGTCGGCCTTTTCCGGTAAAGGGGAAGGTATTCCCTGATCCTGTCGAAGATTACCACGGTATCGTTAAGTGAGTAACCAACAACCGTCAGGATGGCCGCTATAAACGCCTGGTCGATGTCCATCGAGAAGGGCATGACCCCCTGCAGTATCGAATATAGACCAAGCACGATTATGACGTCATGTGCAAGGGCAACAATTGACCCTACTCCATACTGCCATTTACGGAACCGGATAAAGATGTAGAGGAACATTCCAATTAGCGCCAGGACAATTGCCCATACAGCCTTCACCTTTATGTCACTCGCAATAGTCGGACCTACAGTTTCGGAACTTACAATATAATTATTTATGAAAGTAGATTCATCGACGCCAGGAACCAGGTCTTTCAATCCGCTGTACATAAGCTTATTGACTTCATCAGTTGCAGAGGGATCCTCAACCTTGTACTTGGTGCTGATCTTAACCTGATTTTCAGAACCGAAAGTCACAACCGTGGGGTCTCCTCCGAATTCATCGGAAAGGAGGTCCGCTATTTCTGTTGTTGATACCGGTTTCTGGAAGTTAACAATATATGCTCGTCCACCTGTGAAATCAATACCACCTGTGAGGCCCTTGGTTGAAAGGGCGACAATGCTCAGCAACGTAAGTGCTATGGAGAATATGTATCCGTACTTTCTCAGACCTACAAAGTCGATCTTCATGTTCTGAAGGAAGTTCTCAGTGTATTTTGCCGAAAAAGTTAGGCGAAGGTTTTTCCTGAGGGCCCACTCATATATCAGCCTTGATATCAGAACTGCTGAGAAGAGTGATGTTATTATACCAATCACAAGTGTGCTTGCAAATCCCTTGATAGGGCCTGTACCGAAATAAAGGAGAATGATACCTGTAATGAGTGTAGTAACGTTACTATCTATGATTGCTGATGATGCTCCCTTATAACCATCGGAAATGGCTAGTTTCACTCCCTTTCCCGCTCGAAGTTCCTCCTTTATCCTTTCAAATATAAGTACGTTCGCGTCGACCGACATACCGATTGTCAGCACAATACCGGCGATACCGGGAAGTGTCAGAACTGCATTCAGCGAAACAAGTACTCCCATCATGAAGAACACGTTCACAGTCATTGCAATGTCTGCAATCAGACCGGCCGAACGGCTGTAGTAGAATATCATATACAGAAGCACGATTATAAAAGCCACAATGAAGGAGTTCATACCGCTCTTTATCGCTGCTTTTCCAAGGGAAGGACCAACTACAGTGTCCTGTATGATGCGGGCTGGTGCGGGCATCTTTCCAGACTTAAGAATATTGGCAAGGTCTTCAGCCTCCTCAAGGGTGAAATCGCCTGTTATCTCTGTATTTCCGCCAGCTATCTCATTCTGAACCCGCGGGAAAGACCTTACATAATCATCGAGTACAACGGCTATACACCGGCCGATGTTGTCGCGTGTCATCCTCTGCCAGGTTTTTGATCCCTCGCCGTTCATCGTCATATCGACCTTGATGTCTGAACCGGTCACTCCTGTTGAGGGGCGGGCTGCGGTAACCACGTCTCCTGTCAGCGGTGCGCGACCGTCACGGGTGGTGATTTTTATTGCATGAAGCTCATAAAGCGTCTTTGTATCATCGTATTTATAAGGATTCTGGCTCCAGAGGAATTTAACTTCCCTGGGGAAAAGAGCCTTTACCTGATTCATCTTCAGGAGCCTGTTTACTTTCGCCGTGTCAGTGAATGAAGCAAACCCAATCAGGCTTCCGCTTACCGGCTGTCCGTCCTGTGAAACATTCGGACGAAGAAGACCGAACAGGGGATTCTGGCGGGTGAATTCCTGAAGTGTTCCGGCTTCCGCAGTGGTTGCCGTGTCTTTGCTGACCATATCGAGCAGGGATTTTTCCCCGGTCTGTGTTGTCACGGTGTCACCTGGTGTTGTCACGGTGTCACCTGGCGTTGCCAGGGCTGTCTCACTGATCTGTATCGATTTAAGATAATCATTTGCCTGAACCAGGTAGTTGATGATCTCTCCATTCTCATAGGTCTCCCAGAATTCAAGGTTTGCCGTCCCCTGGAGCAGTTTACGAACCCTCTCCGGATCCTTTACGCCGGGAAGCTCTACAAGGATACGTCCGCGTGGCTGCAGATGTGAAATATTAGGCTGAACAACGCCAAAACGGTCAATCCTGTTTCTGAGGATGTTGAATGCATTCTCAATTGAGGTGTTAGACTCAGTGTCAAGGACTTTCTGGACATCCTCATTTGTGGAGTTGAAATTTATACGGTCTTTAAGCTCTACAGTACCGAAAATAGCTGCCAGCTTTGCATTTGGATCTATCTCCTCAAATGACTTAACGAAGAGGCTGATGAATTCTTCATTGCTTGACTTCTGTTTTTGCTTTGCAAGTGCAATGGCCTCATTGAATGTTTTGTCACTGTTGTAATTTGAAAGTGCCCTGAGGATATCCTCTACAGAAATCTCAAGGATGACGTTCATACCGCCTTTCAGGTCAAGACCAAGGTTAAGTTCCTTTGTCTGAACCTCCTTGAAATTGTGCCCGAGAAATCCCCACTGATCCTTGGTTAATGAGGCAACTGAATCCAAATAACTTACCTCCTTGTTCAGGTCACCGGCAGCATATACCCTGGCCTCTTTCTTGACCTTGTACGATGCGGCTGTAAATGAAAGCTGGTAAACACATACCAGAGCCAGTGCAATAGCAAGGAATGAAATTGCTCCTTTGTTCTGCATTTTTATTCTCTTTTAGAATTAATCTGTTGTAATTGATTCGCCTAATAATACGAGGCGCAAATATATAATATTATTTCCTGAAAGCATATTAAAAAAAACAAAACTGCCGGCAAAAGCCGGCAGCGTTATTAAATGAGGCACAGATGCAATTCTATTCGATAAGTTTGTCGTAATCTGTATCCAGCGGTTTTTTGTTTACGAAATCATAAAGGGTGAGTGACCGCATGTTGAAATAGTAGGTCCAGAAATTATTCAGCGCCTGTATATAGCTTCTCTTGTTCGAGTCTTTTTTGGTATCGGCGTTGTTGAGTTCAAGAACATCGATCTTACCAATAAGGAACCTCTGTTTCGTCACTTCATACATCTTTGAAGCCACAGTGTCACTCTTGGCAGCTATCATCACCTGGTCATCCTGCAGATTGAACTGCTGGACATCGAGGATGAGGTTCTGTTCAAAGTCTATTCTTGACTGCTGTACCTGCACCTGTGTGAGTTCCTGGCTTGATTTTGCCATCTTGTACTTGCCGCGGCCGAGACCCCAGTCAAGTATGGGCAATGAAAATCCTACCCTGACGCTCTGCTGCTGGTTTGACTGGGCATATGCAAGCTTAAATTCCTCATCCTGATCACGTAACCCGAATGATGCTGTAAGGTTTGCGTTCAGCCCTTTTTCAGCCTTTGCCTGGGCCACACTGCTCTCAGCCTGGACCAGCTGAATATCAAGGGCGAGTAGTTCCGGGTTATTCTGTTCTGCAAGTTTCAGCACTTCTGCCATTTCGACCTGCAGCCCCGGGATTTCGCTTGGAATTATGAGTTCAAGCCTCACATTCTGATTGAATCCGAGGAATGAACGGAGTTTCAGTTCGCGGTCCCTCAGAGTTATCTCTGACTCATTAATTGCGGTTCCGGCATTGAGATATGAAAGTTCCATCTGCAGCAATTCGTTCTCTGCAATGGTGCCGAGGTTATACCTTCCCTTTGCGATCTGGTAAAGAGTATCGGCATTCATCATATTTGTCTGGGCAATCTCCCTGTTAATCTGCGCAAGAGCAAGATTAAAGAAATACTGCACAGCCATCAGGTGAACATCCTCGACATTGCTCAGGTAAGTTCTCTTAGCTTCTTCGTACCTCAGGGGTTCAATTTTCTTCTGCCACCTGAGTGCGTTGTACCTGAACAGTGGCTGGGTGAGCCTGACACTGAGCGGTGAAGTGATATACCTTCGTTTGTCAGTTTCAAGGTTGTCTTCCAGGGTAAGATCTGAATTCAGTGAGATTGTTCCTCCCGTCAGGCCTATGTTCTGTGTAAGTGCAAGAGATGCAAGATTCTGGAGCACGTTGGTAGCCCAGTAGTCCCACTGGCTGGTCGTGGAGTTCCATACCCTGCTGTATGCCGTGCTGTAATCAGGTGTGGTCCCGGACAGGGTCAGAGAAGGCCTGTATTCAGCTTTAAATGTGCGGTATTGCCAGTAACTGGCACGAAACCTGTGCTTTGCAATGAGTGCATTGGGCGACTGTTCTTCCGCCAGGGTAACAACATTGTCAAGTGTCAGCCGTTTGACCTCCTGAGCCCGGAGACTTGCGGTGAGGGAGACGGCAAGGATGACTATTGAAAACAAAAGAATTCTTTTCATAACTGTTGATTATTCATAACGAAGTGACTCTATCGGATCTCTTTCCGAAGCTCTTTTAGCCGGTGAATAGCCAAAAATGACTCCCACTGCCGCTGATACCCCGAATGCGATCACAACTGAAAAAACGGATATAATTGTTGTAATTCCCGCTATCTCCTGGATTGCAACAGAGAGTATTATCCCAAGGAACACACCGATGAAACCTCCGGTGACGCTTATCAGAACTGCTTCTGAAAGGAACTGGACTACGATATCCATTTTCTTGGCTCCGATGGCCATTCTGGTTCCGATCTCCTTAATCCTCTCCATGACTGAAGCGAACATAATATTCATAATACCTATTCCGCCAACTATCAGGGAGATGCTTGCAATTGCCCCGAGCACAATATTAAAAATATCCTTTGTGCGCTGCTGCTGCTTAAGCAGTAGTTCCGGAACCGTTATCTCGAAGTCCTTGACATTGGAATGACGTCTTAACATCATGCGGCTGAGCAGTTCTGTTGTAGGAGTCAGCTGTTCTGTCTCCTGAACCTGGACTACTATCTTGTCGAGCTGATTATAGTTGGTTTCGGCATTGGTGGTGGAAGCACTGGACCCGCTGACAACCACCCTGCCCATATGTCCGCCGCCACCGAAGACCTGAACACTTGTTGCCTCGCGTGGCCAGTTTTGTATTTACAAGAGCCCTGTTCTGATACCTGAGAAGCATTGTTTTAATTGGAATATAAACATTGTCATTATAAACGTTTACACCCTTGTCTTCAAAACCGGTCAGGGAGACATTAGTCTTTTCAAGCACCCCTATTACCTTCAGCCACACGTTGTCAAACTTGATATACTGACCCATGGGGTCAACCTGGCTGAAGAATTTGGCCCTGATGTTAGCACCGATTATACAGACCTGGATCCCGTATTCCTCCTGGTAATCATTGAAGATAATTCCCTGCGACATTGGCAGGTTATAAAGGCCGAAATAGTCATTGGCGACACCCACAAGTTTGGCGTTATACCTCATTCCGTTAAGGACGATATTCGAGTTAAAGGAGATCTCGGGACTTATTCTTTTGACAGACGGGACAGAGTTGCGGATTGCCTCCACATCAAGAAGAGTCAGTCCGCGTGAAAATTTATTCAGCTGCATGGTACCCTCACCCTCACCTGAGCTTTTATCCTGCACAATGGGGCTGATGAGTATATTGTTCACTCCCACCATTTTTATCTGGTCGAGAATCTCCTGCTGAGCTCCCTTTCCTATTGCAAGCATACTTATCACCGCGGCCACACCGAATATTATGCCAAGTGCGGTGAGTATCGACTTAAGTTTGTTTGAAAGGATAGACTCAACAGCGATGCGTATGTCGTGCTGGTATCTTTTAAACATATTCTTCCTCCGTGGTTAGCTTAATTCCGATTAATCCGGACCTGCTGTGTCTGCGTGCCCTGTGTCTGAGTACCCTGTGTCCGCGTGCCCTGTGTCTGACTCCTGGTAGTATCTGACCCTGTCCCGCGCTGACGACCTCCTGCTGCACCGGGTCCTTCTCCTCCTCTGAGTTTGCGCATTGCTTCACGCTGCTCAGGTGTCAGATTCTGCATAAACTCACGCATCTTTTCAGGGTCCATTCCGGGAGCCTGATTCGCGCGCTGGTTTTCCATCTGCAGACGTCTTTCCTCCTCAGCTTTTTTAGCTTTCTGCTCTTTTATGACTGCTATCAGGTCTTCACCAACTCTCTTGAATTTGTCTCCACCTTCCGGAATTGTAAGGTAAAGGCGTTCACCTTTCTCGAGTCCCTGCTCCACAATCACATCATTTTCATTTGATTCGCCAAGAACAACTATCTGGCGGGTGCCGTCCTTCTTATAAACGAAAGGAATGCTGTCAGCCCCTGCAAAAACAGTCTCGAGGGGAATGAAAAGAACATCACTAAATGTCTGGGTGATAACCTGGTTACCGGTTGTCATTGAGGGCCTCAGGATCGGATCCGATCCGTCAACTTTTGTAATAACTTCAAAAACCTTTGCATCGGTGTTGGGAAGCTGTTCTCCAATATTTGCAACACTGGTAACAGAACCGGTATATGTCTTATCGGGGAAAGCATCAACTGTAAGTCTTACTTTCTGGCCTGGTTTTACCTTGCTTATATCGATTTCATTCACATATGTCTTTGAGATCATAGATGAAAGGTCAGGGAGTGTGGCCACTACCGGGTCCCAGGGGCTGATCTCTGAGCCTACTTTGCGTTTTGCACCACCCCATTCACGTTTGTAAATTACCATTCCGTCCGAGGGAGCGCTTACCACAAACTTGCTGAGTATCTCCTGCATCTCAGCCACCTTGCGACTTCTGTTTCGCCAGTTGAAGCTGGGTTTCCTTGATATCTGCTATTGCCTGCCGAACTTTGAGGTCATAATTGCTGAGAGTCTGCTCATAAGTCCTCTGTGTTTTTTCAAGCGATATCTTTGCCTGCCTTATTGTTGTCGGCGGTTCGTATTTCGACTGTTCGAGAGTGATTGCAGCTTCCTCGAGAGAGAATCTGAGATTTGCCAGATCATCCCTTAAATTTCCGAGTGAAATTGTGGTATCTATCTGTTTCTTGAGAAGATCTGTCTCAAACTGCTCCTGTCTGTCGAGCTCGTCCTTCAGGCTGTTGTCAGCACCTGAACGGTCAAGTGTGGCTACGTAATCACCGGCCTTTACAACGGTCCCTTCCGGAACCAGATCCGATATTTTTATGCTTCCAAACCTGAGGTTACGGCTGTTAAGTCCTTCCGGACCCTTGATATCCGTTGATACCTCAGCCTGCAACTCCCCTGTGGTAGTTACAACAATTTCGAAATCACCATTGTTGAACTTCCGTAAAAATCTGACTCAGGTCCTCTTTGCCACTGAGCCGGCTTATAACGATCATTGCAATTATTGCGACTGCAACAACGATCGAGATAATAATAATAGTCCTTTTCATCTGTGGAACTTTTTCTTTTAAATAAATTAAGCGGTGAAATTATTACAAATTAATGCTCACTCTTCTATAATTAAGTAAACATTAACGTTCATTAACCATATCGCTTTACTGACAACAAAAACGAGGCAACTATTCCGGAATTCGGAAAAACGAGGTGGTTTTTATAGATTTTTAACAATATCAATTGCCTTTTCAGCAAGATTATCAGCCAGTTCCATACTTCGTTCTTCTGAATAAACACGAATAATGGGTTCGGTATTGGACTTTCTTATCTGAATCCATCCCGTGGGCAGGTCAATTTTTATCCCGTCACGGGTATCCGTAACGGCCTCCGGGAAAGCTTCCTTTAGTCTTGCCGCAAGTGAACATGAGGTCTACCGGCCTGGATAGCTCAAGTTTCTTTTTAGCCATGAAATAATCGGGGTATTTCTGCCTCAGCTGACTGCATGTCAGTTTTGACTGTGCAAGGTGAGTAAGAAACAGGGCAATGCCCGCAAGAGCATCTCGACCGTAATGCAGAGCCGGATATATCACACCGCCATTCCCCTCGCCGCCGATGACGGCCCCGGTACGCTTCATCTCCTCCACCACATTTACCTCACCCACCATCGCTGAGCTGTAACTGCACCCATGCTGAAGAGTCACATCCTTCAGCGCTTTAGATGACGACATATTTGATACAGTTGCCCCTTTGACATTACTCAGCACGTAATCGGATACTGCCACAAGTGTATACTCCTCTCCGAACATCGAACCGTCTTCACAAATGACAGCCAGCCTGTCAACATCCGGGTCAACCACGAAGCCCAGATCAGCGCCGCTCTTCCTCACTGTTGATGAAATTTCAGTAAGATGCTGCGGCAGCGGTTCAGGATTATGGGGAAAGAGACCGTTGGGTTCACAGTATAGTTCGACAACCTTTTTTACTCCCAGAGCTTTCAGAAGTGCAGGAATGACGATGCCTCCCACAGAATTCACTGCATCGACAGCCACAGTGAACCCTGCCGCCCTGATGGCTGCCGTATCGACAAGCGGCATTTCCGTTACAGCCTTTATATGCCTTACACCCCAGCTGTCATCAGACGTTATTGTACCCAGACTGTCATAAGAAGCAAAATCGAAATCGTCGGCTTCTGCAATTGACAGGACCTCTCTGCCCTCGCTGTCATTCAGGAACTCTCCCTTTTCATTCAGCAGCTTCAGGGCGTTCCACTGCGCGGGATTATGACTTGCCGTAAGGATGATGCCACCGTCAGCCTTCAGTCCCTGTCACTGCCATCTCAACTGTCGGGGTTGTTGCAAGACCTATGTCAGTAACATCAATTCCAAGGAATCTCAGGGATCCGTTTACATACTGTGCCACCAGCTCCCCGGAGACGCGTGCATCTCTTCCGGTTACAACCCGCAGACTGCCGCTGCGCCTCCGTCTCAGCCATGTTCCGTATGCCGATGCAAACCTCGTGATATCAAGCGGGGTAAGTGCCTCACCGGGTCTTCCGCCAATGGTCCCCCTGATGCCTGAAATTGATTTTATAAGTGCCATATGCTGTTTCATTTTAAGCCTATGCAAAGGTGCAAAAAAGTTACAAGTGAAAACCCGTTAATTAGTTGTAAATTTGCACCCTGAAACATTTTGCAGATGGAGAGAGAAAAGAGAGAGCGACGTCCGGCAAGGGCCACGAAAGGTCCTGAAAAAAGCAGCCGGGTGAAAGCTACAAGGAATCCGGTAAAAAGTGACCCGGAGGAGCTGATAAGACTGAACAAGTATATTTCAAACAGCGGTGTCTGTGCACGGCGCGAAGCCGATGAACTGATTGCCCGCGGGTTGATCTATGTCAACGGCAACAAGGTGACCGCCGTCGGGACTAAAGTCAAAGCCACCGATAAGGTAGAGTACCAGGGCAAAAAACTGGTTCCGGGAAAGAGGATTTACCTTCTTCTCAACAAGCCTAAAGGATATGTTACAACAACAAAAGACCCGCATGCTGAACATACTGTGCTTGAGCTTGTAAGAGACGCCACTGATGAGAGGATTTACCCTGTGGGCAGACTTGACAAATCTACAACCGGGGTCCTGTTTTTTACAAATGACGGGGATCTTGCGGGCAAGCTTATCCATCCCAAATACAAAGTGAAGAAAGTATACCATGTTTTCCTTGACAAGGAGGTCACAAAGCGGGACATGGAAACAATAGTATCAGGAGTGGAACTGGAAGACGGAAAGGTTTCCGCCGATGCAATTTCATACCCTGATACGGCAGATAAAACCCAGGTGGGCGTAGAGATTCACTCCGGGCAGAACAGGGTGGTAAGACGCATCTTCGAGCATCTTGGCTATAAGGTCACCAAACTTGACCGCGTATTCTTTGCCGGACTCACCAAAAAGAACCTCGAGAGAGGTACCTGGAGACACCTTACTGACATTGAAGTAAGCATGCTTAAAAGAGGAATTTACAGGTAGAAGCTTCCGCTCATGGCTCATAAATCAGGTTTCGTAAACATACTTGGCAATCCCAACGTCGGAAAATCGACGCTGATGAACAGGCTTGTGGGTGAACGTCTTTCAGTGATTACTGCGAAGGCGCAGACAACGCGTCACCGGATAATGGGCATCTTTTCAGGCGAAGACTACCAGATAGTATATTCAGACACGCCCGGCATACTGAATCCCAAGTACAGGCTCCAGGCCGCGATGATGAGGTCAGTTGAGTCTGCCCTGGATGATGCCGACCTCATTCTTTATGTAACCGATGTCGTTGAAAAGGTATCGAAACATGAAGACTACCTCGCCCGCATACTCAGTTCAGCAGTGCCTAAGATCATTGTGATCAACAAGATAGATCTTACCGATCAGGAAAAGCTCGAAAAGATCGTTGAACAATGGGCAGAGACAGCCCCCGGTGTCTCCCTGCTGCCTGTATCGGCAACAAACAGGTTCAATCTCGATGTACTGTTCAGGGAGATCCTCAACCGTCTTCCGGAAGGAGAACCCTACTTCCCGAAAGACCAGCTTACAGACAGGTATGACAGGTTTTTTGTCTCGGAAATAATCAGGGGAAAGATCCTTGAGACATACCAGAAAGAGATACCCTATTCGGTGGAAGTCGAGATTGAAACCTACACCGAGGAAGAAAGCCTGATAAGCATCAGGGCCGTGATCTATGTTGCACGCGAAAGTCAGAAGGGAATCATAATCGGGCACAAGGGATCGATGCTGAAAAGGGTTGGTACAGGCGCCCGCAAGGAGATGGAAAACTTCCTGGGAAAGAAGGTTTTTCTTGAAATGTACGTGAAGGTGGCCCGTGAGTGGAGAGACAGCCCCGGCATGCTGAAAAAATTCGGATATCTTTAGAATGAAAGTGGAGAAATGAGCAGAATAGTAGCAATAGTGGGCCGACCCAACGTGGGCAAATCCACCCTTTTCAACAGGCTGACTGAAAGTCGCGCCGCAATAGTGAACGAGACAAGCGGTGTAACCCGCGACAGGCATTACGGAAGGTCCGTATGGAACGGGATTGACTTCTCAGTGGTTGATACCGGCGGTTATGTGGAGGCTTCGGAAGATATGTTCGAAGACGAGATAAACAGGCAGGTAAAACTTGCAATAAGCGAATCAGATCTGATCCTGTTCATGGTCAATGTCGAGGACGGAATTCATGACCTTGACAGGGAGGTAGCCGACCTGCTGCGCAGATCAGGAAAGAAAGTCATAACCGTAGTCAACAAGGTTGACAACAACCAGCGGCTTCTTGATGCTCCGGAATTTTACAGCCTGGGGCTCGGTGATTACTTTCCGGTAAGCTCGGTCAACGGCAGTGGTACCGGTGACCTGCTTGACGAAGTTGTGAAACATCTGCCGGAGACAATTGACGAGCCTGAGCCTGACATCCCCAGGGTTGCCATCGTCGGACGCCCGAACGTGGGAAAATCATCACTGGCCAATGCCCTTCTCGGAGAAGAGAGAAATATTGTGACCCCGGTGGCAGGCACAACCAGGGATTCGATCTACAGCAAATACAACAAATTCAACTCCACCTTCTACCTCATTGACACAGCCGGACTGAGGAAAAAAGCCAAAGTGGATGAAGACATAGAGTTTTACTCGATGCTCAGGGCAGTAAGGTCGATAGAAGAGTCTGACCTTTGCCTGCTCATGATTGATGCCACCAGGGGCATCGAGGCACAGGACCTCAACATCCTGAGTATCATACAGAAGAACAACAAAGGTGTGGCAGTACTTGTAAACAAATGGGACCTTGTTGAAAAAGACAACAAGAGCACAACGACATTCGAGGATGCCGTCAGAAACCGTACTGCTCCGTTCAGAGATTACCCGATACTCTTCATCTCGGTTACAAACAAACAGAGGATACATAAGGTGCTGGAGCTTATAACCACTGTATATGAAAACAGGAGAAGGAAGATAACCACATCGAAGCTGAATGATGTAATGCTCAAGTTCATTGAGGACACCCCTCCACCTTCACTGAAGGGTAAACAGATAAAGATTAAGTATGTCACCCAGCTGCCGTCGGCATATCCCACATTCGCCTTTTTCTGCAACCTTCCACAGTACATTAAGGAGCCCTATAAAAGGTTTGTAGAGAACAGGCTCAGGGAGAGTTTTGATTTTTCAGGTGCACCTGTTAAGATATTCTTCCGAAAAAAATAGATACTTTTGGTTTGATTTTTGATGCATAACGGGCAGACACCGGAATGAACAGATATTTTTCCATACTGATTGCAGTGCTTGTCTTTTCGCTCTTTTCATGCCATAAGATCGAAAAGTTACCTCCTGAGCCCATGGTAGAGTTCAGAAGCTTCTCGGTGTTTGACACAGTCGATATTCTGGGTAATCCCGCCAGGGCAGGGAAACTTACATTTTATTTTGAAGACGGCGATGGAGACCTGGGGTTACCCGATCCTGATACTTCAGGCACGATGGCGACAAGTAATCTCTTCTTTCAACTTTTCCGCCAGACTGATGGCGAATTTGTACTGGCTGGCATCTCAGACCCCCTTTATCCTTCAGAATACCGGATCCCCTTCATGGAGACTCCCGGGACAGAATAAAATCATGAGAGGCACAATTGATGTCACCCTGATCTATTTCTTTTATAATGACACGGATACCCTCTACTACGATTTCTGGATAAGGGACCGTTCAGGGCATGACAGCAACACTGCTTCAACCTGTGTTGCCATTCTGGGGGAAACCGGAACCTGTATTCCGGAGTGATCAGAGCTTGATACCCATAATCAGCACATCATCTATCTGTTCGTTCTCTCCCTTCCATTCAAAGAAGTAATCTTTAACCCTGGTGTACTGTTCCGCCATTGGAAGATGTTTTATATCCTCGATCAGAGCTTTGAGCCTGCTGATCTTCATCTTCTTGCTTCCTCGCCCGCCAAACTGATCAGGATAGCCGTCAGAGAAAAGATAAATAAGGTCGCCCTCCCGCAGGTAATATTCCTGGTCATTGAAAAACTTCTCTGACGCTGATTCACCTCCGATTGCAGCCCGGTTTCCCCTGACATATTGCTGTTCTCCGTCAATAATAAGGATGACCGGTCGCATTGCTGATGCGAACACAAGATGCCTGGTTTTCACGTTAAACTCGCATACAACTATGTCCATTCCGTCATTTGCAGCTTCAACCTCCTGGTTCTGGTTGAGTGTCGAAAATATCTGCCTGTCAAGCTCCACCAGTATCTGTGACGGTTTGACAATCTTCTTGCGGGTAATTATATCCTGCAGCAGGGCTGTACCGATCATTGACATAAAAGCACCGGGTACACCGTGACCTGTCGAGTCAGCGCATACAAGGATGAATTTGTCCTTGTCTATCCAGTCAAACCAGTAAAAATCGCCGCTGACAATATCCCTGGGAAGGAAGAAAACAAAGGCGTCGCCGAAAACAGTAGCCAGGCGGGATGTGTCAGGCAGAACGCTTGTCTGAATTCTCTTTGCGTATGTTATACTTTCAGTGATGTCAGTGTTTTTCTGGAACAGCTCTTCCCTCTGCGCCCTCACTTCGGCTGTGCGGATGTCCAGTTCATCTTCCAGAGCCTTTCTTTGTATCCTGTGCATTCTCTCGCGCAACAGGATTATTATATATACAATACCCGAAAGTACTGCCACCAGGCCGAGAATAAACCACCAGGTCCTGAAGAAAGGTCTCTTTATATGAATCTCAAATGAAGCTGTTGTTCCGGCAGTGCTTTTGTCTGCGGGCGATGCCTCAACAGTAAAAGTATAATTTCCGTCACGAAGGCTGTAGTCTTCGCTCCTGTCATATGTCGGGTCAGTCCAGTCCTCATCATAGTTGGTGAGCCTGGTCCGGTATATGACGTTCAGCGGGTCACTGAGCGACAACCCTGCATAATTCACCTGAATCTTGTAAGAAGTACGGTAGGGCAGCTGATAAACAGGGCGCCACGGATACTCCGTACCGCCAATCACGACTGATATTATCCCTGCCTGCGGCGGTGGTGGATTCTTCCTTTCCATGCGCGGATCATACACCACTACTCCTTCGGTGGTGCCCACATATATCCTCCCGTCAGAAGCCTCAAAAAGTGCATTCGGAAGACAGTCGCCCGTTACCCCGAAATCCCTGCCGAAAGTGCGAATCGCTCCGGCAGAGAGATTTACAACTGAAAAACCCCGTTCATGCCCGGTCCATATCCTGCCGTCAGATGCATTCAGTACACTGTAACAGTAATTAGTCAGGAGTCCGTCAGCAGAGGTGATATTCAGAAGCGTGTCTGCCCTGAACCTGAATAGCCCGTTCCCAAGGGTTCCTGCACTTATTGAACCATCAGCACCTGCATTCGAGATACTCTGTATCCTGTTCCTCATCGGACCTTCCATCACAAGCCCCTCGGTAATCACTCCTTCTGTGATATTCAGGTAACATAGTTTGTCTGTTTCAGTTGCCGCCATGACAACTCCCTCCTTTACCGAAACCACCTGTGAAATATTATTAGTGTTCGGTAATCTGTCCCATGTGGTGAATTCTCTTATCCTCTTTCCTGTTTCCCTGTCAAGTACAACAACCCCGTTGAGTGTGGCCAGCCAGATGTATTTCCTGTCCAGAGTAATGCCGTTGATATGATCCTGACCGGGATTACCTGCCCGGTAAAACGACTTAACACTACCGGAACTGTTCAACAGGAACAAGCCGTCGCTTGCAGTTCCAATCCAGATATTTCCGTCTCTTTCAGCTTTCCAGGAAGTTATGCCGGAGCCCCCTGTCTTTTTGTTCAGGTCACGGTAATTCCCAAAGCTGCCAGTGGCCGGATTAAAGTCATAAAGTCCTGACCTTGTTCCCATCACAATGCCGTCCGATGTTTCTCCTATATAGGTAATCTCCCTGTCGGCACCCGGAAGATAAAATGAAAAGGCATTTGTGGTGACTGCTGCCAGTCCCCTGTTGAAAAGTCCGATCCAGAGATTGCCCTCACGGTCTGTGAAAACTGTTCTGACATCATTGTCAGGCAGGCCTGACCTGATATCATAGATTTCACCGGAGGCCACGGATAAGAAATCATCGCTGAATCTTATTTTTGCCACTCCTGATTCGCGGGTTGCTGCCAGCAGCGTTGATCCGTCAACCGGAAGTACAGCAGGGATACGCACTCCTTCAAGTGGCTGGTATCCTGAGACAGGCGAAGCTATAAAACTGCCTTCCGCCTCTGAAATAATATAAAGGCCTGCCCCGTCAGTCCCTGCCGCCCATCTTCTTCCCGGCAAGCTTACAAGAGACTGGACCCATGTGTATTCAAGTTCAGGAAATGATTTTACTATGACAATCTGATCACCCTGTATTTTACAAATATGAAGGTTATCCTGGGTTGCAACAAGGAGTGAATCTTCCCCGATAAATGCAATGTCAAAGATTACTATTCCCTCGGGAGTGGCCAGTTTGGTTGTCTTCCCGGAACCGGCAACATAGATGCCCCTGCTCTGTGAAACAATCCAGGTCTTTCCGTCAGGCGACGCCATGATCCTGTTAATCCTGTCAGCATCTGTGTCACCCTGCCTGGTAACAACGGATCCTGCCGACCAGGTGAAAAGAGACCCGTCGGTAAAGCCTATCCACATTACTCCCCCGGCATCGCAAAACAGTGAAGCCGGATAACCCTGGGAGAGGGTGTCAGGAAGTGTGACACTGTAAAAATTAAATCCGTCAAACCGGTAAAGGCCCGTCTCGAGGCCCACCCACAGGAATCCCTCCTTATCCTGGCCTATTGCATTGACATAACTTCCGGGAAGACCGTTTGTGAGATCGAAAGTCTTATAACTGTATGTCTGTGCGCAAACGGTATCCGGAAGCAGCAGTGTCATGGCAAACAAAGTGACTGCTGCACAAAAGAATCTCATACTCCTGATCATGTCTATTTTTTCGTAGCCTTTATCCTGGGTCTGTAAACGGGCACACCTCCAATTGGTGCACTGAAGAACTGGAGGTTCTCACCGTACTGGTTCTCGACAGACATCACGACATTATTGTTTCTCACAAGATCTCCCCGTCTTTTATAGAATCTGAAATCAAGCGACTTACCAATTTCGGCATCCAAGTATCGGCATATTGAAATCGGTCCAGTTATCTTCGTTTGAAAGCGGCAGCTTCTGGCCTTTCCGCTCTGTTGAAACCACAATGAATTCACCGTCGTTATCCCAGTCGAAGTTCTTCTGTTTTATGTAAATGCACCCGCTGTCTATGAACGGGTAAATGTGTGAAACATACGATGTGTCATTGTTATTCCACATCCTGAAAGTATATTCGTAAGTAAAGGCATTTGCTCCTTCTATTGGAATGTTGTTGTCAGGTCTCCGCGAGAGAAAATATCTGTAAAGGTTACCGTCATCTCCAGCAAGTCCGTCACATATGATCTTGAATACATTACTTGAAAATTTGGGGTAATACTCACCGTCAGCAGGGTTGAAGGGCCCAAAAGTGTACCACTGCTCATCAAGTTTGTTTTCCATCCCGAAAACCCTTGATGCAAGAAGGGTCCCGCTCTTGTAGTTGCCACCGGGGGTAATTCCCTTGGCATCAGGATTAGTGTAACATCCCCTGCCTCCATAAACTGAATAGAGCGTGCGGGTGTTCCAGAAATTGTTAAGTTCATCAGTCTTGCCTCCTGTTTCCGGATCATAAATCCTGATGTAGAACGGATCCTTGAAATCTTTCGGAACTGTAAAGAAAAATGTCTGAGAAAAATCATCATCCCCCCATGATGTTTTGCTGTCTTTCCCGAATGTTATCAGGTAAGGAATATTCTCATCAGGGCCTGGAACGGGCTGAGAAAGAACAATTCCAGGTCCTCCGGATAACAACAGTATTGCCAGGAGTTGCAGATATCTATTTTTTCTAATCCTTTTCATAGCGTTTTCAATTCCCATTGCTGACTACTTCAATATCCCTGCATACGCAAACTTCGCGTATTACCCCACCTGCACCCGGTTCTGAGCTGACTATCAATTGTATATTATATCTGCCCGGCACCGGGAACGATTTTGAAACATTAATTCCGACGGCTTCGGTCTCATCTCCGAAATTCCAGTAGTACCTGGCAATCTTCATCCCTGGAAGATATGTGTCGCCGGCATTGAGAGAAAAAGTCTCTCCTGCTGTGACCCTGTCCGGAGCATTAATCACCGGTTGTTCCACATCTTCAATTTCAAGCTCATAGGAAGCCTGCCTTTTCTCGATACCACCTGTGACCAGGTTGATCATATCAAGGCTAACATCATATACGCCAGGTCCGGCAAAACAGTGTTCGGTACGGATTCCCGAAGCCCTGGCTCCATCGCCGAAATTCCATTCCCATCTATACCTCAGACCCAAAGTATCGCCCTTTATTGCCTTTTCCTCTACAAACTCATAGCAATAGCTGTTTTTCTGAAGTGTATCACAGTTGGACCACCTGATGATTGTGGTTGCAAACCTGAATATGTCATCACTGAATTTACGCCGGTTTGATGAAAAATATCCCTCCTGGCCATTTGAAACAGCGTAATATGCAAAGTCGTCGGCTTCGGAATTGATGGGGTCAGAAAGCACAATCGGTTTGCTCCAGCTTCCTGCTGATGATACTGAGTACCAGATGTCAAGTCCGCCCTGGCCTCCGCTGCGGTCTGATGAAAAATAAAGTCTTCCCGAACTGTGCAGAAAGGGATGTATTTCAGCATCTGCAGAATTCACACTGTTCCCCAGGTTAACCGGTTTACTCCATTCACCGTTTGAGTTCTCACTCATGAAAATATCATACTTACCGAGAGTTCCGGGCATATCCGAGGCAAAAAACAGATATTTCCCGTCGGAGGAGACAAAGGGATATGAAAGGTTATATGACGGGTCATTATACCTGAAAGGAGTAACGTCAGTCCAGCCTGACCCCTGTTTGCGCGCAGTGAAAATTCCAAGGTTGTTCGGCTGATTCCTTTTCAGTTTTGTCCCTTCAAGATAATTCCGGGTAAACCACAATGTATTCCCGTCGGGGCTAAGGTATGCCGGCCCGATATTGGTATTCTTACCCAGCCCTACAGTAAACTTAACGGCCTTCCCCGGTTTCCCTTCAGTATCAAACGGAGCAAAGAAGAGATCATAAAGCCGTATTCCTTCGAAGTTCTTGTGTGTGGTGAAGGGATTGGTCTTTCTGTTCGAGCAGAACAGGATGCCGTCTTCGACAATCACAGGGGCGAATTCATCAGAGTTAGTGGTGACGGATGAAAGAGGAGTAACTTCAAAAGATCCCTTCGCCTGTGCCTCAAGATCAACCGGCCGGATAATCTGCAGCAAAAGAATGAGAAAGTATATAGGTGATCTCTTCATACGTCAGAAGTATCTTGGCGATGCCGCACTAACCGAGAATTCAAATTCATATCTGAGGGAAACCTCATGTGTCCCTGATGTATATTTGCTGAGGTGGCCTGCCTGGTAGTCATATGAATATCCCAGCTTAAGCTGCGGCGTGACCTGCAGATCGATAAGGCCCACCGCTGCTTTCTCTGCTACCCTGTACGAGCCTCCGATCCAAAGTATGTCAGCAATTATAAGGTTTGTATTAAGGTCAATTTCAAGCGGCTCAGCCGGTGAATATCTTAAAAGCATCGAAGGTTTGATCTTGAAACCCTCGGAAAACGTGATCAGGGCGCCTGCGGAAAAGTAACTTTTCAGGAAATTATAATCGGGATGCACAGTGAACTGATCTGCTTCGTCCCTCCTGTAACTCAGGATTGAAGGTACAGACAGTCCTACAAAGTACTTATCAGTATAGTAATATAACCCTGCCCCGATATTCGGCAGCGTGTATGCCGAGGATCCCATGAACTGGGGGTCATTCGGATCGATTAACTCGAGGTTATTGTAATTTGTATTTGAAATATCCACGCCACCCTTGAGTCCCATTGACAGTCGTCCCCGTCCCAGCGGTACATTGTATGCATAAAAGGCATAGATGCCCATGTCTTTTGTCACTCCGAAGGTGTTATACTGAGCAAGCAGGCCCAGTGATACCTTTTCTTTCTGGTTAATGGGGCTGTGCAGCGATAAGTTCTGAAACTGAGGTGCACCGTTGATTCGTGCCCACTGCTTCCGGTAAGAGAGGTTTGCACTGAGTGCCCCGCGTGTACCTGTATATGCGGGATTGATTATCAGTCCGTTTGTGAGATACTGGCTCGTAATTGGAGACTGCTGGGCATTCAGCCCTGCCTGCGAAAGCAGAACCAACAATATAAATATGCACAGGCTCTGCTTCATCCTATCTTCTGATAACTATAAAACCGCTTATCCGCGCCACATATTCCGGAACGCTGATGTCAAGCGCACCTTTGATTGTGAGCAGGAAATAATAGGTTCCCTCCGGAAGTGGCTCACCGGAATTGTCAAGACCCCTCCAGCCGTTAGCAGGATCATTGCTCCTGTAATCTTTGGTGCTGTAGACTACCGCTCCGCCGGTATTTATTATGACAAGTTCATTGTAAGTAAACTCAAGTCCTTCAACATTGAAATAATCATTCAAACCATCCTCGTTGGGGGAAATTCCTTCGGGGATTTTTACCTCAGGCACTGTCAGTATTACCTGGTCCGGGGCTGCCTCGCAGACACTGTTTTTCACCCGGAACTCGAGGATATTTTCACCGAAGCCAAGCTTGCGGACAACCGAAACAGGGTCTGTGATATCTTCGAATTCGGGATCTCCGTCAATACTTGAAATAAGACTCCATTCTGAAGTCCCGGTTCCGGAATAGCTTCCCTCCAGAATAGCCGCAAACTGATACGGGTAAAGAGTACGGTCAGGACCGGCAGTTACGTTCAGTGGCATTATATCTATTGTCACGGTGACTGCAGGCGAAACAGACGTGCAGCAATTATTTTCACCTGAATACACTGTGCGCCTGTACTGTGTTGTGCTTCCGAGAGCTGGAGGCTGGTAATTTGAAGTGTTGTTGGTCCCGTCAGCGCTGACCCACAGGGTAGCTGCAGGCTCCTTCTTCTCCCAGATGTACCTGTACCTGCTGTCGCCACCTGTCGGTGCTGTACCGGTAATCTGCGCCGGTGTTGAAGTGTTGCATACCCTCTGGTCGGCAGCGATTGTATTATTTGCTAATGCAGGAAGTACCGTGATCTTAAAGGTTGAGCTTACTGAACAGACCCCTGAGGTGACTGTCCGCCTGAACCATGTTGTTGCAGTCAGCACCCCCGGCTGGTAGTCCTGGGTGATAACAGAAAGGTTACTGAAGGTGATGTTGTCAGTTGATGATTCCCAATTAAAGGTTTTGACGGCAAGCCCGCCCGCCGGAGTTCCCTGAAGCAATGCAGGTGACTGCCCGGTGCTTATTGTATCGTGTCCTGAAGCAGGAAGTCCTATCTGGATAGCCGGTAAGCGCCGGATCAACCGTAATCTTTATATCGGCACTAACGCTGCTGCAAACAGAAGAATATGCTATACGCCTGTACCAGGTGCTTACCGTGAGCGGAACCCCTGCATAGTCCTCGGTTGTGATCCCTGTCATAAGGCTGAAGGTGATTCCGTCTGTACTGTTCTGCCACTGGTAAGTGTAGGTACCAGCACCTGCACCACCTGACGGGACCGAGCCGTTGAGCAAGACGGGGGCAGAGCCTTCACAGATTGTCTGCGGAGCTGTGACAGTATTGTTGGCAATCGCGGGATGGCTCACCAGATGCAAGGAAGGTGAGACGCTCTGACATGTATTGTTCAGACCACTGTAGACTGTCCGGCGGAAATAGTAGGTCCCCGGAGAATCATTCTGCGGATCATAGAAACCTCCGCTGTTGGTGCCGGCAGCCGGCGCCCAGCTTACGTTGTCACCGCTGCTCTGCCACAGGTAGCTGTATGTCGAAGCCCCTCCTGTGAGGGTGGCGGTTGGATTGAGGTTGCTGAAGGCAGTGCCCTGGCATACAGTCTGGTCAGTGCCTACAGTGTTGCCGTTTATCACCGGAAGAATTGTAACAGTTACCGTCGGGCTGACATCAGTACAGGCACCTGAATTTATCACACGGTGGTAATACTGTGTCACAGTGAGTGCCGAAGGGTTATATTTTGGCTGGTTGACTGTTCCCGCAGCTGCTCCCCACAGAACATTGTTGTCGCTTTTCTGCCAGGTGTAAAAGTATAATCCCGTGCCGCCGCCGGGCCCTGTGTTCAGCGGATAAAGTTCTTCCGGATCCTGATTGTAGCACAGGGTTGTATCTCTTCCCACAAGGTTTCCTGTAATAAGAGGATGCACAATGATCTGTACAGGCCTGCCGTAGTCTGTTATCCCTCCCCCGTCATATACAACCCTGCGGAACCAGACTGTTGATGACTCAGGCGATGATGGTATAAGATCTTTCCCTGTGGCCAGTGGAACAGGAGTCCATGCAAGTTTATTATAACTCTTCTGCCACTGGTAAGTATACGTTACCGTCGCCCCCTGCCGGCTGTGCTCCGAGGATTGTCGGGGGGACCTCTCCCTCACATATTGAATCGACGGTGGAATATGTCAGCATTGAGAATATTTCGTTGAACAGGAAGCCGTTAAGCGGAAGGTTAGGGTTTACAAGCAACAGACCCGGCGAACCGTTTCTGTTAGCGTTAGTTCCGTTGTTAAGTCCGCTGGTACCTCCCGCCACTGTTCTGGTTCCGGGAAATGCCGACTGTGTCCAGATAAGTCCGCCGCCGCCACCGCCGCCGGCACCAAGTGAGTTTACTGTATTGCCTCCCTTGCCCCCACCGGCCCGCAGTCCGAAATCCGACAGGATCAGCCCGGCGCTGAGTATCACTGAACCACCGGCACCTCCACCTGCTGCTCCTGCAGTTGTCAGGGTATTTGCATTAGGTTCAATCCCGGTTGCGGAGACAAAACGACCGTTACCCTGTACCGAGCCTGCAAATATAACCACGATACCGCCACCGCGACCACCTGCGGCTGTGTTGGGAGTGACGGAGTAAACTGATGCTCCGCCGCCACCGCCCATGAATACACCGCCGCTGAGTACGGTCTCTCCTATTGAGTATCCGCCCAGCCCGCCGTTATAGGAAATGCCGCAACCTCCGGCCTCAATGTCTCCGGGACTGCCGGCACCGTAGTTGGATCCGCCACCGCCACCTGAGAAGTGACCGTTTCCGCCACCACCACCGGTAAGAGTAACACCCTTGCCCCTGGCCAGTGAAGGGTAAATGGAAATGCCTGTCTCATTCCTGAAGCCCACACCTTCACCTTTATAACCGGCTGCCGTTGACGAAATATCATAGAAATATGATCTGTATGCTTCACCTATCTCCTGACAGATGGCAGAACCCAACGCGACCGGCCCTCCCCTGAACCCTTTTCCCGAGACGTTGATGTCAGCATTCAGAGTGAGCCTGTTGGTCATGAAAGCAAGCACACCCCCCGTACATGTTGTGGAGTCCCACGGAGTACACGTAAGTTCTGCATTTACAACAGCATCGAGGTATATCCCCAGCCTTATTATCTGAACCTTCCCTTCAGGATCATAAGGAAAGAGTATTGACCGCGTAAAGGTTATCTGATTTCCAACTACAGCCTGCACTATCACAATTTCGAACGAGCCCGGACTGCCTATAGAATTCTGCATGTTGCCCGGAAGTGTTGCCGAGGCATTTATCTCTGCCCCTGACATCTGGATGACCATGACAGTATCGCCGGGTGAAAAATCGGAGGCATCCTGAACTGTAACGAAATCACCCCCAACCGTAAGAACTTTTGCGTACCTGTTTACCTGACCGGTAACCAGCGGTGTTGCCTGACCGAAAGCCGGCATGACACCCCCAAAGGCGAAAGCAAAAAGGGCAAGGAGCTGGATTTTAAATATATCAGACAATCTCAGGGACATCAGAAAGCTATATTGCCTGCTAATATATGTAATTAAATCTGATATTTCAATGAGTATATTTAGTTAGCCGGCCTCCCCAGACGTTCAACAGTATATAAAAGTGGCAGTTCAATCAGGAAGGCTGTGCCATTGCCGGGTTCAGATTCATAACTTATAGTACCGCCGGCAGTTTCAACATAGCGCTTGACGATTGATAGACCGAGACCCATCCCGGAAGATTTGGTGGTGAAGTTAGGGGTAAACATTTTAGCTTTCAGCTCCTCCGGAATTCCTGACCCGTTGTCACGGAATTCTATCAGAACCTTGTCGACAGTGGCGGAGAGTGTAATCTTAATTTCCCCCTTCTTCCCGGCTGTCATTGCCTGGATGGAGTTCTTCAGTAGATTTGAAAAGATGCCGTTGAGGTGTTCCCTGTCAGCCATTATAACTGCCTTGCTGATATTACCGCTCTCAAGGGTTATTGAAGCTTCGTCTGACTGACCGAAAAGCTCAAGTGAAGTACGGAGCTGGGCAAGGACATCTACCTCAGCGGGCTCGGCGCCGGGCAGGCGGGCAAAATAAGAGAATGCAGTTGCTATGGATGAGAGGTTATCTATATATTCGATCTGGTTCGCCGTGAATGACTCAAGCTTCTTCCCGAAATCGGGAATCTTGTCCTTCCACCATTTAAGGAGCTGCTGCACATTCAGCTTCATCGGAGTGAGCGGATTCTTGATCTCGTGAGCCACCTGTCTGGCCATTTCACGCCAGGCAAGCTCCCTTTCGCTTCGCGCCAGTTTTCCTGCGCTTTCACCAAGTTCGTCAATCATCCGGTTATACTGCTTCACCAGCTCTCCCACCTCGTCACTGCTGCGGTAATGAATATGCTCGTTCTTTTTCCCGTATTCCACTGACGCCATGGCACTCTGAAGCATCGTCAGCGGCGAGGTGATCCTCTCGCTCAGAAACACGGCCAGCCACATCATCATCATCAGTAGCAGCAGGGTGAAGTTAATCAGGGTGACAAGGAGATTCGAAATTTCTCCCGTCAGAATGTTCTGCATCCTGAAATAAGGCAGATTTATGTATGCCATCAGCCTGTTATCCATGTTGTAAAACGGCATGTAAGCTGACAGATAGTTCATCCCACCGATATTTTCCTCACCTATAAATTCAGTTTTACCTCCAGCGGTCAGAGCACTGTATGCAGCCGGGTCTATCTTATTGCCAAGCAACTTTTCAGAAAAGACCTCGGGACGTGAGGTTGCAAGCAGGGTGCCCGTGGGCGTGTAAAGATTTATATCGGTCATGAAGACGTTAGAGAACTTGACCAGAAGTTCATTGAGGGAATAGTAGTCCGGCGTACGCCATCCCTGCGTCAGATCTCCCTCACCGGAAAGTTTGTGCTCAAGTTCTATTGAAACGGATGTAATCTTTTCCCTCAGTATCCTCATGTGATTTCCCTTGAACTGTCCTATACTGAGCATAATGGCTGCTGTTATCAATACAGTAAATACGATGGAAAGAACAGCGGCGAAGGAGATCTGCAACCTCCGTCTGAAGGTGTTGAACTTCAGAAGATCGGTCATGCGCCTTGTGAACAGCAGTAAAATCAGCAGTGAAAACACAAGCACAGTTATAAACAGATATGCGAAGGTAATTATCAGGTCAATAAATGAGGCCTTTTGAGCAGTAATGACAAGGGTCATTTCTCCGGTGTTGTACAATAGGTGTTTATACTTTCTGTCAGTAATGAACTGGTATTCTTCACCATTATACTGCCCGGGAAGCATACGGTTATCATACGGAAAATCCCCTGATCTCAGGACCAGGGTGCTGTCAGTGTATTTTGCAAAGGAGATATCCTTCAACCGCGGATAACGCTGGTGTGTGGCGTCCAGCAAAAGTTCCGGGTAACCTGCCTGGTAGGTTTCAATGTGACTGATAAGCTCAATAAAAAGCCCGTTTGTGAGGAATGCGGAATGACCATAAAACAGCTGTGAGAAGTAATATGCCCGTCCTGCCTGGTTATGCATGAACCAGAATCCTGTCCCCGTAATCGAATCGCCCTCCCTGGCAATCCTATCGCTGAAATATACAAAACAGTTGCTGGCGAATGAATCCTGTGCCGGAATCTGCAACGGGGAGTCGTCGCGACAGATAATTATGTTCAGATCATAATTTGCCCAGTAACCTGTAAAATACTCACCCTGAAGGTATCTGTAAACACCGTTTATGTCAGCCGGTGAGAAAAGTTCCCTGTTCATCATTTGCCTGAGGAGACTGTCCTTTTCGATTACAGGCCAGATATCCATAAGCATCGACTCCGCCACCGGATCATTGTCACTGGCAAGGGAAACAGCCAGTACCTTTAGTTTTTTGTTTTCCCTTTCATCAGAATACCTGTCGATCACTGCAGTGGCAAAAATTCCTGTGATTCCGGCAATTACAGTAAGAAGACTCAGAAGAGAGAAGGGTTTTCGGACACGGATAAACAATGTAATGGCTACAGCAATAATCCAGAAAATTCCTGAAAGACAGCATCCGGCACCAGCAATGTAGGCCACTGCTATGATGACCAGGCCTGAGGAAAGGACGATGAGGTTATTTTTCAAAGGCATTGCCGCCATCATTCTGAAAGCTCTGTCAAGAAGGAGTACGGGAGCTAAAAGAAGAAGCACCAGGGTCAGGAACCCGGCGAGGCTCAGAAAATTTATATCCAGGATCTTATAGGCTTCAAAATTAATTGGCGAATTAGAGACCATGTCACTGAAGAATGTCTCTATTGCAATAAATGAACCGCAGGCTGCTGCTACCAAAATTACCGGGATCCATAATTCACGTAGTCCGGCTCCCTCATTCCTTAACCTGGCAGGAATGTTGCTTATCACCATGAAGAGAGCTGATACAGCAAGCAGAGTAAAAAGCAGGATATGTCCGGGTGACGGCAAGAAAGAACCGATTGAATATACAAGCGGAGAAAAAAGTTCTGTTGCCTTTACTGAACCGGGAATTCCAACGAAGAGAACAAGAAGATAGGTGATCAGCAGCAGGGCCGGCGCTACAAGGTGAACCAAGAGGCTATTTACTGACATCAGAAGTTGTGAGCTGACTGCCCTGACAAGGTAAACCCATAGCAGCAGTACAGACAACCATAAAAGGAGAGGGAAGACAATGAAAAGTGTATTTGGTTTTGTCTCGGGGAACATCAAACCGAAATGAAACTCACCCTCAACCCCGTTGATGATGAAAGGTGATGCCGCAGGATCAAATGTGATCATTGAACTTTCAGGCAGTTTGAATGCATCCGGAAAGCCTGACTTCAGCAGATGGTTCTCAATGGGATATTCCCTGTATACACCGATCAGGGCTACAAGCTCGTGGTTCAGATAATTCCGGTGGATAGGAATGAACCATCCGTTACTGATGAAAACCGGATCGTGAGTCTTATAATTGCCAAGATACTTTTCCGGAAAAATAACACTGTTGTCAGACCAGTAAGTTATC
This sequence comes from uncultured Bacteroidales bacterium, assembly GCA_963736735.1. Taxonomy (GTDB): domain Bacteria; phylum Bacteroidota; class Bacteroidia; order Bacteroidales; family VadinHA17; genus SR-FBR-E99. The sequence goes on along the minus strand of CAVTPX010000005.1, from coordinate 64,399 downwards.
ACTGAATCTGTGTAGATCAGCAGGATTATGTCATTTCCCGATGCCTCGGAGATAGCCTTCCCGTGATTCTGAAAATAGCTGCCGGCACCCGGGGCAAGACCTGTTTCCATCTCCTTTAGCAGAAAGGCTGCTGTTTTCTCCCTTCTGATGAGTTCGTTGTTCAGGCGCGAGGTCCGGTATTTCCACTCCAGGTCACTGAAATAAAGCCGGTCGGCAACCAGACCCAAAACTGTTGCAACAATTAAAACAATGACTGTCAGTTTTATATGCCTGTTGTTCCCCATTTCAGCTGTCATTCATGATGGTACGGATCGCCTGCGGTGACCGACAGGACCCTGTAAAGCTGTTCAGCGAACAATAACCGTACCAGCTGGTGTGAGAATGTAAGTTTTGAAAGCGACAGCCTGTGGTCAGCCCTCGTATAAACGCTTTCATGAAAGCCCCATGCCCCTCCGATAACAAAAACAATCCTCTTTTTGGTTGTCACAGCCGTGCTGCTCAAAAAAGAAGCCAGCTCAAGTGTGCTGTAGGTCTTGCCGCGTTCATCAAGCAGGATGACGTAATCATCGGCTTTCAGAGCCCCCAGTATCCGTTCGCTCTCCTTCTCCTTAATTTTTTCAGGAGGCATCGAGCCGGCGTTCTTCACGTCGTGCAGGATAATGCTCTCAAACCTTGTATACCTGGCGATCCGCTTTTCATAACCTGCAATACCCTCCCTGAGCCAGGGGTCATCGGTCTTGCCGGTCATAAGAAGCACTAACTTCATCTTTCAGCCATATCGGTTTAAGTAAGACAAATATAACAATTAAGGCCTTATTAGTCAGGCAGCAGCCGCTTAATTTAAAAGTGGTTCGGTTTTTGCTCAGGATTATTTACATTTGTATTGTCCTGATTTGAACTGATTATTAAAATTGTAATGAAGAAGATACTTTTTTGGACGTTGGTATTGTTCACACTGTCATTGACGGCAGTTGCGCAGGGAGAGCAGAAGGTGCCTGCCGGCATATCAATTGCCTTCAGGTCAGGGAATGCCGAGGGACTGTCTGCATATCTCAACAGTACTGTAGAGATACTCCTTCTTGACAAGGAGGACTTTTACAAGAAGAGTGTAGCTGAAAGTATCCTTAAGGATTTCTTCAGCAGGTACCGTACCCGTGAGTTCACGATAAAACACCAGGGTGCAAAAAATGACGCGCAGTATGCTATTGCACAACTGGTTACAGACAAAGGAAGTTTCAGGGTTTATTTCCTGCTGAAAAAGGTTGACGATGCTCCATTGATTCATCAGATAAGGATTGAACCCGACAATGAATGACAGTGAGCTGACCGACTTTATCCGCCGGGCTCTTATAGAAGATACCGGGTCAGGTGATCACAGTTCGCTTGCTTCCATACCCGCTGATGCATCAGGACGGGTGAAGCTGATTGTAAAAGACACAGGTATTATTGCCGGCATTAATGCTGCACGGGAGGTCTTCCGTCAGACAGACCCCTCGCTCAGGATAAAATTATTGATGAAAGACGGTGACCGTGCAGATTACGGAATGACCGCCTTTACCGCCGAGGGTAACGAGAGGTCGCTGCTGCGGGCTGAACGCCTCGTTCTGAATATAATGCAGCGTATGAGCGGTATAGCCACCTCAACGGCCACCTATGTAAGTAAAATCGCTGACACAAAGGCAAAAATAACCGATACAAGGAAAACGACACCCGGAATGAGATTCCTGGAGAAGGAAGCCGTCAGGCTGGGAGGAGGGGTGAATCACCGTATGGGTCTGTATGATATGATAATGCTGAAAGACAATCATATCGATTTTGCCGGAGGAATCACTCAGGCGGTCACGCGTACAAGGGAATACCTTCAAAAAAACGGTCTCAACCTGAAGATAGAAGTCGAAGCCAGAAACCTCAAGGAGGTGGCTGAGATTCTTGCTGCAGGAGGTGTTGACCGCATCATGCTTGACAACTTTTCAGTGCCGCTTACCCGTGAAGGGGTAATACTGATCAACGGCGCCACCGGGGTTGAGTCGTCAGGTGGAATAACCCTGGCTAATGTCAGAGACTATGCCCTCTGCGGAGTAGATTTCATCTCAATTGGAGCCCTGACACATCATATCAGCAGTCTTGACCTCAGCCTGAAAGCTTTCTGATTATAATATGATTGCAAAGGAATTTATCTCTGTAAAAACCAGAGGACTGAGAAAAGCAGTTCTTCCCGGGTTTGACGGAGCACCGCTGGATATGGTGGTAAAGTTAATTGCAAAAGGACTCTTCGGAAAAGGGGTGATGGTCACAAGGGCATCGTCGATAGCCTTCAATATGCTCATGGCTCTGCTTCCTGCATCAATATTCCTCTTTACACTCATACCGTTTATCCCGATTCCCAATTTCCAGACAGAACTGATTAAACTGTTCGAAAATGTAATGCCTGCCAATGCATACAGTTTTCTTGAGACAACAATTGTTGATGTCATCACCAACCGCAGCGGAGCTCTTCTTGTTGTGATGTTCTTCGCCACAATAATATTCTCCACTAACGGTATTCACGCCCTGATGCATGCTTTTGTGGTATCAGCACACGAATTCAAGAGCAGGACCTGGATTCAGCAGCGTAAAGTAGCTGTCTTCATGCTGATGCTTGTACTACTCATGTTCTCCATCTCCGGGGCCCTGATCATACTCAGCCGGTCGGTGGTAGCCAGGCTTGTGGATGTCGGTATTCTAAGGGTAAACCTGGTTTTCTATGTAATTATGATATTCAAGTGGATTCTTATCATCGCGATGCTTTTCTTCGCCATCTCCACCCTTTACTACTTCGTTCCGGCCAAGAAGAAAGACTTCAGATACATCTCGCCGGGTTCGATTGTTGCCACGGCATTGTTCATCCTGACCTCGATGGGTTTCTCAGCCTATGTAAATGACTTCGGGCAGTACAACAAGTTATACGGTTCGATAGGCACACTGATTGTGATACTTATCTGGCTCTATCTCAACTCAATAGCCCTACTGGTAGGATTCGAACTCAATGTCAGCATCAAAGCCGCTACGGCTGAGATGCAAACAAAAGCATAAACAGTAAATTCTGAATTCAAAGACAGGCTTCGCTGGTGCCTGACCGTCAAGAATCACCCGCAGTGCAGGTACTCCTTCACAAGCTTCGCGATAGCTTCATTGTTGCCGTAGAGATCTTCACTCAGGCTCCGGTCATTGAACGACTTCAGCTTTTTAGCCACACTGTCAATGACCCCTGACGGGAAAACGCCATCCTTCTCAAAATGCGCCCTGAGATCCAGCAGCGCTTCGGCAGATTCCCAGCAGGAGGCAGGCAGTGACTCGAGCTTCCTCGCTTCAGCCTTTCCCTTTTCCCTGAAAATATTGTAATTGACATATAAGCGGTCAGCCATTTCAAGCGCCCCAGGCATCGTGAGACCGTGCTGTATTGACATGACAATTCCAGCCATAAGCAGATAGATATCAGCCGACCCGTCGGGTGAACGCAGCTCCACCGTCTGTCTCGATATCCTGTCAGCCATTCCTGACGGTTCTGCGGGATTGGCGTCGTGAATCATATGCGATGCGCCCAGCCATCCCAGCGGCACCCTTACCAGAACGGACCTGTTGCGGTCACCCCAGCATATATTTGTGGGTGCCTCCTGGTGGGGCACAAGACGAAAATATGAGGTCGGAATTGTATTGCCGAAGGCCGTCAGACCCTTGCTCAGGTCGAGTAGCCCGGCAATCATCTTCCTTGCAGTTTCACTTATATGACCGTCCTCGATCATCAGGTTTTTGCCGTCCTTTTCGAGGAGCATATGAATATGCATGCCTGACCCTGCCTTACCCACTGTGATCTTGGGGGCAAAACTGATCTCCACGCCATATTCATAACCCAGCATGCGTAGTATCCATTTTGCAATTATAATCTGCTCGACAGCCTCGTCAAGAGGCACATGAAGGAACTCGATCTCGTGCTGTTCGTAGTCATATCCGTCCTTGCTGAAGCTTCCTACTTCGGAATGACCGTACTTAATGTGGCAGCCTGCCCTGGCGCACAGCTCGAGAGCTTCGACCCGCAGGTCCTCGAACTTCGCATAGGGCTTCGACTGATGATAACCTTTCTGGTCAACCACCGGATAAAGCTCATCAGCCTCCGATTTAACATAATACTCGAGTTCACCCAGGGCTCTTATGTTATACCCGGTTGCGAGCGTAAACCTTCTGAGTGCTTTGCGGAGAATGTATTCCGGAGAGCTTTCAAGTGGCTTACCCTCTGAATTGTAGAATGAGCAGAGTATCTCCAGCGTGGGAGTCTGTGTAAAGGGATTAACGAACGCCGTGCGGTAACGGGGCATCACATAGAGATCACTGGAACCGGCCTCGATGAAGGAAAACAGACTTGATCCGTCAACCCGCTCCCCGGCAGTAAGTATGGAGGCGAGGTGTTCCCGGCTGAAAGGCACGAAGTTCAGTGTTTTGAGCTTGCCGTCATCGGCAGCATACCTGAAATTAACCATCCTGATCCCTTTGGCTTCCACAAACTTTATCAGGTCTTCAGAGGTGAACTCATCAGCCGGCTTTCTGAGAAACTGTACCAGTTCATTGCGGCTCATCAGTATATCGTTACTCATAATCCCATTAAATTAATGATGGGCAAATGTAAAAATTTAATGAAGCAATAAACAACTTCTTCGTCATATTTGAGAATGCTGAACAAATGCAAATCCCGGACTGCACGTTATATTTTTTTATATTTTTGGTGTTCATAAAACAGCCTGATGAAAAGATGGATCTTATGTCTGCCACTGATTCTGCTTCTTGCCTGCAACAGGGAAGAGGGACTTGTGTGGTTTTCAGCACAGAAGGCCGGCGATTATTTCAGGAAGATAGAAACTGCCTGTAACAGTGACAGCGGTAATCTGTGGGGTGAGAACCTCTACGGACCCGTGATGTTCGTAGACGGCAAGACAAGGGCCATTTACACAAATGTTGCTGACCGGGAGAATCTTCTTAAGGCCAGGGAGGGTATCTTCACAGGGGTTCTGCCCCGCGAACGCCTCATTACAAATAATGTGATCGAATTCGGAGGAGTTCGTTATGCAATGGCTCCCCTGCCTGAGGAGGAGGACCAGGTGCGGATAACAATGAGGGCCATTCACAGCCTTTTTCACAGTTTTCAGGAACGGCATGACCTCAAACCATCAAATTTCAGTACCAGACACATGAATGAAGCCAATGCAAGGCTCCTTCTGAAGCTGGAGTGGAAAGCCCTGACAAATGCAATCAAATCATCAGGGGACACACGCAATCAGGCAATACGTGACGCCCTGATCTTCAGGGGTGCCCGCAGGGAACTGTTTCCGGATGCAATCACCGATGAAAATAAATTTGAGAACTACGAGGGCCTGACGACTTTCACATACATGAAACTTGGCACAGCCGGCGACGATGAACTTAAGGCAAGGCTGCTTGACTACCTTGAACGCATCTATTCGAACTCATCCTATGCTTCGGGGTACGGATTCGTTCACGGGGCACTGTATGCATACCTGCTCAACGCTGTGGACTTCGATTTCAAACAGATATTGGCTCCCGACTATGATCTGGGAACGGCTACTGCTACAGCTTATTCAGTTATACTGCCTGAACTGTGCCGCGATGTTGCAGGCTCACTGGCACTGAACTATGACCTCCCCTCAATAAGGGCCGAAGAGGTTGAGAGGGAGAAGATGATAACCGAGCAGACGCGCAAAATAGTCACCACATTTACCGAAAGACCCGTGCTGATTGTTCAGATGGAGAGTCCCAACTTCAGTTTCGAACCGGAGGATATCAATTCACTCGACACCCTCGGAATACTGTACATGAAACTGCGGGTGTCAGACAACTGGGGCAAACTGACTGTTGACGACGGCGGCGCTCTTCTGACAAATGATCTCAGGACACTCAGGGTGAGCGCCAGAGAGGTTCAGACGGAACGCAACCACGTAATCGGCACAGGATGGCATCTTGTTCTGAATGACGGATGGAACTCCGAAAAGGAGGGTGATAACATCATCATCCGCAAACAGTTGCCCTGACCTTTCTATTACTTCCCCAGCCGTGCGATACTCTCTTTCAGAGTGGCGATCTTGGCCTCCGCATCCGCCTGTTTCTTCCTTTCAAGACTGAGCACTTTTTCGGGTGCATTGGATACAAATCTTTCGTTTGAAAGTTTTGACATCACTATTTCAAGAAATCCCTCGGTGTATTTCAGTTCCTCGGTCAGTTTCCTCAGCTCATCTTCGCTGTCAATTGTTCCCTCCAGGGGAATATAGAATTCGGAAGTGCCGATCCTGAAGGAAACACTGCTGTCGACCTGCCCCTGCACGGTGCGGATTTCCGAGAGGTTGCACATTTTAATTATCATGCTGTCAAATTCATCACCCGTCGCTCCGGCAGCAGCGCAAAGGACAAGACTCTCCCTGTTCGGAATATTCTTCTCTTTCCTGACTGTACGAACAGCACTGACAATTTCCCTTGCAAGATCGAAACGGTCCAGCAGCGCTGAACTGTACTCGGCACTTACGGGCATGGGCTGTACCATTATGCTGCTGCCCTCGCTCCTTTCATCAAGCCGCTGCCAGATCTCCTCGGTAATGAACGGCATAAACGGATGAATGACCTTCATAAGTGTTCCGAAGATATCAAGGGTGGCCCTGTGCGTCTTTCCGTCCATAGGCTTCCGGTATTCAGGCTTTATGATCTCAAGGTACCAGCCCGAAAAATCATCCCAGAAAAGTTTGTAGACCTGCATCAGGGCATCGGAGATACGGTACTTCGAGAAGTTTTCATCGACCTCGGCCAGTGTTTTGTTTATTGTTGCCTCCATCCAGCGGATGGCTGCCAGGGACGATTCCGGCTGCACAATTGTCTCATCCACATCCATTGTCCTGATGAGCCTGAAGGCGTTCCAAATCTTGTTGGCAAAGTTGCGACCCTGCTCAGGAAGACTGTCATCATACAAAAGATCATTTCCGGCAGGAGCGCAAAGGAGCATTCCAACCCTCACGCCGTCAGCACCGTACTGTTCTATAAGGGTTATCGGATCAGGCGAGTTGCCGAGTGATTTTGACATCTTCCTCTTTTGCTTGTCGCGAACCATTCCTGTCAGATATACGTCATTAAAGGGCTTCTTGCCCCTGAACTCATAACCTGCAATTATCATTCTTGCAACCCAGAAGAAGAGGATATCAGGAGCTGTGATAAGAACATTTGTGGGATAATAATAATTGATATCCGCATTATTCGGGCTATTTATGCCGTCAAACGATGTTATGGGCCATATCCATGAGGAGAACCAGGTATCAAGGACATCCTCCTCCTGCCTGAGGTCTGCCGATGTGAGGCTACTGTTTCCACTGGCAGTCTGCGCCTTTTTCAGAGCCTCCTCAAGCGACTCAGCCACCACAAACTCACCCTTGCCATAGTAATACGCAGGGATACGGTGTCCCCACCACAACTGCCGGCTTATGCACCAGTCGCGGACATTCTCCATCCAGTGACGGTAAACATTCCTGAACTTGTCAGGATGAAGCTTTATGGTACCATCCATTACAGCATCGAGTGCCGGCTTTGACATCTTCTCCATGCTGAGAAACCACTGCAGTGACAGCTTCGGCTCGATGACGGAGCTGGTCCGCTCTGAACGGCCAATCTTATTAATATATTCCTCAACCTTTACAAGTGCCCCGGTGCGCTCCAGTTCCTTTTCGGCAAGCTCCTTGGCTTTGAACCGGTCTACCCCGATGAAGAGACCTGCACGCTCACTCATGGTACCGTCATCATTGAAGACATCGATGACTTCAAGCTTATGTTTGAGACCTATCTCATAGTCATTTATATCATGTGCCGGAGTTATCTTAAGACATCCCGTTCCAAATTCAGGATCGACATATTCGTCAAAAATGAACGGCACTTCCCTGCCCGTCATCGGCACTGTGACATATTTACCCTTCAGCCGGGCGTAACGCTCATCGGACGGGTGGGCACAGACTGCAGTATCTCCAAGGATAGTCTCGGGTCTGGTGGTGGCAACCGTAATATATCCTTCCTCGCCCACCACTTTATACCTGACATAATATAGTTTTGACTTCTCCTCAGTATAGATAACCTCTTCGTCTGAAACGGCTGTTCCGGCCTGGGGATCCCAGTTGACCATCCTCACTCCTCTGTATATCAGCCCTTTGTCATAAAGATCAACGAAGACTTTGATCACTGAAGTGTATCTCTCCTCATCCATTGTAAAGAGAGTGCGGTCCCAGTCGCAGGAAGCCCCGAGCCGCTTGAGCTGCTCGAGTATTATGCCGCCATGTTTATCGGTCCATTCCCAGGCATGTTCCAGAAATGCTTCCCGTGTCAGATTCTTTTTCTCCACACCCTCACTCTTCAGCTTCGCTACAACCTTCGCCTCAGTGGCAATGCTTGCATGATCCGTTCCGGGTACCCAGCACGCATTGAAACCCATCATGCGGGCACGCCTGATGAGTACATCCTGGGTGGTATTGTTGAGCATGTGCCCCATGTGTAGCACACCTGTCACATTTGGCGGGGGTATTACTATTGTGTAAGGCTCCCGCTCATCAGGCGTGCTGTGAAAAAAGCCATTCTCCATCCAGTACCTGTACCATTTGCTCTCGGCTTCCCCGGGTTCATATTTTGAAGGTATCTCCGTCATCTTTATCGTAATAAGCTGACAAAATTAATATTTTACAGCCATTTAGGAACATGACGCCGGAGTTATGCGTAAAATCATTTTCGGGTTATGTGAATTTGAATACTTTTGCAGAACCTGTAACAGGGTCATCTAAATAATATTATCATGCCTGGTATTTCATCAAGGGGTAAAAACATACCCGCATCACCCATCAGAAAACTCGTTCCATTTGCCGAAGCAGCAAAACGAAGAGGAGTCAAAGTGTACCACCTTAATATAGGACAGCCGGATATTCCAACGCCGGAAATAGCCCTCGATGCACTCCGTAAAATTGACCTTAAAGTCATTGAATATACCCATTCGGCAGGAAATGAGTCTTACCGCCGTAAGCTCGCCGAAAGCTACGGTAAGATGGGTATCAGAATAGACCATACCGAAATAATTGTAACGACCGGTGGATCCGAGGCTGTGCTCTTCGCCTTCATGGCCTGTCTCAATCCCGGCGAGGAGGTCATTACCCCCGAGCCGTTCTATGCCAACTACAACGGTTTTGCCATTAGCGCCGGGGTGACGGTGGTGCCGGTAAGGTCTTACGTTGAGAACGACTTCGCCCTTCCTTCGATCGAGGAGATAGAGAAGAAGATAACCCCGAAAACAAGAGGCATTCTTATCTGCAACCCCAACAATCCTACAGGATACCTCTATTCTCACAGCGAGCTTATGCAGCTTCGCGACATAGTGAAGAAGCATGACATCTTCCTCTTTTCTGACGAAGTGTACCGTGAGTTCTGCTACGGCGGCGAAAAGCATTTCTCATCGATGAACCTCGAAGGAATCGAGAATAACGTCATTATGCTCGACTCGGTTTCAAAACGTTACAGCATGTGCGGCGTGCGCATAGGCGCCCTCATAACTCACAATAAGGAGGTGCTGGCAGCGGCGCTGAAGTTCGGACAGGCACGCTTATGCCCGCCGGAGCTGGGACAGATTGTTGCCGAGGCGGCACTTGAGACACCGAAGGAATATTTTGAAGGCGTCTATAACGAATATATTGCCCGCCGCGACTTTATGGTTGAAGCGCTGAACAGGATGCCGGGCGTTTACTGCCCTAAACCGAAGGGTGCTTTCTATACAGTGGTGAAACTCCCGATTGATGACTCTGACAGGTTCGCCCAGTGGCTGCTGGAGGATTTCAGTTATAAAAACCGTACTGTCATGGTGGCACCTGCCACCGGGTTCTACTTTACTCCCGGCGCAGGTAAAAATGAGGTCCGTGTAGCCTACGTGCTGAAGATCGATGATCTGCGTGACGCCATGGAGACACTGGCCGAGGCTCTGAAAGTCTATCCGGGAAAAACTAACTAGGGAATTACTTATACATCAGGTATTTCTTTCTGATCAGGTTAAAACTGTCCAGGCCGCTCTTCCATGATGCTTTTATCTCTTCGGCAGTTTTACCCTGCTGTATCTGCTCCCTTAATGAGGTGCCGCCTGCCAGAGTATCAAAGTAGCCCGTGAAGAACTTTTCTTTATCCGGATAATCATTGTAGGCACTGATGATCCATTCAAGGTTTATACCCGGTGCAGGAACAAGCCCGTCAGACAATGCATTGCGCAAATCCAGACCGTAACAAACCAAACCCTTATGCCTCGGGTTTGTGGCACCTGGCATAGGTTCAGGGATGAAACTGAATCCCCTGTCAGGCATATCCGGAGCACCCAGAACCTGAAAAGCAAACGTGGTTCCCCTGCCGCATGAAAGCACCGTACCCTCCGAGAAACAGATCGACGGATAGAGGTAGACTGAATTCATATTTGGCAGGTTTGGCGAGATGGCTTAACCGGCAGCTGGTAAAGTGTTTCATGGGTGTAGTTCATGCATTCAACTACCGTTACATCACATTTAATTCCCCCTGCAAGCCAGCCTTCACCGTTTACCATTGCAGAATATTCGCCAAACGTCATCCCGTGTACCACCGGTATGGGATGTATACCCACAAAGGAGCTGAATGCAGGGTCAAGGATGGGCCCGTCAGTATAATATCCATTGGGATTCGGGCGGTCAAGAATTATAATTGGCACTCCGTTTTCGGCGCATGCCTCCATAACATAGCTCATTGTTGTCAGGTAGGTGTAGAACCTGGTGCCTACATCCTGTATATCGAAGATAACGTAATCAACACCTTCAAGATCCTCAGGTGCCGGCTTGCGCTTACTTGTATAGAGACTGACTATATCTATGCCTGTTATCGGATCAGTCCCGCTCTGTATAGTGGTTCCGTCGTCAGCAAGGTCGCGGAAGCCGTGTTCAGGCGCAAAGATCACTTTGATATTGACACCCAGTGAACGCAGGGTATCGACAAGGTGTGTTTCGCCCACCAGCGACGTCTGGTTTGCCACAAGGGCAATTGTTTTGCCGGTGATCAGCGGCATGTATTCTGTCGTACGTTCGGCACCGGTGATCACTTTCTGTTCTGCCATTTCAGTGGAACACCCGCTGGCCGGGAGGAGTATAAGGCTCAAAAGAATAAGAAATGCTCTCATAACTGTGCTGTTTTCTGTAAAGATAAAGGAAATGATCTTACTTTTGCCTTAATGTCCATCGGCGCATTCATAGCAAAACGACTGATCAGGGAACGACGCCATGGTGCCGCATTCTCGCGCCCGATAAATGTAATCGCCATTACTGGTATCGCCCTCGGACTGGGCGTGATGATCCTCGCCGTCTCAATACTCACCGGATTCAAACAACAGATACGCGATAAGGTGGCGGGATTCGGAGCTCATATCCAGGTGGTTAACTTCGATGCCAATATGTCGTATGAGACGGTCCCTGTCACCTCCGTCCAGCCTTTCATAACCAAAGTAACTGCCAATCAGGGCATTAAAAACATCCAGGTCTTCGCCACAAAAGCAGGCATTATAAAGACTGACGACAACATGCAGGGAGTGGTGCTGAAGGGCATAGGAAGCGACTATGACTGGAGCTTCTTTGAAAGCAACCTCATCGAAGGCGAAGTGATAACTGTAACAGATACCCTCCGAAGTGACAAGGTGCTGATTTCGAAAAAGGTGTCAGACATGCTGGGGCTGAAACTGGGCGACTCATTCTCGATGTTCTTCGTGCAGGATCCTCCGCGTATGCGTAAATTCGTCATCGCCGGGATATACCAGACAAGCCTCGAGGAGTTCGACAAGACTTACCTTTTCTGCGACATCAGCCAGATAAGAAGGCTGAACGGCTGGGATGACACAATGGTAAGCGGCTTCGAGATACTTATAAATGACTTCGAAAGGCTGGACGAAATGACCGGGGTGGTCCGCGATGCCATTGGCTACCGGATTGCCGAGGAGGAAGACCAGCTGAAAGTTACAAACATCCGCACCCTCTATCCCCAGATTTTCGACTGGCTGGGATTCCAGGACACCAACGTCATAATAATACTCGTTCTTATGATCCTCGTGGCAGGATTCAATATGATATCCGGTCTGCTGATCCTCATACTCGAAAAAACAAATATGATCGGCATTCTAAAGGCCATGGGTGCCGGCGACAGGGTAATCCGCAATATTTTTCTTTACCAGGCTGCATGGCTGATAGGCAAAGGGCTGATGTGGGGAAACCTGATAGGCTTAGGGCTGGCGCTGCTGCAACAGAAGACAGAATTTATCAAACTGGATCCGGGATCATATTATCTCAGCAGCGTTCCGGTCAATCTCGAACTCACTCATGTAATTCTTCTCAACCTGGGCACCATGGCAGCCATTATCCTGATGCTCCTTGTCCCCTCTCAGCTCATAGCAAGAATCACCCCGGTAAAAGCAATCAGGTACGATTAGTCATATAACTGATTATCATTCTGAGCTTAAAATTTTACATGTTCTCCCCTATTTTATCTTATTCCATATAATATCACATTGATCTTGTGCGCTTTATGTGCTTTATTTTATTAAGCAGTCCAAATTTTGAGCTTCTGAATGCAACACTTTAAAACTCATGCTGTTTTTAATTTTTTTAATCATTTTAGCCGGCTAAGAATATTTTTTAAGGCCGTTTCAACAAACTTCAGCGTTGGGTAAAGTTGAGCTAACTTTCTTATATTCTGCGACTACAATTATCGCAAGTTGTGATTAACTTGCATCGGAAATGCAACCCTGAGATGACCGGATTTGACCCGCGGAAGAACTATGAAAGTACCCTTAAGGAAATTGGGTATGTGCCCCGTAAAGAGGCATCACTTAATGATTATAAGCGGATAGGATTCAAATCGGGACTGGAGGTGCATCAGCAACTCAGGACCAGAAGCAAGCTTTTCTGCCGCTGTCCTGCCGGGATTTACAATAAGCATGATGAATACCATGCCGAGATAATACGTCATATGAGGCCCACCCTGAGCGAGATGGGCGTTTATGACGGAACGGCACTCATGGAGTTCCGTACACGGAAAGAGATAACCTACCGTATCAATAACCGCACGGCATGTACATATGAGGTGGATGACACACCTCCCTTTCCCGTTGACCGTGAGGCTCTTAACATTGCACTCAGCATTGCCCTGGCGGCAAAGATGAATATCGTGGGTGAGGTTCACATCACCCGCAAACAGTACCTTGACGGAAGTATACCCACCGGATTCCAGCGTACCGCAATTATAAGCGTCGAGGGTGAGATCCGGCTGAAAAACAAAAAGGTAAGGCTCATCCAGATGAGTCTCGAGGAAGACTCGTGCCGCGAGATATCCGACATCGGTCATAAAAGGATCTATAAGACAGACCGGCTCGGGATGCCGCTGATAGAGACCGTGACCTACCCCGACTGTCTGACGCCTGATGAGCTTGCCGAGGCGGCCGAATACATACGTTTCCTGAACCGGAGCACAGGCAAGGTCCGCACAGGCATAGGCGCCGCCCGCGAAGATGTAAACGTCAGCTGCGAAGGGGGAACCAGGGCGGAGATAAAAGGAGTAGCCCATATCAAATGGATCCCGGAACTGTCTCACATTGAAGCTTTCAGACAATACGCACTGCTCAATATCCGCAGGAAACTTTTAGCTGCAATTCCTGATCCTGCTCTCTGGTCACCCAAACACAGGGAGATAACGGAAGCCGAAATGTCACTTCATTTTGCTCCGGTGCGGGAAGCACTTGACAAAGGATGGAAGGTCTTTGCTGTCAACCTGCCCCGGTGCCGCGGTATCCTTTCACACTTCACCCAGCCGGAACGGATATTTGCCGATGAAATAAGCGACAGGCTCAAGGTGATAGCCTGCATCGAGAAACCAAATATGATCCATTCCGAGGAGATTGGCGAAATAAGCTTCAACAATCTGTTTCCCGAAGTGGCGATATGGCTCTCGGCATCTGAAAATGACGCCCAGTTAATTCTCTGGGGACCTGCTGAAGACATTCCTACTGCACTCGAAACCGTTGAGGAACGGATGCGAATGGCATTCGAGGGTGTTCCCAATGAGACCCGAAAATCATTCCCTGACGGCAGAACAATGTTCGAAAGGGTTCTGCCCGGACGTGACAGGATGTACCCTGACACTGACTCCGAGCCCATCCCTGTAACCACTCAGATGATAGAGGAACTGGGCCGTGATGTGCCGAAGGATATCTCATTTCGTTTCAAACAGATGAAAGATTGGGGTATACCGGATGATGCGATGCACTACCTCCTCAAAAAGAACCTTGTAGTTTTGATTGAACGGATTTTTGAGGACTTCGGTTTTGACCCGGGAGAAGTGGGCACACTTCTGGGACACAGGTTCCGCAACCTGGAGGGACGCAAACTGACAGGTCCGCAATTCAGCTATGAGACGCTCTACAACCTCTTTGCATTCATCAAAGAAAAGGACCTGTTGCCGGAGATTGCAAAGGCTATGCTTCCTGATGCAGTGGCTTCGGCAAAACCTGATTTCGACAAAATACTGACTGAGACAGGGTACTGTAAATCGACAATGGCTGAAATAAATGTCGCAGGCAATCGACCTGAGAAGGGAATTCAGCAAGATCTGCTTCAACGGCAATGGCAGCAGCAGGGCGGCAACCGACTGGATAATGGGACGGGTTATTCCGCTGGCCCTTGGAAACATCAGGCTGTCCGAAGTAAGAAACGAAGTAGCCGTGATTGTTGAGAGCTCAAATTAGAAACGATGGCAGAGGACTTTTTTCAGGGATACAAGGGCGAAGCGCTGAAGGTGCTTAAGAAATTCAATGTGCGGGTTTGGGGTCAGACCGAAGTTGAGACAACCCGCGGGCTATTCAAAGGCACCGTGCTTCCCAGATCGGAGAATGACGATGACCTGCATATTGTAATCAAGATTGAGACAGGCTATAACATCGGAATCGATGTGACTACAGTCACCGGGATGAGGGAGACCGGGTATAAGAAAGCCAACTATAAAATCCCGGAAAAAGAGTTTCCCTATTCTGATGACAAGCCCAATGTGAAGCTTTTCGGTACGGGCGGAACAATTGCATCAAGACTTGATTACCGGACAGGGGCAGTAATTCCCGCCTTCTCCCCGGGAGAGCTTTACGGGGCAGTTCCGGAACTGGCTGATGTTTGTAACATAAAGACCGAGAAGCTGTTTGCTGTTTTCAGTGAGAATATGGGTCCTGACCAGTACATGATACTGGCCAAAGCCATTGGTGAGGAGATAGCCGGTGGTGTCGACGGCATTATGATAGGTCACGGTACGGACACACTGCACCACACTGCCGCGGCACTCTCTTTCATGGTTCAGAATTCACCCGTGCCAATCATCCTGGTAGGCTCACAGCGTTCTTCAGACAGACCTTCGTCAGATGCAGCACTGAACCTCATACATGCATCCACTGCCGCCGGCCATGGCGACATAGCCGAGGTGATGGTGTGCATGTTCGGTCCCACAAGCGACGAATACGGATTCCTTCACCGCGGAACGAGGGTACGCAAGATGCACAGTTCATACAGATCGACATTCAGGACAATTGGCGATACGCCGGTGGCAACTGTAAGCCGCACCGCCGGGGTGACCCCGATCAAGAGTGACTACAACCCGCGCCGCAAGGACCGCAATGTCAGCATTCTTCCCTTTTTCAACGAGAATGTAACTATGATGTATTACTATCCGCATATGAAGGCTGATATAATGCATTCACTTATCGACGCCGGCTACAAAGGGATAATTATAGTTGGCACAGGCCTCGGCCATGTGAACAGGGAGCTCTATCCCGCGCTTGAAAGGGCTCAGAAAGAAAATGTTGCAGTATATATGACCCTCCAGACAATCTGGGGTTATGTGCATATGTTCGTATATGAAACCGGTCGCGACATGATGGCCAGGGGAGTCATCCCGCTGGGCAATATGCTTCCCGAGGTAGCATGGGTAAAGCTGGGCTGGGCACTGGGGCAGACAGATGATCCGCAGGAAGTTAAAAGGATAATGTTAACACCTGTAAACGGGGAGATTACTGAAAGAGAGCCCTACAACGGTTACCTCGTCTACCAGGGCGGTGTGCCCGAGGTGGAGGACTTCATCAGGCGTGTTCACAAATAACTACTTGATATTTTTGTAATGCTCGTAGCGTTCCAGAATCTCATGAACGTACTGATTCACTTCTTTTCCCTGTTTCAGGTAGCCGTACTTAACAACCGGATCGGCATACACCTTGGGGTCTGATTTACGCGAAAGATATACAGACACGTTATCATCCCACTTACCCGGGTCAAGTCCGTTCTTGTCAGCAAGATTCATGGCATCAAGGATATGACCCTGACCAGCATTGTAGGACGCCAGGATGAACTTTATCCTTTCAACAGGATCAGGCACCCTGTCATTGAATAAGGTGTTAAGCCAGTTGATATACTTGATTCCTGCATATATATTATTCTCAACCGAATGTGTAACATCCAGGCCGAAGTGCAGCCCTGTCTCCGGCATAACCTGCATAAGGCCGTAGGCTCCTACCGGTGATATTATTGAAGCGTTGAACCGCGACTCCTGAAAAATAAGTGCTGCCACCAGTCTCCAGTCCCAGCCTATCGTGTCACTGTAGCTTCTGATAATATCATCATATTGTGAGACCTTGCCTGTGGAGGTTGAAAAGTACTCTGACGATACCATCCGTGCCGAACGCAGTCCCTTGAAGTATTTCGTCTCAAGCCTTGCATAGGCCGATGTTTTGCTGTAACCGGTGATCCAGGAGTCGAGTTCTTCGAGCAGGGCATCTGATCCGGTCTTGCGTACTCCCCATGCCAGCTTCTGAGGGAAACTCACCGGAGTTGTGATGTCAATGTTGCGCTGAAGGTTGGCAATTGTATTGGCGATGTTCTCGTCACAGACTGTATACTCTATCTCTCCGTCAGCCACCTGACGCACAAGATGTTCGGCATCAAAAGGCACTTCTATGATGTCTATATCCTCACCGCTTTCGCGCTCGAGGTTATAAAGTCGCTGCGCATATGAAGATCCCTTCTGCACAAATACTGTCCTTCCTGCAAGGTCAAGCTGGTTATTTACAAGCTTCGAAGCAATAGTTTCAGCAGACATTTTTTGCCAGCCGTTCGGTTTTTTCTGAACCAGAACCTGCCGGGTCTGCATGATTGGAGCCGTAAAGTTCATCTGCTCCTTTCTTTCTCCATTGACTGTAAGACCCATTGCCACCACATCGACCTCCCCTTTCTGCAACATCAGGAAGGCCTCGTCTATATCATTTTTGGCAATGATCTCCAGTTCCAGACCAAGATGATCTGCAAAACGTTTAAGCAGCTCGAAGTGAAAGCCCATTGGCTCACCCTTGTATATGAAGTAGCTTGTCTGATTTATGTTTGTGACAGCCCTGATCTTGCCATCCGCCATGATCTCATCAAGATCACGGTGTGTTTCCGGTGCGGCTGTAATCCGCTCACTCTCCCTGTTACAGGAGCTGATTGACAAAAGAACAATAAATAATAAAGAAACGATTTTCCTCAAATTCTAAATAATTAGTCCGACATATTCTAAACAACATTATTCCGAAAATGTTGACGGGACAAAGGTAATCATTTTTTTTAATCATAGAAGGTCCAGGCTATTCCGTACCTTAACATCCTGACATTCAACGGATAACCCGGAATAATGTAGTAGTCATACCCCATCAGACCCGAGTTGATATGATCGAACATAATGAAGAATCTCGTACGCTTTACCTTCAAATTGAGGAATACATTAACGAATGGATAGTTGCCGGTTTGAGCATCATTCTTACTAAAATATCTGCCTGTTGAGGGCATATACCCCATGGAATTGTAGAGAGTATGCATGAATACCTCCCCTCCGACCTGCATGTTAAGCTCACCGTTTGTGGCTTTGAACCTGAACAGATGGTCGAGAAAAAGTGCACTCCTGCCGGTGGCGAGAGGCAGGCTCAGGACATCATTATTTGTGCTTTTTTGAAGCAGTAACGTATTGTCCCAGTGGAGCTTCCATACCACAAAGTCCTTCTTCACGGTGAGTGCTGCCACTGACACCCCCCCTGTATACTGTGCGGGCAT
The DNA here is from genome assembly GCA_963736735.1 of uncultured Bacteroidales bacterium. Taxonomy (GTDB): domain Bacteria; phylum Bacteroidota; class Bacteroidia; order Bacteroidales; family VadinHA17; genus SR-FBR-E99. The sequence goes on along the minus strand of CAVTPX010000005.1, from coordinate 46,187 downwards.
GGCATCGGGTCCCATATGGGTAAAGTTATCAACAACGGCATAATTGAATCTCAGGCTTGCATGTCTCCCGGGGTAAATCAGAGACGAGCCAACAGTGAGGCGAAACTCTTTTCCGGCATCGAACTGCCAGGCGAAATTATTTGATCCCCACGAGGTATACCAGAACGAAGGTGTATATCGCGCTACCGCACCTGTTGCGTCCCAGGTGAGCGGACCCCTGCCTGTTGAAAACTCTTTGAAGATGCGGCCGTTTATTATGAAATCTCCTGCCCTGTAACCCTGAAACCAGAGGTCACCGGAAGCCCACCATCCGAATTGTTTACCGATGTTATTGAATATTTTACCTGTAAGAACAAGTGAGCTCTGGTTCTTCGACACTGTGTCTGGTCTCGTAAGGGTGTCGCCCGGAACCACCTGGCCGTAATGACGTAGCTCACTTCTTATGCCGGCACCGGCACCAAAGCTGAACTTTCCCGCACTTCCCGCGGCAAGATCTACCCTGAAAGTATTTGAGAAAAGACTCTGTGACAGGGAGTCAGAGCTGGCAAGCCTGTTAATCAGAATGGTGTCATAGAATTCAGCAAGCGGGTAGTTATCAAGATAGGATCTCCTGTTCCACTCGTAAATTCCTATGTGTGAAAATGTGACAGGGCCGCTCCTGTCTAATTCCCCGGTCACTGTATCACGCTTTCCGCCGGGAGAATACCTCTGTACCAGCATCAGGTGCCTGTTTGTGAGGTTGCTCTGCGCCTTGTTTACATCATTCAGGTTTACCGGTACATCCGCAGTTGAATAGTCTTCGAGTATCACCGCATCCACAACACCGCCGTTCTCGAAAGAGAGGAGGTTATTGATTCCTGCCGTGAAATAAGCAGTATAGTTGTCCCCGTTATATGACGAATGCAGGAGGAAGTTCTTATTGGCAGACTTTTGATAGTCATACTGCCCCAGGGAATAAACTATATCATAAATGAACCCGAAGTTCAGCTGCCTGTTTATATTCTGCGAGTGTCTTACCCTGAAAGTCTGTTCAGCCTCCGGCCTTGATCCCGCGTTGGTCCAAACCATCTCGGTAAATGGCACCTGTGTATTGATGAACCGGGGATTTGCCGGGGTGTACATGAACGGTATGTAATTGTAATACAGATATTTGTCAGGCTGCCACTCCCTGTCGAAGAAATTTATCTGGTACAGCGGGAGACCATAGTTGCCGGGGTAGGCATTGAAGTCAGAATACCTGTCGGTTATGCGGTACCGCTGGAACATTGAAAAGGCAGTGTCGAGGGGTAATGGGATCTCGCCGGTATAATCTGCGCTGAGAGTCCACTGCCTTGTTACCTTTTTCAGGGTAGTATCGGCATCTGCTGCCGAAAGTGTGAACGGCAGGACGAGGAGTGCTATATGTGCGAGGAGCAGGCGCATGCAGTGCAAATTTACTTAAAAAGTGACATGTAGGGCACGGCAGGTGCAATTAGGGCGGATAATAGCAAAAAGCTGCCCGCCGGATGGCGGGCAACTCCAAACAAACAACAACCATATAAATGCAAAAAATCAGTCGACGTTATCGTTCAGGTATGCGTTATTCTCCCTGATTACCGGCTGGTTATCCTCGTCGAGGCTGAGGGTGAACTTTGACACCTTGCTGCCTGCGGCTTTATTTGCTGAGTGAAGCGCAATCTTCTTGCGCACGTATGCAGGCACCTCCTCGAAGTCCTCGATGTTGTCATTCATCGACTGTGTCGAGAAGCCCTCATTCTTCATCATATTCTGCATATGCTTGAGCTTGCGGAGGGTGCCTTCGTTCTTGTCAGCGGGAGGGGGAACAGGGCGACCGGGAGCGGGGGAGATATTTATGTCTCCGTCCATCTCGAAGTCTATTGTGCCCTGGTTGATCTCGGTTGTGCGCTGCGGTGGCTTCTCGTGAATGTCACGCGAGGCACGCACAATATACTGGTCATTGCCACCGGAAGTGCTCTCCTCCAGTGAAGGCTGCTGACCGAAATTGAGGTTCACAACCTCCTTGCGCCTGTCAGGCCTGATACCTTCGAAGTCAGCACTGGCTTCGAAACCGGTGGCCACTACAGTCACGCTGATCTCTTCACCCAGAGACTCATCACTCGACAATCCCCTGATTATCAGCGCCTCCGCAGAGACTGCCTCATACACATAGTCAGTCAGTTCCCCGAGCTCATCCATAGTGATCTCGTTTTTGCCGGTACCCGACTTGATATTGAGCAGGATGCTCTGTGCGCCGGTGATGTCATTGGCGCTGAGCAGCGGCGAGGTCAGCGCCGCTTCGATAGCCTTGACAGCCCGGCCTTCACCGGATGCCGATCCAATTCCCATCAGTGCCACACCGGAATCTTCCATCACAGTGTGAACATCGGCAAAATCGACATTTATATACCCCGTGCAGGTTATGATCTCGGCAATTCCTTTTACAGCATTTGCAAGAACATCATCAGCCCGCGCGAATGCAGCCGAAACGCCTTCATCGCCGTAGATCTGCCGGAGTCTTTCATTGTTTATCACAATCAGTGAATCAACCTTATCCTTCAGGTCATTTATCCCTGCTATTGCAAGCTTGATCCTCTGGTTGAGCTCTGACCTGAACGGAATTGTCACAACAGCCACTGTGAGATACCCTGCATCCTTGCAGGCCTTTGCAATGACAGGGGTGGCTCCGGTGCCCGTACCTCCACCCATTCCGGCTGTAATGAACACCATCCTGGTGTTTCCCGACAGGGCGTCCATGACGTCCTGTATGTTCTCGAGTGCAGCTTCCCTGCCCTTCTCCGGATGGCTCCCCGCACCAAGGCCTTCGGTAACCTTTTCACCGATCTGCACCTTGTTCGGAACAGGACTGTTTATGAGCGCCTGCTGGTCAGTGTTGCACACGATGAAGTTGACATCCCTGATCCCTTTACGGAACATATGGTTCACGGCATTGTTCCCTCCGCCGCCAATGCCCACCACCTTAATTATCGACGAGCGCTCTACCGGCAGGTCGAAATTCATCAGATCTTCTGACATGACATTACTGTTTTGAATTGTTACTGTTGTCGTCATCGAGAGGCTCGTCAGTTGCCTCGATGAACTTGGTCCAGATTCCACGGAGCTTGTCTCCTATATTTTTCGCCACCGGGGAATATCCACCTGAGAAAGACCTGTCGACTGCCTGTACAGTCTCCTCTTCCTCCTCCTCGGGTTTTTCAGCGGCTACCTTCACTGCAACCGGCTTTTCCGGCACAGGCTCAGGCCTGAAAACAGGTCCCTGCTGATGTACCCTTTCAGGTTTGTATTCGCCTATCTTGAGTTCTGTCTTATTCTCTTCGAGGAATTCGAGACCCTTCATAATAAGCCCGACACTGGTAGCGTACATTGGCTGGTTGATCTCATCGCGTGCCTTACCGGAAAGATGCACATTGGGAAGGCCGATTCGAACATCCATTGCAGTCTTGTATTTCACAAGCTGCGGAAGGTTCTTCAGCATTGCGCCACCGCCGGTTATGACGACTCCTGCGGTGAGTTTGTCAGCAAATCCTGAATTCTGTATTTCGAAGTTTACAGCATCAAGGATCTCCTCCATGCGGCTCTGAATTATATATGCCAGGTTCTTGAACGATATCTCCTTCGGCTCACGGCCTGCTATCCCCGGTATCGAAACCACCTTGTTTTCAGGAGCTATATCTCCGATAGCGTATCCGAACTTTATCTTCAGATCCTCGGCATGTTTCTGCAGTATTGAACATCCCTCACGGATATCGGAAGTAACCATATTTCCGCCGAAGGGAATGACGGCTGTGTGCCTGATGACACTGTCGTAATAGATTGCCACATCAGTGGTTCCACCACCGATGTCTACAAGTACCACCCCTGCCTCTTTCTCCTCATCAGTAAGAACTGCCTCAGACGAAGCCAGTGGCTCCAGCACGAGGCTGACAAGGTTCATTTCTGCCTTATTGATGCATCGCTCGATATTCTTTGCCGAGGATATCTGACCTATCACGATGTGGAAGTTGGCCTCGAGGCGCCTTCCGCACATACCTACAGGGTTGCTTATACCCGACTCATTGTCGACAATGTATGTCTGCGGAATGACATGAATAATCTCTTCGCCCACCTCGATGGGGAGCTTGTACATGTCTGCCGTAAGACGGCGGATGTCACTGTAGTCAATCTCGCGGTCAGAGGAGTCACGGGTAATGTAACCGCGTGCCATCTTGCTCTTTATATGCCTTCCGGCAATCCCAACGAAGACATCGGTGAGACCCATCCCGGTCCTCTCGCCAAGGTCATCAACTGTTGTTCTGATGGCCTTCACAGTCTCTTCGATATTCAGCACCACACCACGTTTAACGCCTGTCGATGGTGTGTTGCACAGGCCGAGGATCTCGATTCCCCCGCGGCCGTCACGACGCCCGACAATGGCGACGATCTTGGTCGTCCCGATGTCGATGGCTGCTACTAACTGTTCTTTGCTGTTCATAATTTCAATATATGGTTGTTTGTCATTTATCTTCTCTGGCAGACTACCTGCCCCTTATATTCGATGTTCACAATTTTGTACCTGTCCCACCCCGCCTTGGGCATCGCCTCGCGGTAGAAGACAAAAAGTTTATCAAATTTCTCCTGGTAGTTCTCCACCTTTCCCAGGTGAATAACATGATTCCCGACTCTCGGCACCATCTCCACTTCGCCGTCACGGGCCATATAGAGATGATCTATCATCGCACTCCAGAAGGTGTCATTATTAATATAATTCACAAGTTCAAATGCCCTCGCGAGGTTTTCGGTCTTCTCATTTTCAAAGATGCTGGTGCCGGTCATTGTGTTGGGACTGAACACCATATCGATCTCAAAGACATGAAGTCTGGGGGTATATATATTATGCCTGCGCATTATTACTCCCTCGGTGTCAATGAAAAAATCACCGCCGTAGGTTGCAATCACCCTCATTACAGGCTCACGCTGGTCTGCGTAGATATGCATCATGTTGTCTGCCGAGAAATAGACCTCCGCCACGCGCAGTTCCTTGAGGGTCTTTATCTTTTCTTCTATACCTGCAATTGATATCTCATTTACCGGGATACCTCTGACACGTATGCCCGTTGATCTTACCAGGCTCATTATGTCATTCCTGTTTACAAACCTGTGCCTGGCAGAGTCGGCGATAGTGATCTCGATGCCCCGGCAAGGGGAAGAGTCCATCCGGGAATGAATGAACAGTGGGGTAAAGAGTACATAAACCCCTGTGAGCATCGTCAGTATCTTCATCAGCAGGCTCATCCTTTTCTCTCCTTCAGCATCCGGGTGATGGGTTCCACAAAACGGTCAATATCTCCGGCACCAATTGTCAGCAGCACGCGCGTGCCCACGCCTTTAACTGCTTTTTCAGCCACTTCGGGCAGCTGCTCACGGCTCACAACCTTTACATTCCTGTTTTTCATCAGGGCAGCTATCATATCCGAGGAGACACCCTCAATAGGGTTCTCGCGTGCCGGATAGAGTGTCAGCAGTATCACCTCATCAAGCCTGTCGAGAGCTTCTGCAAACCCCCGGGCAAAATCACGGGTGCGGGTATAGAGATGAGGCTGGAAAATACCGGTGATGCTGCGGCCCGGCCAGAAGTCGCGCACCGCGCTTATCAGTGCGTTTATCTCACCGGGATGGTGCGCATAATCATCTATATATATAAGGTCTTCTGAAACGAACCTGACATCAAATCTCCGCTGCACCCCCTGGTAGAGCAGGAGCCCGTTGCGAATTTCGTCAGGAGTGACTCCTGATACTGTTGCAGCGGCGGCGGCGGCAGTGGCATTCAGAATGTTGACACGGCCGGGGAGAAGCAGCCTGATGTTTGTGATTCTTTCACCCGGAGTCCTGATGTCGAACCTGTAATAGCCGTCGCCCTTTTCGATGTTCTCCACACGGAACGAGGCTTCTTCCCCGAACCCGTATGTGAAGACAGTCACGTCAGCCGGCAGGCTGAGCGATGACAAAATATTTTCTTCTATGATGAGTGTACCGCCCCTTCTCACTTTGTGGCAGAACTCGCTGTAAGCCCCGACCATTGCCTCAGGCGTTCCGTAAATGTCAAGATGATCCGGATCTATGGCTGTCACGACTGCCGTCAAAGGTGACAGTGTAAGGAATGAACGGTCGAATTCGTCAGCTTCCATCACAGTTACTCTGCTGTTTCCCAGCAGCAGGTTTGTGTTGTAGTTCCTTGAGATGCCGCCGAGGAAAGCAGAGCATCCGATTTTTGAGGCTGTCAGCAGGTGTGCTGCCATAGTGCTCACCGTAGTCTTGCCGTGTGTGCCGGCTACGGCTACGGTGTCGGTACCATGCGATATGAGCCCGAGTATCTCTGATCTCTTGTAAATTGCATACCCCCTGTCAGTGAAGAAATTGAGCAGGAGACTCTCTTTCGGGATGGCCGGGGTATAGATAATCAGGACTTTATCGCGTTCCACTGGCTCATCGAAGAGTGCCGGCAGAGTATCCGGTTTATCATCATATGTGATATTGCATCCCTCTTCTTCCAGTGCTTCTGTGAGGGGAGTGCGTGACCTGTCATAGCCGCAGACTGTGAAGCGGCCTGCCAGGAAATACCTTGCGAGGGCACTCATGCCAATGCCTCCGATGCCCAGGAAGAAGATGCCTTCTATGTTGTCAAGCTCCTTCATCTGCGTACAAGTTTGAGCACTTCGCGGGCTATGACTTCGTCGGCGTTAGGGTCGGCCATGCGATGTATATTCTCTGAGAGTGAAGCACAGCGGACTGAGTCACCGACAAGTGTAAGGGCCGTGCTGACAAGTTTTGAGGTAGCCTCGGCATCGGTGACCAGCAATGCTGCATTCCTGTTGACAAGTGCCATCGCGTTATGTGTCTGGTGGTCTTCGGCAACGTTCGGGGAGGGCACCAGGATAACGGGCTTGCCCACCAGTGCCAGTTCGGAGATGGTGCCCGCGCCGGCACGGGAGATTATAACGTCGGCGGCGGCATAGGCCAGGTCCATACGGTTGATGAACCCCATCACCCTGATGTTCTGTGCTCCGGCCGCCTCAGTCTGCCCGCGCATCCGGTCATAATAATGACTGCCTGTCTGCCATATCACCTGCACCCCGGCCCCCTCCGTCTGGCCTATGCCGCCGCCGATGCTGCTGTTGACAGTGCCGGCGCCAAGCGAACCGCCAAGAACGAGTATCACCGGCTTGCTGCTGCTGAGGTTAAAGAACGCCAGGGCCTCACCGCGGAGCGCATCGAGATTCTCGAAGGTGTGCCTCACCGGGTTGCCTGTCTTTATTATCTTACCCTTCGGGAAATATTTTTCCATCCCGTCATAGGCAACACATATCCTCGCAGCATTCTTTGCCAGCAGCTTGTTTGTGACACCTGCATAACTGTTCTGTTCCTGAATCAGCGTGGGAATATTCATTCGTTGCGCCTGCTTCAGAACAGGTCCGGAGGCGTATCCGCCTACCCCCACCACAACGTCAGGTGAGAACCGGCGGACTATCTTCCGGGCTTTCAGCATGCTCCTGAAAAGCTTGGCGGCCACGGAAATATTTTTCGCGGTGAGGCTGCGGATGAATCCTGCGACCGGCAGTGCTTCGATATCATACCCCGCCTCAGGCACCTTCTGCATCTCCATGCGGCCCTCGGCGCCAACAAACAGTATCTCCACCGATGGCTCCAGCCGCTTCAGCGCGTTGGCAATCGAAATTGCCGGAAAGAGATGCCCTCCGGTGCCTCCGCCGCTTATTATTATCCTTGATATTTTTCCCTCCGCCTGTCATTCTTCTATCTGTCGCCTCTTGATTTATCTTCCTGTCTGTTATCGTTCAATCTGTCTTTTGACTGTCAAATTCTCCCGCATTTTCTTTTACCTATTCTCTCCAATCGTATTATTTCGTCTGTACTTTTCTCTTCTTTCCCTCTTCAGTCTTTCCTTATAGTCTCTCAGTTCCCTTCTATGCCACTTTCTTATCCGACTGCTCAATATCTGACAGCTGCTCCCTGCGCTGCCGTGCATTCATAACCCTGGATACACTCAGTATCGCACCCAGCGAGAAGCTGATCATCACCACAGATGTCCGTCCCCAGCTTATCATCGGCAGCGTCTGCCCGGTCACCGGGAACAGCCCCACAGCCACAAGCATGTTCGTAAATGCCTGGAAAACAATCATTATCGTCAGTCCAAGCACCATAAGCGCCGCAAATGCATAATCGCACTTCCGGGCAATCTGCACCCCCCGGAACATCATCGCCAGGTAACAGAGTATCAGTACCGTCGCCCCGAAGAGCCCGTACTCCTCAACTATAATTGCAAATATGAAGTCGGAGTTCGACTGCGGCAGAAGGTTGCGCTGGGTGCTCCCACCCGGCAGTTTTCCGAACAGCTTCCCCGTGGAGATGGCTATCTTGGCCTGGTTTGCCTGGAAGTCGGCATCCGGAGAGTTCTCTCCGCTGAAATATGCCTCGATGCGGTTTTTCCACACCTCTACCCTGTTGTCTCCCTTCTTGAAAATCATCAGCAGGGAAGCAAACAAAATCACTGTGGCAAGTCCCATCCCGGCATATGCCAGAAGGAATTTGAACGGAACACGCCCGACAAACAGAATGATCATGCTGACTGCAAATATCATCAGCGCAGTGGAGAGGTTCTCTGACATTATCAGCATACATACAGCAGCCACCGGCAGCAGCAGATGCACTGTCACAGTTTTGAAATCGTGAAGCTTGTTCTGATAGATTGTCAGGCCGCGTGCCAGGTAAATTACAAGAACCACCTTTGCGATGTCGGATGGCTGAATGCGCAGGCCAATGACAGGTATCTCCAGCCAACGGCTTGCAGAGTTTATGTTCACCCCGGCTACAAGCGTCACAGCGAGAAGAGCAATCGACACACCCATCGCCAGAGCAGCATATCTCATATAATTTATATATGGTATCCAGTGCGTCACAATTATTATTAAAAGTCCCAGGAACAGCATTATAAACTGTGTCCTCAGGAAGTAAAATGTATTACCGTGATGTGATGAATAGGCCACACCAACCGAAGAACTGTATACGGAGAGCAGGGAAACGACCATGAAAAGGACTATCAGGCCCCACAGGTACCTGTCTCCCCTGAAAAAACGCCTCAGTTTCAGTTCTCCCTCTGCCATAACCTAAAGATTTCTTACTGCAAGTTTGAACTGCTTTCCGCGGTCCTCATAATTATTAAACAGGTCGAAGCTTGCACAGGCAGGCGACAGCAGTACCGTGTCACCCTTGTGCGCGAGGTAGTACGATGACCTGACCGCCTCTTCCATCGACAGGGTCTCGACAATAGTCGGAACCGTATCGCTGAATGCTTCCAGTATCTTGTGATTATCCTTCCCAAGGCACACTATCGCCTTAACCTTCTGCTTCACTACTGCACTCAGCTCCGAGTAATCATTTCCCTTGTCTATCCCGCCGGCTATCCAGATCACATCCGACTTCATACATTCCAGTGCATACCATGTGGAATTGACGTTGGTAGCCTTGGAGTCATTGATAAAGTGGATGCCAGCAACGCTTATTACTGACTCAAGCCTGTGCTCCACCCCCTGGAAGTCTGTCAGACTTTCACGGATGGTCTCCTTGCGGATATTCAGCACTTTTCCTGCAATGGCAGCTGCCATTGAGTTGTACGTGTTATGGCGGCCTTTGAGCGCCAGGTCGTGAATAGTCATGAGGCTTGTCTTTTGGGTTATGTCAAGAATGAGGTTGTCATTATCAATACAGGCGGCCATACCTTCGCATTTCTCGAGGGAGAAGGGCAGAGAACGCGCCGAAAGGGATATCCGGTTCATCTCGCGAATTGAAACAGGATCATCAGCGCACCAGATGAAGCAGTCTTCAGCCCTCTGGTTGCGTATCACCCGGAATTTGGAGTCTACATAGTTCTGCATCTCATACCCGTAACGGTCAAGATGGTCAGGAGTAATATTCATAAGTATTGCAATGTCAGCCCTGAAATCATACATGCCGTCAAGCTGGAAGCTGCTGAGTTCAATTACATAGTAGTCATAGCCACCTTCTGCCACCGCCATGGCGAAGCTGTTGCCCACATTGCCTGTCATTGCAACCTTCAGCCCGGCCTTCTGCATCATATGGAAGATCATATTGGTGACCGTTGTCTTACCGTTGCTCCCGGTGACGCAGATCTTAACGGCATCAGTATACCTGCCTGCAAATTCTATCTCCGAAATGACGTGAATCCCCTTTTCGTGAAGGGCAACTACAATTGGATTCTTTTCGGGTATGCCGGGGCTCTTGATGACCTCACCGGCATTCAGAATAAGATCCAGTGTATGTGTCTCCTCCTCAAAAGGAATCTCATTGGCTACAAGCATCCCGCGGTACTGATCCTTGATCTTCCCGCTGTCTGAGACAAACACGTCAAAGCCGTGCTTCTTTGCCAGCACCGCCGAGCCTGCACCGCTCTCTCCTGCCCCGAGTATTACTATCCTCTTCTTCATTCTCTACCGTATCTTCAGTGTTACCACACTCAGCACAGCCAATATCAGAGCCACAATCCAGAACCGTGTCACGATCTTCGGCTCAGGGAAGCCCTTCTTCTGATAATGGTGGTGGAGTGGCGCCATCAGGAATATCCTGCGGCCCACACCGTATTTTCTTTTTGTTCTTTTAAACCAGCTTACCTGTAACATCACCGAGAGACTCTCGACCAGGAATATCCCGCAAAGAATTGGTATCAGCAGTTCCTTGCGGATCACAATTGCAAATACAGCGATGATGCCTCCCAGGGTCAGACTGCCAGTGTCACCCATGAAGACCTGGGCAGGATAAGAGTTGTACCAGAGGAAGCCTATTGTTGCACCGGCGAATGCGCCTGCGAAGATCACAAGCTCGCCGATGTTGGGTAAATACATTATATTAAGGTAGTCTGCATAAATAATGTTACCCGAGACATATGCCAGAATACCCAGCGTAACCCCTGCAATGGATGAGGTTCCCGTCGCCAGGCCGTCAAGGCCGTCGGTGAGATTGACGCCGTTGGAGACAGCTGTAACGATGAATATTACAACTATCACAAACATTATCCATCCCAGTAACTGCTTCGTCTCCCCCTTTGCAAAAGGAATCAGCCACGAATAGTCGAACTCATTTTCCTTAACAAACGGTATCGTGGTTTTGGTTGACTTGATATTCACCGCCGTTGGCTGAGGAATGTCAGCCTCAGGCTGCTGAACTGACAGGTCCTGAGAAAAAACAGTGGCTGAGTCCGGTGCTGTAACATTGACCCTTACCACCGCCTCATCGCTGAAATAGAGTGTCAGTGCAACTATCAGTCCCAGTGATACCTGGCCCAATATCTTGAACTTTCCTGCCAGGCCTTCCTTGTTCTTTTTGAAGATCTTTATATAGTCGTCCAGTGAACCCGATAAAGCCCAGCCACAGGGTTGTAATGAGCATCAGGATAACATAGACGTTCTCAAGCTTCGCGAAGAGCAGCACCGGGATTATTATGGAAGCTATAATTATAAGGCCTCCCATTGAGGGCGTTCCCTGCTTGCGGTACTGTCCTTCCAGATCAAGGTCGCGAATTGTCTCGCCTATCTGTTTCTTCTGCAGGAAATTTATGATTTTCTTGCCGATGAGCAGAGAGATAACGAGTGAGGTTATCACTGCCGCTGCCGCCCTGAAAGAAATGAAATTGAACACCCCTGCTCCGGGAATATTCAGTGAATCGAGGTATCTGAAGAGATAATACAGCATATCAACTCATTTTAAAAGCTTTACGTAATTCTTCCCTGTCATCGAAGTGGTGTTTTACACCTTTCACATCCTGATAGGTCTCGTGCCCTTTGCCTGCAACAATTATTATGTCGCCTGACGATGCCAGCATCACTGCTGCCCTTATAGCATCAGCTCGTTGGGTTATCCTTATCGTCTTTGCCAGTGTATCCGGTGTCAGTCCGGCCTGCATCTCGTCAATTATAACATCGGGGTCTTCAGACCTTGGATTGTCTGACGTGAGAATGACCCTGTCAGCTCCTGCTGCCGCAATGGCTGCCATGACCGGTCTCTTTGTCCGGTCCCGGTCGCCGCCGGCACCCACAACCACTATTAGCTTCCCGTTGCCCTGCCTCAGCCTGTTGACAGCCCCGATTACATTTTCGACGGCATCAGGCGTATGCGCGTAGTCTACAATGCCAGTAATTCCGTCTGCCGAGCGTATAACCTCCATTCGTCCCGCCACAGGCACAAGGGTGCTTAATGCAGTCAGGACCTCCTCCTTTCCGGCGCCGAGAAGAACGGATCCTCCGTATACTGCCACCAGGTTCGATGCATTGTAGTCACCCAGAAAGCGGGTCCAGACTTCCGTACCGTTGATCTTCATCAGCATCCCTTCGAAACCCTGCTCGGTTATGCTGCCACGAAATGATGCCAGGCCGTGCATCGAAAAAGTATGCTTAGCCGCCCTGCAGTTCTGCAGCATTACGTTGCCATTGCGGTCATCTGCGTTGACAAGGGCGAATGCTGTTGAAGAAAGGTCGTCGAAGAATTTCTTCTTCGCTGTGAGGTAGTTGGCGAATGTCTTATGATAATCCAGATGGTCATGGGTAAGGTTTGTAAAGATCCCACCTGCGAAATGAAGTCCTGCAATGCGCTTCTGATCAATTGCGTGCGAGCTCACCTCCATGAATGCATATTCGCACCCTGCGGTAACCATATCAGCCAGAAGGGCGTTCAGTTTCACCGGGTCAGGGGTGGTATGAGTTGCAGGCTCCTCACGCAGGTGAACATAATTGCACACTGTCGACAGAAGTCCGCATTTGTACCCCAGGGTTTCGAACATATTGTAAAGCAGCGTTGCAATCGTGGTCTTACCGTTGGTACCGGTGACACCTGTCAGCCTGAGTTTTTCCGAAGGATAGTCATAGAACGCGGATGCTGCCATTCCAAGAGCTTCGGCAGGATTCTCTGCAAGAATATATGTCACCCCGACGGCATTTTTCTCCGGGGCCTTGCCGCAAATAACTGCGATGGCACCCGCGCCAATCGCTTTTTCAATGTAATCATGACCGTCAGTCAGTGTGCCCTTCACCGCCACGAAGAGGTTGCCCGTGGTGACAGCCCGTGAGTCTGCAGTGATTCCGGTAATAGCCACCGAGGTGTCACCGTAAATGGTCCAGACTTTTATCCCTTTCAGTATCCCGTTCAGTTCCTTCATCGTCAGAGTCTAAGTTCGATAAGTACTGTTCCTCCCTTTACCGTTTTGGCGCCGGGCTGCAACGACTGTCTGACAACCTTGCCGCGACCGGTATATCTCACTCTCATGCCGCTGTTCTCTATGAGATAAATGGCATCCCGGAGGCCCATTCCCACAACATTGGGCATCAGTCCCTCGGTAAGAGCGAGATCCACCACGCGGAGTGTGTCGCCGGCTTCCCGTGTGCGTACCCATTCTCCGTCCACTTTGCGTCGTGCCCTGATATTCAGCTCACGCAGGGCGCCGTTTATGTCTTCGTAATAGCCGTTTCCTGCGTCGGGAGCCCTGGCGGGTTTGTCAGGGTCATTAAGCGCAGTCAGGTCGCGGAAAAAATTTGTGGAATAAACTTTGTCAGCTATCTCTCTGAAAACAGGACCTGACACTACATTGCCGTAGTAAACTGCACTCGAAGGCGCATTGACAACCACGATGCACGAATAGAGAGGGTCTTCTGCAGGGAAATAACCGACAAATGATGCCTGGTATGACATCCTTGCACCTGTGCGGTAACCGTACTTCGCATTGGCTATCTGGGCAGTGCCGGTCTTACCTGCAATCTTATAGTTACTGTTCCTGAGGTTAATTGCAGTACCCCTTTCTACAACCCCCTCCAGCATCGTCTGTGCCTTGCGGACAGTCGATCTTGAGCAGACTGCATTTGTGATTACCTCATTGTCAAATGTTTTTACGGTCCAGCTGCCGTCACGTATCTCCGAAACGAAGCGGGGCTTCATCATCTTTCCGTCGTTGGCCACAGCATTGTAGAAAGTCAGGATCTGCAAAGGGGTCATGTGAACCTCATAACCGTATGACATCATCGGCAGCGAAATGCCTGACCAGAGCGGGTCACCGGGATATCTGATCAGAGGCTTGCCCTCTCCCTTGATCTGAAGGTCAAGGGGCTTGTTGATCTGCATCGAGTAAAGTCTGTCGACGTACTTTCGCGGATTGCTTTTGTAATTGTCATATATGATCTTCGCCGTACCGACGTTGGAGGACTTTTCGAAAACCTCCTGCACGGTTATTGTTCCCAGCCCTATTTCGTCATGGTCACGGATCACCTTGTCATAGTATTTCACGGTGCCGTCGCCCGTCTCGACCATGTCATCCAGATCCACAACGCCGTCTTCCAGGGCGGCCATCAGAGACATCAGTTTGAATGTCGAACCGGGTTCGGTGCTCTCTCCTACTGCGTAATTGTATGTTTCATGGTAGGCGCCGTCAGATCCCTTTTCGAGATTCGCGATAGCCTTGATGTCTCCGGTTTTTACCTCCATCACGACAACACACCCGTGATGGGCCCCGTATCTCGAGAGCTGCCTGTAAAGTGCGTTTTCGGCTACATCCTGCAGGTCGAGGTTGATTGTTGTGACAATGTCATTGCCTTCACGTGTACGTATGTTGTCAATGTTATCGACGTCTATCCATGCGCCGCCTGTCAGACGCTGCTGGACAGTGAAGCCATCCTTGCCGGCGAGTACATTGTTGAAGGAGCCTTCGAGTCCGACAATATTAGCCGTGCTGTCTTCGGTCACATAACCGATAGTCCTGCGGGCCAGAAGGCCGTTGGGCATGATGCGGCTATTTTCAGGCTGGTAGACGAACCCGCCCCTGAACTTGCCGTGCCGCAGTATGGGAAGCTCCTTGAGGTGCTTGAGGGTTTCGTAACTGACATGCCTTTTGATAAGAAAATACCTGTCGCCCTTCTGGCGTGCGCGATTCAACGCTGTCTTCCATCCTTCAGGCGAGTTGACGCCTACATATTTTGAGAGACCTCGTGAGAGTCCGTTAATGCCCTTTGACCAGGTGGTGTCAGCCATGCCTGAGCTCCGTGTGTCAAGGTAAACGGTATAGTACGGGATGGAGCTTGCCAGTATGCGACCATCGTCAGACAGTATGTCACCGCGGGGTGCTTTGGCCACCTCCTTCCGGTAGACTATCTTTTCAGCCATGCCGGCCCACTTGTCTGACTGCACAAACTGAAGGATGATGATGCGGATGAATATAGCCACAGCCATCACCACCACGACTCCGTAGACAATCCCGCTGCGGGCTATTACCTGATCCTTTGGTTTCAATGTCTTACTCATTCACCACAATTCTGTAGGGCGGTTCACGGAGCTCCTGCAGCCCCAGTCCGCGTTCCTTAACCAGATCTATCACTTCACTCTGTCTGCTCACCGAGCCCAGTTGTGCCGAGGCTGACAGCGCCTCAGCCCTGAGGTCGCGGACCTCCTGCTCGAGCTTTGTGATCTCCCGCTCTACCCGTTCAGCCTGAAACCTGTTTGAGATGAAAATAATACCGAGAACAGCCAGCAGGATTACATACCTCATGTTATTGAGTATGAGCTTTTCGGCGATGTAAGTGCCGCTTACTAGTCCCTTCAGGGTACCGCCGTTGCCGTTCTTCTTCCT
The DNA here is from genome assembly GCA_963736735.1 of uncultured Bacteroidales bacterium. Taxonomy (GTDB): domain Bacteria; phylum Bacteroidota; class Bacteroidia; order Bacteroidales; family VadinHA17; genus SR-FBR-E99. Next base: position 30,499 of record CAVTPX010000005.1, on the reverse strand, counting down.
GCTGCCTTTTACCGCCGCCGTCTTCATTCCGGTACTGCTGTCAACCGGGGTTTTCTCCCTGTTGCTGCTCTCACCTGCTGCCCTCACCATTTTGCCGATCCCCTCTTCCATCGTTCTCAGATCTTTTCTGCGATTCTCATACGGGCACTGCGTGCCCTGTTATTCTTTGCCACCTCCTCTTCCGAGGGAACTATCACCTTGCGGTTGATCGCCCTGAATGGAACCAGGAGGTTACCGTAAAAATCCTTTTCAGCCGTGCCGTCGAAATTGCCGGTGCGTATGAAGTTCTTTACCAGCCTGTCTTCAAGGGAATGATAAGTAATCACCACCATCCGCCCGCCGGGTTTCAGTATCTGCAGAGCCTGTGTCAGCATATCTGTCAGGGCGTCCATCTCGCGGTTGACCTCTATGCGGAGCGACTGAAACAGCTTCGCGTAGAACTTATTCTCCTGGTTGAACGGAACCAGTGACTCCACCGCTTCGGAGAGGTCTTTTACAGTTACGACCGGTTTCGTCTGCCTGGCTTTCACCACCGCCCTGGCTATTTTTCGGGAGTTGTCCAGCTCGCCGTACCGGTAGAACACGCTTGCCAACTGTTCTTCGTCATAAGTGCGAAGCAGATCTGAAGCCCTGAGACCCGATTTCCGGTTCATACGCATGTCCAACTGCGCATCGCTTCGGAATGAAAAGCCCCGCTCCTGCTCATCGAACTGATGGAATGATACACCCAGGTCGGCAATGAGGCCGTCTATTTCCTTGTACCCCAGGTAGCGCAGGTTATTCTTCAGGTACCTGAAATTCTGATTCAGGAAAGTCACCCTTTCGTCATTGATGATGTTAACAGCTGCGTCGAGGTCCTGGTCGAAAGCTATGAGCCTGCCCGTAGTCAGGTGAGAGAGTATTGCGCGTGAGTGGCCGCCACCGCCGAAGGTAACGTCGACATAGACCCCATCGGGCCTGAGGTTGAGCCCTGCGATGCTCTCTTCAAGCAAGGCGGGGAGGTGATAAGCAGTCATTATCCTTGTCCGTTTTCAGGAGAGCCAAGCAGCTTCTCAGCCAGGTTGGCGAAGTCGTCACCGGCCATGTCAATGCTGGTGTAGACCTCCTCAGCCCACATCTCAATGCGGCCGTCCTGTCCTGCGAGTACCACATCTTTCCCGATACCGGCAAGGTCAAGCAGCCGCTTGGGTATCAGCAGCCTGTTGCTACTGTCGAGTGCCACCTCTGCCGTGCCTTTGAAAAAGTTACGGAGAAAAAGATTATGCTCTCTGTTATAAGGGTTTATCCTGCTGCGTACCTTCTCGAGCTGCCTGTTCCAGTCATCGATGGAGTAGAGGACAAGGCATTTTTCGAAGATATCCCTTCTGACCACAAAGCGATCCTCCGCAGCGGGGGGCATCTGCTTCTTGAAAGCTGAAGGGAGGATGACCCTGCCCTTTGCATCAAGTCTGCATGTATAATCGCCTATAAATGTGGACATCGAAAGGTTGTTATTTCAGAAGGCTAAAGTACAAACATTTTCTCCACTTCGCTCCACTTCCCTCCATTTTTCTTCACTTTTGTTGAAAACTTTTACCGCCCACTCATAAATAATTTCTAATCTGCAAGGCAGCAGGCAGTTGGCAATAGGCAGCATGGCAGTTGGCAGTTGGCAATAGGCAGTAGGCAGTTGGCAATAGGCAGTAGTGAGTAGAAATATTAAGGTTTACGTTTCAGCTCCTCAGTCAGAGGCTGCCCGCCCACTGGCGGGAGGGGTCCGGCCATAGGCCGGAGGACTGGGGGTGGTCAGTTCCTGAGTAAACCACCTCCCTCCCGCTGCGCAGGAGTACTCCTCCATGGTGGCCAAAACTGCCAGGGAGGAGAAATTTTATCTCTTTCCGCTTGACAAGGATGGGAAATATAAAATCTTCCCATTTTCCCTATCTTTGAGACTCCGATACAGACCCATGGAAAATACTCCCAAACCGATAAAGCTGGACCTGGAAAAAATCCTCGCTGACAAAAATCCCAGGCTGCCAAAAATACTGCCCCGTTTCGTGATTAACTACCTCAAACGCATCACCCACCAGGATGGTATAAACGGGCTTCTGAGAGATCACGCTGACCTTCGCGGATTCGCATTCAATGACGCTGTGCTGGGAACACTGGGAATTAAATACAATGCACATGGCGTTGAGAATATTCCAAAAGGAGGACGCAATATCTTCGTCTCAAACCACCCCCTCGGCGGCCTTGACGGGATGGTATTCATGAGCGAGCTCGGAAAACATTTCGCGGCAGCAAAATTTCCCGTCAATGACATCCTCCTTTATCTTAAAAATTACGAAGGCATCTTCCTCCCGGTAAACAAACACGGTGCACTCGGCCGTGAGGCTGCCAGACTTCTCGATGAAGCATACATATCAGATTGTCAAATCCTTAACTTCCCGGCAGGGATATGCTCCAGGAAGATCAAAGGACAAATAACAGACCTGCCCTGGCAAAAAAGCTTCATTGTCAAGGCTATACAGCACAAAAGGGACATCGTTCCCTGTTTCTTTTCGGGCCGAAACAGCAACTTCTTCTATAATCTCTCGGTCATCCGTACATTTTTCCACGTGAAAGCGAACCTTGAGATGCTCTACCTTGTGGATGAGATGTACCGTCAGAAGGGCAAAAAGATTGATCTCTGGTTTGGTGAGCCACTGCCATGGCAGATGTTTGACAAATCGAAGAGCCCTCAGGAATGGGCCGACTGGGTGAGGATTAAAACTTATGATTTAGAGAAACTTGCACGCGCACGTTAATATTAATTGTTAATTTTGCCCTTTAATTAATATCTGCAAGTGGACACTCATACAGGGAAGGAGACGATGGAGCCGGTAGCGCAGGCAGTTCCTACAGAAGAGCTGGTTGCCGAACTGGCAAAGGTAGGGATGCTCAGAAGGACCAACAACGGGAACAATGAGGTCTACCTTTTTGACAACAACACTTCGCCACTGCTGATGCGCGAGATAGGCCGCATACGTGAACTCACCTTCAGGCATGCAGGTGGCGGAACGGGAAAATCACTAGACCTCGATCAATATGATCTATCTCCGGAAGCTCCGCAGAAACAGCTTATAATCTGGGATCCTGACAACCGCGAGATAGTCGGCGGCTACAGGTTTACCTTTCCGGCATACAAGGAAAAAAATTTCTCAATTGACAGGTATGCCTCATCATCATACTTCACCTTTTCACGTAAGTATATCAGGAAATATCTTCCGCACACAATGGAACTGGGGCGCTCATTCGTGAGGCCTGAATACCAGAGCTCCGCAATGGGTCGTAAAAGCCTTTATTCACTTGATAATCTGTGGGATGGACTCGGAGCTATCATAATTGATAATCGTCAGATCAGGTATCTCTTCGGCAAAGTGACAATGTACACGCACTACAACGTGCAGGCCCGTAACATGATTCTCTATTTCATGCTGAAGTACTTCCCCGATCCTGACAAGCTGGCCATCCCGTCTGATCCGGTTTTCATCGACCTTCACCAGAAAGAGATGAAGCAGATATTTTCAGCCTGGGGTTACAAGGACAATTACAAGATTCTTTCTCAGGAAGTCAGAAAGCTTGGTGAAAATATTCCGCCACTAATCAATGCCTATATGAACCTCTCTCCCACAATGAAGTGCTTCGGGACATTTATAAACCATCATTTCGGGAATGTGGAGGAGACAGGGATAATGATAACAGTAAGAGATATTTACGTCGACAAGGTCAATCGCCACCTCTCATCGTACAGGGCGGATTTTGATATTTCTCAGTAGATACGGTTAAGTCCGGCCGGAATTTGACAATTCTCTTTAATCGCTTCAATAAGCGCGGGCGTTTATCCCGTCAATAAAATTCATATACGCCCTGTTGACAACCCTGTTGCCTCCCGGCGTGGGATAATCACCTGTAAAGTACCAGTCGCCTGTGTGATCAGGACAGGCTTCATGAAGGCCCTCGATGGACTGGTAGACTACCTCAACCTCCGCAACGGTTCCTGGGGCCCTTAGCATTTCGGCGATCTTGTCGGAAATCTGTTTGACTGTGAACGGGGCGTAAATCTCCCTGACAGCATTTACCATCTCATCATCCGGTTTTTCCAATTCTACCTGCGCTTTGGAATATACCTCCCTGATTATGCTGTCCTGCTCTGTCTCCTTAAGCAATTCAATGGCAGCCTTGAAGGCGATGAAATCACCCAGTTTTGCCATATCAATTCCGTAGCAGTCGGGGTACCTTATCTGTGGTGACGATGACACAATTACGATCTTCGCCGGGTCAAGGCGGTCAAGGATGCGGATTATGCTCTCTCTGAGTGTTGTACCCCGAACGATTGAATCATCGAGGACAACAAGATTATCTTTTCCTCTCCGGATGACTCCGTAGGTGACGTCATAAACGTGCGCCACGAGGTCATTCCGGCTTCTGTCCTCAGTAATGAAAGTGCGCAGCTTAGCGTCTTTGACGGCAATTTTTTCGATGCGCGGACGTACCTCAATAATCTTCTCAAGCTCCTCGGGTGTCAGTGAGGCACCTTTCTTCAGGATTGCCTCCTTCTTGCGCTGATTGAGCCAGTCCTCAAGCCCTTTCATCAATCCGTAAAAGGCACTTTCAGCAGTATTGGGTATATAGGAAAAGACTGTGTTGTCAATATCGTGATTGACCGCCTCCAGCACCGGTTTGGTGAGTGTTTCTCCCAGTTTTTTGCGTTCTCGGTAGATGTTTTTATCTGTTCCCCGCGAGAAGTATATCCTTTCGAATGAGCATTTAGCCGGAGTTCCGGCAGGGAGTATCTCCTCGATCGCCCATCCTCCTGAAGCCTTAATAATAAGCGCCTTACCAGGATCAAGTTCATTTACATTATCCGTTCTTATATTAAACGCTGTCTGAATTACCGGTCTCTCTGATGCTGCCACTACAACCTCATCGTCGGCATACCAGAATGCAGGTCTGATGCCCGAGGGATCACGCATTACAAAGGCATCGCCGTGGCCGAGCATCCCTGTCATGACATACCCTCCATCCCACCTTCTGGAGGCATTGCGGAGAACGTCTGCAATGTGAAGCTGCTTTTCGATCATCGGCGAGATGTCGCGCTTGGTGTATCCCTTTCTCCTTGAACTGGCGGTAAAGGCGTTCGACCTCATCGTCAAGGAAGTGACCCACATTTTCGAGTATCGTTATAGTATCGGAAAAATCGACCGGATTCTGCCCTATTTCCAGCAGGCTGTCGAAGACCTCCTCCATGTTGGTGAGGTTAAAATTGCCTGCCATTACAAGGCTTCGCGAACGCCAGTTGTTTTCTCGGGAGACGGGGTGAACATAGTCGATGTTGTAACTCCCGTAGGTGCCGTAACGCAGGTGTCCGAGATAGACATCGCAGGCGTAGGGCATTGTGCTGGTAATATAAGCCGGGTCGCTCCAGCATTTCTGACCGGGGGTGCAGCTCTTTTCTATATCGAAATAGATCTTTCTGAAAATTTCTTTTATCGAATCAGCAGAATTGGACCGCTGGCGGAAGATATACCTGGTTCCGGGTCTGGCGCCGATGCGGATACCCGCGAGGCCAGCGCCATCCTGTCCCCGGTTATGCTGTTTCTCCATCATGAGATACATCTTTTGCAGTCCGTAGTCCCACGATCCGTATTTATCAATATAGAATCCCGCGGGTTTCAGCAATCTCATAAGAGCTATCCCGCATTCGTGTTTTATACTGTCACTCATTGTTTACTTTGCTGACCCTTTAAATGCAATAATATCCCTTATCAGGTAAGCATCAGGGTAACTTGCCTGTATGTCGAAGAACACTGCCGCTGCTTCCTGGCGTGTGCGGAAGTCGCCCACCTTCACCTTGAACCAGTTTGGCTTGTCGAAGGTAAGATAGGAGTCCAGCTGCGGGAAATCACCCATGAAGCGCGCTCTTATCCTGTTGGCATCTTCGTTCGCGGTGCGATGGCCGCCCCGGTATATCTGTATGCGCCAGCCGTCGACTCCGTTCTTTGTTGCGTTGTTGAGAATATGCCTGTTTAAGAGAACATCGATTTCGGATGGCTGGTTTATCACCAGACGCTGCTGCTCCTGGCTGGTTCGGCCCTTCATTGAGGAGGTCAATCACCGTCATAACCTCCTGAGCCATTGCTGACACAGAGAGCATAGCGAGAATCAGGATAGCAGTCAACCTCTGTTTCATCATGTAACAATTTGATTGTAAAGGTATGATGGAACCTCCGTGAAATTCAGGAAAATTCTGTTGAGATGGCCCGTGTTGTTACACGGAGGTTTCATAGCGCAAATATAATACACTTTTAGTGTTTTGCACTCATCGCGCCGGCTGGTATGCTTTTGTTTTCTATTCAAGAGCCTCCATAAGCTCATCTGTCATTTCGAGATTGTGGTATACAGCCTGCACATCGTCGTCATCCTCAAGGGCTTCGATCAGCTTCATAACTTTACGGGCTGATTCCACATCGAGAACCTTTGTTTCCTTAGGTATCCGTTTGAGCCCTGCCTCCTCCACTTCGATCTTGAGCGATTCCAGCTTTCGGTTCACTGCTCCGAAGTCATCCTTGGCGCAAGTGACTGTTATAATTCCTTCATCAACTTCGATATCCTCAGCACCTGCATCAATAATGTCAAGCTCAAAACTCTCAAGGTCAATGCCTTCAGCATCAATCGCAAAGACACCTTTTCTATCAAAGAGGAAGGTCAGTGAGCCGATTGGTCCGAGGGCGCCGTTGTATTTTCCGAAGATATACCGCACATTGGCGAGAGTGCGGTTTGTATTGTCAGAAAGGCACTCTACGAATACTGCTATACCGTGGGATGCGTATCCCTCATGGGTTATCTCATGGTATGATTCACCTTCAGCACCGGAAGCCTTTTTGATTGCCCTGTCGATATTTTCCTTGGGCATATTGGCGCCCTTTGCGTTTTGTATTGCCAGACGCAGGCGGGCATTGCCGTTGAGGTCAGGACCGCTCTCGCGGACGGATATCATTATTTCCTTTATGATCTTGGTAAAGATCTTTCCTCTCTTTGCGTCTGCCGCTCCTTTTTTGCGTTTTATTGTAGACCATTTGCTGTGTCCCGACATATGGATTGTTTTTTGCTTTCTACAAAAATATATAATTCTGTTGATTCACAATTTTTGATGTGAGGAGTGATTCGGCAGGCGGGACAAAAAGGACGGTGCCAGCGCCTGCCCGCCGGCTGGCGATTCAAACCCTCAGACCTTCAGACTTCAGACCCTCAGACCTCAGACCCTCAGACATCAGACCTTCAGACATCAGACCTTCAGACCTTCAAACCCTTTTCGCTCATTCTTATTTTTCCCTATTTTTGCACCACAATGACTTCAAAAAAATTCTATATCGAGACATACGGCTGCCAGATGAATGTGGCCGACAGTGAGGTGGTGGCTTCAATTTTGGGAGAGGCCGGGTATACTGCCACCTCTGACATTCACACTGCCGACCTCATCCTTGTAAATACCTGCTCAATCCGTGATAATGCAGAACAGAGAGTATGGGGCCGCCTCGACCTCTTCCGGAGTGAAAAGAGAAAACGCCCGCAGGTGGTAGTGGGCGTGCTTGGATGTATGGCCGAACGACTTAAGGAAAAGCTTCTTGAAAGTGATAAGAAGGTTGACATGGTTGTCGGACCAGATGCATACCGCGAGTTGCCTATGCTGGTTTCATCTGCCGGTGAGGGACATACCGCTGTCAACGTCCTGCTGTCACGCGAGGAAACCTATGCCGATATTTCACCGGTGAGGTTGGAAAGCAACGGTGTGTCGGCATTCATTTCAATTATGCGCGGCTGCAACAACATGTGTGCATACTGCGTGGTACCGTACACCCGCGGCGGCGAACGCAGTCGTGACCCATTCACTATTGTCCGCGAAGCCCGGGAAATCTTTGAGCAGGGCTACCGTGAAGTGACATTACTCGGTCAGAATGTCAACTCCTATGCATGGACTGGCAGTGTATTAAAAGAGGAGAATTTGGCGGTAATCCCTGACCCGAAGGATAACATTTCCCCCTCTTTGATAAGGAGGGTTGTCCGCAAGCCGGCAGACAGGGTTGTAATAACCTCCACTGAATCATCCACATTCAGTATTGATGAATCAATTGATTTTGCAACGCTGCTTGAAATGGTTGCCAATATCAGCCCGTTATTGAGGGTAAGGTATTCAACCAGCCACCCGAAGGACCTTACGGATGACCTTTTGTATACAATGGCCACGTCATGACAATATCTGCAAACATATCCACCTGCCTGTTCAGAGCGGAAGCAGCAGTGTACTCGAGAGAATGAACCGGCGGTACGACAGGGAGTGGTACCTTGGTCGCATTGCAGCCATAAACAGCATCCTGCCCGGTTGTAACCTCTCGACAGATATAATTGCCGGTTTCTGCGGCGAGACAGAGGAAGAACATGCAGAGACCCTGAGCCTGATGAAAGAAACTGGCTTTGACTTTGCCTATATGTTTAAATATTCAGAACGGCCGGGCACAAGTGCGGCACGGCATCTGAAGGATGATGTGCCTGAGGAAGTGAAGACAAGAAGACTCAATGAGATTATCAGCTTGCAGAACAGACTGTCGGCGGCGGGCAAGCAGGATGATATTGGGAAAACGTTTGAAGTACTGGTTGAAGGTAAGGCGAAGAAGCCTGCCGGCGCTATGATGGGTCGGACATCAGGTAATAAGGTAGTAGTCTTTCAGGCTGACAGGGTGAAGCCAGGTGATTACGTGGATGTCAGAATTGTTCGGGCAACTTCAGCAACGCTGTTAGGAGAATTGAAAAGCTAATGGACAATTGTTCACTCTGCCCACGACAATGCAATGCTGACCGCAACCTTGCTGAAGGCTGGTGTGGCAGTGACGACCGGATACATGTCGCATCCATTGTGATTCATAAGGGAGAGGAACCCCCTGTATCAGGTCAGAAAGGGATTGTCAATCTCTTTTTTCCTTCGTGTAACATGCAGTGTATTTACTGTCAGAACCATGAAATATCACAGACGGGTTCACAGGGAACAGTTATGACACTTGATGAAGTTTGTGATGCAATAGCAGAGTTATTGCCCCACTCGGAGGGCAACCTGGGATTTGTTTCGCCTACCCATTTCATCCCACAGATGGTGCTGATAGTAAAGGAGTTGCGCAAGAGAGGTCTCAATCCCGTTATCGTATATAACTCCAACGGTTACGATCTGCCGGAGACAATCCGGTCGCTGGAGGGTATCGTTGATGTATGGTTGCCTGACTTTAAATATTCAGATGATAATCTGGCTGAAGATTACAGTGCAGCACCGGGATACACCACTTACGCACTGGCAGCTCTGAAAGCGATGGTGCACCAGTGTGGAGTCACACTGCATACCAATGACCACGGCATAGCGCAGCGGGGTGTCATTGTGCGCCACCTGGTACTGCCGGGACATGTAGAAAACAGTATTGGGGTTTTAAAAATAATCGCTGAAGAGGTCTCCTCCAATCTCCACATTTCACTGATGTCACAATATTACCCCCCGGAAAATAATGTGCGATTGTCGAATCTCGATTTTCGAATGAAAGGAACAGCCCAAAATTGCTTTGACCAATCCTCAAATCGCAGATCGCAAATTGCAAAATCGCAAAATCGCAAATCGCAACCCGCAAATAGCAATTCTCTCCTGAGATCCATAACCCGCCATGAATACGAAACCGTTACCGACACCTTCCATTCCCTCGGCTTCACCCACGGATGGCTTCAGGAATACAACAGCCACCAATCCTACAGGCCGGATTTCTCAAAAAGGAAACCATTTGTTTAGCAAATACCTAAAGAGATTTTCGCAGATATTTTTTTGAACTCAATTAGTTATAACTGTTTTGATAGCTTCCAAATAGTGGATTATGTACTACAACGAAATATATCCCTGAGGGAAGCATTGAAGTATCAAAAACGCATTCTCCACCGACAGCACTTCTGGTTCCGATAATCCCACCATGATAGTTGTATAGGCTTACCTTAGAAGGTATTAGAGGTTCAGGAACCAAAATTCGCAATTCATGTATGTTTCGAGGTATCCTAATAAATGCAATATTAATTTCATAATCTCCATATACCTCTGAACCGTCATTAGCAGTAGCTCTAATTATCACGGTACCTTCAGATATTGCTGTTACAACACCTTTTTCATTAATTGTTGCCTGACCACTTCCACCTATTATCAACCAATTGACAGACTGGTCTGTTGCATTTATGGGAGATATTTCCGCAATTAACGGCAACAATCCGTTAACAGAGGTAATAAAATCAGACTTATTGGCTGATCTAATGCTAATAGTTCTTATTGGCACCTTCTGTCTGGTAATGGTTATTGTGATCTCTCCAAAGATTCTACTTCCATCTTGTGCTGTAGCCCTAATTCTAACTTTACCATTACGCAAAGCTGTCACAAGTCCCGTGGAATTTACTTCTGCATTAAATTTCCCACTTACTAGTGACCATGTAACGGTTTTGTTTGTTGCATTCGCTGGGAATATAGCTGCTGACAACTGGAGTGTTCCGTCATTTATTCTTATTGTTGACACACCTCCTTCACCTGACACAACTATTTGCGTTACATTTATATTTAGATTTGCTATTGTTATCACAAGCTCGCCAAATACTCCACCTCCATCATTCGTTATTGCTCTAACTGTTACCAAGCCAGTTGATGTTGCTGTCACCAGGCCTGTTGCATTGATGGATGCCTGACCCGTCCCGTTGACAACCGACCAGGTAACCGTCTGATTTGTTGCATTTGTAGGTGATACTGTAGCCGTCAGCTGAAGTGTCCCATTGTCACTCGTGATCTGTGATGACCCGCCTGCTCCTGTAACTGTTATGCCAGTTACCGGGATTGTCTGGTTGGTGATTGTAATTACAAGTGTTCCAAATATTCCTGTTCCGTCATTGGCTGTAGCCCTGGCTGTAACTGTTCCGTTCGTTATGGCCGTAACAAGGCCTGTTGCATTTATGGATGCCTGACCCGTCCCGTTCACCACCGACCATGTGACAGTCTGATTTGTGGCATTTGCAGGTGATACTGTAGCCGTCAGCTGAAGTGTCCCATTGTCACTCGTGATCTGTGATGACCCGCCTGCTCCTGTGACTGTTATCCCTGTGACAGGGATTGTCTGGTTGGTGATTGTAATTACAAGTGTTCCAAATATTCCTGATCCGTCATTGGCTGTAGCCCTGGCTGTAACTGTCCCGTTCGTTATGGCCGTAACAAGGCCTGTTGCACTGATGGATGCCTGACCCGTCCCGTTGACTACCGACCATGTGACAGTCTGATTCGTGGCATTTGCAGGTGATACTGTAGCCGTCAGCTGAAGTGTCCCGTTGTCACTCGTGATCTGTGATGACCCTCCTGCTCCTGTAACTGTTATGCCAGTGACCGGGATTATCTGGTTGGTGATTGTAATTACAAGTGTTCCGAATATACCTGTTCCGTCATTGGCTGTAGCCCTGGCTGTAACTGTTCCGTTCGTTATGGCCGTAACAAGGCCTGTTGCACTGATGGATGCCTGACCCGTCCCGTTGACAACCGACCATGTAACCGTCTGATTTGTGGCATTTGCCGGTGATACTGTTGCCGTCAGCTGAAGTGTCCCATTGTCACTCGTGATCTGTGATGACCCGCCTGCTCCTGTGACTGTTATGCCAGTGACAGGGATAATCTGGTTGGTGATTGTAATTACAAGTGTTCCAAATATTCCTGTTCCGTCATTGGCTGTAGCCCTGGCTGTAACTGTCCCGTTCGTTATGGCCGTAACAAGGCCTGTTGCACTGATGGATGCCTGACCCGTCCCGTTGACTACCGACCATGTGACCGTCTGATTTGTGGCATTTGCCGGTGATACTGTTGCCCTCAGCTGAAGGTCCCATTATCACTCGTGATCTGTGATGACCCTCCTGCTCCTGTGACTGTTATGCCAGTGACAGGGATAATCTGGTTTGATGATTGTAATTACAAGTGTTCCGAATATACCGCTGATCCGTCATTGGCTGTAGCCCTGGCTGTAACTGTCCCGTTCGTTATGGCCGTAACAAGGCCTGTTGCACTGATGGATGCCTGACCCGTCCCATTCACTACCGACCATGTCACAGTCTGATTCGTGGCATTTGCCGGTGATACTGTTGCACTCAGCTGAAGGTGCCATTGTCACTCGTGATCTGTGAGGACCCTCCTGCTCCTGTAACTGTTATACCAGTTACAGGGATAACCTGGTTTGATGATCGTAATTACAAGTGTTCCAAAAACTCCTGATCCGTCATTGGCTGTAGCCCTGGCTGTAACTGTCCCGTTCGTAATGGCCGTAACAAGGCCTGTTGCACTGATGGTTGCCTGACCCGTCCCATTGACAACCGACCATGTCACAGACTTATTGGTTGCATTTGCCGGTGATACTGTAGCACGTGAGCTGAAGGCTCCCATTGTCATTCGTGATCTGTGATGACCCTCCTGCTCCTGTAACTGTTATGCCAGTTACCGGGATTGAGGATATTCCACCATCCCAGCCAGCCATTCTTGCAAGCATCCACCACAAGGCCTTACCTATTCTCAGTGCTCCCACCTCTCCAATATGGTCTTCCAGTACATCAACCCCGGGATTAATTATATTCCATGAAGCATCGTAGTCCTTTAGGTTATCCGGATGAATTTGTGGATGTGCTCTTAAGGTCCCTCCATCATTCCAGTATGCAAAATTTGCTTCACCCGCATCATTATGTGTCAGAATATCTCCAAAATCAAATAATATGATATATTCTTTACCATTTACATATTGACGAATGTGCTCACTTTTTAATTCGCGTTGAAAGCCTGCTTCTGTCCCCTCATGCCCATCAGCAATTAGTGTCGAAAAGATCATGTGAGTAGAAGGATAATGAGTTGTACAATAATCAATAAACTGCTCAAATGCATCAAGGTAGGTATCCATGCAGACCCGGTTGTTTGTCAGGGCATAATCTCCGGCATCAAGACCCCATCGCCTATTACCATCAACTCCCCCATCTGTTTGACCTGCCCAATGTACTTTATAAACAGGGTCCAATCCCCCTCCTGGTTCATTATCCCATGTGGCTTGATAACTCCAACCAAAAATATAGGCATCATACGGATTATTTGAGGCATAGTTCAGCTGGTTAACTTTGGCAGATTCTATCCCTTCCGGTGACGTCCAGATTGTTGCACCAGTATTCCAAGGCTTAGCCAAGGTTAAGGCATTGGAAGAGGGAAATGGTACAGGCTGAACATTAATACTCGTTACTACCTGAAATCTGCTATCTAAGGCTTCTAACAAAGTGGCTCCGGTATAATAGCCATGAGAGTGTGACATCCCGGCTATTGTAACAAGCATTTTCTTTACCTCATCAATATAATACTGTGGGATATCATCATATCGGTCCACTATGGTATGATCTGCAATGACCTGACCATATTGAACTAATGACACTTGCATTAAAAGTATGAATATTATTAATCTTTTCATCTGTCGCCTGACTATGGTTACTCTGACTTACGAATAGTATCAATCAATACCTTTACAAATATTCAATGCTATTTTATTTCTAAATTATTCAAATTCTATCTACAGATGAAAATAAATTACCCTCTAGGCTGTGATTTATTTCTAGTTCAAATGTAAATGCTGAGACTTCAAAAATATTTACACAAAAAAGTCAACAAGTTATAAAATTCACACATTCATTTTCTGATAATTTGGCCCATAAGCACCTTCATAGAACGAAACATTGGATGATTTCCTGGTTTTCACACTAATCTTTGAGAACTCATTACTGTCAAAGAAATTTTTTTTCTATTTATCTGTTTATCAATTAAATACAAAACCACATGCTTCAAGAGTGAAAATATGCTCAGATTTAAAACAAAAATTAATACAACTATTTGATGAATCTTGCGTTATATTTGACAAATATATCCTTTTAAACGACTAATGGTTATATTTTGTTGCAAATTCACTCAATTCGTGCATCAAGATTACAACTTTAGAAATACATACTTACAGTCCCAATAATCAGAAATAATGTAATTTGGCAATACAATTAGCAGTAACGAACTCTTACCAAGTATATGGAAGTCCACACCACCAACTTTTCCAAAAAAATTAAGATATTCCTGACGATATTATTTGTAATAGCAGTTTTGCCATATTCTTTGGCTCAGCAGGTACCCCTCACCCCTCTTTCCAATAGAGTTTTCACTCCGTTCGTCATCAATCCTGCAATTGCCGGCAGCAAGGATTTTATCGATATCGATTTTGCAGCCGTAATTCAGGGTGCCGATAAGTCGCAGATTCTGAGTGCAAATAGCCGGATTGCGAAAAGAGGACCAACCTATTTCGGGGCACCTGTTTCAAAACAATTTACCCGTTTTGGTGCAGGAGTGATGTTGTTTAATGACATCGCAGGGCCGTCAAGGAACATCGGATTTGGAGCTACCGGGTCATATCATATGCCGCTTGACAACAAAAACTTATCATTTTTGTCCGGAGGCATAACTGTCAAAGGGATTTATAATATGATGGATTCCATTCCCGAAGTTGCACCCGCCAAAAACAACTTTATTCCCAACATCGATGCCGGCATATATTACTATGGGCAAAATCTCTTTGCAGGAATTTCAGCTGGCAACTTACTGGGCAATATGCTGGACAGCACAGATAATGAAATTTATGATGTTCCTGTATCAAGACAGTACTTCTTAATTGCCGGATATAAATTCGTCGTAAGCAGGTCACTTAATATCGTCCTCGAGCCTTCACTTATTATCAACCTTGACGATTCTCTGAATTTCGATAAAAAGGAAACTTATAATCCGATGCTTAAGCTGTATATGGAGGATTTTTGTATCGGAGCTTATCTTCACGACTATAACAACCTGACCTTTTTCTTCCAGTACAGATTTCCGAAACTATACCTTGGCACATTGGTTGATTTCCCGAGGGATGTTCCTTTTTATAAACAAGATCTGGTCATAGAAATAGCCCTGGGGCTTAATTTCGGTAAAGCCAGCACCATGTCACCCATGAACAGGCATTGGTAATTTTAAAAATTCAACCCATGAAAAGTATAATCATCTTAATACCCCTGGCAATTCTCAATATGGGAATTATTTCTGCTAATCATTCTGACCTTGAAATAAAGTATAGTATTGCAAAGCAGGAGAATAACAACACCCAGCCTTCGCCCCAGGACACCTCAATGCTGGTCAGACCATTTCAACTCGAGATTGTTTCACCTTCCTCCGGTGTTCAGTTTTACAGGAACGGAATTTTGTTTCTGTCCTACTCAAAGGCAGCAGGGAAAATGACTGAAAAACATCTCTCTTTCGGTACTCTGAGACCTTTCACGGCAGTTGTTTCCGACACTGTTCCGGGTGAGTATATTCCCTTCCTCGCTGGTGCAACAATCCCCTTTCCAACGGAAGCGACAACTTTTTCTAAAGATTATAACACCATGTATTTAAGCATGATACCTGAAAGAAAAAGTAAGGAAAAGATTTTCCGGGCAACATACAGTCAAAACGAATGGGTAATTGACAGCAGCCCGTTAAATTTCTGTATTGACAATAACATATATACGCATCCGGCTCTTTCAGAAGACGGACAGTTTATGATTTTCTCATCAGACAAAACAGGTTCGGCCGGAGGGCTTGACCTTTTTCTGACCCGAAAGGAAAACGATAAATGGACCGAACCGGTAAATCTTGGATCAAGGATCAATACAAGCGGAAATGAGCTGTTTGCGTCACTTGATAATGAAAATAACCTCTATTATTCGTCTGACGGACTGCCCGGTCTGGGCGGGTATGACATATTCATGAGCAAATATGATGGCGAAAACTGGACCAACCCCGAGAATCTCACTTCAGCAATTAATTCTCAAAATGATGAAGTAGCATTCAAAGTTAATCCGGCTGATGGGATGTCTGCTTTTTTTACCCTGAGGGCAAAGTCGGCAATAAAGAATGCGCAACTCTTCAGAGTTACTCTGAAGCCACACACCTTCTTCAGATCAGAGTTCAAGCCTTGCCTCCTCTTTCCTTGCCCTTACTGGATTAACCAGAGAGTCTCAGCATCCTGTATCAACTTCCATGACTTCGAACATTGCACCAGTACCCGAAAAAAAGGTTGCTGAACCAATTGAAAATGTTCAGACCAAAAAGGAAACCGGTCAATCTGTACAAACAGCAAAGGCTGAGACACCGTTAAAAACTTCTGAGGTTAAACCGGAAACAAAAGTTGAACCGAAGGTGGAAACCAAGGTTGAACCGACCACAGCCGGACCAAAAGTTGAAACAAAACCAGCTCAAGCGATAAGTACACAAAAAGGCGATGTAATTTACCGCGTTCAGGTCCTTGCAAATACAAAACCTGTCGGAAGTTATGACTTAACGGTGGCCGGCAAATCATATAAAACATTTGAATACCTGTATGCCGGTGCTTATCGCACAACAGTGGGAGAATTCAGGTAACCTGGCTGAAGCTGTCAGTTTTCAGAGTACATGCAGAAAATCAGGATATAATCAGGCATTTGTTGTTGCATTCAGGGATAATATCCGCACCAACGATCCGGAACTTTTTAAGAAATAATTACAGGCTCAACCTGACAATCCTGTTTTTCATCAATTTATTCAGTCAGTTTGTCAAAACCGCGATAGCTCATTTTAAACGGAAAAGGCCATTCCCGGATTAGTTTATTAAACTGATTAAGGGCTACTTACATTAATAATACAAGCTTCTAAGCTGCTCGAACTCTTCTAAATGTTAATAAAATACCCCCCTTTTTGACCAACGACCCTCTTCTTTTCGTTAACGTCAAAAAAGGAAAGGTGAACAACCAAAATGAACAAATAATTGTCCTTTCTGTTGCTGCTACACGTAGGGCTGATGTCACTTGCCGTTATAGCATGGTTAGCCTATCTTTACACCATATAAAAATGTAAAACAGTAAAATGGATTCAGGCATCCTGACATACAATTCAAATATTTCAAACGAAAACCGGGATAATTTAACCCTCCGGAAAAGGGCTTTGCTTGAAAATGCCAAGGTTAACAAGTCATTCAAAGACATTTCTGACCGGGACCGTGAGGACTTCATCAGTTTTCTTGATCAACAGGGGCTTGTGAACGAAACAGGTATGCTTGTGATCCCGTCAACCCGTCATTTTTTCTATGATGCTGAAGATCTGAAAGGAGTAAAAACTGTCATTAACCTCAAGCAGCTGAACCATATCAGGGAGATGAGGGAGTTTCTTCAAACCATTTCTGACCTGATTCCCCAAAAAAGCACCTTTGTCGGATGTTTTGTTGACAACAGGACCCAGAACGGATTCTCTGACAAGTACAGTAATCTTCCCGGACAGAGTATCGAAAAGGATGAAGCTTACGAGAACGGGATCGAATCGAGAATACCATTTATTAACCGGATGTACAGTTTTATTGATTCAAGGACAAACAGATACCTCACACGTAGAAGCGTCATCACTCTTCTTGAAGAGTGCGGACTGAAGGTTGTCGGAATGACAGAACTGAATGGTACGACATATTTCTGCACGCAGAAGTCAAGACCTGCGGCATAATTGGATAACCTGCAACGGGTGTCCCCTGTAAACCCGTAAAAAAAGACTAGAAACCAAAACCTGCTGATGGATATATTCAGTACGCTATACCGTTTTCGCATAATCCCGTTTCTTAAGAAATGGAACCTTTTGGGTTTTATGCTCGGAGCGTTTGATATTCTATCAATAATCCTGGCGTTTCAGTGTTCCTATATGCTCAATTACTCTCTGACAGGGGGATTTTTCTTCATGGACTGGGACTTTCTTCTTCTCTTCCTTGCCGTGACACCTGTCTGGCTATTAATGCTTTATCTACTGAATGCGACAGAAATACCGCGAACAAAAAAATACAGGGCGTTGTTCTTTGAATACTTCCTCTCAGCTGCTTCCATTCTGCTTCTGCTAATAGTCCTTTACTTCCTTTTCAAGCTTTACGAGGTTTCAAGAACATTTATAGTTCTTATCCCGATGTTTGGTTTTATTTTCCTGTTTTTCCTGCGTGTTCTTGAGTATAAGGTTTTCAGACTCTACCGGGCGAAAGGATTTAACTTCCGGAATCTTGTCCTGATTGCAGATAATTCATCCCTGCCATTTATAGAAAGTCTGCTTGGCAACAAAGAATGGGGTTACCGGATTGCAGCTATTTTTACAACTTCTGATATCATTAAGGAAAAATATGAGGAAACGATTATAATTCTTCCCGATGAGTACATCGAGGTCCTGAATGACCTCATGGAAGTCGATATGATCGATGAAGTACTTTATGTGAAAAGTAAAATCACTCCGGCCGAAATAAGGAAGGTGGTCAGGTCATGTGAGGAACTGGGAGTCGTCTTCAGTCTGATGCACAGGGAAGAAAAATTAGCACTTTCGAATGCTGTCAGGACTGAAATAGCAGATCACAAATTCCTTACCTTCATCAATGTACCGCATAACACCTATGCCCTTGCAATCAAAAAGCTGGTTGATATATTCGGTGCCCTGGTGGCGACAGTCATACTGTCACCGGTGCTGATTGTCGTTGCTAGTAATGATAAAGATGTCATCGAAGGGACCTGTAATTTACAAGCAGCCGCGTGTTGGACTGCGAGGAAGGCTGTTTGAACTTTATAAATTCAGGAGCATGGTTATCAATGCCGATGAATTGAAAAAGGAACTTGAGGAACAAAATGAAGCTGACGGGCCTGCATTTAAAATAAAGGATGATCCAAGGGTAACAAAGATCGGAGGCTTTCTTCGGAAGACAGGGCTTGATGAACTACCGCAGCTCTTTAACATCCTCAAAGGCGAAATGTCTCTTATAGGTCCGCGTCCTCCACTCCCGGAAGAGACTCTTCAATATAAGAGATGGCAGCTTCGAAGGCTCTCGGTCAAACCCGGACTATCTTGCTTCTGGCAGGTAAAACCCGACAGGAACAGCATCAAATTTGAAAAATGGATGGAACTGGATTTGGCCTATATTGATAATTGGTCGCTTCGATTGGATTTTGTAATTTTGCTAAAGACCGTTAAAACAATTTTCCAAAGAACCGGTTTATAGATAATTAATAGCCTGAGAATATGCTTAAATTCAGAAAATCATTTTATACTCCTGCAATATTGTTCATTGTCATAGTTTTCTTCGCTGCATCCTGTGTTCCTGTATCGCAGCTCAGCTATTTCAATGACACTGAGGAAATGGCCGAACCGGTTGTCAATCCCCGCTCACAGAAAGTTATAATGCCTTTCGACAAGCTGTATATCAGGGTACTGAGCATTGACCTTCAGACCAGCCAGATATTCAACACCAACGAGGAGATGAGATCGAGCAGCTACGGTGTCTCATCGGGATTACTCGGATACCTTGTTGATGAAGAGGGCAATATCAACTTCCCGTTTGTAGGTAACATTAACGTTGGAGCCATGACAACGGCTCAGGCGGCACAAAAAATTCAAAAAGCGCTCAGTGATTATGTGTCAAACACCTCAATCATAGTTAAATATGTTGACAACCAGGTGACTGTCATAGGTGAAGTACAGAGGCAGGGTATGTTTTCATTCCCCCAGGACAAGCTGAACATTTACGAAGCACTCGGGCTTGGAGGGGGACTTTCACGCTACGGCGACAGGAAGAACATCATTCTGATTAGGCAGGAGAATGGAAAGATACTTCACCACAGGCTGAATCTTTCCGACTCGAAGATCTCAAGCAAAGACTATTATTACGTTCTGCCAAATGACGTGATAGTGGTTGAGCCACTTAAAGCAGTATCGAACAGTTATTCAAACATAACATACACTACTATACTCAGTTCAATCTCAACCGCAATAGCAATACTTCTTTTTACAGGAGTTAGATTTTAGAAATCCCGGAAAATATGTCAAATCAGGAAGAAGACCAGAACGAAGCCTTTAATATCAAGGAATTCTTATTACAGGCCTTGGCGTATAAATACTATTACATCGGATGTTTCATCCTGTGCATCATAATTGCCTTCTTCATCAACAAGTTTTCACCGGTAGTGTATGAGGTCAACTCCATAATAGGACCCGTTGAGAACAAGCGTTCCTCTTTCCTGGGTTCAAACGATCTATTCAGCGGTCTGGGGGCCCTGGCAGAATCGCGAAACCTCGAAAATGACATCAACAGCCTCAACTCGTTCAGTCTCGTTTCCACTACAATTAAAAACCTAAACCTCGAGGTGGGCTATTTTTCAGGGAAGACAAATCTTTTCCAGAAGCCCAATCAGGTGTATTTAAACAATCCTTATACTGTCAGTATCGATAAATCGCATATACAACCAATCGGGGCAAGATTTAAAATTGACATACTTGATGAAAACTCATTCAGGCTGACCGCCCTTGAGGATGAGGTTGCTTACTATAATTATGTAGATAACGCCGTAGTCAGCCAGAAGAATGTTCTTTTAGTGGATACCATTTGCCGGTTTAGCGAGACTGTTACCGCTTATAATTACAAGTTCTCTGTCTCTCTGAACAGGAATTCTTATAATCCTAAGGCAACCGAAAAAGAGGACCTCTATTTTGAATTTTTTCATCTTGACTACCTGACCAAGGCTTACCTGAAGCGGCTTAAGGTGGAGCCTGTAAGCATTAAGTCATCTCTGATAAACATTTACTTTCACGGTGAGAACCGCGGATTGACTCTGGATTTTCTTAACAAGTACATTCAGACTTATCTGGATGACAACCTTTCAAAAAAGAACAAAATTGCCAAAAACACTGTCAATTTCATTGATTCCCAGATCTCTGAAATCTCAGACTCTCTGACAGTATCTGAATCAAAGTTACGCGACTACCGGTCTACCAATCAGGTTACCGACCTCAGTTACCAGGGACAGCAGGCTCTCGAACAGATGAACCTGATTGATAATGAGCGCTCTACACTCCAGGTGCAGGAGCGGTACTATAACTATATACTGGATTATTTTGCCAAGAACCAGGATATAGCCAGCCTTGCCCCACCCTCATCCGCCAATGTTGTTGACCCAATTATGAACTCAATGGTACTGGAGCTTATAGCCCTGAATACCCAAAGATCAACCATTTTGAGCAATAATGCAGAGAAAAACCTCTTTCTTGGCCAGATTGAGAACAAGATCAAGCTTCAGAGCCAGGCTATCATTGAGAGCGTAAAGAATAACCTGAATACACTTAACCTGACTCAGAATGAGCTGGACTACAGGGCCACAAAGCTTTCGAATGCGATCTCAAAACTGCCGAGGACAGAACTCAATATGGTCAGTATGCAGAGGGAATTCAACCTGACCGACGCCATCTATACATTCCTGCTTGAAAAAAGATCAGAAGCCGCAATTGCTATGGCTTCCAACTACCCCGATTACGAGATACTGGAACCGGCACGTGAAATTACTGCTTCAGTTATTTCCCCCAGAACAAGGATGAACTGGCTGATTGCAATCTTCATGGCAGTTATGCTTCCGACAATATTCATTATTCTCAAAAACTTCTTTAATGAAAAGATCTCTTCGGTCAAGGATGTTGAGAATATGATCGGTCAGCCTGTAATGAACCTGATTTATACCAATTATTATAAATCTGAATCTGTAGTGAAGGAATACCCGGGGTCTTCTATCGCCGAGTCATTCAGGAATCTCAGGAGCAGTATATTCCTTAAATTCCGGTCAGAGGCTAAAAAAGTCATCATGATTACATCCTCCCAACCTCAGGATGGAAAGAGCTTCATTTCAAGCAATCTTGCAGCATCCATTGCTTCAGTTGGGCACAGGACTATCCTTCTCGACTGTGATTTACGCCGGCCCACACTGCATGAAAAGCTCAAAGTTGATAATACCAAAGGCCTGTCAAATTATATGGTCAACCATGCAAAAACCGATGAGATTATTAAGAAGACCGATGTTGAAAATCTCTGGTTTATTCCTGCAGGACCTGTTCTGCCAAACTCCTCAGAACTGATTGAAGCAGGCGTCCTCGATGACCTGATAAATGAACTGAAAGAAAGGTTCGATTATGTTATTATTGACTCTACTCCTGCCGGACTAGTGGCAGATGCGTCTCTGATGATCAAATACGCATCGTTTATTCTTCTTGTCTGCCGGAACGACTATACCCGCAAAGATGTGTTCGCTGACGTTTTGAACCTTTTCCGGGCAAATAACATTAACAATTTCGACATCGTATTTAACGACCTTGACCTGAAAAGTAGCAGGTACGGACGTTACGACAATTATTATAAAAAAGAAAAAACGGGGATGATCCCGAAATTTATTAAATAACTAAAAAAGAATCTATATGGCTATTGATCAGGCAGTTGCTCAGGAAAAAATCAAACAATACATTCTGCAGGCATCACATGTTGAGGCGAACAAGATTAAAAATGAGTCTTTGATTTTCAAAGAAGGATTCTTTGATTCTATGGGATTCATAATGCTTATAACCTTTCTGGAAGAGGAGTTTGGAATTAAAACCGTTGATGCCGATCTTGTTGAAGAGAACTTTGAATCAATTAATGCAATTTCTGATTTTGTAAAAAAGAAAACTGAGGGATAACTATGTGCGGGGTAGCCGGTGTTGTTGATTTCAAGGGCAAATCCAACAGTTCAACTAGCTGTGGAATCGATGCTCCACGCAATAAGGTACCGTGGGCCTGACGAAAGCGGTATTTACCACTCTCCTCATGCGACGATCGGAAATGTGCGATTAAGCATAATTGATGTCGAAGGAGGCCAGCAGCCACTTTCAGATTCATCGGGTCGATATTGGATTGTTTTTAACGGTGAAATCTTCAATTATAAAGAACTGCGTCAGGGCCTTGAAAAGAGTGGCAACATCTTCAGGACACATTCAGACACGGAAGTTCTGATCCAGTTATATGCACTTCATGGTAAGAAATGCCTTGGACTACTGAACGGACAATTCGTTTTTGCCATTTGGGATAAAGCCAAAGAGGAACTTTTTATTGCACGCGACAGGGTTGGTATACGACCCCTGTTTTACAATATTACAGACGGCATCTTTTCATTCGCTTCAGAAATTAAGGCTATTTTTAAGCTCCAACATATGAAAGGACTCTCGACCTAAAACATCTGTCACAGGTTTATACTTTCTGGACTGCAATAACTCCTGGCACTGCCTTTAAAGGGATAATATGAACTTCCCCCGGGGCATTATGCAGTTTTCAGTCAGAACAGTCTCAAAACCGAAAAATACTGGGATCTGCAACCGGGTAAGGCAGACCAGCCTATTTTCATTGTCTGAAGCCCTTGAGGAGTTCAATGAACTCTTTTCAGACGCTGTCAGATTGAGACTGAGAGCCGATGTTGAAGTTGCAGCCTACCTGAGTGGAGGAATTAGATTCCACTGCAACAGTTGCCTATATTAAAGACATTGAACCAGGGGTCCTGCAATACATTCTCGATCGGCTTTACGGAAAAGGATTTCGACGAAACCAGCTACCAGCAGGAGGCTGTACGTTATCTGAATACAAATCATAAATCCATTACCTGTTCATCACAGGATATTGCAGACTCTTTTCCTGCCGTCGTATGGCATTCGGAGACCCCGCTTACAAGGACCGCTCCGGCCCCAATGTTTATTCTATCTAAACTGGTAAGGGAAAACAACATTAAGGTGGTAATTACCGGTGAAGGCTCGGATGAGATGCTTGCCGGTTATGATATTTTCAGAGAGACTATTATAAGGCGATTCTGGGCTGCACAGCCAACCTCGGTATTGAGGCCACTTCTCCTCAAAAAGATATATCCTGATATCCCGCATCTGAGGAATGCAAGCCCCAATATACTGAAAATGTTTTTCGGTTATAAGCTGGAAGATACAGATAATCCATTCTATTCCCACCTGTTAAGATGGAATAACTCCAACCATATCAAAAAGCATTTCTCTGATGATGTCAGGGAGGCAATTGCAGGTTATGATCCTTTGAGTGATCTGCAAGAAAGACTCCCAAAGGATTTTAACAGACTTTCACCCCTGGCTAAAGCTCAATGGCTAGAGACAACAGTCTTCATGTCAGGATATCTTCTCTCCTCGCAGGGAGATAGGATGGCAATGGCGAACTCAGTGGAGGGAAGATATCCTTTTCTGGATTATCGGATCATCGAATTCTGTAACAGGAGATTGCCCGATAACATGAAACTTAATGGTCTTAATGAGAAATACTTATTAAAGAAACTCCTCATTAACAAAATTCCCGACAGCATATTAAAAAGACCAAAACAACCTTACCGGGCTCCCATAAGTAGTGTTTTCATGGGTAAAAACAGACCCGAATATGTCAGGGAAATATTGTCTGATAGCTTCACACACAGTGCAGGTATCTTCAATCAGGAATCAATATCGGCAGTCCTGAACAAAATTGAAAAGACCGGTGCCGGCTCAGAAATGGATAACATGGTACTGACTTCAGTGATTTCGGCTCATTTGCTTTATAAACAGTTTATTGAGAATAAAAATGATGAATTTCAAACTCCGCCATTAAACAGCCTGAGAATAATAGAAGATTTATAATTAACCCCTTTCTCCTCCTTAATAAGGAGTGGTAACAGTCCACCAGTTGGTGGATGACGGGGTAAAAAAAATTAATACAACTAAATATGTCAACCAGAAAACCTTTCTCCATGGACATCATTCTACTAGAAGATGTTGAACTTGCAGTCAGTAAGATATTAGAAAAGCTCCGTAAAGATGTTTCACATAATTTCAGACGCAACGGTGCAGTGGTTGGCATAAGCGGAGGCATTGATTCATCGGTCTGCATGGCACTTGCAGCTAAAGCTTTTGGCCCCGAAAAGGTTCTTGGAATTATGCTTCCTGAAAAAGACAGCAGTCCTGACAGTGAGATAATGGCACAGAGAACTGGCAGCAAAGTTTGGTGTTAAGGCAATCAAAGAAGAAATCACCTCAGCACTTGCAGGTTTCGGGTGTTATGAACGTCGTGACGAAGCAGTCAGCCGGGTTTTTCCCGAGTATGATCCGAAAACTTACAAAATGAAGATCGGGATAAGGCAAAGTGGACTATTTACTATCCCTTCCTCCAATGTTTTCGCTTATGATAATTGATAAAACAGGGACTCAGAAAGAAAAACTACTCCCTGTAAATGAATACCTGCAGATAGTTGCTGCTTCCAATTTCAAGCAGCGGACCCGGATGTCAATGCTATATTATCATGCCGAAGCCTTACATTATGCGGTCGTAGGCACTCCCAATAAACACGAACAGGAACAGGGCTTCTTCGTCAAATACGGTGATGGTGCCGGCGATGTCATGCCCATTGGCAATCTGTATAAGACCCAGGTTTATCAACTCGCAGAATATCTGGGCGTCCCAAAGGCAATAATTAGACAGAACCCCAACAACCGATACATATTCAGCCGAGCAGACCCAGGAGGAATTCTTTTATCAGCTCCCGTTCACCCTGATGGACAGGTTTTGGTATGGTTTTGAAAACGGTTATCCTGCAGATGAGGTTGCAGCAGTTATGGGCGAAACAAAAGAGCGGGTCGAAGCGTTATACAGAAACTTTGAGAGAAAACGTAAAACAACGGAGTACCTGCAGAATGCCCCCGGTCAGAGACTATTTTGGATTATAACATTTTTAAAGGGAATACTTGAAATAATTAATACCTAAAACTACTGTGAGGCACATTTAACCCTCAACTCTTCAATTTCTCTATGAACGCCTTTGATTATTTCTTTGAAAGCACTTCCGCACTGGAGAAAAACTTCCTTGTCGGGAAAGAAGAGATAACCTTCAAATCTCTCTACAACTCCTCTTTGGCCCTTGCCACCTGGATAAATAAGGAAGTTGGAAGGGAAAAACACATTCTCCTACTCTCTGTCAATAATCTGTTCTTTATTAAGGCTTATCTGGCCATCATCAAATCAGGCAATATCTGTATCCCTCTCGATCCTTATATAGAAATTGAGAATTTCAAATACATCAGCGGACTTACCAGTCCTACAATGGTTTTCCTGACTGATGATATCGGTAAGAGATTGCCTGTAAATGAGTATAGATGCATTCATCCGGGAAAGCTAACCGGAATTGAAGAAGATCCGTCAACGTACAGCCCTGTTGAATTTGACCGGGAAAGATGTGCTGAGATTATCTTTACATCAGGTTCCACAGGGAAGCCAAAGGGAGTGATGATCTCGCACAAGAACCTGATAGCAAATACATCATCAATAGTTGAGTATTTGCAGCTTACACCTGACGACAGGATGCTTGTAGTACTCCCATTCTACTATTGTTACGGACTTTCATTACTCCATACCCATTTAAGGGCTGGGGGATCAATTGTATTCAATAACTCATTCATCTTCCTGGGCGGTGTTCTGAAGAGCCTCACTGACCATAAATGCACAGGATTTGCTGGGGTCCCGAGTCATTTCCAGATCCTGCTCAGAAAATCAGATTCATTTAAAAGCACCATATTTCCTGACCTGAAATATGTTACTCAGGCTGGAGGCAAACTGGCGCCAATTTTTATTGATGAGTTCATCAAGAGTCAAACCGGGGTCAGGTTTGTTGTAATGTACGGCCAGACTGAAGCAACTGCACGACTTTCATGGCTACCGTACGAGTTATATGATATACGGAAAGGTTCTATGGGAAAGGGAATTCCGGGAGTGGAATTATTGGTGGTAAATGAAAATGGGAAAAGGATTAAACCCGGTGAGACTGGGGAAGTGATAGCACGGGGCGATAATATAATGATTGGTTATTTTGCTGATGAAGAGGGCACAAAAAATGCCATCCGAAACGGATGGCTTTACACAGGTGACCTTGGGACAGTTGATGAAGACGGTTATATATATTTAACAGCCCGGTCAAAGGAAATTATTAAGGTTCGCGGCAAACGGATCAGCCCAAAGGAGATAGAAGCAGTAATACTGGCTATTCCAGAAGTCATTGACTGCACAATAGAAGGTGTTGAAGATGATATAGAAGGGGAAATGCTTAAGGCAACGATTGTTGTCAAAAAAAACAGTGTACGTTTAATTACAAGAGAAATGATTATCCAGCACTGTTCGAATCATCTGGCCTTGTTCAAAGTACCACAGGTCTATGAATTCAAGGATGATTTAACGATAAGTCCTACAGGTAAGAAGATCAAAAAAACTTAAAACAAATCTGTTAATTTTTAGACTCTTCCCCAGTCAGTGATGCCTCATATTATTAAAGGAAAACTACCCTGACTGTAATTACCTTTAATCCGTCTGAAACTTTCACAAGGTAAACACCCTTACCGGCCGATGGCATGTTAAAACTATTGTAACCCCCATCAGTAAGTCGGGTCTCGAAAATCTTGTGCCCAAATGTGTCGTACACCTCACAGGTAGCCCTCTCACTAACAACACCCTGAATATTCACTTGCCTGTCTTGTGATGACCATATCCGGATATCCAACAGATTGGCATTGTCTGTACGCGGTCGGATACTTCTTCCAGCGGCAACATAAACGAAGAACCGCCCGGTCCCGTATGTTTTTGCCGGAAGCGTAACCGAGTACGTTTTGGTGCCAAGATCGGTAACTATGCCCGTCATACGGTCTTCAAGCCAGAACTTATAGTTTCTCAACGGCTCTACATCAGCCGAGAAGGTTATCTTGCCCCCGTTTTCAAAATCAATACCTACCGGAATTATATTTTTAACGGAACCGTTAACAGGCAATGCCTGGCGTGTAAAGTTAATTCCGTTATCCTCAACCAATGCAGTATAAATACCCGCACCCGGACCATAACTCATAAGGCCAACATCATAACCGGGATCAAGACCAACTGTCATATCTTCATTAAATATAATAGTAGTCATATTCTCATTTTCACCCGATTTTACCTTGAGCTGTAATCCCGGCCAACGATCCTTTGCCCCGCCTGATTTCAGCATCAAAGCACCCGTGCTGTGGTCCTGCATATTCTTGTTAAAGGTAAATGTTGAATAATCATTCATGGCAAGAACAAAGAATCCCTGTCCAACCTGAACATGAGTCTGAGATATTAGTTCCTCAGCTCCAATCCATCCTGTTGGGCTGCCAATATAATAGTACATGGTATGTCCAGTAGAAGTCCCATCATATAAGTAAACTGCAACATAATTCGGATCAAAATGTGTCGAATTGGCAGTTATAAAATCTGATACCAGGATCGAGGAAGTATATGGGTTACCAAGCATATTCCATCCTCCTCCACCATACAAAATATCAGAGTAATCTCTGGTAATCCCTGAATGACCGTCACCCTGAACAAAGGTTCGTGAATTATAATTTAATTCCGTTCCATTAATTGCGTCGTTATAGGGTGATGTTGCATTTATAACAATAGGGTCTGTCAACACAATTGGACCGGTAAAGGATATTAAACCATCACTGGCTGCAGTCTGATCAAGGTTATAGCCTATTCCGCTCTGTAAGGCTGACATATCTAAGGTCGACCATACTCCGGTCACCTCATTCCATTGCCATACTGCATTGACCTTTGTGCTATTTGTTGCAGAGTTGGAAGATACAGGTGATGAAAAATAATGATAGTCACCGTCATTTGCCTCGGTACGCATCTGACGGTTGTAGGTAACATTACCTGCACTTGTCCCACTTACTATTAATGAACCGCTCGAAGTTAATCCTGACGATTCTATTGTCAGTGAGCCATTGTTTGCCAGAGAACTGCTTATTCTAAGCGCTTGCCCGGGATCAATAGTAAGGCTGGCTGAGGGATCAATGGTTAGATTGTTACAAACAGCACCTGTTAAATTTACATGAGGTTGATTGGTCACATTCCGCATTGCTCCACATTTGTGGTTGATTCCGGAACACCCAATTCCCAGTTGCCAGTATTGTTCCAATCAGAATCTATACTACCGGTCCATTGCCTGAAGTTGCCGCTTTCCTCACTGCCTACTACTGTTACCGGATCTGAACCTGCCCACTGTCGGACCCGAACATTATCAAGGTACTGAGTTGTTGCACTATAGAGCCCAAACCTGAATTTACCTGTCCCTTCAGTTCCTGGAGATGTTATTTGAGGAGGCTCAAACAGGTTTCCATCAAAGACAACCCTGCTCGCCGCATCGTTACGCACAATCGTCACCTTGTGCCAATCATTTCTGGCGCTGTTTTGCAAGTGATTGAAAGAATATCCATTGAACCAATCCAGTACTTGTATATTGCTAGTATTGTTATAGAAGAAAAGGTTTCCATTAGTCTCATCAGGCATTTCTGTTAAGCGAATGATGTTTCCTGGTTGTTACCGCCAACTACTCCACCAATGTCCGTTACGTTCCAGTCGAAATCAAGAGCATAAACGCCTCCAAATCCTTCAACACTTTCAGCCCAGCGTTGAGTTTCAACATTATCGGTCTGTTGGATTACCAAGCCAAAATTTCCATGAAACGCTGCCGGGGTGCTGGTAAAGACAAATTCTGTACCTGAGGTAACCCATCTACTCTCCGTTGGATCTGTGGTCCATAGATCAGAAGTTGGGTCATACATTTCATTGAAAGTTGTTCCAAATGGGCCAATTAAATCCCTTTTTCCACCAACAACATATAGCTTATTATTAATCACACCACATCCGACACCGTTCCTTTCATGTACGGCTGATGGTTTTTGCAGCCAGGTATCCGTTGCAGGATCATACATATAGTCAGTGGCGAAGAACTCATCACCAGTGTTACCATGAGTGACATATATCTTTCCATCCATACACACTCTCGTGGCCCCATACCTGGAAACTGGCATAGGTGTTTTTATCGCCCAGACACCATTTGAAGGATCCCACTCGTAGTTGACATTTGTTGCCCCAGTAGGCGGATCATCGGAATAACCGCCAATAATATAGATTTTAGAGTCAACAACTGCACATGTACCCCACTTAAGCTGACTCGGAACATCAGGTTTCCGGGTATAAGTATCTGTGAGCGGACAATATCCGTAATGAAAATTTTCGTAGAAGAGATGAATCGTGTCATCTAATCTCACACCCATAATGCCTGAACCTGCTAAAGCAGGAGGGATAGGCCAGGGGGTACCCTGAAATTTTTGTACATATCCATCCCGCATTATACTAGCATCTGATTCCCGGAACTCCTCCGGTGTAACCACTGTAATACATTCTTATATCATCACCGAAGAAAACTATCTCCCCTGCACTGCTTGTGACCGGACATGAGCGATAGATATGGGCTTGATCTCACTCTTCTTCTGCACCTATTTCTATCACTTTTCCCTGATAGTCCCAATCTGTATAATTGGAAGATGTCAAGAGGCATAACTCATAGGTAACCGAGTTCTAGCTGTTCTCTAACCATATACATATGATATAACCCTGTATGAGTATTTTTTGAGATATCAATA
>CAVTPX010000004.1:0-172641 GCA_963736735.1 uncultured Bacteroidales bacterium | reverse complement strand
GACCTTCCTTCACCCCCATCAGGATGTCACAGTTGCTCAGGTCTTCCCGGAGAGGTATTCTCAGTATTCGTGCTCTCACTGTCCTGTATAGCACCGTATATCGGAAGGCTGTACAAAGAACTGAACGAGACGGATATCTCTCTCCCAGCTCAATATATGATGGTATAAGGGAAAATTTTGCTGCAAATCACCACAGGTATTTCTTTGACAAAGATGCCCACCTTTAACTCTCTTTTCATGACAGTATTATTAGACAGTGTGAAGATAATAATTCGGCCCCGTTTCTGCATCATTTTGTCACAGCAGCTTAAATGTGTTAGATCTCACTTGCCGCTTACAAACTTCAATGGAGCTAACCTGGTTTTGACAGCAAGCCGTAATAGTATGTATAACAGGTCCAGAGAGTGGTGACACATCTCTTAACTTGTGTCTCACAACAATAACTGGCGAGAATAACTCTTACGCTCTTGCTGCTTGAGACCAAACCCGAGTAGGTTCACCTTTAATCCCGGCACCAGGTGTTGGGACAAGAGACGCTTCCCGGGCGGTGACGCCCTGTACCGACCCGATAAGGAGGCGCACGCAATTAGGGATTGTCTGACGGTTTCTTCCCGCCTGAAGATGAAATGAGAGGGATAGACTGAGATCCGGTTGCCTAGCACTACATTCTCTCTTCCGACAATCAAGGACGGGGTAGGCATGTAGAAAGCATATGATTGCCTTGACTGGACGCGGGTTCGACTCCCGCCAGCTCCACAAACAAGCAGAAAACAAGCACCCCCGTCAGGGGGTTTTTGTTTTTGAAAAGACCCGAAGAAAGCTTGCTTTCTGAAGGGGATTTGAGAAAACAAAAGGACCATGCGCAGCATGGTGCTTGTTTTATATTTGCAGAATCGGAACGAAGGGACGGCCGATCCGCCGGCTGGCGGAGAGGCACCCCCGCTCAGCATTTAATCAGGTAATCGAAAGAGAGTTTACCTGCCCCATAAATGAGAAGAAAAATAATAAGCATTGTCATGGCAAAATCGGTTCTTGAATCATGAGCCATCTGCCAGAATCCTTTTTCAAGCAAAATCGGAATCTTGGTTGTTGTGATTGCAGTCATCATTATTATTAATAGAGGTATTGCAGACAACCCTGACTGAAAAACCAATTAGCATAAGCACACCGCAGATAATTTCAAAAGATGCTACAAATGCTGCCAGAAATTCCGGATTCGTAAATCCAATTTTTTCAAAACGACCTGCACCGACAAGTTCAGGGAAAAGAAATTTCTGGATTCCCTCAGAAAGAAAAACCAGACCCACAATTAATCTTGGCAAGATTGACCTGTAATCATCAACTGTTTTAAAAATAATGCTTTGAAGTTTTTCATGTTCATAAGATTTATATAATTCCCGCTCCCAGGGCAATTGCAATCAAAAAGAGCATTATTGCCACCAAGACCTGAATAAACCTTAAAGTTATTTTCTTCAACAATTTACTTCCGATAAATGCCCCTGCTATGGCTGCCATTGTTGCAGCAATAATTAATATTAAATGTTCGTGCAGGTGTGCTGCTTTAAATCTTGATGCATATACAGAGAGTCTTGTGACATCCACCAGACATGCTATAACAACGCCTGTTGCAATATACGCTTCTTTCGTTAATCCGCTTTTAATAAGAAATGCACTTCTTATTGCCCCCTGAATGCCTGTTAAACCACCAAAAAAACCACTCAGAACTCCACCAAGAGCGAGTCTATTTCTGCTGAATTGAATTTTTTGAACTGAAGGCAATATTTCAAGAACAGAAAATATAATTAAAAAGATAGCGATTACAAGTTTAACGGGTGTAATTTCAAAACTCCTGTCCCACACGTGATATTCGAAAAGTGATGGCATCTTAGTGATTGTAAGCAATAACCATGCTCCGGCAAAAGATGCAATAATTGCCGGAACTCCAAATCTTAACAGAACATCTTTATCAGCCTTCCTGCCGACCAGCGAAATTTTGAACAGGTTGTTGGAAAAATGGACTACTCCGGTTAATGCAATCGCAATGTCTATAGGGAAAAAGATTGCAAAGACAGGCATTAAAATTGTCCCAAGTCCAAATCCGGAAAAGAAAGTAAGTATGGCTGTGAAAAATGCAGCCATACAAATTATAATAATATCCATGAACCGATAATTAATGAATTAAACATTTTGAACAAGTAGTTGGTTCATTAAGAGTTTCATCCGCGGCAGTTAACTGTTCATAAACGGTCATAATGGCCAGCTGGACCCGGAGCAAAGTACAAAGCCTGCCGGCAAGCACCGATAAAAAAAAGAGCCACATTCCGCTGTGGCTCCTCCGCTGCTTTGCTGAATCCGTACTACGCTATAAGCTCAATCCTCTGAGATATCTTCCTGGCACAAAAATATGTCAGGCCGTTTTGTTCAGTCATTCCGGCAATCTGTAATCCGTTTTCTTCTATAAGGTGTGAAACTGTCCTCCGTGTGAGGTACCTGTTCGTCCTGGAATCTATAAAACTGTACATCCTGTTTATAAATGGTATTCTTGATTCAATACCATTCTCAAAGATTTCCGCCTTCTCCGAGAGCTGACGTGGGAGATTGCTGTACTTGTCAGCGAACCCGTTCTGTGTCTGATTATCGACAAAGCATCCGACAAAGTTGCTTTCATCCGGCAAGAGCTCTGCAATCTTCTTCAGAAAGTTCCTGATCTCTCTCACATGGTTTAGCTGCTTCAGGTTTACAACCGTCTTTATCCCTTTCATATCTTCTGCCTCGTAGAAATAATGGTGAGTCGAAGGTATGACAAGCAGATGCGAGTCATTTACAAGGCCCAGACGGTCAAGATAATTGAACAGGTCTTCGCGTACTTCTGAAGCAAGTTCGCCGAAGAACCTGTATAGCTACTTTCCCTGGTTGCTATCTTTCCCTGAAAAATATTTCTGAGATTCTGACCCCTGATAACATCCGAATTGCTTTCTACAGTTCCTGAGTCCATTACTTTTGATTTATTCTTTAACGCACAGTAATTTATGACAGTGAAAAAGGTGTAGTTGAAAACGATTCCGTTTTCACGCAGCCACCACCTAAGCGCTTTGGCGATTTTCCTTTTCCGGAGCACTACTGTTCCGGTGGCACTGGATGAAATCTGGTAAAATGTTTTCACTATTACTTCTCCTATCTTTTCAAAGCAAAGGTATGACACATACACACGTGCCGCAAGCAGCAAAAGCCCATTTAGTGGTATTTTGCGTGTGTTACAAAAACCGCTGGTCAAATATTTTGCGGGGTTGATTTACAGTCAGAAACGACTGACAGCCGGATTAAGGCCATTCGTCAAAATGTGATTCAAATTTACCGGCAATTCAGACTGAATACAGATTTTCAGACAAGTATTAGAACTATTGCACTGATTATAAGAATAATAGACTTGTTACTTCCCTCCTGGTCAAAGAAAATGCTATTTTGACAAACGGAAGATTTCAGGGGATAAATTTTTACTACTTTCGGCACACACTTTTATAGCGGATTTCTTAATGTTAAACAGAATAATACTTATTGTGTGTCTGACAATATCGGCCGGACTTCCAGCCTGCAACGATAATGGGAGACCCAAGGTGAAAGAAGAAGAAGGACTGCAGAGGACTTTTTCATTCTCTGGATTTGAATGGATTGCAGAAGGCTCCGGACCGGAAAGAAGAAGTCCGGGCAGTAATTTCTACTCCTGTTCTGAAAAAAACGTGTGGGTCGACTCACGCGGTGATCTCCACCTGAAGATTACAAAAAGAAAAGGGACCTGGTACTGTGCAAAAGTGACACTGAAGGACTCCCAAGGCTACGGCAGGTATATTTTCAGTATTAATTCAAGAGTTGACAACCTGGATAAAAATGTTGTGGCTGGTCTCTTTACATATCTTGATGACCTTAATGAGATTGACATCGAGTTCGCCAGATGGGGTACTGGAGATAACGACAACGCCCAGTTTGCAGTTCAGCCTGCACACCATGACGGCAATATTTACAGATTTCCAATTGACCTGTGGAACAAAAAGTCGACTCACATAATTGACTGGAAGAGTGACACGATTAACTTCTCAAGTTACAATGGATATAATTCAACCCGGCCGCCAGAAAGGAAGATAATCAGGGAATGGAGCTACACCGGGGAGCATATTCCGGCTGAGGGTGAAGAAAAGGTTATGATCAATCTGTGGCTATATAATGGTTTACCACCTGCAAATAGAAAGGAGGCCGAAATTGTAATAAAAGCCGTTGAAATCCGATGATCAGTCCCGGCTGTCAGCCCAGGCCAGGGCCGCCCTCACGGCTCTTCCCCATCCTCTTACAAGTTCTGCAGTTTCTCCGGCATCTTTTTGTGGTTCAAATGTTTTTCCAACCTGCCATTGATCTCTTAGTTCACCAATATCCTTCCAGAAATTTACCGCAAGTCCTGCCAGATATGCAGCCCCAAGAGCTGTTGTCTCTGTAATTCTGGGTCTGACAACCTTTGTCCTGAGAATGTCTGACTGGAATTGCATCAGTAGATCATCAACTGCCGCTCCACCGTCAACCCTGAGTTCGAGGATGTCAACTCCTGAATCTTTTTTCATAGCCTGAACCACCTCAAGGGTCTGAAAAGCGATGCTTTCAAGGGTTGCCCTGGCGATATTAGCAGCCGTAGTGCCCCTCGTGATACCCACAATTGTGCCGCGTGCATGCTGGTTCCAGTGTGGCGCCCCAAGGCCGGTAAACGCAGGGACAAAAAAGACACCTCCGTTATCGCTGGCTGCCGAGGCCAGCTGTTCCACATCAGCGGAACTGTTAATAATGCCCAGGCCGTCACGCAGCCACTGTACGGCAGCGCCTGCAATGAAAATGCTCCCTTCAAGGGCATAGTGGGTCGTGTCTCCTACTTTCCATGCAACGGTTGTAAGGAGGTTGCTGTCAGACATTGTTGGTTTGGTACCGATGTTCATCATCAGGAAACAACCGGTTCCGTAAGTATTCTTTATCATTCCCGGAAAAATGCACATCTGCCCGAAAAGAGCTGCCTGCTGGTCTCCCGCAATCCCGGCTACAGGGACCGGCGTCGCAAAAAGACCCTTAGTCATGCCGTATATTTCGCTCGAAGATCTGACCTCCGGCAGAATCGCAGCGGGAATATCAAAGAGCTGCAGCAGTTCTTCATCCCAGCTGAGAGTATTGATATTGAACAGCATTGTCCTGGAAGCATTGGTCACATCTGTAATATGCACTTCACCCTCAGTCAGTTTCCAGGTCAGCCATGTATCGACTGTTCCGAAAGCCAGCTCACCCCGTTCTGCCTGAAGGCGTGCTCCAGCAACATTATCCAGGATCCAGCGGATCTTGGTTGCAGAAAAATAAGCATCGATAATGAGGCCTGTCTTCTCCCTTATCCTTTCCTTATGACCTTCTATGTTAAGTCTGTCGCAATAATCCGCCGTTCTTCTGTCCTGCCAAACGATCGCATTGTATACGGGTTTACCTGTCTTTCTGTTCCAGACAACTGTAGTCTCCCGCTGGTTGGCAATTCCTATTGCTGCAATATCACTGCTCCTGATCCCTGCCCCTGTTATAACCTCCGTAAGGACTCCTGCCTGAGTCGTCCATATCTCTTCAGGGTCATGCTCCACCCAACCCGGTTGCGGATAGATCTGGGTGAACTCCTTTTGTGCCGTTGCTACCGGAAGACCATTCCGGTTGTATAGTACCGCCTTGGAACTGGTTGTTCCCTGATCAGCAGCAAGAATGTATTTATTCATTCTCTCCGTACTGTTTCATGTACTTCAGATAATCTAAAATCCCTTCGCAAATCTTCTGTGCCATGGTACGGCGAAATACCGGGTCTGCCAGCTTCTCCTCATCCCCGGCATGGGTCATGAAGGCCTGCTCTACAAGCACTGACGGCATCTGAGACAATCTTGTAACTGTATAGTTGAAAGAACCCACCACCCCGAATTCACCCAGTCCGGTCTCCAGGAGACGGCCATAAATTGCCTCTGCCAGCGGTGCCCAGAACGGATTATGCCAGTAGGTGCTTGTGCCTCCGACAGAGAGGTACCCTGTGCCGCCCGCGTTGGCATGAATACTGATGAGCATATTGGCGCCTGAATTTACGGCTTTGTCCCGCTTCTCGATCAGTGACATGTCAATGTCTTTTTCACGAACCTGAACTACCTCCGCTCCCATCGATTTCAACAGGTCACCCAGCATGAATGACAGATCAAGGTTTATATCCTTCTCCACCAGTCCTGACAGTCCTATTGCCCCAGTGCCTGATCCACCATGTCCGGCCTCTACTGCAATCTTCAACCCTGTAAGGGGTTTCTCACTGGCAAGGTCATAAACGGGCGGGTATTTTACCCTCAGTACCAGCCTGCTTCCGTCGCGGCGGAGATCATAGCCCCAGATATCCTTACTCTTCAGGTTCACATAGATTTTATAGGTTTCCGGCGTCGTCTGCTCCCATGTCAGCTTGTCGATGATTTTACATCCTGCCCTGTGGCTTACCCATGTATTGGCTGTCTCCACTCCGAACATTGTGATTACAATCCTGTTCTGATCAGGTTCAGGGATGACCTCATACGGAACTGGTTCGGAGTACGGAATTGATACAATATCGGCTCCCGTGCCGGGGCCGCATGACATGCTTGTAATATAAAATGACGGGGAGACTGTCTCCGCCGGCATTACCTCTACATCGTCCTGACCTATGAATCCGTTTTCCGTTCCGCTCAACCTGACCCTGTAGTTGCGGCCAATCTTTCCGTTGGCCTTCAGAATGACTCCGGGGCCCAGTTCTGATCTTATCGGGCCGCCCAGCCGCGGAGCCCCCAGATTATAAACAAGCCTCGAATTCTCCGATTTTACCTTCAGGTGAGGGAAATCCCCGGGTTCCGCAACCCTGATTGTGTTCTTCAGGGTAAACTCCAGAATGCTTTTATAATTCATTTCAGGAGCCGCCTGTAGTTTCAGAATGACTTTATATGCTTTCCCCGGCTGAAGTTTACTGAGTGGTAATTCAGCCCTGTAGATGCTGTAATCAGAATAATCCGCCCGCGTGCATTTCAAATTCAGCTTGCCGGGCAGCAGTGCAATAAGTGCCTCCTGGCCTTTTGAACCGCGGAAACTAATGACGACCTTATCTTCCTGCAATAGCTCAACATCTGCGGAAGGCTCAACTGTTCTCCCGTCAATCCACAACGGCAACAGCCTTCCGGGATAAGTCGCGTTTTTCATAAATAAACTCCATCTCATGGGTGGTGGTCAGTGAATCAGGGGTAACGACAGTGGCTCTGACGCGGTTGACTCCTTCATTGAATTTAACCGTCGTGAAGAATATTCCCGTCTTATACTGTTTCAGTTCTATCCCGTTTATGCTCACAGTGGCAGGGTATTCACTCCTGCACAGGAAGTCGAACTGTGGCAGATTGGTAGTTGGCTTCGGTGTCATGCGAAACTCAACCCACGGCGATTTACGCTCTACACTGCCATCACGATTGACTGTATACCTGTAAGGAACGAACCACCCTGAAACGGGAATGGTCACTTCACATTCTGAAGACTTGTCAGGGCATGGAACTGAAGATATTAAAATTGTATCTGTTTCCGGCATGTCAAAAGTTATCCTGCCTTCAGAGTCGGTCGTAAGATCAAGAGCACCATTAACAACCACCTTGCGACCGGAGAAGTCCGACGGAAACAGTCGGGTCAGGTCAAGTTCTACAACCTGAGGCTTTGCAATTGTGTTCTCAATGGCAGCGACAGGGGTGTCAGCCACCAGGGTTTGCTGCACCTTCCCAATTGTATTGCAGGCAGCCAGCAATGCCGTCGCCACCACAACCGATGATATCGTTATTTTCATTTGTACAGAAGGTATTTTTCACGGAGTTTCATGAATTCGCTCACATCATCCTGGCAGGCTTTCACCACATCCTCCACTGTGATGCCCGGCTCATTGAGCTTCCGGATCAGCATGGGGGGCGACCATACCAGGGAGTCGGGGCTTGTCTTCCTGTATGCGTCAATTATATGGAGTGATGCTTCCACCGAACGGAATGCAGCGGGATCTGTAAGCATTATCTCAACACCTCCGCACATCTCGTTCCATGGCTTCCCGCTCCGGTTATTGCCTGTAGTGGAAGAACGGGGAATAAAATATACCGGTCTGAACCATGCTCCGCGAATCCCCCTTGAGTTAAGGTCATCAGCTGCTTTTTCGGCGTTGATCCAGGGTGCTCCGGTAATCAGGAAGGGTTTGGTTGTGCCTCTTCCTTCTGACATATTCGTTCTCTCGAACAGACACTGCCCAGGATAGACCACAGATGTCTCCCAGTTGTCAATGTTAGGCGAGGGCATCACCCACATCAGGCCTGTTTCATCCCACATCATGCTGCGCCGCCACCCCTTCATCTTTATGACAGTCAGGTCAGCGTCAAAGCCTTCAGTCTCATTCCACATTGTTGCCAGCTCGCCGTAGGTCATGCCGTGGCGCAGCGGCAGCATGTGCCGGTATATACTTATTGTGTCCTGCATCGGTCCCTCAACAACGCGGCCTCCCAGCGGATTAGGCCTGTCGAGTACAATGAAGGGTATTCCTGCTTTGGCGCAAGCCTCCATGGCCCATGACATGGAGAACTTGAATGTATACCATGCTGAACCTACTCCCTGTATATCGAACAGCATCACGTCAAGGCTGTCGAGCCACTCCTGTTTCGGAGCCCAGGAGTCGCTGTAAAGACTATATATCGGAATTCCTGTAACCGGGTCAGGTTCACCCTCACCGGAGATCCTGCCTTGTAAAGCACCACGGACTCCATGCTCGGCACCAAAGAGTGCAACAAGATTAACACCCGGAGTACCGGCCAGAATGTCAACGGTGCTTCTCAGGTCAGCGCCGACAGCAGAAGGATTGGTTATAAGACCTACCCGTTTGCCTTTTATCAGGTCAAGCTGATCTGATACCAGAACATCAATTCCGGGTCGGACAAGCGGTGGTTTTAATGCAGACACCTTCTCCTTCACCGCGTACCTGGCAAGAACATCAGTCAGTGCTGGAGCATCGGCCCAGGAGAGCTGCCCCACTGCCATTTTAACGACGGGGCTTTCATTCCCATACCTGTCTACTGCAGATACGGCTATACTGTCAAGGGGCACAAGAACATCTTCTATCCGTTTCAGAGTCAAGGGATCTGCCCTCTGTAAAAGAGACCTGTTCTCCACAAATAACGGAAGACTCAGTTCTGTTGTGCTGTTACCGCGGATGTCATAATTCCATTGCGGTCCCTGTTTAAAATAAACAACCCAGCGAGCTATTTCGACGGGGGTTTGATGACTCCAGTTTATCTTCATCTGATCTTTTTCCTGCGAAAAAGTAACCCGGGGCGGCGCAGGTGACTTCTTTCCCAGCCACGGCGATGACGGCACGAGTGCCTCTCTTTTGTAAGGCCCTTCCAGTATAGCCTGTGTAAGCTGAGGGGAATTTACAAGTGGTGCAATGCTCCAGTGAATGACCCCGGGGCTCGAGGCCAGCATTCCTCTTGAAACCATTATCTGGTTGATTGTTTCATCGATGGCCCTGCTCACAGGCTGAAGTCCGATACTGATACCCGGCCACAGGTGTCTTCCCTTCAGGTTTTCGTCTTTCCACCATCCCAGCAACACAGGATAGCTCTGTGCTATCTGGTTGACAGGCCAGTAGAGCTGGGGCGAATAGTAATCTATCCACCCTTTGTTGAGCCACAGTTTTGCGTCTGCATATAGCTTTTCATGCTGGTTGAAATCCCCGCCAATTGCCAGGGGATTGAACGGCTGCCATATTCCGAACGGACTAAGTCCAAATTTGACATATGGCTTCTCAGCCTTGATTCCCTTGTAAAGCCTCTCGATAAAGGTGTTCACAGCCTCCCGTCGCCAGTCGCCGCGCGACAGTTTGCCTCCGCCTGCCAGGTATGCCTGCCAGCTCTCATCATCAGGGAAGTCTTTAAAATTATTGTAATCAGGATATGGATAAAAATAATCGTCAAAATGAATCCCGTCGAGGTCATATCTCCGGACAAGATCCATGACAACATTATAAGAATGATCCTGGGTGCCTTGTTTCGCCGGGTCCATCCACCAGTAACCCTGCTCAAGTTTAATGACCAGTTCCGGGTGCTTCTTCACAATGGAAGCATCTGTGACTTCACCTCCTGCGGGATGATGAGCACGATATGGGTTCAGCCATGCATGCAGTTCTATGCCGCGCTTGTGAGCCTCTTCTATCCAGAACTCAAGCGGATCATAATACGGGTCGGGCGCCTTGCCCTGTTCGCCGGTGAGATAATACGACCAGGGTTCCAGTTCACTCTTGTACATGGCGTCAGCATGCGGCCTGACCTGAAATACAACTGCATTGAAATGATTCTTGTAAAGCAGATCGAGGAGCTCGACAGCCTCTCTCTTCTGATCAGCTACCGGTAACCCCGGTTTACTGGGCCAGTTGATGTTGGCGACGGTGGCTACCCATGCAGCGCGGAATTCCCGTTCCGCTGAAGGTGTTCTGCCGGAGGGATCTCCTGTTACCGATGGCCTTGTGGTGACACATTTTGTAAGAGTGACCACCAGTATGGCCGTGATCATTATCAGGAAAGCTCTTTTGATCATAATTTCTTTTTTAAGGTCAGGTTATTTGTATCGGGTTGTTGTGAGGTCTGGTCGGGATTAAAGAGTCACGGATCCGGAGGTTTTATTTTCGCTTCCCCGGACGAAAGAAAGCACATACTTGTCGGCGGGCCTTTGAGGGGGAGCAGATAAATATGGTCCAAGATACTGTTGCAGGTCCAAAATATTGAGAGCTTGCGGAACTGTCACAAAATCCGGTTGTGTGAAGTTTTCATTTGTAATGAAGTATTTCAGCCCGTCGGCTGTGGTGATGGCTTCTACCTGATGATATGGAAGATCAACGGATATTTTTCTTTTGTTACCGCTGAAAAAATCAGTGCCCTGAAAATCGTATAAAAGGAAGATAAAAGGCTCAAGAATCTTATTATATCCGCACAGGGCGATGAGCCTTTCCGGTTCAAGATAGACAGCCCCGGTTATGAGTCCCCTGACATTATAAACGGATTTCAGTTTTGCCACATGAGCTCCTGGTGTTTTGGGAAGCGAATAAAGTGCGGTCCCGCCACTGACCCATTGTTTTGTAAACAGGTAGATACTATCCTTTGAAACAACCATGGCCTCGCAGTCAAAATCGGTACTATTGGGTTCCGCAAGATCAGAGGTGCCCTGGCCTGAATAGGAAAAGCTGATTGTTTCCACTTCCGGGCTACCGGCAAGGACTGAAGCCTTTGACACTTTAAGTATTTTGAGATCAGAGCGGTTCCCGGAAAAATTATTTCCGAAATCCCCGATGTAAATAAAATCCCTGTCCTCTGATATCTCCTCCCAATCGGTGTTAAAGATACCGGGCAATGCAAAGGACTGAAGAACCGCCCCGCTGATTGTGTCAAGTGAATAGACATTGCTGTCATCACTGTCGTTATGGGTCCAGATTCCGCTGTTCCAGTGAATCAGACCAGATGTTTCGGGAAGGATTTCGGGCAGAAGTATCTCTGAAACAGATCCGGCAGTTGCGGAAGCGTAAATACAGGAACCGTCATTCACAGTTGCTGAAGAGTTGTAGTTCGAGGCCAGGGGATCAGTGCATCCGGGGATCTGTGCCTTTATGCCCTGAACAAGGAGGAAAAGGTGTACTATAAATATCAGATTAACGATTCTCATTCTTTCCTTTTGACCTCAGACCAACTTTATAA
Source organism: uncultured Bacteroidales bacterium (assembly GCA_963736735.1). Taxonomy (GTDB): domain Bacteria; phylum Bacteroidota; class Bacteroidia; order Bacteroidales; family VadinHA17; genus SR-FBR-E99. Next base: position 160,828 of record CAVTPX010000004.1, on the reverse strand, counting down.
ACCCGCACAGGGGTGCCTGAGGGGTCACTAATTTATGAAATTGTCAGAATAAATTGCTTTTATTGGCATAACTAACTTTCAGGGTGTAACTTTGTTTAGCGTTCGGCTCATAGAAGTAACTTAAAACTTCATAGGTATGAAAACCCGTATCCCTGTCCTGATTGCATCATTAGTGCTGATTGTGGTTGTGTCCTGCAGCACGGTCATCCAGACACAGAAAACATATCCTCCTGAGATTTTGCTACCGGCAGACACAAACAGAATTGTCTTCGTGAATTTCTTCGACTATACTGTACCCGATTATATAAAGGACAATCAGGAAATAACCTATATGAAAAGTGTCAGGGGTTTCATGGGAGGGTTGAGGGCAGGCTTCGCCACCGATCCTACGGTTCGGTTCACAGTGGCTGACACTCTTTCAAGGCGTAAGACTGTCACTTCGATGCAGGATTCATCATTCAGAGACACAATAGTCGCTGTTTGCAGCCGTCACAATGCCAATCTTCTGATTGCCCTCGACTCAATACAAATATGGCTGGATGAGGACCTTATCACGGATGATGATAATTCGACTACAAGTGAATACTATTTAAATTCGGCTAATTATGTCACCCTGTATTCTGCAGACGGAACAGACATTGACAGGAGTATTGCAAAGAGGTCGAAGTTCTATAAATCGCGCCCCGCTTTTTTCCTCGGACTATTGACTTTCACTCCGTCACTGGGCAAGGCGGCAAATGATGTTGCCGGGCTCTCTGAGGGTGCAGGACGGGATTATGCCGGGAGATTTTATCCCTTTACAGAAAATGTAAGTCGTGAGCTTTATTCCGGAAAGGTATTTGAGGCAACAAACAATCTTATTGCTTCAGGCAAATACGTTGAGGCTGTAGAACCGCTGAGGCAGCTTACCTCTTCACCGGATTTGAAAATAGCCAGTAAGGCTGATCATAATCTTTCAGTGCTTTACGAAATAATGGAAAACCGTCGCTCGGCCGAAATGATCCAAAGTGAATTCAAACGAAGAGAGCAATAGCCCGGTTTTACGGAAGGTGAAATAACACTCCTTCCGGGATAGTCTTTCTTTCTACCCCCGGACCCTCATAACTCACATTAAGACCCTGTCTGTACAACTGCTGGAAGAAGGTAGCTTTTATTTCATGCATCCCTGCCTTAAGGGCTGCAGAACCTTCATTCACCACACCGTGATGATAAAGATCTCCGTTAACAATCATTTCATCATCAATGTATAATATCAGCCCGTCATCGTTCGTACAGAAAAAAGTATAAATACCGTCTGTCTGAATATTTATCAACCCTGATAATTCCAGTCCGAAAAGTGTCAAAGGAGCTCCGGCAGGAATACGGAAGATATCCAAAACACCGGAAGTATCGGCTATATCAGGCAAACTAAGGGCTGTTGAAAATTCACCGATGAAAAGTCGATAAATAAGACCCTTCGTCGGCTCGTCAGAAACGACCGGGTCTTTGAAATCAGCCTGACGGAGTATGCCTGTCATCACCTCACTTCTTTTACCTGACGGCATAACCGTAACAGTTTTCAGCTGACGCTCCTGCTCCAGATCAACAGTAAAGGGAGCTATATATCTTGGAGATTTTTCATCAGGCATACTTCCGTCAATTGTATAAAATATGGCAGAACTACTGATCCCGTTATCAAGAGTTACAGTGACACTTTTCTCCGGGAAAATATTATCAGGCTTCAATCCTTCCGGATACGGAACTCTGTAGTTAATCCCCATTGCATCATACCTGGCATATTGCTCATTCATGCGCAACTTAAAATTCTCATAATCAAGGTCAGCCGGATCGCTCCACAATACCTCTGCCAGAGCGGCTATACGCGGAAAAACCATATATTCAACATGCCTGCTGTCAGGCATATATTCAGTCCAGATATTTGCCTGTGCACCGATAATGTGCCTTCTCATGTCAGCGGTTATCTCTTCCGGCATGACCGGGAGCGAATAGACTTTCTTCAGGTCGAGCATGCCTCCTATTGACAGAGGCTCATTATATGGAGATTGATAATAATCAAGGTAAACGAATGAATGGGGGGTCATGACCACATCATGACCCTTATTGGCTGCTTCGATACCTCCGGCAGAACCTCGCCATGACATTACAGCGGCACTTTCTGCGATGCCCCCCTCGAGAATCTCATCCCAGCCGATGATCTTTTTACCTTTTGATTCAAGAAATGCTGCAATACGTTTTACAAAATAACTCTGCAATTCACTTTCATCTTTCAGATCATTATCAGCTATACGCTTCTGACAATCAGGGCATTCTTGCCACTTCACCTTTGGACATTCGTCTCCGCCAATATGAATATATTCATAAGGAAAGAGCTCGCATACTTCGGAAAGGACTCCCTCAAGAAATGAAAATGTCTCTTCCTTCCCTGCACAGAAGACATCCCCGGAAACTCCCCACCTGTTGAAAGGAGGCACCTGGATTCCATTGCACGACAGACCAGGATACGAGATAAGGGCCGCCACAGCATGGCCTGGCATTTCAATTTCAGGCAACACGTTAATATGGAGTTTTGAAGCATATTCGACAACATCCCTGACATCCTGTTGAGTATAAAATCCCCCGTATCTGATGCCGTCGTATTTCCATGGTGTTTCGCTTCCATGACCTATAAGAGTCTCATCCCTCCATGCACCTTTAGATGTTAACTCCGGATATTTAAGTATCTCAATCCTCCAACCCTGATCATCAGTCAGATGCCAGTGAAAGGTATTCAGCTTATGCATTGCCATTGCATCAAGCAATTTGAAAATAAACTCCTTCGGGAAAAAGTGTCTGGAAACATCAAGGTGAATTCCACGCCAGGTATATTGCGGATCATCAATAACAGACACGCACGGAACAGTGATCTTTCCCTTCGAAATCTTTCGGCTGCCGGGAAAAATAATCTGGATCAGAGTCTGGAATGCATAGAAAACACCCTTTTCGCTTCCGGCTTCAATTGAAATTGAATTTTTATCAACGGTTAACCGGTATCCTTCAGGATTTGTTATTGAGTCAGAAAGTGTTACAGTGATGGCAGAAGATTCATCCCCCTTACCCGCATTCTGTATCTGAATATCTGACATTTGCAGAAGATATTTATTAAATATATCGACGGTTTCTGCAATTGACCTATTCTCTGAATCATACTTTACTTTTGTTGAAGCGCTGAGAATAAAGTCACCACCGGCAGTGATTATGGAATCAGGCAATGGAATGACTGAAATCGCTTCATAAGTCGGATGCGAAATTTCTGAATTGCAGGAAATGACTGTTAAAGCCAGAACTATGTGACTCAATATCTTTATTTTCATATTCAATAAATTAGCTCTTAATTGTAAAATGCTGTAACAGATTGATAATGATTATACTTTAAGAAAAACCCTGTTTCTGTAAAGAAGGTATAGAAACACCCATACGCAGGCTACATAACCCAGTGCACCTATTATCAGTTTAAGTCCCTCCGGTGACAAATTCATGAGTCCGGAAAAAAAGAAATCTCTCATGACATCGAATCTTATTATCCTGTTCTGAAGCATATAAATTGTAATGGAGTTCATCCCGATGACCACAAAAAAGAATGCCCATTTCTTAAACCTCCATACATCTATTATCAGATAGAAAACACCCAGGAGGATAAGACTCCAGCCACCTGCAAAGAGCACAAAAGAGCTGGTCCACAGGCTTTTATTTATTGGGAAGAAAGTGCCCCATAACAATCCCAGCATCAGCGACAAAACTCCGGCTCCGACAATTGTCAGGGCTTTTTTAAGACCGTTCATTTTCAGAGATCCTGAACGGAGGAAGTGGCCGGCGAATACTCCCAGAAGTGCCGTGGATACAGCAGGTATATTACTGAGGACCCCTTCCGGGTCCATCACTCCAAGGTAGAACTTCCCGGGCAGTATCATCCGGTCGATGTAACCGGCGAGATTCCCCTCAAGTGTGAGAACCCCTGCACCATATCCCGGCACCTCGACATAAACCATTAACAGGTAATAGGCAATCAGCAAACCCCAAAACCATACCACCTGCCACTTCACGCTGGCATTAAGGAGTATAAGTGCTGCAAAGAACCAGGCTATTCCAATCCTCCCCAGAACGCTGACATACCTCATATTCTCAAAGTCAAAGTCAAGCAAATGGTTAATGATCATGCCAAGAATCACAAGGATGATCATCCTGACAAAGGCATGCCGGTAAATTTTGGTTTTTGTTTCTCCCCTTGCCTTCCGGGCGGCAAATGAATATGGCAATGAAACGCCTGCCAGAAAAAGAAAAAGCGGGAATATCATATCATAAAACGCAAAACCGTTCCATTTCACATGGTGCATCTGCCCGTTAAGCCATTGAAAAAATGGTAATCCGGTTGCTGTTGCGAGTGCAAAGATTATCTTCTGACCTCCTGTAATCCAGAGCATATCAAAGCCCCTCAGAGCATCAAGCGAATAAAGCCTTTGTGACTGAGGAACTGTATTAATCACAGGATCAATGATTATACTACTTTTCGTTTTCATTTTGAGAACAAGTCATTTTACTAGTGGACAAGAGGCTCTTAAAGTGGACAATTGTCAGGTTATGAGAAACCGTTTTGACATTAAGTAAGGGTCAGTGCTCCTCTCTTTCATAGACCGTTATCCCGGACTTGACAGTTTTTATGACTGACAATCCTTTGTTTTTAGCTTCAAAGAATACCATATCGGCCGGGGCACCGGCAACAAGACCGGTCTTTTCATAAAGAGCAAGAAAATCGGATGGCCGGATACTTGCCATATCCCACGCTTCGCTTAATGAAGTTATCTTCTTTTCCACCAGTGTATTCACGCAATGGAGCAGTGATAAGCCTGAGCCTGCAAGAACATTCGGGGTTCCCTTCATATGGAGCTTCCCCTGCGGGGTGAGTACGACCTCTGACCCAATATGGCCTGAGTAATTTCCCGGTGGCATTCCGGCAAAGTTCGTTGAGTCACTTACGAGAATTGTTTTCCCTGGCTTAACCTTGAGGAACACCTTAATCACTGCATCCGGAAGATGGAAGCCGTCAGAAATCATCGAAATATATAATTCATCAGATGCCAGTTGATCCCATATATAATTATCATGTCTCGGCAGCATCTGGTGCGAGGCATTACCCAGATGTGTTGACAGTGTTGCCCCTGCATCAACCGCTGACCTTATCATATCTCCGGTGGCTGAGGTATGGCCGATTGCCACCTTAACACCTGATTTGACGCACCTGCTTATGAAATCTTTACTTTCCGGCCACTCCGGCGATAATGTAATGATTCTGATCATTCCTGAGGCAGCCTCCTGCCAGCGACTGAAAAGGTCCCAGTCCGGCGCTCTGACGAACTTCAGCGGATGAGCACCCCTGGGCCCGTCAGCAGGTGAAATAAACGGTCCCTCAAGGTGTATACCCCCAATAGAATCTCTTATAATTTCCGATGATCTGCACGCGCTGTAAATAGTTCCTAAAAGCCGGGTTATCCTGTCGCTACTGTTGGTAATAAGAGTGGGAAGGTATGTTGTTACACCCACGGACCAGAGTTTTTCAGTCAGAACTCTGACATCATTTACTGATAGATCCTCATTATTGAGATCAATATTGGCATACCCGTTTACCTGGATATCAACCAGACCCGGCGCAATGACCGGTAATTCAATCTCACCTGCAACAGAAAAAGGCTCAATCCCGGAAATGGTATTTCCGGCGATTCTCACCCCGACGACAAATCCGCTTCTATAGTCTGTACCAACCGTAAATAAACTATCCATTGGCATGTCTTTGAATCCCTCTCCTTTCAACTTTTAAGCGATGCTACAAGATCCTTTACCTTTTGCGATGCCCCATCCCGATTCAGCAATCCTGTACCAATATACAATATTAATGAAGTCACAAGTGGTGTTCCGACTTCCATAGCAAGTGTAATATCAGGCAGCAACTTAAGAATAACGAAAGTCATCAATCCTCCGACAATTGATATGATAGCAGCTGTGCTGCCGCATCTGCGGAATGCAGGCAACAGGCCTAAAATCATTGGAATTGCGATAGGTCCGAGCAGGGCAGCGAACCATGAAACTATCAGTCCGAATACTCCTCCAAAGCTTTCTGCATTAATTGCAATAATTATAGTTAAGGTGGTGAATGAAAATGTAGCTATCCGTGCAAAGAGAAGTATTTTCTTTCTGCTGAATTGCTCAAAACCGGGAATGAACCGGGGAAGTATATCTCTGGTGATCACCGCCGAAATCGTATTTGCATCAGAAGAAGTCATTGAAAGTGTATTTGTAAACAAAGAAGCCATTACAAGGCCGATAAGCCCTGCTGGCAGGAACTTAAGAGCCAGCAATGCATAAGCATGTGTCGGCTCTGCCAGATCCGGAAGAAAGATCGGAGCTGCAAACATGGGGAAGAAAAGGAATACAGGCCACACCAGGTAGAGAGAAGAAGATAGCAGGGCTGCCTTTTTCGCCACTTTTCCCGATGATGATGCGATGAAACGAGCAGCAAGATGCCATGTGCCGCCGCTGTAACTGAAGAAGTCTATTATCATAATTGCAATGAAAAACTGCCATGTATAGGGATCTTTAAATAGGGCAGCATGAGATTCAGGTAGCTTGTCCCACAAAGTAATGAATCCGGCGGCACCATCTCCGAGTTTAAAGAGCACTATGAAAAACATTGTTATTCCGGCAATAAGTTGAACGATGAACTGCGCAAAGTCGTTGACCACATCAGCCCACAATCCTCCGAGAACACTGTAAATGAGCGATACTGAACCAGCAAGGAGAATCCCGGCAAGAAGTGAGGTGCCCGGCAAAAACGTTTAAAAGTATTGCAATTGCAGCCCACTTGGCGCCTACATCAAATACCTTTATTATAACCCCTGACCAGGCTATTATCTGTTGTGTAGGAAGGTTATACCTGTTTAGAAGATACTCAGTGGGGGACTGGATCCCGGTTTTTATTCTAAGCATAGCCCACCTCGGAGCTATAAGTTGCGCAGCAAAGAAGGTTGCAATTGCTACACCGCAAGCCCACCATAGATAAATTGAAAGGCCATGGGTGTATGCAATCCCTGCATATGCAACAAAAACAGCTCCGCTGTACCCTGAGACATGATGTGATATCCCTGACAACCACCAGGGTAACTTTCCACCGGCCGTAAAAAAATCCGCCGAGTTCTTTACCCTGCGGTATGCCCAGACCCCTACCCCTATCAACAGTGTAAAGTACAATGAGAGAACAATCCAGTCTATAAAATGCATATGATCAGTTTTTAATAAGCTTAATTATTGTTATGCGGGTTAATTTCCCCAACTTGTACCTTGTGCCAATTAAATATACCAAGTGTCAGAAAGAAAATCATTCCGATTCTTCTTGCTGAGCTTGCATCTTTATCCGCGGTCTCCAGTCAGCCTCCTGTAAAGGAGAACAAGCTTCCTGTTCCTTATTGTGTTCTGTTCAGCAATTTCAGAATCGTAAAGAAAATCGCGGTTAAGTCTTGTAAACCTTTTGTCAAGCTTTTTTGCCTGAGCCAGAAGTCGTTCCAGTTCGTGGATTATTTTGTCCTTTTCATCAAGCGAAAATTCATCAGAATTGTAGACTGATTCAACCTCTTTAAAAGCAAGGTATTGTTCGCGAAGGTCGAGCATCAGCCTGAGGTGTTCAAACTCGGCGGCGTTTTTTGACGGCTTGATCTTACTCATTATAGCCACGGCAGCTTCCACAGTATCCCTCATGGCTGATATAGAGGGAGATACAACTGGCTTACCGTTTACAATAAGTTCGGGGTCGACTGTCAGCACAACCCAGAGATCCTTTCCCTGTTCAGCGCTAAGGCCAAAACGTTCCTGTGCATATCTTATTACGAATGCGCGCGGATCAACAGCTGTGACAGAATTGAGGGCCTCAGCATAAGAAGCCATCAGTATCCTGAATCCTGATAAAGGATATGTGTTTCTGATCTGCTCCATCTCAATAACTTCATACCCTACATCCCAGGTAAAACCATACAGCCCGGAAGTTGACCAGGAAGTCATTACAATTCCAGTATAGCCTGAGTTGCGTGCATAGGGAATGAAGTCATGCTGATTGTTGAAATGCTTTTCCCAGCATGTCACATAAGCATTATCCGGATGACTCCTTATTGACGGTGATCCCCAGAATTCCATTCCCTTTTCCTGGAGAGCGCTGATGTCTCCGAAATAATTGGCCTTCCAGCCATAATTCCAGTCGATGAAAATTGTCTCCTCAGGAAGTTCAGCTGCGGCTTCCGGATATTTAAGAATGATGTCAGCCCACATTACAGGCTTCTTTCCAAGGCTGATTACGATATTGCACATCATCTTCATGTAATCCACAAAAAGCTTCGATTTGCCTTCTTTTGCAGCTTTTTCAGCACAGGCCTGACAATGTCCGAGAAGATAGGTTTCGTCACCGCCAATATGTATGTATTCGGATGTGTGGAGTGATGCCATGTCAGCAAAAAGAGAGGCAAAAAGGAGACTGTCTTCCTCAACCTTCAGGGGACATAACTGCGAGATATCTTTCCTGTCCTCCCTAATGTCACTGTATCTGTCATGACGGAGTATATATTCAACATGCCCGAAACACTGCTGCAAAGGAATTACGTCTATACCAAGGTTTTCACAGTAATCAATGAAAGAAGCCACCTCCTCGCGGGTGTAAGACAGCTTGTTTGAAATTGTAGCATGATCATAATAAGGATATGTTGCTTCCCATTCCATTACGAGTGTGTTTATCCCCAGAGTTGATAATTCGTCTGCAAACTTCCTTAAAGCATTCATCGTCATTACCTGAATCCTCAGATCTATATGAAAACCTTTAACCCTGAACTGATCAGAAGTGTCAGCGGAAATAGAATTCAAGGGAGCATTAAGGTCTGCCCCACTCTTACAACCGGTAACAAGGGAAAGAGAAACAATCATAATTATGACTGCTCCCAGGTAACGTATAATATATCCTGCTTCATTCTTCATATTATTCTCATTATCAAGTAACTACTTTCCCAGACTGCCTCTTTGGCCACTCATTAGTCTGAACTCATTATTCCCCAGGACCATGGCTGTCTCACCATGAATACCTGTAACCGTGAGTAAAATACCTTTTTCCAATCTCTTTTGTTTGATCTTGGGAGCAGGAGTACCTTTCTCCACTGGAATTATAACAAATACAGATTCTGCATTACCTGTGGCTCTTAATGAAAAAGCTGCCATGGGTGCAGGTGTGTTGACACCCCTGATACTTGCCAGTTCCCTGGTTAGTTTTATATAATCAATGTGTCTCGGATCTGCAGGGATGAGAGATACATTTCCAGCGGTCCCTATTGTGAGTGATTTGCTTTTCTTTCCAAGTGTCACATCAACCGGAGGGAAATGAAATAGAATTTCATATGTGTGCTCTCCCTTTGCTTCAAAGTGGTCATACAAGACAGCAAAATCATCCTTAACAATCGCAATCGACCGGCACCAGCTTACAGAAGAATTGGTCGGTTCATCCGAGGGAGATTCCATCCGGCAATAAGTGAAGTTTTCATTCGAGACCCACTCTGTTATCCTGTTCTCAGTCTGCCTTTTAGGAGCCCATAAGATTCCGGAAGAGGTTGCCTCGTCACTTTTACCGTCAATCATTACACTGTTGTGTGCCCTTGTAGTCCTGTACCATTTATAAAGTAACGGGTCATCATAATTACAGCACCCACTGTCAATTAGAACAGGATTTCCGTCATACCAGAGATTTAATGCCAGTCTCCCGGCATGTGCGTGTGAGCCAATAGTAAGAGCAGGGTTAGCCAGCATATACCATTTCCCTCCGGGTTCATCCCGCATAATACCAATCTGGGTATCAGGAAAATAAACCGACGTTACATCTTCAGTGAAGGGACCATCCGCAAGGATTTTGTCAATAGTATCCAATGTAGGGGTAACTGGCATTTCATATGAGTCGTTGACCTGTGGCATGGTTCCCTGAGGAGTTGCCACTCCGGCAATAAATGACCTCATCTTTCTAAGCATCGTGAGAGAATTCTCCGGCGGGGCAATTCCGTTGCTGACACAGAGCATGTACGCATCTCTGAAGATATGTGCTACAAAGGGATAGTAACCGAACATTTGTTCAACATTGCCACCATCCCCGTAAAAGGCTTTATCAAGGTGATGGTTAAGGATAATGATGGCTCGCTCTTTCAGTATCCCTGCATCGGGAAGCCCGGGAAAAAGGATGCCAAGGTATAGCATTGCAAGGGCCCCATGCGACTGGTGATTAAACTCATTTAATGTCGCTTTTCCGAACCCCGATAACAGAATGGAAGCATGCTCCTTCAGTGTGTCCGTTATAATCGTTTTCTCACTGACTGTCAGCGCATCCCCTGAAAGGTAGTAACACCACGAAAGGTGTATCGACCTCCAGGCTACCTGCATGTCACGCCAGTTATAAGTTGACAGGTGAGAATCCGGAAGACGAGGGTTATCTGTTATCCAGCCTGTTATTATCCTCATCATATCATTGAGGTAACTCCTATCTCCGGTCAGGTAAAATAACCTTGCAAAAGAGGGCAGGAAGTAAAATCTGTTAAGCCATACGCTTTTTTCAATTTCGGTTTTTTCAAATTTGCTCCATCCGGTTGGAATACCATATACTTTTTGTATAAGCCCTCCGCGTATTGCCTCCGTTACTTTTTTATCATCTTCTGAGTTTATCAGGGCCATCTGAATGAATTTGCCTCCCTGATCCTTGGGAATATAATCACCGATATTGAGTTCAGGGATTATACAAAAAAATGGAAATACAGGGGTCATCACCGTACGGGAAGGCAGGTGCTGACCCGTGTATTCCCTCGCAGAAAGCGCCGATACAACCCCTGGCACCATTGGTCCCAGAGCAATACCGGCAGTTCCTGCAGCTATGTTTTTGACGAACTTTCTTCTGTCCGGCATCATTCCTTAAACTTAGCTTAAATATTGATCTCCGAAAGAATCTGCATCAAAATAAAACCTGCAATGATGATGCTGCTGTAACACTGATGCCGGACAAGAAGTGCTTACCGGGCCGTAAATTGTTTTTTTTACTGCATCATGCTTGCTCTTGCCGGGAACAACACAGAATAAGTATTTTGCATTGAAAATTACAGGTATAGTTAGTGTCAGGGCCTTTTCAGGTACTTCATCCAGGGTCGCAAAACATCCTTCGTTAACCTGTTGCAGACGGCATGATCTGTCAAGACGTACCTTCTTAACTACAAGCGGATCATTAAAATCCGCCACCGGAGGGTCATTGAAGGCAATATGGCCGTTTTCTCCTATTCCAAGACAGATTATGTCAATCGGTGCTTCGGATACGAGCCTTGAATATCTTTCAGCCTCCTCTGCATAATCAGCATTGGCTTTGATGATATGGACCCTTTTAAAATTGACCTTATCAAAGAGCCGCTCGCTAAGATACACGGAAAAGAGTTGCCCTGATTTGCCGTTTAAACCGATATACTCATCCATATGGAAGGCAATGACCCTGCTCCAGTCAATTACTGATGAAGAGGCAAGATACTCCAACATCTCATTCTGTGATGGTGCTGCCGCAAAAATCATCCTAATTTCGTCCTTATCCCGCAGTAGCTCTATAATCTTTTCCTCCACATCCATTCCGGCCGCCGCTCCCATCTCACTTCTGGTCGGAAAAACATTGACATTCAGATTATTATGATTATTAATCTTCATTTCTTAATTTTCTTTTAGATCATATGCATTAGCGACCAGGGTGTACAAACCTCTATGTCACGCCAGTAGCATACCAATTAAAAAGATCAGATGGGCAATTCAGAATCTTAATTCAGCCTTCCCCTAGCAGAACGACCCATCTGATCATCAACCCAAAAAATAACCTAACATTAAACTCACAATCAAAGCGACAGATAAACGATATCTGCCGTTATGTGAATAACCCCGTTAGTGGGTTCAATATTTGACGTAATGATTGTCCAGCTCTTTTTTGTTCCCTGGTTAATAATTCCCTGGTAACTTGTATTGTGAGACAGATACATTACGGAACCAGCTTCGGTTGTATAGGCGATAGGTTTATCACTTTGCAGAAGTGCAGGATCACTGAAAATAACCTTTTCATTCACAACATGATATTTCACAATGCCTTCAAGAGTGGCAACTGGTATAGCCGCAATATTTGCATAGCTGTTCGTTTTCATATAAGTCCTGAATGCGCTGTTTCTGGGAACTATGAAGGTTCTGACCGTGGAACCGGAATAAAGATTCTGTAAACTGGTGGCAATAATTGCCTGCTCCATCAGGGAGAGTGAATCAGTCGCCTGAATAAACTCCCATGCTGTCTGCTCTAGTTTTCCACCCGGATTTCCGTACACATACTTATAGTCTTCCTGAATTTCGCAGGATGCGAGAAGGATGGCCAGTGCCAATGGGGCAATGAGCATTTTTATCAAATGCCGCTTCTGGAAATATATTTTCATCTCTTTCATTTTTTTATTGATTAGCTTTCTTACACAATATGTCTACCTATAAAATGTGCTCTGGGTAAGATTCGGATTCTTATTAAGCGAATTTATGTGGACTGGCCACACCAGGTTATCTGCACTACTGAGGCCGTTAATCGGACCCATGATTTGTATGGCTTTGCCTGTCCTTACAAGGTCAAACCAGCGATGGCCTTCAAAGCAGAGTTCAACGGATCTTTCATGAAGTATGGCAGATTCAAGGTCCCCGTACATCGCAACGGCATCTGATTCTGTTTCAAAGGGAATAAGTCCGGCTCTTGTCCGTATAGTATTCAATAAACCTAAAGCCTCTGTCTTATTTGCTGCACCGCCCAACTGGTTTAGAGCCTCTGCTCTTAAAAGCATTATGTCAGCCAGCCTGATAAGAACAATATCCTGTTTTGCCGGTGTTGACACCTCATCACTTACACCTTTACCAAGATATTTCCATATTGCCTTGGGGTCAGCAGGGACTATGTCATAAACGAAGTCTCTTCTCAGATCGCCTGTTTCAATAGAAGCTTTCCAATTTACTGAAGGAGTATAGATGGCATAAGAACCGACGGCATAAAGGGTCCTGAGCCCGTTGGTTTCAGTATCGTTGTAACCTACCTCGAAAATGCTTTCTTTTGAGAAGCTGGCAGAGAAGATCTTACCCCAGTCGGCAATAGGAACAAGGCTGTAGAGTGGATTCCCCATAACGAGTGTTGAGGTTGCAACAGCCTCGGTATATTTGTGCCTCCACATATAAACCTGGGTGAGCAGCCCATTGGCGCCGCCCCTTGTAAACATGATCCTGTCATTGTTGCTGTTGTACTTTTCCACACAGTTGGCGGCTGCGAATAAGAGGTCTTCTTCAACCTGATCAAGCACAGTTTCCTGGTCTGTTTTACCTATAAATATATCCTGATCACCAGAGGTGTAAGGTTCTGTTATAAATGGCACATCGCCCCAGACCCTTACAAGGTAGAAATATGCCAGAGCTCTTAATGCACGGGCCTGGCCTAAGAGTTGCTTCCCGGCAATATCATCTTCGCCATAGACATCAGGGATGTATTTAATTGCATAGTTAGCCCTGCTTACCATTGTATATAGAGCGGTCCAGTCGGCTGAAGCGGTGGTGTTATTCAGGTTGTTTGAAAGAAGTACCAGTGATTCACCGGATTGAGCGGACTGCACATTATCAGCCCTGCCTTCTCCCCAGTAGCAGAAATTCAGTCTGAAAACCGACTGTGCAGCATCATAAATTCCGTATACACCAGCCTGTGCATCGGCAGCGGTCTTGTAAAATCCTGAAGCTGAAAAGCTGCTTACAGGATCCTTGTCAAGGATATCGGTACAGGAGGTAACCTGTATCAAAACGATAGCCAGTATTGCTATTTTTATTGATTTTACTTTCATGTGTCGTTTTTTTTTAAAATTCCAGATTAAGACCAAAAATAACCGTCCGGCTTTGGGGATAAGCTCCGTCATCAACACCGACCTGTAACCCGCTGTAAGAGTCAACTTCCGGATCGTAACCGGTATAATGGGTCCAGGTAATAAGATTCTGACCGGTAACGTAGGCCCGAAGCATGCTGATTCCTACTTTCCCGGTTATTGCCGAAGGAAGAGTATATGAGAAGGTAACATTCTTAAGTCTCATATACGATCCGTCCTCAATCCAGCGGTCAGATACCCTTAGATACTCATTTCTCATGGGGTCATTTCGTACAGGTGCCGGATAATCCGTAACATCACCCTGTTCCCGCCATCTGTTAAGAGCGTCAGTGGAGACATTATTATACGCAAATACCCAGTTCCTCATGTTATTGAGGTTGCTGTAAATATCATTCCCGTAACAGAACTGAAGGAAAATGTTCAATCCGAAGTTCTTGTATGAAAAGTCATTATTAAGACCTCCTGAAAACAGAGGCTGGGCATCACCAATAATCTGTTTATCAGCGTCATTAATTATATTATCATCATTAAGATCATCCCAGATGATGTCACCTCCTTTAAAAACCTTTCCGGTCAGGGAGCCGAATCTGACCTGGTTTATATTGTCCTCATCCCTTGAATAAACGCCAAGGAATTTCCATCCATAGAAAGTGCCGATAGGCTCCCCTTCTTTAAGAATGTGGTATGTTCCATTCTGGATGTAACCGTTGGTCAGTACATCCTGTGGCAAAGAAACAACCTTGTTATTGTTGAATCCGACATTGAAGCGTCGTGGTCCACTGAAATTCACCGTCGATATTATGGGTAATAACAGAAAATTCCATTCCCTTGTTTTCTATATCACCGATATTCTGTGTTATGTAACCGAATCCGGTAGTTTCGGGTATGGGAACAGCAAACAGCAGATCAGAGGTTTTTTTAATATAGAAATCTGTGATAAAAGTGACGCGGTTATTGAACATTGCAAGGTCAAGACCGGCATTGTACTGTGTTGTCACCTCCCACTTCAGTGCCTGGTTTGGCATTACAGTAGGCGAGGCTCCGGAATATGTCAGGTAGTTCGTACCTATTGAAAACTCGCCACCCGACACATAGTTAGGTATTGCCTCATTGCCGCCCTGGCCGACACTTACCCTTACTTTACCATCGGTCAAAAAACCAAGACCGTCAGCAAATGACTCATCGGAGAATCTCCATGCTGCAGAGGCTGAGGGGAAATATCCAAACCGGTTATCGGCACCAAATCTGGAGGAACCATCAGCCCTGAGATTTGCTTCAAGGAGATACTTCCCTTATAGTTGTATGTTGCCCTTCCAAAGTACGAGACCATAGCATGCTCATCAGTCCTGTTTACTGCCTGGTTTGAAATAGTGCCCGCACCATTCAGTGTCCTGATATTGTCGCTGGCAAAATAAAGACCATCAAGACCGGTGGTCTGAAGTTTCCATTCCTGCATACTGAACCCGGCCATTGCCGAGAGATTATGATCCTTGCCAATAGTCATATTATATGTCAGGTAGTTTTCATTTGACCATGTCATATTTATTTTGGATCTTACAGAACCCCAATTGTATCCGACACGGTAGTCAACGGTGGTCGGATAGAACTCATCCTCTTTCATTGAAATAAAATCGATACCCACATTGGTCCTGAACATCAGCCCTTTAATAATCTTATATTCAAGATACTGGTTACCAATGAACCTGTTGGTTGTATTAAGGTGTGTACACTCCTCTGCCATGCCAACCGGATTTCTCTTACCATTAAAATAGTAAATTGGGGAACCATCAGGATATGTAAGTGAATATACAGGAGGTCTTACAAGTATTGACTGGACAAGGCTCAGGTTACCTGTTCCTCCGGCATTTATCCTGTTGTTAATGCCGTTTGTAAATGAAATATTCTGACCTATTGTAATTTTGTCAGAGACCTTGAAGTCAGTATTTAATCTTGAGGTTATCCTTTTATAGTTTGAGGCCAGGAAGATACCATCCTGATCAAGATATGAGGAACTGAAGGCATATTTTGCATCCTCGGAGCCTCCCTGAACATTCAGTTCAATTTGTTTCTGCATTGCGGTCCTGTACATAATACTCTGCCAGTCAACGTCACCACTGTTCATGGGATTGAGCGAATCTATAGCTGTCCAGTGAGGTTCCGTCGGAACCAGGGCATTGTTGTAACGGTCCAGATTTTTGTAGGAGTCAATAATAACCTGACGCCATTGTGTTGCATTCAAAACACCCAGTTTTCGGGTTATCTGGCTGAAACCTGTAAAGACATTAAGTCCAACTGTTGCTTTGCCGGCTTTGCCTCTTTTAGTTGTAATCAGGATTACCCCGTTGGCAGCACGCGATCCATAGATTGCAGTTGAAGCGGCATCCTTGAGCACTTCAATTGATTCAATGTCGCCCGGGTTGATATCAGTAAGCGGGTTCAGTCCGTGGTTGTCATATCCGTTAAGGGATGAAAGGCTGTTTGATTCAACTGGAACACCATCAATTACGTATAGCGGGTCATTGCCCGAGTTGAGAGAAGAAAGACCCCTGACTCTCACGGTAATACCGTCTCCCGGGGCTCCCGAGTTGGATGTTACAAATACACCCGAAGCTCTTCCCTGCAGTGCTGAAAGCACATCCTTTACAGGGGTATTTTCAATATTTGATGCACTGATAGAGGATATTGAGCCTGTCAGGTCTCTCTTTTTCTTGAAGCCGTAACCTACCACCACAAGTTCTTCAATCTGGGTGACATCACTTATGAGCGCTGCATTAACTACACTCTTTCCGTTTACCTGTAACTCCAGAAGTGCATATCCTATTGAGGAAAACTGCAGAACTGCATTTCCCGAAGGAACAGCAATTGAATATGTACCGTCAACATCAGAGGCAACACCGGTAGTGGTACCTTTGACGATTACATTCACCCCGGGAAGGGCTTCACCTGTCTGTGAATCGGTTACTTTACCTGTTACCCGAAGTTGTTGTGCATCTGCTGCCAGGGAAATAGACGAGGTGCCTGAAATGATCACTGCAAACAGCAGGATCAACAGCCTCCGGAGCAGAAGCGGTTTCTTCTGCTTTCCATTCAGACAGAAGAGATCGTTCGATTTGTTTTTTTTCATAATTTTGAAAGTTTTAGGGTTTGAAGTATTAATCCTAATTCGACCCGGCCCCGGGTGCTCTCTATTTACCCGGGTCCGGGTTTCTGTTTGTAATTAATATATTGTATCTGATATTTTTCATTTCCCTTAATTTCTTCGCAGAAGTTACAACAGACCAAATATAGAGGAATTTTTGAACAAAACAAACGTTTGCGTAAATATTTTTCAAAAATCTTTCTTTTCGACCATTTTTAAGAGATATCACGAATAAAGTTATGTACTCAATATAATCATTAACGAGTCTATTTAATTGTTATTCTGTTATTTAACTTCATTATTTAAAAAATGACAATAATAACTATTGGTCGATCTTTAAGATCAATCGTTTGTTTTTTAAAATTTTTACTACCTTTAAACCATGACCGGTTCAAGAATCACTATAAAAGACCTGGCAGATAAGATGAATCTGTCAGTATCAACCATTTCCCGTGCCCTGCACAATCACCCCAGCATAGGCGCCAAAACAACAGAGGAGGTCAGAAAACTGGCAGCTCAGCTGGGATACTTCCCAAATTCTGTGGCATCAAATCTCAGAAAGAGAAAAACAAACATGATCGGGCTGATAGTGCCCAGGATAGACATTACCTTCCATTCTCATGTAATCAGTGGTATTGAAGAGGTTGCCTATAAAATGGGTTACAATGTAACAATTTACCAGTCGCGTGACTCTTATGAAAGAGAGGTCTCAATAACCAAAATACTCCAGACGAACATGGTGGCCGGAGTCATTGCATGCCTCGCCCTTGAAACCAGGGACTGTGGTCATTTTGCCAAATTCAACAATTACCGGGTGCCTCTTGTATTTTATGACCGGGTCAGTAATGACCTTGAAGCAAGCAAAGTAATCATTGACGATTTTGAAGCCGCTTTTAAAGCAACTGAACACCTCATTGCGACCGGTTGCAAAAGAATAGCCCATATTGCTGGTTGCCAGACAACAGGGATCTTCGTCTCAAGACTCGAAGGATACAAAGCTGCCCTTCTGAAACACAACCTGCCATCTGACCCTGCACTCATCTGTTGCGCCACAGACCTCAGCTATGAGGAGGGAGCCAAATGTGCAAAGAAGCTCCTTAAACTACCCGATCTTCCAGATGGATTGTTTTGCGCAAATGACTATACCGCAATAGGTGCCATACAGGTTATAAAAAAAACAAAACTGCGAATTCCTGAGGATATTTCGGTTGCCGGATTCAGTAATTATCCTGTCTCAACAATCATTGAACCTTCCCTTACAACAATTGATGACCGTGCAATCGAAATGGGCAAAGCAGCGGCAAGACTTCTAATAAGGCAGGTGGAAGAAAGAGATACCAATATAGCTTCGGAAACGATTGTAATTAAAACTGATCTTATACAGAGGGATTCAACCCGTAAGTCAGGCCATCAGACAATTTAAAGTCTAATTTACTTCCGAAAATGCCATATTTCAATTTTTTTAATACTTTTACGCGTTCTTATTTGCCGGAATTGAGGCTGTAACGGTTCAGCCTGAAACAAAATTTATAATTTACTGGAATAAATTCAAAAGTTAATCGCCTTATAATCAGATAATAACCTAAATGTGCACAATTAATCCCAAAATGTGTAATTAAAACCAAGAAAATGAGAAAAATTCTGACACTTGTCTTTGCCCTGATGGTCACCGGATCCGTTTTTGCCGGCGGTCTTGTTACAAACACCAACCAGGGAGCGCTCTACATCAGACTGCAGAGCCGCAACGCCTCAACTAATGTTGATGCTGTCTATTATAACCCTGCCGGTCTCACAAAACTGGCTCCCGGATTTCATTTCGGTCTGAATAACCAGACTGTCGGACAGGGCAGGTCCGTGATGTCTGACTATTCATATCTTAACGGAGCACCTGACAGAACCTTTGAAGGCAGTGTCTTCGCTCCGGTATTCCCGAGCATTTACGCAGCATACAACACCGGGAAAGTTGCCTTCTCCTTCGGATTTAATCCCATTGGCGGCGGCGGCGGCGCAACTTACGAAGAAGGCCTTTCGATGATTGAAATGCCCATTTCAGACCTCGTTCCGCTTCTCGCAGGACAGGGTGCCCAGGGCTACAGGCTTGACACACGCTTTGTCGGCTCTTCAATTTTCTTCGGTTTCCAGGGCAATGTATCGTACAAGATCAATGACATGATATCTGTTTCAGCCGGCGCACGCTATGTGACTGCAAAAAACAAATATGAAGGCCATCTGAAAGATATTCAACTGAACATGGGTGGCACCTGGCTTCCCGCAAGCACTGTCTTTTCAGGAATCGCAGCGCAGCTTACGAGTATAGTTGGCATTCCTGCTGCAACAGAACCACTGGTGACCAACTTCGGGAGCAACACCCTCGCTGAGATCCCCGACCAGTACCTTCCCGCAGCAAACAAAGCCGGCATTTCAGCAGGACTTGCAGCTATCGGGGTACCCCCGGCAAACATCCCTGTGATGACGTTAAACCAGATAAGAGGTACAATCACCACTGCTACTCCTACCCTGAACGGACAGATAGCACAGGCATCAGCAACTGCAGTTGTAATGGGTGACCAGACAGCCGATGTGGTTCAGACCGGGTCAGGCGTTACCCCTATCCTCGGTGTAAACCTCTCTCTGTCAGACAAACTGAACGTTGGTATCAAATATGAGTTTAAGACCAAACTCGAGGTTACAAACGCAACAGCTGCTGATTTCACAACCGGATTCGATCCTGAGACCGGAGAACCCGTAACAATGTTCCCTGACGGAGCCGTTACAGTGAACGACATGCCTGCAATGCTTGCTGTTGGTGTCGAATTCAGACCCATCGACAAGTTCCTTATTACAGGAAGTTACAATTACTACTTCGATCAGGCAGTCGATTATGACGGCAGTGCTGACAAGGAGATCGATATGATCGACAAGAACAACTCAGAATTGGCACTGGGTCTTGAATACGGACTTACCGAGAACCTCCGTGCAAGTGCCGGTTGGCTTATTACATTCTCAGGTGTCAACCTCAACTACCAGGACGAACTGAGTTACAGCCTCAACACCAATTCAATCGGCGGCGGATTCGGATACCGGATCTCCGATATGGTTGACATCAATCTCGGAGGTATGTATACGATGTACAAAGAGGGAATGAAAACCTACAGCAGGAACATGACCGGCTCAGGTACGGTAAAATCACTTACAGAAACTTATAACAAAGACACCTGGGTGGTTGCCATAGGTGTTGATCTCCATTTTTAATACTAACTGACCTATGAAAATGAGAGAGGCGCCTTCACAGGCGCCTCTTTTATTTTTTATCAGTAATCAACCCCCTGCTGCCTTAAGTTGTCAAGATAATGTTTCAGGAGGGGCACATCCGAAGTCATCATCCTGTCATACCACGAACGCGCTGTTTCATTTCGTCCCATCTTCCTGTCAAGCATAATAAGATTTGAAAACAGTGCACCTTCAATTCCGAGGTTAAGAGTGTCAGTCCTGTTTATCAGATCCTCGAATATCCTGTATGCTGCCATCGTCTCCCCGCTGTCAGAAAGAGCATATGCCTCATTTATCTTTTCATTCAGAGCCTTATCGGTTACTATACCGTAAACTGCAAGACAACCCCCGCTGCACTCTTCTACAATTGAAAACCATGGCAGTACCCCCGTTGCCTGGAAGACCATCGAGAAGGGAGCCGTCTCACCCGGACGCTTGAACCGGTAGGTTGCCGGGCACCAGGGAAGCCCCGTCAGATCCAGAATCCTGAGCCTCGTCCCGTCAGGTTCAATCAGCCAGGTGCTGCGGTCTATGCAGAAATACGCATTGTTGATGTCACTTGTGACCGAAAGCCATACGACAGTCGATTTCTCATTGAAATCCACCCTCACAACCTCCGCCGTCTGAGGTGTCCTGAGTCCGTAATTGGGAGATATAACACTCTGTGACCGGGCATTAATGGCAGTCATAACCAGTATTGCAATCAAAATATGCAGTCTCATCCGGGAGAATAATCTTATTTTCATAACCGTAAAGTTAATCTTTACACTGATATGTTTTTCAGCCTTTTTACCTATAGAGGGGATTTACCGCCAGCCTATGTTTGTAACAACTTTGTAACATACACTTAACTAAAGTGTAACAAATTCAAAGGATATTTGCATTGTCAAACCATCAATAAACAAATTATGAGAAAAACTCTATTCATACTCTTCGCTGCAGGAGCTATGGCCCTGTCAATCAGTGCCGGTGCCCAGTCAGCAGAGGAGTTCAAACCATCTGGCAAACTGTTCGGACTTTTATTTGCTGATTTTCATAACACATCATCAGGCGGTGATAACATGAATGTATTTCAGGTTACACGTTCATACTTCGGATACGATTACGGATTTTCAAAGACTGTATCCAGCCGCGTTATGTTTGATGCAACAACCCAGACAGTAGGTGGCAAGGTAATTATGACCGGGTACCTGCGAAATGCATACCTGCAGTTCGATGACGGAAAATTCACCCTTCGCGGCGGTTTGATAGGGGCTGAACAGATCTCGATGGCTGATAAATTCTGGAGTTACAGGTATATCACAAAGCCTCCTATCGACTATTCGGGTATGACATTCCCTGCTGATGCCGGCTTTTTGGCAAAATACAAGCCTGCAGACATTCTTACACTTGACATTTCAATCGTAAACGGACGCGGATTCAAGGACCTGGCGGCTGACAATACCCTTAAACTGGTTTCCGGCTTCACCCTGACTCCTGCAAAAAATCTTATGTTCAGAGGTTATTATGACGTGATGGGCAAGGGAGATAACAGCCAGTGGACAGCCAGCTTTACCGGGGCATACATTGATAATACATTTACACTCGGCGCAGAATACCTGATGCAGAATAACCATCTGATGGTCCCAGACGAAAATTTTTCTGGATTCAGCATATTCACAGCATTAAAATTTGCTGAAAAATATTCCGTTTTTGCAAGGTATGACAACTATCGGTTCCGTAACGGTCACAGGTGAAACTGAACCGTGGAACCTCAGTAAGGACGGCAGTAATCTGTTCCTGGGAATCGACTGGTCTCCGGCAAAGAATGTAAGAATTTCACCTAACTTTATTGGATTCTTCCCCGATGACAGCGAAGCTGACTTCGTGGGAACTATAGGGCTGAACGTGGAGGCGAGGTTCTGAGAAGGAGAGGTTGATAGCAAGGAGCAAGGAGTAAGGAGCATGGAGCATGGGGCATGGAGAAAAGAACATGGAGCAATGGGCAGATGAAATCGCAATTCGCAAATACAATGACCTCAGACCCTCAGACTTCAGACTCGCAAGACCGTCAAGACCGCAAGACCGCAAGACATTTTAAATTTGAAAATAATAAATTATTAATGATGAAAAAACTGATCTTTTTACTTCTGGTGGCCGTAATGGCGGCATCATGCGGCAGCGGTGGCGGTAACACCGCTAAAACAAAACAGGTAACCCTTTCTGCAGCAGGAGCGACATTCCCGCAGCCCTTCTACAACCTCGCCTTCAAAAAATACAATGAAGAGGGCGGTCCTGTTATCAACTACGGCGGCATAGGATCCGGAGGCGGTATAAAGAGCCTGCGCGACCAGGTGGTTGACTTCGGCGCCACCGATGCCTATCTTTCTGATGCCGAACTGGCTGAAATGCCTGCTGAAGTGATTCACATCCCGACATGTATCGGCGCTGTGGTGATAGCGTACAACCTTCCGGAAGTAGCGGGGCTCAAGCTTACACCCGGGCTTCTTGAAGGCATTTTCCTTGGCAAAATCACCAAATGGAACGACAAACTGCTCACAGATGCCAATCCGGGCATTAGCCTGCCTGACATGAACATTACAGTTGTATACCGTTCAGACGGCAGCGGTACCACCTATATTTTCAGTGACTATATGTCGAAGGTCAGTCCGCTTTGGAATGAGACACTCGGTACAGGCAAGGCCCTGAACTGGCCGGCAGGGATGGGCGCCAAGGGAAATCCGGGTGTGGCAGGAACCATAAGCCAGAGCCCGGGTTCAATAGGTTATATCGGATTTGAATATGCAAATGCACAGAAGATACCGATGGCACTGTTGCAGAACGGAGCAGGCAATTATGTAGAGCCGACACTTGAGTCTTTCACTGCAGCAGCAGATGTTGAAATGCCTGCTGACACCAGGGTAATGATAACCAACTCGCAAAACCCTGCAGCCTACCCTATTACAAGCTTTACGTGGATCATTCTGTATAAGGAACAGGCTTACAGAGACCGTTCAGAGGATGCTGCAAATGCCACCGTCAATGCAGTAAAATGGCTGACGGGAGCTAATGCCCAGGCAATCGCCACAAGCGTTCATTATGCCTCCCTTCCGCAGAAGGCCGCTGAACAGGCTGCCACACTGCTGAGCACCATCACATTCGACGGCAAGCAAGTTCTCAAATAGACATTAATGAACGGAGACAGGGTCACTAAGGCCATTCTGTTCGGATCGTCTCTGGCAATATTGATTCTCAGTGCCGGGATAGTCGTCTCCCTCACAGGAGGCGCCATCCCGGTATTCAGGGAGTTCGGATTAGGGTTCATTACATCATCAACATGGAACCCAACAACGGGCAGCGAGGAATACGGTGCCTTGCCCTTCATTGCAGGTACTGTAATGACCTCCCTTATTGCACTCATTCTCTGCATTCCAATGGCCTTTTCCACATCGCTATTCATTGCAGAATACTTTAAGGGAACCCGCACGGCTGGCATTCTGCGCAGCCTTGTGGATATGCTGGCAGGGGTGCCGTCAATAGTGTACGGCTTCTGGGGATTCTACGCCCTGCGCCCCCTCCTTGTAAAAACAGGTTTGACCGACCAGGGCTTCGGGATTTTCACGGCTTCTCTCATTCTGGCAATCATGATCGTTCCCTACGCAACCTCCCTGAGCAGTGAGATAATATCAATGGTACCTTCTGAACTGAAGGAAGCCGCCTACTCTCTCGGAGCAACAAGGAGAGAAGTCATTTTCAACGTGGTCATTCCGGCAGCCCGCTCCGGGATTGTCGCAAGCTTCATCCTCGCCCTCGGCAGAGCCCTCGGCGAAACAATGGCTGTCACAATGCTTATCGGAAATGCCAATATAATTCCGAAGGGTCTTTTCTCCCCCGGGAACACGATGGCATCAGTCATCGCCAACCAGTTTGGTGAGGCTGACGGACTGAAGATGAGTGCTCTCATTGCAATAGGCCTGCTCCTCTTCGCCATTACGGCTATCGTAAATGCCGCCGGCAAATTCATTATCAGACGATTTGCGTGATCCTGAAGTCATGAACCGATTACTGAAAGATAACATAGAAAGTCGTAACCGCTCAAACAGGCAGTTTCTCTGGCTTATTATCACCGGTTCGGCAATTACGGTTATTCCAATCTTCCTGATAGTCGGGAACCTGGCTGTGAAAGGTTACAGGCAGATCAACGCCGCCTTTTTTACAGAGCCTGCGCCTGATACTTTCCAGGCAATGACGGCGGCAGTGAACGGTGAGGTCATTCCCGGCGGTATAGCAAACGGCCTTACCGGGTCACTGCTGATGGTTCTGGCCGCCTCTTTGATCGCAATCCCTCTTGGCCTGATGGCAGGCATCTACCTCTATGAGAACGGCAACACACGTTATGCGCGGTTCATAAGAAGCCTTACTGAAATACTGCAGGGGGTGCCCTCAATCATCCTTGGTATCATCGCCTACCTGTGGGTTGTCCGCAACATCACCCGCGGGTATTCCGGACTGGCAGGAAGCATGGCCCTGACGGTTATGATGCTGCCGCTCATCATTCGTTCAACTGAGGAGACAATGAAAATGATCCCGATAGCAATCCGCGAGGCAGCCTTCGCTCTCGGTGTGCCCTATTACAAGATGATAATCAGGGTGCTGATTCCCGTCAGCCTGAGCGGACTGGCAACGGGTGTTCTGCTGGCTCTCTCGAGAATACTCGGCGAGACGGCTCCACTGATGCTCACCGCCCTGGGAAGCCCGGCTGTCACACTTGACATCACAAAGCCAGTCAGTGCCGTTCCGCTGTTGATATGGGACTTTTACAATGACCCTAACATGGTCAACCTGGTCTGGAGCGCATCACTCTTCCTCATGGTCTTCGTCCTTTCACTGAACCTGCTTTCGCGAAGTTTTTCCGCAAAACGTAAATATATCTGATACCGATGAGTGACACACAAAGCAGCAACCCTGTCCTGCAGATCGAAAACATCTCGATCTCTTACGAGCCCGGCCGCTACGCCGTAAAGGATGTGTCTGCTTCAATAAAACGAAATGCAATAACGGCAATAATGGGACCCTCCGGATGCGGAAAAAGTACCCTTCTGAGGGCCATGAACCGTCTGCATGAACTCTATCCGAACATAACAACTACCGGGGATATTAAACTTAACGGCGAGAGCATCTTCCCTATGTCAGTCATTGACCTGCGGCGAAAGATCGGAATGGTATTCCAGCGTCCCAACCCGTTCCCCAATATGACAATCTACGAAAACGTTGTGGCAGGCTTCAGCCTTAACGGCATAAAGCTTAAGAAGGATGAACGTGATGAAATTGTTGAGAAAGCGCTGAAAAACGTTACCCTGTGGGATGAGGTGAAAGAATTCCTGTTCCGCAAAGGGACTTTCCTGTCAGGTGGACAGCAGCAGCGACTCTGTGTGGCAAGGGCCATCGCCTTCAACCCTGAAGTGCTGCTGATGGACGAACCAACCTCGGCACTTGACCCCGTGGCCACAGCCAAAATTGAAGACCTGCTCGGCGAACTCAAGAACCAGTACACCCTTGTGCTTGTTACTCATAATATGTCACAGGCAGCAAGGATTTCAGACGACTCGATGTTCATGTACATGGGTGAGCTTGTTGAAGCAGGACGAACAGAGACACTCTTCACCAACCCGAGAGACCCACGCACTGAGGCCTACCTGACAGGCAAATTCGGCTGATTAAGACACTTATTTCTTACATTTGCTAAAACCGGTAATCATGAGTACAAAAAAAGAACAGGCAATAAACGATATAATGACCAGCTTCAGGGAGATGGCGACCCTCACGCTCGGTCAGCTGACACTTCTTGAAAAGCTGATGGCTTCCGCCGATGATTCGTCATTCAATGCTGTTGTCACCACCCTCAGGGAAGCAGAAAACCGGATTGATAATTTTGAAGTTGTTATCAGTGAGCAATTTACGAATACAATTGTGCTTTACCAGCCTGTAGCATCCGATGTGCGCCGCATCGTTGCCTGCTACCGGATGACAGTCAATCTCGAGCGCATCGGTGACAGGATAATGAACCTGGTTCGTATCCTTGAAAAAATAAGAAAATCGGAAGAATATCCTCCGGTGCAGGCACTCATCAACAATATGCTCACTTCCGGAGCAGTAATGGTGGAGAAGTCGTTGCTTTCATTCCTGAACAACGACCCTGATTTTGCAATATGGACAATCAAGAACGACTCTGTAATTGACGAGATGAACCACAAGCTTCTTCTGAATCACATCCGGAAGTCGGGAATGGATGACAAGACGCTTGAAATGGTGCTGAGCTATGTGGAGATAAAGGATATGATATCGAATATCGAACGCATTGCCGATCATGCCACGAATATTGCCGAGGCCTCCATCTATTCGATGCAGGGAACGGACATCAGGCATACCGGGATAGGGAAGGAGGACTGAAATACAGGCAGTAGGCAGTAGGCAGTAGAGGGCCGAGCGTTAGAAAATGTCCGCCAGCTGTCGGACAATTTTAGAGAGGAGACAGACAGCGGGGAGGGCAGTAGTGAAATCTTAAAATCGCACATCGCAAATTTTTTAAATGACTGAGGCAAGAAAAATACTGGCAGTTGACGACGAGGAGGACCTCCTTGAGATACTCTCATTCAACCTGTCAGCGGAAGGATACACTGTAGACACGGCAAGCTCTGCCGAGGAATCTCTTGTAAAAGATCTGGCAGCATATGACCTTTTTATCCTTGACGTTATGATGGGAAAGATGTCTGGATTCAGGCTCGCGGAAAAGATAAGGAAGGAAATGAACCTGACCACCCCTATTATCTTTCTTACCGCACGCGATACTGAAAACGACAAGGTGACCGGTTTCAGCCTGGGAGCAGACGACTACCTCGCCAAACCCTTCTCAGTCCGCGAGCTGACGGCACGCGTGAAAGCAATTCTGCGCAGGTCTTCCACCTCTTGCTGCCAAATCTGCTCCCATGCCCGGAGGTTTCACAATTGACCTTGAGAATCAGCTTATAAGTTCAGACGGGAGACCAATGGAACTGACAAGGAAAGAATATGAGATACTGGCCCTCTTCCTGCAGAATCCCGGAAAGATTTTTCCGCGTACAGCCATCCTCGACAGGATATGGGGCGACAGCGTTATCGTGACCGACCGCACAGTAGATGTCACTATTGCCCGTATTCGCAGGAAAATGGCTGAAAAAGGGGGCATGATCAGAAACAAATCAGGGTACGGATATTATTTCGGCGATTGAAAAAAACAACAACTATGGCAACCAGAGAGAGTTTCAGACGCAGATTATTCCTATACTACTTCAGCATTTTCGTCCTGTTCACAGCTGCCATGTCGGCTTACCAGTACAACCGGGAAAGGAAGATCCGCATTGCTTCGCTTGACAACAGGCTCAATGACATGTCAGGACTTGTGGACAAATACATCAGGGTGAATGCCCTGCCTGACAGTACCGGCTACGAACTCATTGACTCAGTTTACAATCTTATTCCTGTTGCGGATCTGAGAATCACAGTCATATCAATTGAACGGTAAAGTGCTGTATGACAGTTCCGTAGAAGGATATGATCAAATGGAAAATCACCTTCAGAGACCGGAGGTAAGAGAATCGCATTATTCGGCATACGGAACCTCCGTCAGGAAATCAGCCAGCACAGGCAAGGAATATTACTATTTCTGCCGCTATTTTGACACTTATTATGTTCGTCTTGCAGTGGAATACAATATTCAGATACAGGGCTTTCTGAAGCGTGAAAAGACCTTCCTGCTTTTTATGGCAGTATCATTCCTTGTTATCTGGATGCTCCTCTCACTGGTTACACGGCGTCTGGGTCAGAGCATCACAATGTTGCGCGATTTCGCAGCACGGGTCAGACGTGGCGAGGGCAATGACCTCTCGGTTATTTTCCCTAAAAATGAAATCGGAGAGACAGGCAAAGAGATAGTCAAGATCTACAATAACCTTGCCCGTAATACTGCCGAGCTGACCCTCCAGAAAGAAAAGCTCTTCAGACACCTCCAGGTGCTCAACGAGGGTGTTGCATTCTTCTCGCCCGAAAGAAAGGTGACCTTCTCTAATAATCACTTCATGGTATTCCTGAATTTAATTTCCGGTGAACACTCACTCTCTCCGGAAAGGGTCATGGAAATGCAACAGTTCTCAAAAGTCAATGATTTCCTTGAGAATCATCCTCAGACAGACCGAAAAGCCGGAGAGACCCCGGCTATCGAATTTCATGTTGAGAACGGGGGGAAGTTCTTTCTGGTAAGATGCATACTGTTCAATGACAACAGTTTCGAGATTGTTCTTACTGATATTACCCGCACTGAGCAGACCAAAACCATGAGGCAGGAGATGACATCCAACATAGCCCACGAGCTCAAGACGCCTATCGCTTCAGTAAGGGGATATCTTGAAACACTTGCTGGTGAACAGAGAACTTGACAGCGAGAAGCAACATTACTTTCTTGAAAAGGCGCTGGCACAGTCGACACGCCTTACCGACCTTATAAATGACATTGTGACCCTCAATAAACTTGACGAAGCCGGTAGCAGCTTCGCGTTTGAGGAGGTTGAGGTTGCCCTTGTGATCAGGGAAGTGTGCGACAATCTGCAGACGGCGATGAACCAGAAGGGAATCAGGGCAGAGATATACAGTTGATCCCTCTGTCAGAGTCACCGCGAACAGGTCGCTTGTTGTGTCAGTTTTCCAGAATCTGATGGAGAATGCAATAAGCTATGCAGGAGATAATATCACTGTATTTGTGAAGACCGTCCAGGGAGATCCCGGATTTCACAATTTCTCCTTTGCCGACAATGGTATCGGAATTCCTGAAGAACATCAGGCCCGCATCTTTGAGCGTTTCTACCGGATTGATGACGGTCGTTCGCGCAAGAGCGGGGGGACAGGTCTGGGACTTTCAATAGTAAAAAATGCACTTCTGCTGCATAAGGGTGAAATATCCGTCAGGACGCGACAGGGAGGAGGCACGGAATTCCTGTTCTCATTGCCGAAATAGGTTACCCGTAAATAGTGATTTGATGGTGGGTAGTTCCGCTGATTCTTAACCGATAATCAGTGAAAAATCCTGCTTCGTTTCCACCGTGCCGATGACAGCTGCCTCGGGGTGGCCCGCCATACGGAGGTCAGTCAGCAACGCATCGGCTTTCGCTTCCGCAACAGATATCAGCAGCCCGCCGGATGTCTGTGCATCATGTGCTATCATCTTCAGGTTATAATCAAGTGTTTCCCCGAATCCTGCCTCCCTTTCAACATAATCCAGGTTGCGGAAAGCGGCTCCGGGAATGC
The DNA here is from genome assembly GCA_963736735.1 of uncultured Bacteroidales bacterium. GTDB lineage: Bacteria > Bacteroidota > Bacteroidia > Bacteroidales > VadinHA17 > SR-FBR-E99. Next base: position 131,107 of record CAVTPX010000004.1, on the reverse strand, counting down.
AGGCCATTCCGGCAAGGGCATATGTGCCTTCAGCAAGCGGGACGTCTCTCATATTGAGCCTTATCGTCACTCCTGATCCGCGCGCCATCTTAAGGGCGTGCCCCGCCAAACCGAATCCTGTTATATCAGTCGCACCCTTTACACCGTATTTCTGCATCAGAGCGCACCGTCGTTGTTCAGCCTCTTCATATGCTTCTTAACCTCCTCCAACTGCTGTGCTGAAGCTAACCCCAGTCTGTGTGCCGCCAGGATTATCCCTGTACCGATTGGCTTGGTAAGGATCAGCACGTCACCTGCCCTTGCACCAGCATTTGTTATGATCTTTTCAGGATGGACTGTTCCTATAACCGCCAGACCGTACTTCGGCGGGTAATCGTCAATACTGTGACCTCCTATTATGCTCACTCCTGCTTCCTTCGCCTTATCATAGCCACCGCGAAGAATCTCCGGATAAACTTCCAGAGGAATCCTTGAAGAAGGAAACATCATAATATTCATTGCCAGCAACGGTGTGCCCCCCATTGCATACACGTCACTTATCGAGTTGGCAGCAGCTATCTGCCCGAACTCATACCCGTCGCTTACAAGCGGAGGGAAGAAATCAGTGGTCAGAACCAGCGCGAGGTCGTCGTTTATCTTATATACCCCCGCATCATCATGGGTGGCAATGTCAACGAGTATTTTCGGGTCAGCAGAAAGCGGAAGCCCGGCGAGGAGCTCCTCAAGCAGCCGTGGAGGTATCTTGGAGGAACAGCCTCCCGTTTCAACCGTGGTGAGAAGATCAAAAGCCATCGGATCAGGGACGAATTATATGATCTGCATCATTAAGCAGATTGAGTATCTGGTACATATCACTGAAGCTCCCTACCGGTAGGCGGTCCTTTATGCCGAAGTGATTGATACAGGTTGTGCAGAGGTAAATGCCGGTGCCCTTATCTTTGAGTTCTTTAATGTGGTCAAGCACCGGCGAATCATCCAGTGCCAGTTTAACCCCGGAATTGTAAAAAACCACCGATGCCGGTGGTGGCTCAAGTAGCACCAGTGTCCTGAAGAATGATATCATCAGCTTCGTCCCGAGCGTATCATCACCGCTGCCCATCGTGTCAGAAGTTATTGCAATCACTGTGTTACGCTTGCCCTGATGTTGTGTTCCGGAAATACTGCACCACTCCTCCGGATTCCCCTTCAGCTCATACTTACCCTCAGCCTTTGTCTCAACCTTATCCTTATCCTTAGCCTCAACCTCAGCCTTAACCTTAACCTTAACCTCAGCCTTAACCTCAGCCTCAGCCTCATCCTCAACTCTCCCCGTCACAGTCACCATATTGACTCCCCCCTCTTCAGCAACCGAGAATCGAAGCTTATTGTCTGTCAGATAGCGCTTTACATTGCTGAGTGATGTCGGGTTGTCGATTATAATCTGCACAGGCTCATCCACCCCGGCTTCAGTCAGTCCCTGTCTGGTCTTAATAAGAGGCGCCGGACATACCAGTCCCCGTGTATCAACAATCTTCATTCTGTAATATATTTGCCGCAAATATAGTCAGAAATGGCTACTTTTGGAAGGAGGATGACACACCGAACCGGTGCCTCCGGGTCATTTGCGGAGCACCCGGCCCATAGAACCAAAACGCTCCTGAGCAGACTCAGTGTATTATCCAGGAGAAATCTGAAGGTCATAAGGCAATCGGATCTCTCTGATTAGAACATTAAAATACAATGACAATGAAACTAAAAAGGATTTTCCTGACACTACTTTTCCCTGATGCTGACGCTGAGTACAATGATGGCACAAAAGACCCTGAAAGATATCGAGGGCTCATGGACCGGGAAGCTGAATGCAGCAGGGATGGAGCTGAGGATGGTTTTCAACTTCACGATGACCAGCGGCTGACACCCTTAAAGCAACACTCGACTCACCTGATCAGGCTGCACAGGGCATACCGCTCGGAGGTGTAAAGCTCGTTGGCGACAGTCTGTTTGTTGATGCCCCGATGCTGAAGGGCAACTATAAAGGCACTTTTACAAGTGATACAACAGTCCGGGGTGCCTGGACACAGCTCGGGAAAGAGTACCCCCTGGATGTCAGAAGGCAGGAAGCTCCCACTGTGATATTGCGTCCCCAGGAACCGAAACCGCCATTCCCCTACGCTGCAGAGGATGTCACTTTCAGAAACAATACCGAAGGCTTTGACCTGGCCGGTACACTTACTTTGCCTGAAGGTTCAGGTCCGTTTCCTGCGGTAGTGCTGATATCCGGTTCCGGTGCCCAGGACCGTGATGAGACGCTGCTGGGTCACAAGCCCTTTTTGGTTCTTGCTGATCATCTGACGCGCAACGGAATTGCAGTCTTACGGTATGACGACCGTGGGGTTGGAAAATCCAAAGGCAATATGATGAATGCAACGTCAATGTCACTGGCCGGTGATGCGGAGGCTGCAGTCACATACCTCCTTTCCCGCCCGGAAATTGATAAAAAGATGATCGGTCTGGCCGGCCACAGTGAAGGAGGACTGATAGCTCCGATAGTGGCCTCGCGCAACTCCAATGTTGCATTTGTAGTTTCGCTTGCCGGTCCGGGAGTAAGTGGCTATGACATCATAATCAGGCAGACCCGTGACATCCAAACGGCATCAGGAATGCCTGAGAAAGATATCGAAGAGACAATCAAAACCAACGGCAAGCTCTTTGAGATGGTGATGGCTGAGGCTGACCAGCGCAAGGTGGCGAAAAAGCGCAATGGAGTGGTATAATAAGGAACTTGACGGCAAGGGTGTGACCCCCGAAGAGCGAAAAACAATGATGGCACAGTTCACCCAGGGACTTCTCTCCGTAAACAGTCCGTGGTTCAGGTATTTCCTTGCCGCCGAACCGGATGAATACTGGTCGAAGGTAAAAGTCCCGGTCCTCGCACTCAACGGTGAAAAGGACCTTCAGGTCAGTGCTGAGGTTAACCTGCCGGCAATAAAAGCAGCTCCTTAAAAGGGCAAAAACAAAAAGGTGACAACAATGAGTGCTGCCCGGACTGAATCATCTCTTCCAACACTGCACCACAGGCACACCGGCTGAATATGCCTCCATTGAAGAGACCTTCTCACCCGAGGTCCTGCAGATCATCACAGACTGGATAAAGCTCACCGGGAAAAAGAAGAAATAAGGGTCTGAAAGTCCGAAAGTCTGAGGGTAGGTAATCACATTATTTTGCGAATTGCAATTTCATCTAACCATTGCTCCTTGCTCCCTGCTCCCTGCTCCTTGCTCCATGCTCCATGCTCCATGCCATAAACCTATAAACCTTTCAACCTTCCTATCACCTTGCGTCCGGCTGCCTTCATGCCGCCATGAGCATCACTGATGGCTATCTGAACTGCTGCGGTGACCTCATTGATCATATCAGGATAAATTTCGCAGAACATGGCAAGTATCTCCATCCCATATGCCTTGGGAGCCACCGGAGTGTTCTCAGTCCTCATTATGCCCATACAGTATTCAATCAGCTTCGCGTGATGCGACTGAGGTATCAGGCTGGTGCCGCTCTTCATCAGCACTCTCATGAATGAACGCTGCACGCTCTCATTGGGTACTCCGGGCAGGGCATCGACAAGTGAAGAAAGAAAAGGCGTCAGCAGTTCAATATTCATGTCAGCAACCTTCGAGAGAGCCCACGATGCCATGAACCCCACCCGCTTCTCGTGACTGGATGAAAGTGTCACCAGCTGTGAAAGCAAAACAGTGTCTGTTACTGCCGATTTAGCCACCATAGTTATTTCGTTGACACTCGATATACGACCCACCATCTTCGCAAGTTCCGCTCCCGCCTCGGCGGTAAGAATCTGCTCCTGCATCCCGGCAACCGGTTCGTGTGCCGGGGTAAGTGACGGGTTCGGGGAGTACAGCGCCAGGTATTGCTCAGCCACAGGAATGTCAGCTGCCGTCATATCAAGCTTCAATACCTCAGCAGGCCTCAGCCACCGGTATTCGTCGTGCTCGGTCAGCACCGGCTTCGAGGCAAGGGTTTCACAGATGAAGGGTATCAGTCTGACAAACTTATCACCATAGTCGTATTCAACGGGATCAAGACTGCCGGCAATAATTATACTGAGACCCAGCTCTTCATTTATCTCCCTGATGATGCACTCCTCGTGATCCTCCCCCGGTCTTGTCTTTCCCCCCGGAAACTCCCACTTGCCGGCGTTATCCATTGCGGGTCCGCGGCGCACTGACAGCACCAGACCTTCGTCATTCCGTATCACCGCACAGGTAACATCTATCATGACTCTGCCTCGTTAATAGTTTCATAATCAGGAATATGATCCATAAGAACAAAGGTATGCAACTCCTTATCGATCTTCCCTGAGAAATGGGTGATACCGTTTGTGACTACCAGGTATTGTACCCCGTAGCTGAAATTGTAGTTGATTATCTGGTCAAACACTGCCTGATTAATCTTAACCTCAGGAGCCTTGCATTCTACGATCAGGACAGGCTGCCCGGCCCTGTCGTGAACAAGAATATCGGCCCTCCGCAGCATCGAGTTAAGCCTGAATCCGGCTTCGACCTGTATCAGTCCCTTCGGATAGCCCAGCACCTCCGAAAGATAATTGAGGAAATGTTGTCTTACCCATTCCTCGGGAGTCAATGCCACATATTTTCGTCGGAACGGATCATAAATAAGACTTCCTTTGGAGGTCTCTCTGATCCTGTATGAATAAGACGGCAGTTTCAGCGGTTTCAACTTAAAATTGTATTTTTGGTACTTCTAATATGCTAAGGCAAATATAAAAAAATCAACTGATGACAATGAAGACCAAGGTAGAGATAGTAAGCAACTGGCTTCCGCGATATACGGGAAAAGATCTCGATACATTCGGCAGCTTCATACTGCTTACGAACTTCACGCTCTATGTTGAGCTGTTTGCCAGATGGCATGATGTGCCCGTCGAGGGCAGGGAGAAGAACTGGCCCAGTGCCACAGCCGACGGCATCACAATTATCAACTTCGGTATGGGTAGCCCCAATGCCGCAACTATAATGGACCTCCTCAGCGCCATCCAGCCCAAGGCTGTACTTTTCCTCGGCAAATGCGGAGGCCTCAAGAAGAAAAACAAGCTGGGCGACCTCATACTTCCGATAGCTGCCATCAGAAGCGACGGTACGTCAAACGATTATCTGCCTCTGGAGATACCAGCACTGCCTGCATTTAAGCTGCAGAGCGCAGTCTCAACAGCCATCACACGCAACAACCTCGAATACTATACCGGAACCGTCTATACAACCAACAGAAGGGTCTGGGAGTATGACGACAGGTTCAAGAAATACCTTGTCAAGTCGCGCGCCATGGCAATAGACATGGAATCAGCAACCATTTTTACCGTAGGGTTTTGTGAACGAAATACCAACCGGCGCCCTCCTGCTCGTCTCTGACCAGCCGATGATATCGACGGGCATCAAGACCGAAGCGACTGACCAAAAGGTTACAAGCAATTTTGTGGAGACTCATCTCCGGATAGGCATTGAAGCCCTTACCGAAATCAAGGACAACGGCATTTCAGTAAAACACCTGAGATTCTGATGGCTGCTGATTACAAAGAGATAATCAGGGAACTTAAGAACAAGATCTTTAAACCGGTATATTTCCTGGCCGGTAAAGAACCTTATTATATCGATATTATAACTGATTATATCGAAGAAAAGGTCCTTGACGAAGCCGAAAAGTCTTTCAACCAGACAGTCCTTTACGGGCTCGATGTTACGGTGACACAGGTCATCGAGACCTGCCGGCGCTTCCCGATGATGTCAAACCAGCAGGTGGTGATTGTGCGCGAAGCCCAGAAGCTGAAAAAGATAGATGACCTGCTTGTCTATGTCGATAATCCCCTGAATTCTACAATCCTGGTCGTAGCCTACAAATATGACGACCTTGACAAGAGAAAGGCCCTTTATAAATCGTTATCAAAAAAAGGATGGTACTTCGAGTCCGACAAAGTGCCGGAATACCAGATCCCGGGATGGGTAGACAGGTATCTGACTGACAGGGGAATCATGGCGGCCCCTGATGCATCAAGGCTGCTGGCGGAGTTCCTGGGGAATGACCTCGGGAAGATTGCAAACGAGCTTGACAAGCTTATCATTTCATTACCAAAGGAAAATCCACGCATCGATACCGCACTCATCGAAAAAAGCATCGGCATCAGCAAAGATTACACACCCAACGAACTCTGGAAGGCAATAGTCTACCGTGATCCGCTGAAAGCAGCGCGCGTGGTGAACTATTATGCAGCGCATTCTAAAAAAGAGATTATACCTATCATCTTTCCCAGTCTCTTCTCGAACTTTACGAGGGTGCTCATCTACCATAACCTCAAGGACAGAAGTGAGGGCAACGTGATTGCAGCACTCAAGACATACCCGGGTTACGTCAAGGATTACAAGGCAGCGTCAGGCGTTTACCCTATGGGCAGCGTGATGAACGCCATCAGCCTGATACGCTCCTATGATCTAAAGGCGAAGGGATTCGGAGATGCCGGCAGTGAAACAGGAGATCTCCTGAAAGAGCTTGTCTTCAGGATAATGCACTGACAAAAACCTTCAATTCATTTGATATTTTGTGATGGATGGCGTTGATTACGCCGGAGGCACAATTCACTCCGGGTTACGTACGTAAAGTCAGTTCATCTCCGGTGACTCCGGAAATTCAGCCCAGATCTTGTATTTGTTGTTCAGCGAACGCAGGACCTCCTTCCAGACATCACCGCGGCTCTTCATTATAACTTCGGGAGGCACCCTGGCTATCACCCACGAGTTGTCGTTCAGTTCCTTTTTCAGCTGGCCCTTCTCCCATCCTGAATATCCCAAGGAAAAACCTCACCTGGTCACGCCCTACGGTACCGGTGGATATGAGATTACGCAAGGCGTCGATTTCCCCTCCCCACCATATTCCAGGCACTACAGGCACACTTCCCGGAACCTTTGTACCGAGAGTATGCAGGTAATTCAGTGTATCAGGTGCCACAGGCCCTCCAACAGAGAGGTGCTCATCCCACTTATCGAAGCCATCGACTGCGCTGCTTACCATCAGGTCTATGACCCTGTTCAGGATAAACCCTACCGTTCCATCTGGTGTATGCTCAGTAAGAAACACGATGGTACGGTTAAAGAAACGGTCGGTAAGAAAGGGCTCGGAAATCAGTATCCTCCCTTTTCCGGGAATCTTATCCTCGGGATTTATCTTGAATATGTCAGGAAAGTGCCCCATTTTACCGTTAACAGAAGGACAATATAATAAATCCCTGTGGCAAAATCAAGTAAAACAGAAAAAAATGCAAAATCGCCTGATATGTTGCGAAGTATAAAAACAGGGTATCAAAAAAATGGTAAATTGCACATCACCACGGTAAAATTCACCCATGACTGAGAAGACCAGGACCCCCTCAATGCTGCAGTCGCTGCTGCCGCTCATAGTACTTATCATACTGCTTGGACTCAATGTCAAATTCTTCCGTGACGATACCCTCTCTGGAGCCAACCAGATAGCACTAATAATGGGTGCCGCCGTGGCGGGGATAATCGCTGTTTACCAGGGCTTTAAATGGGATCACCTCCTTGACAGGGTAGTGCATTCAATCGGCACTGCGCTCCCCGCAATACTGATTCTATTCCTTATCGGAGCACTTGCCGGAACCTGGATGATAAGCGGCGTCATACCGATGCTTATTTACTATGGCCTGGAGATTCTTAATCCTAAAATATTCCTTTTCGCCACAGTCTTTATCTGTTCACTTGTGTCTGTCTCAACAGGAAGCTCCTGGTCAACAGTGGCAACAATGGGTGTTGCGCTGCTGGGTATCGGGAAGACACTCGGGTTTCAATGAGGCAATGGTAGCAGGTGCAATCATTTCAGGAGCTTATTTCGGTGATAAGATGTCACCCCTTTCCGATACTACCAACCTGGCACCGGCTGTTGCGGGCACTGACCTCTTTACGCATATCAGGTATATGGTAATAACAACAGGACCCACATGGATTATTACCCTGATAATCTTCCTTGTCATAGGATTCACCCGTGACCACACTGACACACAGACAAGTGCAGCCATTGTACAGGCTGCCATAAAGACGAAATTCAATATTACCCCGGTACTCCTGATTGTACCGGCAATGCTAATTTTCATAATTGTAAAAAAGGTACCGCCGCTGCCCGCACTGCTGGGCGGGACTCTGCTCGGCGCGCTCTGCGCTGTTATCTTTCAACCTCAGATACTCAGGGATATAGCCGCTGTTGACGGTTCTTTTGTAAAACAGGCATATATAGCAATTACAAAGACGATGTTCGGCACAGTGTCAGTCACTACCGGCGACACGACGGTTGACGATCTTCTTAAAACCAGGGGGATGGCCGGGATGCTCAACACCATATGGCTCATAATCTGCGCGATGACCTTCGGCGGAATAATGGAAGCCGCCGGAATGTTAAAAAAGATCACCAAAAGACTGATGCGTCGTGTTCACAGTGCAGGTTCCCTTGTAGGGTCGACGCTGGCCACCTGTTTCTTCTTTAATGTTACTGCCTCCGATCAGTACCTGGCCATCGTAATTCCGGGAAGGATGTTCGCTAAAAAATACCGCGAACTGGGTTTCAAACCGGAACTGTTGAGCAGGTCCCTTGAAGACTCGGGGACCGTGACATCGGTTCTTGTTCCCTGGAATACCTGCGGTGCGACACAGGCAAGTATACTGGGTGTGCCGACACTGGCATATGCTCCCTACTGCTTTTTCAATATCATAGGGCCTTTCATGAGTTTCTTCATTGCCTCAATCAACTTCAAGATCCACAGATACACTGATGAGGAAATGGAGGAGATGAGGAAGAAGGATGAAGATCCGGAGTAAGTAGTAGCAAGGAGCATGGAGCATGGGGCATGGAACCCCGAAGGGAGCATTTGAGGCTAAAGCACGGTGAATACCTCAAAAACCCGAAGGGGGGGGCGAACGTTAATTGCCCGGTGGGGAGAGGAGACAGGCAGTGGGGTGGCACCATGGAAATAAACATTGGGCATTGAAACCCCGAAGGGTGACATCCGCCAGCTGGCGGAGAGCAGACAGACAGCGGGGAGCTATTTGATAGGGAACAAAATAAACCGGCCATTGTTATAGTATTAACGGGAGCAGGTGATTAAATTTGCACCCTGTAAAAAAGGAATAATGTTTATAAAATTACTAATCATATCCGCTGTTCTGATAGCCCTGGCAATGATTGGTCTGGGAATCAGCATGCTTATCAAGCGCGGCGGCCGGTTCCCCGATACTCATATCAGCCATAATAAGGAGATGCGCAAAAGAGGAATCACCTGTGCGCAGCAGTCTGACACAGGTTGCAGACCGATTGACGGAGTCAGTGGATGTGCAGGATGCGGAATGGTGGAATAGCTACTGTTCCTCAATGATTTTACTCAGACCGGCTGACATCCAGGTCTTCATGTTACCCTGATCATCAGAAAAAATCAGGTAACCTTCAAGAAAGTCATATTTTTCAATAAATGCAGCGGCGGAGTCCTTTCCGACCACCATGCAAACAGTTGCCCATGCGTCTGCTGTCGCGCAGGAGGCGCTTATTATAGTGGCGCTTAAAAGTGTATGCCTGACCGGGTATCCAGTGTGAGGATTAATTGTGTGTGAATATTTTACTCCATTTTCAACGTAAAATTTCCGATAATTGCCGGAGGTGGCCAGTGAACAGTCATCAAGCCTGACAATGGCTTCCAGATCAGCCCCGGGAGTAGTTGTTCCCGTCTACAGGTTTATCAACCCCTACTCTCCATCCTGATCCGTCTTTGTCACCTGCTGTGCGCACCTCACCTCCCACTTCTACAAGACAGTTCCTGATCCCCGTGTTACTGAGGAATTCAACAAGCAGATCCACGGTGTACCCCTGTGCAATCGCATTCACGTCCAGGTACATATCAGGATCATTCTTTATGATCCTGTCACCTTCAAGCGCCAACTTTTCCATTCCTACAAGCGCCATAAGTGAGTCAAGTTTTGAAACATCAAAGCGCTGCAAAGCGTCAGGACCGAAACCCCATGACTTCACGAGGGGACCGACGGTGATGTCAAAAGCTCCTGAACTCTTTTCCCAAACCTCTTTCGACTGACGGTACATCTCGCGGAAAAGAGCATCAGTCTTATCGCTTATATTACTGTTGATCAGTGAAATAACTGATGAATCATTATATATCGACAGGGAGTTATCAACGTCAGAGAGGATCTTCTCAACCTCAGAACGGATCTCTGACAAATCTCTTTTCGGGGAGGTTTCAAAGACAATGTGATATGTAGTCCCCTGGGTAAAGCCGTTGATTTCGGCAAACTCCATTTTGGGGTTACAGCCCTGCAGGATGATGACAACCAGGAAAAATATTAGTGTTTTTTTCATATTGACCGGCTTCCTGCAGCTGAATACTGTCAGGAGGGGAAATTATAGATTTTGTGCAATTCTCCTATAATAATGTCATCCCTTCGGGGTTCATTTTGCTATAACAATAGCCCACCCACTAGCTGTCTGATCTCCGCAGCTCATCGCTCCCTTCGGGATTTGACTACTGCCTATTGCCTACTGCCTAATGCCTGCTCCCTGCTATCATATTCCGAAGTCATCGAACGCAATATTCCCATTCGGAACACCCAGATCGTCAAGCATCTTCAGCACAGCAGCGTTCATCACCGGCGGACCGCAGAGGTAGTACTCTATCTCCTCAGGCTCCTCGTGCTTGCCCAGGTAATTATCGAGTAAAACCTGATGAATGAATCCCACATAGCCGGTCCACTTATCCTCAGGCAGCGGCTCCGAAAGGGCAATGTTAAACTTAAAGTTGGGGAACTTCTTTTCAAGCTCCATGAACTCATCCTCATAAAACATCTCGCGCTTCGATCTTGCACCGTACCAGTATGATACCTTTCTGCCTGTCTTCAGGGTCCTGAGCAGGTGGAAAATGTGAGATCTCAGCGGCGCCATTCCGGCACCACCGCCTACATATACCATCTCATTCTGCGTCTCCTTGATGTGAAAATCACCGTAGGGACCTGAGATGGAAACCTTGTCACCCGGCTTCCGCGAGAAGATGAATGAAGAACAGATTCCCGGAGGCACGTTCATGAACTGCTTCTTCGCATTGTCCCATGGCGGGGTGGCGATACGTATGTTCAGGATTATAAGATTCTTCTCTGCCGGGTAGTTGGCCATCGAATATGCCCTGTATGTAGCTTCCTTGTTCTTCATCTTCAGGTTCCATATTCCAAACTTGTCCCAGTCGGGCCTGTACTCTTCCTCAACATCAATATCCTTGCTGAAGTCGACTTCGCAGACCGGAACATCTATCTGGACGTATTCGCCCGATTTGAAGACAAGATCTTCGCCTTCGGGCAGCTTAACCACGAATTCCTTTATAAATGTTGCAACGTTCCTGTTTGATACCACCGTGCACTCCCACTTCCTGATGCCCAGAACGGCTTCGGGAACGTGTATTGTCATGCTCTCCCGAACCTTCACCTGGCACCCGAGACGCCAGTTGTCATGCTGTTCCTTACGGGTGAAAAAGCCTGTCTCCGTGGGCAGTATTGCACCGCCACCCTCAACCACCTGGCACTTGCACATCCCGCAGGTACCTCCTCCTCCGCATGCCGAAGGAAGAAAGATTTCATTGCCTGACAGGGTCGAAAGCAGATTGGAACCGGGTGAGACAACAAGCTCGCGGTCATTGATCTTCAGGGTAACATCTCCCTGCGGTGTCAGCTTCTGTCTTGCATACAGGAGCACCACCACGAGGAGTATCATTACCAGCAGGAAAACAGCCACGCTTATAAGTACGGTTCCTGCAAGAGAAATTCCTAATATCATATCAGTTCGGTTACATTAAAGTTTAATACCCAGGAAGCTCATAAACGCAATGGCCATCAGACCGGTCAGAATAAACGTTATCCCCAGTCCGCGAAGTGGTGCGGGTACATTCGAGTACCGCATCTTCTCCCTGATGGCGGCAAGGGCAACTATCGCCAGCATCCACCCTATTCCGGAGCCGACCCCGAAGACAGTGGCTTCGGCAATTGTCTCGTACTCACGCTCCTGCATGAAAAGTGCAGCGCCGAGAATGGCGCAGTTGACAGCTATAAGCGGCAGAAAGATTCCGAGTGAGTTATAGAGCGCCGGACTGAGCTTTTCGACAATCATCTCGACAAGCTGTGTAATGGATGCGATGACGGCAATGAACATAATGAACGAGAGAAAGCTGAGGTCAAGAGTCGCGAAGCTGTCACTGAGCCATACAAGAGCTCCTTTCCTGAGAAGGTATTTTTCAAGCAGGAAGTTTACCGGCACCGTTATTAAAAGCACAAATATGACCGCCACGCCAAGTCCCACAGAGGTCTTCACTGTCTTCGACACGGCCAGGTATGAGCACATGCCCAGGAAGAAAGCGAAGATCATGTTGTCGATAAAAATCGACCTGACAAATATATTGAGTAGGTTTTCCATCATCAGTCGTTTTACCTGGTTTCCTGGAGATTCTTGTTACGGCTGCGCTGCACCCATATAATAATTCCAACCGTTATGAGGGCCATCGGAGGGACAATCATCATTCCGTTATCCTCGTATCCCAGCTTGTAGAGACCGATCTTTTCAAATATCGGGTAACCCATTATACTTCCGCTTCCCAGAAGCTCACGGAAAAATGATACGATTACAAGGATCAGTCCGTAACCTGCACCGTTGCCCAGACCGTCGAGGAAAGAGGGCCAGGGGTCATTTGCCATAGCAAACGCCTCGAGGCGCCCCATCAGAATACAGTTTGTAATTATCAGTCCCACGAATACCGAAAGCTGCTTGCTCACATCGAAGGCGAAGGCCTTAAGAAACTGGTCAACCAGAATTACAAGTGTCGCAATCACAACCAGTTGCACAATTATCCTTATACGCCCGGGTATTGCCTTACGCATCGCAGCGATTATCACGTTTGAAAGTGCCACGACTATCGTGACTGAAATTGCCATCACAAGCGCCGGTTTCATCTTGACTGTTACCGCAAGGGCTGAACAGATTCCCAGCACCTGGACGGTGATAGGGTTATTCTGCCCGAACGGATTGGTCATCAGTTTTATATGATTTGCCGAGAAGAGCGGCTCCTTTTCCTTGTTTTCCATTTCTACTTCCTGTTTTCAGTAAAATACTTTTCATATTTAAGAAGGCCGTCGTGAACCATCCCTTCCAGGGCTTTACTTGTAATTGTGCCTCCTGAAATTCCGTCGACCTCATGCTTGCTCTCCCGGAGCCGCATCGCCCTTGATAACCTTTATAGAAACGAATTTTCCGTTTTCATAAAGACTCTTTTCAAGGAACTGACTTTCAAAGGGAGTGGTGTTTATCTCCGCTCCCAGACCGGGTGTCTCCCCCTTGTGATCAAAGGTGACTCCGGCAATTGTATTCATGTCAGGTTTAAGGGCAACATAACCCCAGATCGGGCCCCAGAGACCCTTTCCCTCCAGGGGAAAAATATGAAGTGTATCGCCGCCGTCCATAACCGCAATGAACACCGGGAGGTTCTGTTCCTCCAGCGGCTTTTTCTGTTCTGCACGCAAACCCACTGTAAAGGCATTGACACCCTCCACATGGTTCCCGGCGCTGTTTATCACATAGCTGTCACGGATGTATTTATCGTATAGCTGTTCTGCAGTGCTCTTCTCCGATACGACATTTATGGAGGAGAGTATGTTCATTTTCTTTTCCACTTCCACATTCCTTTCCTGCCTGGGCTGCAGAACCAGTGCGGCAAGGGAGAGGAGGATGGCGACGGAGACAACCATCACCGCCGAGAAAGTGAAAATATATCTGTTGCTGAAATCTTTCATCTTCTGTGCCCTTTATGTTGTCTTGATTCTCTTTAATCTTCTCCTGATATTTGCATTCACCACATAGTGGTCAATGAGCGGGGCGAAGACGTTCATCAGCAGAATTGCAAGCATCGTTCCCTCCGGGTAGGCAGGGTTAAAGACCCTGATAATGACTACCATAATACCCGTAAGTGCTCCATATATCCACTTGCCCGTATTGGTCTGCGCTGCGGAGACCGGATCAGTGGCCATAAAAACTGTTCCGAAGGCGAAGCCACCCATTATGAGGTGGTAATATGCGGGTATCTGTGTATATTCATTGCTGCCTGTAAGATTGAGCAGCAAGCCCATTCCAAGGGCGCCGAGCGTCATCGAGAGCATAATGCGGAAACTTCCTACTCCCGTGATTATGAGGAACAGGGCTCCTATCAGAATGGCAACAACAGAGGTCTCTCCCACTGATCCGGGAATTGTCCCCAGGAACATGTCCATCGCCGATGGCATTTTCTGAAATTCATCAAGTTTTGCCAGTGCCAGCGGCGTGGCTCCCGAAAAACCGTCAAGACCGCCGCCCTTTGTCAGTCCTTCTATCCAAACCTTGTCGCCGGTCATCCATCCCGGATAACTGAAAAAGAGAAAAGCACGGGCAGTAAGGGCGGGATTGAGAATATTCATCCCTGTTCCGCCGAACACCTCCTTGCCTATAATTACCGCAAAGGCTGTCGATAAAGCCAGCATCCACAGCGGTACGTCAACCGGCATTATGAGCGGGATGAGCATCCCTGTCACAAGGAATCCCTCATTGATCTGGTGACCCCGCATCTGCGCTGCAATGAACTCTATGCCGAGTCCTACACCGTAACTGACAATTATGAGTGGCAGTATCTTCAGGAAGCCGAACCAGAACATCTGGAAGGTGCCCCAGCCCTCGAGACCGAATGCCCTCGTATGCTGCAGCCCTACATTCCATGCCCCGAAAATCAGCGCCGGCAGAAGTGCTATTATCACAACCGTCATAGTGCGCTTCATATCCATATGGTCCCTGACATGTGACCCTTTCCTTGTCACAGTCTCAGGAACGAAGATGAAGGTCTCGAAACCGTCAAAGACGGAATGGAACTTCTCGAAGCGTCCGCCCTTTTCGAACAAGGGCCTCATCTTCATTATTTTTTTAAGTAAGAAATTCATTATAGCGATGTTTCCTTTATTAATTCATCTCTTTGATCATCAGGTTTATACCCTTGCGGATAATCTCCTGTATCTCACTCTTCGAAGGGTCTATATATTCACACAGTGCGAAGTCCTCCTCAGCCACCTCGTAAATACCCAGGTTCTCCATAAGCTCGACATCTTCGGCAAGAATTGCTTTCACAAGCTGTATCGGGTAAATATCCATAGGCAGCACATTCTCATAATGACCTGTCATCACGAATGCCCTCTGTCCGCCATGAACGTTCGTATCAAGTGTGTATTCCTTCCGCGGCAGCAGCTTCGACATAAATGTCTTCCAGTAACTGAACTTGTCAAACCCCGGCAGCGCCCATCCGAAAAACTCACTGTAATCTCCTTCAGGAATGACACTTACAGTGTTGTCATAGAACCCTAGTGAACCTTCCGGCCCGATTGTTTTTCCGGTAAGAATGTTGCCGCTGATTACACGAAATTTGCCTTCAGCGAGGTTGGCCTTAAGGATGCTGCTCACAGAGGCTCCGGGTTTTATCCTGTGATATTTCGGATGAAGTACTCCCTCGCCGGCAAGGGCAATGATGCGCTCCCGGTCATAAACACCTGTTGCAAAGAGCCGACCCAGTGCCACAACATCCTGAATATCAATATACCAGACAACGTCTCCCTTTGAAACAGGGTCTATATGATGTATCTGAACTCCCACATTGCCTGCCGGATGCGGACCTGTGAAATTATGCACCTCAACATTATTAAGGTTTTTAACCTCTGCAACCCTTGATCCTGCTGGAATCAAATGAAAGATGCACCCTGCCGTCAGTCAGACGGGTAAGTGCATTGATACCCGTTTGCAGGTAATTGCCGTGAGTGTTGGCCATTATAAAGTCGATGTCCGGTGCCAGCGGAGCAGTATCGAAGGCTGATATAAAGATTGCCTTGGGCGCACCCGCAGGCCTTGCAACAATATGATATGGCCTCTGTCTCATGACGGGCCACAGACCTGATTCAAGCATCCTCTCCTTTACCTGCTCACGGGTCAGGCTTAAAGGATCAGCTGCCGGACCGAAAATCTCCTTTTCATTCCCCTCCTGGTCTATTACTACCTCAAGTAAGAGCCTTTTTTCTCCCCTGACTACTTCCTTCACAACACCGCTGACAGGTGAGGCATACTTTATCTCAGGGAAGCTCTTGTCATAAAACAGGGTGGTACCGGCTTTGACAGTATCCCCCTCCTTTACCACAGGTTTCGCTGTCAGACCTTCAAAATCGGCAAACCTGACCCCGAAACGGGTCACTGCAACCTCCGGAAGAAGTATCTTCTCGGCTTTGCCTTTTAGCTTGATATCCAAGCCTTTACGTAATCTGATTGGTGATGACATATATGATTCTGCTTAAAACGGAATTTGATCCTGCAATATTAATACATTGTTATTCTTTTCACATCCCTAAATGACATAAATCACGAAATTTAGTTTTTTTGACTGCATTCCCGGAAGAACGGCAGGATATTTGTATTTTTAAGCTGAAAATAATTTAGGCGCTGCAGAATAACAATGATCAAAACATTAAGTTTATCAGTATCATTTCTTTTGTTCCCGCTTTTTTACCTGGCAGGACAGGACTTACAAATGCGCGACATATCGGCTGAAAATGTGAAAAGCGTGTGGTTCGAAAAGGAAGAATTGCGGATTGCATACCCTGTTTTGATGCTGGCCAGCGACGAACAGCTGACTCTTCATTTCGACATAATAGCAGGTGATTACGGTGCACTTTCTTACAGGATAATTCATTGCAACCGCGAATGGAACAGCTCTGACCTTTTCAGCAGTGACTACCTTGAAGGTTTCGAGGAAAACCGGATTACTTCCTATGAGGCCTCGTTCAATACCACAGTCAGCTATACCCATTATTACCTCACCCTGCCCAATGAGGATATTCAGTTCAAGATATCAGGCAACTACATAATTAATATTTATCCCGAAGGCGAACCGGATAAACTCTTGCTTACAAGGAGATTTTATGTTCATGAAGGTGTGACCACTGCCGGCGTAACCTTCCGCAGGCCGATGACTCCGGGGACCACTGAAAGCCACCAGCAGCCTGAAATAACTATATCCACCGGATCATTGCGAATAAATGACCCATACCGCGACATAACTCTTTCAGTATTGCAGAACGGCCGTCCTGACATGGCGAAGATGAACCTGAAACCCGACTTTGTTGGCAACGGCAGACTCGAATATAACTCCCTTTCAGACAAAACACTTTTTCCGGGAGGCAATGAATTCCGATTCTTCGACATTAAAACGATAAGGCAGAAGAGACAGAATGTGAGGGCAATCGAGTTCTTCACAGGCAATTATCACGTCTTTTTACTTCCCTCCGAGGACCGCGAATTCAGGCAGTATTTTTCCTCTGATGACTTTAACGGAAAATACTGGATAGCACTTGAAGAGAGCAATACGCCCGACAGGGATGCAGACTACGTTTATGTATATTTCACCCTGCCTGTTTCTGCAGAAATTCGTGGCGGATCGCTTTATGTTGCCGGGGCATTCACAGACTGGACCTACGGACCTCATAACCGGATGACATACAGCCTTTCGAAAGGGAGTTATGAGGCTGTTATGCTCCTTAAACAGGGATGGTATAACTATGAATATGTTTTCGTGGCCGGGGGAAGCACTCAGCCTTCAGGTCTTCATTTTGAAGGCAGCCATTACGAGACTGAGAATGACTACCTGATCCTGACTTATTTTCGTGACCCGGCACAGCGTTATGACCGCCTGACAGGCGCCGCCGTTGTCAATACAAGAGGCAAAAAGCAGTAATAATCAACTTATTTGTGTTTGTCAACGCCATGGAGCATGAAAAAAGTATGTTCCATAGTCTTGACTATCTCTGTCATATACTCGTGTACCGCCTTTTCTGATCCCGGCAGGGTATAAATCAGGGTTTTGCCCATCACGCCGGCTACAGCCCTGCTGAGGAGGGCCCCCGGCTTCTTCATCCCGTATTTGACCCTGATCTGCTCCATGATCCCCGGGAGCTCTTTTGTGAGGAGGGGTTTTACAACATCTACCGTAATGTCGCGCGGACCTACTCCGGTGCCTCCGGTTGTAATAATCAGATCATACGGTGTCACCACCGACAAGAAGTCGCTGAAGCCCGTCAGGATCATCGGGGATTATAACTGTCTTTATCTCATTCTCCCATCCCGCCGAAGCCATTACGTATCTGACATACTTTACCACAGCAGGACCGCTGAGATCTTCATACTCTCCTCTCGAAGCACGATCGCTCAGAGTAATTACAAGCACTTTGAATTTTTCAGGCAATGTCATGCTTTTCCTTATTAATGAGAGTTATATCACTTATAATCATGGTCTTGTCAACAGCTTTGCACATGTCGTACACAGTAAGAAGCGCCACGCTGACAGCCGTCAGCGCCTCCATTTCCACGCCGGTGCGGCCGGTCGAGTGCACGGTACTTACAGCGGTGGCTCCCAGTCTCATCGGTTGTCAGCGTCACCCTTACCTGGTCGAGCACGATGTTATGACACAGGGGTATAAGCTCGCTGCATTTTTTAGCTGCCTGTATGCCGGCAATCTCTGCAACTGTGAGTACATCGCCCTTCTTCATAAGGTTTTCCCTTATCAGGCGCAGGGTCTCGGGCTTCAGGCTGATCATGCCCGAAGCTGTGGCAATCCGTTGCTGGACAGGCTTGTTTCCCGTATCCACCATGTGAGCCCTGCCGCTTTCGTCAGTGTGTGTCAGTTTTGCCATATGTTAACCTCCTATATTGTAAAATCCGTTGCTGCTGTTTGATGTACCGGCCTGCGGTTTGTTTCCCAGCGCCCTCATGATGGACTCGCGTGCTCCCAGTTCCCTTACGCTGAAACCGATATCGCTGAAGAGGCACGGTTTCACAATACCTTCGGGAGTCAGCCTCAGCCTGTTGCACTTCGCACAGTTGCCGCCGCTGCCGCCGTGTACCACGGAAAAGCTTCCGCTGGCAAGGTCCATCTGCCTGATGAAACGCACCTCGAGGCCGTTCTTCATGCTGTATTCTGCAACTGCCCGTGCATCGTCCTCATCCGGTGTGCTCTTGATGACACAGTTTATCTTTACAGGCGTCAGCCCGGCTTCCTGTGCCGCCCGTATACCCTGCAACACCTCGTTCACATCTCCGCCTCGTGTCACATACCTGTATTTTTCAGGGTCAACAGTATCGAGACTCACATTTACCCTCATCAGCCCTGCCTTTGCAAGGCCTCCGGCAAACTCTGCCAGCCTTGTACCGTTGGTAGTCATTGAGAGGTCAGTGATGCCTTCAATCGCTGCAATCATTGCAACCAGTGTAGTCATATTCTTCCTGACAAGCGGTTCACCGCCGGTGATCCTGACCTTCGTGATTCCCATAATCACCGCCTCGCGGGTGAAAGCGGCAATCTCATCAAAAGTCAGTATCTCTTCATGCCGCAGCAGTGTGACGCCCTCCTCTGGCATGCAGTAGCGGCATCTCAGGTTGCACCTGTCGGTGACTGAGATGCGCAGATAATTTATATTTCTGTTAAACCTGTCTAACACTTACAGTTTCTCCTTTTTGTATCCAGCTTTGTCCCTGCGGTATTGCAACAATTCCCCAGGCCTGCGGCATTGCAGTAATATGTGCCGAACCATGGTATTCGATTGGTACTGCCTCACCCTCCTTATTCAGTATCACAGGTATCCACGCCATTCTGCCGGCTCGCTTCCTGGACCAGTCTGCACCGAGAAGCAGCAATACCGGGGGTTCTTCGACTGTCACCCCCATCATTTTGGCTATCAGCGGCCTTACAGTGATCTCAAACTGGACGAATGTCGAAACGGGGTTTCCCGGAAGACCGAAGACTATCTTCCTGTCGCCTGTGCAGAAAGTCAGAGGTTTGCCGGGCTGTACTGCAACCTCATTGAAATGGATAGTCAGTCCCATCGATGTGATCACCTCTGGAACAAAGTCAAAGTCGCCTGCTGAGACACCACCTGAGATCAGAACCACATCATTTTCGCCTACAGCTTTCTTCAACAGGTTCTCCGTTGACGCGATATCATCGGTTGCAATACCGTAATATCTGCCCTCAGCGCCGGCCCTGGCAATCTGTGCCATCAGCTGCCATGCATTGCTGTTGCGTATCTGCGCCTCCGCGGGTACCTGATCGGGCTCGACGAGTTCATTGCCGGTACTAATCACTCCTATTTTGACTTTGCAGCCCACGGTCACAGTTGTTGCTCCTGCCATGGCCATTACTGCAACGTCCTGGGGCCTGATAAACCTGCCTGAAGTAAGGATGGTTTCTCCCTTTCTTACATCCTCGGCGGCCTTCGAGATATTCTGCTTTCCTTCCTTCCCGGTAAACTTCACTGTGCCGTCTGTGCCGGTCTCAGAATCTTCAAGCATGAAGATATAATCAGCTCCTTCAGGTACCGCTGCGCCTGTCATTATACGCGTACATGTATCGGGCGTTATAGTCTGAGATGGCATTTTGCCTGCTGCAACGGTCTCCAGGACTTTAAGCCAATTCCCAAGATCTGAGTGACGGCAGGCAAAACCGTCGACTGAACTCCTGTTCCACGGCGGCATGTTCATATCGCTTTTTACAGCTGTTGCCAGCACACGTCCGGGTGATTCAGTGAACGGTACACTTTCGGTTCCTGTTGAGAACGAAGCCCCCATCACAATTTTGTATGCCTCTTCGAATTTTATCATTTTCAGAATGGTTGATATCTTGTTTCTTCCGTCTCGCCTACCTGTCTGAGGGCTTCCGGGGAAAACGAGACGATAACCTTCTCCCCTGTCTTAAATAAGTTTTGTTCCATATCACGGTGAGTGATATCGACATAAAAATAATCACCTGCATCGACTGTGATTTCATAACCCGTTGCCGAGGGGACTATATCTTCAATAACGCCTCTGACATTGTTTAGTTGTATGCCCGGAGCACCCTGACGTGAAAGAAGTATCTCCGTGCTGCCGACAATCAACAGTCCCGATGCAGGATAATTACCCGGCAGCAACTTGAATTTGGTAGTTTTTTCGGTGATGCCTGACCACATTTTTCCGGACTTGATAAAGGTCACCCTGAAAAAGTTTTTGATGCCTGCATATCTTGCCACGAAGCGGTTGACAGGGTGGTTGAACACATCCAGCGGCGCTCCCTCCTGAATTATCTTGCCGTTGTGAATCACGCCCACCCTGTTTGCCAGGCTGATGGCCTCGTCAAAGTCGTGTGTCACGTGAACGATTGTCTGTCCTGCCCTGTTAAGACGGCGCAGCATGCGGCGGATGCTGTCCTTGAGACTTGCATCCACGGAGGCCATCGGCTCATCGAGCAGAAGTACCGCAGGATCGGTGACAAGGGTGCGTGCCAGCGCAACACGCTGTTTCTCACCCCCTGAGAGCAGGTCCGGTTTGCGCGCCAGGAGATGTGTAATATTCATCTCCTTCGCTGCACGTTCCACCCTCAGGCTAATTTCCCTTTTTTCCAGATGCCTTATTATAAGCGGATAAGTGATGTTTTCCCTGACTGTATAATGCGGAAACAGTGCGAAGTCCTGGAAGACCAGTCCGATGTTCCTTTCCTGTACTTTCGTTTCGGTAATATCAGCGCCGTCAAGAAAGATCCTGCCGCTGTCAGGCCTGGTGAGGCCGCATATTAGTTCAAGCAGCTGTGTCTTGCCGGCTCCTGACCGGCCGAGCAGTACATAATAGTCTCCCCGGCTGATCTCCAGTGAGATATCCCTGAGGGCAAATTCGCCCAGGCGGAGGTTCAGGTTCTCAGTCCGTAACATCGTCTTCCCATTTAATGAATGAAATGCGCCGTTCCGTTGCCAGGAACCTGAAAAGGACGAAGAAGAAGAGAGCCACGAGAATGAATATTATTGATGCCGGGCGTGCATAATTGATGCCGTATGTGTTGAAGCGTTCATAGATGAGTACGGGGGCGATCATGGGATGATAGGCGATAATCACGACGGCGCCGAACTCGCTCATGCCGCGGGCGAACATCATTATGAATCCGGAGACGATTGATCTCCACGCCAGCGGCGCTGATATTGTGAAAAATATTCTTGCGGGTGAGGCGCCGAGTGTGAGCGCGGCTTTTTCAATTCGCTCAGGCACCGCAGCGAAGCCGTCGCGGGCGGCATTTATCAGAAAGGGCAGGCTGACGAAGGCCATCGCCAGGGCTATGCCGGCCGCATTGTTGACAAGCATGATGCCGGCCTTCTCAGCCGCACCGCCGAGTAATCCTTCCCTGGAAATGAATCCAAGCAGGGCTATGCCGGCAGCCGTATGAGGCAATACCACAGGCAGGTCGATGATGCCCTGAACAACTTTCTTGAAAGGGAAGCTCTTGCGGGCCATGATCCATGCCAGTGGCACAGCGCCGACGGCAAAAAACAGCGTGGCACAGAAAGCTATTGAGAGGGTGAGCCAGATGCTGCGCTGAACCTCTTCGTCGACGGCGGTTTTAAATATCTCCCCGAAGGAAGAATCGATAAACATCCCTGCCAGCGGGGCGATTATAAACAGCAGCACCAGTGCCGCGAGCACCATGAAAACCCAGTGGAACAGGGTATGCTGCTTCATCCTATCTGTTAATGTTTGCAGTTTCAGCAATAAAGGGCTGAAGCTCCTGAGGAATGGAACCCGACTGCTCTGTTACCGCCGGTATGACAGGCTCCTGGCCGGAGCCGAGAAATATGTTCCGGCCCTCTTCACTCAGCAGAAACCGGAAATACTTTATTGCAAGATCCTTTTCCGGTGCATTGCCGAGAACGGTACCCGAGTAACTAATGTAGTCACCATTCACCTCCGTGCGCGTACCGGGTTCTGACCCGGGGATCATGTAGGAACCTTTGATATAATGGTCCTTCAGCGCAATATCAGAAAGATTAATTGAGTCAGGAAGTTCCAGGTACCGGAATCCATGCTGTATTGCAACCGACTTATACTGAAACATATAGTCGATGACCCCCGTCTCCGCAAGGGCAACCAGGTCGACCTCCTTGGGCCTTATATAATCACGGTCCTTGTTCAGCAGTGAGTCCGCAATTCCCGGACGACGATAGTATTCTGCCGCCAGCTGAGCGGTGAAGACCGTACGGTATCCGCAGGGGTCCGCATCGGGGTCAGACCGCCCGTAAATGACATCCCTGCGGAGCAGAATATCATACCAGTTTTCGCCGGTAATTTCTGCCGCATATTTCGACTCAGGACGGTATCCGATAACTATTTCGTTTGTTGCGAACCTGATATTCCACGAAGCATAATCAGGGATAAGCATCTTGTCAATTACAAAATAATCGGCTGAAAGAATTATGTCACAGGGTTTGCCAAGCTCTGTCACCTTTCGGGCGCAGGCAAGTGATCCTGCAGCTTCGGAGAGTATCCTGACGCCGGGATTAGCTTTTTCAAAAGCTTCATTGAGTTTCTTCACCGGGACTGACAGTGAGCCGGCATGGAAGATTATTATATTCCTGGTTTTCGGGGTATTGCCGCATCCTGAAAGGAGTATGACCAGGATTATTGCGGGAATCAGTAATTTCTTCATCGGTTGTCAGGAATGTCATTGATCCGGGCAAAAAAGACCTTTGCAATGTTTTTCATCGCTATGTCAGTCTCATGGTGCAGGCTACGGTAAGCCCTTAGAAGCTGGAGTCCTTCGTCAGAGAGGTTTGACCTGCCCCCTGCGGCCCCGCCGCGCCGTTTGTCGACCAGCGAAAATCCCAGGTGTTGTTCCGTCTCCCGTAGTAATCCCCATGCCTTGCGATAACTTATCTGAAGGTTCTTTGCAGCTCCTGAAAGGGATCCTGACTTCTCTATCTCCTGAAGGAGACTGAACCCTTCTCCATTGAGTACAGTCTTTTTCATGACTGACTCAAGCCATATCTCGTAGCGGAGAAAAATATCATAATAGGGTGAACCCTTGTGACCAGCCATGATCTGAAGAATATAGCAGGAATACTATTTATAAATGCATTTATATGCCGAAGCCTCCTCCAGGCGAAGGTTGAATTTTGCATCCTTAGGCACCATGAAGGTCTGGAAAGGCTTATACGTTTTCCATTTGGTCTCTCCCGGCAGGAGCACGGTCATGCTGCCTGACACAACAGTCACATATTCTACAGTTGAAGTTCCGAATTCGTATTCTCCGGGTGCCATCACCCCCACTGTTGCCCGGCCCTCTTCATTCTCGAGACCCATTGATTTCACATTCCCTTCGAAGTATTCATTTACCTTGATCATACTGATGCTTTTTTAAAGTGCAGGGCAAATTTACACTTTTTGCATATCGCGGGCAAGAGGGAGTTTAAAGGTTTATAGGTTTATGGGTTTATGGAATGGGGCATGGAGCATGGAGCATGGGGAGCGAGCGTAAAGAAAATGCCCGGTGGGCATTTTTAGAGAGCAGACAGACAGTGGGGAGGTAAGGAGAATATTGTTCATTAAACTCCGAAGGAGTGACATTATGATAGCATGGATAACGGTAAAAGATATTAATTCCGCTGCTGAGTCAGAGCCTGCCCGTCCGTCAACCGGCGGACGGGAGGGGTCTTCTCCCTCCAGATGGCGGGCGGAGAAGGGGGTAGTCAGTCAATAATTAACTCCAAAATTGCAAATCGCAGATTCACATATTACATTCGCAATTCGCAAATCTCACCCCATTCACAATTCGCACATTGCAAATCGCAAATCGCGAATCGCATCTTTCCCTACTTTTCCGAGTCCTTCTCTTCCACCAGTTCCTCGGGTTTCTCATCGGTGATCTTCCCGAACTTGTCAACATACGCGATCATATTCTCGAGGCCTCCGCCCGGTGAATTCTCCTTGCGCTGCACTTTTTTCTGTTCCTTCTCACGCCTCTTCTTGAGGCGTTTCTCGGTCTTCTGCTTCTTGATGTAGCTGTTATTCGGTCCTGCCATAGTCGGTGTGTTTAGTTAACAAAGGTAAGTGCTTTTCCTGAGGCACCGGCTCTCCCGGTACGTCCGATTCTGTGAATATAGCTCTCCATATCCTTCGGCTGCTGAAAATTTATCACATGCGATACATGCGAAATATCCAGCCCGCGTGCTGCCACATCAGTTGCAACAAGCACCTGAATCTTCCGGTTCTTGAATGAATCAAGCGCTTTTATGCGGTAGTTCTGCGACTTGTCACCATGAATCTCGTCGACCTTTATGCCTCCGTTGCGCAGGTCCCTGCAGATACGGCTCACAACTCGCTTGGTGTCGGCAAAGACAAGCACCTTCTCAAAGCTCTTGTCGCGTACCATTTTCAGCAGAAGATCAATTTTCTTCTCCCCGTCCTTAACGGTTACAATATCCTGTTCGATATTGTCAGCGCACATATTTTCATTGCGCACACGCACCTCATACGGATTATCAAGCAGTTCTCCTATAAGCTTGCGCTGACTTTTATCCTCTGTTGCAGAAAAAAGTATAGTCTGTCGGCGGTTATTCATACCGTCGACCAGCCTCTGTATTTCGGTTGCGAAACCCATATCGAGGAGCCTGTCAAACTCGTCGAGTACCAGAATTGTGAATGTGTTCAGCCGCAGTGCCCTCTGACGTACCATGTCGGCTATCCTGCCTGGAGTTCCGACGACAATGTGACTCGGTCTTCTAAGGTTGCTTACATCGCGCTGAACACTGGTACCGCCAATGAGACAGGTGCTGTAAAGATGCAGCCCTATTGCTATACTCTTGAATTCAGCGTCTATCTGCATCGCGAGCTCACGGGTGGGAGAGACTACAAGTACCTGGAACATTGTTTCCTTTTGCACCAGGTTGTGTATCAGTGGTATAAGAAATGCTCCCGTCTTACCGGTACCAGTTTGTGCAAGTCCCATAAGGTTCTTGCCACTGAGGATTGCATCTATTGTCTTGTCCTGGATTTCTGTGGGGGAAGTGTATCCCTTGTTCTGCAGGTTGGTGATTATACTCCGGCTTACCGGAAGCTGATCAATGAGTCTGAACGATTTATACTCCTTCTTCGCTACTGCCCCGGCCTTTTTGATAAAGAGGTCAGGATTCAGGCTTTTTGTGTTGCTCTTCTTTTTGTCAGGAGTTCTTTTCTTTGCTGTGTTTCTGTTGTCAAATTTCTTTTTTTCCCTCCAGCGAGGTTCTTTGTTATATTCCATTATATATTAATTGGTTAATGCCGCTGAAAATTACATTAACCGGGTATCTGTTCAATAGGGTAATGTTCCTTTGGCGAATTGGTCAGCGTAAACTAGTGATTGTAGAAAGACTCCTTTGAAAGTGATTGACAAGGAGTTAAGCTGTCTATACAGATCTAACTTAGGCTTAAATCGCGACAAAGGTAGTGAAAAATGCATCATTATACAAATAAGTGGCAATTGTCTGAGGTTTTAGGAATTGCGATGTTGACAGCCCCTCCCTTCTCCGCCCGCCAGCGGGCGGAGAAGACCCCTCCCGTCCGCCGGCTGGCGGACGGGCAGGGCTCTGACTCAGGAGGGGAAATAATATCTTTCCCCTGATCTCCATGCTATCATAATGTCACTCCTTCGGAGTTCCCATGCTCCATGCCGCAAGCTACTAAGCCTCCGCACCGTCTGTCTGCTCGCTAAAATGATTCACCGGATCATTTCTTTACGCTCGCTCCTCTACTGCCTATTGCCTATTGCCTCACTTTAAATATCTTTATCGTGAAATTTCCAATCCATGAAAAAACTTATATTTCTTCTTCTCGCATTGCTCCAGGCTGGGCTCTCAAACGAAGCGTCAGCCTGCACCACCTTCATTATTTCCGGCAAATATACCCCTGACGGACGGCCGATACTCTACAAACACCGTGACACCGGCACACTGGATAACGCCCTTGTATTTTTCACCGACGGCAAATACCCTTACATCGGGCTCGTCGATGCCACATCAGAAGGCAAGTCAACGGTATGGGGAGGCTACAACTCCGCCGGCTTTGCAATAATGAACTCGGCAGCATACAACAACAATATCGGCGATACAGCAAAACTGCTTGACCGTGAAGGCATTGTAATGAAACTGGCGTTACAGAAGTGCGCTACGCTGGCAGATTTTGAAAAGATGCTGACCGAGCTCCCCAAGCCTCTGGGCGTGGATGCCAACTTCGGTGTGATTGATGCCTCCGGCGGTGCCGCCTATTACGAGACCGGTCAGCAGGGATTTAAAAAGATCGATGCCAATGACCCTGCCGTCGCTCCCTTCGGATACCTCATCAGAACCAACCATTCATTCACAGGGCCGATCGATAAGGGATTCGGATATATAAGGTACGCAACCGCAAGCGGAGTACTGAATATGGCAGCCGCAATGAACAAACTTGAACCTCAGTATCTTATCAACAACATCTCACGTAATCTCACTCACTCTCTGACAAAGGTGAACCTCCGCGAAGGCATCCCGGCAGACAACAGTCAGCCCGCATTCCGTGCATTTGAAGACTACATCCCCCGCAACATTACTGCCTCCGTTATCGTGGTGGCAGGCGTAAAAAAAGGTGAAGATCCTGACAAAACAATGATGTGGACGGTTCTCGGATTTCCGCTTGTCACCGTTGCAGTGCCGGTATGGATCTCAGCCGGTAAGGAATCTGCCGCGACTGATGAGCATGAAACCTGACTTCCACGCACCGCTCTGTGATGCCGCAATGAAGTTGAAAAGCCTGTGCTTTCCGATTACAAGAGGATCAGGAGGAAAATACATAAACCTTGCAGCTGTAATCAATGCTGAGAAAACAGGCATAATGCAGCAGATAGAACCTGTTGAAAATGAAATATTTATAAAGACCAGGGAACTGCTTTCACGTATGCCTGAAGGAAAAAACCGGACAATTGCGATACAGGAGCATTACAAATGGCTCGACAGTTACATTGCTGAGTCATATAAAAAGCTCTTCGAAATAGATGTCGAATAAGGGGAGGTTGGGTCAGAACTTCCCGGTGTTGCCCTGAATCACCGGGGCCTTTTTAACTGGCACAACAATCTTCTGTTGCAGAGGAATACCCGGCTTGATCATAGTGCCAATCCTGTCAACAACATTCGACGGCGAGGTACATGATGCGCACTCATCGACAAAGAGACTGTAGCCCAGGTCTTTATTCTTATAGACATATGTCACCATCTCAAACGGGTGCTTCCTGTTCTTTGCAGGAATGATTATGTCTCCCGGTGAGGAATACCCTGATGTCACACTCCATGGTCCTGTTTCTGCTATCGCAGAGCCCGGATAACCTGTAAGCGGTTTCAGACTGACGCTTCTGGTGAACCATACTATCGCCTTCCTGGCTTCCGGAAACTCCGGCACTGCCTTCGCCATAGTCAGAGATGCATGAGCTGCATCTTCTCCTTTGATCATCTTTACAACTCCCGTGGGAGTAGTCTCACTCCTGATGGCACTAACTAACACAAAGCTGTTCTGCGCCGAAAAACTTTCAGTCTTTAGTCCAGCGGCAAACTGCAGTCCGTCATGCTCAATCTCTGAAACCAAAAGACCTTCCGTCTCCACCCAATCTGACTCGACTGTAAATCCTTCGACCTGGATCCGTGCTTTCACCTTCTGCCCCGGTTCAAAAGTCAATCCCGATATATTGAAAAATCCTAACGGAGAGTTAACCGACCCCATATTGACCGGGGCCTTCCCAGCAGCAGCAGGAGCGGTACGGCTTCCCTGGGCCTGGGGTCTGACGCCGGGCTGAAGTGCCATGGCAGGAGCCTGCTGTATTATGAATTCTATAGGACCACGGTACACGATTAGATTATTCTTAAACTCGTCAAGACGTTTGATAATTTCGCTTTGTGAAAGAGTACCCTTTAGTTTAGCAGCAGGACCATTCTGCAACATATCCTTCACAACACCCGGAACCTGTCCTGCGGCCTGCCTGTTGGCGAGTTTTGCCCACTCACTTTTACTCCCTGCCACTGATCCTTCCGCCACCCCGGCATAGTAATCGGCTGCATAAAGGCTAATCCCCATGAAGGGAATTGTAGCGACTATGGCCGGGCTCGGAAAACCTACATCCGGCAGCTTTATCATTACAATGTCGCCCTTTCTCAGAGGAACATCCCTGGCGACAAATAACCCTTTCGCATCTGACTGTGCAGGATACTGGTTTGTCTTACTGTCAGGATGCTTCACAATAACTGAGAGCGATCCGGTATAAGGCACTGTATCTTTAAGCCCCGAAACAGTTTTGCTGTCAGTAATCGACTGTATCTCTCCCACCACATAATCACCGTAGGCGCAAGCCTCATGAATGAGCATGTTGTATCCCTTATAATCAGGCTGTTGCAACTTCCAAAGGGAATAGTACTTATCAACAAGAGTAAATTTCTTTGAGACCACCTTGCCTCCGGCCTTGATCCTGAATCCGATATCAGCATCAAGGGTGCTTCCGTCGGTTTCTACAGTTCCTTCCATGCCTCCGTTGACATAGACATCAAGAGCGTTGTAGCCCTTAATTTTTAGGTTTGCAGTGGTCTGAAGCCCTGCGAAGGCTTTCATCTTTGCCTGGATGTTGTAATTAATATCACACCACTGTTCCAGCTCAGAGATATTCCTTATGCTTGTAGGAATATAATAAAAGGTGCTTCCCTTTGCCCCCAGGGCCAACTCCAGTCCCTGATGAATCTCAAAGGCGAGGGTCACTTCACCCTCCATGTTTATGAGAAGGAACAGTCCCAGTTCGCACTTTCCAAGGTCTCCTGCACTGATGACAGTACCCCATATAGGTTCTTTTATCTCTTTCTTCGCTTTTACTGTGGTGTAAACCTTAAGATCTACCTGTTCAGAGGTCTTAAAGACCAGCTGGTAGCCTCCGTTCTTTGAGTACTTGCCTTCCACACGCGGGTTGGTGAGAAGCACCTGCCCCACAAGGGTTGCCGTTAGTGTGCCTTCCTTAGCCTCATCAAGCAGGAACTTAATACTGTCAAACTGCAGGTTAACAGCATAATCACCACCGGTCTGCATTGCACTGGCAACAATTCCTTCAGCCAGTGAAACCGTGTTTGCCAGCGTGACTTTCACCTCCTGCCGGGGAATCTCAATATCATCAAAAACTGCTGACATTTTCGGCCTCAAGATTATCATCTGGGTCTCATCTACCGGCTCAGTCTGAAAGACGAGGTCGCTCTGCGGATCAATATACACTGTATCCGGATTGGGCACGAAAGTCTTGCCTGTCAGGTCCAGAATGCCATCCTCCTTAAGACTTAACTGGCTCTTCTGGGCAGCCGTCAGGGCTCTTACATTTCCGGCATAACTGTAGCTGACGTTTTGAAATGCACCGGGTTTTTCGCCGTTTGTAACGGCTTTGGTGGCTACAGGATTAGCCCTGACAGCCACAGGTTTTAGATCCTGCCGGGTCACCACGCCTTCAATTCCCACTGGATCAATTTGATTTTTAGGTTTTCCCTGTCCATACAAGACCGCCCCTGGCCAGATGGTCAGAATGATAAAAAATGTAATAATTTTTCTCATGATATTCGATTGCGTACTCAATATCTAAATTACAGCTTTTCTCATTATTCTTTATACTTTTATCATCCTCATTGAAAAATTAGTCAGCTTTTATGAACGGCGAAACTCAGAAAATTAAGAAACGAAAGGCTTTCAGATTCGGTCCCGGCGCCCTTGTAACTGCCGCATTTATAGGCCCAGGAACCATTACAACCTGCTCGCTGGCTGGTGCCAGTTTCGGATTTGCATTGCTTTGGGGGCTGCTCTTCTCAGTTTTAGCGACCATAGTACTTCAGGAAATGGCAGCGAGGCTCGGCATAATAACCCATCAGGGGCTGGGCGAGGCTCTCAGAAAACAGTTTGCAAAACCGCTGCCTCGATTTATGACTGCCCTGCTTGTAATTTCCGCAATCACAATCGGCAATGCAGCCTTTGAAACCGGAAACATCCTCGGTGCATCACTGGGAATACAGGGGCTGTTCAATAACCCCGGACTGACACTGAGGTTCTGGGTTACAATAACCGGGGCAACTGCATTTATTCTACTCCTCGTTGGAAGCTACAAACTGCTCGAAAGAGTTCTCATCGGGCTGGTTATTGTGATGAGCCTCACCTTCCTGACCACAGCCGTGATAATTGCGCCGCAAATACTTCCTCTGCTCAAAGGTATGTTCATCCCGACTCTCCCTGATGGATCAGTAGTCGCATTGATAGGTCTCATAGGCACAACCGTGGTACCGTACAATCTCTTCCTTCACGCCTCTGCTGTCAGGGAGCGGTGGAACAGCCCTGATGATCTCCCCGAAGCACGGCTCGACATTTCTGTCTCCGTGATTCTGGGCGGACTAATATCGATGGCAATTGTGGTGACCTCTGCCGTCGCATTCTTTGGAACCGGCAACACTGTCACCGGTGCCGCTGACCTGGGTAAACAGCTTGAACCGCTTCTGGGCAGCACAGCAAAATATTTCGTCAGCGGAGGACTCTTTGCAGCCGGAATATCGTCGGCCATCACAGCCCCTCTGGCAGCAGCCTATGCTACCTCAGGGATACTGGGATGGAAGAGGGATCTGACATCCTGGCGCTTCAGGTTAATTTGGATGTTTATTCTCATTACGGGTGTGACCTTTTCACTGGCTGGATTCAAACCTCTCGAAGCAATCGTTTTTGCACAGGCAGCTAACGGGATACTTCTGCCCGTAATAGCCATATATCTTCTGAGTGTAATGAACAGCCGGAAGATCATGGGCACCGGCATAAACACCCTCTGGTCAAATATTGCGGGTGTTGCAGTAGTTTTGGTTGCAGTGACCCTCGGATTGAGAACCATTTTGCATATCTTCGGGGTTATATGAGAAACCCGGAAAATGCATATTGATATTAACTGTGATCTGGGCGAAGGATGCGGACCTGGTGACACCTCTGCAGATGAAGCGGTGATGCCGTTTATTACGTCAGCCAACATCGCCTGCGGCTTTCATGCTGGTGACCCCCTGACAATTGAAATGTCAGTTAAGTCGGCAATCAGGCACGGGGTTGCCATTGGCGCACACCCAGGCTACCCTGACCGCGAAGGGTTCGGACGGAGACCCGTGACGATGAGTAACGAAGAACTCAGGGCCCTTATACTGTATCAGGCCGGTGCCGTGAAAGGCATAACTGAAGCTGCCGGCGGAAAGATGCATCATGTCAAACCACACGGGGCACTCTATAATGCCGCAGCCACGGATTATGAAATGGCAACTGTAATAGCTCAGGCTGTGCGCGACCTCGACAAGACCCTTACACTTGTGGGGCTGTCAGGCTCTGAACTTATAAGGGCCGCCCGGGATTCAGGCCTCAATTGTGCTTC
This sequence comes from uncultured Bacteroidales bacterium, assembly GCA_963736735.1. Lineage (GTDB taxonomy): Bacteria > Bacteroidota > Bacteroidia > Bacteroidales > VadinHA17 > SR-FBR-E99. The sequence continues at coordinate 98,692 of CAVTPX010000004.1, read as the reverse complement.
TGAGGTCTTTGCCGACAGGGCGTACAACGATGACGGCACACTCGTGTCGAGAAGCATTGCTGGAGCGGTGCTGCATGATACCGCAACCGTGATCGAAAGAGCGGTGAGAATGATAACCGAAAAGACCGTCCTTTCAATTACCGGTAAGATAATCCCGATTGAAGCAGATACGGTCTGCATCCACGGCGATAATGAAATGGCCGCCGCATTTGCTTCAAATCTTGCGGAGACCTTCAAAAAAAGAGGAATAGAACTGAAGTATTATGGAAAAGGATAAACTTACGCTGCAATATATTCCCTCCGGCGATTCAGCATTCATAATAAAAGCCGGCGAAGGCATATCCGGGGAAGTAAACAACACAGTCAGGAAACTGCTTGTGAGCCTGGAAAACTGGAAAATCGAAGGAGTAACTGACTTCATCCCTTCCTATAATGAGCTGATGGTTTGCTATGACCCGACTGTTACAGGTTACCGTCATCTCCTTGACATTTTGCGTGCCTGCGGTAATGACATCGGTGCGGTTGAATTACCCGATGCCTATACGGTTGATGTCCCGGTGCTTTACGGCGGCGAATACGGACCTGACATTCAGGATGTTGCAGACCATAATTACCTGCTTCCGGAGGATGTTGTCAAGATACACAGTTCGGTCACCTACCTTGTATATATGCTCGGATTCACACCCGGATTCTGCTATCTTGGAGGCATGGACAAGCGTCTGGATACGCCGCGAAGACAGGCGCCGCGGTTAAAAATACCGGCAGGTTCGGTGGGCATTGCCGGCAACCAGTCCGGGATCTACCCTATCGAAAGCCCGGGCGGCTGGCACCTCATCGGAAAAACCCCGCTGCAGCTTTTCAATCCCGAGAGAAAACCTGAGTTCCTCTTCAGTGCCGGTGACAGTATCCGGTTCGTACCGGTAACGGAAAATGAATTCGGGACCATAACCGAAGAATTAAAAAAGGGGATTTACAACCTGAAACGAATCAAAACCGCCTGATCATGCCATCAGTTATTATAAAGTCAGCAGGAATGCTGACCACTGTCCAGGATAAAGGAAGATACGGATACCAGCGCTACGGAATGCCCATTGCAGGTGCAATGGACGTCTTCTCTCTCCGGCTTGCCAATTTGCTTGTTGGAAATGACTTGGATGCTGCATGCCTCGAGACAACATTTACGGGACCTGAGATTCAGTTTACAGCTGACGGCGCCATTGCTACTGACCGGAGCAGACATGGGCCCGGCTCTCAACGGTGTGCCGGTATCAATCAACAGGGCTCTGAAGGTTGGACGGGGAGATACACTTTCCTTCTCACGGTTGAAAAACGGATTCAGAACATACATCGCTTTTGCGGGAGGGATAAACGTGCCGGAAGTTATGGGAAGCCGTTCGACCTACCTGAGGGCAAATCTGGGGGGATTCGCTGGCAGGGCACTTGAAGCAGGCGACGAACTGCAGTTGGGGGAGACGAAGGGCGGAATCAGGGAAGCAGCAATTCCTGAAGGACTTATACCGAGATATCAGTCAGACCAGACTATAAGGATCATTTCCGGTCCTGAGGTAAACCGTTTCACGATGGAGGGAATTCACAACTTCCTCACTTCTGAATACAGGATCACCGAAAAGAGTGACCGTATGGGATATCGCCTCTCCGGAAAGTCCAGTTGCACACACGGAAGCCGGGGCAGATATTATCTCGTCCGGTATCTCGCGTGGTACAGTACAGGTGCCGGGCAACGGTCAGCCTATCATCCTGATGGCAGACAGACAGACCACCGGGGGTTATACCCGTATCGCATGTGTCATCTCCGCCGATCTGACACTTGTTGCACAGATGAAGCCGGGAGACATAATCCGGTTCCGGGAGGTAACGATTGACAGGGCGCAGGAGATTTTCGCGGAGAGGGATATGATGCTCCGCAAGCTATAGCCTACCCACTGTCTGTCCCCTCGCTAAAAATGCCCACAGGGCATTTTCCTTACGCTCGGTCCCCCTTCGGAGTTCAGAGGCACTCTATTCTCCTTACCTATCATAATGTCACCCCTTCGGGGTTCAGAGGCACTCTATTCTCCTTACCTATCATAATGTCACTCCTTCGGAGTTCAGAGGCACTCTATTCTCCTTACCTATCATAATGTCACTCCTTCGGAGTTCAGAGGCACTCTATTCTCCTTACCTATCATAATGTCACCCCTTCGGGGTTTAGAGGCACTCTATTCTCCTTACCTATCATAATGTCACCCCTTCGGGGTTCCCCATGCCCCATGCTCCATGCTCCATGCTGTACATATTTCAGGGAAATTCAGCCCTACCAAATGAACACATACGCCATTTTTGGGTTATTATAAAAAAGAGTCTGTTATGAAGACCAGATTTCTGTTATTCTCCCTTATTGTAGCCGTTGCCGGGCTAGCCTGTTCTCTGACTGTGTCCGGACAGAAGGTTGAATATATAAAGACATCTGACCTGGAAAAGATCCTGAAAAACAAGGAAGATAAGCTCTCTGTGATAAACTTCTGGGCTTCCTGGTGCGCTCCCTGCGTAAAGGAATTGCCGCACTTTGAAAAGATATCGAAAGAGTTTGACAGGGATGAGGTTACATTCTTTCTCATCAGCCTCGATTTCCCCAGCGAAATTGAAGGGAAGCTCATACCATTCCTGAAAAAGAATAAAATCACCCATGAAGTGGCTGTAATGACAGACACCGACTACAATCTGTGGATAGACACTGTCGATCCAGGCTGGCAGGGTAACATTCCCGCCACACTTGTAATAAATAATGCAAAAAAAATCAGAAGTTTCCATCCCGAAGAGCTTGACGAAAAACAACTCCGGGAATTGATTATTAAATCTTTGTGAATGTCAAACATTTAAATCTTAAAATCATGAAAAAGTATCTCTGGTTATTATTGATAGGCATATTATTGCCGATGACTGCAGGCGCACAGTCTGCTTATAAAGCAGGTGACATTGCCTCAGATTTCAAACTGAAAAATGTGAAGGGTGAGCTGGTATCTCTTGCACAGTTCACTGATGCGAAAGGGTTTATTGTAGTCTTCTGGTGCAACACATGTCCTGTTGTGAAGAAATATGATGAAAGGCTTGTAAAACTGAATGAGGAATTTGCCGGTAAAGGATTTCCTGTGATTGCAATCAACAGCAATGACAAGGGTGTCTCTCCCGGAGACTCCTATGAAGAGATGCAGAAAAAAGCAGCAGAAAAGAAATATGCTTTTCAGTACCTCTACGATGAGTCGCAGGATGTAGCCAGGAAGTACGGTGCGACAAATACACCGCACGTTTATCTGCTTTCTAAAACCGACGGTAAGTTGAAAGTTGAGTACGTGGGAGCCATCGACAACAATGCTGACAATGCTTCGGCGGCTGACAAACACTATCTGGCTGATGCGGTAAACAGTCTTATAAGCGGCAAACCGATAGCCATGGCAGGAACCAAAGCCATCGGCTGTTCGCTTAAATGGAAAAAGGTCTGAGTTTTTGAGTTTTGAGTTTTAGTTTGTAATAAAGGGTCAGGCGCAGTTGCGCTGACCCTTTATTCTTTTTCCTTCTTTACTTCAGCTCCACTGTCACCTTCCGGGTCCCGGCTTTGCGCGATTCAAATTTAATTTCAACGCTTCCCTTTCCGGTGATTAAGAACTGGTATTCGACCTTCCCCATCCCTGGTACCTGGCAGAACTGAATCTCAGGTTTGTACTCCTTGTACTCTACCTTATCAGTGTAAATATCTGTAATCTTTCCTCCGCTGACAACCTTCGCCGACGCACCTGTGACGCTTAATATGTCATTGGGATAAAGTTTGTTCTTCAGAGTCTGGTAGGTCACTGAGGGCATCGCATTGCTGTTAACCAGCCGCACCCTCACCCTGTAAAGATTCCCGTCAACCTTTTTCACTTCAAGAACATTCATCTTTACATCAGGTGTGTTCTGTGCTGCGAAAATCACGGTCGAAGCATTCCTGTGAACAAGATCCTGCAGCATAAACGGATGAGGCAGCCGTGAACTCATCTTGACCCATCCACCGATTTCAACATCGCCATAAACAGGATGTTTAAAAGGCTTCCATACCCTGTAGAGCTCTCCCTGGGTGACCCTGTCATTGAATTTAAGTCTTGCCCTGTCAGCCTCCGGAGAATTGCCGAACATTGATGACTCTCCCTCTGATTCAGGCACTGCCGGACCGTACGTCTCCGACTCCTGCTGGAACAGTTCCCCAACGAAGCTGTAAGTACCGATAAGGTTGTTGGCGAAGTCGGTGAAATCACCGTAAGTTGTATAAAGATCCTTCCAGCTAATGAGGTATTTATATCCCGGTACAATTTTTTCCACATTCTCTCCCAGGTAATTGTACACGGCAAGGTCTCCCTGCGGCAGTTCACCGGCCGACTTGAAAGAAGGGCCTCTCAGGTACATTCCGCCGTTGTTGTGGAAAGCGAATACCATTATAATATTCTGCCGGGCCAGCATCCATTGTGCAATTGCATTCAGCCCCCTGCCCTCGAAGGGATAGTTGCCTGCGCCTCTCTGAACATAAGGCGGTTCCCAGTTGTATCCCCAGTTGCGGTTGCCGTCGAGATAACCCTCGGCATCCTCATTCACCCGGCCGTCGCCATCATTGTCGATCCCTTCCTCACCCAGAACCGTCCACTCACCCTTCTCTCCGGGCTTCACCGCGACCATCAGCCTCGGTTCCTGCGGGTCACTCCTCATCCTGCCAAGGGTATCGCGCATTCTCATGTTTGTTATGCTTCCGTCACCGTCGAGATCGTCAGGACCATCCTCATCAAGGAGTCCGTCACGGTCATCATCAACGGCAATCCTGATGCTCCTGTTGGAACTGGGGGTATTGCCGTCTTCAAAGAAATGTGCCCTGCCGTCCACATTCACCACCGGGATAATATAAAACGCATTGCGGTCTACCACTTCAGTTATGTCCTTCAGCTTACCGTATTCTGTCAGCAGCCGGTTTGCAAGGTAAAGACAGACCTCGCCGGCCTGAATCTCGTTGCCGTGAATGTTGCCGTCAGCGTATACCCCGGGTTTGGAAAGAGGCTCTCCGGTGGCAGGATTGTTTATTGTAAGTGCCCATATTATCCTGCCCTCCTCGCTTTTACCCACCTGGTCAAGCGTTGTAAGTTTCGGATAGGCGGCATTAAGAGCCTTCAGGGCCTCAACCACCTGGTCATAGCTGTAATAATGGTCGAACCGCAGCGGGACCTTTATCTCCTGCGCATTTGAGAATGCGAAAGTGAAAAGTAAAAGGATCCCTGTCATATATGATATTTGTCTCTTCATGGCTAACCTCCGATGTTTACTGTTTCTGTATCTGAGCCGGCCTGCTTCGACTCGAGCTTAAGGGTGACCGTGCCCTTCTTTGTGGCCCTGACAAGCCATGTGAATTTCACAAGTTGCTTACCCCCGAGATCATTCAGTGGCGTTCGCATCCTGCCTGACAGCAGCTCTATGCCGCCGCCTTCAAGGATCAGTATTGCCGGTGCCGGAATTTTATTACGCTTGCCCATTGCAGTAGGGAAAGGAAGGTAACCGTCATTCATTATCCATGCTTCCAGCTGGTATACTCCGCCGCCCCTGCTTATAACTTTTGTCTCACTGATCTTCAGAACAGGAAGCTTTTTCACAAGTTCGAAAACGAACGGAAGATGAAGGTTTGTGAGTGAGTCCACCATTGCAGGCGGAGGGGTATTATCGGTGAAAGGAACAAAACCGCCGATTTCAACATCTCCCAGGGTGGGATGCTTATAGGGCTTCCAGGCCACGAAACCTTTGCCGTCAAGCCATTTATCAGAGAAAGCCAGCTGTGCTCCCTCCTTCGCGTCGCCCTTCTGCTCATCCTTTGCAGGTCCGGGCATCTGCTTCATCATTCCCGCCATCTGCGCCGGCTTCACCTGCCCGCTCTTCATCATCCCCATTACCATTTTGGCGTTGTACTGTGCCGGAGCACCGCGCTCCTTCAGAAAGGCGTTGATCTTTTCCTCCCCCAGTGCCATGAATTCGTCAGATGTCATCTTCTCCAGTGATTCAATCGTAATTCCGCTGGCGTTTTTGGTTTCCTCCTTCGGTTTTGGCAGAGCCCACATATCCATAGTGAATACCGGTACCCCGAGGTGATAATATGACCACAGCTCGAAAGAGCCGTCGGCGGGTTGCTCCGGATCAAACCTTTCCTCCTTTACCCCCTTCGTTTTAAGATATTCCTTGTATTCCTCCGATATTTTATTGTAGAATGCGAGATCCTCCTGCATCGGATTCACAACTGCCCCGAGACCGAGAAAACTTGCAATCATCCCCTCATCGATTTCCATTCCCGGAGGCAGCATAGGCTGCACGGCTTCCATTATCTCGGCCATCGTATAAGTACGGGAGACGTCGAACCCCAGTGCCTTCCCCACTTCTTCCGGGATCTTTATATTCTCAGTGTCCACTGAACCCTTTCTTCCACCCTTGGGCGGCTCGAGAAGAAAATTTGTCGAACCGAAGGCCATGACCATTGCAATTTCAGGATGATCATAGGAAAACTTCATTATTGCTGTCACCTCAGGTGCCGAACCGGGATATAGCCCGCTCCGCTTGCCGAAGCTCTTGAAAAGATGAGGAAAATTAATATTCACATTTGTGCCTCCTGCCGGATCTTCATTGTACTGTCCGTCGCCGTCGTCATCAATGCCTTCGCTGTACAACTTATACATCCCTTTCTCACCCTTCGCAGGGTCTGCTTTGCGCATCAGACGCTGTTCTGCTGTCACAGGTATCCAGGTGCCGTCGGGCACTCTGACACGCATCTGTGTTATGATGCCGTTCCCGTCAAGGTCATTGTAACCGTCCTCGTCAGTCTGGTCGTCATTGTCATCATTGAAAGGAGTGCCGTTGCCGGTGTCGGAGTATAAGGGTTTACGGAAATAGCCGGCAGCAGCATCAGGGTTACCCGATGGTATTATGTACCAGGTGATGCCGGATGCAGCTTTTTTGTCAGCGACAATTTTCTCAGCCAGTGACAGTGCCGCCTCGGTTGAGAGAGGCGTTACCCCTGACATGTTACCGACTACCAGTACCGCGGGGTTCTTCGCCCCCCCGGTGCCGATCTCCATCATAAGGAGGTCAGCGCCGCCGGGAGTAACGGCCAGCTTATTCACTTTTACGAGTCCGCCCGAGTTAAGCCTTATCTGATCAATTCTCTTATTCACCTCTGTGGGATCGCCGTATTTACCGGAGCCGGATGCTGAGGTTGAGGTTGAGGCTGAGGTTGAGGTTGAGGTTGAGGCTGAGGCTGAGGCTGAGGTGATGAAAACCGCGCCAAAGATGAGCACAATGCTCATCCTCGCCAGGGAACCGGAGATTATTCCTTTCATAATAAATCTGATATTATTTTAAGTTCTGGAATCAATTGTCACTCTAAAGGGTCAATAAAGATATATTAAAATCAAAAATCAAGGGCACCTGATACTGAGAATCAGTTTAATTCGAAAAAAAGTTAAATAAATGTCTGCAATCCATGCTACATTTGAAATATTATCCGTCTTTATGTGGTCTAATAACTGATTCCGCGATACCGCAAACCGTGCAACATGAAAATTGAGATCAGGGGACTGAACATGATCTACCCCAATGGTAACCATGCTTTAAAAGAGATTAACCTTGAATTCGGCACGGGGATGTTTGGATTACTTGGTCCAAACGGAGCTGGCAAGTCAAGCCTGATGAGGATTATGGTTACCCTCATGAAACCAACCTCAGGTGTGGTTCTTGTCGACGGCCGTGACATCCAGGAACACCGGAAGGACCTTCGGAGCATCCTTGGTTACCTGCCGCAGGATTTTCGATTCTTCACATCACTGAAGACCTGGGAATTCCTTGATTACTCGGGGGCTCTCGCCGGAATTAAGAACAAGAGCGAAAGACTTAATGAAGTCAATCGTCTGCTTGACCAGGTGGGACTGCTGGAGGTACGTGACAGACAGGCTAACAAGTTGTCAGGAGGCATGAAACGGCGTCTTGGAATTGCACAGGCTCTGATCGGCAACCCACGGATCATAGTTGTTGATGAACCGACCACCGGACTCGATCCTGATGAGAGAATAAGATTCAGGAATATCCTCTCTCAGCTCAGCCGCAATGATGTCACAATAATACTCTCAACACATATTGTAGGTGACATTTCATCGACCTGCCAGGGTATGGCACTCCTGAACAGGGGTGAACTTGTATTCGCAGGGCAGCCGGAAAGCCTTATTAAACACGCTGAAGGGCACGTATTCAGGCTTACCCTCTCGCAGAGCGAATATGACAGGGTAAAGGAAAAATACAATGTCATTTCCACGATTCCTGTGGAATCCGGATGGGAAGTACAGGTTGTATCGGACGATCCGCCTGAATACAGCGCTGAGGCGGTCACGCCGAATATTGAGCATGCATATGTTTACTTCATGGAACATAAGCTACACACTGATATAATTGAATAACCACAGGTTTCCATGGCATTCCTGCATAAGATAAGGACAGTCGCAAAAAATGAGGCGAAAACGCTAAGAAGAAGCTGGTTTTTCAGGCTATTCTCCTTAGGCGCATTATTCATTTTCTCCTTTATGAACATGGGTTTGTTCTCCCCTGTGGGAGATGAATCCTGGGAATTTATCTCCACACCGTCGACAGTGCCGCTTGTAAACCTCTACCTGCTGAATATCGCACAGTCGCTTGTAATTATTTTTCTTGCATCTGACTTCCTCAAGCGTGATAAAAAAGTTGACACCAACGAGGTCCTTTACACAAGGTCCATCTCCAACTTCGAGTATGTGACCGGCAAAACCTGGGGCATCATCAGGCTTTTCCTGGGGCTCAACCTTATTGTTCTGGGGATAGCACTGGTAATTAATATCATATCAGAGTACATGTCTGTAGACCTTCTCTCCTATCTCTGGTATATCCTTTTAATAAGTGTTCCAACCCTTATGTTCAGTCTGGGTCTGGCATTCATGCTGATGTCACTTATAAGAAACCAGGCGATTACATTTCTGGTTCTGCTCGGATTGGCGGCATTAAATATGTTCTGGGGCTGGTACCGTCTTGGGTCGATGTTCGATTATATGGCATTCGGGCTCCCGCTCTTCAAGTCATCGGTGGCAGGGTTCGGTAATCTCAGCCATATACTGAACCAGAGGCTTCTGTACCTTTTCCTCGGGATCTCCCTTGTACTTGCAACAGTCCTGTTATTCAAGCGCCTGCCGCAATCGAAACCACATACCGCACTTACCTGGGTATTGCTGGTACTGTTTCTTGCAGGAGCAGCTTTCTGCGGGTTCAATACATATTCGTTCTACAAAAATGGCATCGATGAAAAGGCACTTGTGATCGAAACGAACAGAAAGTACGAGAGCAGCGACTTTGCAAGCCTGACAGATGCGCGCATCGACCTGGAACACAAGGGCAAAGAAATAGCAGCAAAAGCGACTCTTGTCTTCAGGAATGATAACGTGAAGAGCCTTGACACCCTGCTCTTTTCCCTTAATCCTTATTTAACTGTCAGCGAAGTTACTTTCGGTGGGGTATCACAGAATTTCAGGAGGGTAAACCATATTATAGAGATTGATCTTCAGGTGCCTCTGGCTCCCGGCGGATCGGACAGCGTCAGTATTTCGTATGCCGGATCCATTGCTGAATCGTTTTGTTATCCTGATCATACTGACAATCCGGAAGAATCACCGTACAGGGTGGCGATGCTAAACATCAGCAAGCGTCAGTCATTTCTGACTGAAAACTTTGTACTGCTCATCCCTGAAACGCACTGGTACCCGGTGCCATCGCTCAACTACTACCCCTCGAACCCGGCGCGGATAAATGTCGATTTTACAAACTTCACCCTGCGTGTCAGGACAGCAGGAGGTCTGCGGGCAGTGGCACAGGGGTCAGGCTCCCGTGAAGCCGGAGCCGGTGATGGCGGCCGCCAGGTCTTCACTCCTGAGTCACCCCTGACCGGACTTACTCTGGCCATCGGCGATTACAGGTCAGACACCCTCACTGTCGACTCTGTAAAATATGTAAGCTGGTATTTCCCGGGCCACGATTATTATAAGAAGGACCTTGCTGAACTCAGGGACACACTCCCCTTCCTGGTGTCAGGCATCATGAGAGAGCTGGAGGCTACCTTTTCTACAAGATACCCCTTCAAAACGCTGAGTTTTGTGGAGGTGCCCGTACAGTTTTACTCCTATCCCAGGATGAGTACCCAGACGAGGGCAGAACTTCAGCCTTCGATGGTGCTGATGCCTGAGAAATTGCTGACGCTTGAAAATGCAGGATTCGGGAAACGCTTTTCACGGCAGAAGAAGAGGATGGAGAAGAATAGCCAGGTCATTACAGACAAAGAACTGCAGATAAGACTCTTCAATGACTTTGTCAGGAATGCCTTTATAAGCGGTGAAAATGTCAGATATGTCAACGGCAGGGTTCTGAATGAGCCTGTCCGGTACAGACTGGCTCCGAGTTTCTATTTCTTTAAAAATAATTTCTATTCGGCTGAATACCCTGTTATCAATGCTGTCTTCGAATCTCACCTTCAGAAGGTCAACCGTCCCGGTCCGGCAATGTGGGCACCTCAGGACGAATTGTCGGACAATGACAATGCGAATATAATACTCCGTAATTACAGCTTCAGGGATCTGCTGGCTTTAAATCCCGGCGGTGACACGCTTCCGGCCGTTCTTACACTTAAGGGAGACCATCTGTTCAACCTGATACGCTCACAGGCGGGTATTGAAGATTTCAACGCCTGGTTCAAAAAGTACATTGATGACAACAGGTTCAGGAGAGTTGATGTTTCAAAGCTTGACAACGACATAAAGGAGAGGTTCGGCTTCGCATTTTATCCATTCCTCGACGACTGGTTCAACAGCCGTGAGCAGCCCGGTTTTCTGCTCAGCGGGTTGCAGGCGGAGGAGATTGTTGCGGGTGACCGTGTAAGGTACCTCGTGACTTTTACAGCGGCTAATCCCGAGCCTGTACCGGGCATTTTCAATGTTTCATTCCGGACAGGCGGGCCGGGGGGTGGAGGCGGCGGCCGCGGTGGACAGCCGGGAGGCTCGTTCCAGGGACGGCCCGCAGGCATTGCAGGCATCTCAATGCAGGGACGCGGGATGGAGTCGGCTGATATAACCAGGATTGTCAGCATAGGCCCGGCACAGGCAAAAAAGATATCCATAATCCTTGATGCACAGCCCAGGGCTATGCTGATAAACACCCTGTTTGCAAAGAATATCCCCGGCGAGATCACCCTTCCCATGGGTGAAATACGAAAACTGAAGTTCAGGGGTACCGTAACCGAAGAAGATGAGATTCTGCCATCAATGCCACAGACAACCGAACCCGGTGAACTTATTGTGGATAACGAAGACCCCGGGTTTGATCCGGGACTTAACCAGACTGACAGCCCTCTGAAGAGGTTGCTTGGTATCACAAACCGCAGAGGCAGCGAATACCGCCAGGGCAACCAGAGGTACGCACCCGAATACTGGCAGCCGGTAGTCTTCTCTGCATACTACGGCGATTATATCCGGTCTGCAGTGAGCACCCGTACCGGTACCGGCGACAAGACTGTGAAGTGGTCAGTCAAAATTGAGGACCCGGGTTACTATGACATTTTCTGCTATATCGGGAAGGCCGGAGGAATGACGGGCCGGATGGGACAAAGACCGGGGGCACCCGGAGGTGAGGGTGGTCAGCGCGCCGGGGAGGGACCCGGAATACCCGGCGAAGGACAGCCACCGGAGCCAGTATACAAGGATATGCATTACAAGGTGTATCATGACGAGGGCGTGGATGAGATAACAGTCGACTTTACGAGCGTCGATCCCGGATGGAACAACCTCGGCAGATACTATCTCTCTTCTGACAGCGCCAGAGTGGAACTGACAAACCAGTCAACCGGAAGAGTAATAATTGGAGACGCCATCAGATGGGTGAAAGTAAATTAAGAACAGAGAATCAAAGAATTATATACAGATGAAACATTCAGACAAAGGTACCAGAGCATTGATTTTAACGGCTTGCCTGTTGCTCTTTTTATCGCTGACGGGGAAAGCCCAGCAGGGACTGGTCCTCGAGACAGCCATGGAAATTGCCGAAAACAATTCTCCGTCGATTAAGAAGACCACGGCTGAACCTTGTGCGCAGCCAGGAGAACCTGAATGCCCAGCATGCTGCACGTAAGACTAGCCTCGCTCTTTCAATCAACCCGATAGGTTACAGTCATAACAGGTCATTCAACGACCTGATTTCAGAATGGAACTCGACCCGAACAACACAGAGTTTCGGACTCTTCACAGTGTCTCAACCTATCGTCCAGACTGATGCAGTAATCTCCCTTGTCAACAGATTCGGGTATAAAGACTCATACAGTGAGTATACAAATAATACGAACAAGGGGTTCAGTAATAATCTGTCGCTGAATCTCGATCAGCCGCTGTTCACATATAACCGCACGAAGCTGATGCTGAAAGAGCTCACCCTGGCACTTGAAAACGCCGAGCTTAACTATGCAATTCAGCTCCTTGCTCTCGAGAAGCAGGTGGCAACGGCCTTCTATTTTGTCTATCAGAAGCAGCAGGGTCTCGACATCTCGCGGCAGGCATACCAGAATATGCAGAAGAGCTATGAAGTATCGAAAAACAAGGTCGAAGCCGGCATCTCTGCACGCGAAGAGATGTTCCAGGCAGAACTGAACCTTGCCACCACAAGGTCAGACTACGAGAACAAACAGGTGGATCTCGAAAATGCAAAGGACGATTTCAAGCTCCTTATCGGGATGAGCCTTTATGACGATATCATAGTGCTGCCAAATATTGCTGTCGATACAATCCCAATTGATGTAGCCTTCGCTACAAACCAGGGTCTTGCCAACAGGATGGAACTGCGTCAGAGGGAGATCAGCATCGAGACATCGCAGTTTGACCTGATTGAAACAAAATCGATGAATGAGTTCAAGGGAAGTCTGGGTCTTTCAGTAGGCCTCTTCGGTGATAACGAAAGGTTCGATAATGTGTATGCCAGCCCTGTGGATAACGAGGATGTCTCTCTCTCGCTCTCAATTCCGTTGTGGGACTGGGGAGAAAGAAAATCAAGGATAAAGGCTTCCGAAGCCGGCATAGAAACTGCAAAGATCTCCCTTGATGAGGAAAAGAATGATATTATTCTGACAATAAGGAAGGTATACAGAAGCCTCCTGAACCTCCGCAACCAGATAGAGATAGCACGACAGAATGTGACCAATGCACAGCTGACTTATGAACTGAACCTTGAAAAATACAAGAACGGTGACCTCACGGGAATGGATCTGAACATTTACCAGAACCAGCTTTCAGAGAAACAGCTCTCTTATACAAATTCCCTCATCTCATATAAACTGGAACTCCTGAACCTGAAGATCCAGACTCTCTATGATTTCGAGAATAATGTTTCAATTGCACCTGTCAAAGAGAACAGATAAACAGAAAAAACCTTCAAAATGAAAAAGAATATAATTTTCCTGGCCGTTGCGCTGGCACTGGTAACCGGATGCAAAAATCAGGACCAGGCCCTCACCGCCGATGTTGAAATACCAGTATCTGTTGAAGATCTGAAACTGAGATCAGTCGAAGAATTCATTAATACCACCGGAACAGCTTTTCCCAAGGGTGAAATAGTCATGAAGTCAAAGATCGGTGCAGCCTACTACCTGGGCACGAACCCTCAGACAGGGCGGCTGTGGCAGCTTGGAGACAAGGTTAAGGCAGGAGCACTCATCGCACGCCTTGAAGATGAGGAGTATGTCAATTCTGTCAAGCTGGAGACCAATCAGCTTAACATGGAGCTTATGGAGACGGAACTCAGAAAACAGGAGTCGCTCTATGAGAAAGGTGGTGTTACCCTGAAGGAACTGAAGACAGCAGGCATCAACTATGAAAATGCAAAGACAACTGTAGTGAATGCAAAGCTTCAGCTCGGGAAAACAAGAATAACCGCACCCATTGACGGCGTAATCGTTGAACTGCCCTATTATACCCAGGGAACCCAGGTGGAGACAGGGGTTACGATAGTGAAGATCATGGACTACCGTACAATGTTTATGGATGTTCAGCTTCCGGAAAAATATATAAATGTAATTAAAGCCGGACAGGAGGCCCGTCTCACAAACTATACAATACCCGATGATACAATCATAGGGCATATAGCACAGTTGTCACCGGCAATAAATGCAGATACCAGGACTTTCACCGGTACTGTGTCAATAGACAACCCTGACTACCTTCTTCGCCCGGGAATGTTCGTGAAGGCTGACATTGTCACAAACCGAAAAGACTCGGTGATAGTGATACCCAAGAACATAATCCTCTCAAGGCAGAGGGGCAAGACAGTTTTCGTCATCGAGAGAGGTCTGGCAGCAGAAAGGATCATCCAGACAGGCATCGAAAACCTGACAGAGGCAGAAGTAACACGCGGGCTTATGAAAGATGAACGTGTTGTCACAAGCGGGTTTGAAACCCTCAGCAACAAGTCGAAGGTGAAAATCATCAAATAGCTGACATGAACCCTATTGCCCGTTTTGCCGTCAGATATCCCGTCACGGTCACAATGATCGTCCTGGGAATTGTACTCCTGGGCTTCATTTCGTTCGGCAAGCTTGGAACCGACCTGTTCCCTGACCTGAACAATCCGAAGATCTATATCGAACTTAAGGCTGGAGAAAAACCGCCTGAGGATATTGAAAACAATTATGTAGATCAGATAGAGTCGCTTGCGATGCGACAGAGCGATGTCGTACAGGTCTCTTCCGTTTCCCGGACAGGCTCTGCAGTCATTACAGTCGAGTATAACTGGAACAAGGACATGGACGAGGCATTCCTCGATCTTCAGAAAGAGCTTAACTCTTTCAGCCAGAACTCTGACCTTGATGATTTTACAATCTCGCAGTACGACCCGAATGCCTCGCCTGTAATGGTTGTCGGTCTGAAGAATGAGCGCATCTCCAACATGGAGGAGCTGAGGAAAGTGGCTGATAACTATATCCGCAATGAACTTGTAAGGATCGAAGGGGTGGCTGATATCCGCCTCACCGGAATCGAAGAGAGTGAGGTTGTCATTGAGACCAGTAAATACCTCCTTGAGTCCTTCGGGCTCACCTCAGACGGAATTGCGGCCGTCATCAGCAATTATAACAGGAATGTGTCGGGAGGATCGATAGTTGATATGGGAACCCGGTACGTGGTTAAGGGAGTAAGTGTCCTTGAAGACATCAGTGATCTCGAAAATATTATTGTCGGGTACAAACAGTCCTCTGCAACGGCCAATTCAGCCTCCGCAGCTTCACAGGCATCGTCATCATCAACAACAACGTCATCAAGGGTACCTGTCAGTCTGAAGGACGTGGCCACTATCAGGTTTGCAAATAAGGATCCGGAAAACATTGTCACAGTCAATGGTGAAAGATGCATCGGGATTTCAATTTACAAGGAACCCAAGTTCAATACAGTTGATGCAGTCAAAAGCCTCAACGAAGCCATAACAGGCCTCGAAAAGGCTCTGCCCGGCTACGAATTTATCAGGGTTACCGACCAGGGCTCCTATATTGACAGCGCCATCGGTGAGGTAAAGAATACCCTGATCCTGGGAATCCTCCTTGCCGTCTTCGTACTCTATATTTTTCTGAGACGAATAGGGACCACACTTGTAATCAGCGTGGCAATACCTGTCTCTATAATCGCCACTTTCAACCTGATGTATTTCAACCATCTCACCCTTAATATAATGACACTGGGAGGACTGGCCCTCGGTGCAGGTATGCTGGTTGACAATGCAATTGTTGTACTCGAAAACATTACACGGTTACGTGACGAAGGAATGACTCTCAGTGATGCCGTTATTACAGGCACCGGCCAGGTTGGCGGCGCCATTACCGCATCAACAATAACCACAATCGTCGTCTTCCTTCCAATAGTCTATCTCCACGGAGCATCAGGCGAAATGTTCAAAGACCAGGCCTGGACAGTTGCATTTTCACTCATATCATCACTGGTTGTGGCAATGCTTGTCATCCCGATGCTCGTTTCGACATTTTTCTCAGAAAAGAGAAAGAAGGCTGTCATCAGCTCACCGATAACTTTCAAATGGTATCCCCGCCTACTTGAAAGGATAATCGACAGGAGGGTACTTGTTATTATTCTTTCTGTTGTTCTGCTTGCCGGATCAGCCCTGCTCATTCCCCGCCTGGGCAGTGAATTTATGCCTAAGTCTTCTTCTGCAGAATTTACACTGACAATCAAGCTTCCAGAAGGGACAAGCCTTGAAAGGACTTTCAGCACAGCCACACGCACTGAGGCAATTATAAGGGAATTACTTGGTGAAAAGGTTATAATGATATACTTGCAGGCTGGCGAAGACAACACTTCGTCGTTGGGGCAGAGTACCTCCGTCAGAGGTGAGAACAGCGCTTCGCTGAGGATCATCCTCGATAAGGAATTTGCCGCAGAGACCGAACAGGCAATTGCGCAGATTGGTGAATACCTGAAAAACATCCAGGGAATGGAAGTGGCTTTCACAAGGGAGGAGACAGCACTGCAGTCTGCCCTTGGAACCGCAGAGGCAGCATTCTCACTCGAGATATCAGGTGAAGACTACGGTGAGCTCGAACGGATTCTGAATGAATCAAGAGCACTGCTTGAACAAAACAGAGGGCTCTTCAATGTCACCACCTCGCTTGATGAGGGAACACCGGAGGTAGAAATAGTAATTGACCGGTTCAGGACAAGCTATTATAATGTGACTGTAGAAAGCATCATAAACCAGGTGAAGGGTTACCTTGAGGGAGCCGATGCCGGCAGCTTTGAAAAGGACGGCGAGCTGAAAGACATTACAATAAAGCTTGAGGATATTTCTATCGGCCAGCTCAATGATCTCATAATTACAGCCGGGTCCGTCAAGGTACCGCTGAGCGACCTGGCACAGGTAAAGAGGGTGGTGAGCCCCCGTGAAGTGACAAGGAGGAACCAGTCGCGTACCTGCTACCTCTATGCCAGTGTAACACCTGACATGCCCCTCGATAAGGTTATTAAGGAGGCGCAGGCGTCACTCGCACCGCTCACCCTTCCCACAGATTACAAGATTGAATTCACTGGTGAGGAACTGAAACGGAAAGAATCGATGTCAAACCTCTCATTTGCACTGCTTCTTTCGCTTGTGCTTGTGTTTATGGTGCTGGCAGCTCAGTTCGAATCACTGTTGCAGCCATTTATTATAATGCTTACAATC
The DNA here is from genome assembly GCA_963736735.1 of uncultured Bacteroidales bacterium. Taxonomy (GTDB): domain Bacteria; phylum Bacteroidota; class Bacteroidia; order Bacteroidales; family VadinHA17; genus SR-FBR-E99. Next base: position 81,379 of record CAVTPX010000004.1, on the reverse strand, counting down.
CCTCTTGCCGGGGTGGGGACGGTGCTTACATTCTTCCTCTTCGGTAAATCGCTTAACATGATGGCTTACATCGGGATAATAATGCTCGGGGGGATAGCGGTGAATAATGCAATACTTTTCATCGACAGGATAAACCAACTGAGGAAGGACGGCCTGCCCAAAAAGGATGCAATCATTATGGCCGGAAGCCAGCGTATTAGACCTATCCTGATGACCAGTCTTACCACCATTCTGGCATTGCTACCTCTCACAATCGGGCTTGGGGATAGTGCTTCCCTCAGGTCACCGATGGCGATGGCCGTGATAGGCGGACTCGTCACTTCCACCCTGCTGACGCTTGTAGTAATACCATGCGTATATTGGGTGACTGACTCGTTCAGCACATTCATCACCGGGAAGAACAGGGTGAAAACCGGTACTCAATCATCTCTGGGAGAAGAGCTATGAACTTCATCTTAAAACGAAAGGTCCTCATAAGCATGCTTTTTCTCGGGCTGACGATGCTCGGGTATGTATCTTACAAAAAGCTGGCCGTAGAGCTTATCCCGAATGCACAGCTCCCGACTCTTATAGTGCAGGTGGGATCGCCGCTTGAAATGGATCCCGCCTATATAGAGACACAGGCCATAATGCCTGTCGAAGGCGCCATCGGCACACTTGAGGGTATCGAGAAGATTGAGTCGAATATCACCTCCCGCTACGGCACCATCATGGTCTATTACAACCAGAAGGCTGACCTGAAATATGCAAGCCTGAAACTGCAGGAGCGGATTAATTCTGTTAAAGCATCAATTCCTGAAGAGTTCATTATCAATGTTATCAAGATCGACCTCGAACAGCTTACAAACCAGTTCATGTCACTGCAGGTCAGGGGTGAGGGGGGTGTAGACAGGATAAGGAATATTGCAGACCGTGAGATTAAGCCAAAGCTTGAGAATATCGACGGAATTGCGGGTGTGCAGGTGTACGGAGGACAGGAGAATTCAATCGAGGTCAGGCTCAATGAAAAGGCGTGTAAGGCGCTGGGAGTCACAATGAGCCAGGTCAGGGGGCTCCTCAACAACAACAGCAGGGCAAGATCCTTTGCGGGTAAGGTCGTTGACGGTGACAGCCGGATATCTGTCAATATAACATCGGAATATACCGATGTGACTGAGATTGGCAATATAATAGTGAAGCAGGAAGGACCTGTGCTTCTTCGTGATATTGCTGAGATATTCTACGGGGTCAAGGAAGAGAGCTCTTACAGCCGCGTCAACGGAATGGACGCCGTGACAATGAACCTTGTCAATGACAACCAGGCAAACCTTATTCAGCTCTCCCACTCTGCTACCGATCAGGTGGCAAAGCTTAACCGTGAACTTGCATCACTGGGTGTGGAGATCGTTGTCCAGAACAACACTGCCGAAACGATGGAGAAGAACATCGACCAGATTATTAACCTGGCGGTCACCGGCGCCATTCTGGCTGTACTTATCCTCTGGTTCTTCCTGAGAAATATCCGCCTTGTTACAGTTATTGCTGTCTCCATTCCTATCTCTGTCTATACGGCATTCAACTTCTTCTACGGGTATAATATATCAATAAACAGTCTCACGCTCGTCGGAGTGGCACTGGCCATAGGTATGCTTGTCGACAACTCGGTGGTGGTGCTTGAGAACATTTACCGGCTTGCGGGCGCCGGGAAAGACCCGGAGACAGCTGTAAAACAAGGAACAAAGGAGGTCTGGAGAGCCATCCTTGCTTCGACACTGACGACAGTCGTCGTCTTCTTTCCATTTATCTTTTCGGCCAACTTTCTCATCAAAATAATAGGGAAAAACATTGGCGTCTCAATCGTTTCTACACTGCTCGTGTCGCTCTCAGTAGCAATCCTCTTTATCCCCATGGCGACATATTTTCTTCTCTCGCACAACCCGGGGCAGAGGGCGGAGATATTCAAAAAACTGTCGATACACGACCGGCTGATACAGGCATACCATCTCGTTCTTAAGGCCAGTATGAGAAAGCCTGCAGCCACTATAATCGGGACACTTGTGGTCTTTTTCGCTGCCCTGCTGATAAGCCTTTCGCTCAGCATGAACAACAGCCAGGAGATAAACACGCCCAGCTTCAGGCTGAGTGTTACTATGCCTTCCGGATCTACTCTGGAAAAGACTGATGCCGTGGTGGCCGATATTGAGGAGCGGCTTTCGTCCATCTCAGAAAAAGAAGATATTATCAGTCGCATTGAGGAGGAAAAAGCAACTGTAACAGTAAACCTCGCCAAGGAATGGGACAAAACCAGCAAGAGAAGCCTGGCAGAGATTAAGACTGCGATTGCTGATAAAACAAAAAATATAACCTCTGCCGAGGTCTCAATGGATGAGATCTCGACATCAGGGGGATTTACCGGCGGCGGCTCCACCGGCGGGACAATGAATCCGGGCGCCGACTTCATGAACCTGCTGGGCATCGGGTCGGAAAGTGAGAGTGTTGTAATCAGGGGTGAAAACTTCACCCAGATGAAAAACCTTGCCGACGATATAAGGACCTATCTCGAAGAACTCGAGTCAATCACCGGTGCAAATATCAACGTACAGGACAATAAGCCCGAGGTGCAGCTTCACTTCGATATGGACTATATCGGAAGGAATAATTATACACTTGCAAACCTTACAGCAGCCCTGGCTACCTTCGGGACTGAATATTCTTCAGGTGCAACCTTCAGGCAGGGAACGGAGAGTTATGACATCATAATCAAATATGCAGTCACTGATACCGTTGCCGCACCAGTCACTGATAAATCAATAGACGATCTGAAGAACCTTGAGGTCACAAATAATGCAGGTGCAGTGATGGAGATGGAAGAACTCGCCGGCATAATATTCTCACAGGGACTGGGGAATATCCACCGCGAGAACCAGGAAAAAAGGATTACAATAACGTATAACTTCAATGAGGAAATAAAGAATTCAAAGGACCTGCTTCTGGGAGCCAGGGAAGAGATTGAATCAATTGTCGCGAGCCTGAATATTTCCCCGGGAATTGCCGTCGAGGTGATACAGGAGAAAAACCAGCTGAAGGAGTTCTATGTACTCATTGGAATTGCTTTCCTGCTGATTTATATGATCCTTGCAGCCGTTTTCGAATCTTTTGTAATTCCCTTTGTGCTGCTCTTCAGCATCCCGCTGGCTGCCCTCGGATCGCTCGCTGCGCTGATTCTCACCGGCAACTCACTTCTCAACGCCAGTACTCTCACAGGCTTTCTGATTCTGCTCGGGATAGTTGTAAACAACGGTATCATACTCATAGATTATACAAATCTGCTCCGGAAACAGGGCAACAGGCGGTCACGGGCCCTGATGGCTGCTGGGGTGGCAAGGATAAGACCCATACTTATTACTGCAGTCACAACCGTGATTGCAATGCTGCCGCTTGCAATGGGTCAGGCTGAATATGTTTCAATAATCGGGGCATCATTCGCGGTAACAGTCATCGGAGGACTAACTCTCAGCACCCTTCTTACACTGATCTTTATTCCGACATTTTACTCCGGACTTGAAAATGCAATCGGATGGTTCAAATCGCTCGATATCAGGATCAGGCTCGCACAGCTTGTAATTTTCGCACTCATAATTTTCCTTATATATACAAATATCGATAAGTTCCTGTGGCAGCTTATCACCGGCCTCCTGACGCTGATTGTAATCCCGGCGGCAACATGGTTCCTGATGAACAGCCTGAGAAAAGCCAGGGAGACTGTCATACCGGCGGATGAGAACATCCGGATCCGCGTTCAGAGCCTCGTGAAGATCTATGACAGGGAATCACGATGGGCGAGGGAGTGGAAAGCCGGTGCCCGCACCCGTGAGAGACTGGGCCTTGCCAACGGGTACAGGTCATGGAAGGAGATGGGACACCTTACATGGCAGATACCTTTGTTCGGCTTTCTGTGCTGGTTTACATATTTCTTCCTGACAAAAGGATTCTGGATCTTCTTCTTCAGCATCATGTCATGGTTCTTCCTGTCAGCTATATGGAATTCAGTCAGGACCCTTATTGCCAACATGACTGCAGACGGCAGAAGACCCATACTTAAAAAGATATCCAAAGCAGCAGATCTGACTGTCTTCTGGATCATCCCGCTCCTCAACCTCGTTTATTTTCAGCTCAGATGGGAGAACATTGCTGTGGTGCTTATAATGGGAATACTCTGGTTTGCAGGGTTATTCATCTATAAGACAGGACAGAAACTTTCTGAGGAAAACATTGACATTTACAGGCTTGAAGGCAGGTTCAGGGGCCTGCGGAAAAATATATACAGGGTGGTTGCTGCAGTGCCTCTGATTGGGAAAAAGAAGAAACCCTTCAAGGCGCTGAGCTGTGTATCACTTGATATCGGCAACGGCATGTTCGGGCTCCTGGGTCCCAATGGCGCCGGCAAGACAACCCTGATGCGGATAATCTGCGGCATCCTGGAGCAGAGCTACGGGAAGGTGTGGATAAACGGCATGGATACACAGGTGAAACGCGAGGAACTGCAGGGTCTGATAGGATACCTCCCCCAGGAGTTCGGAAGCTATGAGAATATGACTGCCCATGAGTACCTCCATTACCAGGCGATGCTGAAGAATATTATCGATGCCAAAACCCGGGAAGAGAGAGTCACATATGTGCTCAAATCGGTACACATGGAGGAGAGACGTCACGAAAAGATAGGCTCCTATTCGGGTGGGATGAAGCAGAGGATCGGCATCGCCCAGATACTACTGCACCTGCCGCGGATACTCGTTGTGGATGAGCCCACCGCAGGCCTTGACCCCAGGGAGAGGATAAGGTTCAGGAACCTCCTCGTAGAGTTCAGCCGTGAACGAATTGTGATATTCTCGACACACATAATCGAGGATATCTCCAGCTCCTGCAACCAGGTGGCCGTGCTGAACAAGGGAAAACTGAAATATCTCGGCAAACCTATTGACATGACTCACGAAGCTGAAGGTCACGTCTGGCAATTCAACATCCCGGCAGCGGAGTTTAACGATTTTGTAAGCAGGAACCTCGTTGTGCACCATATGTCAGAGGGCGACAGTGTCAGGGTGAGGGTTGTCTCTGAAAAGAGCCCCTGGGAAGGTGCCATACGTGCCACCCCCAACCTTGAGGACGCCTACCTGTGGATCCTGCGGAATAAGGAAGATAAAAATTCACCCGTCGATTAATAACCAACCAGCATGAAACCGGGCAGATTAAATAACTATATTATCCTGATTCAGAAGATGATCTTTTATAACCTCAAGATAATCTTCGCCAGCAGGTTCTTCTGGTTCCTTGCCGGGTCGACCCTGTTCTACCTGGGGTTGTCAGTTATCTATGTATTCTCGGAAGATATTTCAAGGATGGAAGAACTCTACGGTGTATTCATCTTTTCGGGACTGCTCCTGGTCTTCTATCCTTCGGTTTTCGGCATACAGAATGACCAGGATTCAAGGACAATAGAGATTCTGTTCGGGATACCCGATTACAGATACAAGGTATGGCTCGTCAGGATAATTCTGATATTCCTGATCACTTTCCTGATCCTGCTTTTATTCACGTTCATTTCATCGGTGATGATAATAAAGTTCCCGGTCTTCCGGATGACTGTCCAGGTAATGATGCCTGTATTGTTTCTCGGCATGACGGCATTTATGCTCTCCACGGTTATACGCAACGGAAACGGAACTGCAGTAGTGATGATAATCATTGGCATGTTTTTCCTTATACTTCAGGAACCCCTTCAGCGGAGCCAGTGGAACATTTTCCTCAACCCCTTTGAACCGGCCCGCGATGTCAGCGATGCAACATGGGCGATAATCACAGTTAAAAACCGCATTTTCCTTGGTGTTGGCACTGTCATCTCGCTCCTTTTTGCACTGTACAACCTTCAGAACCGGGAGAAGTTTATGTAGAAGTCTGAGGGTCTGATCCGCCGGCTGGCGGACTGAAGGTCTGAAAGTCTGAAAGTCTGAAAGTCTGTAAATTCTGTATATTTTCTCATTTTGAGAAAAGTATTTCCGGCGGGGAGATCCTTGAAACGATTTTAGTCAAACTATAACACACTGTTATTAAGACAGTTGTCGTTAGCGTACTGAATCTGTCTGTATTGTGGCACACAATTGGCAAAACCAACCGGAACAAATAACAAAAACATGAATAATACTGTTATTGTACTGGTGGTTGAGGACAATGAATACTATAACAGTCTGCTTTCACGAACCCTGCAGAAGTCGGGCGACCACCTGCAGTTGAAGCACGACTGCAAGGTTAAGATTCACTCATTCACCGATGCCAATGAGTGTATAAGTATGATCAGGTCAGGCGAACTGGGAAATAGTGATATAATAGCCTTTGTCGATTATTACATCGGAGACGGCATAACTGGCGGACATATTGTCAGACTCCTTAAAAATCATAACGCAGGCAGTCAGGTGTTGCTGATGTCACAGTCAAAAGCCATCGCCGAAAAGGAGAAGCGGGGGGAGCACGATTTCTTCATCCTGAAAGATGGCTTCGCCCCTGCAATCTGCCGCCTTTACCTTGAACAGTTCATTGACAATAAATTTTCATAGTTTTGATGTACGTTAATCCTTCAAAATCAAGGTGAAGAAAATATCCGTTCAGATAAAGATTGGCTTTCTGATGTTCCTGGCAGTCATTCTGCTGTCAGCAACCGGTTATTTATCATACCTGAATCTCTCGTCAATTGTATCCTCAATAAGGGTTGACATGAGCCCGGATCTCCGCCTGCTGACAATCCGCGAGATATCCATGGATCTTGAGAAAGCGGAAAACAGCATAAGGATCTATTCTGTTACAAATGATACCGGTGACCTTCAGCCCTTCTATACTGTCATCTCCAATATCGATGATAAGGTCAACAGATTAAGGGCTGAATGTATAAATGATACCGTGCTTCTGGAACAGACAGATACAATAAGCACGCTGATTGAGGAGAACATTTTCATCTGGAACGAACTGCTCCTCCTGAACAATAATCACCAGGTCATGCAGTCACTGAAACAGATATCTGAAAAACTTAACACAGCGTCAGCACTTGATCAGAAATCTGAGAAAGGAATACTAAAACGTGTATTCAGTCGCAGTGAAAAAAGCCTTCTCAACGAGGAGGAGATTATAAGTGACCTCAACCAGATAAAAAGGCAGGATCAGATACTCAAGGAGAAAATGATGCTGAAGGAGTCACAGCTGGCTGCCACAGGCAACGAGATCAAAGAGCAGTTTTATGACCTTATTTCTAAAATGGAGGGAGCCGTTTCGGAAAGTATCGAACGAAAAGCTGACGATGCCAGTCGTCTTGCCCGTAAAACCTTCCGCTGGCTGGCAATGTTCACCCTGACCGGTACGCTCCTGGCATTACTTGTGATCTTCATTATTATAAGGTATGTACGCCGGACGAACAGCTACCAGGTGGCCCTGGAGAACTCCAAAAACGAAGCCGAAAAACTGGCCAGGACAAAGGAGCAGTTCATGGCCAACATGAGCCATGAGATCCGAACGCCGGTTACTGCTATTTCAGGATTTACAGAACAGCTTCTGCAGGAACCATGTGATGAAAAGACACTCCGCTCGCTGAAGGTAATTCAATCCACATCTGCACATCTTGAGCGGATAATTAATGATATCCTTGATTTCTCAAAGCTCCAGGACGGGAAGATGCCACTTGAAAAAGTGCACTTCAGCATCACCCGGGTCCTCGAAGAAGTATATTCGATGTTTGAAGCCCAGGCAGCGAAAAACAACACTCATCTGAGCTTTTCCACGGAAGAGAATATTCCACAGGTATTGATTGGTGACCCCTACCGGCTGAAACAGATAATTATTAACCTGGTCAGCAATTCAATCAAGTTCACCAGGGAAGGAACGGTAAGCTTTTCTGCATCTGTCGTAAGTAAAGAGGGACAGGAGGTTGACCTTATTCTGAAGTTTGCTGATTCAGGCATTGGCATCGACGAGAGTAAGCTCGACTTTATCTTTGAGGATTTTACGCAGGCAGAGATGAGTACTACCCGCAGATACGGAGGGACAGGATTAGGCCTCTCCATTGTTAAAAAACTTGTAGACCTGCATAACGGGAGCATTGATTTCAAGAGCAGGAAAAATCAGGGGACAGATATAACGTGCATCATTCCCTGCCAGATCGGTGACAAGGAACAGCTTAAAACAAACCCTGAATCACCTCTTTCGATCCCCGAAAGAATCAGGGACCTTAATATTCTGGTTGTAGACGACGAAGAATATAACCGTATGCTCTTCAGGACTATCCTGGACCGGTGGGGCGTAAGGCATGATGAAGCCGCCAACGGCATGGAGGCTCTGGAGATGGTCAGGAACGGCCGTTATAACCTGCTTTTCATGGATATCCGGATGCCCGGTATTGACGGCATAAAGGCAACTGAATTCATTCGCGGCGAGTTGAAAATCACAGCCTCTGAAATGCCCGTGATATGCATCACTGCCGCCTCTCTTAATGAAGACTGGCATGTATACGAGAAGGCCGGGATGAATGCCTTCATCCCAAAGCCCTTCACTGAAAAAATGCTGCTGACAACTATACTTTCAGTGACAGGTGGTGATACTTTCACAACACCCATCGATAAAGCGGATGAAGCGGACAATGTACCCGGAGAGGCTGTAAGCACAAAAATAAACCTGCAGAATCTGTACCACCTTGCTGGTGGGGATGAGGATTTCGTTCTGCAGATGCTCCGGACCTTTATCGGCACAACCGCAACAGGACTCGCCGATATGAAAACGGCACTATATGCCGGTGAGAGGAGAAAGGTAGCCGACATCGCACATAAACTTATGCCCCCATGCAGACATTTAGGCGCTGTAAACCTCACTCTCCTGCTGCAGGAGATAGAAAAAAACTGCTCCGGCAACAATAATGAGGTTCAGCTTGAAGAACTGATTGATAAAACAGCCGGGGAGTATAAGGAAGTCAGCACCCTTCTGAATGAACATATTGAAAAAATAAAGCCGGTATGACTGACGCTCCGTTGAAAATATTTGTCGTTGAAGACAATGAATGGTATAACAGGCTCCTCGTACATACGCTATCATTGAATCCCGACTATGAGGTTAAGGGTTTTCACAACGGTAAAGAGTTCCTGGGCTCCCTTCATGAATCGCCTGATATAATCACGCTTGACTACCGTTTACCCGACATGACGGGCCTGGAGGTACTGCGCAAAATACGCGAGGTGAACAGTGAGGTGAGCGTGATACTTATTTCCGAACAGGAAGACATAGAAACGGTAGTGACCCTGCTCAGGGAAGGTGTGTATGACTACATTGCCAAGTCAAACGACATCAAGGAACGTCTCCATATCACGGTTCAGAATATCCGGAATGGCATCGGGATGAAAAATGAGATTTCCTCACTGCGCAGGGAGATACAGAAGAAGTACACCTTCCGGCAGAGCATCCTGGGTGAAAGTGCTGCAATAAAAGCCGTCTTCGGACTTATTGACAAAGCCCTGAACACTAACATCTCTGTGACAATCACGGGAGAAACAGGTACGGGTAAAGAGCTTGTGGCAAAAGCTATTCATTACAACTCGAAGCGCAGGGACGGATCTTTTGTCCCGGTGAATATTGCAGCCATACCTTCGGAATTAATAGAAAGCGAACTGTTCGGCCATGAGAAAGGTTCCTTCACAGGCGCTACGGCCAGACGGACGGGAAGATTCGAAGAAGCTGACGGCGGGACTCTTTTCCTCGATGAGATAGGAGAAATGGAAATGAGCCTCCAGTCAAAGCTCCTCCGTGCATTGCAGGAGAAGGAGATAGTCCGCATCGGCAGCAACAAGGCTGTGAAGACCGACTGCCGGATCATCGTGGCAACAAATAAAAACCTGAAGGAGGAGGTGAACAGGGGCAACTTCAGGGAAGACCTCTACTACAGGCTTCTCGGACTGCCTATTGAGCTTCCTCCGCTGCGCGAACGTGAAAAGGATATTCTGATCCTGGCCGTTCATTTTGTCGGGCAGTTCTGCAATGAAAACGGAATACCGCTGAAGAAACTGTCACCGGCTTCACAGAAACAGCTGATGTCATATCGCTTTCCCGGAAATATAAGAGAACTGAAATCAGTAATTGAACTTGCTGTCACGCTATGTGATGGGACGGTTATCGAACCGGCTGACCTGGTTCTTGACCCTGGCAGCCCGGCCTCCTTCGTTTCAGGCGAGGAACTCACAATGCGTGATTATGAGATGAAGATCATAAAGGCCTACCTGTCTAAATATAAAAATGATATCAGGCTGGTAGCTGAAAAACTCGATATTGGCGTCTCGACTATCTACCGTCTGATGAAGGAAGCCAAAAGTAAATAGGCACCAGGGTCCTCTCTGTTTTCTCAAAATGAGAATCATTTTTCCATATTGAACAATATCTGCTTTACGCCAAAATTCTAACCTCCTTTATATAAGGCTCTTAAGGATTAGTACATTTCAGGCACAACCTTTGAAATACGGTATTCGGACTGTTTTTAACAGCCAGAGCTTGAAATAAAATTAATAATCCAGATCACATAACAATTAAAGGAGGAACAAATTATGAAAAATGAAGACATTAGTGGCCGCAGCTACACAGGAGGAGAAAAACCCCCGTTCGTTGACCTTGAAAAAGCAAGGAAAGAAGGCCGGAACAAAGGAGCATTCACCGCCGCAATCATTATTCTGCTGGTGGTAATAACTGCCGGAATATTCTCATACTCGCACTATAAAAAAGCATATGTCAGCCAGGTTACACTGATGGAGACAGAGAGAAATGCTTTCACAGATCAGCTTGTGGTTCGCGATTCAACGCTCAACGACTGGCTGCAGACTTTTGATCAGGTTCAGAAAGGTCTTAATACAATTAAGGAAAAGGAAAATCTGATCACTGTCAACTCCTCCTCAGGTGTGGAATTTACTCAGGCAAGGAAAGAGCAGATCATGCAGGATATAAGTGCCATAAATACTTTACTCGAGGACAACAGGAAAAAACTTGCATCACTGAATGCCCAGATGAGAAATTCAGGCAGAGAGATCAAGGGATTGAAGGAAATGATCGCAACTCTTGAAGCTAAAGATTATTGTGAGCGAGAATGAAATTACTGCAATGAAGGCAACACTTACCGAGAAAGATCTCGAGATTGGCAACCTCAATGTTCTCGCCAGCGAACTGCAGACAACAGTAGCTCAGCAGACTGAGACCATCGGGGAACAGGTAAGTGAGATGAACACAGCATGGCTTGCCACAGGAACCTTCAAAGACCTGAAGGAAAAGGGCCTTGTCTCCAAAGAGGGAGGCTTCTTAGGACTTGGACGGACGGAGACCCTTACTGAAGATTTCATTGATTCGCTGTTTGCACAGGTGGACATCACACAGATGAAAACCATACCCGTAAATTCGAAAGATGCAAAGCTTATCACAGAACATCCCTCAGGATCATACGCGATTGTACAGGAGTCAGAAAACCTGGTTGCTTACATTGAGATCAAAGATCCGGCAGAATTCTGGAAAATATCCAAATATGCTGTAGTTGAAGTTGTTAAGTAACAGTTAATAAAATAGAATCAGGTTAACACAGCAACCGGAATAATTTTCCGGAACAGGAAGGGCTGCCCCGAAAGAGGCAGCCCTTATTTTTTAACCCTTGCACACTGAAGCCTATTTAATCTTCTTTCCCTCCATTTCACGTCCGCCCTGGTAGAGAATGATCTTTGATACTTTTCCGGTGTCATCGCGGAAAAAAGCAAGCTGTGCATCCACAACCTTAAGGTAGAATTTCGATTCGCTCTCGGCAAAGAGCTCGAACTTTCCCTGCCCTGTTGCCTGCGCAAAGAGTCGGGTACCTTCCGGCTGAAACCGTAATTGTAAAGCCCTGCTGAATTTCATATTCGCCTGCATATTCCTGCAGCAATGTTTCAGAGACACTTAATGCAGCCTTCTCCTTCAACTCCTTGCCGGTCCTCTTAATCGTGAATGTCTTGCCCCTGTCGTCATACAATGCAGAAACAATCTTGCCGGAAGCATCCCTTTTGAAGGTGGCTGAGGTGAATGACTCCTCGAAGTAAAATTTGTCTTTTCCAGCCGCGATTATTTTTCTTCCCTGGCCGCCTGATCTCATTACAAACAAATCTGCGCCCTCCCGTGAAACAGTCACCTCCTTCTCTTCCTCATCGGTATAAATCCCGGTAAATTCGTCCAGTTCGGCTTCAGTAAGGGTAACCTTATCTATTATAAATGGCTTTCCTATTGCAAGTGCTGCCATTTTTTGGGATGTGAAGTCCGGTGCTTTTGTTGTTCTGTTTGTAAAAAGTGCCACGAAAACATCTTCCTGCGGCAGGTAGATTGCATTTGTCAGGAATCCGTTTATGCCGCCACCGTGTTCTATTGTGGGACTTCCCTGCAGTCCGCTAAGGAACCATCCGTAACCGTATGAGGTACCTTTTCCGTTCACCAGCTTATACTCCCTGAATGCCATGTCAAGAGTCTCCTTCTTCACAAGTTTGTAAGAGTGCAGCGCCTGGTTCCATTTAAACAGGTCCTCCACAGTCGACTGTATGGAACCTGCCGCATATGGCAGGAGCATACTCAGGAATTCGGCATTCACAACTCCATCCTTTCCCGGGCCGTATCCGGAAGCACGCTTCTTTACTATAGTAATATCATTGCCGTAAAGTGATCCGGTCATTCCGACAGGCTTGAAGATGTTTTCTTCAATATATTCCTGGTAAGTCTTTCCGGTAATTTTTTCGATTATATAACCGAGAAGAAAATAGCCCGAATTGTTATAATTCCATTTCGTTCCCGGGGCAAATTCCATTGGTTGCGATTTGATGAGATCAACCACCTCCTCAGGTTTCATATCGGTGCGGCTGAGCTTGCCAAATTCCTTGACATTTGTATAGCTTTTTATTCCTGAAGTATGTGTCAGAAGGTGTTCAATTGTTATAATATGCCCGTTAGTAGGGTAATCAGGAATGAATTTTGTGATCTCGTCATCAAGCTTCAGCTTGCCCTGTTCCAATAACTGCAGTATGGCCACTGCTGTGAACTGTTTTGTAATGGAGCCGATCCTGAAGACATTGTCGGGCTGCATCGGCACATCAAGCTCTATGTTCGCCATGCCGAAAGCCTTTTTATATATGATCTGACCTTTTACGGCGACAAGGGCTGCACAGCCCGGCTCTCCGGGCTTAAACTGCTCTGACAGCATCCGGTCAAGTTCTGCTGTCATCTGTTTTGGGTTAAGGTTCTGTGAGTTTGCGGCAGTTGACATGAGCAACAATAAAGTTGCTGTGAAGAAGAATCCTGCGCTCATTCTCCTCAGGTAATTCCGGTAATTCATAATGCGGGTTTTAAGATAGGGTATATAATAAAGACTTAAAAATAATTGAATTGTTCCATAAAAACGAAACTTCGGTCCTGAAATAATTATCCTAACCCCAGCCCGCACGACCTTCAGGACTTCAGACCTTCAGACCCTTGTCCGCCCAATGGCGGATCAGACCTTCCGTCCTTTCCCCCTTGACTTCAGGTGCAATTCTTCATACCTTTGAATGAATTACTCCTGAAATCCCCGGTTGCCGGGAAGTTTGGTTTCTTAACTTAAATCAAGCGTCATGAAAAAGGTACTGATTTTCTTATCCATTTGTGTAATTACAATCCTCCCATCTGCTGCCCAGGAGGGAATGTGGATGCTTACACAACTCGGACAACTTGATCTTGCAAAAAAAGGACTGATGATCCCGGTGGAAAAGATCTACAGTCCTGACAAACCGTGTATTGCAGATGCCATCCTCCAGCTTGGTGGTGGCTCAGCATCGTTCGTATCACCTGAGGGATTGGTTGTGACCAATCATCATGTGGCCTATACTGCGCTCCAGAGAGCCTCAAGCACAAGCAGTGACTATCTCTCCAATGGATTTCTGGCGACAGAACGCACTGCCGAGATCAGCGCTCCCGGTTACCAGGCACGTCTGATGCTTGAAATGAAAGATGTGACCGCTGAAGTGCTCTCCGGGTTAAAAGATGTCACTGACCCTGTGGAAAAAGAGAGGAAAGTGAACGGGAAAATCGCATCACTGACGGAGCCGGTTAAAGAAAAGGAGAGCGACAGTGAAGCGGAGGTGGTCTCACTTTTTGAAGGAAAGCAGTATATAATGTACACCTATAAGGTCTTCAGGGATATCCGGATTGTCTATTCACCTCCCCTGTCCATCGGAAATTATGGCGGGGAGATTGATAACTGGATGTGGCCCAGGCATACTGGTGACTTTTCATTCATGAGGGTCTATGTAAGCCCTGAGGGCAAGGGCACTGAGTACAGCGCCACGAATGTCCCCTACAAACCGGAAGTATGGCTGAAACCTGCACAGGGTGACCTTGATGAAGGAGACTTCAACTTCATAATCGGTTATCCCGGTTTCACAACCCGATACCGGTCCTCAAACTCTGTAGCATGGAACCTTGACCGGAATTATCCATTTTCAGTGAGCAACTTCAGGGAGGTAATTGCATTGTGTGAGGATCTCACAAAAAATGATCCTGCCGGTGAGCTGAAAGTTGCCAGCCTTGTAAAAGGCCTTGCCAATGCAATGAAAAACTATGAGGGCAACATCGAGGGAATGAAAAAGACTCATTTTCTTCAGAAAAAGCTTGATTTCGAAAAAGAGTATATGGCCTGGGCAAACAGTACCCCGGAGAGAAAATCCAAGTATTCTGATATCCTTGCCAGGGAAAAACAAGCAATATGACCTGCTTGCCAAAACAATGACAGGGACAATGTTTTCATATACTCCACGGGTCTTGCAGGCACCATGGCAGGGGTTGCCAGCCAGGTTTACTATATTGCCAAAGAACTGGAGAAGCCTGAAGATCAGAGACAACCCGGGCTGACTGAGGAGGCATTGAAGGAATTTTCTGAAGGTCTGAGTTACAATTACAACGACTATTATGAACCCGTGGATAAAGCTATGCTGCTGAGAGTGCTGAAGATGGCGGAGGCTCTTCCTGCTGATCAGCGTATCACAGGCCTCGATTTCATTTTTGACACAAAGGATATTACAACTGAAGAGTGGGTTGAAGACGCCTATCTTTCCTCCAGGATGAAAGATCCTGAATTCGCCAGGAGCCTCATTGGCAAGCCGGTAGCGGAGATCGAAAAGACAGGAGATCCTTTTATAATGATAGCTGCAGGCATATACCCGATGTCTGAGGAGATCGCGGAAAACAGCCGGTCTTTTGGTGCCAGTGTTACGGCTTTGAGAAAAGACTACCTGGAAGCCTTATACGACTGGAAAGGATCTGCACTCTACCCCGATGCCAGCGGCACCATAAGGTTCACGTGGGGACCCGTAAAAGGTTACAAACCGGCAGATGCAGTATTGTATTCCCCCTTTACAACACTTGCTGGCGTAATCGAAAAAAACACTGGCGAAGAGCCATTTGATGCGCCGTCGGAACTTGTAAAACTATCGGAAACAAAAGATCTGGGCAGATGGATTGACCCGGAACTTAAAGATGTACCTGTTGCCTTTCTGAACCAGTGCGATATCACGGGAGGCAACAGCGGCAGTCCTGTCATGAACGCCCGGGGAGAGATAATCGGCATCGCTTTCGATGGCAACTGGGAAGCCATGACAAGCAACTGGCAATATGACTACAGTCTCCAGCGTTGCATAGCGGTTGATTTCAGATATGTCCTCTTCATAACAGAAAAATTTGGGAAGGCAGGATTCCTGTTGAAGGAAATGGGCCTCAACAATTGACCCCGATTGGACGGAAGCAACGTCGCCTAAAACGGGAATGAGTTTTTCTGACCGAAAAAAGGAGGCTGCCTAAAAATGGGCAGCCTCTTACTTTTATTCCTGGTCTGCAGTGACCACCTTCTCATCTCCGCAATGGACATGTCCGTATTTCCCCTGATATTTGCTCCTCCAGCTCTTCCTGCTGTGACTTGGCGAGCCCGGGGCAACACCCGTTAGCAATATCTTTGACAGGAGGAACAATCCGGCTGTCTGCCAGAAGGTCAGGACAGGTCCGTTAAATAAATCCGGAATCAGCCAGTTCCAGAGTGCCATGACACCAAACACCACCAACACTATGAAACCTGCACCCAGTATTCCAAATCCTACATACTTTAATACTCTTAATGTTTTCATGCTAGTTATTTTTTAACAGTTCATACAATTCATTCAGCCTCTCCCTGAGCGCAAGAACAGCATACCGTTTCCTTGAGATAAGAGTATTTACTCCTGTACCGGTACTTTCAGATATCTCTTTGAAACTCCTGTCCTCAAATTCAGTGGCAACAAAAACACTGCTTTGCTCTTTCGGCAACTCCGCGAGTGTATCTTCTATGGTTTCCCATATCATCTCCTTTATCTCTTCATCGCCGGGTGTCGTTCCCAGCGACGGTAGTATCTCTTCAAGTGAGAGCATTCCGTCTTCATCTTCGGCAGCATTTCCGTGGTAGCTGACTCTTTCGGGCACCTTTTTTCGGTAATGGTCGGTGATGCGGTTGTCAGCCACCTTGTAGAGCCATGCTGTAAGACTCTCAATCCGCTTTATATCCCGGAAACCGACTGTAAGCTGGTAGAAGACATCCTGCAGAATATCTTCCGCCTCCACCCTGACGGGGATCCTGTTCTTAATGTAGCCAAGCAGACGTTTCCGCTCGCCATTATAAACAGCTCCTATTTTTTCTGACTCATTGGGACTCATTAACCGGGGTCTTTAATTGCATAGACGAACATCGGTGAAATATATTTTAAAAATTATGCATTTTTTCTGATGTAGCAGTTTCGGGTTACAGGAATATGCCCGTGACTTGCTATATTTATCCCCGGACCCAAAAAGCAAATAATTATACAGATGGTTTATGACTACATCGTTATCGGATCCGGCTTTGGCGGAAGTGTCGCAAGTCTGCGACTTGTTGAAAAAGGTTACAGAGTCCTGACAATCGAACAGGGCAAACGTTTCCGCCCCGAAGACTTCCCGAAGACAAACTGGAACCTTCCCAAATACCTTTGGGTGCCTGCTTTGCGTTTCTACGGCTTCCAGAAGCTCTCATTCTTTTCTACTGCCAGCATCCTCAGCGGAACAGGGGTTGGAGGAGGAAGCCTCGTATATGCCAACACCCTCTATATCCCACCCGATGAATTCTTTGCCAATAATGAATGGAAGCAGTACGGCGACTGGAAGAATATCCTTGAGCCATTTTACGAAAGGGCTTCATTCATGCTGGGAAGGAAGAAATATGGAAAATTTAATGCCGAAGACCTCATCCTGAGGGAGGTGGCGAAAGACATGGGCGGGCAGGGAACATTCGACTCGGTGGATGTGGGAGTGAATCTCGACGGAACTGAAACTGAGAGTGACCCTTACTTTGGCGGGTTTGGCCCTCCGCGGAAAAAGTGCATCGAATGCGGAGGATGCATGGTTGGATGCAGGGAGAAGGCGAAGAATACCCTTGATATGAACTACCTGTGGTTCGCAGAAAAGATGGGTCTGGAGATCCTGCCGGAGACCAGGGTGGAAAAGATCACATTCAGCGACAACCTATACCGGGTAGAGACTAAACATGTCACCTCCTTTTTCAAGGGAAAGGGGAAAGTATTCACAGCCAGGGGAATCGTTGTGGCAGCCGGCGCTCTGGGCACACTGAAACTGCTGCTTAAACAGAAATACAGGTATAACACCCTGCCGCTGCTTTCCGACAGGCTGGGTTATGAACTCCGTACAAACTCAGAAACACTTTGTGCCGTCTCCGGCGCAAGGGGGAAACTCAATAACGGCCTCGCAATAACCTCGGTCTTCAGCCCCGATGCCTCCACCCATGTTGAAATTGTAAAATATCCTGACGGATCTAATGCAATGAAATGGTTCTTCGGTCTGTCAGTCAGCGGTGCTCCAACCCCGGTTCTCAGGACCTTGAAATTACTGAAGAAAACCATAACCCACCCACTGCTCTTCCTTAAAACGGTATTCAACTTCAAATGGTCAACCACAATGGTGATTTTCCTGGTGATGCAGACAGTTGACAATGCAATGAAAATGGTACTGGAAGAACAATATATTCGGGGGCAGGATGAAAATCGTGAACCAGGGGCACAAAAGGGTACCTGCATTCATTCCGATAGGCCAGGAGGTTATGGAGAGGTACGCGAAGAAAGTGTCAGGGATACCCCAGAATATCCTGCTCGAAGTATTATTTGACAGGCCGACCACGGCTCATATACTTGGAGGATGCCCAATGTCAGACTCTCAGGAGACCGGAGTGGTCGACAGGGAACTGAAAGTACACGGGTACCCGGATTTTTATATAACCGACGGATCTGTTATCCAGGGAAATATTGGGGTAAACCCGAGCCTTACAATAACATCGGTTGCCGAATATGCGATGAGTTGCATACCGGCAAAAGATGGAAACAAAAATACGGAGTTATCAGAACAACTTATACTTCTCGAAGAGGAATGGAAAAGGAAGAGATCAGTTTAATACTTGAAAACCAGCGCAGGTACTTTGCAACCGGTGCTACGAGAAGCAACAGTCTCAGACTTGAGACCCTGAAAAAACTGCGGTCACTGGTTATAAGCCATGAAGAAGAGATCATTGCTGCCATGTGGAAAGACTTCCACAAGCCTCCCTTTGAAGTGATTGCCACAGAGACCAGTTTCGTTCTGCAGGAGCTGAACCTGGCTATTCGAAGGTTCCAAAGCTGGACACGTCCGCGACGTGTCCGGACACCACTTGTACACTTTATTTCTCACTGCTATAAGACACCCGAGCCATACGGGCAGGTCCTGATACTCTCGCCATGGAACTTTCCCTTCCAGCTTGCCTTTCTTCCACTTATCGGAGCAATCGCTGCAGGCAATTGCGTGGTACTCAAAACCTCACGGCAGGTGCCGGAAACAAATAAAGTAATCGAAAAGTTACTGGGTCACTTCCCTTCCGAACTTGTCACTGTGATCACAGGTGATCATTCGGTGAGCGAACATCTTTTAAGTTACAACTTCGACTATATCTTTTTCACCGGCAGCACCTCAGTTGGGAAATATGTTATGGAAAAAGCCGCTGCAAACCTGACGCCTGTATCCCTGGAACTGGGAGGAAAGAACCCCTGCGTGGTTATGGCGGATGCAAAGCTGGAGTTTGCCGTAAGGCGTATTGCCTGGGGGAAATTCCTCAATGCAGGTCAGACATGCGTTGCTCCTGACTATCTGCTTGTTGACAGAAAGGTAAAAAAGCGCTTTCTCGAAATGCTTGCAAAGGAGATTAATAAGTTTTACGGTGACAATCCGGAGAAAAACCCTGATTTTGCCAGGATAATAAACCCTGAGGGTGTGAAGAGGCTGTCACGATTCATGAATTCAGGAGTAATTGTTACAGGAGGAATCACTGACCCTGAAATGTGTTTTGTGGCTCCGACTGTGATCAGTGATGTTATGCCGGGCGATCCGGTTATGGAGCAGGAGATCTTCGGACCTGTTTTGCCGGTGATAGACTTCGATGACCTGGAGGAGGTATACACGATAATTGAGAGGAATCCCAAGCCCATAGCGATATATATTTTTACAACCAATAAAAAGAAGGCCCGTGAATTCCTTGCCCGCACACAGTCGGGCACTGCAGCAATCAATGATACAGTGATGCAGATAGCATCGCCTTACCTGCCCTACGGTGGACTTGGTCCCAGCGGAATGGGTCGTTATCACGGGAGGAAGACCTTCGAAACCTTCTCCAATTGCAGGTCAGTATTTGTCAAGTCGAACCTGCTTGATATGTGGCTTCGCTATCCGCCGTATAATAAAATTAAAACAAGGATAGTGAGAATGTTCATGAGGTAATTTCCTTAAAAACTGAAGTATGAAATTTATTCTCTTTTTATTTTTGCTTCTATTGGCCGGATGCCGGAATGAAGTTCAGTCTCTCCGGTAATCCTGTTTTCGGGGGATGGTACGCCGATCCCGAGGGCATTGTTTACGGCGACAGGTACTGGATCTTTCCTACTTACTCTGCACCCTATGAGAAGCAGGTTTTTCTCGATGCCTTTTCCTCAAATGACCTGGTTACATGGGAAAAGCATGACAGGATAATTGACACTTCCTCGGTAAAGTGGGCGCATAAGGCGATGTGGGCCCCCTCGGTAACTGAAAAGAACGGTAAGTATTTTTTATTCTTCGGGGCAAATGACATACAGTCAGATGAT
The DNA here is from genome assembly GCA_963736735.1 of uncultured Bacteroidales bacterium. GTDB lineage: Bacteria > Bacteroidota > Bacteroidia > Bacteroidales > VadinHA17 > SR-FBR-E99. The sequence goes on along the minus strand of CAVTPX010000004.1, from coordinate 61,127 downwards.
GAGACCGGGGGCATTGGCGTGGCGGTGGCCGACAGACCTGAAGGTCCCTATCGTGATCATATCGGCAGGCCACTGATAGACAGGTTCCATAACGGCGCACAGCCAATAGACCAGTTTGCTTTCAGGGACGCCGACGGAGAGTACTGGCTCATCTACGGAGGATGGCGGCACTGCAACATCGCGAAGCTAAATGATGATTTTTCAGGCCTTGACTCCCTGCCCGACGGTTCACTATTCCGCGAGATCACCCCTGAGGGCTATGTCGAGGGTCCGTTCATGTTCATGCGTGATGGCAGGTACTACTTTATGTGGTCTGAAGGCGGATGGACCGGCCCTGACTATTGCGTTGCCTATGCCATTTCAGATTCGCCCTTCGGCCCCTTTGAGAGAGTTGGCAGGATTCTTCAGCAGGATCCTGGCAATCGGGACCGGTGCAGGGCATCATTCTGTGATCCGCCGGCCGGACACGGATGAGTGGTACATTGTTTACCACAGGCGTCCCCCGGAGGAGACCGACCGGAATGCCAGGGTCGTTTGCATTGACAGGATGGAATTTGACGAAAACGGAAAAATCAAACCCGTAGTCATCACCACTACAGGTGTTCCTGCCGCCCCCCTGTCCGCCAGATAACCCTTCTTGCTAAACCTATAAACTTATAAACCCAATAAACCTATAAACCTTTAAAACCATGATCCTCTCAACCTGCGGATTAGTCTGCGACGAATGTGAATTTTACAACAAAACCTGCACAGGTTGCAGGAATGTAAAAGGCTCAACTTTCTGGGCCAAAGAGATGATGCCAACCAAAGTATGTCCCCTGTACGACTGCTCGGTTAATACAAGGAAATATAAGGACTGTGGCGAGTGTGACGAGCTGCCCTGCAAGATGTTCCGGGAGATGAAGGATCCCAATTCGACAGAGGAAGAACATCAGAAGTCACTTCTCACCAGGGTCTCGCGTCTCCGGGCTAACTGACTCCGGGTCCTTTCAGGGCTCCCTGCTATAATAATGTCACTCCTTCGGAGGCTTGCCCTATCCCTGTCTGGCTTCTGGCTATAATAATGTCACTCCTACGGAGTTGCCCCGCTCCGCGCTACATGCTCCATGCCCCTTGCTCCGTGCTCCATGCTCCGTGCTCCATGCCCCTTGCCCCATGCTCCATGCTCCTTGCTCACTACCCGCAGACTGCAACTGAAAACACTCCCCCGCCCCTTTCAGTTTCTGATTTCATCGTCAGACCTGCTTCTGATGCGAAATAGCTGATTCCCCCTTTTTCCATAAAGGTTCTGAAATTCCTGTAATGCTCCCCGCCTGCAAGACGTTCGATGCTCCGTGCAGCCGAACCTGACAGTCCTTTCGGCATCAGAGAGTTATAGTCGACGATTACAACCGTTCCTGAGATCCTCTTCATCTCCCTCAGTATCTTAACCGCCAGGTCAGCGTCAAACTGGTGTACAGCCATGGTTGTGACAGACACGTCAAACTCGTTGTCACTGTAGCACGAAAGGTCCGAAGCATCACGTAACTCGAAAAGCGTGTTCTCAGTCCCGGTCTTACGTGCAGCCCTCTGTGCGGTAATTATCATATCTTCCGCGAGGTCTATACCCGTAACGTGTTTTGCCCGCTTTGCAATCGAAAGCGACAGGGATCCTGTTCCGCAAGCCACATCCAGAACTCTGTGCGATGGTTCAATAAGGGGCAGCACACTCGTATGGAGCCGTGCAATCAATGGATCAACAGTTACCTGGTATAGATAACCTTTCAGAGAGAATCTCATCATACTTGTTTTTGGTTGTATAAAGATAATTCTTTCTCCCCACAGCTCCTTGCTCCTTGCTCCCTGCTTCATGCTATCATAATGTCACTCCTTCGGAGTTGCCCTGCTTCATGCTGCTCCCTGCCCCATGCTCCATGCTCCATGCTCCATGCTCCCTGCTCCATGCTCCATGCTATCATAATGCCACTCCTTCGGAGTTGCCATCTCCCTCAGACTCCCCACTGTCTGTCCCCTCTCTAAAAATGCCCACAGGGCATTTTTCTTACGTTCGGCTCCATGCTCCATGCTCCATGCCCCATGCTCCATGCCCCTTGCTCCCTGCTCCCCGCAACAATAAGCCCCTTTACATTGTTTAAGTTAATGTTACACAAAAAACAATTACATGAAAGCATACTATTCGACATCATTCGGCGGGGCAGAGGCATCTCAATACGGTGATTATCCTGATCCTGTCTGTGGCGCCGGACAACTGCTTGTCGAAGTCAGGGCAGTCTCAATCAATCCTGTCGACTTCAAAATTAAACGTGGCGATCTTAAATTCATACCCGGCGCAAAGTTCCCCAGGATATTCGGTTCAGACTTCTCAGGAAGAGTCAGGGAGGCTGGCAGCGACGTCAGAGGGTTCAAACCCGGCGACAGGGTCTATGGCGTCACACCGGTGATATTCAAAAGTGCAGGTGCACTGGCGCAGTTGCTGGCTGTAGATGTAAAAAATGCCCGTAAAATACCAGCTGATATGTCATTTGAAGAGGCAGCATCACTTCCCATAGCAGCTCTGACTGCCCTTAACGGTCTCAGGAGATGCGCAGTCAGTTCAGGCACAAGAGTGCTTATCAACGGTGGCACCGGTGGAGTGGGTCATTTTGCAATACAGATAGCAAAGGCAAAGGGCGCTGTCGTTACCGCTACATGCAACCCGGCAAATGCCGGACTGGCAATAAAACTCGGCGCTGATGAGACAATGGGATACACTGAAGAAGAACTTGCACAGTGTGATAAAACCTTCGATGCCATCTTCGATGCCGCCGGGAAAATGCATTTTAAATATATAATGAAGCTGTTAAAACGGAACGGGATCTATGCCACCACAATGGTTAAGCCACTCCTCTTTGTGACATCGGCCTGGGCTCAGCTTCTGTACGGAAGGAAACTGACCTCGTCAAACCTCCGGGCCCTTCCCGAAGATCAGGAAGAAATGGAACAGCTCTTCAGTGAGCAGAAGCTGGTTCCGGTAATTGAAAACTATTTCACACTTGACAGGGCAGCTGAGGCCTTCCAAATGGCAGAACACGGAAACCCGAGGGGCAAGATAATTGTCCGCATCTGACACAGTCACTATTACCTTTTACTTGTTCTCTCCCCTGCCGCAGGGCAACCCTCCGTAATAACCAACCGGGGCAATTCCTGATGTTCATATCTATATTTCGCTATCTGTCAGCTATTTACAAAAATGCCAGATTTTTTGGCACACTGTTTGATTTAATTTGAACGAAGAGACAGTTCTTCTAAAACTTAAAGTCATGAAAAAGTTAATCATCACATCAATCCTCGCACTGCTGGTAGCAGCAGGAAGCACAGCCAGAGCACAGGACTACCCTGCAGAGTACCTTGGACTGCCGGGAGACAACCTCAACCTTTACGCCGTGATGAACCTGTTCCAGGAATCTGAAACACTCGAAGGTTTCGAAAAAACCCTGAATGATGAAAATTCCAGGATCAATAACCTCGACCTTAACAACGATAATCTTATCGACTACATCATGGTCCAGGATTACGTTGACGGTAACGTACATACTATAGTGATGCGCACCGCCCTCAACAGGAATGAAAACCAGGACCTGGCAGTCTTTACTGTCGAGCAGCTCCGTAACGGCGAGGTGCAGATACAGTTAATAGGTGATCCGGACCTGTACGGAAAGAATTACATCATCGAGCCTAACTACGCCGAGACACCCAATCCCGGATACAATGGCAACGTTAAGTACAGGGCTAACAATACAGTGGTAACCACCACATACGTAGAAGTTGGCGCATGGCCGCTTATAAGATTCATCTACAGACCCACCTACGTTGTATGGCGCTCGAACTGGTACTGGGGATACTACCCTGCATACTGGAACCCCTGGAGGCCTTACTACTGGGACTACTACTACGGATATCATTCACACTGGTACCCCACCTATTACAGACACTACCGCTACTGCGACCACTACAGGTACAACCGCTACAACGACTTCTACTACGGCGGTATCAGGTCACACTCGCGCTACGTCAGCACTAATATCAGGGAAGGCAACTATAAGTCGACCTACTCGCGTCCCGATCAGAGAAGAGAAGGTGCAGCAATGGGCGCCAGAGTCCAGGAGAGCCGCAGCGCCAACCCAAGAGGCACTGCCTCGGTAAGCACTGACGGCAGGAGATCAGCCTCAACCTCAGCACCAACCTCAAGAGGCCAGTCTTCAGCATCACAGAGTAACGGCACAGAACGCAGGTCGTCAGGCACTGCAGCAACGAGCAGAAGCACCACCGCCCCTGCAGCAGGACAGAGAACACAGAGTTCATCAAGGTCAGGTTCGACTGTCAGCAGCAGGACCAATACAGGTTCCGCCCCTGCACAGAGAACCCAGACCCAGACGTCGGCAACCCAGAGAAGGGCTCCCGAAGGATCTGTAAGCAAGTCAGCACCTGCAACCAGGACACAGACATCAGCTTCAACCAGGCAGTCTGCACCGGCAACAAGGACACAGTCTTCAGCTCCCTCAAGGCAGTCAGCCCCCGCAGCCAGGACCTCCAGTCCCAAAAGCAGCAGCAGTGGATCTGTAAGCCGGAGCAGCAGCGGGAACAGCCGCAGCAGCGGATCTGTCAGCCGGAGCAGCAACAGCGGCCGTAGCAGCAGCGGCAACGTCAGCACCAAGAGCAGCAGTAGCAGCTCGAAGGAATCATCATCAGGCAGCTCATCGCGCAGGAGATAAGATGTAGATTTTTGACACAATTATATCCTCAGTGCCCCGCATAAGCCAAACGGTAAATGCGGGGCACTTTATTTTAATACATTTGTCTAAATTTGGTATCTCAATTGCACTCCCGAAAATTGTTTGCAGAAACGTCAATCAATGAAACACGAAGGTAATTCACTGCGTGCCATATTATATGCTCTGGTGGGGAACTTCACCATTGCAGTTATCAAATATATTGTATCAATCATCTCAGGCAGCTCGGCAATGCTGGCAGAGGCTATTCACTCGCTGGCCGACACCACCAACCAGGTATTCCTCCTGATAGGCAGAAAACGGTCAGGAAAAGCCGCTGATGAGATCCATTCACTCGGATACGGCAAGGAAGAATATTTCTGGGGGTTCCTTGTCGCTGTTCTCCTTTTCTTCCTGGGAGGCTGCTTTTCGATATATGAGGGGATACACAAGCTGCATAACCCTGAGCCGATCGACAATTATATTTACATTTTCATAGTACTTGTTGCTTCCCTGCTTATCGAGGCTAAATCGTTTTCTGTAGCACTTACCGAATTCCGTAAGACATCAAAACTGAGACTTCTGAAATCGCTCAAAGACTCCACCGACACAAATATATTCGTGATTCTCGTCGAAGATTTTTCAGCATTGACGGGATTAACTATCGTACTTGATATCCAGCCTTCTTTCATTGATAAATCCGATATTCGATGTTATCGGAACATTCATGGTGGGCTGCCTCCTCATCACAATGTCATACTTCCTGTCTAATGAACTCAGGAATCTGATGATCGGTGAGAGCATACCCCGCGAAATTAAAAACACTGTAAGGTCACTTGTCCTGAAGCACAGGACTGTCAGGCACATAAACAATATCCGTTCAATGTACATCGGAAGAAACGATTTTATTCTGTTGATTTCCGTCGACATCGTGGATTCTGAACGAGGCTCAGAAATTGAAAGCATGACGGAACAGATCAGGTATGACATCCTCCGCCATTATCCCCATGCGAAATACATCTATATTGATATCAGCGAAGAGTGATCCATTACTGAAAGCGTTCTTTCATTCTTCTTGCTCCATGCTCCCCACTCCTTTCCCGGTCAACTTTCCCTCTTTCAGATTGTTATTACATAATATTGAGCAACTTAAACCGACAGAGCGATGCAAACGATCCTTGGTGCCAACGGAACGATAGGCAGGATACTGGCGAAAGAACTATCGAAGTACACCGACAAAGTACGGCTTGTAAGCCGAAATCCCCGCCGTATTAACCAATCAGATGAACTGTATCCCCTCGACCTGCTGAAGCCGGGAGCAGTTGACAAAGCAGTGGAGGGATCAGATGTGGTCTACCTTACTGTGGGACTGGAATACAAGCTTAAAGTATGGGAGCAGCAGTGGCCCCTGCTTATGCGGGAGACAATAGATGCATGCATAAAACACAATGCCGAAGCTTGTCTTCTTCGACAACGTCTATATGTACGATAAAAATGCTGTCCCGCACATGACTGAGGAGAGCGCCGTGTCACCTGCCAGCCGCAAAGGTCACGTCAGGAAACGTATTTCTGAGATGCTTCTCACCGCAGAAAGGAAGGGAAAGGTCACAGCCCTGATTGCCCGCTCAGCAGACTTCTACGGGCCTGACAGTAAAAACAGCTTCGTGAACGAGATGGTCCTGAAAAACCTTGCTGCCGGTAAGAGAGCGATGTGGTTCATGAATAAAAACTTCGTTCACTCATTTACATATACCCCTGATGCCGCTGCAGCCACAGCCCTGCTTGGAAATACGCCCGATGCATACGGACAGGTATGGCACCTCCCCACAGAAAGCAGCAGGCTGACAGGTTCAGAATTCATTAAGATGTGTGCCAGAGAGCTGAATGTCAAACCGAAAATAACAGTTGTGTCACCGCTGATGATCCGCCTGTTCGGACTTTTCATTCCGGTGATGAGGGAGATGCCGGAGATGATGTACCAGTATGACCGGGACTATTTCTTCGACTCCTCGAAGTTCACCTCCCGCTTTGGCATCACTGCCACCCCCTGGCTCGCCGGTATTCAGGAATCATGTAAAAGCTTCCTGCCAAAAAGATAATTCAATTGCCTGATGCCGATTTTTGCCCTAACTTTGCGACTTATTCTACTATTACGAAATTCACAGGAATTAAATGATATTTGACGAACTGGACCTGGGTCCCGAACTACTGGAATCAATTGAATACATGGGATTCAGGGAAACCACCCCTATACAGGAAAAAGCCATTCCGGTAATAATGGACGGTGACGATCTCATAGCATGCGCGCAGACCGGCACCGGAAAAACGGCGGCCTACCTCCTGCCCATCATGAATGACATCATCGACTTCCGGCCCAGCCATACTCACACCCTGATACTTGTCCCTACCCGCGAACTGGCCATACAGATAGATCAGCAGATACAGGGGCTGGCATACACACTTAACATAACGTCACTGGCCGTCTACGGCGGAGGCGAAGGCAGGGCCTGGGACCAGGAGAGGGAAGCCCTCTCGAAGGGAGCTGATATTATAGTGGCCACCCCGGGAAGACTCATCTCGCATCTTAACCTTGGCTATGTTAAATTTGACAAAATAGAGGTGCTGGTCCTTGATGAGGCTGACCGCATGCTTGATATCGGTTTTCATGACGATATAATGCGTATAATCTCCTACGTCCCGAAAGAGCGTCAGACACTTATGTTCAGCGCAACAATGCCGCAGAACATTAGGGCACTGTCAAAGCATATAATGAAAAAACCGGTTGAAATAGCCCTTGAAATGTCTAAACCTGCCGAAGGTGTCGTGCAGGCTGCCTACATGCTTGGCGACCATCAGAAGCTGCCCCTGATCAACAGCCTCATTGCCGATCATCCTGAATACGGCAGCATCCTGATATTCAGCTCCACGAAGAAGAAGGTGAGCGAGATTGTTCGTGGTCTCAGGTCGAAAAACTACCTGGTCGAAGGCATTTCATCCGATCTTGAACAGAAGGAGCGCGAAGCGATGCTGCTGCGCTTCCGGTCACGCAAGACCCGTGTGCTGGTGGCAACAGACGTTCTCAGCCGCGGCATCGACATAAAGGATATCAACCTGGTGATTAATTTTGACGCCCCGTCCGATGCCGAAGACTATGTGCATCGTGTAGGCCGTACCGCCAGAGCTGATACCACAGGTGTGGCAATCACCCTCGTCAACAGGTTCGATATACCCAAGATGCAGCGCGTTGAAAAACTCATCGGCTACGAGGTCTACAAGGCCCCGCTGCCTGAATTCATTGCACAGCAGCACGACCCCGGCCCGATACACCATCCCTCCTCACCCAGAAATGAACGCGGCGGATTTAAAAGGAGATTCAAGCCTTAAAATCGCTGATTCTTAAGGTATAACAGATCACCTTTCCGTCATCATATCACTGCCGGAACTCCCTGTGATCCAGGCGGAAAGTACTGAATTTCTTCCGGCTAACTCTTCGTTGCCTGCAGGAGCAGATATCTTTTCCTGCAACCCCCTAAAAATATTTCCTGAAAATATTTGTATTTGAAATCATTAATATTCTATATTTGTAATATATAAGTTCATTATATATACAAGATGATAGCATCAGATCTTATAAAGGGTTCACTTAAGACAATTGTACTTAAACTACTGAAGGAGAATGGCCGCATGTACGGTTATGAGATAACCCGAAAAGTTGAGGATCTCACTACCGGCAAAATTAAGCTTACATACGGAGCACTTTACCCCGTGCTTCATAAGCTGGAGAAAGAAGGAGTACTTGTAACTGAATCGGAGAATTTCAATAACCGTATCCGCATTTATTACAGCCTGACGGAGGAAGGTCACTCCGTTGTGGCAGAGAGGTTAAAAGAGATGAAAGAGTTCATTGAGTCTCTTCAGAAAATTGTTGATCCACAACCCGGTCTGAGCCATGCCTGAACTGAGTCTCCATGACATTGACCGGATCAGCAATGATATCAGGAAGCAGGAGATCACTGTATCGCACCTTCTTGATGAGCTGATAGATCATGTATGTTGTGATGTGGAGAATGAAATGCAATACGGGCTTAGCTTTCATGAAGCCTATTTGCGGGTTAAGGAAAGGATGGGCAGCCGCAGGATTAAGGTGATTCAGGAGGAAACGCTTTATGCTGTTGACACAAAATACAGACAAATGAAAAAAACAATGAAATTCTCAGCGATAGTGGGCACGGTATTGCTTGCTTTCGCTGCAATGTTCAAGATCAATCACCTGGCCGGTGCTGGTCTTATGTTATCTCTCGGGGGCTTTACGCTGGCTTTCGTTTTCATGCCGTCAGCACTGACGGTTCTCTGGAAAGAGACACACAGCGGGAAGAAACTTTTCCTTTATATCTCGGCATTCATTACCGCGATGCTGTTCATTGCCGGGGTAACCGCAAGGGTACAGCACTGGCCAATGGCCGGACTGATACTGGCCTTGGGTTCACTGTCAGGGATCTTTGCCTTTGTCCCTGCCCTTCTGTCCGCCAGATTGAAGGAGCAGGAAAACAAACCGAAAAAGATAGTCTACATTTTAGGTGCTGCAGGTCTGATCTGTTGTATCCTGGGATTGCTCTGCAAAATTCAGCACTGGCCAAATGCAAGCCTTTTGCTGACAGCAGGATCTGCAATAATTTTCTTGGCAGTATTTCCATGGTACACCTGGCTTACATGGAGAAAAGAAGGGAACGTCACTGCCAAATTCATTTTCATGGTTACCGGCTTGATAGTTCTGATGTTACCGGTTCTTATGCTCAACCTCAGCCTTCAAAGGTCCTTTGAGGCAGGTTATTACATACATCATGAAGAACAACAGGCATTGTTTGATTACAGGTTCAGATCAAATCAGTCAGTTATCAGTCATTGCAATGATTCCTCTGCTTTACCAATCCTTAAGGAGTTGAATAACAGGACCTCTGAACTGATTTCAGTTATCAACAATACTGAGGCCAAACTGATTGCCGAGACTGAAGGTAAACCGGGGGTGCCGGCTGTCTTAACCAATCAGATAGCAGAAACTGAGACCGGACCTGTAATACAGTTCAAATCTCTGAGCCATCCGTTCCAAACTGTTCCTTTCAGTAACTTCCTGATGAAGGATTCAGGTCTGAGGAATGAAATTGCCACTGCCATGAAGAAATACTCAGATTATCTGTCAGGTCAGTTGCCTTCAGATAAATTTGAAATGTACGGGAAGCTGCTTGAACCTTCCGTTTACCTGCCGGAGATAAATCCTGAAACCGACAGGGTATCACTGATAACCGGCCTGCACATGCTGGAGCTGATGAAAAACGGTATCCTTACTGCAGAGTCATATGCAATCGCAATGATTTCGGAAGTCAATAACCACTAAAAAACAAAGAAATGAAACAGAAGATATACACTTTAGGGCTTATCACCACGTCAATAATCTTTCTTGGTGCTCTGCTTAAGATCAATCACTGGCCCGGTGGAGGGCAGCTTTTGATTCTTGGTGTTGTCATGCTCGTCATGGCATTTCTTCCGCTGGCTCTGAGAAATCACTACAGGACTGAAGGCGAGGGAAAATATTTGCTGCTGTACATAGTGACATGGCTCACATGTTTCGTGGTGTTCGGTGGCATGCTTTACAAGCTGATGCACTGGCAGGGAGCGGGAATAGCACTGCTGATAGCCCTGCCCTTCCCATATGTGGTTTTCCTGCCGGTTTTTCTTTTTGTGACATCAAAGGATAAGGATTTCAGTATCTATAATACTGTTGCTGTGCTTTTCCTGCTTGCAGGTACGTCAATCTCCTCTGCTCTTCTGGGGTTGAATGTTTCGAAGGAGAGGCTTGATGACACCATGCGATTATCGCGCACTTATAACAGGGTCGAGATGGTGCTTGATAAGCTTCCTGCAGATGCCGGTCAGGCATCAACTAAAAATAAAATCGATGAACTACTGGGAATTATTGATGACTATCAGCACAGAATATTCTCAGTTGAGGGAATGTCTGAAAAAGATTGGAATAATGATCCATGGGCTTTCCCGCGTCCGGAAGCAGCATCTATCCTCGATAAAGCCCTGGTCATTGACGGGAAGAACCCCTCCTATGACACAAGGCTTCAGGCCGGGTTGGGTGACCTCGTCAGTGAACTTCAGAAGTCTGCCGCCAATGAAGAGATTGCCAGCAGAATACCACTGATTTTTGACTTCTATGAGACGCCCGATAATAGCCCGGATTGGACGAAGGGTATGTTTATGGTAATCCCTCGTGTTTGGTCACTTACATATCTTGACGGCCTCGAGACTAACCTGAAGCTGCTAAGGGCGGGCCTCTGACATTTACCGCCACTTGTCATACATCTTACAACTTTATGCTTCTCTCCTTCATTTTATGAGGATTTGCGATAGTTTGGCACACCCTTTGCTTTAACACTTTTGAAGAGCAGATCTTCATAAACTTTAAAGAGATGAAAAAATCACTTATCACATCGGTCCTCGCAGTCCTGATCGCCTCAGCGACAACAGTCGGAGCACAGAACTACCCCGAGGAATACCTGGGTCTCCCGGGTGACAACCTCAACCTCTACGCGGTAATGGATCTCTTCCGTAATTCCGAAACCCTTGAAGACTTCGAGAGAGGCCTCAACGACCGTGAATCACGAATCAACAACCTTGATCTAAACGGTGATAATATGGTTGACTACATCACTGTTTCCGACTACCTTGACGGTAAGATCCACACAATCGTTTTACGCGCCCTGCTGGGCCGCAAGGAATACCAGGACGTGGCGGTGATAACCGTTGAGAAACTCCGCAGGAAGAAGGTGATGATACAGCTGATAGGTGATGAAGCTCTCTACGGAAAAAATTACATAATAGAACCTGTATATGCCGGCAGACCCAACCCCGGATACTACGGTGACCCGGTTTACTCGGACGAGGTAACGGTGATCAACAATTATTATTACGACATCTACGACTGGCCGGTGGCAGTTTACATCTACAGCCCTCACTACAGCGGATGGCACTCGTCATGGTACTGGGGATATTACCCTGTCTTCTGGGATCCCTGGACTCCTTACTACTGGGACTACTACTACGGCTACCATTCCGGATGGTACCCTCACTACTACGCAAACTACCATCACTGCGACTTTCACAGGTACCACCGCTACAACGACTTTTACTATCACGGCATTCGTGAACATTCGCCTCAGGTACAGCACAGGATTGCCGCAGGCAACTACAGCCAGACGTACTCCCGCCCCGAGCAGAGGAGTGAAGGTGTAGCTCTCTACTCAAGGACTCACAGCCGCACAGAAGCACGTGACAACACCGGTACAGGCAGCCAGGGACGAAGGGAAGCAGCGCCTCAGACCACACGCGGAGGGGTTCCTGCTGCAGGTACTTCTACTGACAGGAGGACAAAGGTTGAAGCTGATGCTGATGGCAGGACTTCAACCGGTGCTGCAACCGGCAGAAGAACAGAGAGCGAAGCTGCAACAGGCCGAAGGACGGTAAGCGAAGCTGCAACAGACCGGAGGGTTCCGGTCAGCAACAGGACTGAAACTGCACCCGCTGCAGTTCAGAATACTGAGTCTCCGAGGCGGTCAGCTGTCAGTGGCGCTGAGAAGCCTGCAGCAGCAGTTGAGAGGAGAGAGACTCCGGCTCAGTCCACAGTGAGCCGCACCACTGTCAACAGCCAGGCCTCAGAGAGCAGAGCCGCCGAGGCGAGAGCCAATGAAGCAAGGGCCGCGGAGGCGAGAGCCAATGAAAACAGAGCTGCTGAAGCAAGAGCTAATGAGGCAAGAGCCAATGAGGCAAGAGCCGCAGGAGGCAAGGGAAGCTCAGAGCAGAGCCGCCGAGGTAAGAAGAAATGAAGAAGCCCAGAGAGCCAGCGAAAGCAGGGCAGCTGAAGCCAGGGCCAATGAAAGCAGGGCTGCTGAAGCCAGAGCCAATGAAAACAGAGCTGCTGAAGCCAGAGCCAATGAGGCAAGGGCCAACGAGGCGAGAGCCGCAGAGGCAAGGGAAGCTCAGAGCAGAGCCGCCGAGGTAAGAAGGAATGAAGAAGCTCAGAGAGCCAGCGAGAGCAGGGCAGCTGAAGCCAGGGCCAATGAAAGCAGGGCTGCTGAAGCCAGAGCCAATGAAAACAGAGCTGCTGAAGCAAGAGCCAACGAGGCAAGAGCCGCAGAGGCAAGGGAAGCTCAGAGCAGAGCTGCCGAGGTAAGAAGGAATGAAGAAGCTCAGAGAGCCAGCGAGAGCAGGGCTGCTGAAGCCAGAGCCAATGAAAACAGAGCTGCTGAGGCAAGAGCCAACGAGGCGAGAGCAGCAGAGGCCAGGAGAAGCGAAGAAGCACAGAGGAACTCCTCCACCACAGAATCCGGAACCGTCAGGCCTATCCGCAAATAAGCGTCATCATACAACCAACAAATCCCGCACGATCAATGATCTGCGGGATTTTTTATTACCGTTGCCAGACCACTCACCCCCCGGCGATTTTTGTACCTTTATCCCATAACTTCATAAAACTGATCATGAAATCACTCCTGCCATTTTTACTTGCCGCCGTACTCCTCATCTCCTGCCGGTCAAACAGTCCCAAACCGGAAACCCTTCAGGAAGCTCCGCCAGCGGAGATCACCGCAGTTAACAATGGCGATGTGGAATTCGATAGCTACTTCCTGGGTAAGACTATGCGGATGGACTACTTCCATACCGGAAAAACCGGGGAAGAGATGTTCGCAGTCGACAGGATACTTTCCGACGGCGAATGGGGCGGCAGCAAAAAAATACTTATAGACAGGCTGGAACTGGGGCCATACTTTTTCGAGGTGATTGATAAAAATACCAAAGTACTTCTCTACTCCCGCGGCTTCGCCAGCATCTTCGGCGAATGGCAGACAATTCCCGAAGCCAAAGACAACTGGGGCACATTCAATGAATCGCTGCGCTTCCCATGGCCTAAAAGTCCCGTCATAGTAACCGTCAAAAAACGGGATGCGGAAAACAAATTCAAACAGATATGGACCGCCGACATAGATCCATCAAACCGCCAGGTAAACCAGGCGGACCGTGTCAACCCGCACAGGGTGAATATAATCGCAGACAACGGTCCCGCCGGGGAAAAGCTCGATATAGTGATACTGGGCGACGGCTACACGGCACAGGAGATGGAGAAATTCCGCGGTGACGCCACACGCCTTGCAGGTGTGCTGCTCAGTGCTGAACCTTTTAAAAGCCGAAGCGCTGACATCAATATAAGATCCATCGAAACACCATCGGAAGAATCGGGTGTCAACAAACCTCATCATGGCGTTTTCAAACGTACACCGCTGTCAGTCAGCTACAGCGCATTCGATTCGGAGCGATATGCCCTGGCCTATGACAACAGGACCATCAGGGACATTGCCTCGGCTGTGCCGTATGAGTTCATGGTCATCCTCCTCAATGAGAGAACTTATGGCGGAGGTGGTATCTATAACCTGTACACAACAGTTGCTGCCGACAACAAGTTCTCGGATTACATAATGATTCACGAAATGGGCCACCATATGGCCGCCCTCGCTGATGAATACTACACCTCCTCGGTATCGTACGAGATGCCTGAGATAACCCTGGAACCTTGGGAAACAAACGTCACCGCTCTTCTGGATAAGGATAATCTCAAGTGGAAGGATCTGGTTGAGGAAGGAACACCAATTCCTACACCCTGGAACAAAGAGGAGTTCGATGCCTTCGGGTATGAAATCCAGCGTGAGCGTGACAGCATCAGGAAGAACCTCCTTCCGGAGACTGTAATGGAGGATCTTTTCGTGCGCCAGATGAATGCCGAAAACGAATTTTTCGCCAAAGAACAGAACAGGGAAAAAGTAGGCGCCTTCGAAGGGGCAAACTATTACCCGAAGGGAATGTACCGTCCGCAGCTCGACTGCATAATGTACACACGCCACCAGGTTTTCTGCGAGGTTTGCAGAAGAAGCATATCGGATGTCATAGATCAGTATTCAAAATAAGGAAGTAAATTCCGATACCCTAATGCACCCTCAGGGGCCGGAACCTCGTATTATCAGATCCGTGCCTGGCTGTCAGAATTTATTCAGCAGCTTAATGACCTGCAACTCAGCCTCTGCTTCGTCCTTTGCAACAAGTTCCTTCCTGATAAGCTCTTTTTTATCGGGGAACATTTTGACAAGCGACTTCACATTCAGCTGTACCCTGTAGAAAATACCGTCACTGCCTGAGATGTAATACTTGTTTATATTCTTTAACTCGTCGTAACGTCTGTCAGGGCTGTAGAGCGACTGATAATCGGCTTCCACGAATTTCTTTTCGGGTATCCTGATGAACGAATAAGGTTCCTCTTTAAGCACCTCGTAGAATTTATTTCCCTCGGGTGCCTTCTCGAAAATTATCCCTCTGGTAGTCCTGAAGAAGAGGTCCCCTCCCTCCTTTTTAAATATAACCTCCTGTATATGATCCGCGGAAATCTCCATCAGGTCACCGGAACCCGCCTGGATGAAAACCAGGGCATTACTCATGACATCTATATCGCTTTTAAGGGTGATATACTCCTTCTGTCCCGTTACAAGAAAATATGACAGACTGAGGGTGTCGAACAGCCTTGTTGTGCCCCTGACACCCAGGTATCGATTGTCAAACCCGACAGCTCCGGGGGTGTAGGGTGAGATGTTTGAAATTGTTTTCAGGTTCTCGGCCGTGATGACCCCCAGCTGATTTGTCGGCACTGTCTGGGAATATATTTCTGCCGCGCACAGAAGCGACAGAAACAGAATAACTGACTTTTTCATCTTTCCTCCTTTGATAAGGCAATTAGGTGTGAACTATTTGCTATTCAATTCAAATACTATCCCAAATATAATGAATAAAAGTCAGTCTAACACAGCATCAGACTGGTAAATCACCGTCTGATTAACAGGATTTTGCAGCCAGAGCCTCCAATTACCGCCTCTTCACCTGCACATCCACCCCGCCGTTTGCATTTGCGCTTTTATTAAGCCGGTACTTGAATGAAAGCATGACATATCTGCCTATGATGTCTGACCTTCTCTCGACAAGGTAATTCATCTCGCTGATTCTCTCAATGCCCCTGTTTCGGTTTAGCAGATCCACGCCAGCCAGGGTGAGCGATGCTCTCTGGTTCTTCATGAAGTAGTAGCTTACCTCCGCCCCTGTCAGAGGCACCAGCCGTGACTCGCTGAAGCTGCCTGCAGAATAGCTTGTAATGTCAGCCGAAGCCATGAAACTGAAATGCACCCCTGGTGTATATCGCGCCTCGGCAAACCAGGAGATGTCATTGTAGTTATTATTTAGCATGCTCTGCACCGAATAACTTGTACTGGTGAAGGTTACAGCGCTTCCGGTCTCGATATCCCACTTTTCCTTTTTCCTGTTGTCAACCGTGAGTGATACCCTGTGCGTGAAGCCGCTGCTGATGTTCTCAGTTCCGTTTATAATGCTCATGCCCCTGTTGTACTCTTCGTCAAGCGACAAATTCACCTTGATACCCAGAGGCTTAAATGGTGTTGAGAAGTCAATATTCCCACCCGCACGCCAGTCGTCCTTCACGTTAATGAGTGACACTGTCTGACCCAGATTCTCATCCACTGTCCTCGCATAGCCTGTCCTGTCACGGGTATATCGCATGCTCATGCCGGTGAGAAGTGTGGTGAATGAGAACTGGTCGAAGAGCCACCATGACGCGCTTGCTGTGTGGCTGTACTCGGGCCGCAGGTCCCTGTTACCGTAGAAGAGCGACAGCGAATTGATGTTGTTCACTACCGGCAGCAGCTGTGATGCTCCCGGCGTAGTGACAGCCGAGGAATAGTCAAGCATCAGCCTGCGCCCCGACCTGTACTCATACTCCCATGATGCCCTGGGAGTCAGGAAGAAATAGCCGGCTCTCTCCCACCCTGTATCATTGAGCTCAGTGGAGTATTCACCCAGCGAGGTGACGACTGCCAGCGTCAGCTGTGATTTTGTGGTGCTGCGTTTCCATGTTATGCCCGGACGGACTGATCTTTCGGTTTTAATGAAGTCGGGACTGAGCATCGGCAACGGCACCATTTCCTCCGAAATATCTCCCTGCCGTCTCATCAGGTCCTCTGATGAATACCCGGCATTAATCGCAAAATCGATGTACGACAGTTGTGATACTTTTTGCGTGAGAGAAAGTCCCGCAGTATAGTTTGCCGTCTCCGACCCGAGGTTATAGAACTGGTTTGTGACCTCCAGGCTGTAAGGATTAAGATACTCAGTGCGGTTGTTAAACCGGGTATCAGAGTCGCTGCCTGAATATGCTGCCCGTCCGGTCACCTTAAGCACTGTCCTGCCCTCATTTATCTTAACCATATAAGAGGCATCCGCATTACCGGAAAAGCGTGACGAAAGTTTGCTTGTGCTGCTCTCCAGCCCATTGACCTTTACATCATTAAGATAACTGCCTGAAACCGATGATAGTGGATTCGAAGCAGTATTGTATGACACACCACCATTGACAATCAGGTTCTGCCGGTCACCTATAAGCTTGCGTACACCGAAGTTAAGCCTGTGTGCCGTGTCTCTCTGCACCTGCTCCTTTGTCTCATCTATCAGGAAGGTTCCATCAGGGATGAAGTTCCGGGTGGTTGAGGTCTCCGAAAGGTTACGTCGCGAACCGTTGCCCAGGTAGCTGACGAAGAACCTGTCTTTCCTCTCGTTGGAAACAGAGAAATTCAGTCCTGCTGCGCCGTTTGACCCGGTACCGTATATTGGCTGCCCGAAGTTCACCGGGAAGCTGTTCCCGCCGTCAAGCATCACATGCCCGCTACCCGACGACATTGCGGCCATGCCTCCGCTGAAATTTATATAGTCATTGATTGAGAATCCGAACTGGTTGATGTTGTTGAACATGCCCAGCGCCGCAAACTGTGTGGTGGCAGTGAACCTGTAAATCTTACCTGCCGCGGCTGCTATGACCGCCGGTACCGCCGCCTGCCGAAACGTCACCGAAGATACCGCTCTTCTTACCCTCATCAAGGACCAGGTTCAGAGTGGGGTTACGCTGACCGTCATCAATGCCGGTAAAGGCCGACTCATCCGTCTGCTTGTCGAAGACCTGGACCTTGTCTATTGCGCCTGCAGGAAGGTTGCGTGTAGCCACCTTGGGATCATTTCCAAAAAACTCCTTGCCGTCGACAAGCACGTTATTCACATCCTCTCCCATCGCTTTTATATTGCCGGCCCTGTCGATCTCGATACCGGGGAGTTTCTTTAAAAGCTCTTCAGCCACCGCATCAGGCTTCACCTTAAAGGCTTTCGCATCATATTCAATTGTGTCATACTTCATCTTCATGGGGATCCTGTCACGCGTCACCACAACTCCTTCCACATCATATACCCTGGGAGTCATTATGAGTGTCCCGGCATCCTCCCCTCCCGGAAGAGGCATTGTGATGTCACGGTACAGGGTGTTGTATCCTATAAGAGAGACCTGCAGCAGGTACGATCCTCTCCTGATATTCTTCATCTCAAACCTGCCGTCATTGCCTGTGACGGAGAAATACAGGAGGGTAGAGTCCGCAGGATCAAGAAGCACGGCTCCTGCCGAGGGCAATGGCTGTGCATTCTCATCAAGCAGCTCACCCCGGAGCTGGTAGGTCTGTCCGTGTGCCAGCAGGCCAGTCGCCAGTAAGGCAACAATCAGAAAAGTCCTCATTTTCACTACTGCTTACTTTCTGATAACTATACGCATCTGAGTGCCTCCTCCGCCCTGTCCGCCGTCTTCCACACCCATCTCCTTCATCTTTTCGTCAACAATAGCCTTGTACTCCTCCTCTGTGACTTTCTTTCCGTCAGCCGGTTTCTCCATCTTCAGCTCCTCAGGTGTTACCGGCTCAACAGCCACTGCTATATATGTGCGTGATCCGCCGTTGATGTCAGCTTCCAGCACCATTCCCGGCAGGTTGTTCAGCATTGCCGGTCCCCCCCTGACACCAAATGTGGGAGCAAACCAGACCACAGTCTTAACACCGGCTGTGTCAATGCTGAAAGCTTCCATGCACTGATACTCCAGTATCACTTTCCGGTTGCCGGTGATCTTCCATTTCATGTCTGTAAGATCCCTCTCCACGATGAAAATCCTGTTCATGAAATCTTTCTGTTCGGTCACCCTGCCTGTTTCAAAATCGGTAAAAATCTTATTTTCGCCTGAGCCCACCATCCTGATCATCATTCCCTCACTGTGTTGCATCGGCATATCATTTCCGGTGCTCTTGCTTTCCTCGTAGAGAGTTGCATTTTCTGTGAACAGCAACAGTTTTTCGCTCTTTCGCTCCTTTGGAAGCATTTCGGAATACTGTGCAGCATCGCCTTCGAGTTTTATCTCCAGTTTTACCTTTTCTTCATAGGTTATCCTGCCTGAGATAAGCTCGCCGGCGCTCTGTCCCTGGCCCCGGGCTGTGGAAACACACAGTAAAAGAGCCGATGAAATTAAAAGTGTTTTCATTTCTTTTGGTTTTTTTCCAAAAGTAGGTGCTGCAAACGGCCGGCAGTGTTAACAAAAAACCAATTCAGGTTAATTAAGGTTAATCGGGTGATAATGAGCCCGGATGGTTTTATCTTTGTCTTAATCATTCTTTATGAAACCTGGCAGCAGACATATCCGTATCCTCATCCTGATGATAATCAGCCAGCTGTTGCTCACTGCCTTTGTTGCATACTGGCTGAGGTCACAGTTCCGGTCGGAGAAGGAGCAGCTGCTGAATGAACTCTCCGGCTTTTATGACGCCACACAGGACGAAATAATTGATACACTGCTCTTCAGGAGCTATGTCCACCCTGTAATATCAGGAAGAGATACATTTATTGCCCGCGGTGGCACCGCAGTGCCTGACACGGTGATTGTGCGCAGGCCCGGCAGCGACCCCGGGACAGTCAGATGGAAAAGCAATAATATAATTACTGTCAACATACGGCAGGGTGCTGACACGCTCACCCCTCTTCACGACTCCCTTGTGGCGGGAGGGATGACTGATGACATGATACTCAGGAGTGTAAGGCTGATAGTGCAGCGTGCCGGTGACACCTCCCGTGTGACCGTGCCTCATGTCACAGACTTTTTTTCTGACATAGACACCGGACTGTTCAGGAAACGTTACAACGAGCGGATGAATGATGCCGGCATGATGTTTCCCTTTGCATGGCGTGAGACAGGTCAGGACTCAGTACGCAGTGAGGGCAGGAAGATCATCCTTTTGGGCCCTGTTCCCGGCTCATCACTGCCCGTGGGTTTCGTCTCATCATATACCGGACACCTGATGGCAGGGATCATTCCGCAGATAGTCTTCGGAGTGCTCCTCCTCTTTCTGGTTGCACTCGCTTTCCTCCTCTCTTACAGGAATATACATGATCACATGATCCTCAACCGGCTCAGAAACGAATTCATCGCCAACATAACCCATGAACTCAGGACTCCCGTTGCTACCCTGAGTGTGGCGCTCGAGTCTCTCGGCAGGTATAACCTGAGACAGGAGCCACAATTGCTTGATGAGTACCTCAGGCTGGCATCGCTGGAGACACACAGGCTGGGAGAGCTTATCGACAGGGTCCTGGACCAGACAGTCCTCGAGGACAAAAGCCGGCTGCTCAACAGGAGCGTAACAGACATAAACGCACTCCTTGCCGGGGTGATCGGGATAATGCGCCCGCGAACGGTCAATGGAACTGTCACCCTCACCACAGACAGTCAAAAAGCAATGGTAAACGGCGACCCTCTCCTCCTTAAGGGGGTTTTTGTGAACCTCGTTGACAACAGCATCAAATACTGCGATAAGGATCCGGTGATTGAGATTCATTCCAGCCGTAAGGGCGACAGTATAGTCATTGAGATAAATGATAACGGACCCGGCATACCTGAAGAGTACCAGAAAAAGATCTTCGAAAAATTCTTCCGGCTGCCTGCTGACAATGTGCATAATGTAAAAGGCTACGGGTTGGGATTAAGCTTCGCTGCACATGTTGTTACACTGCACGGCGGGACTGTTGCGGTGCGGAACCTCTCTCCTGGATGCTCATTCATTATAACACTGCCGGCGGAATGAATCAGAGGACGAAGGTTTTTTATATCGAGGATGAGCCTTCGCTCGGGCGCATAGTGACTGACACCCTTGAGAAACAGGGATACGAGGTGCTGTGGGAGAGCGACGGTGCCAGGGTCCTCCCGCACTTCGATAACTATATGCCTGACATATGCGTTCTTGACATCATGCTTCCGGGCATCGACGGGTACAGCCTTTGCCGCACCGTCAGGGGCATGTACCCTCACCTGCCGGTCATCTTCCTCACAGCACGTACCACTACCGCAGATCTTGTCAGGGGGTTTGAGGCCGGAGGCACCGACTATATCCGGAAGCCTTTCAGCATCGAGGAACTGATTGCACGGATAGGAAACCAGCTGGCACTTCATGGCAACGCACCCCAAACATCCGCCGGTGACGGTGTCATCAAAATGGGGCTCTTCAGCATAGATCTCATAAAATATACATTCCTGTCGCCGGCAGGTACGATACAACTCTCAAACAGGGACATGCAGGTTCTGAAGATGCTTCACGCCAACCGTAACGGAGTGACTTCACGGAAAGACCTGCTGATGGCCGTCTGGGGCGATGACTCCTATTTCAACTCACGCACTCTCGATGTCTATATCCGCAAGCTGCGCCGGCTCCTGGCCGGTGACCCTGCAGTGCAGATAATTACTCTAAAGAGCAGCGGCTACCTCTTCCTGGTCCCGTGATTTCATTCAAATCCGGACAATCTTGATTTTTGCCTCCTGCTTTTACTTTTCTTATGATCTTTTCAAACATTTTGATTAGCTTTATTGTTCTTTTTATAAGCACAGACCTAAGAGCTAATAAGTTGTATTTAAGAGTCCTGAAGATTTACAATTAAAAAATAACTCCCATGAAAAAATTAATGACATTATTAATTGCATCGGCGCTTACGTTGGCAGGGTGTAGCCTGATTAAGGATGCCGCCGAAGTGACAATCACAACAGATTTAACAACAGTCATCCCTGTTGTAGTGACAAGCAAAAAGTCCGTTGATGTGCAGGCAGTAGGAGTTGGTTTCTCCCAGTCTCAGGATCTGGAGCTTGCAGAAAATGAGGATATCGAGCCTTATCTTGAAAAAATACGGGAGATAAACATAAAATCTCTTGTTGTTACTGTAAGTGGATTGACTGCCGGTCAGTTCATAAGTACAATTTCCCTGGATGTTACCGGTGTCGGAAATATTTGTACTCAGACTAATATTACCTCTACTGCTAATTCGTTTACTCCCGTGATTTCATCAGCCATCCTTGAGCAGGTAGGCGCAAAGCTGAAAAGTGACAAAAAAATCACAATTACAGTTCATGGAGATGCAAGCGGGCCTATGGCTTTTGCGGCTAGTCTTGTTTTTGATACTGACATAGTTGCAGGAGCTCTCGATTAATAGTAACTGACACTCCACGTCTTTATAATTTGCCCTCCTTGGTCAACCGAAGGGGTTGAATCTGTCATGCCGGATAAATTGCTACATTTACCAATCATTCAACTTTAAACAGTGTGACCCGGGGAGGCGTAATACTTTTATTTTTCCTGCTTTCAGTTTTTTCTGCCGTTGCACAGCCGTCGAAAACTGGAAAGGAAGTCTACATCTGGTACAGTGTCACGCGTATTGTTGACGGAGACACATTCTGGATAGACGACGGCAGCCCAAAAGGGCTGAAAATCAGGCTAATCGGAATCGATGCGCCCGAATCGCGCAACAGTGGTCAGAAGATGAAGGGATTTTACGGTGAGGAATCTACCGGGTACATTACCTCACTTATCGGAAAAAGTAAAGTGCGGCTCGAATATGATGTGACCCGCTACGATCAGTACGGACGCACGCTGGCCTATGTTTACCTGGAAAACGGCACCTTCGTCAATGCTGAATTGGTTAAAAACGGTTTCGCCACTGTAATGACCTTTCCTCCAAACGTAAAGTATGCTGACACTTTCGTCGACCTGGCCCGCAAGGCAAGGAAACAGAATAAAGGACTCTGGAAAAACCAGTAATACAATCAAGCAGATGAGAAATCTAATCTTACTTTTAATGATGCTTCTGCTGGGTTGCAGCAGGCAGCCCTCAAAAACTCCTGTTGCCTGGATACCCTATGACGAATCTGAAGAGCTGGCACAGAACGCTTCTCACCAGTCTCCGAAAATGCGGTACAAACTCATCCAGTCAAAAATACTCGACAAAAATACGGTGTGGCAGAATGTCATCCCACAGATAAAGAATTTCTCCGAGGCAGATTATCAGAGACTGAAACCACTTATCCTCGAGCAGGATATACCTGCGCTTCAGGCGCACATCCGTTCCGGTAAACTCACCTACGGGAAGCTCACCCAGTGGTACCTCTACAGGATCGTCAAATTCGAAAACGACAGCAGCACGATGCTGAACAGCATCATCGCTATCAATCCTGATGCAGTCAGCGAGGCCCGCAAAAGAGATAAGAACCGGACTGCCGGAGATCATCCAATTTACGGCATCCCTGTACTTTTGAAAGACAACATCGGCACCACCGGGCTACCAACTACTGCAGGGGCCGTCGCATTGCTGAACAACAATGCCCCTGATGCTTTTATAGTGGAACGGATAAAGGAAAAGGGAGGCATCATCCTCGGTAAGGCGAACCTCAGCGAGTGGGCCAACTATCTCAGCTCAGCCTGTCCCAACGGATACAGCGCTGTGGGCGGACAGACCCTGAATCCTTATGGACGCCGTAAGTTCGATACCGGAGGATCCAGTTCCGGCAGTGGCACGGCTATGGCTGCCAATTATGCCGCCGCGGCTGTTGGAACAGAAACCTCGGGCTCAATCCTCTCACCCTCGAGTGCAAGCTCCGTCGTGGGACTAAAACCGACAGTGGGTCTGCTCAGCCGCGGCGGCATCGTCCCGCTTTCCGGCACCCTCGATACCCCAGGCCCCATCACCAGGAATGTAACTGACAACGCCATACTCCTTTCTGCAATGACAGGCGAAGACTTTTCCGACATCGCCACAAAAGATAATCCGAAGAACATAAACTACCTTGAAGGACTTAATACTGCAAACCTCGCCGGATTGCGGTTCGGTGTGAGCAAAGACCTTCTGGGCGATTCACTGTACATGGTGGCCGTAGGACGGATAGTTGCCCTTGGCGGAACCGCCGTCGAGTTCGAGCCTGAGAAAATAACGCTTGTGGGATTCAGCACCCTGCTCAGTGCCGATATGAAGGCTGACCTCCCCGCCTATCTTGAAAAATATGCATCAGAGAACATTAAGTTCCGGACGGTGGCGGAGATTGCTGAATTCAATAAGGCTGATTCTCTTCTGAGAATCCCGTACCGTCAGACAATATTCGACGGAATCAATGCACTGCAGATACCTGCGGACGAGTTGATTTCGCTCAGGACCGATCTTCACACTGCAGCCGTAAGTTATTTCGACAGACCCATGACAGAGTATAAGCTTGATGCAATTCTTTCGATAAACAACAGGAATGCAGGCATGGCGGCTGCAGCCTTCTATCCCTGCCTTACGGTTCCAATGGGTTACAGGAATAACGGCACCCCGGCTGGCATCACATTCATTGCCAGACCCTTCGGCGAAGCCAAACTGTTGAAAATAGGTTATGCCTTCGAGCAGGCAACAAAGTCACGGAAACTGCCGGAAGCATACAGGTAACATACTTTTGCTTGAAAAAACCTTATCTTCATTCTCAGCACTAAACATTACTCCAAACATATGCCTGATGAAAACAATTACCCTGCTCCTTCTGCTTTTTACAATGACCCTGAGTTCATACTGCCAGGCAGACACCTCGGAAGTATCTTATGTTGCATACTGGTCCGTCGGCGATTCATACGACTTCAGAGTCACAAAAACAAACATGCAATGGAGTGGCGATTCTCTGACAAAAAACAACACGACAGAGTATGTGGCCAATTTTGAGGTGATTGACTCAACAGACACATCCTATACGATTATCTGGAGTTTCACAAATGAACTTGTAAACACATATGATATTCCCGAGTCATTGATTGAGAAGCTTTCAAAATATTCTGTCACCGAAGTAATATATACAACCAGCGAGCTGGGTGAGTTTACCGGAATAAGGAACTGGGAGGAACTCGGACAAACCATGAGAGCCATGTTTACCGAACTCTTCACTGTACTTGCCGAAGAACAGGGCTCTGACTATGACGCGCTCATGAAGACTGCTGAGCCAATAATAGCTATCTACAGTTCGCAGCAGGGGATAGAACAGATGATCCTTCCCGAGTTGCAATTGTTCCATTTTCCCTTCGGGGCAATGTTTACAGTGTCTGACACAATAAAATTTGAGGATCAGTACCCCAACATGCTGGGAGGTGATCCGATCAGGGCCGAATCGAAACTTTATTTTGAGAGTGTCGATTATGCCGACGAACGGGCTATGCTCGTGCAGGAGTCAAAACTGAATTCTGATGATACCAGGGCACTCATCACACGACTGCTGAAACAAATGGGACAAAAGGGTTCAGAGTTTGATGCAGCCCTTGGAAGAGCCGAGTATGATATCAGGACGTCCACCCACTACGACTATTATTATTACCCGGGAATCCCGATAAAAATTGATCTGAACCGGAACACAGTCATTGACATCGACAATACCAAAACAAGGAGAGTCGATAATATAATTATTGAGCTCCTTTAAAAATACAGACTGAAAGGACCAAAAAACAGTTATTACTGAATCTTGCCTCCGACAATCGGAATTGTCACCTTCGTTCCATCCAGATCAACAGTCAGTTCAGTACCCGGCATCGGATGAAGAGTAAACTCCTTGTCGCTTGAGAAGATCATCAGCCCTATCTGTTTGCCGGCAGGGATTATCTGATCGTCAGGCTCCAGGTCGAAGGTTATCTCGTAGAATTCACCAGGTACCAGAGGCTTGCTGCTGGTGAGGGAGCCATGGTTCTGAAGATCGGCCCAGCCGCGTGTGATTATGTTATCAGTCATCTTTGGCTCACGTGAGTTAGTCCACGGCAGAGCCACCAGCCATACCGAGAGGTTTACCGCAGGCTTGCTTGCCGACGCTCTGACAGTCACGCTGACCACACCTGATATGTGCGCTGCCTCTGTCAGGACAGGAGAGACATACAGTAACCGGTGGTCACTGTATTCAGCCTGTGCCAGGCTGGCGCCGGTGAATGAAAAGTTGTCGGTAAGGGTCTCTGTCCCCTGTTTTGAGCTCTTAGCTGTTACAAGTGCTCCGGCAGCCGGCGCCCCGCGGGTAAGAAAGAATGTTACCGGAACTGCATCAGGATTGGGATAGTCAGCATATGGTGTAGGACTGAGCCTGTCAGCACTTTCACGGACTATACGTGCTTTAGGATCGTTCTCCACGCCGTTCTCCACACCGAACAGGTAGCGGGTGAACCATCTGTTCATCATTGTCAGTGGCGGCTCACCGCCATGGCCACCCTGGTGAAAGTACATCTGCAAAGGTACGCCCTTCTCCTTCAGTACCTTGGCAAACCTGTAACTGTGGCTGGGAACAACGTTCCAGTCGTTGAAGCCGTGAGCCATAAGCACCGCTGCCTTAAATGTCCCCATATAATTCATCAGGTCACGCCTGGCCCAGAAATCATTATAGTCTCCGGTGACGCGGTCAAGTCCGTTTGCCATCTCGGTGTCCCTCACCACACTGTCGCAGTATGCACAGTTGTCAGGGTTTGAGTAGATGAAGTCATAAAGCACGTCAGCATCCTCACCCAGGTATCCGCCGGGACTGCGGACCAGGCCGTTGGAGCGGTAGTAGTGGTAGTATGATGTGTTGGGCGCCACAGGTATGATAGCCTCAAGGCCATCGACGCCTGTTGTGGCAGCTGCAAAGGGGATGGTACCGTTATATGATGTACCTATCATACCCACCTTGCCTGTTGTCCAGTAGGCCTTCACCTCTTCATTGCCGTCAGGAGTCGTATATCCTTTCGCCCTGCCATTCAGCCAGTCGATGACGGCTTTGGGTGCCAGTGCCTCTATCCTCGTGCCGATAGTGGGACAGCCCTGTGAAAGACCGGTGCCGGGAGCCGATGAGTGTACCACGGCAAAACCGTAGGGAACCCATGCCTTCACCTGGGAGGTAGATATCACTGGTCGCTGGCCGCGACGTACTATCTGCGTAGGAAAGACGTGTGCCTTAGGGACAGTGTTGAGCTCCTGTCTCACGTTCCAGAAATATTCTTTGTTATTGCCGGCCGTTCCTGCAAAGTAGGGGCTCGACTCATAAATCACCGGCAGTTTTATGCCTTCTGTCTCTGTCTGCCGCGGACGCGTTACGTCAACATGCATCCTGTCGCGTTTGCCGTCTCCGTCAGTGTCGAATTCAGCCTCCACCCACAGGTCTTCGCGAATCCATTCGTCGGCATTCTCGAAAGCGGCTATCTTCTGAGCTTCGCCATTGACAATCACAGGAACCGTGGTGACTTCCTGTGCTTCCGGTACCAGCAGAAATCCCTCGACCACCTTCGGCGCCGTCACCGCTGTCACAGCCTCCTGTGCAGCTGCCTGCGTGTTCTTCTTATTTCTTTTCTGTGCAAAGAGGTCAGCATGACAGCACATCACCGTTGCCATCAGCAGCAAAACAAAGAAATTCTTTTTCATGGGATCAGTTAAACTGGTTTATACCCTAGCAAAGAAAAGGAAATTTCCGAAAAACCTGCTATTATAATGTCACCCCTCACGGGGTTGCTCTCACACAAGCTGTCTGCTCGCTAAAATGATTCACTGGATCATTTCTTAACGCTCGCTCCCCCCTGGATTCCTCCTGCTCCATGCCCATGCTCCATGTCCTGCTCTTGCCCGCCACCGCACTGTCTGTCTGCTCTCCGCCAGCTGGCGGATCGCTCTCTCCATGCTCCATGCCCCTTGCCCCTTGCCGCCTGCCATTTTTTGCTTATCTTCACTGTCAATAAACAGGCTCAGATACAACCAAATCCTATAACTATGAAACTCAGATTCACACTTCTGCTTTTAGTGTTAGTCATCGCCGCCGGCCAGGTCTCGAACGGACAATCGGCAGGGAACCCCGTCATCGACCAGCTGCTCTCGGCATGGTCACCCAGGAATTACACCGATGTGCCTGTGACTGACCAGCAGGTTGACCTGATTCTTAAATGCGGCATCAAGGCTCCCAGCTCAAGGAATAACCAGCCCTGGAGATTCACTGTTATCAGAGATGAGGCCACCATGAAAGAGGCTATCGGCAATGTGACTCCGGGGAATGTACTGATTGTTGTATCAGGACTGGAGTCGCAGACAGGCACCACCCCTGATTTCGACTGCGGTCTTGCAACGCAGAACATGTTTGTTGCCGCCACAGCACTCGGTCTGGGCGCAAGGATCTACGGAGGTCCTGTTGCGGCTGCCAATGCGAAACGCGAGCTCCTGCAGATCCCTGCCGGGTATAAGATTGTTGTGATACTGCGTGTCGGTAATATTGAAAAAAGTACCGATGCCACTTCTGGCGCCTCGCCAAGAAAAGCACAGGAAGAGATAGTCAACTATAAAAAGTAGGCTATATCAGAACAGTAGCGAAAGGCAGGTGAGCCCTCCGTCCAGCTTCCTGAACTCTGACATATCGAGCTCGATGATGCTGTATCCAAGATCAGTGAGCGCCTTTTTTGATTTTGGAAACCCTTGCGGGATAAGCAAATAATCATTTACCCTCAGGCAGTTGGCCGAATAATTCTCTTCCGGTTCAGTGATTATTACATTCGCTGAAGGAACTAGCCCTGCAAATGCGGGTGTGGAAATGATATTACCATTGCCCACGTAAGCGATGTCCGATTTCAGATGGAGTCCTGCGCTTACTTCTGCCACTGAAGTTGTGAACCCGTGTTTTGAAAGGACGGTGGAGAGCTGTCGGGCCCCCTCTCTGTTTGTCCTTTCGGAGATGCCTATAAAATAATGATTATCCATCCTCAGGACATCACCCCCTTCAAGAGTCCCCGGCGTAACAATGGTTACAGTATCCATGAAGCCTGACAGTACCCTTCCAATCTCAACCTCCTCGCCCCTCCTCGATAATGCTCCGGGTCTTGTAATTACAGCCACCCCGGGTGTGACTATTGCCGTGTCCTCCACGAAACATCCGTCAGGGTATCTCTCATCCGCTTCCAGTACTGTAAGCTCAAGCCCGCACCTTGCAAGAGCTTCCCGGTAGGCGGCATGCTGCTCCAGTGCTTTCCTGAAATCAGGTTTCCCAAGGTTTGAAGTAGTTATCCCCTCGGGGAAGTTCCTACCGGGTTTGCGGACTATGGCTTTTGAGTACATTTTTGTTCTCTGTTTTTAATTCAGCACAGAATCTTGTCTCACCAATTATAGTCAAATTCTTCCGTGACGATCAAACTATTCCCTGGTTACACAATGCCTAATTCCTGAACCCGGGCTCTTCCAATCATAATCCGGGCAATAACTGATGCGCTGACCCTGTGAGTCAAAAAAGCATTTCCGTACTTATGAAGGAATTAATA
The DNA here is from genome assembly GCA_963736735.1 of uncultured Bacteroidales bacterium. GTDB lineage: Bacteria > Bacteroidota > Bacteroidia > Bacteroidales > VadinHA17 > SR-FBR-E99. The sequence goes on along the minus strand of CAVTPX010000004.1, from coordinate 31,786 downwards.
CACATCTTTACACCGCCATCCGGCAGGAACTGATGATAAAAATGTCTTTCAAAGCCAACGGGGAGTTTTTTTTCCTACTAGTACTTGTTACTGCCTGTCAGCTGTTTGTCACCTCCTGCTCACCGCGGATTTATCCTGAAGCATCCGTTAAGAATATCGAAAGCCGGGCAGAAAAGAAGCAGCTGAAAGTCTTCATGGATGAAGGCACTGAAAAAAAACTGGATACTCACAGTGCCACCCCCGATGACATCATTAAGACTGCCCGGAGATACATCGGCGTGCCCCATTGCATGGGCGGAAGGACAATGAAATGCATGGATTGTTCCGGATTACTGGTTACGGTTTTTGCCACCCATGGCATAAAGCTGCCACACAGCTCAGAGGAGCAGGCCAGGTACGGAAGAATTATAACCGGGATGGAAAACCTGAAAAAAGGAGACATGGTCTTTTTTATAAGATCATACAGAACAAATCAGTTCATCACCCATTCGGGCATCTATATCGGCGATGGCAAATTCATTCACACCTCTTCCAGTAACGGCGTAACTGTCACCTCTTTAAATGATCCCTGGTGGAGCGGGAGATATCTTTTCGCAACAAGAGTGTTTGATTGACCGCAAGACCTTCAGACATCAGACCTTCAGACATCAGACCTATCATAATGTCACCCCTTCGGGGTTTATAGGTATTCTTTTTACCTAAGCTATCATAATGTCACCTCTTCGGGGTTTATAGGTATTCTTTTTACCTAAGCTATCATAATGTCACCCCTTCGGGGTTCCCTTGCCCCTTGCCCCATGCCCCATGCCCCTTGCTCCCGGCTCCATGATCCCGGGCAGAGCAGAGTAGGGCAAAAGTGTGTAATTTTATAATTGTATTATGTCCAAATAGATTTACCTTTAGTAGACTTTTAGTGATTGACCTTCATGCGATTCCCCTCATAACAGAATTTCAATAATCCGGCAATGTTTATGGAAGCTCAAACAAACATTCTTGTTACTGGTGACTATGTAATTGACCATCACCTGCTGAAAGGCAATAAAAGTGACGCCTTTGACAATGAAAGCACAGGGACAACCTTCACCTCAACTTATGGAGGCGCGAGACTTACCTGCGATCTGCTCGAGAAATTCGTACCCAAAATAATAAAATCCCTCCCGCCTGAACAGCGAAATATCGTTTGCAGATGGCCATTCGTTGATATGCCGCCGTTGGAATCTTCACAAGGTACAATTCATGACTCATATCTTCGCTGGGTGATATCCGAAAAAGAGGAGAAGGGTGAGAAAAAACTCATCTGCCGGCTGGGAGAGAAACTGGGATTTGGCGGACTGACCGGGCAGGATCCTGAAGCCTGGCTCAGGGTTGACAAAAGACTACAGGTAATTCATTTTAATACAATCCTGATTGATGAGGCCGGCCTGGGCTTCAGAAACAATAAAAAAGCATGGCCTGATTTTGAAAACTCCGGTGAGATAATCCTTAAAGCTACCTATCCCCTGTGTGAAGGCCCGCTATGGGATGAACTGCTCAAACAGAGGCAAAAATTAATAACTATAGTCAAACTGAAGCATTTAAAGCAGTACGAAATCAAAGTCAGTAATGATATTTCCTGGGAGCAGACTGCGTTGGATATTGTGTATGGCCTGTCAAGGCACACAACACTGAAAAACCTTCTCCGGTCCCGTGACCTGATAATAACAATCGGATCTGCAGGTGCCTTACATGTAAAAACGAACGACGATCCGGCATTGAATGAATACACGCTGGTCTTCGATCCGGAGTTCATGGAAAACGAATGGGAAGAGAAGTACTCAAAGGATATTCAAAACACAGTTGGCCTGGGCAGTTCTTTCCTGGCAGGTTTTGTCTCTTCACTCTGTATAAAAAATACAATGACAGACAGTATTAAGTCAGGCCTTAATACTATGACCGCAGCCATGATCAGGGGAGTCTGGCAAATCACTGCAAATAATGAACTGGTTCCGGAGGATCTGTCCGATGCCATGGATAAATCAGTCAAAAACCGGTATTACTCTTCTGCATTTGTTCCTTCTCCTGCCTGGGAACCCGGGTTCAAATACCTGCATAACCAGGAATGGTCTATCCTTGAAAATAATTACGACAATGCCAGGCCGGGCTACAAACAAAAGTCCGATTTATTTCCACTTGCCTTTTCCCTGGCTGAAAATGGGAAGAAAGACCTTCATTATGCGCCCCGTTTATCGTTAGGCAAGGTAACAATGTTCGACAGGAGCGAAATTGAAAACATAAAGAACATCAGAAAGCAGGTCGATTTTTATGACCGTTATGAAGACGGAAGGAAACCGCTGAATATTGCGGTATTCGGACCTCCCGGGGCAGGAAAATCGTTCATTGTGAAAGCCATGGCTAATAGCATGTTCGAAGGCAAAAAGACGAAACCGGGCTTCCTTACATTTAATCTGTCGCAATTCAAAGATGAGACTGAATTGTCCGGCGCTTTTCATGCAATACGTGACGAGGTACTGAGAGGCAGACTGCCAATAGTCTTCTGGGACGAATTTGATACAAACGACTACAAATGGCTCAAATGTCTGATAGCTCCAATGCAGGATGGCGAATTCCAGGAAGGCAGAGAAGTGCACCCTATAGGGAAATCAATTTTCGTCTTTGCCGGAGGTGTGACCTATACGATGAAGCATTTTACCGATAAAATGGAGGACGAAGCTTATATAATTAAAAAAGGTCCTGATTTCCAGAGCCGGATCAACTGCTCGCTTAATGTTTTCGGGCCAAACAGAAAACCATGTCCCGATACAAACACCGGCAAATGGGTAAAGGAAGGCGATGAAAAGGATATATGCTTCTCGATAAGGCGTGCATTGTTCATAAGGTCAATGCTGTGTTCCGACGATAAGCCGCTGAAAATTGACAGGCAGCTACTTCGTTCCCTCATCGAAGTCAAAACTTTTAAAAGCGGGTCAAGGGGACTTGAACGCCTGCTCAAAAATCTGGCTGTTCACAACGACAGAAAGATTGAACGGTCAGATCTTCCTTCAAAAGAAATCATTCAGATGAATGTTGATTATGACGACTTCATGGAAAAACTGTCTGATGACTCAAAGATAAAGGAGATGGCTTCTGAAAGGATTGCAGTTTCAATTCATAATTTCTGGCTTGAAAAAGGGCTGACACTTTCGGTATATCACAGGCGTTACGAAGACCTGAGTTATGATCAGCGCATGGATAATATAAGTGCAGCACTGAGAATAAAGGAGGTCGTTGAATCAACCGGAAAATTTATACTTATTCCAGTAACTGAATTAAAGTCTGCGATGCTCCCCGATGCAAGAAATGAGTTCTCACAGTATCTCTCGGATGATAATGAAATGGATAAACTGGCCGAACTGGAACATAACGGATGGATGAAGGCAAGACAGGATGCCAACTGGAATAAAGGCAAACGAAGTGATTATCACAAGACACATAACTGTTTTGTGCCCTTTAAAGAACTGGATAAAGGCATTACAGACCGGAAAGATCAGAAAGAGAAAAACAAGGATCGCGACACAATCAGAAAATATCCTTCCATGCTTGAAGGCAGCGGATTCACAATTACTTTCCTGAAAAAATGACTCAGGTATGGTGACAATTTCTGATAAGCCGATTCATCCTCTGCGGTCTGGCGAGCCCAACCCGGTTGCATATATATTAAGGGTTGGAGTGACAGGTCACAGAGAACTGCAGGATCACGGTGCAGTAATCGTTGCGGTGGAAAGCCTGCTGGCGAGAATCAGGACCGCCCTTGAGGAGAGCAAAACGAGCACGGCCAGAGAGACCGGATTAAAGTGGAAAGTTGTCTCGGCACTGGCAAAAGGTGCCGACCAGATTGTGGCCCGTGCGGCAATTGAAAAACTGGGTGCCACCCTTGATGCTGTGCTTCCGGCTGAGCCTGATGAATACAGAAAGGATTTTGTCGATCCGGATGACCTGCTGGAGTTTAACAGTTTATTTGAAAAAGCCGCAAATTATCCTATCCTGAAAGATCTGAACACATCCTTCGCACCCTCAGCAAAAGAAGGGTATGAACAGGCGGGAAAAGCACTTGTAGATGCCTGTGAAATTCTTGTAGCAGTATGGGATGGAAAACCTGCCCGCGGACATGGCGGCACAGCCAGAATAGTCAGCTATGCCTGTTCTGTCAACCGTCTGGTAGTGTGGATCAATGCACTGCATCCGGATGCCCCGCCGCTGATTCTGACCGATGTAAAAGAGATACCTGCATCCCATGGTGACTCCGGCAACAACAGTTTGCAGGTAAAAACAAGGGCACTTCCGAAAAATGCCTCAGGCTGGTCATCAAGGTTCCTCCAGGTTGCAGAATACAACAGCGACAAGGCATTCCGAAAAGGCAGTTACGATAAAGTTCTTGAGAGAAACCTGGCAAAGATTGAAGATACAGCCAGGAATACCGGGATGGATCTGCGGTTTATTGAGCCATTATTGAATGACCTGGTCCCGCATTATGCGCGGGCCGATTCACTGGCTGTTCATTACCGGAGATTGCACACACGATCTGCAATCTGGCTTTATCGTCTCGCCGCCATTGCGGTTGCAATTGCAGTTTTTCAGGCTTTGTACTTCCCTGCACGGACAGGCTGGACAGTGCTGGAAATACTGGCCCTGACCGGGGCGGTAATAATGTTCCGTGTAAGCTTTGCAAAACACTGGCACGAAAAGTATCTGAACTACCGGCACCTGGCTGAACGAATCAGGATCCTCCTGTTCCAGGCTGTAGCCGGTCAGCAAACTGAAAAAAAATCGATTCTGAAACAACCACTCCCCTTTTATCCCGGACCGGGCGGATGGGTGCTGGATGTGTTCGATGAAATAAAACAGGGACTTACTTCCTTCACTGTTCCACAGGAGAGGTTTATTGAGGTAAAGAGGTTTGTTACTGAGGGCTGGGTTTCTGATCAGGCCGATTATCATGCAAAAAATGCGGTCATAAAAGAGCGTCATTCGATCAGGGATCACAGGATTATCGGAGCATTACTGGCCGGCACACTTGCTGCGGCATTTATTCATTTTTTCAGAATTGTTCATGATCCGGCAATAGAGAATTTAATTGTATCCATGGTGATCATACTCCCCTCTTTTGCATCGGCACAGCATGCAATAGACAGTGTCCGCGATTCTGAGAGGATAGCAACAAGGTCGGCAATGATGAAGGAGCTGCTCCGGAGCATTGCTCTTACAATGAATGATGCCCCGGGGTGGGAAGAGCTGAACAGGGAGATCCGGCGAGCTGAGGATATAATGTCAACTGAAAATCATGAATGGTGTGTGTCGTTAAGCTTCCGGCGCATCAGCCTGCCGGTCTGATGCCTGCCGGACGATTTAAAATTTGCAGATAATTGTCTTGAATTATATAATTTCTGGAAAATGGAGAATAACAAAAAGTCGTTGTGGGGAAATATATTCGGACCAAAAGAATCCGGTAACAGGACCCCAATGACCAAAAAGTGCACTAATTGCGGTGAAGAAAATCGTCCGGATGTAAGATTCTGTTCATCCTGCGGTAGCGGATTTGCACCTGTATTTGATAATTTCGATGCTTTTATAAGCTATCGCCGGGAGACGGGAAGCGACCTTGCAAGCCTTCTGAAAATCCAGCTGGAGAACAATTTTCACAAACGCATCTTTCTCGATGTAAAAGAACTACAGGTCGGAAGATTTGATGAAGCATTACTAAATCGTATCGGGGAAACGCCCAACTTCATCCTGATTCTGAGCAAATCGTCCCTTGAAAGGTGTAAGGAAAAGTCTGATTGGCTTAAACGCGAGATCATGCATGCAATTGCCACAAAACGCAATATCATTACATTACTCAACAAAGATTTTGACTTTCCTTCCGAAGATCTGTGGAAGCTTCTCCCGCCTGAGATGAGGGTATTATCTTCACTAAACGGGATAAAGTATGATCATATCCATCAGGATTCATCAATCAGGATGATTGCATCTTACATGAAGTCGGCAAAAGAAGTGCCTCCGGTAAAGTTTGTACCCGGTCAGGAGGAACCGGAGCCACCAAAGCCTGAGCCACCAAAACCGGAGTCACCAAAGCCTGAACCACCAAAGCCGGTAGCCACCAAGACCGGAACCACCAAAGCCCGTACCACCAAAACCGGAGCCAGTAAAGCCAGATACTCCCGGGGCTACATATTTTCCGGTCACCGGAGTTCTTGTTAAGGATTCAACAGGTACTGAGACCATACTTACTGAGTTTGGTGTTCGTCAGGATTCAGGTAGAAGTTGGGAGACTTCCCTCAGGGATGATCTTACTATTGCTGTGGGGCAAGGTCTCAGGCCAATCCCATGGGGCCAGATTGAGTCCATTGAGATACAGAACCGGGATGACACCACTGTCAAACTCTGTGACGGCACCACTTATGAACACATAAAACTTACACCCAACACGTCTGGTTGGCATAAATCAGGAGGGTTTCTCTTTCGTCTTTGAATTTAACAATAAGCTGACAATATGCACATTGAGTGACACAGCCCTTCCTGGACAGGACGAACTGATACGCAAAATCCCGATCCTGGCTAAGCAGACAATACCGTCGGCCACAAAATGGACACTTACAATCCAGCCTGATGGCAATGGGGTCTCTATTACTGCTGATAACTATTACTACAACGAACTTAAAAATACTCATACATTCATTCTGCCTGGTCCCGCATAAATTTTCTGCAAAGGGAACAGTTCGTCGAGCTTTACGGTCAGCTCAAAAGCCGGGGAGAATTTTACAATGGGCCCATTCCCCGTTGAGACGGCTATTGCACTCGCCATGGCCCTTACCCGGCTGAATTCACTATTGTCAGAGAATAATAATCCTGATGAGAAAAAAGAGACTCCGGAAAGTGTAAATCCGGAATCATGTGTCTTTCTGAAAAGAGGTGAATTTCTCACAGTCGGCGCAAGGGATTCGAAGATCCGCTCCTACTATTATGGTCCGGGTACCGTCCTGCAATATATTGAGAAAGGTAAAGGTGAAGTTTACCCCTGGTACCGGATTCAGGGTGCCGACAGAAAGGATTATTGGCTTGAAGTACCGGCACCTGTGGATACAACCGACAGGAGAATATTCTTCAGGATCGCTGAAACCGGTCAGGTCGGTTATATGGTTGAATTGCTGGGAGAAAGAACAGACCCCTGGGGTTCAATTGAAGAATTCAAGATCGATGACGATAATGTTGGTCCGACAGTTGTAAAATTCGATCAGATTGTATCAATGACCTCAAATAAACGGAGAAATAACCGTGCAGAAAGAATCGGGAATTCTATCTGGCACACTTCAAAAACTGGCAAATTATAATGGTGGTTCCTGGACGAAAGGTCCCTGCCTCGTTACCTCAGATGCTGTAATCCCACTGGTTCGGACAAACAGGGTTATTTCCCTGACCGTTACCCGGATTGATGAAAACGAAAAACCCTTACCGGTCCCTGTTCCGGTTTACAGTGACAAAACACAGGTAAAATTTATTTCCCAAACCAATTCTTCTGTTGGCCATTTTGATGTGATTACCTCTGACATGTACATCCAGCTTGACGAGAAGACAATTGGGTGGATGCGCATTTACATCCCGTCAATATTACGATTGATGGTTGATCCTGATTGCAAAGAAACCCCGGTGACGGTTGAAACCTCAGAAGGGAAGACATATAAAGGCATTTGTCTCGATCCATTCAACCTGTCCGGTTCGGTATTTTCATTCGCAAATGCAAAGAAACCCATGTTACTTGAAGCAATGGACCGGAAGCTATGATCACTCCAATGGATTATAATGTCTTTATAAGCTATTCATCTTCTGACAAAATGATAGCTGATGCTATATGTGCTCATCTCGAAGCCAATAAAATAAAATGCTGGATAGCGCCACGCGATATTGTGCCGGGAACCGAATACGGGGAAGCAATCATTAATGGAATTGAAGCGTGCAGGATATTTCTCCTTGTCTTTTCCTCCAGAGCAAACGATTCCCCCCAGGTAAGAAGGGAAGTGGAAAGAGCAGTAAGTAAGGGAAAGAACATTATCTCTTTCCGTATTGAGAACCTTCTTCCCACAAAAGCAATGGAGTTCGCTTTAAGTAATACGCACTGGCTTGACGCGATAAATGTCCCTGTTGAATTTCAATTCAGTGCTCTGCTGAATTCAATTCAGCATCTGCTCCAGCCACGGGAATCAATTCCGTCATCATTTCCCGCGTTTCCCAAACAGTTAAAAATGAAGCTGCCAAAAGTGCACCAGGAAATGATTCCTGGATAATGAGAACCACCAACGGGCCTGGCCAGAGATCGGGTTTTGGTATGGCTTATGATTATAAACAGTGTGCAATAATCTTGCATGGAGGATTTGGCCCGGCCACGAATGCCGACAGCCGTACCTTTGGAGTGCCTCCTTTGGTTTCTATGTCACCGGATCTGAATGACACATGGACCTGGAACGGGTCGTCATGGAAGTTATTAAGCGATAAGTCTCCGGGGTTGGTAAGTCACGCACTGGCTTTCTGTAAAAAAACACAGCAAAACATAATCTCAGGCGGATGGACCGGGTCCATGAGAGTGAATGACACACTCATCCTGACCGGTGAAACATGGATAAAAGCAGAAACAGGAATTGCATATTATAGGGATGGATTTCAAAATCATGCAATGGCCTATGATGAAAAAAGACAAACAATTGTTCTTTTTGGGGGCATGACGATTAGGTTTCCAGGTGGCCAGATTGCATTGGGAGATACCTGGGAATGGGACGGTCAGGCATGGAGCAGGCTGTTTGTAAACGGACCGGAACCACGGTGGGGCCATAAAATGGTGTATGATCAGAGTACCGGAACCATCCTCCTGCATGGAGGAAATGACGGGAAAAAATATTTTGATGATACCTGGATATGGAATGGGAATACGGCTGAGTGGAGCAAAGTGACTCCCGTTACAATCCCTGGCGCCCGGTGCTTTCATAGCCTGACCTGTGACACGGTGAGGGGGAGGATCCTGATGTTCGGGGGGTTATCTGCCTCCGATACTCCTTTACGTGATCTCTGGGAGTGGAATGGCACCGATTGGACACTGCTTATGGCGGAGGCACCACCGAAACCGCGCTATAATTCCGGCTTTGTCTATGATCCCGGGCGAAACAAATCACTCCTCTTTGGCGGATTCGACGGTAAAGAGTTCTTCCGTGATAGCTGGGAATTTACGTATTAAATCCGTTTAGATGCTCTGGTAATAGCCTCCCCACGGTCTGTCTCCTCCCTAAAATTGCCCACAGGGCAATTTCTTAACGGTCGGTCCCCCTTCGGGGTTCATAGGTATTCTTTTTACCTAAGCTATCATAATGTCACCCCTTCGGGGTTTATAGGATTCTACCTAGCATCATATGTCCTATCCTCGCTCCACACTTCTGTCTGCTGCAAATGATCCGCCAGCTGGCGGATCATTTTTTACGCTCGCTCCCCCATGCCCCATGCTCCATGCTTCTCACTCCGGAGTTATCCTGATTATCCTTCCCGGATCCTCAACCGATACATAAATCGACCCGTCCGGTCCCTGTATCACATTGCGCACCCTGCCCTGGCCACTTAGCAGTACGGTCTCCTCCGTCACTACATTGCCTTCCACAACGCACCTGTAAAGCTTCTGTGATGCGAGGCCGCTGATCAGGAGGTTCCCCTTCCAGGCTTTAAAAGCATCAGAGGTGATGAATGCCATACCGCAGATGCCTATTGAGGGAGTCCAGGTATAGAGAGGTGGTTTTATACCCGGAGCGGTATGACCTGATGAGATAACACTGCCGTCATAGTTGACTCCTATCGAATAGACCGGCCAGCCATAGTTGGCTCCCTTGCTGACAATATTGATCTCATCGCCACCTTTGGGCCCGTGTTCGGTAGCCCATATATCACCTGTTACCGGATGTATTGCCAGTCCCTGTGGATTCCGGTGCCCATATGAATAAACAGATGTCGGGGCTGTATTTCCGGGTAGAACAGGATTGTCGGCAGGTATGCCGCCGCTGTCATTCAGGCGGTGTACTTTCCCCCAGTTGGATTTTGTATCCTGTGCGTTATTGTTGCTGGTGGATGGACCTCCGTAACTTGTACTTCCTCCCTCACCAACACTCAGAAACAGAAAATTATTCTTATCGAATACTATCCGGCTGCCGTAGTGCCCGTGCCATGTATTGGACCCGCCTGTCGCGAAGATTTCCTCAATGTTGCTGACCTGCGTGCCGCTGATCCTGAAGCGGATAAGCTTCAGCTGCCCGGCATTTCCGGTAATAGCAGAAGCATATGATGCGTATATCCAGCCATTCTCAGGGTAATCAGGATGCACCCTGATATCCAGCAGTCCTCCCTGGCCTGAGGTAAAGACTGTCGGGAATCCTGTTATTTCTGTGATTGTCTCATTATGCTTCCTGTAGAGCTTACCCCGTTTCTCAACGAATAGCAGATCACCGTCAGGCAGGAAGTCCATTCCCCAGATGATCTCATACCCTGTAACAATAGTGGTTGTCGTTACCCGTGGCTCTTCCAGAGGAATAATGGGCGCTTCCTCATCACATGACGCATTCACCAGCGTCATTATCATGCCTGCAAATATTAATCCGGCTCTTTTCATACCTGTATTGCCAAATGGGTTATCAGTTATAATTAAACAACTGATCTCCCGGAAGGTTTTACAGGATTTCAATTCACCAGCGCCCCAGCCCAACCAGCTGGCGGGCCTGAACCGGGACTAAGCGCTCTGGCCGTTAAGCTCCAGGTACTCCTTCACTAGCTTCGTAACACTCCTGAAATCTGTCTTACCGGTACTCATCATCGGCAGTTCCTTTATAACTATGAACTGCCGCGGCAGAGCAATATTCGGTAACTCATTCGCCATCTTCCTCAGGGTCTCAATCTTATGCACTTCCGCTGTAACAACTGCTATGATCTCGGAACCTTTCTTCACATCGAAAACTTCTACAACACAACACATTATACCTTCAGGAAGGTACTTCTCCAGGGTATTCTCAACCTTCACAAGTGAGACCATCTCCCCGCCTATTTTCGCAAACCTCTTGAACCGTCCGGCATGGAAGAGATACCCGTCTTCATCGAAGTATCCCATATCACCGGTGTTATACCAGCCGTCTGACAATGCTTCGGCAGTAAGCTCCGGATCATCATAGTAGCCTTTCATAACCAGGTCGCCCTTGACAAGCACCTTTCCAACCTCGCGTACCTTGCATTCTGCGCCTGTTTCGAGATTCTCAATCCTGACCTGAACATTCGGGATGACTCTCCCGGTGCTCCCGGGTCTGTTGAACTCGGGTGAATTGACTGATATTACAGGCGATGTTTCAGTTGCCCCGTATCCCTCAAGGAGGGTGACACCGTGTTTCTTCATGAATCCGTCGCGCAGGGCATCCGGACATTTATCGGCTCCTGCCACCATTAACTTCACACTCCTGAAATCACCAGCTTCGGATTTATTCAGATAGCCCCAGAAGAAGCTCGGCGTGCCAACCATCAATGTAGGCTTTTCGTCACGGGCAATCCTGCTTACAGTCTGAAAATCGAGGGGATTTGCATATGTAACCATTGTCATGCCGTAATAGAATGCCACCCAGAGGTTTACAGTCAGTCCGAAGATGTGGAAGAATACCAGGTTTGCAAGAATTATATCCTGATCGCTGAGGTGAACATAATCCCCGAAACTCTTAATGTTCGATGAGATATTCCGATGTGTCAGCTGTACAGCCTTGGGGTCTTTTTCACTTCCGCTCGTGAACAGGATCGCAGCGGTATCATTCTCATCTCCCTTATGGATCAAGTTAAGGATCATACTGACAGGCAGTTTTGAAATAAGTGCCGCCTTGAGTTTATCACCCGTGGAGACGCTCTTCATTATGTCTTCGATCATTATCATTCCATCAGTTACCGGACACTTGATCTTTTCAAGCAGCGCCCTTGATGTAATGACTGTTTTGAATTTGCATTTCTTCTGTGCATACCTGACGTTGTCCTCTGCACCTGTCGAATAATTAATCATAACAGGTATCCTGCCGCTCATCAGTGCTCCTACAGTTGCCAGCGCACAACCGGCAGACGTCGGGATCATTATCCCGATAAAGCCATTATCGTACTTTTTGAATTTCGAACTCAGGATCAGGGCGCCTATCAGTGCCCTCGCATAAGGAACATTTCTCTCGGTAGTCTTATCGATAATAGCCAGTTTTTTGGCATATTTCTTTGCTATGACCACAAATTGCTGATGAAGTAACATGTTGTTCAGGGTTAGTTAAAAATGGATTTTCGAGCACCAATATAGTAATTTATCTCACTTCAGCTTAAAAGCGAATAAATTTTCTCAAATCGGTTCGAAAAACAGAAAAAATCGGAAAATGCCATATCCGACTGTATACTAATTGCTTATATGTCATTTATTTCATCAGCCCGGGCACCCCTCATTACCGGGTTCGAAAATATTGCCTCGCATTTTCCACACTGCAATAAAACCTGACTCAAATAACTGACTTATATTGTACGTTTATATTTGATAAAAGTGAAATGAATCATAACAGTCAGGTCATGAATACGGTTGTTAATATTAAGAAAAGAGCCTCCGGGATTGCTGCAGTGGCTATCCTGGCAACCTTCACACTCACTCTTTCAGCACAGAATGGAGTTGAATCAGGTACTCCCTTCGGCCGGGGTGAAGACAGCTTACGATGCCTCGATAATACCCTCCGTTACACCGCCAGCTTTGAAAACAGGGATTTAATTACCGCCCTTGGATTCTGGCGTCAGGTGGCCAGCGAATGCCCTGCCTCGTCGGAGGATCTCTACATAAAAGGAGAGGCAATGTACACTGAGCTTTACGAAGTCACAGGCCGGAAGGAATATATTGATACCGTACTCCTCACTCTGTCACAGCGCTCACTCTGGTTCGGCAATAAACCTGCAAATGACCTTCAAAAATCATCTGTTCTTATCAAGTACGGAGAGAACGATACAATGTACGCGGAACAGTGCTACAAGCTTATAAAAGGTGTGGCTGACAGCTCTCCGGAATACATTGACAACAACTGGTCTGTGCTCCTGATGGAAGCAGCCGTAAAGGCCTATTCTTTGAATACTATCGATACCACAGAGGTACTGGCTGCATATACATCGGCTATGGGAAAAGTCGAAAAGGGCATTGAAATTTTACCCGCAAAAAGCCTTTATACCGAAGCTGCTGAGAAGATCGATGCAGAATTCAGGGCCAGCGGAGCGATGACCTGCAGCAGCATCGAAGCAATTTATTCCCGGAAGATCGATAAGAATATCCGTAACACAGTCCTGATTGACGAAGTCTTCACCCTGCTCGAAGAACGGGGCTGTACCGCATCAGGTTTTTACTACAGGATAGCTGCAAAAATGTTTGCCGACAGGAAGAGTGCTGAAAATGCTGTCAGGCTGGCTGAGCTGAACTATTCCCGAAATGACAGGGATAAGGCATTATGGTACTTCACCGAAGCCTATAAGATCGACACAACCAAAACAGTCCGATCTGATGTTCTGACAAGGATTGCCACAATGGAGCTTGAAGCAGGCAAGAAGCAGGATGCCAGGAATCACGGTGAAACCGCGTATGAACTGAATAATAAGAACGGAAAAGCAGTCTTTATTATCGCTGAGGCTTATGCAGGAAGCAAAATAGGAGATGCCTTCGACAATCACTCTGTTTACTGGGTGGCAGTCGACTACCTCAAAACCGCCAAAGCCATTGACCCTTCGCTCACGGAAGCAGCAGATGAAAAGATAAAGGAATACACCGCTCTGTTTCCCACGAGGGAGGAGGGCTACTACCGTGGCATGACCGATGAAGGCGTCGTATATCGTGTCGGAGGCTGGATAGGTGAAGTAACGAAAGTCAGGTTCAGGAAAGAGTAATCAGCCTGTTCCCTGCCAACTTTCAGGTACCTTAAATCTGCAACTCTTTTATAGCACCCAGTATAACATCGGCCGACCGCTGCAGGCTTGAGAGTTCATCGTCTGTGAGTGGAGAGGTGACGATTCTTTCCGCTCCGTTGTTTGATACGATACATGGTATGCTCAGCGCCAGGCCGCTCAGTCCGAACTCACCATCAGGCACCACCGATACAGTCAGCATGCTCTTCTGGTTACGAAGCACCGAGGTGGTTATGCGCACCAGCGCCAGCCCCACGGCAAAGTATGTAGAGCCCTTGGCATCAATTATATGGTAAGCTGAATCCCTGACCTGCTTTTCAATCCATTTGAGCTGCCCGCTCCATTCCTCGCACTTGCCGCAGAAAGGACAATACTTGTCCATCGTAATTCCTCCTACATGGGTCATTGACCACGCTGCAAACTCACTGTCGCCGTGCTCGCCAAGTACATAGGCATGCACATTGTGAACATCGACGCCACAGTGCTGACTTATAAAATACTTCAGCCTGGCACTGTCAAGCACCGTTCCGGAGCCTAACACCCTGCTCCTCTCCCATCCTGAACGCCTGTAGGCAACGTAGGTCATTACATCGACCGGGTTGCTCACAATAAGCATTATGCCTTTACAGCCGCTGGCCGCAACTTTTTCAGCGATGCTGCCGACTATTTCAGCGTTTTTTTGCAGCAGCTGCAGCCGCGTCTCGCCCGGCTTCTGTGCTGACCCGGCTGTGATGACAACCATACTGGCATCGGCGAAGTCAACTTCGCTGCCCTCCTTTATCGACACCGTTGGGAAAAAGGGCTGCCCGTGCACCAGGTCCATCACCTGTCCCCTCAGAAGCTCACTGTTCCTGTCGGTGAGCACTATCTCCTCTGCCACTCCGCTCTGTGCAAGGGCATATGCATAGGTAGCCCCTACAGATCCTGCACCCACTATCACTACCTTTCTATTATTCATTTGATTTTTCTCCTTCAGAAATCGTTGTAAACACTGTTTATAAAAAAACAACTGAATGGAGATAAGGTTCCGGGAATTCACGGTATTTCCGCCATCCGCAGACAGGCCGACGGACCGCTAGGCCGCAAGACCGCAGGACCGCAAGACCGCAAGACCTACTGAAACAAATAGTTAATGGATTTTGTGGAGTTCACCAGCGTAAACTCACAAACGATCGTCGACTGTGTTTCATACGCCTTATTCAGCACAAAGATCTGACACGACACTTTTTTACTTGTTTTCATCAGTTCGAGAATCTTCTTCATATTGATCACTTCTTCCTGTGCTGCAGTTCCGGCAGCCGCAGGTTCCTTGCGCACGCCCCTCTCTCTCGTGTCTCCCAGCCTCCATGTCTGCCAGTCAGACTCGATAATATACTTCCTGTTATTTACATCCCACTTCTGCCTGTCAGGCGAGGGCTGATGAATATAGATTTTAGGACTGTCATCAAATCTGAAAACAAGGTTCTCGACAGTACTCTTATCGCCTATGTCTTTATTCAGCATGATCTGCCCGGTCAGCTGATCATAAAGACCAGCCCCCTTTTCACCTGCAGTGGCCGACATATCCCGAAGTACCCTGAGTGTTTCATTGCCACTGTTAGATGTGACATATGCAATCCTGTATGTTATATCATAAGTCTCTGCTGTCTGAGCCTTCCACTGTCCGGAGAGAGTGCTGCCCGAGAGTAGCAGTGCTAGGCAAACGAGTATATTTTTCATGATCTTCCGATATTAAATTATGAACTGTCACAGACAACACTGTGCCTCCCTATTGCAACGGCTTTTATCACATTAAGTTGCATCCCCCCGTAAAAACACCAGTCCCTCAGTCCGCCATCCGGTGCATCAAAATGTCACCCCTCCGGGGTTTAGATTGAATTTTGTAATCTCTATGCTATCAAAATGTCATCCCTTCGGGATTCTCAGACCGCATGACCGCATGACTGCATGACTGCATGACCATATGTTATACAAAACCTTCCCCGTCCATCAGGCAATTTTTAACTTATCTTCGTCTGATTACTTCATTAACCGATCACTGACAGTTCCATTTAAAAAGACTCATTTATGCGAAGCAAAATCTATTTCCTGGCCCTCCTGCTGATACTCTCTTCAGCCTGCTCGAAGAATAATCAACCTCAGTCGCCACAGGGTCCTGTCGATGAGATAGCCCTGAAAGCGGTAACAGTTAACGATCCCTTCTGGAACCCGCGGATAGAAAACAATTACAGGGTGTCAGTCATGGAGATGCTCACCAAATATGAAGAGGCCGGTGAAGCTCCCGACCCCAAGCTGGTGGAAGCCGCAGGGTACATCCTTCAGACGAACTCTGATCCTGAGCTGCAGGCCCGGATAGAAAAGGGCATCCCTATGCTTATCGATCATGTGCTTCCTAACGGGAAACCCCGTGCCTGGAAAAGGCTCCTGAACGGTGAGATGTATTCTGCCGGCCATTTTATGGAGGCGGCAGTGGCATACTTCACCGCCACAGGCGACCGTAAAATGCTCGATGTAGCCATTATCCTGGCTGACGATATCGATGCCAACTTCGGTCCCGGCAAGAGACTCGATGTCTCACAGCACGAAGAAATAAAGCTCGGCCTGCTGAAGCTTTATCACTCCACAGGCGACGAAAAATATATGAAG
This sequence comes from uncultured Bacteroidales bacterium, assembly GCA_963736735.1. Lineage (GTDB taxonomy): Bacteria > Bacteroidota > Bacteroidia > Bacteroidales > VadinHA17 > SR-FBR-E99. The sequence continues at coordinate 15,151 of CAVTPX010000004.1, read as the reverse complement.
CTGGCCGCCTCGTTCATCGATCAGCGCGGACATTCCCACGACGGCCGCGAACTGTACGGCGAATATGCCCAGGACCACATGCCCGTCGCTGAACAGGCAGAAGCAGTAGGCCATACAGTAAGGGCTACATACCTCTATACCCCCCTGGCAGAGCTGGCAGCAATCACCAAAAACCCTGATTATATTGCAGCCTCCGACAAACTGTGGGAGAATGCCGTGTATCAAAAGACCTACCTTACAGGTAACATAGGTACCTACCGCGATCATGAGGACTTTGGCGAAGGCTTTGAATTGCCCAACCTGAGTTGCTGGAATGAGACCTGCGCCTCGATAGGAAGCGTTTTTTGGAACCACCAGATGTTCTCTCTGCACAGGGATGGAAAATATATCGATATGCTCGAGAAAGTGCTGTACAACGGCTTCCTCTCAGGCGTCTCCCTCGACGGCTCGGAATATTTCTACCAGAACCCTCTCAGGACTTACGGCGACTTTGAACGCCACGAATGGTTCGGTCCCAACTGCTGCCCCCCGAATGTGGCACGACTGATTGCATCCCTCGGTAAATATATCTACGCCACCGGCGGTAATAACGTCTATGTGAATCTCTTTATCGGAAGCACGCTGACAACAGAAATTGATGACATCCCGGTGCTTATATCACAGGAGACCAGTTACCCATGGGAAGGCAATGTGAAGATCACAGTCTCCCCGGAAGCAAAGACCGATTTTACCCTGCTGGTGCGCATACCGGGCTGGACTGGCAGCGAACCCATCCCCGGAGATCTGTACAGTTACCTCGTTAACGACGAGTCAGCAGTGACCCTGACCCTGAACGGAAAGGTATTAAATGCCCCTGTCGAAAAAGGATTTTTCGCCGTTAAAAGAAAATGGAATAAGGGCGATGTAATTGAAATTGAAATGCCGATGAAGGTGAGGAAGGTCATATCCAATGAAAAAGTACTGGATAATGCCGGCATGGTGGCACTCGAGAGAGGCCCGCTTGTATACTGTGCCGAAGGGGTTGACAATGACGGAAAGGTGCTGAACCTCTTCATCCCCGACAGTGCGCAGTTCACAGCACAATTCGAACAGGGATCTGCTTGGCGGAGTTGTAAAACTTACTGGTAATGTAGAATCTGTCTCACGCGGCGAAGACGGCATAAGCACAGTGACCGGCGAGAGTGTCATGACTGCTGTTCCCTGGTTTGCATGGGCCAACCGCGGCGAGGCGAAATGAGCGTATGGATGGCACGTGATCAGTCGAAAGTTGTGATCCCACCCGCTCCCTCAATTGCATCAGCAAGCACAGTCACCTCGTCGTGCGGCACCGGAAGCCTGGCTGACAACTACCCAGGCGGAAACGTTCCCACTACTGAAATCCGCTTCTACCCGAGCGCCCAGTCGGGCAGTGTCGGCTTCGCAGCCCTGTATGACCAGCTTGTACCTGTCAACTCTTTCGACGGTTCTTCAACATACCTGAGCCTCAGACCACAGGCAGGAGACGAGGCATGGGTTCAGTACGACTTCAGCCAGCCCACAGAGATCATCTCCTCGGATGTCTACTGGAAAGACGATAAGCAGTACTGCATGTCGCCGGATTCATGGCAGCTGCTCTATAAATCAGGCGGTAAATGGCTGCCTGTAGAAAACCTGACACCCTATACAGTCGATAAGGATAAGTTCAATTCGGTGGCCTTTGAGCCTGTGATGGCTGAAGGACTGCGCCTCGTCATAAAACTACGCGGGCAGGTTTTCAAAAAGGGTGAACTGGGTCCTCCCGACGGTAACTATATGCCTGATGACACTACCTGGTATGAGACGGGAATAATTGAATGGCAGGTTAAATAAGTCTGAGCATTTTAGCGATTTAACTCAATTTTATACAGCAAAAAGAAGCGGCGGATAATCGATATCCGCCGCTGTTTTTTTCATGCTCTACTCCGTGAGCCTCATTATGCCAAACACCTCCGGGTGATGCGGATTCCATACCCCCGTGGGACGCCAGGCGAGGAAGTCGCGGTCATCCTGCGGACCCTGCAGCCTGTAGATATTGACCCTGAACTCGTTACCTGCCGCCGGTGCCCTCGTGTCAAACGATGCCAGCGGAATGCACAGCTCTGCATACCATACTTTATTTTCCTTATCAACACGGGCCTTCACCTTAAAGCCTGAGTTCCAGAGCCTCTCGTCATTATGGCCTGCCATCGGCACCTCCGAATTGATATTCAGGTCGAGGAACTCACCCTGCGGTGATACTTCGAACTCCCTGTAAAGATTCGTTTGCTCGAAATCGGTCCCGATATACAACTCGAAATCATCCCACTGCCACAGCCTGAATGTCTCAGTGATTGTGTCAGGATCAGGCTTCAGCACCTGGCTGTCAAACGGACCTGAAAAGAGGAAATAGATATTCTCCTTTGTCCATCTCGACTTTGCCTCGGACTTCAGCTCCGGCTCCGGACCACCGATTATGTTCCGGTCAATTATGACCGCCTCTGTTCCCATCCAGAATGCCGAGGCAGGGTCTGCGGTGAGCTCTGTCTCGCTGTCAGAAAAACGACTCAAAAATATGTCAGCCTCCCTCTCCGGTGACGGCTCCTCAAGTGCAAAGAGCATCGAGCCATTCTCCGGCATTGTAATCGGAAACTCGGTGGCACCGTCAGCCAGCACGCGGTTCCCGAGCAGATCGGTGACCTTGAGCTTCTTCGGGAGCTTTATCGTCCTCATTCCTCCTTCGGGTGAGTAGATATAAAGCGAACTGTTGTTCGCTCCGATCACATCATTTCTGTTGCTGTAGATATGCCCTCCCGATTCTCTGACAATATTGCGGATCAGTGAGGCAGGCAGAATGGGAGCGCTTGAATAGACGGATGTCCATCCTGCCGGCTGCTTCTTAACCACCAACCCCGGTTTGTCAACACCTGCAAGGCTGCCCAGCACTGTCGCCTTTGCATCATCGGCATAGAACCTCGGCGAGATGCTGAAGCCGGGCAGATCACGCACCAGCGCCGGATCACGAGGATCCTTGAGATACACCTGGTGATCATAATACCTGATTATGCTGTCCCTGTCAACATCGGTGCCGTAGACGAACCCCTCCTTCAACCCTGTTGTATAAGGATGGTCAAAGGCGGTGATGCCAACCCTCAGTTCACCCGATGAGTCATCCTCCTTCAGCGTGATACCCGTCAGTTCAGACATCTTTTTCACCGAAAGGCCATCGTCTTGTATGTATCCCGGGGCATATACCCATACAGCCGTGGCGCCGTTCTTCGCAAGCTTCTTATGTATCTCCTTCTTCTGTGCCGGGGTGACGTGGAAGGTGTTAAGGAAGAGATAGACCTTGAAATCCTTCATCAGCGGATTGCCTATATCGGTCAGCAGGTAGGGCTCCCACGGGGCGCCGATGAATCCGAGCTGCCACTGCTTCTGTGCCGTGAGCAGAGCGTTGAACAGAGGCTCGCCGTCGCCAAAATACTTGAATGTCTCCTCGTCGAGGATCACGGCAATGTCTGCATTCGACCTCTTGTCTGCATTGAGATACTGTTCGTCGATCTTCTTGAGCTTGCCGAGAAGGTCGATGATGCTTGAGTCCTGGAAAGTGCCTCCGTGCAGGTCAGTCCACCATAACCCGAATCCCTTTGTCATCGAATATCCGTAGTCCCTGACAAGCAGTCCTTTCGTCTCCTCCCAGTTCTCAGGGTTGTGCAGGCAGTTGCCCCACCTCCACTGACGCTGGAAGAGATGCGTTTCGGTGTCAACCTCGTTCAGGTAAAGCTTCCCGTGCATCATCGCATTTTCAGGGAGCGTCTGTGAGTTGTTGGGACCGCCTATCTGTTTGTTGTCATATGTATAGGGACTGGCAATAAAGTCGATATCCTTCGAGTCCAGCACCCTCTGGTAACCAAGGTGTCCGGTATGGTTTACGCTCAGGTTCGGGAAGTTGCACCAGAGGTAGCCGTAGAAGACACCGACGATCTTCTTGCCGCCCGTCAGTTCCTTGACCCAGCGGCAGTTCTCGAGGAGCACGTCGGCTGTCATGTCATTGAAGAACGAAAAGTAATCGGTCACCCTTCTTCCTTTGGCAGGATCGAAGAAGATGCCGTGGTTGGATGAATATCTCTCGACCTCGCCCGGAGGTGTTGCCGTCTCGAAGGTCACCTCGCTGTCATTCCATGCCTTCCGCAGTTTACCGACACTGCCGTATCTCGTTTTCAGCCACTCTTTGAATTTGGCCTGTGCAACAGGACTGTAATCCTCGACCCCGAATTTCGTGGGGCCGGGGCCGCCCGGTCTGGCTTCCCAGAAGGAGTTGAACATCAGCCATTCACCGCCGAAGCCGTTGCCTGGCTGATAGCCCAGAATATTCTTTCCGTATTTGCCTTCGACGTGTGTGAGAAATGCAACCATCGCTTTATACGAGAGCTCCCTGTATTTTTCAGAGGCCAGGGAAGGGTGGCAGGGCGGGCCGAACATCCCGGCGGGGGTGCCGTCGTCGCGCATCGTGATGTCATCGGGGAACTGTTCGCACCACCAGGCTCCCGGGGTGAGAAGGATGCGGGGCAGGAAAAGCACATCCGGCGCTATGGCCAGGTATGAGTCAAGCTTCGCATCTATCTTCGAGAAGTCATACTCTTCCGGTCCTGTCCAGTCGAACCTCAGATAAATGTCGAAAATATTTATCCCTGCATTCAGGAAATCACGGAAATATGATTCATCGGGCCGGTATGGTGCTGCCAGTATCTGGCTGGTCAGTTCACCGTTGATATAGAGGGCGGGGACGCCGTTAAGCATCTTCACCTCGCTGGTGAGGCCTGACGCCGGCAACGCAGGTACAGTCGGCAAATCAGCCAGCGGAGTGGCTTTCTGCCTGCACCCGCCGAGGGTTACCAGGACAATTAAACACGAAAGAAGGGTAAGATTTCTCATAAGATTAAAGCATGGTTGGGTTAAATAATTCATTATAACAGTGGTTCAGATATCACATAGGTGTAAAAGTCGCGAATCCCACCCATTTGCCGACGGTTGAAACGAAATGATATTCACAAATTAATAACAGCCTCCTTTGACCTTCAGACCCTTGTCCGCCCACTGGCGGATCAATCCCTTTGACTGTATTATCATTAACCGCACCTTTTGCGGATATTATTTGTAGATGCGGAGAATAACACCTATATTTACCGCAAATTATGCGGATAATGAATGAATATATTTACCGCTGGCCTGATTGGCCGGCATTTGAATGGAACAATGATACGCTGGTTCAGGTGCTTGGCAGAGTACGTCACATCCAGGGAAGGCTTTCTGGAAAAATGGAAGCTCTCGGGTTCACTTTCCGGGACGAAGCAAATCTAACAACTCTGACACTGGATGTTGTCAGATCAAGTGAAATAGAAGGTGAGATACTTGACTCTGACCAGGTACGCTCCTCGGTTGCAAGGCACCTTGGGATGGATATTGCCGGGCTGATGCCTCCGGACAGGAATGTCGACGGAGTTGTTGAGATGACACTTGACGCTATCCGCAATTTCAATGAATCTCTGACTGTTGAACGTCTGTACTCCTGGCACTCATTGCTCTTTCCGGATGGGATGAGCGGCAATCTGAAGATTGCCACCGGCAGATGGCGTGACGACTCCACCGGGCCCATGCAGGTCGTTTCAGGACCCCTTGGAAGAGAAAAGGTACATTTCCAGGCGCCCCCGGCAGAAGGATTGGATAAAGAGATGACAGCCTTTCTTAACTGGTTTAACAGTGCATCAGATACGGATGCAGTGCTAAAGGCAGGCGTGGCTCACCTGTGGTTTGTGACTGTACATCCTTTTGAAGACGGTAACGGAAGGATTGCCAGGGTGATAACCGATATGCTTCTGGCAAGAGCAGAAGAATCTGACAGGCGCTTCTACAGCATGTCGTCACAAATAAGAACTGACCGGAAGAAGTATTATGAAGTTCTGGAAAAAACTCAGAAGGGTAACCTGGATATAACTCCCTGGCTTAATTGGTTTCTGGATTGCCTTGAGTCAGCATTGAAAAAGTCTGAAGAAGTACTTTCGGCAGTCCTTTACAGGTCATCATTCTGGAACAGACACTTTTCTGTCCAGTTCAATCCGCGTCAGCGTCTGATGTTGAACAGGTTGCTTGAGGGATTCAGCGGCAAGCTTACTTCGGCCAAATGGGCAAAGATCACAGGTAGTTCCGCTGATACTGCTCTACGTGATATTCAGGATCTCATTGAAAAGGGTATCCTTTTGCGTGACTCCCCGGGTGGGCGCAGTACAAGCTACACTCTCTGCCACCAGCCCCCTCAACTAACCTTAACCTCAGCCTCAGCTCAGCCTCAGCCTCAGCCTTATCTCTTCGGCGCGGCTCTCAGGTACTGTACCGGCCAGCTGATATCATCGCCCAGTTCCGTGGCAGCCTGCAGCGGGAAGTAGGGATTCCTCAGCAGCTCCCTGCCAAGTAATATAAGATCGGCTTTCCCCTCATTCAGGATTGCCTCAGCCTGCCCGGCGGAGGTGATAAGTCCCACTGCACCGGTCAGGATGCCGGTCTTTCTTACAGCCTCAGAGAACGGGACCTGGTAACCCGGGGCCAGGGGTATCCTTGCATCGTGCACATTGCCACCTGAGGAGCAGTCGACAAGATCGACACCGTGATCTTTGAGTATCTCTGCGAGCATTACGCTCTCTTCCGGCGTCCAGCCTCCCTCTGTCCAGTCTGTGGAAGATATCCTTACAAAGAGAGGATTTCCCTCAGGCCATACTGATCTCACACTGTCAACAACTTCTACAAGCAGGCGGATCCTGTTCTGAAATGATCCGCCGTATTCATCGGTGCGTCTGTTGCTTATAGGTGAAAGGAATTCCTGCAGCAGGTAACCGTGGGCGGAGTGTATCTCGGCCACCAGGAACCCCGCGGCATTTGCCCTCACGGCTGCAGCCCTGAATGATGTTACTATGTTCTTCAATCCTTCGCTGCTGAGCGCCAGTGGAGCCCGGTCTCCGGGCAGGAACGGTATTGCCGATGGGGCGACTGTCTGCCATCCGCCATTGTTTCTCATCGAGTTGCAACCCTCCGTTCTTCGGTGTGGCGCAGCCTGCCTTTCTGCCGGCGTGTGCCAGCTGGATTCCTGCCACGGCGCCATTGTCATGAATGAAAGAGACTATCCTGCTCAGGCTGCTGATATGTTCATCGCTCCACAGACCGATGTCAGCCGGGGTTATTCTGCCCTCGGGAACAACAGCTGCGGCTTCTGCCACGATCAGTCCTGTGCCGCCCACAGCCCTGGTGCCCAGGTGCGTCAGGTGCCAGTCGTTGGCGAAACCCTCTGTTGCTGAATACTGGCACATCGGAGACATTGCAATCCTGTTCCGCAGGGTGACATTCCTGATCTTTAACGGGGAGAAGAGTACTGACATAATAAAATCTTTTTATTAAGAGAAATATCTGCAAAGTTGGCAATTTCTCTCACTTCTTATAACATCCCCGATCCAAAAATCATAATTCCTCCTTGCACTCATCTCCATCTCCCTCACGCTCCCTCCACACTGTCTGCTACTCCTCTCCGCCACTGGCGCGATCGCTCCCCCTCACTGCCTCACTCCTCGCTCCCTCACCCTCACTCCTCCCCCTGCTCCATGCTCCATGCTCCTCGCTACAACGCAATTTTTCCCCCATTACATGCGTTAATCAAAAGAAAGTCTGTACATTTAAAAATCTAATCCGGGGAATCATGAAAAACTTAAGCTTTAAGTACGTACTGGTATTTGCTTTAATCGCTTTTGCAGCCACTAATGCATTCGGACAAACGGGTATTCCTAAGGAGCTTACCGAAAGTCCCATCCGTGAACAGATGAAATATGTAGAGGAGCATACACGGATCTATGAAAACTTCCGGGCAATAAGGGAAGATATTTACCAGAGATTGAACCGCAATTATACGGATACACTTCTGGCAGAAAGAACCCGCATTGCGTCATTAAAAAGCCTTACATCGGATTTAAACAGGCGGACCGATTCACTCAATGTTTTGCTCAACACCACAAGGGCAAACCTTGAGGAGATGACAACAACAAAAAACAGCATAAAAGTGCTGGGAATAGAAATAAAAAAGGCTGCCTATAACACAATTATGTGGACATTGATCGGGGCCCTGGCCCTGCTCCTTGTCATAGGGTTCCTCATCTTCAAAAGAAACCTTGTAGTGCTCCTCAGGACCGACAAGGACCTGAAAGACCTTAAGGAAGAATTTGCAACCTACAGGCAGACCAGCAGGCTTGCCCGTGAAAAAGTGGAGATGGACTATTTCCGAGAGCTGCAGAAACTTAAAGGAAAGTAAATTACCTGCCTTTCGCCAGTCACCAGTTATCTTTCCCGTTTCTCTCTTCATTCATCTTAATGCCGGTTTGGACGGACAGATCGGCATAGAATACAAATTCAGGGATCTCCCGATCCTGGTGAGCCTTGATGCACGTCCGATGTGGGACTTCCCGGGTGATGTCAACGGACTGGGCTGGGGCGGTGCCCCTGGACTTCGCTATACGTGGTAGTTTTTTTCCATCAGGGGTTGAAAATCTCGATTTATTTTACTTATTTTACTATCACTGTTCTGAGTCAAACTAAACCCTGACGGGAAAGACATGTGATACCATGAAAAAACTACACGTACTCGCAACGATTGCTGTGCTGCTATTATTCAGTTCATGCAATCCCAAAATTACATCTACAATCAGCAGGAGTTATCCCCCTCTGGATTACAAACAGGAGGTTGTTGTGATCGGATTGGAGGATAAAGAACCTGACAATGCCGAACTCCTGGGTCAGGTAAAAATCGGAGACTCCGGTTTCAGTACAAATTGCAGTTATGCCACAGTCATTGACGATGCGAAGCTTGAGGCAAGAAAAGCGGGGGGGAATGCAATAAAGATAATCGAGCATCAGACGCCTTCTGCATTTGGCAGCTCCTGCCACAGGATAACTGCCAGGATCCTGAGAGTGGAAAACATTGAGAGCATCACTCCGCCGGAGGAGCCGTTAATTGAGGGTGCCGACTATGCTGTCATAAACGTCTATCGCTACGGTGGCGCAGGCGCACTTATCAGTTATGACCTGTACCTGGGTGACACTGTGATCTGCCGGGTGAGTAATAGTTTTAAGACCACACTGCACGTCAAAAAAGACGGCATGAACACCCTGTGGGCTAAGACAGAAGCCAAAGATGAGGTCCCGGTGACAATTGAGTTCGGAAGGACCTATTACCTCAGGTGCAGTATTACAATGGGAGCAATTGTCGGTCGTCCGAAACTTGAGCTGATCGACTCCAAAACGGGAAAAGCGGAATTTGATTCATTTAAAGCGAAGAACCAATGAGAAAAATTCTGGCATCCGCATTGTTCCTGCTCGTCCTGTTGCCTTCTTTCTCCCAGGATCTGATTGTAACCTCTGATGGCGATTCAATCAACTGCAAAATCACAAGGATAAAAGCGGATAACATCTATTTTACATTCAGCTACAATGGTGAAATCAGGAGCACACTTCTTCCAAAGTCATCGGTAAACTTCTATCAGGCTGATTACTATGAAATAAGTGAAGTGCCGGCCGATAAGGTTATAGGTAACCCTGAATACCGGCATCTCACGTTATCCCTCATGGGAGGCTACGCTTACCGGACAGCAAGGTTGTCTGATGACATTCAGCCTGAATTCCGGGACTACATTAAAAATCTTAAATCAGGCTATCATCTGAACGGAAACCTGACCTACTATGTTTCCGAACTTTTGGGGATAGGACTCATTTATGATTTTTCCAATGCATCAAACAGCATGGATGATATCTACCTGGAGGATGAATTTGGAAACAGGAGATACGGTATGATGAGTGATGACATAAAAGTCACTTTCATCGGTCCGACACTATCATCAAGGCTGATGAACAGGAAAAAGACCAGCGCCTTACTCATTAATCTGTCCCTGGGATACATGGGGTATGTAGACGAAATAGTCCTGATTGACAGGTACAGAAAGACCGGGGGTACAATAGGAATGGGTCTGGATTTTGGTTATGATATCATCCTGTCCGAAAAAATATCCCTTGGATTCCAGCTATCGCTGTTGTCCGGAACACTCTATTCGTATTACCTGGATGATGGCATAACCAAAGAGAAGTACGAACTGGAGCCGGGCGAATATGACGGTCTGTCAAGGATGGACCTCTCGGTGGGCTTAAGATTTATACTGTAAGACTGGTGCGCAGTCAGGACCGTGAGACCTGCTGAACAGGAATGCAGTCTTATTCGAAACCCTGAACCACCAGGCTGTCTATCCAGTTCCGGACGGGCAGCGGTCCCTGTTCAGATAAAAATGACTCCGGGTGGAACTGCACACCCCTGATGTTATACTCGGTATGGGCTAGAGCCATTATGATACCATCATCACTTACGCAGTCACCCGTAACTTTAGGTCAGAATAATCAGTTGCATGTCATTGTATACCCCCCATGAGTGATACAGGCCGGCATCAAATCTGCAGGCATCCCTTTGAAGATATAATCAAACGGTTCAACAGGCTGACCCTGGTACTTACCCCATGCCTTACGGTGTCAAGTTTTTCGAGCTTAAGGCCGAAGAACTCTGCTATCACCTGATGCCCGAGACACACCCCAAAAAATCCCCTGCTTCCTGAGTATTCGCCTAACAATTCCGCCATCACCGGGGCATCAGACGGAATACCCGGCCCCGGCGAGAAGAGAAAGCCATCATACCTGCCGGCGCTCATGATACTGATCATGTCATTCTTCACAATATCATAGTCGCACCTGTCATACTCCCTCAGAATCTGGACAAGATTAAAGGTGAATGAATCATAATTATCCACTATTAGAATTCTCGGTCTCCGGTAATTCATAAATTTGCTGCCTCAGGATATCTGATGTCAGGCAAAAGTACAATTAAAGAGCAAATGAATGAATGGGCCGGGACTGGCATCCCGTTTCTTTTCATAATTGACTTTGAGCAGGTTAAGCCGCTGATATTCAGACTTGATGAGATAGACCCCAAATACCTCCTGTATGACATCAACGGCACCGCGTAACGCCAGGGGTCAGGCACAGGGAGGAAGCCCTGTAAAGCTTGACAGGTCATCCGGAGTCCTTCGCAGACTACCTCGTGAAGTTCACCCTTGTGAAGAACGAAATAGCCCTCGGTAACTCATTCTTGCTGAATCTCACATGCTCCACCCCTGTCGATACGAAATCAACCCTGCAGGAAATATTCCGGATGAGTAACGCCAGGTACAAAATATGGCTCAATGATGAGTTCGTATGCTTTTCGCCGGAACCGTTTGTTAAAATCAGTAACGGAAAAATCAGATCGTTCCCGATGAAGGGTACGATTGACGCCGCCATACCTGATGCTCAAAAAGTAATTCTAAATGATCCAAAGGAGACTGCGGAGCACTACACTATTGTTGACCTGATCAGAAATGACCTGAGCATGGTCTCGCAAAGGGTGAGAGTCGAAAGATTCAGATACTTCGATACAATAAACACGAATGAAAAGAGGCTCCTGCAGGTCAGTTCGGAGATCTGCGGAGACCTGGAAGAGGGCTACCAAGCATCACTTGGCGATATAATTTTCGCCCTGCTCCCGGCAGGTTCAGTCAGCGGCGCTCCCAAGAAAAAGACGACGGAAATTATTGCATCGGCAGAGGGCATTCCGCGGGGATATTACACCGGGATTGCCGGCCTGTTTGACGGTCGCAACCTTGACAGCGGCGTCATGATCCGCTTCATCGAGAAACGCGCAGACAAATACTTCTACCGAAGCGGAGGAGGCATCACTTCATTCAGCGATCCGCTTTCGGAATACAATGAAATGATAGACAAGATATATGTGCCGGTTATTTGAGACAATAAGGATTACCAACGGCAAACCCGTCAACCTCGATCTGCATGAGAAGCGGTTGAACCGGTCGCGACGGCAGCTGTTTGGCTCCGACCATGATCTGAGTCTCCCGGATTTTATCCGCGTGCCTGAAGAATGCAGAGCAGGTGTTTTCAGATGCCGTATCATATATGGGCCGGAGGTTGTTGCAACGGAATTCACTCCTTATGTTCCTGCAGCAGTAAGAACGCTGAGACTCGTTCATGTAGACACCCTGGCCTATGATCATAAATACCTCGACCGCAGCGGCCTTACCGGTTTGATAAACCGCGATCTGGCAGATGATAAGGCCTGATCGGCGGCAAGGACTTCAAATCGCTTGTTATCTATCACGATGACCCGAATGTGACAATCGAAGACAAACTAAGGATGAGCGTATGCATTACAGTTCCTCCCGAAACGAAAGTCGGCGGGGAGATCGGGAAAATGGAGCTCGAAGCTGCCAGGTATGTAATCGCCCGCTTTGAACTGACGGCACAGCAATTTCAGGAGGCGTGGGACTGGCTTTACGGACAGTGGTTCCCGGAAAGTGGTTACCAGCCCGATGAGAAACCCTGTTTCGAGATGTACCCTGAGGAGCCAAAGGATGGCAGATTCGTTGTGGACATCTGTGTGCCCGTGAAACCGCTTTGAGAGAAAATTAAAGAGCCTGCGCCGCCGCAGGCTCTCTTTTTAACAGGGGCTGCAACAAATGGCGGGTAAATGTCGGGTAAACAACCTTCAAAATATTTTATGCATCGGTTTTTCAGTCGTAAGTTTGGTGAAGATTTAAAAACCAAAACAATGAAACAACCGGAATTAGGCAGAAGGATCACCGAGCTCAGAAAGGGAAAAGGACTCACCCAGGAAGAACTTGTAGACAAGTGTAATATAAGTGTACGCACCCTCCAGCGAATAGAGGCAGGCGAAGTCACCCCGAGAAGCTATACAGTCAAGACAATACTCGCCGCGCTCGATTACGACCTGAGTAAAATATCAGATAACGACGAAAACCGAAGGAGTTTTTCCGAATGGCTGAAGGAAACCTTCCTTATTGATATCAACCCCGACCGGTCAGGCACCTTTCTCGTTAAGCAGCTTAACACCGCGTGGCTTTTCGGACTTGTCTATTTCATCCTCGGATTCCCCGAAGCTGCGGCAGAGTATTTCCGCATGGAAGAGAACCGGATGATCTTCAGCATCCCTGTATATATAAGCATAAAGGTCGCTGTCCTCATCTCATTCTTCTACTTCCAGCGGGGCTTTATCCTGGTAGGCCACATGTTCAGGAACTACCTCCTCAAGATAATGTCATTTGTCCTGATCTTTCTTGTGCTGCTTATAAACACATATGATATCGCCTCGCTCTTTTATGATTCCGTTGAGCGTGAATTCATCCTCGGGGCACAGGCCCTCACCTTCGGAGGCATAGGCATCCTCTACGGAATATCGCTGATCAAGCTTCAGAGGTCGTTCGGACAGGTACCCATCGTTGCAGGCATCTTTGAAATTGCCGCTGCCTGCTTCTTCCTCACAATAATACTCTCATTCGTCGGACACATATTGCTTATCCCTGCCGAACTGCTCGAGATCGTGATCCTCTTCAAGGCCGTCGAAATAATTAAATCGAAGCAGCCGGGGATTGAGACAGTGACGCCGTGACCCCTTCTCCGCTCCTGCCGGCAAATCAGAACCGGTTCAGAATATTTTGCTTATTTTCGTTATCACAGTCCCGGGATCCGTGTGAGATTTACAGGACCCGGTACTGTGCATCACACCAGAATCTGAACGGCAATGAAAAAACATCTCCTTCTGATAAGCATCCTGATGTGCCTGGCAGCGGCGCACCTGCATGGCCAGGACAGGGTCATCAAAATCGATTTCGACAAATCATCGGGACCGCTGAATACAATGTTCAGGGAATGTATCGGGGCAGGCAGGGCGAATGAAGGACTGAGAGCCGACTGGCAGCAGCAGCTGGCGATTGTCAAAGAGGAATGCGGATTCAAATATATCCGCATGCACGGGCTGCTCACCGATGACATGGGCGTTTACCGCGAAGATGAGAAGGGCAACCCGGAGTATAACTACCAGTACATCGATGTGCTGTACGATTATATCCTGAGCATCGGCATGAAGCCTTTCGTTGAACTGGGATTCATGCCTCAGGCGCTTGCAAGCGGCGACAAAACAATCTTCTGGTGGAGAGGCAACGTCACTCCCCCGAAGGATTACAATAAATGGGAAGAGCTGATCCGCAACCTGACCCAACACTGGACTGACCGTTACGGCACTGAAGAGGTGAAAACCTGGTACTTCGAAGTGTGGAATGAGCCTAACCTCAAAGACGGTTTCTGGACAGGCACGATGGAGGAATATTTTAAACTGTATGACTATGCCGTCAGGGGAGTAAAAAGCGTGAACCCCGCTTACAAAGTCGGCGGACCGGCCACCGCCGGGGCTGCATGGGTTCCTGAGATGATCCGTTTCTGCGAAGAAAACTCGGTTCCCATCGATTTCATTTCCACCCATTCCTACGGGGTGAAGCAGGGCTACCTCGACGCAACCGGAACTTCAGGAACCATCCTGGATAAGAATGAATGGGCTGTCAGCGGTGATGTTATAAATTCGCGGAAGCAGATTGCAGGTTCAACCATGCCGGCTCTTGAACTGCACTATACCGAGTGGAGCTCATCATACACACCGGCCGACCCTGTTCACGACAGCTACCACGAGGCGCCGTACATCCTCGAAAAGCTGAATCAGGTGGGGAAAGCTGCCAACTCAATGTCATACTGGGTATTCACAGATATCTTTGAGGAGTCAGCTCCGCGGTTCACTCCTTTTCACGGCGGATTCGGATTATTGAATTACCAGGGAATCAAAAAACCTGCATACTATGCATACAGCTTTTTAAACAGGCTGGGCGAAACGGAGCTCGTCAATACCGACAGCTCCTCGCGGGCCTGCAAAAGCGAAAACGGTGATCTCCAGTTACTCTTCTGGGACTATACCTATACCCATCCGGGCGATTCAGTTCTGAACCAGATGTACTATATCCGTGACCTGCCATCGAAACCAAAGGGTAAGCTTTCCGTCGAACTGGAAAATATCCCGCGGGGAAAATATACCCTCGAAGTATACAGGATAGGCTACAGGGTTAACGATCCCTATTCTGAGTACATTACAATGGGCAGGCCGAAGCAGCTGACAAGGCAACAGGTTGAGACT
>CAVTPX010000003.1:0-375155 GCA_963736735.1 uncultured Bacteroidales bacterium | reverse complement strand
ACAATGAAATAGAAAATTGAATTAAAACATAAGAATAAAAGAAGGAATTCCCATGCAGAAAAAGTCTTTAGTGGTAATTGACATTCAAAATGACATTACCAAAAACTACAAAGAAATCATTGACAATGTTAATCGGTCTATAGATTGGGCAGTGGAAAATGAAATTCATGTCGTTTACATAAGGCATTATAACTTATCTGAGGGTACAAGAACTTTCAAACCTAATACTCGTGGGTCTGAATTAGTATCGGACATAAAATTGGTTTCCAAAAACATTTTTGAAAAATCCAAAGGCAACGCATTGACCAGCGAAGATTTTGTTGATTTTATCAAGAAAAATGAACTAAGCGAATTTTACATTACAGGAGCAGACGCCGTTGCCTGCGTGAAATCAACCGTATTTAATATGTGCAAGGAAAACTACAAAGTTACAGTCTTATCAGATTGTATTACGAGTTATGATAAAAGGAAAATTGACGAAATGCTGAATTATTACGAAAAAAATGGCAGTAAAATAATTAAGTTGAGTGACTTGTTAGATTCTAAATAAAGATGCAGTTGAAATAATGGCAATTGTCGGAAGACAAGATGTAAATACTATCCTTGGATTGTCAGAATAAAATACTGTTGCCAGCAGGTCGGTATATGCATTAGCCCTGGGCTGGTTTTTGAAACCTGATAATTCCACCTGCACCCCAAAACCCAGACGTTGGTTTATCAGCAAGTTCCAGCTACCAGCGCTGCCGCCCAAAAACCAGTCGGCTGGCCCCGGCTGAACGACGGGGCGCTCCTCCGCCAGCTGGCGGATCATTGTTTTTGCATTTCTCAGTGATTTCATGAAGATGAAAGATCGCCTCCCCAGCACAAGAGCAAAAACCCATGCCACCCACAGACTGCGGCAACATGCACAAAACGTCGAACGCTGGCACTAATTATAACAAACATTAAATTAGTAATTTATGAAATCAAAAAAACATTTTTTCCCACTGATAATTACATTTTGCATTACGCTAATTACAGGGTGCGTAACTTATTATATTCCGGTTCAAAGTTTCAAAGAACAATTTCAGGGAATAACAGAATCAAATCTCAAGACAGTCAGGGTTCAGGGACCAGTGGGCTACATTACAGAGTACCAAGCTAATCCGATTGAAAAAATTAGTTGTATTGACAAAAAAGGGAACCCGTTCACCCTTCAAAATAGTCCATCAATTGAGGTCCGCTTTACCGACAAGAACAACAAAAGAACAATCTATTATTTCGATCGTATATTTTTAAAAGACACTTTAATTGTTGGCGATATCTCAAGATTCTTACCTGGGCTTAAAACGCTATCTATTAATGACATTAAGCTTATTGAAATACAGGATGGACATAAAAACTTCAAATACATTGATAAAAACTAACTACCGCTAACGGGTTGACTCATTTTAAAAGATGAGAAAACCATACTTGGCTTTGGTAAGGCTTGCTTCCACAATACTCTGAAATCTGGAAATTAATAACTCTGTCATGGCTCCCAACTATATCTACTGGAATGTTAATCCTGAAATTATCAATATTTTCGGCATCTCTATCAGGTATTATGGTCTGTTATTCGTGGGGGGATTAATCCTTTCCATTTATGTCCTAAGTAAAATATTCAGATTGGAGAACATTCCGCCGGAATACCTGGAAAAACTCTCAATATATGGAATGATTGGAATCATAATCGGAGCAAGACTAGGACATTGCTTATTCTATGAGCCTTCTTATTATTTGGCTCATCCCCTTGAAATGATCCTTCCGATACAACAACAACCAGGTGGCGGATACAAATTTTCCGGCTATCAAGGTTTGGCCAGTCATGGTGGTGCAATAGGTGTAATCATTGCCCTGATTATCTACCACAGGAGAACAAAACAATCAATGCTTAAAACAGTTGATCTTGTCGTCAATTGTGGCACCTTTAGCGGGGTGTTTTATCCGTCTGGGCAATTTGATGAACTCGGAAATTATAGGATTACCTACAACTAAACCATGGGCTTTCGTTTTCGCCAGGGTTGACAACATACCACGACATCCCGCACAACTATATGAAGCTATTGCTTATTTCTTAATCTTTCTAACTATGCTTTTCCTGTACAAAAAATGGCGTGAAAAGCTACAAAACGGTTTCTTCTTCGGACTAACTTTAACATTGGTTTTCGTGGCCAGATTCGTCATCGAGTTCATAAAAGAAAATCAAGTTGGGTTTGAAGAAAGTTTAACCATAAACATGGGACAGATATTAAGTATACCATATATTCTCGTTGGAATTGCTTTCATTATATATGGACAAATTAAAACCAGTAAACTTTCAGACGTTAAGCAAGATATGTAAGGGCGGCAGTCCTATGGACCTCCTGTTTTTCAAGCGATTACTTAAGAAGTGATACTATGCGACAGTGAACAGGCTACATCATGTCTGCCTGTTTGTTATAATAGTTTGTGCTTTCGAATATCTTATCAGCGTTGGCAGCTATGAAGCCAGAATACTGGGTCCCGTCGGGCTGGTTATACCGAAGTGTAAACTCATAGAAACATGATGGGATCTCATGTACCCCATCGGTAAATTCAAAAGGCTGAATCTCAGCCATTGTAGCGGACTGCTCCAGCAGCTCCGCGGGTGTGCCATAGATCTCTCCCCCGGCAGTATTCATCAGATACCCATTTCCCTTCACAAATTCGTTAACCGCCTGTAAAGTCAGGAACTTTTTCAGCTCATTGACTTTAACTGCAAAATGGTTGGCACGGTAACCATATACCAGCAGCCATGCCGCATATTCCGACTCTTCGCGCAATTTGTTGTAGGTGGCAAATGATATCTTACCCCATATGCTGCCTCCGTAAACCAGGTCCGGATCAGCATAGGCGCCTGTCACCCAGCCTGTTCAGAGAACCCCGAATTGTATTCTGCAGGTAATCACTAAACTGATCTATCAACAACTCACTTATAAAAACCTTGGGTGCCAACGGATCACCTTTATGCTCAAAATGCTTTCCCCTCAGCTTCTTGGCCTTAAATTCGTAATTCCCCTTTGCCTCATATCCGTTTTCAGTAAAGATCCGTGCAATAACATCTAAATTCATTCTGGGGTCATCGAATGTCCGCAGGGCAATATGATCATGCACAACCCTCTCTCCCCTACCGGTAAAAAGATCAAAGATCCGTTTTGCATTTTGATTATCAGCAGAATAGCGATTCCAAAACCGTTCAAATATCTTTCCTGTGTCCATATCTTATAAGCTCTTTTCCAACCAATAACACAAATCTAAATCAATTCCGGAAAACCGGGTAACAATAATGATTTATATTTTATCGCCTTAAGGTAACTGGAAAAGCCATTTTATCTTTCAAGGCTTCCAGCGATATTAATGATTAATCAAAAACTAAGTTAAATTCCAGAAAGCCTTTAGGCTAAAAATATTTAAATTTATTCATCGACAATTAAAATATATTATGAGAGGCCTGATAATAATAATGTTATACTTTTTGACATGTTGTTCCATCTTCGGACAAGTGAATCAGAAAAACAGAGTGATCGTCCTCACCGACATTGAAGCTGACCCTGATGATACCCAATCATTGGTTCGCCTTCTGCTTTATTCAAATCAAATTGATGTAAAAGGCATTGTTGCCACTACCTCATGCTGGCATAAAACAGTTGTTAATCCTGAGTCTATTAAAAAGATTATTCAGGCTTACGAAAAGGTACAGCCCAATCTTGTAAAGCATGACGCAGCTTTTCCAAAAGCCGAATTACTCTATCCGCTTATAAAAAGCGGTCTGCCCGAATATGGTATGCAAGGTGTTGGCAAAGTGAAAGATTCGGAGGGTTCTGATTGGATAATCAAGGAACTTGAAGGCAGCGATGAGCGGTCTTTATGGATTTCAATTTGGGGAGGTGCCAATACACTGGCACAAGCACTCTATAAAATCAAAAATACAAAGACTGAGAAAGAGGCAGAAATGCTCGTCGCCAAACTCAGGGTTTATGCCATTTCAGACCAGGATGACAGCGGGATATGGATCAGAAACAATTTCCCGGAATTGTTTTATATCGTAAGTCCGGGAGATGACTATGGCAGTGCAACATGGAATGGTATCAACAGTCTTATACAAGGCATAAATAATGACAAAATCAGCAATTCCTGGCTGGCTCAAAATATCCAGCAGGGTCACGGATCCCTTGGTGCGGCTTATCCCGACGTGGCATGGGGGATGGAAGGAGATACACCATCGTTCTTATCTTTGATATTGAATGGGTTAAATAATGCCGAGCACCCTGAATGGGGTGGCTGGGGTGGCAGATATGAGCTCTATAAGCCCGACTTTTCTACCCGGAAGCAGGGAGGTTCAGGAGTACCTTTTGAACCCGAAACAAGAAAAATATGGACAAACGCGGTGGACAACTACAGACCATATGTTTCAAGTGAATATGGAAGAACAGTAAAATTGGATACAATTACTTTCAGCGATAATAAAGTTTCCTTATGGCGTTGGAGAGATGATTTTCAAAATGATTTTGCTGCACGGATGGATTGGTGTACTAATTCTATTGAAGATGCTAATCACCATCCTGTTATTGCTTTAAATCATCCGGAAAGAATTACTGTAAAATCAGGTCAGGGAATAGGATTAGATGCCTACGACACGACTGACCCCGATGGAGATAGTTTCAGTTTCTTGTGGTTTAATTATCCTGAAGCCGGCACATATAAAGACCCGATAAGAATTGAGGGTACAGAGAATTCACATGGAGTATATATAATTGCCCCTGAGGTAACCAGTGAAGAAACAGTTCACTTTATTTTAAGAGTAACAGATAAAGGCGAACCTCAATTAACGAGCTATAAAAGAGTAATAGTGACGATTAAGCCATAATAAAACTTAAACGTCTGAGAACAGGGGTACTCCTTACCCGACCCAAAATCAGGTATCGAACAAAAACATAAAGAATGAAGATCAAAACACACAATACAGCCGGCTTGAAAATTGCCGAAGTGATTTCGGACGATACAATCTTATTAAAAACTGAAGACGCAATTGACTTATTAGGAAATCTTTATTATCAGGGTTTTGACAGGATTGTAATTGATGAAAAAAATATCACCCCTGATTTTTTTGACCTTAAAAGCGGAATTGCAGGTGATATACTACAAAAATTCTCAACATACCGTGTTCGCCTGGCTATAGTCGGAGACTTTTCCAAATACAGGAGTAAAAGTTTAAATGACTTCATTTATGAAAGCAACAAGGGCCGACATATTAACTTTGTAAATTCAACGGCAGATGCAGTTAAAATTCTATCAGACAAATGAAAACAAAAAAGTCAGAAGGCAGGACTGTAGCTTTCTGGCACAAATTGGTTCGTTTCGGAAGATAATGACGAAGCCAGGCAATTCCCTACATCTCATACATTTAACCGTCAGGCAAACTGGTGCCTGATTGTGTAATAATTGTATTTGTCGTGTAAATGTCGTGTTTTTGTAGTTGGAAAGTTACCTCAATCAGACTGACATTTGAATAAAAAAGAAAATGGAACCAGGAAGGCTAATAAAAGAATTAAGGATTAAAAAGGGAATGACTCAGGAGGAGTTGGCTGATAAGACAGAGGTAAGTGCAAGAACAATACAACGGATTGAGAATGGAGAGGTGGATCCACGGGCCTACACACTTCAAATGATTGCAAGAGCTCTTGAAGTTGATTATAATCTGTTCGTAGAAAATGAACCAGATGAAGAACAGGAAGTTCAAAAGGTCAATGCCAACAACTGGTTGGGCCTTTTGCACTTCAGTGGTTTTATACCTCTTATCTTCCCAACAGTGTTAATATGGAATCATAAAAAGGATAAAATAAAAGGTATGTCTGAGCATTACCGTGTTGTTATCAGTTTTCAATTAAAAGTCTGGGTAGGCATAATTGTCGCATCATGGATTTATTGGAAGACAGATCAGCCGATTCCATTAATTTTAGTATTTCTTATGAATGGAATATTTTCTATCTTTAATACTATAAAAGTAGTCTCAGGAGAACCCTATAAGGATATGTCAGTTTTTAAATCAGGAAGCAAAAATAATAAAACAAAATAATTGCACCCCGCCAGCCAGGCTGGTAGCTGCAATTACCTGCCAACCAGCAAGTTATTACAACATGGTTTTTGCGAACTCCAGAATAACATTATCAACACAGCGATTATCACTTCGCCCGATAAGTATAAATGATGCGGAAGAAATCTTTGCTTATCGCTCTGACGCAGTTACAAACAAATACCAGGGATGGATTCCCACAAAAATCGAAGATGTTCTGTATTTCATAACAGACAGAGTCTCCCCCACAATCGATAAAAATGGTACATGGTTTCAATTTGTAATTACATTAAAACCTGGTGGAGAAATAATCGGGGACATCGGGTTGCACTT
Source organism: uncultured Bacteroidales bacterium (assembly GCA_963736735.1). Taxonomy (GTDB): domain Bacteria; phylum Bacteroidota; class Bacteroidia; order Bacteroidales; family VadinHA17; genus SR-FBR-E99. The sequence goes on along the minus strand of CAVTPX010000003.1, from coordinate 368,710 downwards.
CTTTGACATAGAGAATAAACAGGTAGAGATTGGATGTACACTAAATAAAGATTATCAAAAGAAAGGGTACGCAAGTGAAGCCATGTGCGAAGTCATAAAATTCATTTTCATTTCGTTGAATAAACATAGGATTACTGCCTCTGTTGCACCTGAGAACTTAAGCTCAATAAGACTGGTCACGAAGCTTAACTTCAGAAAAGAAGCACATTTTAAACAAAGCATCCTTTCAAACGGAAAATGGATTGATGATTTAATTTATGCAATTCTGAGAAGCGAGTGGTCTGGAGATAAATGAATTCAAAGTGTGGAATCCCCTAACAAAAACAGCAATCGTAGTCAATCTCAATATATTGCTCACTTTAAAAAATTATCCAGCTATGAAAACAATCAGAATTAAATTACTGCTCCAGTTATTAGTATTAATTGGCTTATTGTTAATCTCATGTGAGAGAGATAAATGTGAAAGCTGTGACGATTTACCATCAGAAGGACTGGTTTCATTTTATGATTTCCAGGGAACTGCAAATGACTTCTTAAGTAATAATGATGGCACTGGATATAATGTGGTATACCTGGAAAATATTCCAAATTCTTCAAATCAAGTTATTATGTTAAACGGATTTAGTAGTTACGTGGATTTGAGGAACCCGTTTGATTATGAAAGGATGACGCTAAGTATTTGGTTTAATGCAGGTTACTTTGAAAACATCTATGACTTAATATATACTTCGGATAACCCTGCCTTGAATTACGGGCTTCTTAACATAGCTATCAGAGATGTTAATGGAGTAAATACTTTGAATTTTAATGTTTCGGGGCAAAATGTTGCTGTTGAAATTGAACCGAACAAATGGTATCATATGGCTGTAATAAAAAACAGAAAGGAATATAAATACTATCTAAATGGTGTTCTTAAAGAGTCCGGTTCATTTGATAATTATCTAACCTCAGATGAAGGTTCTCAAACAGCAATAGTAGGCTGCAAAAGAACTTTCGAGAATGGATATTTCAAGGGATATATTGATAATATAAGGATATATGATAAGGTATTATCTGAAACGGAAATAAAGAGGTTATTCGAGTGTTTGGAATGATACTTGATTCATACTCATACTCACTGTTGTCAGGTAAACTGTTTTCACCCGGTTTTTTTTGAGGTTCTGATAAAGACTTTGATAACCTCATTTAAAACCAAAGGAGTAAGTCCCAGTGCAAAAATAATTCCCCAAGCCCTCAGATCAGGCATCTGCAAGTGAAATGCACTTTTTATTACCGGTATTCCAACCACAAACAGTTGAAGGGCGAGGCCAGCCAAAATTGCACCCACAAGGTATTTATTCGAAAAGATTCCAATACTGAAAATAGATTTCCGTTCATTTCTCAGGGCAAGTGAATAGAACAGCTGGCAAACCACCAACACCATGAAAGCCATAGTCCGGGCATATTCGATTGTGCTTTGCGGTACCTGCGTATCAAACGGGCTGTATCCCTTTTCGAAATAACCAAAATAGTAACCGGTGATAGTTAATGCACCGATTAAAAATCCCCCGAGCAAAATATGTCTGCCACCACCGTTTGCAAAGAAACTCTCTTTTGCAGGCCGTGGCTTTTCTTTCATCACATCCGGATTTCCCGGATCCATTCCCAGTGCTATCGCAGGGAGGGAGTCGGTGATCAGGTTTATCCACAGAAGCTGGGTGGCAATCAACGGTGCTTTCCAGCCCAGAATCAGTGCCACGAATATGGCTATCACTTCACCAAGGTTACAGGAGATCAGAAAAATTACGGACTTCTTAATGTTATTGTAAATATTTCTGCCCTGCTCGATTGCCGAGACGATTGTTGAAAAATTATCATCAGTCAGAATCATATCCGAAGCGCCTTTGGCAACATCGGTGCCGGTAATTCCCATTGCAACTCCTATATCGGCAGTGTTTAATGATGGTGCATCATTGACGCCGTCACCTGTCATTGAAACGATGTTGCCGCGGGTTTTCAGTGCCCGCACAATTTTGACCTTATGTTCGGGGGAGACGCGTGCAAAGACAGAATAATTATAAATGCTTTCTGAGAATTCATTATCGGTAAGTCTATCGATCTCCTGCCCGGTAATAGTTTGCTCAATGTTTTCTGCGATTCCAAGCTGGAACGCAATGGCGAAGGCAGTATTCTTATGATCGCCGGTAATCATGAGCGTTTTTACGCCCGCCCTTTTCGCTTTGAGGATAGAGTCCTTAACTTCCGATCTCGGAGGATCAATCATTCCTGTTAAACCAATAAGAATCAGGTCTTTCTCCATATCAGAAGGGTCAATTTGCCCCTTTTCCGGTTTATAGGCTGCTCCGAGAGTACGCAGAGCCTGGTCAGACATTTCGACAGCTACATCCAGGTATTTCTTTTTATGAGCCTCAGTTAAGTGAATGATTTGCCCTCCGTCCAAAACCAGGGTGCATATTTCAATCAGGTTTCCTATGGCACCTTTCGTATAAACAATAAACTCCCCGTTTTCTTCAATCAATGTTGACATTAACTTCCGGTCCGAATCAAATGGTGATTCATCGATACGTCTGCTGGTTTGTTGTAATGATTTCCGGTCTATCCCAAGCTTGTCGCCCAGAACAAGCAAGGCTATTTCGGTAGGGTCTCCTGTTCCCTGTCCATTATCGTAACTTGCGTCTGAGGAAAGGATCATCGCTTTCGCCAGGTATTTTAATTCTTCTGAATCCGTGCCCTCTGTTCCAATTTGCGTAATACCCTCAAGTGTAAAACAACTTGTTACAGTCATCTTATTCTGGGTTAAGGTTCCAGTTTTGTCGGAGCAGATAATGTTCAGGGAACCCAGAGTTTCTACCGCAGACAGTTTTTTTATGATGGCGTTTTTTTTCGACAGTTTGGTTACGCCTATAGCCAGCACTGACTGCCACGATTGCGGCCAGTCCTTCGGGAATGGCAGCCACAGCAAGGGACACCGACATCAGGAACATCTCAGACAAATCCCGTCCCTGAATCATTGCAATGATGAAAATCAATACACAAATCACAATTGCAATTATTCCCAGGTTTTTCCCCAGTTTATCCAAACGGATTTCCAGCGGAGTTTTCGAATTGACCTCCTTGTTAATAATTGAAGCGATTTTACCAATTTCGGTATTCATGCCAGTTCCCACTACCACCCCGAATCCCCTTCCGCTTGTGATTATCGTCGACATAAACCCTAAATTCAACCGGTCTCCCAGGGCGGTTTTCAGGTCAGTCTGAACAAGAGATGCATCTTTTTCTGATGGAACTGATTCGCCTGTCAATGATGATTCATCAACCTGAAGATTTATGGATTCCACCAGCCTTACATCTGCAGAAATGATCCTTCCTGCATCGAGGATAAGAATGTCTCCGGGGACTAATTTTTCAGAATCAATCTCCCTGACCACCCCGTTTCTGCGGACCAGTGCTCTGGGGAATGTTAGTTTCTGAAGGGCTTCAATCGCTTTCCCCGCTTTGACTTCCTGAACAACACCCAGAAAAGCATTAATATTTATAACCAATAATATTATTGCTGCGTCAACATACTCCCCCATAAAAATGGTTATTACCACTGCTCCCAGCAGGATATAAATCAGCCAGTTTTTAAGCTGCGCAAAGAACATCAGAAAAATACTTTTCTTTTTTTCGGCCAACAATTTGTTCGCCCCTGATATCTTCAATCTGGTTATGGCTTCTTCTTCAGTGAGGCCATAAACCGGATCAACATTTAGTTCATTTAGAACTGCTTCTGATGATTTGGAAAACCACATTTTATATTTCGGATTGGTGTGCAATATAGGGGCTCACCGGGAAAAAAGCGTTACATAATAATTGTTATGACTTGCATAATTCTTTGCCTTTTGGGCAAAGGTTGAGACTTGAGGCTGAGGCTGAGGCTGAGGCTGAGGCTGAGGCTGAGGTTGAGGCTGAGATTGAGGTTGAGGTTGAGGTTGAGGTTGAGGCTGAGGTTGAGGTTGAGGTTGAGGCTGAGGCGGGCAAAGTGTTTCCATTAATCAGGTATTAGCATTAAAAATGTGAATAATATAAATACTTTCAGGAATTGTGTAACGTCTTCTTTTTTAATGCAATTAATTTTATGAAATTCCGTCAATGATGGCTGTTACAGGTGCAAATTAACTTGAATGGAGAGTGATAATCATTTTATAAAAAGAAGCGGATGGCTGAGAGCCTCCGTACTGGGGGCCAATGACGGTATTCTTTCTACCACCAGCCTGGCCATCGGTGTTGCAGCCGCAAGTGTGGCACGAGATCCCATCATACTGGCAACATTGGCAGGCCTGGTTGCAGGAGCATTGTCAATGGCAGCAGGTGAATATGTATCTGTAAGTTCTCAACTGGACATTGAAACCGCAGATTTGAAAAGGGAAAAAGATGAACTTGCAAGTACACCGGATGCTGAATTAAAAGAACTATCTGTTATCTACCAAAACAGAGGGCTTAAAAGCGAGCTGGCAACAGAAGTTGCAGAACAACTGACAGCTCATAATGCCCTGGAAGCGCATGCAAGAGATGAATTGGGTATTAATGAAATTTCACGGGCAAAACCCCTGCAGGCTGCCTTTGCATCTGCTACTTCATTTATAGCTGGTGGAATATTTCCTCTGTTATTGGCAGTTTTTGCACCCTTAAAACAGATGATATTTTTCCAGTATGGGTTTTCAATACTTTTTCTTGCTTTATCAGGAACCCTTGCAGCAAAAGTTGGTGGGTCTTCAATCGGCAAATCTGTATGGAGAATATGTATCTGGGGTACGATTGCCATGGCAATGTCAGCTTTGATCGGGTATTTATTTGGAGTGAGCCTGGAATAGCTCTTTAATATTTATAAGACAAATGATTTTCATCGATTATTACAAGATTCTGGGAATTGAAACGAAGGCCACCCCAAGCGAAATAAAAAGTGCCTACCGAAAACTTGCCAGAAAGCATCACCCTGACTTGAATCCAAACGATGCAGATGCGAAAAGGAAATTTCAGCAAATCAATGAAGCGAATGAAGTACTCAGTGACCCTGAAAAACGAAAAAAATACGATAAATACGGAAAAGACTGGCAGCATGCTGAGCAGTTTGAAAATGCAAGACAGCACCAGGAACAACAATCAGATTTTCGTGGCCAAAAGTATTCCAGGGCAGGTGCACAATCCGGCGGGGACTTTTCGGATTTCTTCGAATCTATGTTTGGTGGTTCAGCAAATGCAGGCAGAAGCCGGCAGGTAAAATTCAGAGGCGAGGATTATAACGCACAATTACAGCTCAACCTGTCAGATGCTTATAAAACCCACAAACAAACTCTTACTGTAAATGGAAGGAACATAAGAATAACAATCCCTGCCGGAATTGAAAACGGACAAACAATAAAAATTTCAGGTCATGGAGGTCCGGGAATAAATGGCGGACCGAATGGTGATTTGTACATTACATTTTCAATAGCCAATCATCCCGGAATAAAAAGACTGGGTAATGATTTATATATACAGGTCGACCTGGAATTATATACAGCAGTATTGGGAGGTGAAATTACAATCGATACCCTCAGCGGAAAAGTGAAACTTAAAGTAAAGCCCGAAACCCAAAATGGAAGTAAGGTTAAACTTAAAGGGAAAGGATTTCCTGTTTATAAAACCGATGGGCAGTTCGGAGACTTGTACATAACTTATACACTTAAAATCCCTACCAATTTAACCGAAAGGCAAAAAAGCCTGTTTACTGAATTATCAAATTCATAACCCAGTATTATGGAACCGAAGCATATAGATGATTTAATAGCGGTAAATGAATTCTGTGTCAATCACAATATCGAGATTTCATTTTTAAATCTTCTGCAACAAAACGGATTAATTGAAATCAGCACCATAGAGTCAAAGTATTTTGTTGAAAAGGAGCAGCTCCCTCAGCTTGAAAAATTTGTCCGTTTCTATTATGATCTGGATATTAACCTTGAAGGGATTGAGACTATTACCTACTTATTGCAGCGAATAGAAAACCTGCAGAATGAGATTATTAAACTCAACAACAGGCTTCTTTTTTATGACCCACAAGGATAATCCAGAACCATACAACAGGCAGGTAAAAAAATACTGAAAAGAGCCGATGACCCTGAGTGGGATCAACAATTTTTGTTGAGGTTTCCTTTGCCGGCGGGACAGGTCGCCCCGCTGAGCGACCAACGCTGTGTGGCAAAACCAGCGCCGTTAGTCAGCATTTTATAATTATTTAACAAAAGAATTACAAGCCCATTTTATGGAACTTTAATAATATCTTAGTTAATTTGGAACTTGAGACATTTAAATCTTTTTACTACATCGATGAAACAACAACTTAATAAAATTCTATGAAAACATTTAAGCTGCTTGCTGGAATAATTATAATGAGTTTTTGTGCTTTGAGTACAACACCGGTTTCAGCACAAGGCGGTGATCAGATTCTTGACGGTATTGGAGAAACAGGATTAATTGCCCGCTATATATTTAAAGGCGATGCAAATGACTGGTCACGCAATAATCTACATGGCGTCATTAAAGGCTCTGATTTCAGGTTTGTGGAAGATTCCCTGTTTGGCAATGTCCTTTCTTTCACAGGAGACAGTGAAGTATTTATTTCAATTCCGGGTGAGGCGGTGACAGGTGAAGAATCACTCAGTATCACCGGATGGATTTACCTGCGTTCTGCAAAAAGCGGGCAGATATTTTTCGATTTTGGAAAAGACAGCAAGTCGCATTTCTTTGCTGCTCCTTCGGGGACTAAGGACAAAGAGGGATATCAGGCTCAAATAATAACCAAATCCGATAAGTATGCTGCGGCTTCAGCAGCTGTGGCAGTTAATAAATGGAATCATCTGGCTGTTGTTATTAATGTTCCGTCCAAAACTCTGAGTACCTACCTTAACGGTGTGCTTGTAAGTGAGGCAAAGAGATGCAGAGGTGGAGTTGGAACAACTGTTCGATAATGCCTCAGCAGAAAATAATAAACTCTATATTGGAAAATCACTGGCGGCTGATAATGCGTATTTGAATGCAAAATTGCATGATTTCAGGATTTATAGAATCCCTTTGACTGAAAGACAAATTACCAGGATTTATAATATTGCGTTGAGGAAGGAAGAACCTACGGTCAGAAGAAGAGTTGAACCAGACCGGAATCTTCCGGTGTTTCCCGAAACAACTCCTCAGCTGTATAACCAATTTCTGACCAGCGTTCCGGATATTCAGGTAGAGACCGCAGTCGGTGAACTTCCAAGATTACCACGCAATGTAAAGGGCATTTACAGCAATAATCCAGAAGGGCCGGATGTAAGTGTGATCTGGCCGGCACCGATGGATAACAAACAGGTACTTGCCCCTGGCACATATACAATTACAGGAAAGATTGCCGGATCAGCCATTCAACCCAAAGCGATAGTCACAGTTAATGAGGCTGCATGTGCATACCACACCAGATCGCACACTGGAAGCCTTTGATCTCGACCAGGTTATATTAAACGCCGATCTTCATAATCACGACACAAAATTTATCGAGAACCGTGATAAGTTTATGACGGGCCTCGCCAACACAAATCCGGACAATTTCCTTTATATGTTTCGTAATGCCTTCGGGCAGGTACAGCCTGAGGGAGCAAAACCACTGGGCGGATGGGATAGTCAGCAAACCAAATTGCGGGGTCATGCCACAGGGCATTATCTCACAGCTATAGCACAGGCGTATGCAGGTTCAGGTTATGATGCATCGCTCCAGGCTAATTTTGCTGCCAAGATGGAATATATGGTAAATACCCTGTATGACGTTATCACAAATGTCAGGACAACCAAAGACAGCCGGAGGAGAACATGTGTCAGATCCGACAGCTGTTCCGGCAGGTCCGGGCAAGGCAGGCTTTGATTCAGATCTGAATGTTGGTAGGTATCCGGACAGATTACTGGAACTGGGGAAAAGGATTTATCAGTGCCTATCCGCCGGATCAGTTTATTATGCTTGAAAAGGGAGCTACCTACGGAGGGTCCAATGCTCAGATATGGGCACCATACTATACCCTGCATAAAATCCTGGCCGGGTTGATGGATATCTATGAAATCACCGGCAATGAAAAGGCGCTGGAAATAGTAAAAGGCATGGGTAACTGGGTACATGCCCGTCTGAGTCAGGTGCCAAAGGAGACACTTATAAGCATGTGGAACAGATACATTGCCGGAGAGTATGGAGGGATGAACGATGCTATGGCAAGACTGTACCGGCTGACCAGCGAGCCTCGTTATCTTGAAGTTGCAAAATTATTTGATAACATCAAGAGTATTCTACGGTGATGCTGAACATTCTCACGGACTGGCCAAGAATGTAGATATGTTCCGTAGTTTGCATGCCAACCAGCACATACCTCAGGTTATCGGGGCACTTGAAATTTATCGTGATTCGGATGCTCCGGAATACTATCAGATAGCTGATAATTTCTGGAATATTGATCACTAATGATTATATGTACAGTATCGGAGGAGTTGCAGGAGCACGTAATCCTAACAATGCAGAATGCTTCACCGCCCAGCCGGCAACACTTTATGAAAACGGTTTCGCTGCCGGCGGACAGAATGAGACCTGTGCCACATATAATATGCTCAAATTAACAAGTGGCCTTTTTCTCTTTGATCAGCGTGCAGAGTATATGGATTATTACGAGCGCGGGCTTTACAATCACATTCTCGCCTCTGTTGCAGAGGAAACCCCTGCAAATACATATCATGTGCCCCTGAGACCAGGCTCTGTAAAACAGTTTGGCAACGCAAATATGACAGGTTTTACCTGTTGTAACGGCACAGCACTTGAGAGTAGTACAAAGCTTCAAAACTCAATTTATTTTAAAAGTGCAGATAACAGCGCTTTGTATGTGAATCTTTATGTGCCTTCAACATTAAACTGGACAGACAGGAATGTAACTGTAACGCAAACAACTGCTTATCCGAAAGAAGACCATACACTGTTAACAATTAATGGCAAGGGCAGGTTTGACATTAATGTACGTGTGCCACATTGGGCAACCAATGGCTTCTTTGTGAAGATAAACGGTAAGGTACAAAAGGTTGAGGCTATACCGGGAAGCTATCTCACAATAAGCCGTAAGTGGAAAAACGGGGATACGGTTGAGCTGCGTATGCCGTTTAAGTTTTACCTGGAACCGGTTATGGATCAGCAAAATATTGCCAGTTTGTTTTACGGACCGGTTCTGCTGGCAGCTCAGGAGTCTGAGCCCAGGACAGAATGGCGTAAGGTAACATTGGATGCAGCAGATATAAGCAAATCGATATCAGGTGACGCCGGGCAGTTGGAATTTAAAATTGACGGTGTTGATTTTAAACCTTTTTATGAAACATACGGTCGTCATTCAGTTTATCTGGATGTAACCCTGAAATAATACTGCAACGCACAGGTTGCGGCCACTGCGCGCAATTCGCCACTCCCTTTTACTCGTGGCTCATTTGCTCATTGCTGACGGGCATGCGCCAAAGAGACTAATTTCAAACAAATCAGGAAAATCATCGTATAAACATCAAAATATACTAACAGAAAATCAGGCAATTTATGAAGTTCTTGAAACTCTTGTTTTTGCTATTAATTCCAATAGCAGGATGTAATAAAAACGATGGTGAAATACCTGATCCCGATGGAGCTATGTACTTCCCTTCCGGTAATGAATGGGAAACAAGAACCATAGCAAGTCTGGATTGGAATGAAAGTGCCGTTCAACCTTTAAAGGATTATTTGATTCAAAAGCACACCAGGTCTTTCATGATTATAGTCAATGGACGAATTGTCATGGAGGAATACTTTAACGGACATACAGCATCCACTACATGGCCATGGAACAGTGCCGGCAAAACGTTGGTGGCAACCACTACCGGAATTGCACAGCAGGAAGGGTTGTTAATTATTAACAACAAAGTATCTGATTATCTGGGTTCAGGGTGGACAAGTGAACCGTTGGAGAAAGAGAATTTAATAACCGTGAAACATTTGCTTACAATGACCTCCGGAATCAATGATGAAAATAATCTCGTAATAAAGTCAAACTTAACATTTTTAGCAGATGCCGGAACAAGATGGTCCTATCACAATGTTTTTCAGGTTTTGATGGACGTTGTTGCTGATGCCAGCAATCAGGATTTTGAGGAATATTTCAATGCCAAATTAAAAAACAAAATTGGCATGGATGGATTTTGGGATAACGGGCTGATTTTTAAAATATACAACAGTAATACCCGTAGTATGGCAAGATTTGGCCTGTTAGCGCTTAATAAAGGGAAATGGAAGAGTGAAGAAATACTGAATGAATCATTCTTCAATTCATGTACCAGTAGTTCACAAAACATAAACCCATCTTACGGATATCTATGGTGGTTAAACGGTAAGACGAGTTTTATGGTACCCGGGTCTCAGACTGTGTATCCTGGCACCCTGATTCCAAACGCACCTTCAGATATGTATTCCGCCATGGGCGCAGAAGATCAAAGGATTTATGTAATCCCCGGGAAAAAAATGGTTGTTATAAGAATGGGAGATGCATCAGACCCACTGAATCCCAGTTTTGCACTATCCGGCTTTGACAATGAGCTCTGGGGGAAAATTAATACTCTGATCAATAAAAAGTAGCCTGTTTGAAATACCCGGCACAAGAAACCGATCTCAGAAAGTTTTACATTTGCATGACATAATCGGTCTACACTCTGTTACAATAGAATTATTCGGTCTTGTCACGTCACATTTGATTCGTACAGGTGAAGTATATAACCCGAACTATCTGGATTTTATCACTGGTAAGTTTGTTTACAGACACAGCAAGCGAAATGCTGTACCCGATAATGCCGATATACCTAAAGTCTATCGGCTTTTCAATTGTCCTGATCGGGATACTTGAAGGTGTCGCCGAAGCTACTGCAGGTCTGAGTAAGGGATATTTCGGCAAACTATCAGATGCTACGGGCAGACGAGTGCCCTTTGTGCAGATAGGTTATGCCTTGAGTGCCATTTCAAAACCGATGATGGCAGCATTCATATTTCCGATTTGGATATTTTTTGCACGCACAATAGACCGTTTCGGCAAAGGGTATCCGTACCGGAGCGAGGGATGCAATTCTTTCAGACGAAGCAACCCCGGCGACGAAAGGGAAAGTCTTCGGGTTTCACCGGTCAATGGACACATTTGGTGCAGTTATCGGACCTGCATTTGCCCTGCTCTATTTGTATTACAATCCCGAAGACTACAAAACACTTTTTTTAATTGCATTTGTTCCGGGATTACTTGCCGTTTTGTCATCTGCATATCTGAAGGACAAAAATAAAAATGAAAAAAGGCCCGGAATAAAAACCCCGTTTTTCTCATTTTTAAAATACTGGAAAGTTAGTCCGCCGGAATACAGAAGACTGGTAATAGGCCTGTTGGCATTTACATTGTTTAACAGTTCGGACGTTTTTCTCCTGCTGCAGGCAAAACAATCGGGTCTTAGTGATACGATGGTCATAGGTGTTTATATCTTCTACAATCTGATTTACGCATTGTTTTCTTTTCCCATAGGTATCCTTGCTGACAGAATCGGGCTTAAAAAAATCTTCATAACAGGGCTTGCCCTGTTTGCATTAGTATATTTCGGAATGGCAGTAAATAAAAGCCTGTATTTCTTTTTCGGACTTTTCTTTCTTTACGGTCTTTATGCTGCAGCGACGGAAGGAATTTCGAAAGCCTGGATTTCAAATATCTCCGACAGGAAAGATACAGCTACTGCGATTGGAACATTTACCGGTTTACAGAGTATCTGTGCAATGATAGCAAGCTCCTTAACGGGGCTTATCTGGTTCTGGCTGGGAGCTAAAGTCGCATTTACAATGACCGCCGGAGTAACTCTGTTCGTTATGATCTATTTTCTGACAGTTCCGAAGCCCATATTGAAATAAGACATAGTTTTCAGTTCTGCGATTGAACAATTTGGAGTGTGAATCCTTAATATCTGAAATACCTGAACATGGCTGAAATAAAAACGAAACAAAACGATGCTGACATTAATGAATTTGTCAACACTTTTGCAGATACTGAGGAAAAGCGCAAAGACAGTTTTGAGTTAATAAAACTGATGCGGGACTTTACGGGGCATGAACCAAAAATGTGGGGGCCATCCATCATCGGATTTGGCAGCTACCATTACAAATCGGAGAGAAGTCGTCAGGAAGGTGACTGGCCCCTGATAGGATTTTCACCGCGTAAGGCGGCTATTTCTCTTTATGTGTACACCGGGAGCTAAAGAACATGAGCACCTGTTGGAAGGGTTGGGTAAATTTAAAATGGGAAAAGCCTGCATCTACATTAAAAAGTTATCTGATATCAATCAGGATGTTCTCAGAAAAGTAATGAAAGCAACAATTGATTTTCTGCAAACGAAGTACAATAAATAATGATATTGTGGAAAGGGAAACCATGGCAAAACCTGAAACAAAAATGAAGCTTTTACCGCAGGAGCGTGATGATCTGCTCAAGACACTGAAGTCTCGATTTGAAAAGAACTTAATCCGCCATAAAGGACTTGAATGGGCCAGTGTACAGGCAAAGCTGGTTCACCCGGCCGCCAGCGAAAAAATGTGGTCACTCAGTGAAATGGAAAGAACCGGCGGTGAGCCGGATGTTATCGGTCTTGATAAAAAGACGGGTGAATTCGTTTTTTATGACTGTTCCCCGGAAAGCCCCAAAGACCGCAGAAGTTTATGTTACGACCGTGAAGCGCTTGAATCAAGGAAAGAAAATAAACCAGAAAACAGCGCCAACGATGTGGCCGCCGCCATGGGCATTGAGTTATTGACCGAAGGACAGTACCGGGAGTTGCAGACACTCGGGAATTTCGATTTGAAAACCTCGAGCTGGGTGAAGACACCTCCGGAGGTCAGAAAGCACGGTGGTGCACTGTTTTGTGACCGTAGGTATGACCAGGTCTTCGTTTATCACAACGGTGCTGAGTCATACTATGCCGCCAGGGGTTTCCGTGGCTCACTGAGGGTCTGAATCCGGACCGGAAAACTACTTCCTATGGAAAATATTATCGAAAAGGTACGGGCAGAACTTAAAAGCAACAGCGATGAAAAAACCCGGACGGTCAGCCAGAATTATTTCAAAGAAAAGATTAAGTCACACGGTGTAAAGTCTGCTGTAGTCACCAGTATAGGCAAGGAATACTACAGGCATATTAATGGTCTGACAAAATCTGAGATATTTGACCTTTGCGAAGGTCTGTGGCAATCGGGGTACATTGAAGAATCATTCATTGCATGTCATTGGTCTTATTATATTCATAAAAAATACGAACCGGAGGACTTCCGGATTTTCGAAAAATGGATTGACAGATATGTAGACAACTGGGCTTCATGCGATACTCTTTGCAATCATACCGTCGGTGAATATCTCGAAATGTATCCTGTGGCTCTGAAAAGGTTAAGAGACCTGGCTAAGTCAGACAACAGGTGGATGCGCAGGGCATCGGCTGTATCATTGATCATTCCTGCAAAAAAGGGGAAATTTCTCTCTGAAATCCTGGAGATTGCAGACACTTTGCTTCTGGATAAGGATGATATGGTCCAGAAGGGATACGGGTGGATGCTTAAGGAAGCCAGTAAAAAGAATCAACAGGTGATATTCGAATATGTTATTAAAAATCGGGCTGTTATGCCACGGACAGCATTACGGTATGCAATTGAAAAAATGCCCGAAGATCTGAAAACCATTGCGATGAAGAGATAAACGGGACTGAAAAGATCAGAATTATTGCATTACGATTTTACCAATTAAATGAACCAGAAACGATGACAGCAACTTTTGGCGTAACAGAGAGAATGCCGGTACTCTTTATCGGGCACGGCAGCCCAATGAACGCCATCGGGGAAAACGAATTCGTACAAGGTTTTCGGGACATAGGCAAAACAATTCCCAGCACCGAAAGCCATTATTTGTGTATCGGCACACTGGGAGACGCGGGGTACCTTCGTGACTGCAATGGAAAAGCCGGCAACTATTCACGACTTTGGCGGCTTCCCCAAAGAGTTGTATGAAGTTCAGTATCCCGCTCCCGGCAGTCCTGAACTGGCCATGGAGACAAAAGAGCTGATTAAAAAGGCAGATGTGGGTCTGGATCAGAAATGGGGACTTGATCACGGTGCATGGAGTGTCATAAGGCACCTTTATCCGTCAGCGGATGTGCCGGTAATTCAGATGAGCCTTGATTATTCCATGGAGCCTCAGTATCATTATGACCTGATGAAAGAACTCTCCCGCTCAGGAAGAAAGGAGTGCTTATTATAGGAAGCGGTAACATGGTTCACAATCTTGGGGATGGTTGCATGGGATAAGTTCGAAGCTGACAACTATGCCTTTGAGTGGGCTCTGGAAGCCAGTGAGAAAATGAAGATGTATATCCTCAGCGGCGATCACAAACAGCTGATCAATTTCCGTGGTCACGGAAGAGCTTTTGAACTCGCCATTCCGACGCCCGAGCATTATTTGCCACTTTTGTATGCCCTGGCGCTGAAGGAAGAAGACGAAGAGGTGACGCTGTTCAACGATAAGGCTGTGGCAGGATCGCTTACAATGACATCGGTCAGAATTGGAAATTGACCAGCAGTCCTGGAGATTTTTTTTGAACTAATTGCGGACCCCCTGATTGTACCCTGTTGAGAAACAAAATACATACTTTAATTATGAAGTCAGAGAAAACAACCCCAAAAACAATTGATGAATACATCGCCGGATTTCCGGATGAGATTCAGATTCTGCTTGAAGATGTAAGAAAGACAATAAGGAACGCGGCTCCTGAAGCCACGGAAACCATAACCTACCAGATGCCAACATTCAGGCTGAACGGCAACCTGGTCCATTTTGCGGCATTCAAGAATCACATCGGGCTTTACCCCGCTCCCACCGGAATTGAAACATTCAGCAAAGAATTGTCAGCATATAAAAGTGGAAAGGGTTCAGTGCAGTTCCCGATTTCAGAACCGCTTCCTCTGGATCTCATCACAAGGATTGTCAGATTCAGAGTGGGTGAAAACCTTAAAAAAGGAAAAGGGAAAGTCACAAAATAAAATCCGGATGTAACTCTGGTGAAGCTACAGCTGCCTGAATTTGTTTATATTAGGGTTCGTTTTCAAATATCACAGTGAAAAATGAAACTTGAACATCGCAGGCAGGAAGTAGTCCCCTTACCTCAATTCCTGTTGAGACTTGGCAGGTATGGATTATTCGCATTGGTACTTATAGTTTTTTCGCTCTTAATCGGGATCACCGGATACCATTTTTTCGGACGGCTTACCTGGCTCGACAGCTTTCACATGTCATCCATGATTTTAACGGGTATGGGGCCTGTTGCCGAGATGACATCCAATGGTGCCAAAATATTTTCATCGCTATATGCACTCTACAGCGGTGTAGCATTTCTGAGCATCACCGCGGTCTTCTTCGCCCCGATAATTCACCGATTATTGCATATCTTGCATGTAGAAAAAAATAACCCGGAAAAGGAATGAACACCCTACCCCTTACAATGAGGGGTATCCATTATTTTATGGCTGTAAACAGTGATCACCAGTACCTGACCTATTCTTACCTTGCATTGCGGAAGGCCGTTGGCTGGATTGGTATAATACTGCCTTTTGCATTAGTGTCAGGGGGGCATATAATTTTTAAGGAGAAGCTGATCCTTAAAAACATCAGTATCTATTACCACACAGGCATGCGGGATGTATTTGTGGGAGCCCTATGTGCCATTGCATTGTTTCTTTTTTTCTACAGGGGATATGACAAATGGGATAACCGGGCAGGAAATACTGCAGGATTTATGGCTGTCTTAATTGCACTTTTTCCGACAGTTGAGTCGGGACCATACGATCTCTCTGCGTGGATTCACCTGATTGCAGCGGGTTCATTCTTCATCGTACTTTCCTGGATGTCGGTTTTCAGATTTACAAGGCATGTAATCCATCCCACCAGGCAAAAGATCACCCGGAATAAAATTTATGTTTCTTGCGGAATAACAATGGTCGTCAGCATGGCTGCGATTCTGATATTTCTTCTCTTCTTCGACAAAGACCATCCTCATTCCGGGTTCGTTTTCTGGTTTGAAACATTAGCTCTCCTGGCTTTCGGAACTTCATGGCTTACAAAGGGGGGAACTCTCTATCCTGATAAAGTATCTCAAGCTCAACATAGAACTAACACTTGATTATTATGAAAGAACAGGTTGCGGAAAGGATATCGATAATTGATGACTACAAATCACTGATAAGTTATAATGACAGGACTCCGGACCAGCAATACAGATATATCAGGTGGTTTGGATCCATTGAATTTATACTCGGACTCCTTTCATTGATATTGTTGACCTCTGTTTCAACAATGAAAATGTTAAAGATTGGCGTATGGGATTCACGATGGGAAAATGCAGGTTTACTGGTTCTTTTGCTTGTGAGTATGTCTCTTGTATCTCAATTCCTCTACATTGAGAAAATACTTAAATCACACCGACGAAAAATACAGAGCCTGGACTTTGATTTCGATAAGAATCTGAATACCGATTTACAGGTTACCGTTTCAAGAATAAGTTCAAAATCGGAACGAATCGGTATTATGGGGATTCCCTCTATGATCATTTTTATCGGGGCTTTTGCCCAGTATCTGGAAATGAATCCGATCTGGGATCTGTTTGCTTATTTCTCTGCAGCCTACGGCGTATTTGCGCTTACACGAGCTTACTACAACATCAATTCGATTATAAGGAACATCAAACAGGTTGAAAAAGCTATAACCTGATTTATCATAGAAGAAAATATACTATATTTTACCTGACTAAAAGACCCCTGGATGAATATCAGTGTACGCAAAGCAACTGAAGCAGATTTCCCGGCAATCCTTTCGATGATAAAGGAATTGGCTGATTTTGAAAAATCACCGGATAAGGTGACCAATTCAGTCGAACAAATGAAGCGCGAAAAAGAGCTGTTCGGGTGCTTCGTTGCGGAGACCGGGTCAAAAGAAATAATCGGGATGGCACTATAGTTCTTTGCCTACTATACCTGGGTAGGCAAATCGCTCTATCTCGAAGATCTGTATATCAAGGAACAGTACAGAAGGAATAAGGTCGGGTCAGCCCTGCTCCGTAAGATTTTTGAAGTTGCAAGTTCCGAAGGATGCCAGAGGGTAAGGTGGCAGGTACTTGAACTGGAACAAGTCGGCCATTGAAATGTACCGGAAGAGCGGCGCCGAAATCGATGATGAGTGGCTGAACTGCAACTTCGACGCCGACGGAATAAAGAATTTCAGTATTTAAAATGCAAAAGTGACTTAGAACGCCCCAAAACAATAAAAGATGAAAAACTTATTACACTTTCTGATTCCGATAGCAATGCTTTGTCTCATTGATTTCCTGTCAGACCAAAAATCAACCTGCAGATATGATAATAACCAATGCAAGAATCTGGACGGGCAATTCCGTTCAGCCTTATGCCGAAGCAATGGCCGTCAGCGGAGACACGGTCATGGCTATAGGTTCGGTAAGGGAGATTATGAAACTCAGGAGCACCGGCACCGAAATCACAGATCTGGAAGGAAAATTTGTCACACCCGGTTTCATCGATTCCCACATACACTTTCTGATGGGCAGTTCAAATCTGGCATCGGTACAGCTCAGGGATGCAGCCACTCCCGAAGAATTTATAAGCAGACTGGCTGATTTTGCCCGTACACAAAAACCCGGCATCTGGATCACAGGTGGTGACTGGGACGGAAAGGGATGGGAGTCTCTGCCGGAAAGAAGCTGGATTGACTCTGTAACCGGGGAAAATCCGGTGTTTGTCAGCAGGCTCGACGGACATATGGGAATTGCCAATTCACTGGCGCTGAAGCTGGCGGGAGTTGACCGGAAGGTAAAGAATATCGAAGGCGGCACCATTGTGCGCGACGATGCAGGTGAGCTGACAGGGGTCTTTAAAGACAATGCCATGGATCTCATTTTCAATAAGATTCCCGGCTTTTCAGATGAACAGACTGACAATGCCCTGATAGCCGGAATGAATTACCTGTCATCCAACGGTGTCACCTCGGTGCACGCGGTGGATGCCGGTGGTTATGCAGATGCTATTGTAAGGCTGCGAAATAATAACAAGCTTATTGTAAGAGTCTATGCAATGACGCCTTTCAGTGCATGGGAATCGCTGAAGAATAAAATCGAACGTGAAGGCAAGGGTGACAAATGGATAAAATATGACGGTGTCAAAGGGTTTGTAGACGGTTCACTTGGTTCACATACCGCTGCATTCATTGAACCGTATACGGATATGCCCTCCGATTCAGGTTTTTTCGTCAATTCGGCAGAGGATCTGTCAGGGTGGATATCAGGTTCAGATAAAGCGGGATTACAGGTTGCAATTCATGCAATCGGCGATAAAGCAATCAATTTTCTTTTAAACGCCTATGAACTGACAGGGAAAGAGAACGGTCAAAGAGACAGGAGGTTCAGGATTGAGCATGCACAGCACATTGCACCTGCCGATATTGAAAGGTTTGCAAAACTGAATGTAATAGCCTCCATGCAGCCATATCATGCAATTGACGACGGCAGGTGGGCTGAGGAGGTGATCGGTCCGGAGCGCATTAAAACCACGTATGCTTTTAAGTCGTTATTCGATGCCGGGGCAAAGGTGGCTTTCGGGAGCGACTGGCCTGTAGCGCCTGCCACACCTCTGGAAGGCATATATGCCGCCGTGACCAGGAGAACCCTCGATGATAAAAATCCTGAAGGATGGGTGCCGGAGCAGAAGATTACTGTGGAACAGGCCCTTCAGGGTTATACTGTCAACGGTGCTTACGCCTCCTTCGAGGAAAACATCAAGGGTACGCTAGAGCCAGGGAAACTGGCTGATTTTGTTGTGCTGAGCGATGACATTACTAAAATTGATCCGATAAAGATCCGGGAGGCACAGGTACTCAAGACTTATGTCGGGGGCAAAAAAGTGTTTGACATCAAGCGACAAGTAGATGAAAGCTTATCTTCTGTTTTCCGTCTGTCTTCTGATGACAGCCTGCGCAACGCGAAACGACAAAGAGGCCCTCAGGGAGCTTGACACGATGCTGGCGGAGGAATTTAAGGCAGACCAGCCCGGCGGTTCTGTCCTTGTAATGAAGGGTGACAGGACTCTCTTCTCGGAGAATTACGGCGTGGCGGACCTGGTGACAAAAGAGAAAATTACTGAGAACACACTGTTTAACCTTGGCTCCGTTTCAAAAACATTCGTATCAAACGGCATACTCATTCTGAATGAACAGGGTCTGCTCTCACTGGATGACAGTCTCGCTCAGTATTTTGATGACTTTATAAACAGTGACATAGCTCGGAAGGTAAAGATAAAGCACCTTCTGTCACATACTTCGGGATTGCCTGACATACGCAACGTGTCGGACAATTTTGACTTTTTTCTGACTGCAAAGGACGAAGAAAACTTTGCTCCGATTAAGCTTGCTGACAGTCTGAATTTTGAACCTGGAGAAAAGTTCGAATATTCAAATCCTGCCTTCAACGGCCTGGCGCTGATAATTGAGAAAGTAACTGGTCAGAAAGTGGCAGAAGTTCATTTCAGACAGCATCTTTGCACCTGCCGGGATGTTAACAAGTAAGATCACAGACGGTCCCTGGCCGCAGGAAGGGTGTAGCTCATGGCTACAGTCTCAGTAACGGGGAGTATACCGAGGATGATTATGGTGAGTACCCGACCTTTGCGGCCGCCGGGAACGGAGGTGTATGGAGCTCTGTCAGGGAACTTGCCGCATATGAACGAGCCATTGATCAAAACAGTTTCCTTGGGAAAGAACTGACAGATAAATCCAGATCGCATTTTTCATCCGGTGAACTGGGCTGACAGCACAGGTCCTTTCATAGGTTACAGCTGGTTTATAGGAGAAGAGCGTTTCCTTGATGAGGAAAACAGTTTTGGGGTCAGGCTTATTTATCACCTGGGAGACCAGGGCGGTTTCAGGGCATTTTACATTGTGATCCCTGAAAAGGATATCCTGTATATCGGCTTGTTCAACAGGCCACCTGAAGACCTTGACAAGTATCATAAAAATACGGTATTTTAGCTATCCAAAAAAATAACTGGTTCGAATAAATAACCACAATTCACCAAAATCCATCTCACTATTATGAAGTCATTCCTCCTGCTGTTTACTCTTATGTGCTTTTTTCCTTCCATTATTTTCATCTGATAAGCCTGATAAAATGGTCTTAACCAGTCCGGGGAATGAGATCAGTGTCACTTTACAGGTTAATGACCGCGGGGAGGTCACATATTCAGTTCATTACCGGTCTGCAGCAGTAATTGAAAACTCATCACTTGGGGTCAGAAGGGAAGATGCCGATTTCACTTCCCATCTCAAATTTTTATCTGTCTCCAGGATATTCTGTTGTAAACGACAAGTTACAACCTGTTGCACGGAAAGACGAAGAAGGCCAGCTACCTTGCCAACCGGCGTACCTTCAGTTTTGCAGGTTCAACAGGTGAGAAGATGGATGTGATTTTCCAGGTTTCCGATGAAGGAGTGGCATTCTGTTACTCATTTCCTGCAGTCTCAAAGGAGGAGAAAAATATTATTTCCGAGGCTACCGGTTTTAATTTTGCGGCTGGTACAAAAGGCTGGATTCAACCGCGTGCAGCGTCGAAATCAGGATGGAACCAGACTAACCCCTCCTATGAGGAACATTACCTTGAGGGAGTCCTGCTTGAAGAGATAGCAGCCAATCCTGAGGGGTGGGTCTTCCCGGCACTATTCTTTACCGGCAGTTGCTGGGTGAATATCACCGAGAGCTGGCCTGACCGCAATTACTGCGGGAGCCACCTGAGTAAAGGCGCAAAGTTGAATGAGATGATCATTGCGTTTCCGGAGGCACCGAGGGATTCGCCGATCAGGTTGTTATACCCGCGATCAATCCTGCCCTGGGCAACACCGTGGCGGATAATTACCCTGGGAGGCAGCCCGGGGACCATAGTTGAATCAACACACGGCACCGACCTTGCAAAGCCGAGGGTGGAGGGTGATTTCTCATATGTCAAACCCGGAAGGGCTTCATGGAGCTGGGCTCTTATGAAAGACTACTCGGTAAGATACGAGGTGCAGAAGGAGTTTATTGGCTATGCTTCAGAGATGGGATGGGAATATTGCCTGATTGATGTAAACTGGGATCTTACAATTGGAATGGAAAAGCTTGCGTGAACTCTCACTCTATGCAGCAGAAAAGAATGTGGGTCTGATTGTTTGGTACAATTCAGCAGGTCCCTGGAATACAGTCAGGTATCATCCCAAGGATAAATTGCTGACTCATGAAAGCAGGGAAAAGGAGTTCGCTGCCCTGGAGAAACTGAATATAAAGGGAATAAAGGTTGATTTTTTTGGCGGTGACGGCCAGTCAATGATGGATTATTACCAGGATATCCTGGCAGATGCGCACAACCATCATCTCATTGTTAACTGTCACGGTTCCACTCTCCCGAGAGGCCTGCACCGTACATGGCCGAACCTTGTATCAATGGAAGCCATCAAAGGGTTTGAATTTGCCACCTTCGATCAGGAGTCTGCAAACAAGGTTCCGTCAAAGGCAGCCACACTGGCATTCATTCGTAATGCTTTTGACCCCATGGACTTCACCCCGGTATGTTTTAATGACTATGATAATTTTGAACGCATCACCGGTAACGGTGCGGAACTGGCCATGGCAGTCCTCTTCCTGTCAGGAGTTCAGCATTATGCAGAAACCCCCAAAGGCATGGCTAAAGTGCCTGATTATGTCCGGGGTCTTATGCGTGATATCCCTGTTTCGTGGGACGAAACCAGGTTTATTGACGGTTATCCCTCCGGATACCTTGTGATTGCCAGGCGAACAGGCAGCACATGGTACGTTGCGGGCATCAATGCCGGGAAATATCCTCTTGACCTTATAGTTAAGCTGCCGTTCATTGACACTCTGAAAGGGATAGCAATAACAGAAGGTGAGACACTCAGATCCTTTGCCAGTAGCACTATTACAATGGACTCCGGAAAATCTGTCCCGGTGACACTGAAGCCGGACTGCGGGTTCGTCTTCAGGTTTGAGACTGAGGATAAGTGAGAAATTAATTGACAATAATCACTTTTTCTACCTGCGCGGGCACGGAATTTGTGAAGTCAAAGTAACCCCTTAACCTGAACTGCCATGGCCAAGAACAGATCTTCAAAACCTTTCCCGGTGACCATTTTTCGGTTTGCCGTTTTCCTTGCTTGTATCATTTTTCTTTCGGGATGCACGAAGTTTCAGTACATTTCTGTCTCAAGTAATCTGCCACAGAATGATAACAATGAATTTGTCATCGAGAACGACACTGTACTCATCAGGTATTCGTTTTCCGGGGAGAATCTGCAGGTGAAAGCCACCCTGTACAATAAACTGCAGCAGCCAATATATTTCGATGTACAGAGATCTGCTGTAATAATTAATGACTACCAGATCAGTGATGCCTTCCTGACCGATTATCAGCCCAGTTTTATTGCACCCCTGGCGAAGGTGACTGTTGCCAGCAACCTGCTAAGGGACCAGTTTATTTCAACGGACACTCTGGGTCTTTCAAAGAATAAAAGGAATCCAGATACAGGGGTACCCTCATTTTCGTTCAATATTGCCACAACTCCGCTGTTCTTAAGATGTGTGCTCGCAATATGCCCGAACGGCGACTATACATACCCCACAATCTTCGATTATTCATTCTGGGTATCAGATATTGACGAGACGGCCCTCGGCCCCTCCACGATGCCTAACAGACCTTCCAACCAGTTTTTTATACGGCATGCCACCGGTGTCGGCTCCACAATGAGCTGGGTGGGATTATTAGGATTGGTTGTAGTTGCCGCTGCGATAGCACCCGGGGAATAATTATCTCCAGGAGTCAATCTTATCAAGGGGGTATATAGGCCTCGGAATATTTACATAGTTCAGTGCGAAAGGGTCTGTGTTGCTCAGTCCCGGAGACATCACATTTACTGTTTTCCTGTTGTACAGGAGGAAGTTATACCTGAACGGGAAGAGGTTCTTGACAACCACTATATCAGCCTTCCAAAGTGACAGGCCCAGGTCTTTGAAATCTGCCGGGCTTCCTTGATGCCATCGGCAGTTCAGAGAGGATCAGATGGATGCCGTCATGTTTCACAATGACCGTTTTCCCGAATGATGTCTCCTTTTTAGTGCCAGTAATGACACCGGTGTAGGGCAAGACCGAGTTATAAACGGTATCAATCTTACCACCCACATTCAAAGTAACATCATCGCCAATGTTGTAATTCCAGGCTTCGGCGTGCAGCCCGTTCATCGCGAAGGGTGATGTAGGAAGTCATTTCGCTTCCATTCTCCACCAGAGCCTTCAGTATCCAGGTGCTTTCACCCGGTGTGCCGGTTCCCACCGCATCGGACAGCGTCGCAAAAGACGAGGTACCGAGAACCCGTGCAGTTTTTTTCTCGCGTGCCAGGCTACTGCCTCCTCCGGTGTGTTGCCGGCAGGCTGGGGAACATCACGCACTGCCCATGCCATCTCTGCAATCTCATCGGCCAGCTTTTCTGCCAGTTCCGGTTTCCTGTCAGTAATGGCTAGAGTGCTATATCCCAGTTCAGGTTCATCAATCCAGATGTGAACCGGGAAGAATGACACGGAGAGAACGCCTTCTTCACGTTCCATCTTTTTCATTCTCGCAAAAATTTTCCGGAACGGGGGAAGCATATCGATATTCATACCTCCGCCCTTGAGCAGGCTCATTTTGTCAACAACCATTACCGGTTCTATCTCCCCGGTTACAGTGCGGATCAGCAGTTCTCCTGCTTTTCGTCCAGTCCGGAAATGATCGCGGTGCGGGTTAGTATGATACCCCACAATAATGTCAGCATTGTCTGCTCTCTTCCTGGTGACGTTCGCATGTAGATCGAAAGAGACTGCTATGACTACATCTTCGCCCACAATGTCTCTGAGGCTTTTAATAATATCACCCTCGGGGTCAAACATACCCTGCACTCCCATTGCTCCGTGCAATGAGAGATAGATTCCGTCAACCCTTTCCTGTTTGGTCACAGCCTGTACCAGGGTGTTTTTGACAGACGCATAGAATACACTGTCGACCGGACCGCCTGACATAGATTTTGCATGAATTACCGGCACGGCTTTCACAGTGCCTTTCCCCACTTCATCGACAGCTTCGAGGAATCCGGACAGCTGTTTATCCTCCTCAATTGCTGATTGTATGACATCTTCACCGTAAAAAAGATGGTCAGCCCTGAAATCACGCTCAGTTGTAATCACCGGAGAAAATGAATTTACCTCGTGCATAAACTCACCGTAAAGAACAACACAGGGGTCATCACTCATTTCCGGTTTCTCAGGAGAAGAGCACGCGAAGCAGCTGAAAAGAGCAGCAATAACAAGGAATTGAACAGGCAGTGTTCTCATTGGTAGAGGAATTTAATTCGTTGGATTCTGCATATATGCATAAACAAAAATAAATAAATTTTATCTTTTGTTACCTTGCAGCACAATTGGTGGTAAAGTAAAAATATATCTTTAGTTCACCTGGAAACTAACATTATGAATTCACTTACCCGAACCGCAGATTTCATTGAAGGCAGACCCACTGACCGTGTGCCCTTCCACCCTATCCTGATGAGATTTGCAGCAAAACATGCAGGGATACTTTACCGCGATTTCTGTCTCAGTGCAACCCACAAATGCCGTGGAAATATAAGGTGTGCTGAGGATTTCGGCATGGACTGGGTGAATACAATGTCTGACCCTTATGCCGAAGCCGAGGCATTCGGGACAATATTGGAGTACCCCGAAGACAGCCTTCCGATTGTAAGGAAATATGCTATAACTGACATCGATGACATTGACAGGCTCTCAGTCAGAAAAGTGAGTGAACACTCAAGGTTATCCGAAAGAGTCCGGGAGATCGAAGAATACAGGAGACTTACCGGGGAGAAATATTTCGTCTGCGGATGGGTAGAAGGGCCCCTGGCGGAGTACTGTGACATCAGGGACATTTCGCTTGCAATGACTGACCTTTATGAGTACCCTGATAAAGGTTCACCGTGCACTCGATATAATAACTGAAAGTGCAATTCATTTCATTACGGCACAGGTAAAGGCCGGGGCTCACTGTATTGGCATCGGCGATTCAGTATGTTCGCTGATTTCACCGGAGCTGTTCAGGGAGTTTGCATCCGGGCGTGAGAAGATCCTGATTGATCACATACATTCCCTGGGCGCTTATGCCAAGGTTCATATCTGCGGCAATACCTCCGCAATTCTGGCTGATGTAATAGCGACAGGGGCTGACATAATTGACATTGACCACAGGGTGGAATCTGTTGCGAAGGAGCTGCGTATGCTTTCTCCCGGACAGGTATTCTCAGGCAAAAGTGATCCTGTCTCGGTGATCCAGGACGGTGACGAAGCTGCAATAACTGAAAATGCAATTTCATTCTTCAGGCAGGCAGGAGGCAGATGTATTATTTCTGCCGGATGTGAGATTACTCCGGGAACAACAGTGGAAAACATGAATGCATTCAGCAGGGTTGCTGCGCTGTTAACAATATAAACAGGTACATGACTCCGATGTTGACTATAAAATGAAGATCCTTCTTACCGGTGCTACCGGATATATTGCAAAAAGACTGTTACCGGTGCTGCTGGCAGGCGGTCATGAGGTTACATGCTGCGTCCGTGACAAAAAAAGGTTTGATATTTCGAAATTCAGTACCCCAAACCTCAGGGTCGTCGAGGTTAATTTCCTGGACATGTATTCGCTGGGCAACATTCCCTCTGATATGGATGTTGCTTATTATCTTATCCATTCGATGTCGGCATCGGTTGATGAATTTGAAGAAATGGAAAGTGCTTCTGCCATCAATTTCAGGAAAAGGATTCAGGAGACTACGGTAAAGCAGGTGATATACCTCAGCGGGATTGTCAATGAAACAGAGCTCTCAAGGCATCTTGCCTCACGCAAGGCTGTTGAGGAGATACTTGCAACGGGCTCATATCATCTCACAACGCTCAGGGCAGGCATAATACTTGGTTCCGGCAGCGCCTCCTTCGAGATAATGAGGGACCTTGTGGAGAAGTTGCCAGTGATGGTCACCCCGAAGTGGCTCAATACAAAGTCACAGCCAATAGCAGTGCAGAATGTAGTCGAATTTCTGAACGGCGTTATCCTGAATGAATTTACATATGACCAAAGCTTTGACATCGGGGGGCCTGACATACTGACTTACAAGGAGATGCTTCTCAGGTTTGCTGCCATCAGGAGCCTTAAGAGACGGATATTCGTCGTACCTGTAATGACTCCCAAACTCTCCTCGTACTGGCTCTATTTTGTTACGTCCACATCTTATAAGCTTGCAGTCAACCTGGTGCACAGTATGAAGATAGAGGTAATATGTCGGAAGAATGATCTGGATAAAAGGCTTGGCATCAGGCTTTTAAGCTTTGATGAGGCGGTGAGAATGGCATTTGACAAAATTGAGCGGCAGGAAATACTGTCAAGCTGGACCGATGCCCTTTCCAGCAAGGTACTTTCCGGGGGGATTCCGAACCTGATAAGCGTTCCCACCTTCGGTTGTTACTTTGACAGAAGGGTAATTAAGGTTGATGATGAGGAGAAGTCGCTGAACAGGATTTGGTCTATCGGAGGCAAAACCGGCTGGTATCATGCCAACTGGCTCTGGGAACTGAGGGGTTTCATTGACAAGCTTAAGGGAGGCGTCGGTCTTCGCAGGGGAAGAAAAAGTATAAGCGAAATTTCGCCGGGTGATGCACTTGATTTCTGGCGGGTGCTGGATGCTGACAGGAAGGAAAAGAGACTGCTGCTCTTTGCTGAGATGAAACTACCGGGAGACGCCTGGCTGGAATTCAGGATATCAGACGGTAACCTTTACCAGACTGCAACTTTCAGACCTCTGGGTCTCCGGGGCAGGTTGTACTGGTTTTCAGTCCTGCCCTTTCACGGAATTGTATTCAGCGGAATGAGTAAAAAAATCGCCCGGGCCAACTGACAGTCAGAAATATCAGATTTTATAAGACATCATATTGATGAAAGAAACTGCAATATTTAACACTCTGGTCTGGGCATGGATAGCTGTTGCTGTAATAACATTCATTACACTGTTGTTTATAACTGCTCCCTACGGCAGGCACTCATCAGCAAAATGGGGCATTTCAATCCCGAACCGGTTCGGCTGGATGCTGATGGAGATCCCTGCACTGGTTATCTTTCTTGTCTTCGTAATCACAGGAAGAGGTGAAAAGAGTGTTGCAGTATGGATCATTACAGCATTATATGCAGCTCATTACACAAACCGTTCAATAATATTTCCACTCAGAATCAGGACAAAAGGCAAAGAGATGCCGCTGGTTATTGCCCTTATGGCAATTATGTTCAATACTGTAAATGCCAGTTTCCTGGGCTATTACACCGGGACTCTTCAGACAATGTACACTGCTGACTGGCTTACTGATCCAAGGTTTATTTCAGGAGTTGTGCTTTTCCTGACCGGAATGGGGATAAACCTGTGGGCTGACGGGAGGCTGATGGCATTACGGAAAGAGAGCAGCAACGGGTACCTTATTCCTTCCGGAGGGCTGTTCAATAAGATTTCCTGTCCCAATTTTTTTGGTGAACTTGTGGAATGGTTCGGATTTGCAGTTTTATGCTGGTCACTGCCTGCCCTTTCATTCTTCATATGGACTTTCTGCAACCTTGTGCCAAGGGCGCTTGACCACCATAAATGGTATAAGAAACAATTTGCCGGATATCCCGCCGGCAGGAAAGCGGTATTCCCTTATATACTTTAAATTTAAGATCAGAAAAAGAGTGCATGATGAAATCACATGACCTGAGCACCTCCAATAAATTTTTCTGGCTTGCCGTTTTTGCGGTGGCAATGGGGTTCCTGGAGGCTATAGTCGTTGTATACCTCAGACAGATTTATTATCCGGAAGGATTTGACTTTCCCCTTTCGGTGATGTCGCCTGAAATTATTACGGTGGAGTGGATAAGGGAAATAGCAACACTTGTCATGCTTGCTGCGGTGGGAATCATTGCAGGCAGGAACAACCTGCAGAAGCTTCTTTATTTCCTGTACAGTTTTGCGGTCTGGGACATCTTCTATTATGTGGCGCTGAAACTGCTTCTGGGGTGGCCGGCATCGCTGCTGACCTGGGATATACTTTTCCTTATCCCTGTAACGTGGCTTGGTCCGGTACTTGCGCCCGTAGTAAGCTCTCTGACAATGATCCTGATGGCCGGGACCATTATACCCCTGCAGGAAAAAGGTTACACTATCATCATAAAAATGCACGAATGGGGGCTGATATACCTGGGGGCCTTTATAATATTCTGCACTTTCATTTGGGATTTTACCGGCATGATTTTCCGTAGCGGTATGCTGTCCGGACCAGGCAATACGGCTGCCAGGGAGAATTTCATGCAATTGATGACAGGTTTTATCCCATCACATTACAATTGGGCATTATTTGTATCGGGTGAAGTGCTGATCATTCTGTCACTCGGACTTATACTTAAACGCACTCTGAAGAAATGAAAACTATATCTGTTATTGCCTTAATGCTATGTGGCATTCTGGGGAATCTTGAAGCCCAGGTCACCTGGAGTAATGTTGACTCAGAGTTCGGAGTAATGCCTTCGTCGATGCATGTATTCCGTACCAGTGACAGCCTTGGCGGCAAGCCGAATATTGCATATTATGTAAAAGTGCCGCTTAAGGAGGCGGAAATAATTTTCGATGCTGACACTGCCCTGAACAGGGGGCTGACACCCTCGGTATATTTTGAAAGGAATGGCAATCCACTCCTGGTTGTCAACTGCACCTTCTTTTCCCCTGAAAGGAGAAATGTGAATGTGGTTATTGACGAAGGTGAGATGGTTTCATACAATGTACCGTCAGTCTTCAGCAAGGAAGACAGCCTGTACAATTATGTGACCCGAAGCGCGATAGGCATTGACAGGCACAGGAATGCAGATGTTGCCTGGACTGTCACAGACACATCCCTGAGGAAGGTTTACGAAGTCAGGTACGGGCCGCTAACCGGAACCGGAAAGGTATCAATACCTGACATCAAACGGCTGAGCAGGGAAACTGAAGACAAGCTGAGAAGTGATACCGGACGCAAAGGGAGGGATTCCGGATCCGGATTGCGAAGGCCCGTCAGACCATGGAAAATGGAGACCGCCGTAGGGGGTGGTCCAACGCTTATAACAAACGGTGAAATAAACATCACAAACAACGAAGAGCGAATGTTTTCCGGCAAGGCTATCAATGACCGGCATCCGCGCACTGCAATGGGGTACACTTCTGACGGATTTCTGATAGTCATGGCTGTACAGGGCAGGTTCCCGGGTCTGGCTGAGGGTGCCACCCTCGTCCAGGAGGCTGAAATGCTCCGGTCACTCGGGTGTGTAGAGGCTCTCAATCTCGACGGCGGAGGAAGCAGCTGCATGCTTGTGAACGGCATAGAGACAATAAAGCCAAGTGACAAACCCGGGCAGAGACCGGTGCCGGCGGTTTTCCTGATAAGGCAAGTAAAATAACCTGTCAAAGTCCCTGTCATCAGGGGCTTTTTTTTTAGAATGACCTTTAGTACTTTTTTTCGATGCTGATTTTTATGATTTTTCTCGGGATTGAACCGGAAATTTTATACATTTATCCACCCTGAT
Source organism: uncultured Bacteroidales bacterium (assembly GCA_963736735.1). Taxonomy (GTDB): domain Bacteria; phylum Bacteroidota; class Bacteroidia; order Bacteroidales; family VadinHA17; genus SR-FBR-E99. The sequence continues at coordinate 338,864 of CAVTPX010000003.1, read as the reverse complement.
TACTTTAAAGTTTACTAACCTAAAACCGTATAATTATGCTAAAATCAAAATTATCAGCGTGTTCAATCCTGCTTGTATCACTGTTCATTCTCGCATCATGTGGCGGAGGTGGCAAAAAGGAGGTAAAGTCTGATGTAGCCCGCGAAACGGCAATGATTGAGGTCTCTATAACCGGAATGACATGCACTGGCTGTGAGAACACCATTCAGTCAAGTCTGGCAGAGGTTCCCGGTGTCATTGGGGTTACCGCATCGCATACCGCGGGGAATGCTGTTGTAGAATACAATCCTGCGCTTGTCGACTCTCTTAAAATCAAGGAAGCAATTAACGGATGCGGATACGTTGCAGTAAAGGTTATGCCTCACCAGGCCGATGCCGTAAACTGACCTCCGGAATAATCCTTTGAGTGGCACATCAATCAGCAGAAAATGTCAGAAGAGAAGCAGGAAAAAAGCGGTGAGAAGCCGGATCTTGAAAAAGTTGTTGAGACCTCGAGGCGTGATTTTATCAGGAAAGTTACAATAGCAGGTGCTGCATCAGTTGCAGGTGCTGCAGCTGTATATTCCGGCTATCGCTTTGAAAAGTCGAAGCACAAGGAAGGGATGGTGAGGGTTCTCACCGAGGACAACAGGCTTGTGGAGATACCTGCCGAGCAGATGCAGGATTTCAAGCCTGACCTGAAAGCCCTGCAGACAAGGGGCAGAGACGGAATCAAGGGAAAGAGGTGGGTCATGGTAATCGATCTCTCACGCTGCAGGAATGCGAGGAAGTGTGTGGAGGCATGCCAGGGCGCCCACCACCTTAGGCCCTACGAGTACCATATAAATACTCTCGTTATGCAGGAGTCGGTCAACACCCCGGCATACTTCATGCCCAAACCCTGTCAGCACTGTGACAATCCTCCGTGTGTTTCGGTCTGCCCTGTTGACGCCACATTTAAGAGGGCTGACGGCATTGTTCTGATTGATAACGAAAGGTGCATAGGCTGCAGGTTCTGCATGGCTGCCTGCCCCTATTCAGCCAGGATGTTCCACTGGCAGGAACCATCGATGGCGGAAGCTGACAAAGGAAAAGAATACGATGTTGAGCTAAACGTTCCACAAAAAAAGGGTACAATTTCAAAATGTCTCTTCAGCGCCGACAGGCTCAGGGAAGGACTCCTGCCCTACTGCGTCTCCGCCTGCCCCAACGGGGTATTTTACTTCGGTGATGAGAATGAGGATGCCGTCACCAACGGAACAACCAAAGAGACAGTCAGTCTCAGCATGCTACTGAAGCAAAACGGAGGCTACAGGCTCATGCCTGAACTGGGAACAAAGCCCAGGGTGTACTACCTTCCGCCTAAAAACAGGCTCTTCGAGTTTGAACAGGGACCGGAAATGGATTATAGGGAAGAAAAGATATAAACAGCCGGCATTATGGATAAAACCCGCTTCAGCACACCCAGGGAACAGGAAAGGATCGATTCCGTGGCTGCCGACATACTGAGGAATGTCAGAATAAACAAGAGCTTTATCCTCTGGATGGGATTTCTTTTAACAGCACTGGCACTGTGCCTTTATGCTTACATAATTCAGCTTAAGCAGGGACTCGGGGTGACGGGACTGCGCGATTTTACAAGCTGGGGGATGTATATCTCCAACTTCGTATTTTTTGTGGCCACAAGCCTCGTGGGGATGCTTATCAGTTCAGTGTTGGGGCTCATTGGATATCAGTGGGTGAAGCCTATCGCAAGGATTGCCGAGATCATTGCAATTGCTTTTGCGGCGGTGGCAGGACTTGTGATAGTCTCCGATATGGGTCGTCCTGACAGGCTCCCCTATGTCTTTATGTTTGGCAGGGTACAGTCGCCCATTCTCTGGGATGTCACTGTAGTAACTACATACTTTGTACTGAGCCTTTTGCTCTGGTTTTTCCCGATGATACCTGATCTTGCCATATCAAAGAGCAGGCTTCAGGGCAGGCCCGCGTTCCTGGTAAAGGCATACGAGCTTCTCTCATTCAGGTGGGAGCATCATGAGGCGCAGTATAAGATAATGAGACAGGCGATACGGATTCTTCTGATACTGATAATCCCCACTGCCTTTGCAATTCACACTGTGACTTCGTGGCTTTTCGCGGTGACACCAAGGACCGGATGGGACAGTACGATATTCGGACCCTACTTTATTTCAGGGGCGTTTGTCTCCGGAACCGCTGCTGTAATTATAGCAATGTATTTTTTCAGGAAAAGCTACAAACTTGAAAAATACCTGACTGATGATCATTTTGAAAAGATAGGGCGTGTCCTTGTCCTGGTCTCCATTGTCTATTTTTACTTCAACCTTAATGAGTTTCTTGTGCCGGCTTACAAGCTCAAGACCGGAGATGCCATACACCTGCGGGAGCTATTCACCGGGCACTATGCCTTGCTCTTCTGGGGGATACAGCTTCTGGGCCTTATAATTCCTGTTTTTCTGCTGCTTGTCAAGAAGATGCGCCGGCCGCTACCAATGCTGGTTATCTCACTCTTTGTCCTTGCCGGCGCATGGCTGAAACGTTATATAATTGTGGTGCCGCCCCAGGGTCATCCGAATCTTCCCATACAGCATGTTCCGCCCGAGTGGGTTGTTTACAGGCCCACACTGATTGAGGCGGCCATTACAATGGCATCAATCCTGCTTGTTCTAATCATCATTACGATCCTTTCCAAGCTTTTTCCTGTAATCCCGATTTGGGAGATGGCTGAAGAGGAAGGTGAGAAATCAGGTAAGACTGTAAATGAGTAATAAAATGACTATGAAGTATATAATCTCAATATTGCTGTTTTTTCTTCTTCTTCCGACTCTCTCGTGGGGTCAGGACTGGGTGGTGCCTGAGGAAAGGAGAGGAAGACTTAGCACCTTCCCCTTTACGGATGAAACAAGGAAAAGCGGCGAGAAACTTTATACAACCAATTGCCTGTCATGTCACGGCACACCCGGAAAGGGCAACTATCTTAATCTTGTTCCTATACCTGGTGACCCTGCCACTGAGAAGATACAGAAGAACAGTGACGGAGAGATATTTCACAAGGTCTCTGCGGGAAGAGGGCAAATGCCAGCATTCAGGAATGTGCTTACCGGGGAGGAAATATGGAATATAGTCTCCTACCTCCGCAGCTATAACAAAACATATGTTCAGAAGGTAATGCAGGTGATAACATCTGCTGCATATCCCGGGGCCGTCATCAGGATGAGGTTGGGATATAACGAAACTGACAGCACAGTAACCGTCAATGCCCTTGCGGTGGATACGACAAAGAGCGTGGCTGTTACAGGCGCCGGAGTGAGGCTGTTCGCACAGAGGTATTTCGGGCATCTTCAGGTTGATGAGGAGAAGACAACCAATGAGAACGGTGATGCCATCTTCAGTGTACAAGGCCTGCCTGGTGATACTGCAGGAAATATTAGCTTCAGTGCAAAATTCACCGATGAAGAGACGTTTGGTGCCGTCTCGAAAGACACGGTTCTGGCGGCAGGAATCATAACAGCACGGCCAGGTCTTAATGCTGAAAGGGCAATGTGGAACACAGTCCGTAAGGCCCCGGTCTGGGTTATCCTTGCCTATTCACTGGGAGTGATTGCTGTATGGGGATTTATAATGCTGACGCTTATTAAACTTCGTGACATTTTTACAATCGGCACTGCCCTCAGAGGAGAAAAGCCGGGAAACACAAATGCTTTAACAGACAACTAAACGGAATGGATATGAAAAATCTGACAACCCTCGGCAGAATCCTGTATGCATTACCATTTTTTGTATTCGGAATAAATCATTTCCTGATGCTCGATTATTACACCGGGATGCTAACCTCATTCATCCCGTTGGGGGCATATACTATTATAATGACCGGCATTTTGATGATTGCTGTCAGTCTGAGCATTATCACCAAAAAGTTTGTCAGGCAGTCGACCCTCATTCTTGCGGGTCTGCTGTTTGTTTTCATAGTGACAATACACATCCCCCATCTCCTGGCTGGTACCGACAAACCAACCGTGCTCATAATGCTTCTGAAAGACATATCGCTCATGGGCGGGTCACTCATGATTGCCGGCATATATTCTGAAAATGAACCGAAGAAAGTATAATTCAATGATTATGAGATATTCAATTACACTATTGGTGCTTTTCTGCCTCATTCCGTACATGAGCGCTCAGGAAATCAAGACAGCAGGATACAAACAGACAGAACCGGAGATCGGGGTATTTGAGAGATTGGGCGACACAATTCCGCTTGACCTGTGGTTTATGAATGAAGAGAGTGAAAAAGTAACTCTCAAACAGCTTATTAACAAGCCGACAGTAATGTGCTTCGTCTATTTTGACTGTCCCAATCTATGCAGTCCCCTGATGGACGGAGTTGCCGACGTAGTGAGCAAGATGGACATGCAACTCGGAACTGATTACCAGGTAATTACAATCAGTTTCAACACGAGTGACACACCAGAAAAGGCCAGAGAAAAAAAGGTGAATTTTGTTCAAAGAATCAGCAAGGAAAACCAAAAAGACTGGATCTATCTGACAGGAACACAGGAGAATATCAGTGCCATTACAGCTGCAACAGGGTTTAAATATCATCCTCAAGGGCTGGATTTTGCCCACCCTTCGGTGATAATGGTGGTGAGTCCTGCCGGCAAGATTACAAGGTATCTTTACGGACTCACCTACCTTCCGTTTGATCTGAAGATGGCAATCATCGAAGCTCAGAAAGGTATAGCCAGGCCCACAGCCAACAAGATCCTCGAATACTGCTTCGCCTATAACCCGGGGAGCAAGACGTACACACTCCAGGTAACAAGGATTGTGGGAGTTATCACAATATTTTTCCTCATTCTGATAATGGTAATCCTGCTTGTCAGGAGAAGAAAAAAATAAAACAGATCAACTGATATGAGTTTATCCGGAAGTGAAAAACAGGTGAGTTACCTTGAATACCAGGGCAAGCACAAGGGAATATGGGGATGGTTGCTGTCTACTGACCATAAGAGGATAGGACTGCTATACCTCTATGCTGTCATTGTTTTCTTTTTTGTTGCTGCTTTTCTCGGGCTATTAATGCGCATTGAGCTTATAGCACCAGGCAGGACAATCATGGGTCCACAGACTTACAACGGGCTGTTCACAATACACGGCATAATAATGGTATTCGTGATAGTGATACCTGGCCTGGCAGCTGTTTTCGGGAACTTTTTCCTGCCTATACTTATCGGGGCAAGGGATGTGGCTTTTCCGAAGCTTAATCTTTTCTCCTGGTATCTGTATATGACCGGGGCCATTCTGGGTGTGCTCTCCCAGTTCATTGGCGGGGGCGCGCCTGACACAGGGTGGACCTTTTATGTGCCTTACAGCGTGGAGTCATCAACAAGCGTCATATGGGCGCTTACAGCTGCGTTTATCCTGGGATTTTCGTCGATCCTCACAGGCCTGAACTTTATAGTCACAATTCACCGGATGAGGGCCCCCGGAATGAAATGGATGAGAATGCCACTCTTTCCCTGGGCGTTATATGCTACTGCCTGGATTCAGGTTCTTGCCACTCCTATTGTGGGCATCACCCTGCTGATGGTAATTGCCGAGAGAGTTCTCAACATTGGCTTCTTTGACCCGGCGCTTGGTGGCGATCCAGTGCTTTTCCAGCATCTTTTCTGGATCTACTCACACCCGGCGGTTTATATAATGATCCTGCCGGCCATGGGCGTAGTGACCGAGATTTTTCCGACATTCAGCCAGAAACCCGTCTTCGGGTACGGGGCCATCGTGCTTTCCAGCCTTGCAATAGCTTTTGTCGGTTATTTTGTATGGGGCCATCATATGTTCACCTCCGGGATGAGCTACAACGCCAGATGGTTTTTCTCATTCCTGACATTCATTGTGGCAATCCCCAGCGCCATCAAGGTCTTCAACTGGATTTCCACGATGTACGGGGGCTCCATCGATATGAAGCCTCCACTGCTGTATGCAATTTCGTTCATCTTTCTCTTTATGATAGGCGGATTCACGGGTCTGGTACTCGGTTCCCTGGCCACCAACGTACAGACGCATGACACCGCATTCGTGGTGGCGCACTTCCACTATATAATATTCGGAGGCATGGGGTTTGCATTTTTTGCCGGCATCCATTACTGGCTTCCGAAAATGTACGGGAGGATGTACAACAACAAAGTGGCAAATATTGCATGGGTATTGAACTTCACCGGCTTCAACCTGCTATACTTTCCCCTTTTCATAATCGGTTTGCAGGGAATGCCAAGGCGATCCTACGATTACCTGCCTCAGTTCGAGAGCGGTCATGTACTTTCGACAGTCGGAGCATTTATTCTTCTTTCAGGCCTGATCCTCATGGTTTATAATCTTGTAGCCGGCGCCCGCAGGGGACCAATAGCCCCTGCCAATCCGTGGAAGGGTGTCACCCTCGAGTGGAAGATACCTTCTCCCCCGCCGCATGAGAATTTTGATGAGATCCCGGAGATAACGTCAAAGCCTTATCTTTTCGGAAGTAATACAGACACCAAATAGACTCCTGCTTATGTCAGTATCAACTAACCACGAGGAGCATATAGACAGCGAAACAGGTAAACTGGGGATGTGGATATTCCTCTTTACCGAGCTCTGGCTGTTCGGTGGTCTCTTCCTTGTTTATGCCATTTTCAGGGCAAAGTATTCCGCCGATTTTCACACCGGTGCAGCAGAACTCAACGCATTCATTGGCACTATCAATACAGTGGTGCTGCTGGTGAGCAGTATGACTGTTGCAATGGCACTCACGGCTGTTCAGAAGGGTGATCGCCGGCTGGCTCTCTTCCTCATATTTCTGACGCTTATTCTGGCTGCGGTCTTCATGGTCAATAAGTATTTTGAATGGGAGCACAAGTTTGAATACAACCTTTTTCCCGGATCTGAGGTACTTAAAAACCTGCCGCGCGGCGAACTTCTGTTTTTCGGACTTTACTACATGATGACCGGTCTGCATGCACTCCATGTCATAATCGGGATGATACTCCTGACTGTCAACATTGTAAAAATCAGGTCCGGCGCCGTGAACAGCGAGCGTTTCCTGATGCTTGAGAACAGTGCCCTTTACTGGCACCTGGTTGACCTTATCTGGATCTTCCTCTTCCCACTTTTATACCTGATAACATAAATGACAGAAATGAAACACGAGGAAAAACATATCTCAAGCTACTCATCACTTGCAATCATATTGGTTGTATTGCTGTCACTTACGGCAGTATCTGTCTGGGTCACCGGTTTTCATTTCGGATCTCTTGCGGTCGTAATTGCCCTGTTAATTGCCAGCATCAAGGTGAGAACAGTAATAACATATTTCATGCATCTTAAATTTGAAAGCCGGTTCATGAAACTGATGGTTACAGGCGTTTTCGGCCTATACGCGCTGGTTATAATTATAACATTCGTAGATTACTATTTCAGATAAAAAAAGAAAATCATGTTTTCAGGAGCATCAAATCTTTCTGACGGAGTAGACAAGGCATTCCTGTTTATTTTCATCATCGCATTTATTTTCATAATCGGGATATCAGCCTTCATGATCTGGACAGTGATTCACTTCTCCAGGAAGAAGGGGAAGGCTCCGATGCAGTTTTCAGGCAGTACGACACTTGAAATAGTGTGGACAGTTATACCCCTGATACTGGTTATACTCATGTTCTGGATTGGATGGAAAGGTTTTGCTCCAATGCGCAGGGTGCCGGCTGATGCGATGAAAGTTACGGCGATAGGCAGGATGTGGGAATGGGAGTTCGATTACGGTGACGGCATGAGGTCGAAGGAGCTGGTGCTGCCCATCGGAAAACCTGTGAGGGTAGATCTGTTTTCTGAAGATGTGAATCACAGTTTTTTCATCCCTGCATTCAGGGTCAAGGAAGATGTCATACCCGGGTATGAAAACTACCTCTGGTTCACCCCGAACTATATCGGGGACTATGAGATACTGTGCACCGAGTATTGCGGATTGCTGCACTCGGCGATGGTGGCAAAAACGCGTATAGTGGAACCGGAAGAGTATGACAGGTGGCTGGCGGAGCTTAAAACGGCATCGCTGATACCTGAACCGGCAGGGCTTGTGCTTCTGAGAAACACCGGCTGCCTTGCATGCCATTCTCTTGACGGAGTGAAGCTTGTGGGTCCTTCATTCAAAGGTTTGTACGGTGAGCAGCGCATTGTTGTATCAGGAAACGCTGAAAAAAGTGTTACGGCTGATGAAGCCTATATAGTCAATGCGATATATAATCCTGATGAAGAGATTGTTGCAGGATATCCCAAAGGGGTTGATGAAGTCTTACAAGTCATTGCTGCTCGTCAGTGATATCTCGATAATTACAGATTATCTGAAGACACTTAATGAAGGTGACAAATAGCAGAAAAGGCTTTAGCAGTATCGCAGAGCTGATGAAATGGAAGCTCTCTGCAGCAGTTGCTTTTTCAGCCGTTACAGGTTATTTTATTTGTGCAGGAGAAGCAGGCGTTGAGTTGCCTGCTGTTGCTGCAGGTGTATTCCTTCTCGCATCAGGTTCAGCTGCCCTTAATCAATTCACGGAAAGGAAAAGCGATGCGCTGATGGAAAGAACTGTTAACAGACCTTTGCCGTCGCTCAGGATGCGACCTGCCCGGGCACTCCTGATTTCGGCCGTACTTTTGCTGGCGGGAGGCACCTTACTGGCGTTCACCGGGTTGCTGCCGCTGATTCTCGGAATACTCAATGTATTGCTGTACAATCTTGTTTATACGGGGCTAAAAAAAATAACCTCCCTTGCTTTAATCCCCGGAGCGCTTGTCGGAGCAGTACCTCCTCTGATCGGTTATGCTTCGGCCGGGGGTGCTATTACTGACACCGGGATTCTGCTTTTCGCACTCTTCATATTTCTCTGGCAGATTCCACATTTCTGGTTGCTGCTTATCAGGTACGGACGGGAGTATGAGAATGCCGGAATAAAAACAATTTTCAGTGTGCTAAGCCCGTCGCAGATAAGCCGCCTGGTTTTTTTCTGGATTGCCGGTTCATCATTGCTTTTATGGATCCTTACATTTTCCCTCCTGCCCCTTGAGGTTCCGGCAGCATTGATACTGATGACGCTGAACGTAGCCTTTATAATACTGTTTTTCAGGACGCTGTTTAATTTCGTTAACGAAAAAAGCTTAAAGAATGCGTTTATCCTTGTTAACACTTTTTCACTGATCATAATGATAATTCTTATTGCAACATCATGAAAATAAACATTATAATAATTGCCTGGCTCCTGTTGACAATACCGGTAAACAATCTGTTATCGCAGAATGTCGAGGGATTTCCACTGACAATCGGTCCGGCTTCGGGTAGCCTTGTGATAGTTGGCGGAGGCAGGCTGTCAGACACAATCATTGAACGGTTCATTGAGCTTGCAGGCGGACCTGATGCATACTTTGTCGTGGTTCCAACAGCCGCCGGTGCAGACAGTTATTCAGAAAGAGAGGGTGAGATACTAAGGTCGCGGGGCGTAAAAAACGTTACAATACTCCACACAGCAAACAGAGATACCGCGAACAGCAGATTCTTCACCCGGCCCCTTGAAAAAGCAACCGGGATATGGTTCGGCGGAGGCAGACAGTGGCATCTCGTTGACTCGTATAAGGGAACCGTGACCGAAGAAATGTTTCGCAGTGTTCTGGATCGCGGGGGTGTCATCGGCGGGTCATCAGCCGGAGCTACAATCCAGGGTTCTTTCCTTACCAGGGGTGATACAAAAGACAACCAGACAATGATGGGAGACCACCAGGAGGGTTTCGGTTATGTTTCTAATATTGCTATAGACCAGCATGTACTTGCGAGGAACAGGCAATTTGACATGTACGGTATACTTAAGGAAAGACCGGAATTGCTGGGTATTGGTATCGACGAGAATACTGCAGTAATCGTAAAGAGAGACACTATGGAGGTACTGGGAGCCAGCTATGTACTCATTTATGACGGCACATTCTGGTCGCGTGAAGGAAGCTCTCAGAAAATACTTCCCTCCGGTGATTTGCTGTTTTATATGCTCAGGCAGGGAGACAGGTATGACCTCGCGAAAAGAAAGGTAATAGAGCAGAAATAACAAATCCACAGCAGAACAGAAATAACACCTTTTGACTGTTTAATTTAAATCAGGAAATCAATGAAAAAGATAATTTCCCTATGGCTGTTGCTGATACTGGCTGTTGTATCATATTCCCAGCCGGTCACATCAGCTCAGATAGACAGGATCGTGGAACAGGCAATGACTGTATTTGATGTTCCCGGAATTGCAGTTGCAGTTGTCAAAGACGGCAAGGTGATTCATTCAAGAGGTTATGGTGTGAGGTCAGTGAACACCGGGCAGAAGGTCGATGAAAACACTCTTTTTGCGATTGCCTCGAATACAAAGGCTTTCACTGCTGCCTCATTAGGGATACTTGTTGATGAAGGAAAACTTAAATGGGAAGACAAAGTAATTGACTACATCCCTGAGTTAAGGTTGTACAATTCATATGTCACCGAAAATTTCATAATTAAAGACCTTTTGACACACAGGAGCGGGATGGGCCTTGGTGCAGGTGATCTGATGATCTGGCCCGGATCACCGGATTTCACAAAGGATGACGTAATCCACAATCTCCGTTATCTCAGGCAGACATCACAGTTCCGCACAAAGTACGATTATGATAATCTTCTGTACATTGTTGCAGGAGAAGTGGTTGCAAGGGTTTCAGGAACAAGCTGGGAGGAATTTGTCGAAAGCCGGATCATGAAGCCACTTGGCATGACCATGACTGCCGCCTCAATAAACAGGCTGAAAGAGAGGTCGAATATTATCGATGCCCACGTACCCGTGAACGGGAAGCTTGAGGTAGTGCCCAAGCATGAGGGAGATCTTCATAACCCTGTAGGAGGCATAATGAGCAGTATTGCCGACATGAGCAAGTGGGTCATAATGCAAATGAACAACGGGAAATACGGCGAAAACCTTGGAAAACAGATTTTTTCTGAAGAGGTTCACGCAGAAATGTGGACTCCTCAGACCATTATCGCGGTGAGGAGTAAAAACGTTTATAACACTCATTTTGCGGCTTATGGACTGGGGTGGAGGTTGAGCGATGAAAAAGGGTACAAGGTTGTCGGTCATACCGGAAGTCTTCAGGGTATAGTCACGCAGGTCACCCTGGTTCCGGAGATGAAACTGGGTATCATCGTATTCACAAACCAGCAGGCAGATGCAGCATTCAGTGCCATCACAAACACTATCAAGGACAGTTATTACGGGATGACCGGCTCTGACTGGATCACCGAGTACAAAAACAGAGTAACAGCCAGCCAGAAAAACGCCACGTCAATAACCGAAGAGGTATGGAAAAACATAGAGGCTCAGACTAACTCAGCCAGAGTGATCCCTGATCCCGCCCCCTTTGTTGGAACCTACTCGGATGTCTGGTTTGGTGATGTCACCGTTTCGCAGAAGGATGGCAAGCTCCGGTTCTATGCCGTAAAATCTCCGAAACTGACCGGTGAGATGATATTCTACAGGGGCAATACGTTTATTGTGAAGTGGGACGACAGGACTCTTGATGCTGACGCTTTTGCAGTCTTTTCACTTGACAGGGAGGGCAAACCTTCAGGGATCACAATGGAGGCAATTTCTCCGCTTACCGATTTCAGTTTTGACTTTCAGGATCTTGATTTTCACAGGAAACAGTAAACTGGAACCACAATCGGCCTGGGTCAGATGTCAAAAATCCGGAGGAGAACGGAGCAGTTCATTCTGCCAGCTGATAAACCTGAAGAGTGTGAAGGTGAATATAACATTTACCCCTTCTTCGAAGCAGATGATAATCAGATCTTTACAGGATTCGATTCAATTGCCTCAGCCATACGGCATTCAGGGACTGTTATAATTGACGGGTACATCGGGGTATCTTTTGACTTCTTCACGGAAAAACTCGTTGATATATTCTCGCGTACTGGAACCAGGATTAATTGGATAAGAACGACCGATTTCCTGAAATCTGAAAAAGAAGTCCTCGCAATGACAGCTCCCTTTTCCGGAGGTGACGATGCTCTCTTTGGAAAAAGGTGTGACCTCGGTCTCGAAGATTTTTTCGGACCGGACGGATTCACCGCAGCGGAGCCCGACAGCGGTACAGATATCACCATTATTATTGGTCCGGGAGCATTTCTGTCGTGTCGTGAGGGATTGAAGCTCTATATCGACCTTCCGAAAAATGAACTTCAGTACCGTGCAAGGGCGGGAGAAGCAAAAAACCTTGGGTTGACCGGCAGTCTTGATCCCGGGGCAATATACAAGCGATTTTATTTTATCGATTGGCCTGTTTTAAACAGGCATAAGGAACAATTCCTTCCGGATATCGATATTTTCATTGACGGGCAGCATCCTGAGGACCCGGTGTGGATGAAAGGTGCCGTACTCAGGAACTCACTTGCTCTTGATGAGCCATAACCTCTTCAGGGCAAGGCCATGGTTTGAACCGGGGCCATGGGGAGGTTCCTGGATTAAGGACCACATTGGAGGGCTCAATAAAGATGTACCGAACTATGCATGGTCATTTGAACTGATCACTCCGGAAAACGGATTGCTTATCGCGAGTTCCGGAAAATTACTGGAGGTCTCCTTTGACTCTCTGATGTTCCTCAACGGCAGGGAAGTGCTTGGCGACTGTTATGATCGTTTTGGCAATGAGTTTCCAATACGTTTTGACTTTCTTGACACATTTGACGGTGGGAACCTCTCGCTGCAGTGCCACCCCGGGCCGGATTATGCCAGGCAGCATTTCGGAGAGAATTTCACACAGGAAGAATCATACTATATCCTTGACACAAAAGACGAAGGAGTAGTTTATCTGGGGTTCAGGGATGATATTGATCCGGAAAAATTCCGAAGTGAACTTGAAGACTCTGAGCGGGAAAAAGTACCCTTCGATGCCGCTGCATTCATTCAGATGCACACTGCAAAAAAACATGATCTTTTCCTTATCCCTTACGGAACTGTTCACGGTTCAGGAAAAAACAACCTTGTACTTGAGATAAGTTCAACACCTTATATCTTCACATTTAAAATGTACGACTGGTTGCGGCCGGATCTCAGCTGGCAGACAGCGTCAGCTCAATATCAAAAGGGCAATTGATAATCTCTTTTTCGATCGGAAGGGAGGCTATGTCAGTGAGAGACTTCTCTCAAAACCTGTATTGATCCAGAGTGGAAAAGACTGGCAAAAGTGGCATCTCCCGACACACGAGACACATCTTTATGATGTTCACAGGACGCATTTTAAGACATTTGTGGTAATTACCACAGAGAATAAATGCCTTGTAATGAGCCTTGTTGAAGGGCGAAGCATCACTGTGGAAACAGAAGGTGGGCTCACGCAAAAATTCAACTATGCAGAGACCTTTGTAATTCCGGCTGCTGCCGGAAGCATAACAGTCAGAAACAACGCCGAAGACCATGCAATCATTGTAATAGCTTTTGTAAAATAAATCCGGGACAATGAAAAGGACCATACTCATTCTGACAGTGCTTTTATGCACCCCCTCCCCTTTCCTGCTTAGCCAGTCGTTCTTCACACCCGATGACCACATTATCAATGGCTATGCTAAGAAGACTGCAGGTTTGGACTTTGAGTACCATTCATGCATTCCCGGACTCCGTGAAAGCATTCTTATCCGGGCTACAAACGGTAAGGATTTCATGGAATGGGATACAGACCCGGTCCCGGAGAGCATAAAAGAAAAATACGCGACATTTGTCTGGATCGCCGCCCTTGGTTCCAGTCCCGGTTCAGCCGGTATGGAGCTGACTGTCAATGACAAGATAAAAGTATCATTTAAAACAGACGCAAGGTCACAGTGGGATATAGAGGGTGGTCAGGGATCCTCACTCAGTTTCCGGTCGGTAATGACTGATCAGCACGGAGACCGTCACGGGTATATGATACTGAGGATTCCGGCGGAGACGCTTACCAGCGGCTCGCCGCTCACGATACGGGTGACAGGCAGCGCAGCCAATCTCAGTTCATGGTATATGACGTTCAAAAAGCCAGTCAAGACGGGTGTTACGATGAACGCTTTCCCGGCAATCCTGAAGAACAGCGGTTCACCTCTTCAGCTTGTGGAGGCAGCAATATTCTATTTCGGTCCGGAAACGGAGGCAGAGATCTATGCCAACGGGAAACTTCTGAAGGCCACACATCTGAGGTTTGGATACAATGCAGTAAATCTTGGTCTTCCGGCTGTCAGCAAGTCTTCAAAAGTCAGATTGAAAGTTATCGCAGGGGACTTCGCAATGACCAGCACAGTTACTCTTGATCCGGTAAGAAAATGGAAGGTCAGCTTCATTCAGCATGCCCATACAGATATCGGTTACACCCGTTCACAGACAGAGATCCTTGCAGAACATCTCCGGTATATCGATTATGCGCTTGATTACTGTGACGCCACCGATGATTATCCTGAAAATGCAAAGTTCAGGTGGACCTGTGAAGCCTCCTGGCCGGTTGATGAATACCTGCAGTGCAGGCCTGCTGAACAGACAGAACGATTGATAAAACGTATCCGGGAAGGCCGGATTGAAGTGACCGGGATGTATTTCAATTTTGACGAAATACCTGACGAACAAATACTTGCAGCATCATTGAAGGCTGTTGGCAGGATTAAGTCGAGGGGCATACCGGTGACCGTGGCAATGCAGAATGACGTGAACGGAATCGGGTGGTGTCTCAATGACTACTTCAACCAGCTCGGGGTAAAATACCTTAATATGGGCACACACGGGCACAGGGCATTGATCTGCTTTGACAAACCCACGATGTTCTGGTGGGAATCGCCCTCAGGCAATCGTCTGCTAACATTCAGGGCAGAGCATTACATGACAGGCAATACAGTTATGGAGATCCAGGCAGACGATCTTGACAAATTCAAGAACAACCTGCTCAACTACCTTATCAATCTCGATGCCAGGCAATACCCGTACGACGAGATGGCAATCCAGCACTCAGGTTATCTTACAGACAATTCCCCTCCGTCCACCTTCATGAGTGACCTTATAATCAGGTGGAATGAGATCTTCGAGTGGCCCCGAATCACTACCTCCACTGCCGGGAGTTTCTTCTCTGCGATGGAGAGGGATCATGGCAGTGAGTTTCCCGTGATCCGCGGTGCGTGGCCCGACTGGTGGACAGACGGCTTCGGGGCTTCAGCACGTGAGGTGGCGACGACACGTGCTGCCTCGGCCACTCTTTCAGCAAATACCGCGGGTCTCTCAATGGCAGCTGTGGCCGGTATACCACTACCTGCCGGAATCAGTGAGAAGACTGATCTGGCCGACAACGCTATGTTGTTTTTTACAGAGCATACAACAGGCTATTCAGAGAGTGTGCGTGAACCCTACAGTCAGCCTACAATGGAGCAACGGGCAATAAAGGAATCCTATGCCTGGGAAGCAAACAGGCGCACTGCATCAATTGGCGAAGAGACAATGGGATTGCTGCAGAGCCTCTTCAAGCGTGAACCGGAACCTTCGCTTGTGGTATTCAACACTCTGAACTGGACAAGGTCAGGAGTGTCAACTGTTTATATAGATCATGAAATAGTGCCCCGGGGATTGCAGGCCGGTATTTATGATCCGGAGGGAAAAAGATGTGCCGCACAACCCGTTTCTTCACGTTCTGACGGTACTTACTGGGCTATATGGCTGGATGATATTCCTGCTTTCGGATACAAAAAATATTCAATAAGACCCTTTGAGAAGAGTTCTGCTTTAACTGAAACAGGTACCGGTGAAGTCCTTGAAAATCAATGGTACAGAATTGTCACTGACCATACCAGGGGCACAATTATATCACTGTTTGACAAGGAGTTGTCACTGGAACTTGCTGACAGTTCATCACAATACGGGATCGGAGAGTTCATCCTTGAACAGCTTGGCAACAGGTCGCAGATGGAGAGCAGGATGCTGAATGATTTCAGTCGTTCCCCCCTTGACACTGTCTGGTTCGACTCATTCGCCACTGATGAGATATGGAACAGCATCAAATTCTGCGGCGAATCGGAGACTTTTACCGGTCCCCGGGGCTTCACCTTTGAAATAAGGTTGTACAATACAGAAAAGAGAATCGAATTTGCATACTCTGCTGTCAAGAAAAGCATCACCGACCCGGAAAGTTTTTATCTGGCATTTCCCTTTGTTCTTAAAGAAGGCAAGCACTTCACAGAGGTTGCCGGAGGAGTCATTGAGACCGGTATTGAGCAGATTCCCGGCTCATCGAACGACTGGTACACCGTTCAGAATTTCACTGCTGTCCGGAATAGCTCAGCACAGCTCATTATGGGGAGCGGCGAGATGCCGCTGATGCAGTTCGGTGCAATAAATACCGGGAGGTACCTTGCGGGGGCGATGCCGCAAAGTACTCATATCTTCTCGTGGCCAATGAACAACTACTGGGTTACAAATTTTAATGCTGACCAGAGGGGTGGCATCTCGTGGACCTATTATCTGACAACCGCCGGTGACATCTCAAACAAATTTGCTACCAGATTCGGATGGGGAGCCAGGGTCCCGTTCCTGACACGCATACTTCCCGGAGACGGTCCGGGTGACGATAAAAATGAAGGCACATTTATCAGCGGGTGGCCCTCAAATGTAGTATTGGTGAGCGCCAGGCCAGTTCCTGAAGAGCAATCACTGACAATACACCTGAGGGAAACTGACGGACACGAGACAGATTTGTCGCTGATTAACGGGATTACCGGTAAGCAATTTACCCTTTCTGAAGTTGACGCAACCGGCAATCCGGTTGCGGAACCCTCGCTGAAAATTGCCCCGCTTGAGTCAAAATTCTTCAAAATATTGCTACATTGAACACCAGTAGATAAGAAACAAGAACAAGTAAGTGACCCTGCAAATGACTGATTTACTTTTTGTTGACCTAACCCTTAAGGAAAATGACATGGCTGTCATATTCCCGGTGCTGGTTACAATTGTTTTCTTCATGATATACTGGTTTATTTCACAGTCAGGGAGGGTCAGAAATTGGTTCTACGGCAGGTCCGACCATGACACAGCTGCAGTGAGGCATTTTTTATTCACCAAGATACTGGGCTTTACGCTGCTGGGTCTCATACCTCTCATTTTAACTCTGATACTTCTGCCAGGTTATTCGCCTGCCGATCTGGGTCTTACATTCAGGGTTGAGAACCCCTCATTTTCAATTGCTGTTGGAGCTGCACTTGTACTTCTTGCCGTATTTTCGGCCGCGAAGGCTGCAAGAAAGGCACAGGACCATGATCATTTCCCCCAGATCAGGGCAAAGGTCTGGACCAGCAATACCTCTTTGGCGAATATCGCCGGGTGGGGACTCTATTTGCTTGGATATGAGATTCTGTTCAGGGGGATACTGCTGATGCCCCTGGCGGACCACCTGGGAGTATGGCCGGCCATTACGGTAAATCTTGCCCTTTATGCCGCAGCCCATATCCCGCAGGGGCGCAGGGATGCATTCGGGGCCATCGTGGTGGGATTAATATTCTGTCTTGTAACTCTTGCCTCAGGGACAGTGTTTATAGCCATCGTGGTTCACCTTTCAATGGCCCTCACAAACTGTTTTACATCCATGAAACATCATCCGGATATGAGTTTCCGGAAAAAATAAGATTACAGCCGGATTCCTTATCTTTGAGGTGCGGTGCTGCCAAGACAACTGCATCCGGCCGGCAAACAAATACTAATATCGGGAACCCTGAACTGACATGAATTTCTTCCATCTGAGCATTTTGATTTCTGTAATAATAGGCATTGCCCTTATTGCAAAGATCCGCAGCTATGACATATACGAAAAGGAGACCTTTGCTGCAATGTTTTTTGCCTTTTTCACCGGTGGTACTGTTTCGGTTGTAATTGCGCTGGTGCTTTATGAGATTCTGGGACTTGCAGGAATAGATGAAAGTATGATTAGTACGGTTGCCGGTTCATTTCTTATTATTGGTCCGTTGGAAGAACTTGCAAAACTGGCAGGATTGATTCTGGTTTACAGGCTGATAAAAAAGCAGTTCAATGAAGTCACTGACGGCCTGGTCTATATCTCCTGTGTAGCCCTGGGCTTTTCAGTAATAGAAAACTTCTTCTATGCCAATTCCGGTCCCGGCAATGAGCATCTTATTGTTTTCAGGGCATTTATAAGCACTCCTGCGCATATTTCATTCAGTTGCATCATCGGATACGCCTGGTACAGGTTCAGAAACGAGAAACGGCCCTTTTCAACAGTTGTAATCGCATTTCTAATTGCTTCCCTGCTGCACGGAATATTCGACGCGCTGGCTTTCAGCAGCTATTTCAGGTTCCTGTTGTTGTTCTATCTCTGGATTATTATTCATCAGTCGTTTAAGGTATTTCAGTATTCCAACATTATTTCTCCCTTCAGGCCTGTGTTTGATGAACTCTTCAGTGTTCAGGAGGAGTCACTGGCACTGGAAACAGAGTGTCCGTACTGTAAGTCCGCAGCGCCGAAACTGAAGTTCGTGAACAGTAATTTTACTGCATACCGGTGTGATTCCTGCGGGTATCATTTCGTATCAATGAAGGATCTCAGGAACATATTCAGGCATTTTGCACCTGAATATAAAAGATTCAGCAGGAAGATCTTCCCGGTAACCATCGCGGGAAAGAGATATTCAGGAGTTTACGGGAGTGCTTTTTTCGAGGAAGGTGCCGATTTCGGCTTCTTCAGGGTGGAAGAGGCAGCGGCAAGGCTGACGCTGCTAAATGAGGCAATAGTATCCGGGTTTATGAAAGCCGCACCCATTCCGGGGAAACTTCTGCTTAAACTGATAAACTGACAAGGATTGATATGAATCGGGATATTGCATTGGTATTGTCAAGCGGGGGTGCAAGAGGTTTTGCTCACATAGGTGTTATAAAGGTCCTTGAACGTAGCGGGTACCGGATCAGGTCTGTTGCAGGTACATCAATGGGTGCGCTTGTCGGAGGAATATATGCCACGGGCCAGCTCAGGCAGTTCGAAGAGTGGGTCACCGCACTTGACATCCGGGAGGTACTCAGGCTGACTGACCTGACTGTCAGCAATAAGGGACTGGTAAAGGGGAAGAAAGATTATTGACAAAATGAAAGAGATTGTTCCCGACCGGAATATTGAAGATCTGCCCATCCCCTTCTGTGCCGTTGCAACCGATATAATCAATGGAACGGAGATGGCATTTACAAGCGGAAAACTATTTGATGCAATCAGGGCTTCCATATCGATCCCGACTGTTTTCCAACCCTTTAAAACCGGCGGCAGTTACTATGTCGACGGCGGGGTTGTAAATCCTGTGCCGATAAACAGGGTAAAAAGACATAAAAACGATCTTCTTGTTGTTGTAGCGGTCAATGCAAATATTCCGTATGAAATGACACAAACAAACCCCGAAAAAAATCTTGACAATAAATTACTTAAACAGATCAGGCTGATACAGAGCAAGCTCAGTAAAGACATACCCAGAAGTAAGCAGGATGACATAGGCATATTCAACCTGACCAACAGGAGCATAAGCATCATGCTGAACCAGATTGCCCTGCTGACAGTCGGCAATCACAGGATTGACATCATGGTCAACATTTCCAGGGACGCCTTCGGCACCTACGATTTTTACAAGGCAAAGGATATAATTCACGAGGGTGAAGAGGCTGCGCTGAGGGCGCTTTCCCAATTAGCAGAAAACAATAATTTACCAGGGGAGACATGATAAACTATGAAGCGCTTTTTAATGTGTCGTACGGAATGTACATAGTCTGTTCAGGCAACAGCGAAGCCGGCAACGGGTACATTTCAAATACTGTTTTCCAGGTTACCTCCGACCCACCGAAGTTTGCAACTGCTTGCAACAAGGAGAACTTCACCGCCGGGATCATCACAAAAACCGGCGGCTTCTCAGTCACAGTTCTGAGCAGTACGGTTGCTCCGGAGCTTTTCGGACGCTTCGGTTACCGTACCGGCCGGGATTACGGCAAGCTTCAGGGCCTGTCTGTAAAATACGGCGAAACCGGCGTGCCAATTGTACTGAATGATGCGGTGGCGGTATTTGAATGCAGGCTCACAGATACTGTTGATGCAGGCACGCATCTTATTTTCATCGGTGAGATAATTCATTCGGAAGTAATCGATGCATCGGCGGAGCCACTCACCTATCTCCAGTACAGAAAGGTCAGAAAGGGTTCAGCGCCCAAAAATGCCCCTACATTTATTGACAAGTCAAAACTGGCAAATTCCTGAGGCCATGATTTCCCTACTCTGACAAAAAATTTAAATCATTTTTGAAATGGAAACCGGGAATGAAAGAGTCATCTCACTGGGAGTGTCTGATACTCCTCTCGGACAGATGGTTGCCGGTGCCACGGCAGATGGCATCTGCCTGCTGGAGTTTACTGACAACGGTGTGAGGCTGAAAAATGAAATTGCTGCTGCTTGAACGGTTGCTGGCAGGAAAGGCGGCATCAGGGGAGAATCCTTACCTAGGGCTCCTGTTTCAGCAGCTGACTGAATATTTTGAAGGTTCAAGAAAAGTCTTCACTGTTCCCCTTATTGTCCCTGGCAGTCCTTTCCAGCAGAGTGTATGGCAGGAACTTCTGAAGATCCCCTACGGCTCAGTACGGTCTTATATGGCCCAGGCTAAAGCACTGGGAAAACCTGACGCCATCAGGGCTGTTGCCCACGCCAACGGGATGAACAGAATATCGATAGTAATCCCCTGTCACAGGGTTATAGGATCAGACGGAAGCATGACAGGCTACGGCGGTGGATTATGGCGAAAAAAGAGACTGCTTGAACTTGAAAAAGGTTCGGTACTGAAACTTTGGGAATAGGAAGAAAAAGTGCTGATTAACATGTTTTTTTTACTAACTTTATGTCTTCATTTAAAAATTAGAAATATGAAAAAAATCTACTTTCTGATCACGCTTGCAATTATCTTTTCCGCGCTGAATGCAAACGGCCAGAAGCCTATATACATCAGTGAGGACAGCGTCCTTGTCGGCAATTCATTGCATCCCGGTTTCACAGTTACAATTCCTGAGGTGGACTTTAACAGAACACTGAAGAACTGGATAAAAGAGCAGGAAAACGGCACCAAGTCAAAGGTGGTGACAGAAAACGGTGAGATGTCTATTTTCGGGGCGATCAGGAAGGACATTTCACCTAATCCGATCAATATTTACAGTACCCTGCAGAATCAGGATACCCTCCAGTTTCTGATGGTCTGCATCGAGCTAAAAAAGGAAGAGTATGTTGAACCGTCAGCCGGGGATATTCAGATGACAGCTGCAAGAAATTTCCTGAAGGATTTTGCAAAAAGCCAGTATATTGATTTCATTAAGGACGAAGTAGCCGCGCAGGAAAAGATACTCCGGGAGCTTAACAATGAGCTTAACGGGCTCCAGAAGAATGAATCGAAAACGAAAAAGGGAGCGCAGTCCAACAAGAATGTGATCCGTGATGAGCAGGATAAGCTTATTGTCAAGAATAATGAGCTCAATCAGCTTTCTACAGAGATAATTAATCAGAATAACCTGCTGATCTCGATGGAGGCAGGTCCCGGAAGAGAAGCAAAAGCTACCCAGATTAAGGAACTTGACAAGAGAAAGAGTAAACTTCAGAAGGAGATTCAGTCTGCAGAAAACAAGATATCAAAGTCCAAGTCAAAAATTGACCAGGCTGACAGGGCCCTTCCCAGAAATGAAGACGATCAGCAGAAAATGAATGCGCGCATAGAAGAGCAGGAAGCAGTTGTACGAAAATATATGGATAAACTCAACACCGTGAGGAACTATTGATTTTGGTGATCACTGCTGTTAAGATATAGTTTAGGGAGTAAGTTTTTAATAATTAAAGTTATGGAAGAAAAAAAGGAAAACTACCAGGCGAAAGTAGAAGCTCAGCTTAATGAGTGGAGAGCAGACATTGACAACCTGAGGCTCAAGGCGAAGGATGCCACAGCTGAGGCCAAACTGAAGTATGAAGACCAGATTGATAAGCTGGAACTTAAGTTTTACGAAGGCAAAGCGAAGCTCAGAGACCTGAAGGAATCCAGTGAGGATGCCTGGGACTCAATAAAAGAAGGGGCTGATTCAATATGGGACACAATGAAAGCCACATTCAAGGAGGCAAAAGAGAAGTTCAGGGACAAGGAGGATGACGGGAAAAATTTGAGTTCAGGGTACCGGACCACTGGCAGAAGATCCGGACAATTGATATGCACACCGGAGGCGAGCCGCTCAGGATACCTGTAGACGGGCTGCCGGAAATAAAGGGAAACAGTGTTCTCGAGTGCCGCCGCTATTTTCGTGATAACCTTGATCACCTGCGGACAGGCCTGATGTGGGAGCCCCGGGGGCATGCCGATATGTACGGTGCGATTCTGACTCGCGGTTTTTCAGAGGGGGCGGACTTCGGCACCTTCTTCATACATAATGAGGGATACAGCACGATGTGTGGTCATGCTATAATTGCCCTTACAAAGTTTGCAGTGGAGACCGGCCTTGTAACCCCTGAGAAGGCTCTTAAAGGGCTTGTAATAGATGCCCCACCCGGTGTGATAAGGTCAGGAGCGACAATAGAAAACGGCACTGTGGTGAAGACATCATTTCTGAATGTGCCCTCATTTCTGTATCTCAGGGATGAAAGTGTAATAGTGCCGGGGCTGGGGAAAATCCATTTCGATATAGCCTTCGGGGGAGCCTTCTACGCGTTTGTGGATGCTGATTCACTCGGACTTAAAATGGATGAGACCCACTATTCGAGTCTCATTGATTTCGGAAGGAGAATAAAACTGGCTGTTAAGGAAAGCTATGAAATAAAACATCCGTTCGAGGAGGATCTCAGTTTTCTGTATGGCACAATCTTTACCGGAAAGCCGTATGATGAAAGGAATCACAGTCGTAATGTCTGCGTTTTTGCTGATGGCGAAGTTGACAGGTCAGCCACGGGGTCGGGTGTGAGTGCCCGCGCTGCCCTGCACCATGCAAAAGGAGAACTTGGAATGGGTGAGACAATTACAATTGAAAGCATACTCGGTACTACAATGACAGTCCGGGTACATGAAACAACGATGTTCGGACAATACCAGGCGATTGTGCCTGAAGTGAGCGGAACGGCACATTTCTGCGGGAAGAATGAATTCTGGTTTGATCCTGCTGATACTCTCAGAGACGGCTTCATCTTCAGGTAACGTACCATGACTGTAAACCTGGTGCCTGCTTTTTGGGTTTAAGAACCATATATTAGTACCTTTAATAAAATTTCATACTTACTGTTATGAAGAAATATCTCAAGATCATTGTTTTAGTTTTGTTGCTGGTTGCAGCCGGTCTGTTCTGGTGGAGACACTACTTTGTATTCGGGGAGGGTGTGAAAGCCGGTGACCTTAATTACCTTGTAAGAAAGGGCTATATTTTCAAGACATGGGAAGGCCGTCTAATTCAGACAGGCTTCAAGACCCCCTCACCTGGAGCCATGCAGAGCAATGAATTTGAATTCAGCATCGTGAATGACAGCCTGGCGACAGTTCTTGAGCGGGCAAGCGGTAAATTTGTTGAGCTTCGTTATAAGGAATATATAGCCTCTCTGCCATGGAGAGGCATGAGTAAATACGTTGTAATTGAGGTTCTTAACATCAAGGATCTGGATCCGGTTACCGGGCTTCCATATCAGCCTTAAAGTATGCAGGTTGCTGTTGTTACAGTTAGTGGCAGCGGTTTTGTGCGGGCTTAACTCTCCTTATTTTTTGCTCTCTTACGGTCGTTTTCGTCAAGCATTATTTTTCTTAGACGCATTGATTTAGGCGTAATCTCAATATACTCATCAGAGGATATGTACTCCATTGCCTCCTCCAGTGAAAACCTGACGGGGGGAGTGAGCAGTGCCTTGTCATCTGATCCGGAGGCTCTCATGTTTGTAAGCTTCTTCGTTCTTGGTGATATTGACAGTAATGTCGTCAAGACGTGTGTTTTCACCGATTACCTGTCCCATATAGACATCTTCACCCGGAAAAATAAAGAATCTTCCGCGATCCTGCAGCTTGTCAATTGCATAGGCAACGGCGGTCCCGGTCTCCATGGCAATCAGCGAGCCGTTCCGTTTCACGGCCATATCGCCCTTCCAGGGTTCGTAGCCTTCGAACCTGTGAGCCATTATGGCTTCACCCTCGGTCACTGTCAGCACCTGGTTCCTGAGACCGATGATCCCGCGTGCCGGGATTTTAAAATCGAGATGGGCGCGGTCGTCCTTAATCTCGATATTCACTATCTCACCTTTTCGCTGGGTTACCTGTTCTATGACCTTGCCCGCAAAGTTGTCGGGCACCTGAACCGTCAAAGCTTCAATTGGCTCGTGTTTAACGCCTTTGATCTCTCTGAGCAGCACCTTGGGCTGCCCCACCTGCAGTTCAAATCCCTCGCGCCGCATAGTTTCTATGAGTATCGAAAGATGCAGTATTCCCCGTCCGAATACCATGAAAGCATCAGAAGAGGCTGTCTCCTCCACCCTGAGTGCAAGGTTTTTTTCTGTCTCCCTGAAGAGCCTGTCTCTCAGCTGCCGGGATGTTACAAGTGTTCCCTCACGACCGAAGAACGGGGAGTTGTTGGAGGCGAAGAGCATGCTCATCGTAGGCTCATCCACCTGCATATATGCCAGTCCCTCCGGCACCTCAGCATCAGCGATAGTATCGCCGATCTCGAAGTCCTCCATTCCGAACACGGCGCATATCTCGCCTGACCGGATTGTTTTTTTTGTTTTTTCCTTACCCAGCCCCTCGAAAAGGTATACCTCCTTAACGGTGTTCCTTATAACCCTCCCGTCACGTTTGACAAGCGAGACCTGGCTGCCGGGCACCAGGGAACCGCGGCTTATCTTGCCGACTGCAATTCGTCCCATATATGACGAATAATCAAGAGATGAGATTCTCATCTGGAGCGTGCCTTCAAGCTTCTTCGCAGCCGGTATATGATCTATTATAGTATCGAGGAGGTAGGTTACATCCGTTGTGGGTTTGGCCCAGTCAGGTCCCATCCATCCATACTTCGAGGAGCCGTAAACGGTTGGAAAATCAAGCTGATCTTCAGTAGCCTTCAGGTTATACATCAGATCGAACACCCTCTCGTGTGTCTCATCAGGATTACAGTTGGGCTTATCTACTTTATTTATTACCACAATGGGTTTCAGTCCCAGCTCAAGAGCTTTCTGAAGTACAAACCGGGTCTGAGGCATTGGCCCTTCAAATGCATCAACAATCAGGAGGACTCCCTCAGCCATATTTAGTACCCTCTCAACCTCGCCTCCGAAATCGGCGTGCCCGGGGGTGTCGATGACATTTATTTTGACATTCTTATAACGTACAGAGACATTTTTTGAGAGTATCGTGATCCCTCTCTCCCTTTCGAGGTCATTGCTGTCGAGTATCAGTTCACCCATTGCCTGGTTGTCACGGAACAGCTTTACCTGATACAGGATACGGTCTACCAGTGTGGTCTTTCCATGGTCGACGTGGGCAATAACGGCTATATTTCTTATTTCTTCCATTTCCTCATATTATTGGGGTGCAAAAGTAAAAAAAGGATTTTCTTTACAGGCAGTTTCAAGAAGACTCTTTGCACCTGTTTTTGAAATTTCGCACAAAGATATAAATAATCTGCTGATATTATGAGTGATATGCAAATCATCGGGCTGGATAAGATTGACTGGATAAGGAGGAACCGGTACAGGCGTACAATGAATTTCATGATGAAACATATCTCACCTGCTGACCGCATAACAGATCTGGGCACTCCGAATCCGCTTTCAGAACTGATGAAGCTAAACGGGCTTATCGTGACAAACACCGGTGGTGAGGATTTTGATACGGAGTACGGTAAAATAGCTGATTATGAAGGCGATGTGACAACATCATTCGAAGTCTTCGAACACCTGCTTGCCCCGTTCAATATTCTCCGTGAGATAAAGAGCCCGAAGCTTATTGCGTCGGTACCGCTTCGTCTGTGGTTTGCAAATGCTTACTGGAATGAGAAATCCGAGTGGGACAGGCACTACCATGAGTTTGAGCCAACGACAGTTCGACTGGCTTCTCGAAAAGAGCGGCTGGAGGATCACGGACCGTGAAAGCTGGACAGCGCCCATTAAAGCTGTAGGAATGAGACCCTTGCTCAGGCTGTTCACTAAAAGATACTATATTGTCTGCTGCGAAAGAATGCCGCGGTGAGTGCCGATAAGGGAAAGTTTTATAATTTTAGCACCTGAATTAATTGGCCGGTAAAGGCTGTACGTAAACAGCTTCCGGATAATTCCCAAATACAGTATCGTCATGAAAACTAAAATAATTGCACTTCTTATTTCAATTGTAATCTTCACCGGGTGCACAGAACTGATGAAGGTAGTACAGACCGTTTCAACAACCGGGGCCCTCACTGAGGCTGATGTAATTAGCGGCCTTAAAGAGGCACTGACAGTAGGTGCAAGGAATTCGGCAGGTAAGCTGTCAGCCTTAAACGGATATTACAATGACCCAGCCGTCAAAATTCCCCTTGCCGGAAGAGGCAATGACAATTGTCGAGAATATTTCAAAGATCCCCGGCGGACAGAAACTTATTGAGGATGTGGTTCTGAATATAAACAGGGCGGCTGAGGATGCTGCAAGGGAGGCTGCTCCCATCTTCGTGAATTCAGTGAGTCAGCTTACAATCGCAGATGGCTTCAATATTCTGAAAGGAGCAGACAATGCTGCCACGCAGTACCTGATATCGACCACTTACACGGATCTTTATAACCTGTATAAGCCAAAGATAGAGATCTCCACACGCAAGGAAATGGTGGCCGGCATTTCAGCTCAGGAGTCGTGGGAAGCCCTCACCACAAGGTGGAATACCTTTGCCGGCAGCCTTGCAGGAAGACTTGGAGGCTTCAAGCCTGTTACAACCAATCTTGATGACTTTCTGACAAGAAAAGCCCTTGACGGCATCTTCCTCAAGATTGAAGGTGAAGAGCTGAAGATCAGGAAAGAGGTTTCGGCCAGGGTCACCCCCATTCTTCAGAAAGTGTTCGGCAGTCTTGATGCCAAGTAACTGATAAACAGATTATTAATTTTAAAAATATGTAAATATGAAAAGACAATTCTTAGCCCTGATAATGGCCGCTGTAATTTTTTCAGGATACAGTTCAACGACATTTGGTCAGGAAACTGATACAGTAAGATACTGGAATACTGGCGGAGTTTTCTCACTAAATATTGCACAAAGTTCATTTACAAACTGGGCGGCTGGCGGACAGAACTCGCTGGCTCTCAACGGCCTGATCAACCTCAATGCAAATTTCAAGAGAGATAAGCAGGCATGGGACAACACACTTACAATAGGCTATGGCAAGATGCAGCAGAAAGGCAATGACCTGGGATGGGTAAAGACCGATGACAGGATTGACCTGCTTTCGAAGTACGGCTACCAGGCGTCAAAATTCTGGTATTACACCGGGTTGGTCAGTTTTAAGACTCAGATGGCTCCAGGGTATAACTATCCAAATACTGTCGATAAGATCTCCGATCTCTTTTCTCCGGCCTATTTGTTGTTTTCACTTGGTATGGATTACAAACCAAGCCCTGTATTCTCTGTATATCTTTCTCCCCTGACAGTAAAAACAACTATCGTCAGTGATGACGTCCTCTCTGCGGCAGGTGCTTTCGGTGTGGATCCGGGCAAGAAGTTCAGAGCTGAAATGGGTGCTTATGCAAACCTTCAGTTTAAAAAGGATGAGATTTTCAAAAATGTCAATTTCCTGTCGAAGTTAGATCTCTTCTCGAATTATCTGCATAATCCGCAGAATGTTGATGTGAGCTGGGAGAACCTTATAGTAATGAAGGTGAACAAATTTCTCTCGGCTACTGTCACCACGCACCTGCTCTATGACGACGATATACTGATCAAGGTCGGCGAGGACTCCGAAGGTGATCCCGTGTTAGGGAAACGTGTTCAGTTCAAAGAGGTAATAGGTGTAGGATTCACTTACAAATTTGGAAGGTAATTTTTCTGTTGACTGCGGGGGAATCAGGTGATACCGGTAGCAGGAAAGAGAGGAACTTTTGTAACTTAGTCAACGGAAATCATTTCAGATGCTGAAACTTATAACCCATCCCCTGATAATCCACAAGCTGTCTCAGATCAGGCGGAAGGAAACCGGAACCAAGGATTTCAGGCAGAACCTTGATGAGATAGCCGGGCTAATGGCTTACGAGATCTCGAGGGACCTGCCGCTTCGTGATATTGTTATTGACACTCCCCTTTCGTCATGCAAAACTTCGGAACTGGCGAAGGAAATTGTACTCATACCCGTTCTCAGGGCCGGACTTGGCATGGTTGACGGAATCACCAATCTGATTCCCACGGCGAAGGTAGGGCACATTGGCATGTACCGCGACCATGTGACGCTGTTGCCGATGGAATATTTCGCAAAGTTTCCTGCAACGCTGCCAGACTCCATAGTGATGGTACTCGACCCTATGCTAGCCACTGGAGGAAGTGCCAGTGCGGCCATAACGGCAATAAAAGCCAGGGGAGCCGTGACAGTCAGGCTTGTATGCATTGTTGGTGCGCCGGAGGGGGTAGCCCGGATGGAGAAGGATCACCCTGATGTTGACATTTACCTTGCAGCCCTCGACAGTCACCTGGATGAAAACGGTTACATAGTGCCCGGGCTTGGTGATGCCGGGGACAGGCTTTTCGGAACAAAATAGAATGCCACTGCAAATGACTTGTTTATAATTTTAATCTAACCTGATCATGGGATTAAAGAACAGACTCATTGTAATGAATTTCCTCCAGTTCTTTATGTGGGGAGCATGGATGATGACACTGGGTCATTACGGATTCGTGGAAAAACAATGGAATGGCGCTGAGTTTGGCCTGGTCTTCTCAACTATGGGTTTCGCCTCACTGATTATGCCCACATTGTTCGGTATTGTTGCCGATAAATGGAAGGCAAATTACGTCTATGCGATTCTTCACCTTATGTTCGGGGCAACAATGTGCTTCCTGCCTCTGATTGAGGCGCCACTGCCCTTCTTCTGGCTTCTGCTGCTTGCCATGTGCTTTTATATGCCGACAATCGGTCTGAATAACTCAATCGGTTTCAGATTGCTGAAAAGCGAAGGTAAAGAGCCCACAGAGTACTTCCCTCCGATCAGGGTGTGGGGTACGGTAGGCTTTATCATGGCAATGTGGGTGACAAACTTCTTCACCAAACCATGGGGTCTGGGATATAGCATCAAGGCCTCATTCATTATAGCAGCCGTATCTGCATTTTGCCTGGCTCTCTATTCATTCTTCATGTTGCCGGCAGTAAATAAAGTAGAAAACGATGCGACTGAAGAGAAGAGTTTGGTTCAGAGACTGGGGTTAAACGCATTCGTACTGTTTCGGCAAAAGAAAATGCTGTTGTTTTTTATCTTCAGCATGCTGCTGGGCGGTGCCCTTCAGCTGACCAATGCCTATGGCGACAGTTTTCTCCAGGATGCTAACGTTTTCCCGAAAGACGGGCTCATTAATAACTTCTCCACTATAATACTCTCAGTATCACAGATCTCAGAAACCCTGTTTATCCTTTCGATTCCTTTTTTCCTGAGGCATTTCGGCATCAAGAAAGTGATGCTCTTCAGTATGGTAGCATGGGTGCTGCGTTTCGGTCTGTTCGGCCTGGCCGGCAATACCGTCATAGGTTTCATACTGATTATCACCTCCTGTATTGTTTACGGAATGGCATTTGATTTCTTCAATATATCGGGAGCCCTGTTTGTGGAAAAAAACACTGACTCAAAGATCACTGCTTCGGCACAGGGTGTTTTTATGCTGATGACTAACGGGATAGGCGCCGTGCTGGGAAATCTCATTGCCGGGCAGGTTATTCAGAAGTGGTTTGAAAACCCGGTAAGTCTGGTCAAAGACTGGCCGGGTATTTGGTTATCCTTTGCGGGGTATTCCCTCGTGGTGGCGATCCTGTTCGCAATTCTGTTCAGGTATAAGCATGATCCGAAAGCTGTGGGAACCAAGGGAATACTTTAAATCCCTGCAGGTCTTACCAGCTACAGCATAACTGAGGAATTTTTCTGCCGGGCTATTTAAGAAGAATCAGGCTTAGCCCTATTACGATTA
Organism: uncultured Bacteroidales bacterium; assembly: GCA_963736735.1. GTDB lineage: Bacteria > Bacteroidota > Bacteroidia > Bacteroidales > VadinHA17 > SR-FBR-E99. The sequence goes on along the minus strand of CAVTPX010000003.1, from coordinate 308,646 downwards.
TCCCACTTATCAGTCCGTAGATTGCAGTATGGTGTTTGCCGTACTTATGGGCAGCCGGCAACAACTCATCAAATGAAATGTAAATCATGATGCCGGAGACCATTGCGAAAACAAATCCAAGGACGGCGTCAGTTTTGAAGAACGAAAGGATCAGCAACCCCATGCCTGCGCCGACAGGTTCGGCAAAGCCTGAGAGGACAGACCAGAGCAGAGCCTTTCTTTTTGAACCGGTTGCAAAATAGACCGGGACCGATACGGCTATTCCCTCGGGGATATTGTGAATGGCGACGGCTACGGCGATGCTAATTCCGATTGTGACATCAGCCATACCTGCCATGAATGTTGCAATACCCTCGGGAAAGTTATGGATGCCCAGGGCAATGGCGGTGAAGATCCCGATGCGCATCAGTTTGCGGTCATGGTGGTGGTGGTGATGCCCGTGGTGGCGATGACCCTTCTCCCTTTCCCTGTATTTGTCATCCCCTCTTTCTGAATGCCTGTCAGAATGTTTATCAGAATGCTTATCTCCGGGATGCATCTGTTCAATCCTCTGCATCTCGTGAGGGTTCTCATTTGACGGAATAAGCTTGTCAATCAGGGCAGTCAGGCCAATACCGCCGATGAATGAAATAAATGTAAACCAGGCTGCCCTGTCACCACCGTAAGAAGCAGTAAGGGCAATGTTGGCTTCCGTAAGAATCTCGGTAAGTGATATGTAGATCATTACGCCGGCAGAAAAGCCAAGTGAAAAAGCGAGGAAGGATGTGTTGGTCCTTTTAGCAAAAAAGGCAATCATACCACCGACCCCGGTGGCCAGCCCGGCAAACAGTGTCAGACCAAACGCAAAAAGAATATGGGAATTTTCCATTTACCGGACTATTTAGACTCAGTATAAACTGCAAAAATAGAACAAACCGGAAAAAAACAAGCCTTATCCGGATGAATAAGATAAAATTACCTTAATTAGTAATTGATTTGATAAAATGATTGTTCCTGAATACTATAGAATCCTTGGACTAAGCATGGGAGCTTCCGATGCTGAGATCAAAAAGGCATACCGTGCCAGGGCCATGGAATTCCACCCTGACCGTAATCATTCACCCGGAGCCAGGGATATGTTTATAAAAATCACGGAAGCATACCAGTACCTGACAGCGCACCCTCACCACAACGGGGTCACGGAGGAAGAGTACCGCCGTAATTACCAGGCGTGGGTAGATTACCGGCAGGCGGAGGCGCGGAAGAAGGCGGAAGAATATGCAAAATCGACATTCAGGGTCTTCTCCGGGACCAACTTCTATAAAAACACATCGGTAATGGACGGGTCGATGGTGTTTCTGGGGCTGGGGCTTGCGATTGCGGTAATTTTTATTGCCCTTTTCGGGTATGCAGACAGGATGAAGATGGCAGTCACCCCTCAGGAGGAGCCGTCATTCACACTGATGATCCTGTCACTTGTTATCGGACTTATATTTCTTGGTGTTTCGTTACTTTATATGAGTGCCTGGATTGCCCAGAAAAAACGGGAAAAAGATGGAAAAGAGAATAAAAATAAAGAATCCCTTTGAGCCGGATCAGTACGGTTGTTTCGGTTGCAGCCCGTCGAATGCTGCCGGTCTCAGACTTACGTTTGAAGAAAGCGCCAGTCACCTTCATGCAGAATGGGAACCGGTTCCGGAGTTCCAGGGGTACATAAACGTAATACATGGTGGAATTATCGCCACCCTGCTTGATGAGATAGGCGCCTGGTGTGTCTATGTAAAAGGCGGAACCTCCGCTGTCACATCAGTGATGACCGTCAGATACCTGAAACCGGTTTACATAAACAAGGGGAAGATAACCCTTGATGCTGCCATTGTCAGCCGCGACGGGAAGAGCGCCAGGCTGCTGTGCAGATTGTATGACGGCGGGGGAAAGCATTGTGCAGAGGCTGATATCGACTACTTCCTATACCCTGAGGATATAGCCCGAAAACGGTACTATTATCCGGGCAAAGAGGCATTTTACTATGACTTATAAGAATCAGGGATATTCGGGAATGCAACTCAGTCAGGCCCCCCGGTCTCAATGTAGGTAAACTTAAGTTTCACAGCTGAAGAAAAATACTCTCCTTTTTCAAGGATGTCAGAATCGCCTTCCTCATAGTACCAGTTTACTTTGAGCAATTTGTGCTTAAGTGTAACAATCAGCAGTTTCCTTAAAAGTTTAATTATCTGCTTTGATGATGCAGAATTGACATACTCAAGATTGAATTCTACGGTAGTAATGTCCTCAGGATCAAGTATGTACTCATCAATCCAATGGCCTATAATGTCGTAAAATGCCCTTGAATCTTCAGAAACAGACCTCCCCCAGATCTTTATAACACCTTCCGGACCAAGGTAAACTTCAGGTGTTTTCCTCGTCGGTTCAATTTTCTTCCCCTCCATTCAAAAAAATTTATGCGAATGTAATAAATAGTTAATACTGAAACGAACGGTTCCGGAAATAATCAGATCTCAAATCTCGCCAACGGAGTCACCGAATGATCTGTAAACTCCCCCTGCAGGTACTTGTAATAGCCCGTAATCCCAATCATTGCTGCATTATCAGTTGTATACCTTAACTCAGGCAAAAAAACATTCCATTGACGTTTTGCGGCTTCGGTCATTACAGCTGATCGTAAACCTGAATTTGCCGAAACACCTCCGGCGATTCCTATCTCACGAATTCCGGTCTCTTTTGATGCCCTGACAAGTTTAGCAATCAGAATTTCTATTATAGTGCGTTGTAATGAAGCGCAAAGGCTGTTCATATTTGATTCAACAAAGTTCTCATCCTCCTTTAGTCTGTCGCGGAGAAAATAGAGGAAAGAAGTTTTAAGTCCGGAAAAACTGAAATCGAGGCCCTGTATTCTGGGTTTCGAGAACTGGAATGCGTTGGGGTCTCCCTCGCCGGCCAATCTGTCTATAAACGGGCCGCCAGGGTAAGGAAGTCCGATTACCTTTGCGCATTTGTCAAAGGCCTCCCCTGCTGCATCGTCGATTGTATTTCCAATCAGCTCCATTGAGAGGTAGTCTCGTACAACGATAAGCTGGGTATGACCTCCTGACACCAGAAGGCACAGGAAGGGGAATGCCGGAACACGGTTCTCTCTTCCATGCTCCTTCGCAAAGTGCACCATAACATGGGCCTGCAGGTGGTTTACCTCAATCAGCGGCAGATTGCGCGTCAGGGCAAATCCCTTTGCAAACGATGTTCCCACAAGCAATGACCCAAGCAATCCGGGTCCGCGTGTGAAGGCAACTGCGCTGACCTCATCCCTGCCCTTGCCCGCCTTCGAAAGAGCCATGTCAACCACTGGAATGATGTTGGCCTGATGCGCCCTGGAAGCCAGCTCGGGCACAACTCCGCCGTAAGCCCGGTGTATCTCCTGGTTTGCAATGAGATTTGAGAGTACAAAACCGTCGGTGACGACAGCAGCAGATGTGTCATCACAGGATGATTCTATGGCCAGTATCGTTATACTCATTGACGCTTTGTTTTCGCCGTTTTTTTGAATTAACTTCGCTCGCAGCAGGATTGCGGAACCGAATGGCCAAAATTATCAAAAAAATCGTCAGGTCACTTATTGTTGTGATTGCACTGCTGATCTTTATTGCGGCGATAGCAGTTCTGCTTATTCGTGCGCCGAAGTTCCAGACTTTTGCTGCCAGAAAGTTCGTTGAATATTTTTCCGGAAAGACGGGTACACAAATTTCATTGGGCAAGGTTTCGTACACTTTCTTTAACAAACTGGCATTAAATGATATCCTGATAATGGATCAGAATCAGGACACCCTTCTTTCAATACGGCATACAATTCTGAAAATAAAAGAGTTCAGGCCAACAGAACAACGGTTCATATTCGGTAATATCGATGTTTACGAACCGGATTTCAGGATGATCCAGGACACCACGGGAGTACTGAATCTCACGTGGTTAATTGAAACCCTTAGCAGTGATAAGGAGAAGGATACTCTGAAGAAGTTACTTATCACTTTTGATGATATTAAAATTTTTGACGGAGCCTGGTCTCTTACAGATCTGAGAGACACCGCTACAATTAAGCCCGGAGTGATTAATTTCAAGGATATTAAACTGACATCCCTGAATGCAAGTGTTGAAGATATGGTAATCATCCCGGATTCTGTAGCTTTTAATATCAGGGGACTGACTTTTACCGAGTCAAAAGGGTTTAAGTCTGCCGGACTGGATTTGGATGCAGTTATCAGGCAGAGTTCCCTTTACTTCAGAGACATTGACCTCGTCTCTGACTCAAGTGTTTTCAAGGCTGAGAGGATAAACATTCTTCCTGCGGATTCATCGGCCTACTCCGATTTCATCAATAGAGTCAGGCTTGACATCCTCCTCAGCCGGTCAGTAATCAGGACCTCGGACGTTGCATATTTTGTGGCACCTTTAAAGGGTCTTTACGAAACTGTATTCCTGTCTGGTAAGCTGACAGGGACGGTGGCTGAAATGAGAGGCAGGGATGTTGCAATTGATTATTCAGCAGACACAAGGTTGCGTTGTGACTTTGACATCTCAGGACTGCCTGATGTCAGTGACATGTACATGTTTCTGGACTTTTCAGATCTGAGGACCAGTGCAGGCGACATTGAGAGGCTCCGTTTAAGCAAGACCGGATCTATGAAGCTGCCTGTAATTGCACATGACCTGGGGAAAGTCACATTTGTCGGTAACTTTACGGGGTTTATAACCGATTTTGTTGCCTTTGGCAGATTGAAGACAGAAAGGGGCAATTTTACGACTGACATCTCCCTCAGACCTGACGGGAGTAACAGCTTTGCCTTCAACGGTTTGCTAAAGGCAGACCAGGTTGACCTCGGATTTCTTACAAAAAACAGCGAACTTTTTGGTAGTCTGACCTTACATGCCGAAGTTGACGGATCAATGGAGTCATTCAAACACCTGTCAGCCAATATTAATGGGGTTATCGACAGTGTCGGTATAAACGGTTACCAATACAGGAATGTATCACTTGAGGGCAAATACATTGACAAGGTCTGGGATGGTGCCGTAGAGGTCAGGGACCGTAATATTAAAATGGATATCCTGGGGAGGTTTGATCTCAGCGATGTAATTCCGGAGTTTGACTTTACAATGAATCTTGCTCAGGCAAACTTATTTAACCTCCGGCTTGTGGAAAAGGATACCGCATACCGTGCATCAGCACTCCTGACTGCCACATTCACAGGGAATAACATAGACAATCTTGACGGCGATCTTCGCCTTATCAATTCTACTCTCCGGAATTCAAACGGGGAAATTACAATATATGATTTTATGCTCCATTCCGGCATGGAGAAGGGTATACCTCTGCTGACAGTCCGCTCGGACTTCGCAGACGGTGAGATCAGGGGACAGCATACATATGCTTCGATAGGTACTGCCGTAAAGGCAGCAATGGCAGGACTGTTTCCCACAAGGTTCAAATCACCTGCGACACCAGAAAAGCTTTCTGAGAACAATTTTACATTCAATGCCCGTTTCAAACAGATAGACAAGCTAAGTCAGTTTTTCAATGCTGGCATAAGTGTGGCAGACGGAAGCACCCTTGCGGGCTTTTTCTATGCTGAGAGCAAAAAAGCATCTGCCAGTCTCTTTTCACCTGCGCTCGGTATTGCCGGGTCTGAATTCAGGAACCTCAGCATTAACAGCACAGTCAGTGGCAACAGAATGAATGTGACAGTCAATTCAGATACCCTACATCTTCCTGACAACTCGGATCTCCGGAATTTCATTGTTCAGGTTGATACAAGACCTGACTCGATGAATCTTGACATTAACTGGGATAACAGGGATGGCGGCCGGACACTCGGTGATCTGAAAGCTGAGGCGTATTACGGTCTTGAATAACCGGGGGAAACCAGTTTTGAATATAAGTATAATACCCACAGAGTTTATTGTTTCCAACACTACATGGAAAGTAAATCCCGGTCATATTGTAGTTGACTCAACCAGCGCCAGGTTTGATGATATCCTGGTAAGCAGCCGGACAAATTATCTCAGACTTGATGGAGTGTTGTCATCAAATCCTCGTGACAGGCTGACATTCAGTTTTGAAGGACTGAACCTTGCATACCTGAACAATATAAGTAAAAAAGAAAAGGAAGAAGAGGTGGAGAACGCCCTGGAACTGAGTTTCGGAGGTATACTTAACGGTAACATCACTCTTTCAGATGTTTTCGATGAATTTCTTTTTGAAAGTGATATAACTGTGCATGACTTCCTCCTGAATAACAGTCCCTATGGTCTGTTGACGGCAAGAAGCGAATGGAATCCCCAGAAGAAAGTTGCAGTAATTAATGTTAAGAATGATTTCGGCGGATCCAGGTATTTTGACATAAACGGCACCTACGATCCGGTCGCCAGGTATACAGATATTACAGCATCTACATTCAGGCTGCCGCTGAACAGTCTGAATTCAATTGTTAAAACGTTTGCCTCTGATGTGCGTGGCACCGGGTCAGGCAAGGTAAACCTGAAAGGAAAACTGAACCGGTTATTCCTGACGGGGGCAATTAAGGTTGATGATGCATCAATGAAGGTTGATTTTCTTCAGACCAGGTACAGTTTCACTGACTCAGTACGGTTCACCAGGAAGGGAATCGAGTTCAGGAAGATAAAGATTTATGACGAAAAGAGGAACCAGGGACAGGTAGACGGGATACTGGCCCATAACTCATTTAAGGATTTCAGGATAGACCTCAATTTCGACATGAACAAAATGCTTGTGCTGAATACAAAGCCCAAGGACAATGAGATCTTCTATGGCACCGCATATGCATCAGGATACGCCGGGATAAAAGGTTCAACGGAAAAGCTTGCCTTCAACATTTCTGCACGTACAGAGAAAAACACAGAATTTTTTATTCCCCTGAGTTCAAGTGCCACGGTGAGCGAATACCCGTATATTATATTTATTGACAGGCAAAAGGAAAATGAAGCCGCACTTAAACGGGAAAGCATGTTTGTGAAAAATGAATCCACAGCGGGCATGGAGCTTAATTTTGATCTCGAGGTGACTCCTGATGCTGAGGTTCAGCTTATTATGGACTCGAAGGCTGGTGATGTTATCCGCGGCACCGGGGCGGGCAAACTAAACATCAGCATGAGCAGCAAGGGTAATGTAAAGATGGCTGGCGATTACGTGATAGAGGACGGTGATTATCTTTTCACACTGGGCAACATACTTAACAAGAGATTTTCAGTTGACCAGGGGGGTACGATATCATGGAACGGAGCCCTCGAAGATGCTGAAATCAATTTAAGGGCTGTGTACAGGCTTAAGACCTCTCTATATGACCTCTTCCCCGATGAGGCATTCAGGGAGAGGATACCCGTTGAATGCAGGCTCAATCTCTCGGAGAAGCTCATTAACCCTGTTGTGGGCTTCGACATAAGCCTTCCTACCGCGGATGACGAAACACGGGAGTACCTTAAGATGGCCATAAACACCGAGGAGGAACTAAGCCGCCAGTTCCTGTACCTTCTTGTGATGAACAGTTTTTATCCTGATCCTTCCCTGTTTTCCGCCGCTCCGCAGACGACGGCTCAGGGTGCATCTGCCATCGGGGTTACTACAACGGAGATGCTCACAAACCAGTTCAGCAACTGGCTGTCACAGATAAGCAATGATTTTGACGTAGGTTTTGCATACCGGCCCGGCAATGAGATTACACCCCAGGAACTGGAAGTGGCTCTTTCAACGCAGCTTTTGAATGACAAGGTCGTGCTGAACGGGAACTTCGACGTGGGCGGCAAACAGTCGAACACCCAGGCCAGTAACATCTCCGGGGATTTTGATATTGAATTCAAGATAACCGAAAAACTTCGGTTCAAGGTTTTCAACAGGTCCAATGACAATCTATTCTACAAGACAGCGCCCTACACCCAGGGTTTCGGTATTTTTCTGAGGCGCGACTTTGACAGACTGAAGGATCTTTTCATCCGTCCGGAAACCAGAAAAAAGAAGAAACCCGACCCTGTTGAAGTGGCTTCGGAGAAATAACATTTCAACATCACCTTCATTTTTTCCACAGGCTGCATAATTCGGAGAGTGTTTGCACGTTTTTTTCATATATTCGCCAGTTGTTGCAAAGAGGGTAACAATCACAGAAATTCAAACAGTTAACAAAACTTTTAACAGTATGATATTATCAACAATTTTCTTGCAGGGTACTACAGCTGTCGAAGCTGGAAAAGAGGCTTCCATGTCATTGGCTGAGTTGTACTTCGCCGGGGGCTGGGTCATGCACATCATAAGCCTTCTCTCTCTTACAGCTATCTATATTTTTGTTGAGAGGTTCCTGGTAATCAGAAACGCCACAAAAGTGGATGCCAATTTTATGAACCGTATTAAGGATTATATGTATGACGGGAAGGTAGATGCAGCATTGAAGCTCTGCAAATCAACAAATACGCCTCACGCACGGATGATCGAGAAGGGGATCACACGTCTCGGGAGACCGGTAGCCGATGTGGAATCTGCAATTGAGAATGTAGGGAAAATGGAGATCTACAAGCTTGAGAAAAACTTTCCAACCATGGCCACCATTGCAGGAGCTGCCCCGCTGCTTGGCTTTTTTGGTACTGTCATCGGGATGGTACAGGCATTCTATGAAATGTCACAGGCAGGCAACAGCCTTGATATAAGCACACTCAGCGGCGGTATTTATGTCGCTCTCCTCACCACGGTTTGGGGATTAATTGTAAGTATCCTCAGCTATTTCGGATATAATGCCCTTGTAGTCAGGGTTGAGAGTGTAGTTTTCAAACTGCAGTCCACGGCCCTGGAATTCATGGACATCCTGAACGAACCAGTAAAGTAATGATCCATGGCAATAACCAGTAAAAATAAGGTTGGCATCAGTTTAAGCTCGGCAGGAATGTCAGACATTGTATTTCTGCTTTTGCTGTTCTTCATGCTTACCTCGACCCTGGTGCACCCGACTGCACTGAAGTTGTTGTTACCGAAGGGGACAACACAGTCGAACGCACGGCCCATGACCACAGTCTCAATTACTCCTGATCATCAGTATTACATTGAGGATCAGCTGATAAGTATCGATAATCTGGAGGCGGCACTTCAGGCAAAGGTGGGTGCAAATCCGGAAATTTATATTTCAGTTCATGCTGACAGAAGCGTGCCGATTGAGTATGTTGTGAATGTGATGAATATTGCAGCAAAGAACCAATACAAACTAATACTTGCAACCTCACCAAAATAACCGGAAAGAATCATCTTTCACCAGGGAAAAGAAACAGGGAATAGCAGCAAGCGCTGTCATACATATACTCCTTGCGATCTTTCTTCTGATCTTCACATTCAAGGTGAAGCCGGCTATGTCTGTGACCGTTGAGGAAGGTCTGCTTGTCAATTTCGGCTTTGACGAGACCGGAGATGGTCTCTTTGAACCGGCTCCGATGGAAGAAATACCTCCGCCGCCTGATCCATCCGAGGGTGAACAGGGAGCAGATGACGCTATTCTTACACAGGATTTTGAGGAAGCGGTGGAAGTGAAAAAGAAGGAGCCTGATCCCGAGCAGGTCAAAAAAGATGCTGAGGCGCGGATAGCCGAGGCAAAAAAAAGGGAAGAGGCTGAGGCTGAACGTAAACGAATAGCGCAGGAGACAGCCGAAAGAGTCAGGCGTGAAGAAGAACAGCGCCGGCGAGACCAGATTAGTAATCGTACCAAAAATGCATTTGGCAATGCCGGTAATGTAGGGGAGTCTGGCACCAGCGAAGGCATTGCAGGCGGCGAGGGAAACCAGGGTGTTGAGACAGGCACCGTGGGTGCTCCCAATTACGGCCCCGGCGGAGGTCCGGGTAACGGAACCATCTCATACAGTCTGGGCAGCAGGGGGTTTCAGTCACTGCCTGTGCCGAAATATGATATCCAGAGGGAAGGTGTGGTGGTAGTTGAAATATCAGTTGACAGATCAGGCAATGTCACCAAGGCTGTCGCCGGCGTCAAGGGTTCATCAACACTTGATGATGACCTGCTCAAGGTGGCACATGATGCCGCCATGAAAGCAAAATTCAACAGAAGCGACGATGCCCCCCTGCTTCAGAAGGGCAACATCACGTACATCTTCAGGCTGAAGTAGCAAACTTTTATTTCAGAACAATCTGATCAGCAGATCAAAGGCTCCCGTCAGTTCGAGGGCGGAGGCCATTACAGCCACCAGCAGTATTATCCTGACGACCTTCGGACCCCAGCTTACAGCGAACCGTCGAAGCGATGAGGGCGCCTATACCCTGCCCTACCGCCAGTATGGCCCCGATGAAATAGTCAACCTGTCCGCTGAGCATAAAGACAGCCAGTGCGACGGCTGTAAAGATAAACACTATCACCACTTTGAGTGCATTTGCCTTGGTAAGGCCGACGCCCGCTCCAAGGACCAGAGCGGCTAGCAGGAAGAATCCCACACCTGCCTGAATAAACCCTCCGTAAATACCGATAAAAAAGAAAATTACCGATACCCACCAGCGCCTTCTGGAGGTTATGTTAAGCGCGTGCTCGCGGACCCATTGCTCAGGCTTGTAAAGAATAATGAAAAACATGAATACGAGGAGGATGCCAATCATCACCCTCATTGCATGTTCATTTATGCGGACCGCTGCCAGGGAGCCGATCAGTGAGCCTGCAGTGGCAGGCAATGCCATCCAGAGGCTTTCCCTGACTGTATAGATCTTCTGCTGCCTGAAGCTCCACGAGCCTACTGCACTCTGAACCAATACACCTATCCTGTTGGTTGCATTGGCAACATTGGCAGGCAGACCGAGAAACATAAGCAGTGGAAGCGTCAGAAGTGATCCGCTCCCGGCGAGGGTATTCACAAAACCTGCAAAAAGGCCGGCTGCAATTACAGCGACATAAAGATACCATTCCATAAGGAGCCGGCTTATTTTTCGAAGATTTCCTTAACTGAAACCAGCAGATTATCCATCAGGCTGCTGTCCTTGATGACATAATCAGAGATTCCCTTTCTCGCCAGTTCGAGTACCACATCACCTTTTTCCTGTGCTGAGAGCATGATTACCTTTACATCAGGCATTATCCTCAGTATCTCGTCGAATACAGCCATACCGTTCATTGGCCGACCACTTTCACTTACAAAGTAATAATCAAGGATGATCAGGTCAGGGTTCTCACGCAATGCTGCAAGACAATCCTCACCGTAGGAAAAGGTTTTGACCCGGTAGCCTTCAGTACCAAGACGACCAGCAACAAGAGCGGTGATGAAAGGATCATCGTCTACAACAAAGACCAGTCTGTCATTCAACGGCATTGGATCAGAGATTTGATATAAAGATACGAAACTAACAGTAAAGTGACACTACATATAAAATAACGGTAAATCCTTCATCATTTTCATCACCTTCTCCCCTACAGCTTTTATAACCGACTCATTTTCAATGTCTGTCATAACCTCGTCGATAAGGCTTACAATGGTCCCCATCTCATTTACTTTCAGTCCGCGTGTGGTCACCGCAGGGGTTCCCACCCTGATTCCGGATGTCAGGAACGGAGAACGTGAATCAAAGGGCACCATATTTTTATTTACTGTTATATGGGCTCTGACAAGAGTGTTCTCGGCCTTTTTGCCTGAGATATCGGGGAATTTTGGTCTGAGATCTATCAGCATCGAGTGATTATCGGTACCATCTGATATGACTTTATATCCGAGTGCCATGAATGCGCCAGCCATTTCAGCGGCATTTTTCTTTACCTGTTCCTGGTAGACCCTGAATTCAGGCATAAGAGCTTCTCCGAAGGAGACGGCTTTGGCAGCTATTACATGCTCCAGCGGACCGCCCTGGATACCTGGGAAGACGGCAGAATTAAGCATGGCAGACATCATTTTAATCTCACCCTTCGGTGTTGTGATCCCCCAGGGATTCGGGAAATCACTGCCCATCAGAATGATGCCTCCGCGCGGACCACGGAGTGTTTTGTGTGTGGTTGAGGTTACTATATGTGCATATTTCAACGGGTTGGAAAGGAGTCCCGCAGCAATGAGACCTGCAGGGTGAGCCATGTCAATCATAAGCAGAGCACCGATTTTGTCAGCGATTTCTCTCATGCGCGGATAGTCCCATTCCCTTGAGTAAGCAGAGGCGCCTCCGACAATTACTTTCGGTCTCTCCCTGAGAGCCACCTCTTCCATCATATCATAATCAACCCTGCCGGTTTCCTGCCTGACACTATATGAAACCGGCCTGTACAGAATGCCTGATGAATTCACCGGAGATCCGTGAGACAGATGGCCTCCGTGGGCAAGGTCAAGGCCCAGAAAAGTGTCACCAGGTTTCATAATCGTCAGAAAAACAGCCATATTGGCCTGGGCTCCGGAATGGGGCTGAACATTTGCATATTCTGCGTCGAAAAGCTTCTTCAGCCTGTCAATTGCAAGCTGCTCCACCTTGTCAACCACTTCGCAGCCTCCGTAATACCTGTGACCCGGATAACCTTCGGCATACTTGTTTGTAAGGACTGATCCCATGGCCTCCAGTACCTGGGGACTGACAAAGTTCTCGGATGCTATCAACTCTATTCCGTTGGTCTGACGAAGACGCTCCTCAGTGATGAGGTCAAATATTTCAATGTCTCTTTTCATATTCTTAAAAGTCCATTAACTGTTTAACTATTAATTGTATAGATTATCTGCAGAATTGCTGAATTCACACAAATATACGTTTAAAATTTTTATTTTCCTGATGACATATATTATTGCGCACCTGAACAGATATAGCGATACCGATGCAGGAACAAAACTTGTAGCTGAAATCACCAGTACTAATCCCCGGGATTCAGTTTTTGCGAAGTCTCAGGTGTACAGGCTTAATCCCTGACGGTATTGTGAGCGGCACTTTCTCTTCAGTCACAAGAGTTGTATCGAGTCCGTATGCAGCAACATCATTAATACCCAGCCTGCGAAAGATGAAATATAAGTTCAGTGTCAGTTTTTCCCAGAAAGGGAGGTCTATATAACCAGGGAGGACACGGATAAGCTGCACAAACCTGAAATCAGTTTCGACACCGTGCTGATTGAGTGAGGGATGACTGCTTGTAAGATTTACTTCTCCCTCTTCCTTCATTGAATGAAGTATCTGAAGAAAGTAATCATTGACTCTTATAGGGATCTTAAATCCCAGGTAAAGATCAATCCTGTAAACCTTCCCCGGAACAAGCTGAGTGATCCTGTATTCTGATGTATAGGGATTATCTATTATATCAACATGGAGAAACCAATAGGCGTCAGCCCTTTTGGGCTGGCGGAACAAGAGTGACCAGATAGTCTTGGCCTCTATTTCATCACACCTGTCGGCATGAGTGATATAGACAAGTTGCCCGGCATATTTTGGGACAGTTTTATCCAGGGAAAGGTCTGCCAGTACAGGGAGGTAACTTTTCAATTTGTTGAAACTGATGAATCTGTTCTTAATGCGTCGACCATTATAAAGTACAAGCATTATTACTGATAAGAAGCCGCCGGCAGCAATTGTGAACCATCCTCCATGGATGAATTTAGTAAGGTTTGCAGCAAGGAAAAGCAATTCTATTGCGAGGTAGGTAACCCCGAAGAGAATTACGGTAGCCAGTGGTTTATGGTGAAGACGAAGCCAGACGATCATGAGCAGGGTGGTCATCAACATTGTTATAGTAATTGAAAGACCGTATGCTGCCTCCATGTTTGAGGATGTACGGAAGGTAATGACCACCGTAGCCACCGCCATGAATAATGTCCAGTTAACTGAAGGAATGTACATCTGACCCTTTGCGAAAGAGGGGTATTTTATCTTTATTTTGGGCCAGAAGTTCAGTGAGATAGCCTCGCTTATAAGTGTATACGAGCCGCTTATCAGCGCCTGGCTGGCAATTATCGCCGCAACCGTTGCAAGTAATATTCCGAACGGAAGAAACCATTCCGGCATGATTGCATAAAATGGATTTACACCAGGTATTGCATTTCCCGGATTAGCCAGCAGCCAGGCACCCTGTCCCAGGTATGTGAGGATGAGCATGCTTTTGACGTATATCCAGCTTATCCGGATATTCTTCAGGCCGCAGTGTCCCAGGTCGGCATATAATGCCTCTGCTCCTGTGGTGCACAGAAATATTGCTCCCAGAAGGATGAATCCCTGCGGATGCGCTGAAAGAAGCTTGTAAGCGTAAACAGGACTGAATGCCGCAAGCATCCCCGGTACTTTAATCAGACTTGCAAATCCCAGTACTCCAAGAGAGGTAAACCAGACAAACATAACAGGACCGAAAGTTTTCCCGACGGCAGATGTACCGAATTGCTGAATAAAAAAAAGAGAAGTAATTATGGCAAGTGCAATAACAGTCACCGGGAGATCAGGTCTGATTATCTGTAACCCTTCAACGGCTGACACAACTGTAATTGAAGGTGTGATGATGCTGTCAGCCAGGAGTGCGCTGCCTCCGATAACAGCAACTATGAAAAGATTCCGTTTTCTCTTGCGCATAAGGGCAAACAGCGAGAAAATGCCTCCCTCACCCTTGTTGTCAGCTGTCAGGGTTATCAAAACATATTTGACGGTGGTCTGGAGTGTGAGGGTCCATATAATTGCTGAAACAACACCAAGTACCAGCATCCTGTCAACTGTGCCGGCATTGTTAACCACCGCCTTCATGACATAGAGCGGCGAAGTGCCTATGTCGCCGTAGATAATCCCCAGGGACATTATCACCCCCACCAGACTGAGTTTATTTAGAAAGTCGGACCTGTCGTTAGTCATCCCTCAGAAAATTAAAGTCCGCAAATGTAGATAATTAAGTACCAGAATGTTCGGCTAATTAAAAATTTTATTCCTCGGAGAACTGTTTCAGCAATTCCCTGTAGGCTCCGAAGATCCTTGATTTGGAAATGAACCCCACATACTGTCCGCCGTCCAGCACCGGAAGGTTCCATGCACCTGTCCGTGTGAAGGCATCCAGTACAACATCTCCCTTCTCATGGATGTCGATATATGTCGGGGGAATAGTCATCAGTTCACTCACTGATACCTTTTCATAAAGCTCGGGGATAAACATCTTATCTCTTATGTCGTCAAGGAGCACAACACCCTCCAGAATGTTGAATTCGTCTACAACAGGGAAGATGTTACGTTTGGATTTGGCCACCTGCTTAACCAGGTCACCGAGGGTGTCTTCGGGGTGTACTGTCAGAAGGTCGGTCTCCACCTCTTTGGTCCATTCGAGCATTGTAATTGCCGCTTTGTCCTTATCGTGGGTTATCAGTTCCCCTGTTGAAGCAAGCTGCTGGTGATAAATTGAATGTTTCTGGAAACTGCGTATTGTAATGAAACCTACAGTTGACGTTACTATCAGCGGGATGAAGAGGCTGTAGCCTTCCGTTATTTCTGCAATAAGGAAAATGGCAGTAAGCGGGGCATGCAGGACTGCCGCGAAAAGACCGGCCATTCCGGCGAGGGTGAAACTGCTCTCAGGGAGTTGAAGACCAAAGACAGTGTTCATCAGGCTGGAAAACAGATACCCTGCCACGCCTCCTGTGAAAAGTGTGGGTGCCACAATGCCACCTACACCGCCGGCACCGTTAGTAGATGCCGTTGCCACCACCTTTACAAGTACAACGGCTGTGAGAAAGAGGATAATGATCCATGCTCCTGATGCTACATCTCCAAAGAGAGTCTGGCCGACGGCAGCTAGTGACTCTCCCTTCAACAGAACCATTATTGTATCATAGCCCTCACCATACAATGAGGGGAAAATATAGATCAGCACACCCAGAATAGTACCTCCCGTTATCAGTCTTACATATGTATTGCCGATCTTCTGGTAGAGTTTTTCGATACCAATTGTCATCTTCGTAAAGTATGCCCCGGCCAGGCCGCTGAAAACTCCAAGCAACAGATAGTAAGGGAGGTTCCGCAGAAGGAAGCTTTCCCTTACCTGGAACGAGAAAAGTACGTCATTTCCCATAAAGAAATAGGCGACGGATGCTGCTGTAACTGAAGAAATGAGCAGGGGAACGATTGATGACATTGTCAGGTCAAGCATAAGCACCTCAAGGGTGAACAATATGCCCCCGATAGGGGCTTTGAAAATGCCTGATATAGCTCCGGCAGCACCGCATCCAAGCAAAAGTGTAATATTTTTGTAATTCAGATTAAAGTACCGACCTACAGTCGAGCCTATAGAGGCTCCAGTAAGGGCGATAGGTGCCTCGGCTCCCACTGATCCTCCGAATCCTATTGTAAGTGAGCTTGCGAGTATCGATGACCAGTTATTATGTCTCCTGATATAGCTGTTCCTTCGTGAGATTGCAAATAGTACCCGGCTGATGCCGTGCGAAATATTATCACGGACCAGGTATTTAACCACAAGCACCGTCAGTAATATACCGGCCATTGGGTAGACAAGAGAAAGAATCCCCGCTGAACCGTCAGTGACGCCCTGTGTAAACAGGAGATGAGTGTAATGGATTGCATTCTTCATCGCCACTGCCGCCATTGCGCTGGCAATCCCGACTGCAAAACTCAGCAGGTAAAGAAGTTTCTGCTGGTCGGCAAAAAATGAACTGAAAATCTTTGGTAATCTTGAAAATATACTCTCTGGCATTGTCTATACGGAATCCTTTTAACCCTCCTGCACACAAATATAGGACAAAATGAGGAGCACCATTAAATTTTGGTAAGTTTGACGTGAATTCCGGCCACTGCAACCGTATACCTGCCGGTTACTGAAAAATGTATTTTCATGATCAACTTTGAAAAACATATCTTGTCAAACGGGCTTAAGGTTCTCGCGCATTATGATCCCTCCACTCCCATGGTCACTACGAATCTTCTTTACAATGTGGGATCGAGGGATGAAGATGCTGAAGCTACCGGCTTTGCCCATCTCTTCGAGCATCTGATGTTTGAAGGCTCTGACAATGTACCTGTCTTCGACACTCCTGTCATGCTTGCCGGAGGTGAGAACAACGCATTCACAAACAGTGACATCACGAATTATTTTATTACACTTCCTTCGGGAAACCTCGAGACAGCTATGTGGCTTGAGTCTGACAGGCTTAAAGGTCCTGATCTGTCTGATGAAAAACTGAAGACGCAAAAAAGTGTTGTCACTGAGGAATACAGGCAGAGGTATCTTAACCAGCCTTATGGTGATCTTTTCCTGCTTCTCAGACCGCTGGCATACAAAAAGCATCCCTATCTATGGCCGACTATAGGTAAAGACATCGCTCATATTCAGAATGCAGACAGAAAGAGTGTTACTGATTTTTTCAGGAGACATTACAGACCGTCGAATGCAATACTCAGCACAGCCGGAAATGTAAAGCCTGAAACTGTTTTCCGGCTGGCCGAAAAATGGTTTGATGATATCGCTCCGGGGACGCCATATACGCGTAATCTTCCCCCGGAGCCTGTTCAGGAGGCAAGGAGAGAGATGACGGTTCACCGCAGGGTTCCTTCGGCAGAGCTGCTGATGGCGTTTCATACGGGAGGCAGAACCAGTCGCGACTTTTATATTCTGGATCTGCTTACTGATATACTCTCCGGCTGCGACTCAGGGCGCTTCCCGGGCATCCTTGTAAGAGGAAAGGAGTTATTCAGCGAGGCTGACATCTATCTCTCAGCCGAAATCGATCCGGGGCTTGCGATAGTCTCAGGAAGGTTAAAGGAAGGTGTGGATATAAGAACAGCGGAGAAGGCTGTCAGGGAGGAGCTGAACAGGGTGGCAGGAGAAAAGGTCACTACTGCTGAACTTGACAAGGCGCGAAACAGGTACGAATCGCACCAGCTTATGTCATATCTGAGTGCCGGTAACAAAGCATTTAATCTGGCGTACAACGAACTTCTCGGCGATGCAAACGGCATAAACACCGAGAAAGAAAAGTATATGAGCGTTACCGCCGGGGAGATAATGGAATGCTCAGAACGAACATTCACTGAAAGCAATTGCAGTGTCATACATTACTTACCGGAAACGTTATGAGCAAAGTTGACAGATCCATTCCTCCAGAGATAATTACCCCATCAGCCGGCACTTTCCCGGTTCCTGCGATGCATGAGCTTACCGGCGGCGTTCCCGTCTATCTGCTCGGCACCGGAACACTGGACCTGCTTAGGATTGAGTTCGTATTCAACGCAGGACAGAGAATGGAAGAGGTGCATCTGGCTGCCTCCACGGCGAATGCAATGCTGACCGAGGGTACCGTCATTCACGATGCCATGTCAATCAATGACCTCATCGACAGGACCGGTGCAGCGTTCACACATATGGCTGATAAGGATTCCGCATGTCTCATTGCGGTGACCCTCACGAGAAAACTGGGTGAGGTTATGGCCCTCGCTGCCGAGGTGCTGTTTCAGCCCTCATTTCCTGCCACTGAATTCAGGATGCTGATGGAAAAGAGGATTCAGAGCTTCCGGACAAACAGGCAGAAAACATCAGTTATCGCAAGAGAAGAATTTTACAGGGCGATCTTCGGCGGTGACAATCCTTACGGAAGGGTTACAATTCCTGAAGACTACACTTCCCTTACCCTGGAAGATGCCCGGCGGTTCCATTCACTTCATTACAGGCCAGCCAACATGTATATTACAGTTGCAGGCAAGGACCCTGAGAAAGCATTACCTGAGCTGGAAAAATATTTTTCGTGCAGCGGCAAAGAAAAGTGGAATAAACCGGTTTTTCCTGAGATCAATTTCAAAACGGCATCACCCGGCCGGCTGTTCTTCGAAGTCAGCAACTCGGTTCAAAGCGCTGTCAGGGTCGGATGGAGGGGCATAACGAGGCAACATCCCGACTACCAGGGGCTGCAGGTGGCGAATGTAATCCTGGGAGGCTACTTCGGATCGAGGCTGATGCACAATATCAGGGAAGACAAGGGTTATACATACGGTATAAGCTCCGTGTCAGGCGCCCTTCGGGATATAGGATTTATAGCAGTTGTTACCGAAGTGGCAAATGAATACCGTGAGCAGACCCTTGAGGAGATACGCAGGGAGATCACTGAACTGGCGACTGTTGAAGTTGGCATTGACGAACTGCTGACCGTGCGAAACCATATAATGGGTGAGATCGCAAGAACCTTTGACGGCCCCTTCGCATCAGCCGAGGCAATAAGGGGACTGATTGATTACGGACCGGATCCGGACTATTACAGGAGATTTGAAGAAAAAGTAAAAACCATAACGCCCGGTGAAATAAAGGACCTGGTGGCAACGTATTACAATACTGACAATGCCATAGAGATCATTGCAGGAGCAAAATGAAATTTTGCATGATCATACTGACATTTGCATTTTGTTCCCTGACTCTTTCAAGTCTTAAGGGACAGGATGTCACGCAGCCGCTGCCTCCGGTGCTCGACAGGGTATCAGTTGACCCCTCAACAGGATTTGCAGTACTGAACTGGCTTCCCGGTGGCTCACCAGATGTTGGAAGTTACGTTGTATATGCCTTCAGCAATAACACCGCATTTGCCGTTGACACGCTCTGGTCTCCCTTTGCTGCAAACTATACCCATACAGGTTCTGCCGCCAGGTACAGGAGTGTTACTTATGTAGTCGCCGCGATGGATTCTTCATTGAATATCAGTCCGCTCAGCAACAGTCTCAGTACAATGTATCTCGAAGCTGTAAATGATACGTGCAATGGCCGTATTGTGATGACATGGACACCTTACTCCAATACAGCTCATCCGGCCGACGGATACGGCATCTACCTTTCTGTTGACAATGCCCCTGCAGTTCTGCACAGTACGGTACCGGTGACCGCAGTGTCATATATTTTGCAGGGATATATCCCTGACACAGGATACTGTCTGTATGTATCAGCATTGAGCGGAACCGTACAGCTTTCGACCTCAAACAGGCAGTGTCTCGTTACGGGCAGCGAAGGGGCACCTGCGTGGACTATTGCGGAAGCGACTGCGGTAACTGACGGGAGGATAATAATTACAGGCAGTTACGACCCCTCCTCCGATATTCACACATTCAGGTCTGAACGAAAGACAGGAGCCTCAGGGTCATGGATCCTCTCTGACCCGGTTTCGGGGAGTGGCGGAACAGTAATAATAAGTGACAGCAATGCTGACACAACGCTTATAAACCTTTTCAGGTTATCGGCGGTGAGCAGCTGTGGCTACCCGGTTGCGGTCTCGGCGCCGGTAAGGAACATTGTTCTTTCAGCCTTTCAGGAGGGAACAGAAGTGGTTCTCAGGTGGAACAATCCTTTTCCTTCAACAGCAGCGCTGTTCTCGGTGTGGAGGAATACAGGCAACGGGCCTGAGGAGATTGCCCTGGAGTTGTCAGACACCATATGGACTGAAGATTACAGGAGTTTTGCATATGATGTTTCCACAGGTGAAGTGATATATAATGTGACAGCTGTGAGGGTTGATGCGCCGGCAGGCATAACGGCGTGCCGTTCGTCAGCGGCGGCGGTCAGGGTTGCGGAGAACATTTATGTTGCCAACGCCTTCACCCCTGACGGTGACGGCCTCAATGACACCTTCGCCCCCGTGCTCTCATTCACCCCGCTCACATACGAGTTCAGGGTCTTCAACCGTCTCGGGGTGCTCCTTTTCCGCACATCAGTCCACGGCACGGGGTGGGACGGGCGTCAGGGCGGCACGCCGCTGCCTGCCGGCGCATACCTCTGGACCCTTTCCCTTACAAAACCTTCAGGAATTACCGAGCGCCGGAACGGTACTGTTACCATTCTGCATTGATTTACAGGTGCAATTTTTAAGCCCGATTTTTATATCTTTGACTCTTCCAATCACCTGAGGGACTGATGGGCAAAACAAAGACGAAAATTTTCACAGAAGAGGATATCAGCCGGATTGAAGCCGAGTACAAATCACTGACAGACAGTCTTTACAGGTGTGATAAGCCCAGCGACAGGGTTCTCATTGAAAAGGCATTCAGGTTTGCAAACGACGCGCACCGTGACATGCGCCGGAACTCCGGCGACCCGTATATTATCCATCCAATCAGTGTAGCACGAATTGTGAACCAGGAGATTGGGCTGGGTGCAAAGTCAGTGGCTGCTGCCCTTATGCATGACGTTGTGGAGGACACTGATGTGACCCTTGAAACTGTAGAGAAGGAGTTCGGCCCAAAGATAGCCACACTCATTGACGGGCTGACAAAGATTTCCGGAACTTACAGCAAAGAGGCCAACTCGATGCAGGCTGAGAATTTCCGGAAGATGCTGATGACCCTCTCAGATGATATCAGGGTGATTCTGATCAAGATAGCTGACAGGCTTCACAACATGCGGACCCTCGAGTCTATGCCCGAGCACAAGAGGATGAAAGTTGCCGGGGAGACAATCTACCTTTACGCGCCGCTTGCCCACCGGCTCGGACTCTTTGCAATAAAGACCGAGCTTGAGGATCTGAGCTTCAAATTCAGGCATCCGCGCATATATGAAGAAATTGCCCGCAAGATCAAACTGGATGAGAAAAAGAACATCTCACTCATTAACAAATTCAGCCTTCCGATAATTGATAAACTGAATCTGAACAACATTGTCTTCGACATTTCCGGCCGGTTTAAATCCATCTATTCAATCTGGAAGAAGATGCAGTCGAAAAACGTACCATTCGAGGAGGTTTTTGACCTTCTTGCCGTCCGAATTGTTTTCGAGCCCGGGCCTGAGGAGATCAGTGAGAGGACCCAGTGCTGGCAGATTTATTCACTCATTACTGACATATACACTCCAAAACCAGACAGGCTGCGCGACTGGGTGAGCAGACCCAAACCCAACGGTTACGAAGCTCTTCACCTTACTGTAATGGGTCCCGGCGGCCGCTGGGTAGAGGTACAGATACGCAGCCAGAGAATGGATGACATTGCCGAGAGAGGCTTTGCTGCTCACTGGAAATACAAGGGTGACAGCTCACAGTCAGAGAGTGAACTCGACAAGTGGCTCAAACATATCCGCGAAATGCTTGCCAACCCCATGGCTGATCCGGTCTCCTTTCTTGACGATTTCAAGATGAGTCTCTTTTCATCGGAGATAATGGTCTTCACACCCAAAGGTCTCCTCGTGAATCTTCCCAAGGGTGCTTCTGCCCTTGATTTTGCGTACGCCATCCATACTGATGTTGGCAACAAAGCTATCGGCGCCAAGGTAAATTATAAACTCTCTCCCCTGTCAACAACATTGCAAAGCGGTGACCAGGTGGAAATAATCACCTCCAGCATTGCTAAGCCTGAAAAGGAATGGCTCGAATATGCACATACTTCGAGAGCAAAGGGAGCAATAAAAGATATCCTTAAAGATGAGTCTAAAGATCTCATCCAGAAGGGCATGGATCTGCTGGAGCAGAGGCTTGGAGAACTGGGTGTAGTTCCCAACTCAGACATCATCAAGAAACTGCTTGATAATTACCAGGTTCTCAGTAAGGATGAGCTGTATTCAAGGATCGGCCTGGAGGTTATCAATCTCGACGAACTGCGCAAGGTTCTCAAAAAGGCACCGGAAGGGAGCCTGAAGAAGTACTGGAAGCTGGCTATCGGAGGGGTTACCAAACGTTCAGAACCTGTGAAACCGGAGGCCGAGCCACCTGCTCCTATAGATAAAAATCATCCTTATCTGCTCAGGGAGAATGTAGACAACACAGGCAACTCCTATGTGATTGCGGATTGCTGCAATCCGATCCCGGGCGATGAGGTAATCGGCTATATGGCACCTGACAGCTCGATCGTAGTCCACAAGCCGAAATGTCCCAATGCAATAAGATTCATGTCCAATGAAGGTAACAGGATTATACCCGTCAGGTGGACAATACACAGGCTGGCCTCCTTTCTTGCAAGGATCAGCATCAACGGAATAGACAGGATAGGGATGGTGAATGAGATCACCAGCATTATTTCAACAGAGCTGAGTGTAAACATCCGCAACATAAACGTCTCGGTTTACAACGGAATATTCGAAGGCACAATTGACCTTTATGTGCATCATACAAGTGACCTTAACAACCTTCTGATGCAGCTTTCGAATGTCAGAGGTGTGGCGAGTGTAAAAAGGGTTGAAGAATTCATAGAGTAAGAGCGAACGAATAATAAGTGATCAATAATTGCCGTAAAAATGGCTTCTGATGATGTCAGGGTAACAGTCAGACAGGTCTTTACCGAATATCTGACCAGGCACGCCTTCCGTAAGACGCCGGAGAGGTTTGCCATTCTCGATGAGATATACTGCAGGGAGGGACACTTTGATATCGAATCACTGTACACTTTCATGAAGACCAAGAATTACCGTGTCTCGAGGGCTACATTATATAATACAATTGAGCTCCTGATTGACTGTAAGCTGATAATCAAGCACAAGTTCGGCCGCAGTATGGCGCAGTATGAGAAGGCATTTCAGTCAGCACGGCATGATCATCTCATCGATACAGATACAGGAAACGTCATTGAGTTCAGTGACCCCAGGATTGATGATATAATCAGGACAGCAGGAGAAAACAACAATTTCATACCGCTTTATCATTCCCTGTACATCTATGGAGTAAAAAAAGACAGGATCAAATAAAGGTTAATTATACAAAGTGCGAGGTTTTGCCATAAAATAATGCGTAAATTGCTGTCTGATTTTCAACCAGATCAGGATTATCTAATATGAAGATTGACATATTGTTAGGGCTCCAATGGGGTGATGAGGGAAAAGGTAAGATAGTTGATGCATTGAGTCATGAATATGAAGTTGTAGCCCGGTTTCAGGGTGGCCCAAATGCGGGTCATACAATCGAATTCAATAGTCAGAAGCATGTTCTCCATCTTGTGCCGTCGGGGATTTTCCATGAGGGAAAGATAAACGTAATAGGCAACGGGGTGGTTCTTGATCCCGTGGTCTTCCGGAAGGAGGTCAACGATCTCGGCATCGGAGTTGAAAAGGTACGTGAGAGGCTTGTGATCTCTTTTAAGGCACACCTGATACTTCCAACCCACAAGATGCTTGACGCCGCCAGTGAATCTTCACTTGGTACGTCAAAAATTGGCTCCACCCTGCGCGGTATTGGTCCTGCCTACACTGACAAGGCTTCGCGTAATGGTCTGCGTGTTGGTGATATTCTGAAAAAGAATTTCAGGGAAATATATGAGGTGCACACAGCCGAACACAAAAAAAGACTGGGAAACTTCGATTCAGGGCTGAACCTGTCTGAGCTTGAGGCTGAATGGTTTGATGCAATAGAATTCCTCAGGCAGTTTACAATGGTTAACAGCGAATATCTGATTGACCGGAGTCTGAGTGATGGCAAACGGGTTCTGGCTGAAGGTGCGCAGGGCACAATGCTTGACATCGACTTCGGAACCTATCCGTTTGTAACCTCATCGAATACTGTTGCCGCCGGTGCCTGCACCGGGCTTGGCATTGCACCTGGCAGAACAGGTGAGGTCTTCGGCATCTTCAAGGCTTATTGTACCCGTGTCGGGAGCGGTCCTTTTCCGACTGAACTCAATGATGAAGATGGTCAGAAAATGCGTGACCGGGGCAATGAATACGGCTCCACAACCGGCAGACCCCGCCGTTGCGGATGGCTTGATCTGCCAGCTTTGAAGTATGCAATTATGGTGAACGGAGTAACGCAGCTCTTCATGATGAAAGCCGATGTCCTTTCAGGTTTCGACGAAATCAAGGTCTGCACCGCATACTCAGTTGCAGGAAAAGAAGTGACAGAACTACCTTATTGTCTGTCAGATATTGACAAAATAATCTACAAATCAATGCCGGGATGGAATTGTGAGATAACCGGCTGCAAAAGGTGGGATGAGCTGCCTTCAGGGCTCTCATCTTACATTGAGTTCATCGAAAAGGAAACAGGGGTACCGATAACAATTGTATCAGTAGGGCCTGACAGATCAGCAACTGTATACCGCTGATTTTACCTGCCTGTAAGAACCCAGGCCTGCATGTCAAAACTGGCCATGAATGCCGGCAGCTCATTATAGGCACCGCTCAAAGTCCCGAATGACTTGGCAGAAACCAGGTTCCAGCGTCCATCATTCCATTCAATGATCTTTGTATCATAACCCATTTCCCTGCAATGGTCTGACCATGAAGCTGCATACGCGCGGTTCAGGAAGCTACCAACGATAATATGGTGCTTTGAAGTCGATTCAGCAGCCAGCCTGGCCTGCTCCTCAGCGGCCACTCTTTCGAGTTCTGCCTGCCTTGCCTTCTCTTCTTCAACCTTCTGAGCAGCAACCTTTATCGAGTCAGCAACACGAAATGCCTCCTGCTGCTTCTGCAGTGCCTCCGTCGCCCTGGCCTTTCTCCCAAACGGATTAATACTTTCCATGAACTTACATGAGGGCAGGAGCAGCATCGCGGCCATCAATACCATGATTAATCTCTTCATATCTAACAGCTTATAGAGGTTTCAGTTTATAAAGATACAACCTTATGTACACAATTCCTATGAAAATCTGATATTCACTGCCAGATTGATTCAATTCTTTCCTATATTAGTTTGCCAAAAAAAAATTAAGGGAAGCACCATGAAATCATTAATCCAGTTCTTCGAGGAGAATGTTGAAAAGTACTCAACAAACATATATCTGTGGGAGAAGCCGCAGGACAAATATGAAGGGACTACATACCAGGAAGTAAGGCATCAGGTGCATGAATTTGCTGCCGGCCTTATGCAGATGGGAGTAAGGAAGGGAGACAGGGTCGCCCTGCTTTCCGAAGGAAGAAACAGCTGGGTAATCGGTGAACTTGGGATTCTGTATGCAGGAGCAATAAATGTGCCTCTCTCAGTCAAGCTCAATCCTGAAGAGATAAAATTCCGTATTAACCACTCTGAATCGAAGATGGTTATTACATCGAGCGGACAGAGTGAAAAGATAAGGACAGTGATTGATCAGTGTCCCGGAATAACCCGTGTCATTTTCATGGACCCCCGTGAAGAATACTCTGACAGTGAAATACACTTCAACGAGGTACGAAAGATCGGAAGGGAATGGCTTGAGAATCCTGCCAGCAGATCTGCTTTCGAAGAGTATACAAGAAGCATCAAACCGGCTGATTTCGCCAACATCTGCTACACATCAGGAACAACAGCAGATCCGAAGGGAATCATCCTGAGCCACGGCAATTATGTAACAAACGTTTACCAGTCGTACAGCCTGATGGATATTCCGCAGCACTTTAAGACACTGCTTATACTACCATGGGACCACTCTTTCGCGCATACAGCCGGTATCTATGCTTTTATGGGCAAGGGAGCCAGCATTGCTTCCGTTAAAATCGGAAAGACACCCATGGAAAGCCTTCGCAATATTCCGATTTGCATGAAGGAGATCAGACCAAACCTGCTCATGAGTGTGCCTGCACTGGCCAAAAACTTCAGGAAGAATATCGAGAAGGGTATCAAGGAAAAAGGTAAAGTAACTGAAACACTGTTCAATACAGCCATGAGGATGGCATATTCCTACAATAAGGAAGGCTACAATAAGGGTCAGGGATTGCAAAGGCTCAATAAGCCTTTCCTCAGGATGTTCGACAAAATTCTATTCTCCAAGATCCGAGAATCCTTCGGCGGAGAACTGGAATTCTTCATCGGCGGTGGTGCATTGCTTGACATCGAGCTCCAGCGGTTCTTCTATGCAATAGGGGTGCCAATGTTCCAGGGCTACGGACTTTCAGAAGCCTCGCCAATCATTTCATCAAATTCACTTACCCGTCATGTGTTGGGGTCTTCCGGTTACCTTGTGAATAATATGGAGCTGAAAATATGTGATGACAAGGGTGAAACCCTGCCCGAGGGTCAAAAGGGCGAGATTGTAATCAGGGGGGGGAATGTGATGCACGGATACTGGAAAAATGAGACCGCCACAGCTGAAGCCCTGCGCGAAGGGTGGCTTTACACAGGCGATATGGGCTACATGAGCGACGGTTTCCTGTATGTGATGGGCCGTTTCAAGAGCCTTTTGATTGCTGACGACGGTGAGAAATTCAGTCCTGAAGGAATAGAGGAGGCAGTGAGCGAACAGTCAAAATTCATTGACCAGTGCATGCTCTACAACAACCAGAGACCTTATACTGTTGCCCTGATAGTTCCAAACCAGCATGCCCTTAAATTGTATCTCGAGGAAAGAAATATCTCAGCATCCACAGAAGACGGCAAGAGAATAATCCTCAACCTGCTGGAGAGCGAGGTAAATGAATACCGTATCAACGGGAAATACGGATCAATGTTTCCGCACAGGTGGCTGCCGGTGGCAATCGGAGTACTGAACGAGAGCTTCAACGAGGAAAACGGTATGATGAATTCAACAATGAAGGTAGTCAGGGGAAAGATAATCGAGAAATACGGCGACCTAATCGAGTGGCTCTACACACCAATGGGTAAAATTGTCTACAATGAACGGAACATGGAAGAAGTCGAGAATATGAAACTCGGCTGATCCCCCAATAAAGAAAAGTATCTATGAAATATTCACTTATCCTGGCTGCTGCGCTTGTTGCCGGACTGAGCAGCAGCTGTTTACGAGAGGCTGATACAACCTGGCAGCCGGCTGAAAGCCCTCTCCTGACAAGATGGGCAAAAGATATTGACCCAGTCTCGCCCTGGCCTGAGTATCCCAGGCCTGATCTTGTGAGAGACCAGTGGATGAGTCTCAACGGTTTATGGGATTATGCTATTACTCTTAAGGATGCAGAATTTGGGGAACCGGAAGGTAAAATACTGGTCCCCTACTCTGTGGAATCGGCCTTGTCAGGTGTAAGACGGAGGGTAACCGACTCCCTTGCCCTGTGGTATTCGAGGGAGTTTATGCTGCCAAAGGAATGGAATGGACAACAGATGATCCTGAATTTTGAAGCATCGGACTGGGAGACGTCGGTATGGATCGACGGAAAGCTTGCAGGTAAACATTCAGGAGGATATGATCCGTTTTCATTCAATATTTCACCACTCCTTGCTGACAGTAAGAAGCACAAAATTCTTGTCAGGGTATGGGACCCGACTGACAGGGGCAGGCAGCCGAGGGGCAAGCAGGTGACAAAGCCCGGAGGAATATGGTACACCCCTACAACCGGCATCTGGCAGAGTGTATGGCTTGAACCTGTAAATAAAAGCTGGATCAGCGGATTGCGGGTTGTGAGTGACATTGATAAAGGCACATTTACTGTCACAGTTTCGGAGGATCACTGCAGGGGGGCTGAAGGGTGCCCGCCTGTGGATATGGCTCCGTCGCTCGCCGAGGTTACTTTCCTTTACAAAGGAGAAGTTGCCGGTACAATAAGTGGGGAGACTGGCAAGCCTATGGCAGTTTCAGTCGGGGATCCGCACCTGTGGAGCCCTGAGAGTCCTGCCCTTTATGATATGGAGGTTAAACTTATTTCCGGCGGTTTTCCTGCCGACAATATAAAATCTTATGCCGGCATGCGTAAGATCTCCCTCGGCAAGACCGGTGACGGCTATACCAGGCTGATGCTCAACAACACGTTTGTATGGCAGAATGGCCCATTAGACCAGGGATTCTGGCCTGACGGACTCTATACTCCGCCAACTGATGAAGCAATGGTTTATGACATTGAGATGCTGAAGAAAATGGGATTCAATATGTTGCGCAAGCATGTCAAGGTTGAGAACAGGAGGTATTATTACCATGCAGACCGGCTTGGAATGCTTGTCTGGCAGGATATGCCCAGCGGCGATGATTATATATGGGGTGACAAGCCGGATATTGTCAAGTCTGAGGCTGACTCAGCCCAGTTCATGACTGAGATGCTCAGTATGATCGAAACAAAATACAATCATCCTTCAATAATTATGTGGGTGATATACAATGAAGGATGGGGGCAGTACAACACTGCCTCGGTCACTGACTATGTTTCGGCTTATGATACCACGAGACTTGTAAACAGCACCTCGGGATGGACTGACCGGGGGACAGGCGATGTCATGGATGTGCATAATTACCCTGAACCTGTTGCCCCACCTGCAGAGGAGACAAGAGCAATCGTTCTCGGGGAGTTCGGCGGTCTGGGACTTCCGGTACCAGGCCATACCTGGGAACAGAAGAACTGGGGTTACCGCAATATGACTGACAGCACTGATCTTCTCAGGAGATATGAGACTTTCTATTCTGTTGTCAGGGAACTGGTTGAAAAGAAGGGGCTCAGCGCCTCCGTCTACACCCAGACAACCGACGTAGAGACTGAGACAAACGGACTGATGACCTACGACCGTGAGGTTGACAAAATGGGCTTTGAGAACGTCCGCAACGCACACAGCGGAAAAGCCGTGATCAGATAGCTCAGAAACGCGGGTCTATATTATAAGTCTGCTCTTGAATGGCAGAAAGGTCATGAAGTCGGCGTGGTGAACTATATATGCCTCAGTAGTCCGCTTGACAAGATCCCCCTCGTGAGCATGGGCAGCAATGATGTGACACACTTCGGGCGGGACACCGCATTCTTCCGCAATGCTAACTCCTGAGAAGGGATGCCGGAGATACTGTCCGTATTTTCCCTGTACAGCCTTTCCGCTTGCATCAAGCTCATACTCGAGCATTTTACCGACATCGGCAAGAATGGCGCCTGAGATCAGTACATCCATATTTACAGGCAATTCCCCCCTGAAGAATTGGTTCATTTTTTCGCCGGCATCCTTTGCAACGTGCACTACGCACCGTTTGTGATCCATGAATGTGACCTTCAGGTCAGGGCCGCATAGCAGAGTGAACGGGATCCGGTCAAGATCACCGGCACTCAGTACACTTCTTTCGAGTGCCAGTTCCCATGTACGGGCGGTCTTTTCCCTGAGGTCCGGATCAATGATCCATTCCAGCTCAGGCCATAGCTTTTTTATCTCCTCTGTCATCTTTGTCTATTTTAGGCAGGCAATTATGGCATCTGTCATCTGTGTGGTTGAAGCGGCACCCTGTTCAATTACCTCAGGTCTGCCTGTCATCTTCATCATATCATAGGTCCGTACCTTTCCTTCCTCGATCACAGTGGCAATGGCTTTACGGATCCGGGCTGCAATAGCCTTCTCCTCAATATAGTCAAGCATCATGCAGGCAGATTCTATCATCGCAATCGGGTTAACTATCGAAACCTTGAAATCTGCATATTTGGGTGCTGAGCCGTGTGTAGGTTCAAAGACTCCTATTCCGTCTTCGGAGAACTGTGCGCTGCAGGCAAACCCGAGACCGCCGATAAGACCGGCGAAAGCATCTGAAGCTATGTCACCAAACATATTGCCGGCAACTATCACACCATAATCTTCAGGATTCTTCGTCAGCCACATCATCTGGGCGTCGATATTGGTGTTCAACAACTTTATCGAAGGATATTCATTCTTCTGCATATCCTTGGCTATCTTCCACATAAGTCCCGAAGTCTCACGGATGACATTGGGCTTCTCGCAAACAGTTACCGATTTGTACCCGAATTTTACGGCATGCTCAAAGGCAGCCCTGACGATACGTTCGGTATATTTTTTTGTAAAAATCCTTGTCGAAACAGCAAGTTCTTCTTTCGGGCACCAGCCGAAGTTCTCGCGGAACTTGGGGTGAGTCATCAGCGCATCATAAACCTGTGCAGGAGGATTTGACCATTCAACACCACCGTAAAGACCTTCGGTATTCTGTCTGAATATCACAACGTCGATCAGAGGTTCCTCCACCGGGGTGGCGGTGCCCCTCCGGATGAAGTTAAGGGGGTTGCCTTTGTAGCTTTTGCATGGTCTAATGCATATGTCAAGGCCGAAATGCTGACGGAGTCCCACAATGGGGCTGCTGTATGTAAATCCCTTGCCGTGCAGTGCAGGTGCCAGTTCTGCGACAGCATCATCCTTGGGTTTGGAGGTTATCGCCCCGAAAAGGGCTATTTTATGCTGAGCAATAAGATCTATTGTACGCTGAGGCAGAGGATTCCCTTCTTTGCACCACAGATCCCATCCGATATCACCGTATACATATTCTGCATCAAATCCGGCTGCATCCAGCACGCGAACCGCTTCATTCAGAACTACCGCACCGATGCCGTCACCCGGCAGTGCCACAATTGTACGTTTAGCCATATTTAAAATTTTATTGATAATGTTTTGTCGTAAAAATAGAGTTTTTCCCGAGTTTAAAAAAAGATATTTAGCGGTTAAATCTCAGGTTTGTTGCTTAAGAAAAAAACTATATTTGTCGCTTAACATAAATCAGGCTTTGGCCTGACGGAGAGAGAACCGATATGAGTCAGTTGGGGGAAATAAGACCGGGGAAGGTATGGAGCTATTTCGAAGAGATTTGCAAGATACCCAGGTTGTCAAAGAATGAGGAAAAGATCAGGAAATACCTGCTCGAATTTGCAGCTCGTCATAAACTGAACGCCAGGGAAGACAGCGTCGGGAACATACTCATCACGAGGGAAGCCTCACCGGGTATGGAGAAGGTGAAAACAGTTGTCCTCCAGAGTCATCTGGACATGGTTGGTGAGAAGAATGCATCTTACCCGCATAACTGGCAGGAAGACCCCATCATTCCTGTGCTTGATGGCAAATGGGTAGGCGCCAGTGGTACCACCCT
Organism: uncultured Bacteroidales bacterium; assembly: GCA_963736735.1. Classification (GTDB taxonomy): domain Bacteria; phylum Bacteroidota; class Bacteroidia; order Bacteroidales; family VadinHA17; genus SR-FBR-E99. Next base: position 277,049 of record CAVTPX010000003.1, on the reverse strand, counting down.
GGGTGCCGATGACGGTATTGGTATAGCGGCACAGATGGCCATACTTACTGATCCGTATCTGAAATGCGGTAAAATAGAGTGTCTTTTCACGGTTGACGAAGAGAGCGGGATGACCGGAGCCATTAACCTCAGTCCTGACTTTTTCACAGGCAGAATCCTGCTGAACCTTGACTCTGAAGATGAGGGCATTCTTTTCATCGGCTGTGCCGGTGGAATTGACACACAGGCAATGCTTCAGTATACGCCTCAGAAGGTAACAGCAGGTGACAGGGCGATGAACATCTCCGTTACAGGGCTGCACGGTGGTCATTCGGGTGATGAGATACACAAGGGGTACGGAAACTCGATAAAGATAATTTCCAGGCTTCTTCAGGAACTGGAAAGAAAATACGGTATTTCAATAAGTAGCTTCACAGGAGGCAACCTGCGCAATGCAATCCCCAGGGAGGCATTTGTCACAATCACTTTCAATCCATCCAACGAAGAGGCAATACTTCGGGATACAGCAGTTTTCAACACAGTGATACGCGATGAATTCGGAAGACTTGAGCCTGACCTGAAGGTTATGGCCACACCAGCCGATTTACCTGCACTAATAATAGACCCTGAGACACAGCATAAAATCCTGAATGCTCTTAGTGTTGTACCTCATGGTGTCATAGGATGGTCGAAGGAGATGCCTGACCTGGTTGAAACATCCAGCAACCTGGCAACCGTTCGCCTGACTGAAGACAATTCAATCCATGTGGTTACAACACAGAGGAGCTCATCTGAAGAGGCAAAGCATTATGCGGCAATGAGTACTGAAGCGTGCTTCGAGCTCGCCGGAGCCAAAGTGACGCATTCAGACGGTTATCCCGGATGGAAGCCAAATATGAACTCCGCCATTCTGAGGCTACTTATCGATTCTTACCGGAAGCTCTTCGGAAAAGTACCGCAGGTAAAGGCAATTCATGCCGGGCTGGAGTGCGGACTTATACTTGAGAAGTACAAAGGCATTGATATGATCTCGTTCGGACCCACAATCAGGGGAGCCCACACTCCGGAAGAGAGAATAGAGATCGAAACAGTGCAGATGTTCTGGGACCTGCTTTTGGATGTCATTAAACACATCCCGGAAGAGGAGTCTGAGACAGAGAATTAATCGTACTCCTCAAAATCATCGTGCGGAGCCCCGCATACAGGACAAACCCATCCTGACGGAAGGTCTTCAAAAGCAACTCCAGGTTCAACACCGGCAACCTCATCACCAATCTCCGGATCGTAAAGATATCCGCACACCGGGCATTTATATCTATTCATATTATTACTTTTTCAGGAATTAATATTTCACTTTTCGGACAGCATCAATAACTGTGCCGTCAACCCATTTTATGGCAGCCACCACGCGGTCATCAACTGCAGCCTTCTCAGGTTTGCCGCACATCCTCTCAGCCATATCCTTCAGTTCCTCAATAGTCATCAGTGGCAAGCCCTTCCCCTTTACAGAGTCAATAAGATCCTGTCTCCGGGGGTTGATTGCAATTCCCCTTTCGGTGATTATGACATCGATGAGTTCTCCCGGGCCGCAAAGAGTTGTAACCCGGTCAACAATCACGGGGATCCTGTCACGGAAGAGTGGTACAGGGATTATTACATTGCGCGCGTGGAGGCAGTTCTGCCATCCGCCGATGCCGTGCAGTAAAAGGCCATCAGAATGGGTGACAACATTTCCGTTAAAATTAACGTCTATTTCGGTGGCCCCCAGTATCATGATATCCATCATTGCAGTCAGGTTGCCCTTCGAATGGTAATTGTATGCGTTGAATACCGGGTAAGGAATATGATTGGGGTTTACCTCTATTGACCTCACAGAGTCAAGATCAAATGCCTGGGCATCAAGTATATAACCCATCTGCCCCTCTTCGAGCATCTGTACCATGTATTTTGTGCTTCCCCCGAAACCGAACCGGAATTTCCACCCTTTCTTCTTCAAAATCTCATGGGCATATACAGCAATTGCAAGGCTGGTGCCGCCAGCTCCGGCCTGCATTGTTGCTCCGTCACGCAGCAGTCCCGATTTTTCAAGAAATGTTGCAGTCAGTTCTGCAATGAGAAGTCTGTCAGGGCTTTTTGTGATCTGGGTAGTGCCGGATACTATTTTTTCAGGTATCCCGATCTTATCAACAAGTACCACATAATCGACATAGTTACCCTCAATTTCCATTGGGAAACATGGAAGGTCAACCAGGTTGTCTGTCACAACGATTACCTTATCGGCGTACAGGTAGTCTGCCTTTGCATATCCGAGCACTCCGGTTGCCGATGGACCGCCTGTGCCACGGGCATTGCCGAATGAGTCGGAGGCCGGTGCTGCCAGAACGGCAATATCTATCTTCACCTCACCGTCCTGTATTGCCTGAACCCTTCCTCCATGCGAACGCAGAACGGCCATTCCCTTCATCCTTCCTTCGGAGACAAACCTTCCGAGGGGTCCGTTCATGCTGCCCTCAATATGGTCTATTGTCCCGTCCTCAAGATACTCTATCACCGGGTCATTGCATGGGAATGATGCCGACGGCAGCCAGGTAAGACCTTTAATTCCCATTGAAGATGCAATGTCAAATATCTTATTGCTGACAAGGTCACCGTCGCGGAGATGGTGGTGTGTGGAGATTGTCATCCCGTCTTTCAGTCCACATTTTTCAAGTGCCTCCTGCAGTGAGCCAACCACTTTGTTGTTGTCATCAGGAAAGTCAATGCACGTGGGAATTGGAGGGCCGTACTTACGGCCGTCAGGACGGTGTTTCCCGACGCCTTTGAAAGGCACTGCTTTTGCTCCGTTAATTTCATCCGGAACAAGCCTGCCGGCAGCATTTTCTGTCATTTTCATGGCTAAAGCTTCTAATTAACTATTCAATTGTCTCTTCCTCTGCCCATTTCTCCGGCAGCAATCCCAGTTTCACGGCGAGGTTGATTGTCTTTTCAGCCCTCGCCACTACAGGAGGATCTATCATTTTAGTCCCCAGGGAAACAACACCGAGACCCTTCGCCTGTGCATCACTGAAAGCGATTACAATCTTTTTCGCCTTTTCAATTTCATCCGGTGTGGGTGAGAAGCCCCGGCGGATCACCGGGATCTGTCTGGGGTGGATACATCCCATACCCTCAAAGCCCAGGGCCTTCGATGATATTATATTGTTCAGGAGGCCATCCATGTCTCCCACGTCAGAGAATACTGAATCGATAGGTTGAATACCTGCAGCTTTCGCGGCTACCACTATCCTTGTGCGTGCATAGAGCGACTCCGCTCCCTCTTTCGTTCGCTGGACGCCCAGGTCGGCAGTATAGTCTTCAAGGCCGATAGCCAGGGCAACCACATTTGGTGTAGCACGGGCTATGCCGAAAGCATTTTCAACGCCGAGGGCTGTTTCAATTATAGGCATCAGGAATACGGAATGGGAATCCTTCGCCCCTTTCTGAATCGTTTTTATCTTTTTTTCAATTTCGATAAGCGTCGCCGGATCTTCACATTTTGGAACCAGCACAAGGTGCACATTATGGGGGATCAGCCATTCCAGGTCCTCGAGCCCCCGCTGCCCCTGGTTAATGCGGATCATTCTTTCAGCCCCGTAAAAGTCAACGGCACGAAGTGCATTTCTGACAAGAATGCGGGCCTCATCCTTTCTTGCCGGAGCAACTGAGTCTTCAAGGTCAAGTATCACGCCGTCAGGTGAGTGGAGACCTGCATTCAGGAACATGCCGGGACTGTTGCCCGGAAGATAGAGCCTTGAGAAGCGAAAACGTCCCCTCTCAGATGTATAAAGATTTTCAGGAAGCATCTCCGGGAGGAATTCTGAATTGATTTTTCCCAGCGCCCTGGCAGCGGCTTCAATTCTTGCTGCGATCACAAACGGAAGTGCACCGGAATCGTTTACAGACATCTTTGCATTTGTGATACCGAAGTGTGTCAGCAGCTCCCGGCATTGCTTTTCGATTGCAATGCCGTACATGCTTTTCACCTTTGACTTAATACTGAGTTCAATGCCGCCCGACTCGGTAAGTTCAAGGGTAACCTCTATATCAGATCTCACCTTTGGGCCGGCGTTTCCGGTTACGCACTGTGTCATCTCCGCTGTTTTAGGTAGTGTTATACAAACTTAAATAAATATTCCGGCATAAAGAATGAGATAGATCACTATCAGGCAGACCGTACGTTTTGTGCTGCAAAAAAAAGACCGTCGTTTCCGGCGGTCCTTATAATTTCATATTATGTCTTCAGACCAGGTATCCCAGCAGTATCCCTGCAGCAATTGCAGAGCCGATAACACCGGCAACATTTGGTCCCATGGCGTGCATCAGCAGGTGGTTTGTCTTATCGAGCTTTCAGGCCTTCCATTTCTGATACGCGGGCGCTATCAGGTACAGCTGATACTCCGGCATTTCCGATGAGTGGATTGATTTTATCCCCTGCAGGCAGAAAGACATTCATCAACTTGGCAAAAAGCACTCCGCTTAATGTGGCAACACCGAAGGCACATGCGCCAAGACCAAAAATCAGTATTGAGTCCTTTGTCAGGAAAATATCAGCCTGTGTCGATGCTCCTACTGTTAGTCCGATCATTATAGTAACAATGTCTATCAATGATGTTCTGGCTGTCTCCGCAAGCCTCTTGGTGACACCTGATTCCTTCAGGATATTGCCGAAGAAAAGCATACCAAGCAAAGGAAGCGCACTTGGAGAAATGAAACAGGTCAGTAAGCAGTCCGAAAATAGGGAAAAGAATCTTCTCTGTTTTAGTGACCGCCCGCGGAGGTTTCATTCGGATGAGACGTTCCTTTTTTGATGTCAGCAACCTCATTATCGGTGGCTGTATTACCGGAACGAGAGCCATATAAGAGTAGGCAGCGATTGCAATCGGGCCTATCAGATTCTTGACCGTAGTACCATCAGCAAGAATATTAACGCCGTTGGCAAGTCTGGAAGACAGAAAAATAGCTGTCGGACCGTCTGCACCGCCGATAATTCCAATGGCTGCGGCTTCAGGTTTTGCAAAGCCCAGGGCAATTGCACCCAGAAAAGTGACAAAAATACCTATCTGGGCGGCGGCACCAAGCAAGAGGAGTCTGGGATTGGAGATAAGTGAAGAAAAATCAGTCATTGCTCCTATACCGAGAAAGATGAGAGGCGGATAAATTCCTTTCAAAACCCCGAAATAGAGATAATTGAGTACGCTTCCCTGCTGGTAGATACCAACCTGGAGGTTCATACCGCCTTCGGTAAAGAAGGGTATATTACCTATCAGAATACCTGTTCCAATGGGGATAAGAAGCAGAGGCTCATACTCGTATTTTATGGCCAGAAATATGAAGATCAATCCTACAACCATCATTATCAGGTGACCTGAAGTTGCATTCCGGAACCCTGTATAGGCCCAGAATTGCCTAAGACCCTGGGACAGCTGTGATTCTCCGGGATCAGAAGCCTGATACTGGGGCAAAGCTGAAATATTTTCAATGCCGGCAGCTTTCAATGCCTCAGCCCTCTCTTTTTCAGGCTTCACGAAGGCAGTCCATGCAAGTGACAGGATAACAAGTATCCCCAGCATGGTCCATAGTTTTCTCCTTGCCATCATCAGTTGATTTCGATTAAAGTTTCATCCTGCAATACTGACTGACCGGTGGCGACCTTCACAGAGGCTACTGTGCCGGCGATATCAGTTTTAATGGCATTTTCCATTTTCATTGTCTCCAGGGTACAGAGGGTCTGTCCGGCTTTTACCTCATCACCGGGTCTGACAAGTACCTGGAGTATTACTCCGGGGAGAGGAGCTTTAATGCCGGTAGACGGACCTCCACTCTTTTTGACAGGTGCCGGTGCGGAACTTTCCTTCACTGCAGCCCTGGGTGTTGCAGCCGGCTGAACTGGCCTGGCCTTGGGTACCTCCTGGTGCAATTCAACATTGTAAGTCGTGCCGTTCACCTCAATGTGGGCCATGTTTCCTTCAATCTCATGAACCTCGACCTCGTACTGGTTTCCGTTTATTGTGAATGTGTAATTTTTCATCATTATATTCCTTTGACCTGATCTTTCTACCTTAAAGGTTTTTCATACTGTACAATTTCGAGCTCCACGGTGAATAATTCTTGGAGATACGCTTTATAGTAACGATCCCGCTTTCCACATCGTGTATTTCATTAAAATACAAATAGAGGGCCATTGCAATTGCTGCATTGACCTCTCCTGACATCATTGTTTTGGCAGTAACCTCTGCCGGGTCTATCCCTTTTTTACGGGCAAAGCTCTTCAGCCTGAAGTTCAGGATAAATGTCAGCACATACCTGAAAAACAGGTAGATGATCATGAGAGCCAGAAATACTATGCCGATTCCCACCAAAACAACTATCCAGGTAAGTGAATCAAATACCTGACCGTATACTGCGGCAAATGCCATTAAACTTAATTGATCCCATCTTTAAAGAGGTATATTCGAATGTTTCTTCATCGGTCCCGGATCCTTCTTTGTGGAAAGAGTTCTCAAGGCCCTTATGATCCTGAACCTTGTGTTTCGCGGCTCAATTACGTCATCAAGATAGCCATATTTCGCTGCCTCATAAGGATTTGCAAACTTCAGGCGATATTCATCTTCCTTCCTGGTGACATACTCTTTTCTCTGCTTGGGGTCCTCTATCTCGCTGATGGTTTTACCCTCGAGTACCTCTATAGCACCCTGTGGGCCCATTACTGCTATCTCTGCCGTAGGCCAGGCATAGTTAAGGTCGCCGCGAAGCTGTTTTGAAGACATTACACAATGAGCACCGCCATAGGATTTCCGCAGGGTGATAGTAATCTTGGGAACATTGGCTTCACCATATGCGAACATCAGTTTGGCGCCGTGAATAATTATGCCGCCGTACTCCTGTGTAGATCCGGGAAGAAATCCGGGAACATCGACAAATGTAACTATAGGTATATTGAAAGCATCACAGAATCTTATGAAACGGGCAGCCTTGCGTGATGCCTCGATATCCAGAACGCCTGCAAGAAAGCAGGGCTGGTTGGCAACGATGCCCACCGGCATTCCGTCAAACTTGGCAAACCCGACGATAATATTCTTCGCATACAGTGCGTGCACTTCAAGAAAGTCATTATAATCAACCACCCTGCCAATTATATCTTTAACATCATAAGGCTGGTTGGGACTTTCAGGTATTATCTCGTTAAGCTCATCCTCAAGCCTGTCAATCGGGTCATCACAGACTGTCTGGGGTGGTTCCTCGAGATTATTCTGGGGCATGAATGACAGGAGCTTCCTGATAAGGTCCAGGCCCTCTTCCTCATCTTCGCAGACAAAGTGAGCCACGCCTGATTTTGTGGCATGCATGATTGCTCCGCCGAGATCCTCAACGGAGATATCTTCGCCGGTAACAGCCTTCGCCACCTTAGGGCCGGTGACGAACATATAACTGTTCTTCTTATTCATTATAATGAAGTCTGTCAGGGCAGGTGAATAAACTGCACCGCCTGCGCAGGGACCGAAAATAGCTGAGATCTGCGGTATAACACCTGATGCCAGGATGTTGCGTTCGAATATCTCGGCATAGCCGGCAAGACTGCGGACACCTTCCTGTATCCTTGCACCGCCTGAATCATTTATTCCGATCAGAGGTGCCCCCACCTGCATCGCCTGATCCATTATCTTGCATATCTTCTGCGCAAAAGTTTCGGAAAGGGACCCGCCGAAAACGGTGAAGTCCTGGGCAAAGACATATACAATACGGCCTTCGATAGTACCGTGCCCTGTGATTACTCCGTCCGAGAGGTATTTCTTGTCTGCCATGCCGAAATCCTCTGTGCGGTGTGTGACAAACATGTCATATTCTTCAAAACTGCCCTCATCGAGCAACATTGTGATACGCTCCCTGGCCGTTAACTTTCCCTTTAAATGCTGGTCATCAATACGCTTGTCGCCTCCGCCCTTGCGAGCCTTGACCCTGTAATCCAGAAGCTGTTGAATTCTTTCCTGACTGTTCATTGAACGTGATATTAATTATTTTCTTTTATTACTCTCTTCGCAAAACTCTGTGAGCACACCGAATGTGGATTTGGGATGGAGGAAGGCAATATTCATCCCTTCCGCTCCTCGGCGCGGATGAAGGTCGATGAGTCTGATGCCGGCTGCCTCAGCCTCTTTCAGACTCTCCTCAATATTCTCAACGGCATAGGCGATATGGTGAATGCCTTCGCCCTTCTTTTCTATGAATTTGCCTACCGGACCCTCAGGATCAGTTGACTCTAGCAGCTCGATCTTGGTCTGTCCTATCATGAAGAATGCAGTCTTAACCTTCTGTTCAGCCACTTCTTCGATGCTGTAGCAACTTACGCCCAGCACCTTTTCATAAAATGGAATTGCCTCTGCCAGAGAATTAACCGCAATTCCGATATGCTCAATATGAGTTGGTTTCATAAAAAAAAGAGGATTTAAAGTGTTCGAAAAATGAAAGCACAAAGTAAGGCTGTTTCGCACACCTTAAAAAGATAAATATCATGTTTTTGCATTATTTTAAAAAAGGCGTAAAACCGCCGGATCAGAGAAGTCAGAAGGGGAAATCTTCGGTTGTAACCTGAAGTTCTTTTATTTCAGGTTTTTTAGCTGCCTCGTGATTCGGGTTGCCATCTACAAATATTGCACGGTAAGGTCTCGTAGGACAAGCGTGCTCACAGGCACCGCACCCGATACATATATCGTCTATTACTTCCGGAATGACAAGTGTACCCTCATACGGGATCATCGCACAGGCTTTTGTAGGACAGTGTTCTGAACAGGCACCGCAAGCTGTTTTTTCAGTTTTTACAATGCAGTTATCCTTAATAAAGACTGCTTTTCCAATCTGGGTGAGTTTTTTTGCCTCAAGTACGAGCGGCATTATGGCCCCTGTGGGGCAGATATCAGTGCAGATAGTGCACTCATAGTTGCAGAAGCCGCTGTGAAAATCCATCCTGGGCTGCATTATGCCTGCGAAGCCATACTCACTTACAGATGGCTGCAGGACTGCGGTGGGGCAGGCGCTGACGCAAAGTGAACATGCCGTACACCTGTCAGTAAATTTTCCCAGTCCCGTAGAGCCTGGAGGTGAAACCGGGTAAAGTCTGTCTTCCTTTACTGTAGAATCCTTTGTGGGTACAGGTGCTGCTTTGTCCTGGCTCCTTACAAGCTGTGATGTTCCTGCGAGAAAAAGCAATGATCCGGCGATGAACTGACGACGTGAAGCATCAGGCTCAACCGGAGTCTCTGGCTTTTTAAACCTTACCAGTCCGTATCCCATCGCTTTCTCGGAACATGCATCAAGACAGTTGAAGCAATTGACACATCGTGTTACATCAACGTGGCGGTGGAGAAAATCGATGCACGATGATTTGCAGGCTGCAGCGCAGCGGCCGCAACGGGTACATGCCGACTCGTCAAACCTGATCCTGAAGAGTGATACCTTACTCAGGAGGCCGAGGAAAGTCCCGACAGGGCAAACTGTGTTACAGTAAAGTCTTCCATACCGGAAGGAAAGTATGCCTACCAGCAGCACAAAACTAACAGGAACAGCGTATGCAGCAAGCTGGTATGTCTTAATATCAACTTTGTAAATCGTGTAAATATCAAATTCCCCAAGAATTGCAGCTACCTGGTTGTTCAGGAAGATCAGGGCCGGCTTTCCAAAGTATGTCATGAACCGGCCGAAGGTGCTGTAAGGGTCAAGGATTGTGAGGACATAGACTCCACCGAGAAGCATTATCCCGGAAGTCATTGCAAGTATGAAATAACGGAGTACTGTATATGGCTTCTTGAAGCCGTATTTCCGGAACCGCCTTTTGAATGTGCCTCCTACCCTGCTTATAACATCCTGAAGTATTCCGAGCGGACATAGAAAAGAACAATAGGTGCGACCTGAAATGACTGTTAAAAGGATGATGACCATGAATCCTGTTGCTGCTGCCACACCGGCAACTGCAAATTTAAGGAGTGACGGCACAAACTGCAGGTAAAGCAGGGGACCGAAGGCCTTTACGGGCACCATACCCCTGAAATCGAGGAAGAGAAGGGCAAGTGCGAATAGTACAATTACTGAAAATACGACCCGGATATGTTTTAGTGCCGAAGACCTCATCAGGTGTTACATTTTTATCCTGTGGATATTCATTGTTGCAAGGTCAATCTTGCCCAGTCCCATTCCGGCAGCTATTGGCAAATAATTTATTTGTGACGGTTCCAGACCCATCATTTTGGCACCGGCTGCATCAATTGCAACCCAGTCGGTTGAAAGCAGTAATGACTGCATCAGGGACAGGTCATCTTTAGATACACCCCGTGGACCGTTGCGCATCATTACATTATAGGCATCCATAACGTTTAGCTGCGGTTTCTTTGAAAAAAGTGCATAGTCGGCAATACACTGGTTAAGGTCATTTTTGTGCCAGAAGCCGCGGTCCCAGACAACACCCATCATGTTCTTCAGCGCTCCGGTCATTTTGGCGGAGCTGTGATGTTTAAGTATAGGAACATTGATGAATACGTCACTGGAGAGAATGAGCTCATGGACTTTTGCTTTCGTAAGCTTTTTCCCGTTGGGGATCGATATTTCCTGGTAGTAACTCTCGGAATTGGCAGGAACGATCTTCGCGCCGGCGTCTTTTGCAGCCTGTTCGATTCCTGAGTTTTTGTAACATCTGATCCAGTTGTCACAGGTGTTGTCAAACACATAAACCTCTTTAGCGCCCGCTTTCAGGCAATGTTCTATAACACGTTTCACCAGGGCCGGATTGGTGTTACCGCCCTTTTCAGGTACGACATCCCATCCGATATTGGGTTTAATAACTACTTTCTGTCCCTTGCTTACAAAAGATCCCATTCCGCCCATAGCCTGAATACCAATGTCGAACATGGCGGCTGGTTCGCCTCCTTTTACGGCAATCAGATCATAGCTGGCAGCAGCCGGTAGCGGAGTTCCTGCTAACGCTTTCTCATATCTGCCCAGACTCAGGAATGTACCGGCAGCAAGCCCTGCCCCGACGGAATTTCTTAAAAACTGCCTTCTTTTCATACCTTCTAATAATTGAATTACCCCACTTTAAAGAACGTGCAAAATACACATTATTTTTAAATTTATCGTTACCAAGTGCTATATTAGCAGGCCCGGGAGAGCGACCTGGCAGAGGGGAAGAGAGCTCCGGCTTTAACAGATAAGACAACAGTATGAAGATATTATATTACGAATGTTTTTCAGGCATCAGCGGCGACATGAACCTCGGCGCAATGCTTGACCTGGGAGTAACCCGGGAGACTCTTACAGACGGTCTCGCCAGGCTCAACCTGGAAGGATGGAAACTGGATATAGTGAAGGATCAGAGACACGGCATCTTTGGCACGAAGGTCACTGTAATTACAGACGGGAAAAATGATGCTGAAAAAGGCCATGAAGGCCATGATCACCACCATGATGACGATCATGATCACAATCATTACCACAAACATGATCACGACCACGGCCACAAACACAGCCATGACAACAACCACGACCACGACAACAGCCATGACCATGACCATGACCACAATCACAGCCCCAACCTCAGGAATCTTTCAGATATAGAGCTCATAGTTAATTCCAGCTCTCTCGGTCAGGATGTAAAGGACCTGGCCCTCAGGATCTTCGGCGTGATTGCTGAAGCCGAGGCCGCGGTACACAATGTATCAGTGAATGAGATTCACTTTCATGAGGTGGGAGCCGTGGACTCAATTATTGATATCGTGGGTGCAGCCATTTGCTTCAGGGCGTTGAATGTTGACAAGGTCTATGTTTCAGATCTTGAACTTGGTGGTGGCATGGTCAGATGTGAGCACGGGTTGCTGCCGGTGCCGGCTCCGGCGACTGCCCGCATAATAAAGGGTTTCCCGGTGCATCGCGGAGGGGTCGGCTTTGAAGCCACCACCCCCACCGGCGCTGCAATAATTGCCGCCCTGGCTGAACCGGCACCGGCGGGGTTACGGTATATAATAGAGAAGACCGGATATGGGATCGGACAGAAGGACAATCCTTCACTGCCGAACATCCTCAGGGTTTATCTCGCTGATACCGATGATAAAAAAGTGACAGGACATCATTCTCTGATGTTAGAGTGCAACATTGACGACATGAATCCTGAACTGTCTGAATATATTTCTGCAAGGCTTTTTGCTTCAGGGGCTAAGGATGTATGGTTCACCCCTGTCATCATGAAAAAGGGAAGGCCGGCATTTACAATCAGTATTATTTGCGAGGAGGAGAGTCTAAGTGACATCAGGGAAATACTTTTCACCGAGTCGTCAACCATCGGACTCAGGATCATTCCGTTTATTAAAGAGACCCTTCAGCGCGAGTTTGAAGAGATTGAGACCCGCTTCGGAAAAGTGGTTATCAAAAAGTCATTTTTCAACGGGCGTCTTGTCTCGGTGAAACCGGAGGCTGACAGGTGTGCGACAATCGCTTCGGAAACTGGCCTTCCGATGAAACAGGTTATACAGGAGATCATGACACTGACAGGTAACCTGAAATGAAGAGGGAAGAGAAACTGCAAAAACTCAGGACCCTGCTTGCAGAGGCAGGATCAGCTGTGATTGCATTATCGGGAGGCACCGACAGTGTTTTCCTTGCCTGGGTCGCCTCGGAGGTAAAAGAACTAAGGCTGCTTGCCGTTACTGTAAATTCGCCATACATGTTCGCATCTGAAGTGAGAGAAGCAATTGAATTCTGCGCGGCTCACGGCATAGACCACAGGCAGATCATAATGGGAATTCCTGAAGTTGTAGTGAACAATCCGCCGGAACGCTGTTATCTGTGCAAGAGGGAAGTCATGAATCTCATAACCGGAGAAGCCCTGAAAGCCGGATTCAACTATGTATTTGACGGCACCAATCTGGATGATGTATCGGAATACCGTCCCGGCATGAAAGCCCTGAAGGAGTTTGGTGTAAGAAGCCCGCTGCTTGAAGCAGGGTTGACCAAGGAAGACATCAGGGCACTTTCCCGGGAAGCCGGACTCCCAACATGGGACAAGCCTTCGAATGCCTGTCTCATGACGCGCTTTCCTCACGGCACTCCGGTCTCACCTGATGAACTCAGAAAGGCTGAAGCAGCGGAAGATATTCTGACCGGATTCGGGCTGAAGGGATCAAGGGTAAGGGTGCACGGTGAGGTTGTAAGAATAGAATGCAGAAATGAATATATGATTTCATTACTGGATGAGAAACTGAGGACCGGCATTACAACAAAACTTAAAGCGCTGGGATACAGTTATATTACTGTAGATCTTGAAGGGTACCGTACAGGAAGTATGAACCGGAAAATCGAATGAAATGAATGCCAGAGAGCTTGAGAATATACTGAACCTCATAAAGGACGGTTCACTGCAGGTCAACGAGGCTATGGAAAAGTTACAAAACTTTTCATACAGTGATCTCGGGTTTGCCCGCATAGATCATCACCGTGAACTCCGTACGGGTTATCCGGAGATTGTCTACTGTGCGGGAAAGACCCATGAACAGGTAAGGGCAATTTTCGCCGTGATGGAGGACCATGAAAACAATATAATAGGTACAAGGGCCGACAGGAGCCTGAACGATTATATAAAGATGCACTTTCCCCATTCGGTATATTATGAAGTTGCGCGTATAATCAGCATCAAAAAAAAGGAGATAATTCCGCAGCCGAAGAAGATTGCTGTCATCACTGCCGGGACTTCTGATATTCCGGTTGCAGAGGAAGCTGCTGTTACAGCAGAGCTGCTCGGAAACGAGGTTATCAGAATATATGACGCAGGTGTTGCCGGGATTCACAGGCTGGTTGACAAGCTGCCTGAGATACGTGAATGCAGGGTTGCGATTGTGATCGCGGGAATGGAGGGGGCACTCGCAAGCGTAATCGGAGGACTTGTAAACATGCCGGTCATTGCCGTACCCACAAGCGTGGGTTACGGGGCTTCCTTCGAGGGGATCTCAGCATTGCTTGCAATGCTTACAAGTTGCGCTGCCGGAGTGACTGTTGTAAATATAGATAACGGCTTCGGTGCTGGTTTTTCAGCCAGCAGGATCAACCGGCTCTAAAAAAATGGCTGCCTCAGTTCTTCTTTCAACTGCCTATTTTCCACCGGCAAGATATTTCACTCTCATAGCCGGTGCCGGGGATGTTCAAATTGAGAAGTGGGAGAACTATCACAAACAGACATACCGCAACAGGTGTACAATTCTTGGTGCAAACGGGCCGCTTGATCTGGTAGTTCCGGTACTTGCGCGGGTCATTTCACAAGACACCTGTAAGGGATATTGAAATCGACAGCAGCCGCCGATGGCGTGAGCTTCATCTGCGCGGGATAATGTCAGCCTATGCCACAGCACCCTATTTCGAATTCTATTTTGACATTCTGAAGGACGTCATAACCGGTGATTTCAGATTCCTTATCGATCTTAATTATACTGCCCTGAAGGCTGTGCTTAATGCCATAGGGATCGATGTTCCGGTAAATTTCACAGGTGAGTTTACCGGCGAAGGGATAGCTGAAGCCGACTACAGATATACTCTCACTCCAAAAAAGCCTGAAAATGCAGGTTGTAATACAGGAGCCAGTTATACACAGGTATTCTCTGACAGGTACGGTTTTGTTCCGGGATTAAGCATAATTGATCTCCTGCTCAATAACGGACCGGAGACCAGAGCATTGCTGCTGAGGCCTCCGGCGTGAAAAACAGAATGGAAATGTAATTAAAACTTGAGGCCAATTGTAGCTGTAATGAACTTGTCGTTAGTGTCAATCACTGCAGTTTCAAGCCAGGCATCTGGATACATCAGATAATTCTCGGCATGTATCAGACCTGCAAATGAAAAGTCTAAAAAGAATCCGGGTTGCCTGTAACCGATTCCGGCACTGTAACCGTTATAATTTGCAGTTTCGTTGAGGGTACCGTCACCGTAAGAAGAGCCGTGATGACTCAGACCACCCCTGAAATAGACCGAACCAAGGCGCACCTCAGCTCCAAGTCTCAGGTTTCCTGCACTTCTCAGTTCAGACTTAATATCTTCATTCTCCAGAGAGAATTCATATCCGTCAGAACCTCTGCTGAGTTTTGCGCTTGAATAATCAACAAATTCATAGTCGGCACTTACAAGAGCCATCGTTCCGATCTGGAAAGCAATTCCTGTGTTTATCCTGTAAGGAGTGGTGACACGGTAGCCGTAACCCATGGGATCCTTGCTGACTTCATAATTACCGTCATCGTTGGGATTCGAAGGCGTATCACCATCAAAATATGATGTAAGGTTGCTGTAGTAATTCTCGGTCACCCGGTAAACAGTCGGAGTAGTAAAACTGAATCCCAGTCTTATCGCCTCAATCGGCTTGAGGATAGCCCCGAGCTTGAAATTCAATCCTGAACCTGTGGCTACAAAATGGTCGGTATATGTAAACCTTACAAAATCAGGAACATTGTCCAGATCATCAGATTCGGTATGGGTATAATGTCCTGTAAATGAAAGTGCGGTAATTCCGAATCCTGCACCCAGGTAAAGCTTGTTTCCTACGTTTGCCCCGAAGGCAATTGTATGTTCCCCGGTATAGCCGCCGTTGTCAATTACCCTTTCTGTCTGCTGACCGTATGCAGGGTCCATCTCACCGTAGTAAGAGAAGACAGAGGCATACTGGGTATAACTGTTTGAAAGTGTGTCAATCAACCATGTCTCATATGCCATGAAACCGCCTGATGTATTTGCCTCAAGCTCGTCTGTATAGTATCCGTTGGCCAGGGAGGCCCAGTAGTCAGACATTGAGCTTGCGTCGCTGGTTCCGGATACTATTGTCCGCTGGCTGAAATTATTCGTCCGGTTGTATGAATAGGCGACACTCAGACTTTTAAGTGCGGATCCTTCGCCCAGGGTAAGTGCCGAGACCAGTCCTATCTGGCCGATATTGAAATCTGTCAGCTTGCTGTCACTCGATGATCCTGAATAATTAGCCCAGTCGTTTCTGAACATCAGCTGCGGTGAAACTGCAAATTCAGTGGACCTGAAGACAGCAGCGGAAGCAGGGTTAAGGGAAATGGCTGAAAGGTCTCCGCCTAGAGCTGTGAATGCACCGCTCATTCCGTTGAAGCGTGCAGTACCCTGGTAAAAGAGCTTCGAATATCTGAGTGCATCATCGAGGTTCTGTGCCATCAGTCCGAGAGGGATCAACAGGACTGTCATCATTATGAATATTCTCTTTTTCATCATGAAATAATTTTGATTTTTATGAATGATAGAACCCTGCTGCGCCTGCCCTGGCGGAACATGACTTGTCAGGATATTTTTATTTTGTTACCTCCTTCTTCCGCCCGAGCCTTCCAGATGATGAAGAAGATGACGATGAAGAACCGGATGAAGATGAAGAACCGGATGAAGATCCTGAGCTGTAGCTGCCAGATGATGAGGACCTTGATCCTGACGAGTAGCTGGAACTGCCTCCCGAGTATGAAGAACCTCCGCTGCTGCTACGGCTTCCGGAACTTCCCGAAGTACTTCCGCTGCTTCTTGAGGGTGCTGAATAGGAGGTGAGGAGGAGGACCTTGAGGGTGTGTACCCCGGTGAGCTGTTGTTATACTGTGTTCTTGTCTGACCCGGTTGTACTACTGCTGCTTCTGACAGTTCCCTGGTTGTTATAGACGGATGTTCCGCTGCCTTCGGTTGTACTCCGGCTGTTGTTGTATGACGGCCTGGAACTCATCCTCGGATTATTATAACTGGGAGTATATGTTCTTTCAGTTGTCTGGTACTGTGGCCTGTTTACGCTCTGGGTCCTGGTTTCTCCCTGTGCGGGAATCTGACCCTGCGATCTTACCTGTGTTGAGATGCCTGTCTGTTCGCGACGGGTATAACCCGGATTCTGCGTTACGGTGTTGGGTGCTGAATAAGTTCTTGTACCGTCAGTAGAAGTCCTCGAAACACCGGAGCCGGATCTTGTAGTTGTATTTGTGCCGTCAGTGGTACCGTAGGTTGATCTCCGCAAAGGAACAGTTCCCTGTGAACCTGAGGAAACATTCCCCTGGGTATATGATGAACCGGCCTTGTTCCTGCCATCACCCGTAGTTCCTGGCCGCATCGATGTGCTGAAACCTCCCCTGCGGGCTATGTAGTTACTGTTCGCATCATTACTCTGATAATAGTATCCGTTGTTATAATAGCCTGAATACATCCACGGATTATATCCGTAACCCCAGTATGAGTTATAGCCCCAGTAAGGGTTATACTGAGTAATAGGGGTTGTACATATAGGGGCTGTACATATAGGAGTCATACCAGAAAGGATCATACATTCCGCCACCGAAGTAGGGAGAACCGAAATAATTATATCCGAATGAGAGTCTTGTTGAGAAAGGACTGAAGTAGAACGGGTCTCTCCAGTAGGGGTAGAAATAACTGTCATTGAACAGATATATCTGATCTGAGGGGCTCAGGTAATTATAGTAATTATTATCACGTGCACCGTCTTTCAGAATAACTTCCTGTGCAACAGACTCGTCATAGGGCACATATTCGTCAGCGATAAGAGTGTCGCCGGCAAAGATATTGTCATAATACTGCTCCGTTGTCCTGTCAGGGGAGTTCTGCTGTACTGCTACAACCGGCTGATCTGACTCCCTGTAATAGAGATCATCATAAGCAGTTCCGGTGAAAAGCTGTGATGTACACGAGCTTGCTGCCACCAGAATTACCGGGATTATGTACCTGAATTTTTTCATCTTAACCCTCCTAAAGTTATCTTTATCTGAATATAACAAAATCCGTACCAATTTTACGGTTACGCTGATGATCACTACCGTTTTTTTGCTGAAGTAGTGCTTCTTCTGCCCGATTCGGTTTTTGAGGTCTTGGTTCTCTGCTGATTCTGTTGACCTTTTCTCCGTTTTTTTCGTGACGGTTGTCTCGCCTGTCCCTGTGGTACCCGTTGTGAACCCTGACTTACAGTCGTCTCATCTCTCCGCGTGTACTGGTTCTGACTGTGCCCTGAGTCTGCTGACGCGACTGGGCCGGTACCGGGGCCCTCATCTCAGTCTGTGCCGGGTCGTGTTCCTGTCTTTTCCCTTCCGGGATCAGTCCTGTCATTCACATTGGGATTATTGGGTCTTGCGGGTTCATTGGGTTTGGCTTCTGCAGGAACGGCAACACCTCTCCTGTTCTGACCCATCCGCAATCCGTTATTGCTCTTTTCCTTATCGCTGTTACCCTGACCGGTATTGTTGCCTCTGCTTTCGAAGTGCCGGTGCCGACTCTTGTGCCCTGGGTTCTGCCGGTGCCTGAAGTGCCGGTGCCGGCCCTGATTGCCCGGATGCCGCCTGTCCTGGTTCTGCCGGTGCCTGAGGCCGGTACGCCCCGGGATCCTGCTGAGCCTGAACCCGTGTGCTCCTACCGTTTACAACCGTGTATCCTGACCGGCGGTCTGTTGTCGTGGTCCGTGAAGGATTGTAATTCCTGCCGTAGTTGTTGCTATTGATGTATGTGTTGTAGCGGTTGTTATTCACAATATACACAGGCCTGTATGAATTCCAGTGCTGATGATAGTTCCATCTGTTCCATGCCACCGGATAGTGGTACTGCGGCCTGCCGAGGTAGATATTAATACCGTTGCTGAAACCCGGACTGTACCATGAGTTCCATCCGTAACCCATCCAGGGGTCATAGTCCATCCAGGGGTCATAACCCCACCAGTATGAACCGCCAAAACCGCTTCTCCAGGAATACCTTGATACACCTGCTCCGTAATAGTACCAGTCATCATAGATTGAGACACCCCAGGTATACGGAGTAAAGTTGTACCAGTATGCTTCTGTGTAAACCGGTGAATAAAAATCAAAGCTGGTGTAGGAGTTATGAAACCTTTTCAAGGCGTGATGAGTACTCATACCCGTTACCGTAATAGTAGTTGTTCACTATAACCTGCTGACCACCATAACCGTACCCGGGAGCTCCGGAATCCGGGCTTCGTTCTTCAGCAGTTGCACATGGTGCAATTGCCAGCATGGCTGTTACTGCGAGTAAAATTTTTGTCTTCATGGCGTGCCTCCTCTTTCCGGTTCGCAAGTTTTATCTATTTTTACGCAATCTTTTGCAATGCTATTTAACATTATTCAAATACTATACCAAACAAATGGCCAAATTTCTGACAAGCAGGGAAGAAAATTATTCACAATGGTACAATGATCTTGTTATAAAGGCAGATCTGGCTGAAAATTCAGCCGTGAGAGGCTGCATGGTTATCAAGCCTTACGGTTATGCTATCTGGGAGAGGATCCAGGCAGAGCTTGACAGGAAGTTTAAGGCCACAGGGCACGTAAATGCATACTTTCCGCTCTTTATTCCCAAGTCTTTCTTCAGCCGTGAAGCAGCCCATGTCGAAGGCTTCGCAAAAGAATGTGCTGTTGTAACCCATTACCGTCTGATGAAGGATCCCAACGGGAAAGGGGTAATCGTTGACCCGGATGCAAAGCTTGAAGAGGAACTGATAGTCAGGCCCACATCTGAGACAATCATATGGAGTACATATAAAGACTGGATACACTCCTACCGTGATCTTCCCCTCCTGATCAATCAATGGGCGAATGTTGTAAGGTGGGAGATGCGAACGAGGCTCTTCCTTCGTACGGCAGAGTTCCTGTGGCAGGAAGGCCATACAGCCCACGCCACGCGTGAAGAGGCCGTGGAGGAAACAAACAAGATAATTGACCTCTATGCCGACTTTGCCACCAACTTCATGGCAATTCCGGTAATCAAGGGATATAAGTCTGTAAGCGAACGTTTTGCCGGTGCCGAAGACACCTATGCAATCGAGGCTCTGATGCAGGACGGCAAGGCACTTCAGGCAGGCACCAGCCACTTCCTGGGGCAGAACTTCGCGAAAGCCTTCGACGTACAGTTTACAAACAGGGAGGGCAAGCTCGACTATGTATGGGCCACAAGCTGGGGAGTATCAACCAGGCTTATGGGTGCTCTGATAATGGCACACGGCGATGACAACGGTCTTATAATACCGCCCAAACTTGCTCCCATCCACGTCGTCATAATTCCAATATACAAGGGTAATGACCAGCTTGAAAAAATCTCAGAAATAGCTACTGACCTCAAATTGAAGCTTGAAAATGCCGGACTGAATGTCAAATATGACAACCGTGACACCCAGAAACCCGGATTCAAGTTTGCAGATTACGAACTGAAGGGAGTACCTGTAAGGCTTGCAATTGGGCCCCGCGACGCAGATGAAGGGACAGTTGAGGTTGCAAGGCGTGATACACTGACAAAGGAGACAGTCAGCCGTGATAACATCGTGGGTCATGTAACAGCACTGATGGATGAAATACAGAACAATATGCTCCGCAAAGCCACTGAATTCCGTGACAGAAGCACATACTACGTCGAAACCTGGGAAGAGTTCAGAGACGTCATAGAGAACAAGGGTGGATTTGTAATGGCACACTGGGATGGCACACCGGAGACAGAAGAGATAATCAAGAACGAGACCAAAGCGACAATCCGCATAATTCCCTTTGACAGCCCTGCAGAAAAGGGCAGGTGTGTGCGAACCGGCAATCCATCTGAAAGAAGAGTTCTTTTTGCCCGTTCCTATTGAGAAGTAAACGCATTTAAAGACGCCGTTTCACTCAATTGAGAGCGGCGTTTTGATTTTGTAATAAATAAAACGCTAAATTTAGGTGCGCATAGTTAAAAAGAGAGTACCATGCAGGATGAATCACCAAAGAAGAAGTTAATGATTGTTGACACCCTTAAGAGTAAGTCTGTGCTTAAGGAAAAGGTTTATGACAACACCTCGGTTGCCTTCATGATCATAAAGGATATTCTTAAGAACCTTACCAAGGAAGTCAATACAAGCCTTTTGGGAATTGATCCCAGGATACGGATGGAGTACACTGACCGCAGTAACTATGATGCACAGCTCAGGGTAGCCGCTGATATGCTTTTATTCAGCATGCATTCGAACATTTTCCAGTTTGACCGCGAGCACCCGGCATGGAAAACAGCTTACATCCAGAAGAACAAGTTCAATGCCTACAGCGGTGTCATCAACATTTACAACTTCCTTGCCGACTCATTCAGGTTTTCAAGGCTGGAGGATCTTGGTTACCTCATTGCCCGTATATTCATCAACCATGAGAACCAGTATTTTGTGGAGGGCAAAAGGCAGATGGGCATGCTGTTCACCAATTACGGCAATGAGGAGTTCAACAAGGAATCACTTCAGAATATTGTATATACAGCAATCAATTACTCCCTTGAATTTGATCTTCTGGTGCCTCCTTATGATGCAATAAAAATTGCCTCTGTCGGCCAGGCAGAATCAAAAATCCAGCAGACCAGGCTCATAACCGGCAAACGACTGGGATTCCAGTTTAATTCTGATGACGTTCTGGATGACAATTCCAAACAGCAGTGAACCGATGCATAAATAGATTTTTTCTATTCAGACCAATTACTGTAATACTGCCCTTGCTGCTGGTTCTTCCCTCTGCCTCATATGCACAGGTGGAGATCAGCCATGACACTGTTACCCGGGCATTTTATGACACCCTGAGGGTGAGGGCCGAGAAAAGACGCCTTACCCGTCTCCTGTATGATATTATTGTCGTCACCCCTCCGGCAGGCGTAGATCTGAAGAATAACCTGGGAAGCACCAGGCCCTTCATTCAATACGAGGGCATGGTAATCAGAAAGCGCGAGATAATGAGGCTGAATGCCTTCGGAACCAATATCGACGATCCTATATTCTATGACCCTGCCAGATTTGAGAAGATACTTAATTCTACATATACCAAATCAAGGAGCTTTGTCCTGGGTAAGTATATGCTGTTCAATGTGGGCGATACGATCTCATCACTCGAGATGTCTGATAATGAAAGGCTTCTCAGAAATCTTCCGTTTATCGAGGATGCACGCATTCTGGTAATCCCGGCCGGAGATAATCAGGCTGACGTTGTAATTGTAATACGTGAAACTTATCCTATTGGCCTTGAAATGAGGCTTGATGATTTCACCAGGGGCAAGGTAACCTTCCTGAACAGGAATTTTGCGGGATTCGGACACGAATGGGACATAAGCGTGCCATACAATTTCAAGGAATACAATTACCCCGGGATAGGAACAAGGTATGCCATAAAGAATATTGCACGTACTTTTTCAAATCTTGAACTTGACTTTTCTGACGGTCTCGGGTTCAAATACCCTGGGAGGCCTCTTCAGCAGGGCTTTTATCAGTTCCGACACAAAATATGCCTGGTCGGCAACGGCACGGCTGACAAACACCACCGAAGACCTTGACACGATGATTGTGCCGGTTCCACTGCGCTTCACTTACCAGGATTACTGGGTTGCAAGGTCGTTTTTACTTGACAGGGCCCATGTCACCCGACTTATTTTTTCCACACGGTATATCAACAATAACGTCTTCAACAGGCCTGAAATAACGGGTAACGATTATTACAGACTGCAGAAATACCAGTTATTCATCGGGAGCATCGCCCTTTCAACGCAAAAGTTCATCAACACCTCTCTGATTTACAGCTACGGACGCACGGAGGACATACCCTACGGATATCTGATTGAGGCAGATGCTGGCAGAGAGATAAATGAATTCAAGTGGAGAACATATTTTGGCGCAAGGGTAGCTTACGGTAATATCTTTAACCGCTTCGGGTATATATACGGCGGACTAAGCTTTTCTTCATTTTACAATATCAGCGCCACTGAACAAGGGATGCTGCAACTGACTGTCCGGTATTTCACTCCACTCATCCATACAGGCCGTTCTCAACTCCGGACTTTTGTAAATCTCTACTACACCAGAGGTTTTAACAGGTACTCTGATGAATATCTCTATTTTAAGAGTTCAAACCTTGTCAGAGGGTTTGTCAATGACTCCATAAACGGCAATCACCGGATTGTAATAAGTGTTGAGCCTGTGCTGTTTACCCCGAAGCCTGTCTACGGTTTCAGGTTCGCTCTCTTCGCCTTTGCCGATGCAGGGTTTCTCGTCAAAGGTCATCTTGGTTCAGGGGAATATCATAATGTCACAGGGTTCGGCCTTGGAGTAAGGATCAGGAATGATCAGCTCGTGATTAATACACTTCAGCTGCGATTCGGTATCTATCCGGCATCACCTCCGTGGTCTGAGACTTCATGGGCTTCTGTTAACGGCATTGTTAAACTGAGACCTCCCGGGTTCGAACCGGGACCGCCCGGGGTGATCCCCTACCGCTGATTAAAGTTATTTAGCGGCAGGCAGAAAATTTCTTAACAATATGAATCAATGATAAAAAGATTCCTGGACTATTCAGAACAAAACAGGCTGTTCAGTAAAGAAGCAAGGCTTCTTCTTGCTGTCAGCGGAGGCATCGATTCGATGGTCATGGCATGGCTATTCAGGGAAGCAGGTATTGACCATGCTATAGCGCACTGCAATTTCTCACTCAGGGGATCAGAGTCTGACGGTGATGAACAGTTTGTGAGCGATTATGCCTCAAAATACGGGATTAAGTTTTATACAAAGACATTCGATACACTCGCCTTTTGTGCTGACAGGGGCATTTCAGTACAGATGGCAGCACGGGAACTGAGGTACTCATGGTTTGACAGCATAGTCACCGAAAAAGGGTTCGATGCCGTTGCAGTGGCACACAACCTTAATGACAATGCTGAAACATTCCTTATAAACCTGCTGAGGGGAACAGGACTGAACGGACTGACCGGAATGAGTCCGCATCACGGAAATGTGATCAGACCCTTGCTTTTCGCAAAACGCGATGAAATTGCAGCTTATGCCGTTAAGAATGGGATCACTTTCCGTGAGGACAGTTCCAACTCACAGATTAAGTATGTCCGTAACAGGCTAAGGAACAGGGTTATACCAGAACTTTTGGAAGTTAATGCCCACTCCCTGTCTGCGATTACTGCCACAATGGAACACCTGACCTCTTCCGCAGCAATTATTGGGACCTGTATTGAGGAAACACGCAAGTCACTCTTCAGGACAACTCGGAGATGATATTACAGCTGACGTTTCGACGCTGTCAGCGCTCCGTCCTGCGGGAGCATTCATGTTCGAACTCTTCAGAAAGTATGGTGTGTCACCCGGGCAGACCAGAGATCTGCTTGCTCTTCTCGAATCACCGACCGGCAAATACATAACCACTGCCAGTCACCGAATACTCCGCGACAGAAACAGGCTTATAATAACTGACAGGAAAAGTGAGCAGGAAGCTGGCTATAGCTTTGCATCCCTTGATGAAATGAGCTTATCAGGTCTTTATTCAGATATTACCGTAATAAACAAGGGTAATGACCCGCTGCCTTCAGGAAGCCTGACAGCCTGCCTCGATCTTGATCTGCTGAGATTCCCGCTGACCGTCAGACGGTGGAAACCGGGAGACAGATTCTCTCCGCTCGGAATGACGGGGATGAAAAAGATAAGTGATTTGCTGACAGACCTGAAGGTGCCTGTGACCATCCAAGGAGAAGGTAATGGTTTTACTTTCAGGAAACGATGTTGTATGGGTCATGGGTTACCGGATAGACAACCGGTACAAAGTCACACCGGAAACCGGGAAGATTTTGATGATCACGATGTAGTCAGGGGAGGCATATAGGCAGTGAGGCCGACGTAGAAATGCCAGTGGGCAATAGGCAGATAGACAACGTGAGGTGAAAAGAATTCATTCTTAATTTTTACGGGGGATGCCCGCATAGTACAGGTCAAACCCGCCCTTTCCACCCGGCCGGTTTGAAGAAAAGATCATCAGATCATTTATAAATCCCTCCCCTGCCGCAACAACAACAGGACGGTATTCATCGTATTCAGTATTGATATCCTCACCGAGGTTAACCGGTGCAGACCATTCCTGTCCGTTATAAACGGAATACCACAGGTCGAAACCGCCAAAACCTCCCTCGCGGTCAGATGTAAACACAATCATCTTTCCGCTGATATAGGGACACTTGTCATCGGCACTGCTGCTCAGCTGTGAAACCTTTGAGATTGTGACGGTGGCTGATTCGGTGATCAGCTTCTCCTCCTCGCCCGTGGCGCGGTAGATATCGAATGAGCCCTCGCGGTCCGACATGAAATAAACCGTCTCCCTGTCGGTCTCACCACCGCTGTGAATTGTCAGGTATCCTTCGTCATATGCTGTGTTAAGTACGCTCACAGGGAATGGGTCTCCGGCAGGCCGGAACACTTCTTCTCCAAATTCATATTTGCAACAGAAGATATCCAGGTTTCCGTTCTGGTCGCTGCTGTAAAAGAAACGTCTGTCATCGCCGCTTTTCATCCAATTGTAATAATCGGAATAATCTGTTGTAAAGAACGGGCCGAACTCATTGCTGCTGGTGTTGACAGCCCCGAGAAGGCTGTTATTCCTGGCAGAGGCTACCATAGTGAAGCTTCCGTCAATAAGGTCAAACTCATTGTGTCCTTCATAACATATGAAGTCGAAGTTGTTCGTGGAATTCCTGTTCGTAGAGAAGATCAGGGTGAAATTCATTTCGGTCCAGGAGATCTTGAGATCCGAGTTGTAATCGTCATACGGCGAATTGACCGATGAGAAATTCACAGGTGTGTGAGGAATGATCCCCTGTCGAAGTTCAGCCTGTTACCGCCACAGGAGACGAGGAGCATCGGTAAAAGGAACAAAAATGATGTTCTTTTCATAGCGATGCAGGTTTAAGGTTCATAACGAACCCGACATTGATATTTGAATAGTGTACTGGCAGAAAAAAACTTCCGCCCGGACCTGAATCGTCATAAAACCCTGGCAGTGTCAGGTTCAGACCCGCGTTCAGGGTCAGGCCGTACCGCTCATTCAGCCAGTAATTGATTTTCAGTCCCGCATTGCTTACCGGGGCGCCGGCGGCGTCCTTTGAGACTCTGTTTATCTCACCCAGCTCCGAGTTGGTCACGAGCAGGTCGGGGTGAACACTGAGTGCGTATCCAAGATGAAAGAGAAGCATCACCTCGGTGTGACTGAACTCGGGGATTTTCAGGGTATATCCGACCAGGAACTTAAGTATCTGGTAGTTCCCTGCTGTCACCTCGTTGGTGCCGTAGCCTCCCAGCACCCGTGCGTATTCTGCCTGGTAGGCCTTTTCATTGAAGAATATGCTGGAATAGCCGATGCTTGAGGAGAAACCAAAGAACTTTCCGTAATAAATGTATTCCACCTCGATGTCAGGACCGGCAGAGGCGAACCCTGACACGATAGATCATTGTTTTGTCGGCGAAATCATCAAACGGGAGCGAGACACCCGAATTCACACCGAAGACGCTCTTTTTGCCGGGTTTTTGCGAAAAGAGAGGTGGTGTTGCCAGGATGAGCGCAATGTAGACGAGGAGTATTCTGGACATTACTGAAGGATTTATCAGGTTCTTGGAAAGGTTGTCTAACCTGAATTACACAAAAAGTGAGCCAAACAATCGCAAATTGATAACCGCAATTCGCAAATCGCAAATCGCAAATTCCTTACCTCTCCCTCACCCCGTTGATTCCCCGGTCGAGCATTAGCAGATCGGCAAGGCCTATTGCCACTGCTGACTCAAGGATGACTGGTATTCTGCGGGCTATACAGGCATCGTGCCTGCCCGTAACCTCCAGTTCGGTCATTTCTCCCTTCTGCAGGTCAAAAGTTGTCTGGGTCACTCCGGTACTTGCCGCAGGTTTAACTGATACTCTCATTACCAGATCATTGCCATTTGTAATACCCCCATTGACCCCACCTGCATTATTTGTTGAGGTCCTGCCTCTGGCATCGATGAACGGGTCATTATTCCGGGAACCGTAGCTGCGTGAAGATGCAAATCCTGCGCCGAACTCAACACCGTTCACTGCAGGAATGCCAAAAGCTATCTGACCCAGTGCCGACTCTACTGAAAGAAATGCAGGTTCACCTATACCCTTCGGCACATTGCGGACTACACACTCGACTACCCCTCCTATTGTGTCATTTGTTTCAACAGCCCTGCTTATGGCGGCTGCAATATCTTTATCACCCCCTGCCTCGATGAGGTTGGCTGAAATGATTGCCGGTGAGAGTATCTTCCGGGCAAAATATCCGGCTGTCACCAGTCCCCAGGTCAGACGTCCCGAGAAATGACCTCCTCCGCGCATATCACTGAATCCCCTGTATTTGTAACCTGCGGTGAAATCTGCATGGCCGGGCCTCGGGATGCTGGAAAACATCTCATAATCTCCGGGTCTGAAGTCGTTGTTCCGGGTACATATTACCAGCGGCGCCCCGGTGGTGAAGTTTTTGTATATCCCGCTAACTATTTCGGGTTCATCCGTCTCTTTCCTGGTTGTGGTACCGGGCACCAGTCCCTTTCGCCTTGACAGGTCTGCCATAAGTTCTTCACGCCAGTACTGGAGGCCGGCAGGACAGCCGTCAATCACAACGCCGATTGACGGTCCGTGTGACTCACCGAATATGGATACTCTGAATGCAATGCCAACAGTATTCATCTTTATTTTCTATTACTTTTCTTATTTCTGTCTTCCAGGAATGCCTCTATTCCGGAAAAGGGCATCCTTCTTACAACTGATTTGCCTACGGAACGAAGGAGCACAACATTAAGAACGCCTGTTTCGCTTTTTTTGTCGCGGGAAACCCGTGTCATTATGTCTGCCGGCAGATCGTCATCTGCGGCAGGGACCAGCCGTCGCAGTATCCCTTCCAGGAGCCTCTGCTCTTCAACTGGCATCACCCCTGTCCATACTGAAAGCTCTGAGGCTATGAGCATACCCTTCATGACAGCAATGCCGTGTGGCAGTCCGCTGGCCATCTCTATGGGATGTCCGAAAGTATGTCCGAAATTGAGAAGCCTCCGTGATCCACTCTCGAACGGATCTCCTCTGACTATCGAAGCTTTTATCCTAACAGACCTGAATATAAAATCTTCGAGGATGACCGGATCCCGTTCCAGAATCTTCGGGAGGGCATCAGCCATTTCAAAGAAAAGCTTCCTGTCCCGTATTACCGCGTGTTTTATGAGTTCGCCGATGCCTGAGAGATACTCATCATCAGGCAGAGTGGATAACATTGACTGGTCGCAAATAACAAATTCCGGCTGCTTGAAGGTGCCGATAATGTTTTTCCAGGAGCCAAGATTCACCCCGGTTTTTCCTCCGATGCTGGCATCAACCTGGGAAAGCAAAGTTGTGGAAACGAATCCGTGACGGACTCCTCTCATGTAAAGAGATGCAACCAGACCTGCTATGTCACAAACAACTCCGCCACCAAATCCGAGGATAAATGATGAACGGTCAGCGCCGTTTTCAAGTAACCTGGCGCACAAATCGCCGACCACATCCAACGCTTTGCTCTGCTCGCCAGATTCCACAGTCAGAACTGTACCTGCAGGAAAGGAGCCTCCGTACAGTCGTTTCACATTTGTGTCGGTAATGATAAACAGCTTTTTATCAGGCAGATATCCTGAAAGATCACTGACCTGGCCTCCGATAACCAGGACAGAGTCCCCTGTTTCACCTTTAATTTTTATCCTGTGCATCGAGGTTAAAAGTAACAATTAGGAAATTATAATACCATGATATTATTCATCCCTCTGCTTTTTCGCTCAGCTCGAGCCATCTTAGCTCTTTACTGTCAGTAAGATCCAGCACCCGGGCAAGTCTGGCTGACAGTTCGCTGATGTCTGCATGGGAGACATCGGGGCTTGACAGGCTCTTTTCAATCTCATTCCGCTCTGCGGCGAGGGCTGCAATCTCCGCCGGAAGCCTTTCGAGCTCTGTTTTTTCAGAAAAAGTGAGATTGGGTTTTTCACGGGCAGGTTTTCGGCGGGCAGCCTTTTCCGGTGAACCGGCGCTTCCCCCGGTAACAGGTAAAACAGCATCGGAGAGCGCTGCAGCCTTTTCTTTCTCCAGCCTCAAACGGGTGTAATTGCCCGGATAGATGACAACTTCGCCATCACTGGATCTCGAAAATATACTCTGCAAGCTTATCGAGAAAATACCGGTCATGAGAAACAACAACCAGTGAACCCTGAAATGCCATAAGGTAATCTTCAAGTACATTAAGTGTCAGAATATCAAGGTCATTTGTCGGTTCATCAAGAATCAGGAAGTTCGGGTTGCGCATAAGCACAGTGAGCAGGTAGAGACGTCTCCTTTCACCTCCTGACAGCTTCCGGAGCAGCGTGTGCTGACGTGATGGCGGAAACATGAAGTAGGTAAGGAACTGACTTACCGAAAAGTCCTTACCCATTGAGGAAACTACTGTCTCGGATATCTTCCGCGCTGCCTCGATGACAGTAAGATTCTCATCAAATACTATTCCCTCCTGCCTGTAATAACCGAAGACAACCGTCTCCCCTTTTTCAACATACCCGGCATCAGGCTGAAGCTGACCTGTAAGGATGTTGAGAAGGGTGGATTTTCCTGACCCGTTGGCACCTATGATACCAACTTTGGTTCCTCTGCCGAAGTTGTAACTGAAATCCCTGATTATCTGTTTGCCCCCAAACGATTTGGAGATTCCGTGGAGGTTCACGATTTTGCTGCCAAGACGAGATGTAGAGATATTTATTGACAGGCTTTTCTGTTCCGGAGGTCCGCTTGCCGATTCTTTAAGCCCGTCAAATGCGTCTACGCGGTATTTGGCCTTATGGCTTCTCGCCTTTGGCATACGGCGGATCCATTCCAGCTCCTTTCTGAGCAGGTTGCGGGCCTTGTCAGCCGATGCCTGACGGCTGCTCATCAGCTCGTCACGGCGTGAGAGAAAATAACCGTAGTTTCCTTCATAGCGGGTCAGAGAACCCTCTGAAAGCTCGTATATGACATTGCAGACATTATCAAGAAAATACCTGTCATGAGTAACAAGCAGTATTACCTTTTGGGAATTCAGGAGATAATCCTCCAGCCACTCCGTCATCGTAACGTCAAGATGGTTTGTGGGTTCGTCGAGTATCAGAATATCAGGGTCATCGACAAGCACTTTTGCCAGTTCCACCCGTTTTTGCTGACCTCCTGAAAGTGACCTCACAACGGCCGAATGATCAGGCAGTTCCAGCCTGGTAAGTATCTGCTTAACCTTCACTTCATAGTCCCACCCTTTGATATCATCAATTTTCTGCATTACAGTGTGCAGCTTCTGATGGTCCCCGGCATCGACGGCTTCCTCATATTCCCTGATAAGCCGAAGTGCCTTGTTGTCAGAAGAAAATACCTCGTCGAAGACAGTCCTGGTCAGGTCAAGATCGGTTACCTGCCTGAGATAGCCAACCGTAGTGCCTTTGCGCCTTATAATATTCCCGGTGTCCGGGGCTTCCCTTCCCGAAAGGATATCAAGCAGTGATGATTTCCCGGCACCGTTAATCGCTACAATGCCTATTTTGTCACCGCTGCCTGCATTGAAGGTCAGCTCATTGAATAGTACCAGGTCGCCGATGCGTTTGCTGATATCTGTTGCCTGGATATAATTGATCATTTTGCCGTATTGACCGGCAAAGATAAAAAAGTGTTACTTTCATCTCATCAAAATATTTCAGGGTATGAATTTAAAAGAGAGATATGAAGGAATACTCAAGTGGTTTTCCGTCAATGTCCCTGTTGCGGAGACTGAACTGACGTGGACTGATCCCTTTCGCCTGATTGTGGCTGTCATTCTATCTGCACAGTGTACAGACAAGCGGGTAAATATGATTACGCCTGCCCTGTTCAGTCGTTTTCCGGATGCAGATTCAATGGCCATGGCATCGGTTGAAGATATCTTTGCTCTGATAAAAAGCTGCTCATATCCCAACAATAAGGCGAAGCATATCAAGGGAATGGCCGAGATGATAGTGAACAGGTTTTCGGGAAGAGTACCCTCCGACATAAGTGATCTGATGCTTCTCCCGGGGGTTGGCCGGAAAACAGCCAATGTAATTGCGTCAGTAGTATGGAATAAGCCGGTAATAGCGGTGGATACGCATGTTTTCAGGGTGGCAGGGCGACTTGGGCTTACCCCGGGTGCCAGAACCCCGCTTGACGTCGAATTGCAGCTTACCCGCCATATCCCGGAGGAGCAAAGACCGCTGGCACATCACTGGATTCTTCTCCACGGACGCTATACCTGTACTGCACGCAAACCTGCATGCCCTGATTGCGGGTTGTCTCAATGGTGTGCCTATTATGCAAAGCATGCCGGCAAAACCGCATTATTCTGACCTGATTCTTTCATTTTATGGTATATATCACTATTTTTATCGCACTTAAATAAGCTGTTTCATATTGTGTTATGTACATTGGGGACCCTTCGGAGGATAAAATGAAAGATGAAAGCCAGAGAGTAGAAAGCACTTCGTATGAAATTCCTGCCCTTGCATTTAACTCTACCAATCAGCTGATTACACTCAGCAACCTTGAGACTGGAGAATATGTAGAGGTAAACCAGGCTTTTCTGGATACCCTGGGTTATAAAAGAGAAGAGATAATCGGAAAGACCTCCGATGACATTCAGCTTTATGTCGACCTTATTCAGAGCCGTAAGTTCATCAGGCTCCTTTCGAGACTCAGGAGGGTTATGGACCTGGAGATCAGGCTGCGCGACAAGTCCGGCATCGAAAGACCCTACCTCTTCAGTGCCCAGACAATCTTCATGGGTGACAATATCTTCCTCATCACTTTTTACAATGACATAAGTGCAATTAACGCAGGCCATGCCCGTGCCGAATCCGAGAAGATACTCAAGGAGGTCTTTGACACGATGAGCAGCTATGTTGCAATATTCAGGTACACCAATGACAACAAGTTTTATATAATAGACTTCAACTACCGGGCTGAGGAGCTTGAACAGACAGACCGCGAGGATGTGCTGGGAAAAGAGATCGAAGAGACCACGCTGGCCGGAAACACAGTTCTCAGGTCGCTGCTTGAGACAATCGTTGTTCGCCAGGAATCACACCGGATCCCGATATTGCCAGGCGGAATGGATGAGGCAGGTTACTATATAGGCCTTCTTCTCTCATCAGGTGACATTGTAGTTACCTGGGAAGCAGGCCAGCATCAGAAAGCGAGAGAAAGCGAGATACTCAAGCAGGGTATTGTATTTGAGACTTTTGCTGAGCTGTTGCCGGAAATGATTATCGAAATCGATACCTCCGGCCGCATTACATTTATAAACACTCAGGGCATGCTCACCCTGGGCTTTAACAACACTGATATTCAGGACGGCGTCTTCCTTACTGATCTGCTCGCCAAAGAGGATATGGAAAGACTTATGAAAGACCTTTCCGACCTGACGAAGCCGGGTCAGATCACATTTAATGAATACCTTCTTTTAAACAAGCAGAAGAAGAAAGTCACGGTACTCTTTCACGCCGGACCGATATTCTCACGTAAAGCCAATACCGGATACAGGTGTGTACTGACAGATGTAAGCAAGCATAAGGAATACGAATCACAGCTTTCCACAGAAAAGGCACTGCTTGAACATCTTATAGACGCAGCGCCGGAAGGGATCGTTCTGACCGATTTTGACGGCAGGGTACTCAGGATAAACAAGGGGTTTACAAAGCTTTTCGGATACAGTGCCGAAGAGGCTCAGAACAGGATGATCGATGACCTGCTTGTTCCGGATGAATGCAGGGAAGAGGCCGATAAAGTGGATGAAGAAGCTGCTAAGGGAGAGACAGCAATCAGGGAGACTGTCAGGCTCGACAAACAGGGCAACAGGATAAACGTTTCCCTGATAGCCTCATCGGTCATCGCCAATGATCAGCCAATTGCATTCCTGGGCATTTACCGCGATATTACAAGGGAGATAAAAAGCCGCCTGATGCAGGAAATTCAGTACAATATTTCCACAGTTGCATTGCAGGACTTTGACATCTTCGACATTTACCCGACAATTGTCAAGGAGATTGGCCGTCTGTGGAACGTCAATAACTTTTTTATCGCCCTCTACAATCGCGAGAAAGATACTCTCAACTTCCCGTTTTTTGCTGATGAGCGCGACCATTTCCAGGAGACGGATGCCAAAAATACCCTTACAGGATGGGTGATAAAAAACAACAAATCGGTACTCCTCGATGAAAATGACATCCTTCAGATAGAAAAAACAGGTGCCATAAGCCTGGTAGGGTCACCCTGCAAAATATGGATGGGAGTGCCTCTGAAAATGGATGATGAAGTCATAGGAGCCATCTGCCTGCAGGACTATAAACGGGTGGATGCATTCAACAACGATGACCTTCAGGTGTTCGAGTTCATTGCAAACCAGATGGTCCTTACAATCCAGCGGAGGAAGATGCTTGATAACCTCATCAGTGCAAGGCAGCGGGCTGAAGAGGCAGCCATTTCGAAGCAGCAGTTCATGTCAACAATGAGTCATGAGATCAGGACTCCGCTCAATGAGGTAATAGGCATTACTAACCTGCTATACCAGGGTGATCCGCGTGAAGACCAGATGGAATTCATAAAGACCCTCCGCTTTTCTGCCAATCACCTCCTGACCCTGGTCAATGACATTCTCGACTACAACAAGATGGAGGCCGGGAAAATCGTCTTCGAAAAGACTGAATTCGACCTGACTGCCCTGATAGAGGATATTAAACGGTCCTACACGCACAGGGCTGAAGAAAAGGGCATAACCTTTACTGTTGAAAAGGCCTCCGACCTTCCGGCTGAGCTTATTGGTGACCCGATCAGGCTGAACCAGATTCTTTCAAACCTGCTTTCAAATGCGATGAAATTCACAATTGAAGGATCAGTCGTACTGAAGATTGCGGTGAAGGAGAAGAGTGTAAACAGGGCCCTGCTGGAGTTTTCGGTATCTGACACAGGTATTGGAATCGCTGCTGACAAGACTGAGGAGATTTTTGAGAGTTACACCCAGGCATCACCTGATACAACGCAGAAAATTCGGCGGCACCGGCCTCGGCCTTGCCATTTGCAAAAGGCTAATTGATCTGCAGGGAGGTAAGATTGGCCTTACAAGCATCCCTGACAAAGGGTCTGTCTTCACATTCTCCCTTGAATATGCACTGCCGTCTGCCGTCCACAAATCGGCTGACCATGCGGCGGCAGACACAATGAAAGCCCTGATTGGCAAAAGGGTGCTTGTGGCTGAGGATAACAAAATCAATTTCTTTGTGGCCAATAAGTTTCTCGAGAGCTGGGGAATAATTGTCACCCATGTTGAGAACGGCCGTCTGGCTCTGGATGAGGTCAGCAAAAACGAATATGACCTTATCCTCATGGACCTTCATATGCCGGTTATGGACGGGATAGAGGCGACGCGAATCATACGTCAGGACAAAGACCCTAAAATCAGCCAGATTCCTATTGTTGCACTTACTGCAGCCGTGATGTCAGAAAATACTGACAAGATCGAAAACCTTGCGATAAACGATTATGTGCTTAAGCCCTTTAAGCCTAAAGACCTGTATGACAGGATCCTGAAGCACTCAAGGTAGCTGTTCCCGGCTAATAAGACTATTTGAGACAGTACTTTGCAAGGTACTGTGCTGCCGACTTCTCACCAAGGTCTTTGGCCTTTCTCAGAAAATGACAGGCGTCTTCAGGTTTGCCAATGTTTATGAGTGACAGGCCAAGATTAAGGTTCACTCCCGGATTTTCAGGGTCAAGATCGAGACTCATTGTATAGTCTTCTGCGGCTTTGTCCCATGTTCGTCCGGCAAACCATGCATCACCCCGCAGGCTGAATGCCTGTGATTCACCCGGATGCTTTTCAATATTCTCATTGAGGTAAGGCAGGGCCTCATAAATGGCTCCTTCCTCTGCGAAAGTCTTCCCCAGCAGGCTAAGTGCCCTGAAATCGTCAGGGTAGTATCCCAGAAAAATTTGAAAATCTTCAATGGCTGCCTTTGTATCTCCAGCCCTGACACGCATCTCACCTCTCTTCAGAAAAAGAGATGCATCGGGGTATTCAGATGTGATAAGCCTGGTGTAGACCGATGCTGCTGCCTGATAGTTCCGGTTCCCTGCCTGAGCTTCGGCGAGGGTAAAAAGCCAGGCAGGAGGTGCGTCTGCCTTTTGCGGTCAACGGAGCTCAAGTGTCTTCACCGCCTCACTGTATCCGGACCTTGGCTATTGCGATACAGGGCGCCGCAGTACTCAGTCACAGGCATTCCGGGATACTCCGCTGCCAGTGATGACAATGTCTCCGAAGCCATTTCGGTCCGTCCGGCCTTCAGGTAGTGCTCAGTCTCCCACTTCATGCGTTCAGAACCCCCTGTACCATTCCTTTTTCCACAGGGCTCTCCATTCGGGTGATGATGAGACCGCAGCAAATGAACTGTCAAGTACTATTTCAGGCTCGCTCTTTTTATATGGCGACTTCAGGTGGGCCTCCATATAACGTGCAGCTTCGGCTGCATTACCCTCTGCGGCGGCACACCTTGCAAGACCGTACAGTCCGGTCACCCTGCATCAGTCCTTCAGCGGCCAGGAAATCAGCCCTGGCCTCCCTTATCAGGGAACCCCTGAGATATATTTCACCCCTTTCCAGGTAAAGGTTGAATGAAGCTCCCGGGGTTATCACGGAACTCAAAAGAGCCGCAGCTTCCAGCTGTTTCCCCGCGTGAGGCCAGGGCCCTGGCCCTGAGCACTGCATCATATTTTGACTGGCCGTATGCACACTGTATTGCAGTGAAAATCAGGAAAAAAATGATGTTTATTTTCATACAGCTCTATTTTTTACCTTCCAACAATTTTTGGCCCTGCACCCTTTTCAGTAAGTACATGGACGAACCCGCTGAGATGAAACTGCTCTGTGCCGGATATCCTTCTTTCAAACACTTCACAGTCATAATAATAGACACCTGACGGCACAATGTTGCCCTTGTATGTACCATCCCAGTTGAGCTTCGGCTCCTGCGTGCTGAAAATAAGAAGCCCTCCCCTGTTGAAAAGACGGAACTCCACCTTTTCTACAAGCGGTGAGGTCTTGGCTACAAGCCAGTCGTTGATGTCATCCCCGTTAGGCGTAAAAACGTTGGGGATCTCGTAGAAATTACACGAGTCGATGCAAACCAGGGTTGACATTTCACTCTCATTGCCGTTGTCATCAAATGCCGAAACGGCATAACATCCTGCAACATAATCAGGACGCTGGTGAATATATTTGAAAATGTTCCTGTCAGTAATTGTCGTCAGCAGCGTCAGGTTTAAATCAGTGGTCTGTTTGAAATAAATGTTGTAGCCGCTGACATCATCAATGCATAGCGGTTCAGGCAATGACCACCTGACTGTATTGTACAGGCTGTCACACTGTGAGGAGACAGTAACTACCGGAATGCATGGCGGTTCATTGTCCAGTGGGTGTAGCACAGGAACGCTGGGAGAAATTCACAAGGTTTTTCGGCGTTTCGGAGCCCTGGTAGCCACCGGTTGAAACAACATAATAGCAGTACTCGGTTCCGTTAACAAGTCCTTCGTCAGTATATGTGAGAAGGTCAGTGGTTCCGCTGATTTCCCAGGCAGATGTGACCGGATTGTACCGGTAAATATCATATTTCGTATTTATCCACGGTACGTTGCGGGTGAATGTGAATCTTACCTTCCGGTCACCGGGAGAGGTGACAATGAAGAGTGAGGAAGCCACGCCAGGGTCACCTATCAGGAACCTGTTACCCGCCTGGTTGTTGTACAGCTCAATTTTATAGACATATCCACGAACTGAAGTATTGATAAGAGTGTCAATAAATACAGTATCATTAAGGTCAGCGGTAGCAATTGTGTTGACAAGCTGATAGTTTGATCCGGCGATGCCCTCTGCCCTGTAGATAAGGTACTCATACGGGCCGATTGCCGGGATCGTATCGAGATGCTGTGGTTTCTGCCATGCCAGTCTCAGTGATCCGTTCACGGCATCCGTTGTGCGTATTGATACATGGGTGATGAGTGGTACTCCGGTGATTAGCGAGGTGACTATTTCATTGGACGGTTTGCTCTCCGTCCCGTTGGGGTAAACCGCAACAATACGGTATGAATATTCAATCCCTGATTCCAGTCCTGCCCCGTTATCGGTATCGGTAAAAGATACAGTTGCAGACCCGGGAACATAGCCTACCTTTTCATAACCGGCTGACGGAGGAATACCGTCATAGCACTCCTCGGGGGTGAAGGGAAAGGCCCCTTCGCGGCGGTAAACGCTGAATCCGGCAATATCCCCGGTCCCGTACGGATTCCAGGTGAGACGGATGAACTTTCCCTCCGGGGCAGCGGCAGTCAATACAGGCGATGGTCCCAGCACCTTGATTGTCATGTTGTCAATATCCACAAGCTGCAGTTCCTCATTGTAGTCTTCGGCCTTAATTACAATATCATAAGGCTGGTGTCTTACGCTGCTGTGACAAGTTATCCAGGTCAGACGCGAGGTTACTGTGCCCGGTGAGTAAGAGATCCTGCTGAAAGTGGCCGGGCATGTCGCAGAGGTAAAAATTCCCGATGTGGCAAGAAGTGCGAGTGAGTCGCCGTCCACATCCGACGCTGTAATGTCAATGCTGACTGTTGCCCCTGCCTCAACGCACAGGTCCGGGAAGCGGTGAAGTCACCGGCGGATGATTGTCTGTCTCGTAGACCTCTATCTGCATGTCGCGAACCACAACCCCTATCTTGATTCCATTACGCCATTCCTGTATCTCCATTGCTGCATTATATATGCCGATGGCAGTTGGCGTATCCCACACCAGGTCACCTGAAATGGAATCTACATAGAATTTATTGGAGGCCGGGGGAAGAGTATAGTTTGTGATGACCTTGCCGTCCTCTTTTGTGCATGTGGTAAGCTTGTATGAAAGACTGTCACCGTCAGGGTCAAACGCTGCCGGGTTATGTATGAATACCTGGCCCAGCGCCGCCTTGTCATAAGGAGGATTAAGCAGCACCGGTGTGCTGTTGCGGCCGAAGGCAGGATTTGCGATCAGTATAGTCTGAATGGAGAATACAACATTGACCGAGTTTGGAATATTCAGCACTCCGAAATTCCGGTTGGGATCCTGTACTACAATTTTATAGATTCCCGGTCCCGGATATGTATGAGTGGCAACATATACGTTCTTTCTGTAATAGTTCGGAAGATCTGTTTTGGAAATTCGGTTGACTGTGGTTACCGAATTATCTCCCCATTCACAATCGAGTTGAGGCCTGTCAGCTTTGCTCTGGGTGTATGTAAATGTGGTGATTGTAACTTCATATGTAAGGTCAGACAGCTGAACATATGTTATTTCGCCGGCACGGTTGTGGGTTGCCATAACCGCCGGAAAAAGTGCCATACAGAATATAATTCCCAGAAAAATTCTTTTATCCTTCATAATCAACTGTTTCATTTCACAGAATAATTTCTAAGAGTATCGGAAGAGGTAAATTTATATCCTTCCTCCGTATCATCAAATCTGAACAGGACCATGTTTGCCTGGTCATCATAAAGCCGGATCATTATCCGGTTAACCACTGACACAGTTTTTACCCTTTTGTTTCCCTTTGCTTCCAGAGTGAACCTGTGTTCCAGTCCGTCTGACTCCGTGCCGGTCAGTTTATATCCCAGTTTTTTTCCATCCTCCCTGATCTCTACCCTGTCACACAAATAATTACTGTACTGTTCATCAGGGGAGTTGAACGGCCCGCTCACACATCCGGGGTTTAGTCTCATATCAGATTCCAGGTCATCAGAATATACCTTAACAAAGATTGTGTATGTACAGTTCGCGGAATTGTAATCAATCCCGGTAAGTGAAACATGCACCGGATGTAAAAACACCGCCAATGTCAGGAATAATATTTTCATGCCCAAATCCGGTTTGTATGCAGCAAAAATCAAGCCATCAGGTCGCTGTCGCCCATGCTTACCCTGCCTTTAAGATAATCGACCGTTCCTACCTCAATAAAAGAAAACCCTGTACCTCTTGAAAAGTTTCCGGCAACAACAATTACTATATCATTGTCTTCCAGATCATTGGTTGTCAGAAGTTGTTTTAGCGAAACATAGAGGAACTCGTCAACTGAAGATTTCTTCTCCATATATACTGCAACAACCCCGTAAGAGAGTGCCAGTTCTCTCATTGTGCGGATCGAGTAGCACTGGGAAAATATAGGGTTGAATCCCCTGTAGGCAGCCATATCTCTAATAGCCGATCCTTTGATTGTATCAGCAATAATTGCTTTTGCATCAACACGTATTGAAGTCTTGACTGCAACCTTAGCAAGGTACGAGGAGACCTCTCCGGACAGGCATCCTGCGGGCATTTCAATGTATTTTTCCTTTTCAGCCTCAACCTCGTGAGCTATTCTTGTCATTGTCTTCACCGACTCGACAGGGTATTTTCCGGCAGCTGTCTCACCGCTGAGCATCAATGCATCTGTCTGGCTGTAGACTGCGTTTGCCACATCGCTTACCTCAGCCCTGGTAGGTCTTGGGTTCGAGATCATCGAGTGGAGCATCTGTGTGGCCACAATCACAGGTTTACGTTTTTCAATGCATTTGGCTATTATCATCCGCTGAATTCCGGGGATCTTCTCATACGGGACTTCAATTGCAAGGTCTCCCCGGGCAACCATGATACCGTAGGAGTGTTCCATTATCTCGTCCAGGTTATCGACCCCCTGCTGATTTTCAATTTTAGCTATTATTTTGATATCGCTTTTCAGAGAGTCAAGTATTTTCTGGACCGCCTTTATGTCCTTCGCAGACCTGACAAATGAATGAGCTATAAACTCGATGTCAAATTTTACTGCCAGGTCAATAAAGATCAGATCACGCTCACTCACAGAGGGGAGGTTAATCCTCACCTGTGGTATATTCACTGTTTTCCTGGAGCCCAGTGTGCCGTCGTTTTCAATTCTGCCCTCCAGGGTTTTCCCGTCCGTGCCCAGTATTCTTATCTCCAGCTCTCCGTCGTCGATCAGGATATCGGTTCCTACCGGAACATCCCGCGCTATCTCGCTGTAATTTACATTGATAACCGAGGCAGTCGTTTTCTCATCTGCATTTCCGGCTATCGTCACCTTCTGTCCTTTTAAGAATTCAAGAGGAGCATCGCAGACAGTGGTTCTGATCTCAGGGCCCTTTGTATCTAGCAGGATGGCTATCTTGTCAGATACAGCCCTGACATTTGTGACAATTTTTGTCACTCCTTCGGGTGACTGATGTGCGGAGTTGATCCTCACAACATCCATCCCAGCCTCATAAAGTTTCTTCAGGAAGGAGGGTTCACAGTTTTTATCGGAAATGGTGGCAACTATCTTGGTCCTTTTCCTGTCGAGATTCTTCCCCATTCTATTGCTTTTTGTTTTCAGCCTTTAACACAAAATGCTCAGCAGCCAGACGATAGCCGTCAAGACCCAGCCCCATCACAGATCCCCGGCAGTACCTTCCGGTGATGCTTGTGTGACGGAACTCCTCCCTTGAAAGAAGGTTTGAAATATGCACCTCGATAACAGGAGTGGTGACAGATGCAATGGCGTCTGCAACAGCCACCGAGGTATGTGAGTACCCGCCCGGATTAATAATTATGGCATCAGAATCCCTGCCGGCCTGCTGTATCACATCTACAAGTTCCCCTTCAATATTGGACTGAAAATAGCTGAAGATTACCTGTGGCATATTTTTCCGGAGTTCTTCAAGGTAATCTTCGAAACTCCTGGTCCCGTATTTTTCCGGTTCACGGGTTCCGAGCAGGTTCAGGTTTGGTCCGTTTATAATCTGTATCTTCATTTATCAGTGGTTGAAATGTTTGTCATGCCATATGCAAAAATAAAGAAATGACCGGATTATTGACTGTTTTGGATTATGATATAACTTTGCCGGTATCCCTTCATGTTCCTTCAGGAGCGTTTTGATCTCCGGCAGATACTGAAGGCATAGAAGCAGGCAGTATCTTATGATGACAATTACCTGGCAGGAGGCAGAGAGGAGCTTCGGGAGCTACCTGAGGATTGAGAAATCTCTTTCCCCTAACAGTGTGGAGGCATATCTGAATGATATGGGGAAGCTTCGGTCATATATTGAATCAGAAAAAGAGAATAAGGATCCGGGAAGCGTCACCTATGCCGATCTGAGTGATTTTCTGGCACAGGCTCCCGGGGGTAGCGATTCAGCCCGCACCCAGGCCAGGATGATATCAGGAATAAGGGCGTTTTATAAATTTCTTCTGATTGAGGGGACTGTCACCGATAATCCGACCACCCTGCTCGAATCACCCAAGCTGGGACTCAAGCTGCCGGAAGTACTCACAATTGAAGAGATAGACAGGCTGATTGGGGCAATAGACCTCAGCAAGCCGGAGGGTCACCGCAACAGGGCAATGATCGAGACGATGTACAGTTGCGGGCTCAGGGTATCAGAACTTGTAAATATGAAGCTGACTGACATCCACCGTGATGATGGCTTTGTAACCGTTACAGGTAAAGGCAATAAGCAGCGGCTTGTGCCTGTGGGTCGTACAGCCCTCCGCGAGATTGACAACTATTTTGAAAAAAGGAAACTGTTGCCTGTAATAACTGATCAGAACATACTTTTTCTAAACCGGAGAGGAAAAAGACTCACAGGGTCATGGTATTTACTATTATTAAAAATCTGGCAACTGCTGCCGGAATCAGCAAAAATATCAGTCCTCATACATTCAGGCATTCATTTGCAACTCACCTTGTACAGGGAGGTGCAGACCTGAGGGCTGTGCAGGAAATGCTGGGGCACGAGTCAATCACCACCACAGAGCTTTATACCCACATTGACCGAAGCTTCCTGAGAGACACACTTATAATGTTTCATCCGAGGTCTTAAAACTGTTTTTAAAGGTGTTTTTTTTATCCGCTTTTATTATAATTTTGCGGATCAATAAAAAGCTATTTACTAATTGTAATTAAAATAAGTTATGTCAAAAGTCAAACGTGTTTATTCCTTTGGCAAGAAAAGTGCTGAAGGCAAGGCAGATATGAAGAATCTGCTCGGAGGCAAAGGTGCCAATCTTGCTGAAATGTGTCTGCTCGGGCTCCCGGTTCCGGCCGGTTTCACAATTACAACCGATGTCTGCACAGAGTATTATCAGAACAATTGCGAATTACCCGCAGAACTGATGCCTGAAGTATGGGCAGCAATGACAAAGGCGGAGGAAGCCATGGGCATGAAATACGGTGACAGGGAGAATGCTCTTCTTGTATCATGCCGCTCAGGAGCCCGCAGCTCCATGCCAGGAATGATGGATACTGTCCTCAACATCGGACTGTGTTCTGAGACAATTCCGGGTCTCATTAAGAAGACCGGTAACCCTCGTTTTGTTTGGGATTCATACCGCCGTCTCATCATGATGTATGCAGATGTTGTTATGGAGAAGGCTGAAGGAATGGAAGCTGCTGACGGCAAAGGCATTCGCAAGCAGCTTGACGAGATGCTTGATGAGTATAAGCACAGCAAAGGTTATAAGTCAGACACAGACCTGACTGCAGATGAGCTCAAGCAGCTTGCTGAAAATTTCAAGAAGAGAGTAAAACAGTCGCTTGGCAGCGAATTTCCTGATGATGCACGTGAGCAGCTCGAGGGAAGTATCAAAGCTGTATTCAAGAGCTGGAATGGCAAGAAGGCCGTATCATACCGCCGTATCGAGGGCATTCCGGACGATTGGGGAACAGCTGTAAACGTACAGGCAATGGTATTCGGCAACATGGGTGACTCATCAGCCACCGGTGTAGCCTTCACACGTAACCCCGCAACCGGAGAAAATCTGTTCTACGGTGAGTGGCTTGTAAATGCACAGGGTGAAGATGTGGTTGCAGGTATCCGCACTCCCAATCCGCTCAACAATGACACCAAGAATGAGCAGAACAAGCACCTGCACAGCATGCAGGAGTCAATGCCTTCA
This sequence comes from uncultured Bacteroidales bacterium, assembly GCA_963736735.1. Lineage (GTDB taxonomy): Bacteria > Bacteroidota > Bacteroidia > Bacteroidales > VadinHA17 > SR-FBR-E99. Next base: position 234,151 of record CAVTPX010000003.1, on the reverse strand, counting down.
ACATACACAGAGCTTGACAATATCCGCAATATTCTTGAGAAGGCATTCCATGATATGCTTGACATCGAGTTCACAATACAGGAAGGCGTGCTTTATATGCTTCAGTGCCGTGCCGGTAAGAGAACAGGTACCGCTGCACTGAACATGGCAATGGATATGCTTCAGGAAGGTCTTATCGAGGAGAGAACAGCTGTTCTGCGTCTTGATCCGGCACAGCTTGATGAACTATTGCATCCCATCTGTGATCCGGCTGAAGAGAAGAAAGTGTCACCGATAGTTAAAGGCCTTCCGGCCGGTCCGGGTGCCGCCGTCGGCAAGATCGTCTTCACCGCTGAAGATGCAGTAGCATGGAACCGCAAGGGAGAGACAGTGATACTCGTGCGTGAAGAGACTAATCCCGAAGACGTTGAAGGAATGCGCGCTGCAGCCGGTATTCTTACCGCCCGTGGGGGCATGACCTCGCACGCTGCCCTCGTGGCACGCGGCTGGGGTAAATGCTGTATCGTAGGCGCAGGCGGACTGCACGTCGATGCAACAGCCAAACAGGTCAAAATCACCGGAAGTGATAAAGTCCTTAAGGAAGGTGATGTGATTACACTCAATGGTACCAGGGGCAACGTTTACAACGGAGCGATGAAGCTCATGGATGCAACAGAGAATCCAAGATTCCAGACATTCATGAAGATAGTTGACAAACACCGTATCATGGGAGTACGCACCAATGCAGACACTCCTGAAGATGCAAGGATAGCACGGGAATTCGGTGCAGAGGGCATAGGCCTCTTCCGCACAGAGCATATGTTCTACGGCAAAAACTCCGAGAAGCCCCTCTTCCTGCTTCGCAAGATGATCCTCAGCTCCTCCGTTGAGGAGAGAAGGACAGCCCTTGACGAACTATTCACATATGTCAAGAGAGACATTAAGGATACGATGGTTGCAATGGACGGTCTGCCTGTCACCTTCCGCCTCCTTGACCCGCCTCTTCACGAGTTTGTGCCACAGGGTGCCGAGAAACAGGCTGAGCTTGCAAAGGCACTGGGTATCAGTGTCGAAGCAATTGCAAAACGCGGTGAGGCACTCCACGAGTCAAACCCGATGATGGGACACCGCGGCGTACGCCTCGGAGTTACGTATCCGGAAGTGTCAGAGATGCAGATACGCGCAATCTTTGAAGCTACTGTTGAACTGAAAAAAGAAGGAAAGAATCCTATTCCTGAAATTATGGTTCCTGTAACCTGCGATGTTTCCGAACTCGATTTCACGAAAAAGCTTGCAGACAAGGTGTACGCTGAAGTATGCAATAAATTCGGAGTTGAAAAAATCGTCTACAAATACGGAACGATGATTGAGATTCCGCGTGCTGCACTGCTTGCAGACCGGATGGCAAAATCTGCAGAGTTTTTCTCATTCGGCACCAATGACCTGACTCAGATGAGCTTCGGATTCAGCCGTGATGACATCGGCGGATTCATGAATGATTATCTTGACAAGAAGTTGCTCGCCGCTGACCCGTTCCAGACGATTGATCAGGACGGTGTTGGACAGCTTATAACGATGTCAGTTCAGAAGGGCCGTGCAACACGTCCCGACCTGAAGGTTGGCATCTGCGGAGAACAGGGAGGAGACCCGGCTTCAGTAGAGTTCTGTTTCAAAAACGGACTCAACTATGTAAGCTGCTCGCCTTACAGGGTTCCGATTGCACGTCTTGCTGCAGCTCAGTCTTCGATAAGATTCGGGAAGAAATAATTCCTGAACATAAATACTGAAAAGGTACCGAAATCCGGTACCTTTTTTTTATTGCTGCCGGGTGATGACACACTTCACTGTGGCCACCACCGGTACCTCCCCGGGATTTTTCCGTGATTCCATTCGTATCAGGCAGATACCATCAGATGTGAGGAGTGGGGGACTCCATGGAATTATTTTTACTCCGGGGTCAAACCACCCGTTAATCAAATTCTCTGTTTTTCTCCCGTCAAGCGTCACTACATCAACATTCACAAGCGATCTTTCCGTGAGAGTAAATGTAACAGTACCAGAAGTGGAAACAGGATTAGGAAACACAGTAAGGTTAATATCAGACCCCTCGGGAAGATCAGTTCCGGTGGATACTGAAAGCAATGCATCGTCAAACCATACCGTTCCGCTCTTTGAGCCCTGTTCCGACTGTCTGATAACCACGCTGTGGAATTGTTTGTCGCCACCCCCCCCTATCATGTTTAAGGGTATTGTTATCAGGTCCCACCCTGCCCAGTCCACAACGTCAGCATATACAATCTGATTAGCCGTCCCTGAGGAATAGAACCAGTACTCGAGAATATTCATGCTCATATCGCCGAAGACCCAAATACCGAAGCTGGCTGCCGGATTCTGGCCGACGACGGGTTTACGTGTGTTGAAGACACGACAAACCCCTCCTGACTCATTTGTGAAGACATAATCAAGTCTGCCGGCGGCGGTACCGGATCGTTTTACAACTGTCGATGTGGTAAATGTAGTCAGAGGATTATCAGTGCCCACGGTGCTGCCGCTGGCATCGGGATCCCAGAAGACCGAGGGATCGTCAAAGCTCTCCACCTCTGACCCGGTAATATATGCCGAAGTACGTGTCGTGAACCTTATTTCGCTGCCGGGCCCGAATCCTGTTCCGGTCACATCTGTAAGATTCCCGCCTATATTAAGTTTGTATTGCCTGTTAAGGGCAAGTGGCTGGTTAAGAGAAAAATAATAGCCCCCCTGACCGCCGGATACCGGAAACTCCTCCCCGGTCTTTATGAGCGGCAGCCCCTGATCATCAAGGATACTTATTTCAGTCTGTGCGGAAGTGTGAACCGGAGGTGCATCAAACCAGAGCCTTATCTGTGGATAGAGTGTAACGCCGTCGTTCCCTCCTGAAGGAAAACTCTTCAAAAGGATCAGCCTGCTCCTGTTTTTTGTCACGAATGAATTCGCCACCTCCGCCCCTATCGGCACCTTCCATTTTGAACATGCTACGGTTGTCAGCCTGACATTATAGACAGTCTTTCCGGCAAAGCTTATGGCAGGCCTGACTCTGAGCACTTTACTCCGGTCATCCCACATATAGACAAGATCAGCGGCAGGTGAAAAGACAAGGGCTTTCTGAACAGAATCCCTGTCCATCGGAATTGAAAAGGTTAATGTAAACTCCTGGTTGAACGGCACACTGTCTGCAGAAAGAGGCGTCATCTCAGTCAGACGGGGTACGATTGCAGTATCATACTGCATCGCAAAATCAACCAGCGTAGATTTGTTGGCTGTCACTGCAACTTCCAGGGAGTCATCGAGAAAATCCTGTACTCCCTCAAAATAGAGCTTATAAATCCCCGGCGCCAGTGAGTCATAGAAAAAGAATCCGTTATTGAGATCATCGACAGAGTACTTTTTATTGCCGGGCTGGAGTGTTACTGTGGCACCGTTAAGCGGCACAGCCTCATCCCTGGTACCTGGCTTATAGTACCATGAGGGTGAATTCAGGGTATCCCTTAAAACCCCTGCTATTATTCCTGATGCCAGCGGCGGTGAATTGTCATACTCGATGAATGATCTGACGAAAGCCCACGATTCATGGTGAAGGAAATCATTATTGCGCAACCTCCACCCCTCGGGAACGTAATCGTGAAAAGAACCTTCTGACAGCACTCCCGGCATTGTCAGGGTCCGCAGGACACCTAGGCCCACCTTGTCTCCCCACTCGGGATAGAATGACCAGTCGCCCTTCACCCATACATTGCTGTTTGTCCAGCAGTTACCCTTTTCAAAAATCTTTTGCCACAGCACCTGTGCCATGGTTTCGGATGGCGCGTAAACCGGCTGGTTATCATAACCCCTGTAAAGCATCAGTGGCTGGTTCTGTTTTCCGTCAAAACCGTTACTGTGAATAGCAAGGAAAAAATCCACATTGGCTGAATTTGCCATCGTGGCTATGGCCGACAGCGGGAGATCGTCAACAGTATTATTAGTTGTCCTGGACATATAAACATCAGCATGCAGGTTGATTAGCAGTGACCTGAGAAAAAGGCCCTTCTCAAGGTTGCCTTCCGATTCCCAGAAGTCGGTTGCCAGCATATGCCTGTCATCCGAGTCATTACCGCCGTGACCGGGATTTATAAATACCCTGAAACCGGTCAGGTCAGCTACCTGCGCATTTGTGCCGGAAGCTGCGAGAATCAGCAACAATGAAATGACAAGTCGGGTAATCTTCACGGTTTTCTTCATTACAGTATTATCCTCAGCTTCATAAGGAATATTTCTCCTTCCGATGTCTGAAATACCACGCTTTTACCTCCGGGAAGAGGAAAAGGGTACATCTCCATTCTTGATGCAGTGGAAGTAAGATATGTGGTTTCAGCTGATCCGAGGGAGAAGCAGACAATCTCCGAGCCGGTCACAGTATGACCGTCATCCCTGTCATCCATTCCTATAATAATCTGATTACTAAGCCATTTAGGAGCACTTATCCTTCCTGGTGCAAACAGTATCCTGCCTTCAAGATCACTTATGAAAGTACCCTTGCCTGCAAAATAGTAGACGATTCTGGTTTTATCAGGGGAAAGTGATGCCCAGATATAGGATCCTTCGCCGCTGGGTTTCAGGGTCTTTTTCTGCCCGTTCAGGTATAAAACGGGAGTCAGGTTTTCAAGCAACAGTACTGTATCGGCGGTTGCAGTACTTTTTAATGCAGCAGTTCCAGCCCCTGATGAAACCAGGATTCCTTCCGAAAGACAGAAGATTTTTCCGCCGGTAACTGCCGGGGCAGAAAGGTTACGTGTGCCTGGCAACAGCGTCCGTGTTTCGCCTGTGGCTACCTCATAACTGTGTAAAGAGGAGAGTTTTCTCACTCCCCTGAAGTCATCGGACTTGAAAATAATGAAATTCCCGTCACCGGTAAAAGAGGGCTCAAACCCTGCTCCCGGCAAATCATTGACCCCGGTAATTCTGCCGGACTTAAGATCCAACAGCGAGATTCCCCTGTAACCGGGTTCTGACAGAAGAATCTTCCTGCCGTCAGGTGAGACTGCAGACAAAAAGTGTTCGCCATCAGCATGACTTAGCAGCTTTCTCGTCTTTACCACCTGGATTTCCTGTGCCTGCATCTGGAAGGCAAGCAGGGTCAGAAATAACAGGGTCATGACACAGTTAATGATCTTCATAAGCATGTGAAACAGAGCATGAAAATAAACATATTTGCTTATTAATCCATAATATTACCTTTGATTAAGTTTAAACTGAAAAACAATGATATCAGAGAAAACGCTGAAAAACTACGGGATTGACCACGTCAGGGAGATTGTTTACAATCCCTCATACGATGTGCTATTTGAGGCAGAAACATCTCCGGAACTGAAGGGTTTCGAGCGTGGAATACTCACAGACACAGGTGCAATAACTGTAGATACGGGAATATTTACCGGCAGGTCTCCAAAAGACAAATACATTGTTCTCGACCCGAAGACAAAGGATACCGTCTGGTGGAAATCGGAAAAATCACCTGTTTCTGATAACAAGCCGATAGACATAAAGACCTGGAATCACTGCAAGGATCTTTCTGTTAAGCAACTTTCCGGCAAGAAACTCTATGTCGTAGACTGCTTCAGCGGAGCCAACGCAGATACACGGATTAAGGTAAGGTTTATTATGGAGGTTGCCTGGCAGGCACATTTTGTTAAGAACATGTTCATCAGGCCGGAAAGTGATGAGCTTGCAGACTTTGAACCCGACTTCACAGTACTTGCTGCATCAAAGACTGTCAATTCCGACTTTCAGAAGCAGGGACTGAACTCTGAGAATTTCGTCTTGTTCAATCTGACTGAAAACATGGCCCTGATAGGAGGCACATGGTATGGCGGAGAGATGAAAAAGGGCATTTTTTCAGTTATGAACTATTACCTTCCTCTGAAAGGCATTGCTTCGATGCACTGCTCTGCGAATGTCGGTAAGAAGGGAGATGTTGCAATCTTCTTCGGACTGTCAGGAACAGGCAAAACAACGCTTTCTACAGACCCGGACAGGGCTTTGATAGGAGATGATGAGCACGGCTGGGATGACAACGGGGTTTTCAATTTCGAAGGAGGATGTTATGCCAAGTGCATAAATCTGAGCCGCGAGAATGAGCCTGACATTTACAAGGCAATAAGACGTGATGCCCTGCTTGAAAATGTTGTCGTAGATGAAAAGGGCAGCGTAGATTTTTCGAGTAACGCAAAGACAGAGAACACAAGGGTTTCATACCCCATATTTCATATCGACAACATTGTAAAACCCGTTTCCAGGGCTGGTCATGCCGACACAGTTATATTCCTGACGGCTGATGCATTCGGTGTCTTGCCTCCTGTGGCTCATCTGACAGAAGAACAGACACGATATTACTTCCTGAGCGGTTACACAGCTAAAGTTGCCGGAACCGAGCGTGGCATAAAAGAACCGGTTCCTTCGTTCTCAGCATGCTTCGGAGCAGCTTTCCTGTTGCTTGATCCCATTGTATATGCGCGTGAACTGACACGAAAAATGAGAGCCCACAATGCAGAAGCGTGGCTTGTAAATACAGGATGGATGGGAGGTCCGTACGGCACCGGTAAAAGAATTGACCTCCCCTCGACCCGGAATATTATTGATGCTATTCTGAACCGGACCCTTGATAAGGCTACATATGTGGTCCTTCCTGTATTCAACCTGAGCATTCCATCGGTTGTACCCGGCGTTGATGCCGGACTACCTGACCCGAGGAGGGCCTGGGGCAGCGGGGAAGCATGGGAAAATGCAGCCAGGGCACTGGGACAGAAATTTATCACCAATTTCAGCAAGTTTACAACCAATCCGGAAACTGCGAAGCTTGCATCTGCCGGACCTCAGCTGTAAGACAAACAACTATGATTACAACACTTACAATACTGGCTGTTGTGCTGGCATATATTGCAGGCTCCATACCGACTGCTGTCTGGGCGGGAAAACTGTTCCACGGCATAGACGTCAGAGAACACGGCAGCGGCAATGCCGGAGCCACTAACACCATCAGGGTGCTTGGATGGAAGACCGGAATCCCGGTATTGATAATTGACCTTGCCAAGGGATGGCTGGGCGCTTCCCTGCCTGTATTTCTCAATGCCGCTCCCGATGGGTCACCTGAGTTAACTGCCCTGAAGATATTCTGCGGGATGGCGGCAATAATCGGGCATGTCTTCCCTGTTCTGGCAGGCTTTCGCGGCGGCAAGGGTGTGGCGACGACATTCGGTGTGCTGCTTGCACTGCATCCGGCCCTTACGCTGACATGCGCAGGGATCTTCCTGGCAGTCCTCCTGATCAGCGGCTATGTTTCACTGGGATCAATGGTGGCCGGGGTGATGTTTCCGATACTCCTGCTGACTCTATTCCAGACCCCCTCACTGCTGCTTAAAATTTTCTCTGTACTTGTTGCAATTGCAATCCTGGTGACACATGCCAAAAACATCAGCAGACTGAAAAAGGGTGAAGAAAAAAAATTCATCAGGAAGAGAAATAACTGATGCCATTTTAGTCTGCTTTCTTGCATTTATGAAGAACTTGACTGAACCAACTATTGGTCCCGGCCAAAATATTTTGTTAAATTTATAGCTTCAATTACCGGATTAATCCAATTAAAAAAACAGACTATGGAAGGAATAAAAGGAACCCGCACCGAACAGAATCTTCTGAAAGCTTTTGCCGGTGAATCACAGGCCAAAAACAGGTATGAGTTTGCTGCCAAGGTTGCCAAGGAGGAAGGATATGAGCAGATATCTGCCATCTTCCTTGAGACGGCAATGCAGGAACAGATGCATGCCAAACGTTTTTTCAGTTTTCTGGAGGGAGGTATGCTTGAAATCACCGCCTCTTATCCTGCCGGCAAGACAGGTACCACAGGTGACAACCTGGCTGCTGCTGCCGCCGGTGAACATGAAGAATGGTCGGAGTTGTACCCTGCATTTGCAAGAATAGCCGAAGAAGAGGGGTTCAAGGAAGTGGCCACAGCATTTAAGGCAATATCATCAGCTGAGAAGGTTCATGAAGAGAGATACCGGAAGCTCCTGGAAAATGTAATGGGCAACAAGGTGTTCGAACGTGGTGAGAAAGTCTTCTGGTACTGCAGGAAATGCGGTTATGTTCATTTCGGTACAAAGCCGCTCAAGAACTGTCCTGCCTGCCTCCATCCGTATAACTACACAGAGGTTTACGCAGAAAATTATTAATCGAACCGCTGATCCCTGAAGATGATTGACAGTGGTGAGATGCTCGACCTGATGAAGAGGCGGCAAAGTGACAGAGTGTACCTGGATAAACCGGTAGAAAAGGAAAAGATTGAAAGGATACTGGAAGCCGGACGAATTGCACCTTCAGCCTGCAACGGTCAGCCATGGAAATTCATCGTGGTTGACGATCCGGTCATGCGTGAAGGAGTGGCTATGGCTGCCTCTGCACGGGTACTGAAGATGAACACCTTTGTCGACCAGGCCCCGGTTATCATAGTCATTGTACGTGAAAAGTCAAACCTGTCGTCGAGGGTTGGTGATTTTGTAAAAAGCAAGGATTACTCGCGGATAGATATCGGCATTGCGGCTGTTTCCATGTGCTACCAGGCGACTGCCGAGGGACTGGGGACATGCATTATAGGATGGCTTGATGAAAAGAGTATTAAAACCCTTTTAAAAATTCCATTCACAAAAAATGTAGAGCTTATAATTACCCTCGGTTATACTGATAATAAGGTTCGTTCAAAGATGAGGAAACCTCCTGACGAAGTAATATCGTACAATAAATACTGAAATAAAAAAGCTGCGGGTAACGCAGCTTTTTTATTATTTAAGTTTTTCCAGAGCTTCCCTGATCCTTCTGACAGCTTCTGTGATCTTTTCGTCAGAGGTAGCATATGAAATACGTATGCAGTCAGGAGCTCCGAAGGCACTTCCTGCTATCACGGCAACCCTGGCTTCGCTCAGCAGGTAGAGGGCAAGATCATCTGAATTCTTTACAACCTGTCCGTTGAAACTTTTCCCGCAGAAATGTGTAATGTCAGGCATTACATAGAACGCCCCCTGTGGCACTCTCACCTTCAACCCTTTTATTTCGCCCAGCAAACTGCATATAAGGTCCCTGCGGCGAAGAAAAGCTTCCCTCATCCTCTGCTTCGAATCGCTTTTGGATGTCACCGCTGCCAGTGCAGCCCTCTGTGCAATTGAACACACCCCTGATGTAAACTGACCCTGCAGCTTATTGCACGCCTTTGCCAGCCAGAGAGGAGCTCCCATATAACCTATCCTCCAACCTGTCATTGCATATCCCTTGGAGACACCATTTACAGTTACAACCCTGTCAGCAATGGATGCAAACGAGGCCATGCTTATGTGTTTACCAGTGAAGGTAATATGCTCATATATCTCATCGGAGATTACAAGAATCTGCGGATGCTTTTCAACCACTTCCGCAATTGCCTTCATCTCTTCACCTGTATAAACCATGCCGGTGGGATTCGATGGTGAATTGAAGATAAGGACCCTTGTCTTCGGGGTTATGGCGGCCTCCAGCTGTGCAGGGGTCACCTTGAAATCAAAATCAATGCTCGTATTCAGGATCACCGGTGTTCCTTCTGCGAAAATCACCTGATCAAGGTAGCTGACCCAGTAAGGTGCGAGCAATATGACCTCATCACCCGGATCGACAACTGAAAGGAGAATGTTTATCAGGGTATGCTTGCCACCGGCAGATACTATTACCTGCTCCGGAGAATAATCAAGCCCGTTTTCTTCTTTGAATTTTACCGAAATTGCCTTCCTGAGGTCGGTGTATCCGGGGACCGGAGGATAAAAGGAAAAGTTGTCGTCAATGGCTTTCTTAGCAGCTTCCTTGATGTCATCAGGTGTATTGAAGTCGGGCTCACCAAGGCTGAGGCTTATCACATCAATACCCTGTTCCTTAAGTTCCCTGCTCTTCTGCGCCATGGCCAGTGTCTGCGAAACTGACAGCGACTGTACTCTCCTTGAAATATGCTCCATGATATTTAGTTTTTATTCTTTTCCGTGATCGGTAAAGGCCAAATGTAGAATATTAAACTGAAAAAGAAAAGGTATTAGGGCAGGTTGGGATAGGGATTGCTGCGCCCGGGGCGAAGTGATACCTGACAGGTGAAGCTGCACTCACGAAAAATGAGTAATTTGCGGTCAGAAAACATGGAAACAGAATTATATGGAGACTTTTATCGAAATTCTTAAGATTACCCTCCCCGCTCTTATGGTTATGATCACCGCTTATCTTGTCATCCGGAGCATGTTAAAGGATGACCAGGACAAGAGGCGTCAGGAAGCGCTTTTGCAGACAATCAAGACAGTTACCCCGGTGAAGCTGCAGGCATACGAACGCATAATACTGTTCCTCGAGCGCATTTCACCCGAATCACTCATAATGCGAATTGCCGGTCCCGGCCAGAGTGCACAGGAACTGCATTCGTTACTTATAACCTCAATAAGAAGCGAGTATGAGCATAACCTATCGCAGCAGATCTACATGAGCAATGAATCATGGGAGATTGTCAAAAATGCCAGGGGTACCGTTGTAAGCCTCATTAACGGCATAGCAACCAAACTGCCCCCGTCAGCCTCCGGTGAAGAACTGTCAAGAATGCTCATAGAAGAGGTAATGGAATTGGATAAGGAACCTACCCGGACAGCCATCGACTTCATCAAGGCGGAACTCTCACGGATAATGTAAAAAAAAGCGGGTCGGACCCGCTTTTTTAATTCTTACAACAGGCTTATACTTCGCCTGACGAAGCTGCTTAAAGCCTCGCCTTTCAGCATGTTGTTTGCAAGCATCGCAAGGTCTATTAGCTGCCTTACCGATTTATGCTCACCGCCAAATCCGGTCAGGACTGTTTTCCGTTTCTCCTCAAGCTGTTTGAGTTCACCCCTTAACCGTTCGAGGTCATCCTTTTCAAATGTCGATATCTCTTCAGGCTTCTTTTTGGCATGTTCTTTTTCCATAAAGTCAATTTCGACTTTGGTCTTTTCAATGCCAGCACTGTTTTTCTTAAGTTCATCAGCGTGCTCCTTTTCAAGCGCCTCAGCCAGTGAAATAATCAACGGATGGTTCGAGTTCACAACAAGGTTGTAGCTGTCAGGCATCTCACCGTAGAATGAATATCCGCCGCCGTACTGTGCCATATCCTTCATCCTGCGCATAAACTCGCTCTGGGTGATTACAAGCGGAAGATCGTTTTCATCGAGGCTTTCTGAGTTAATCTGGAAGTGAGTCTTGTCAGTGTCTGTCACCTGGCTGCGGAAGATCTTGCTGAGGTCTTCAGACTGTGCAGGTGTCAGCTTTGAGTCTCTCTTTTCATCCTTGCGGATCAGGTTGTCAACCACGTCGGAATCAACCCTTACGTACCTTGATTCAGGGGTCTTCGATTCAAGCGAATTGATAAGGTGTGTGTCAAGCTGACCGTCAAGCACAAGAACGTCATAGCCTTTTTCAACAGCCTTCTCTATATATGTATGCTGTGCCACCTGATCGGTAGTATACAGGTGAATCAGTGCCTTGTCCCTGTCTGTCTGGTTCTCCCTGATTATATTGTCATACTCTTCAAGTGTGAAATACTTGCCGGCAGTGTTCTTGTAGAGGGCGAACTTCGAAACCTTCTCGAAGAATTTCTCTTCGGTAATCATTCCGTAGTCGATGAAAAGCTTCAGGTCATCCCATTTCTTTTCGAAATTCTCCCTGTCCTTCTTGAAAATTTCTGCCAGGCGGTCTGCAACCTTTTTGGTGATGTGGCTCGAGATCTTCTTGACGTTGCTGTCACTCTGGAGGTAGCTTCTCGAAACGTTCAGAGGTATGTCAGGCGAGTCGAGAACCCCGTGAAGCATTGTCAGGAAGTCAGGTACTATTCCTTCAACAGAATCAGTCACAAAGACCTGGTTGGAGTAAAGCTGTATCTTGTTCTTCTGTATCTCGAAGTTGTTACGGATTTTGGGGAAGTAGAGGATACCGGTAAGCTTGAACGGGTAGTCCACATTCAGGTGTATATGGAACAGAGGATCTTCACCTGCGGGGTACAGCTCGTGATAGAAGCTGACATAATCCTCGTCCTTCAACTCTGAGGGTTTGCGTGTCCACGCCGGTTTGGTGTTGTTTATGATTTTCGGTTTGCCGGTCTCGGTCATTTTGCCGTCTTTCCATTCCTTCTCCATGCCGAACTGCACGGGTACCGGAAGAAAACGACAGTATTTTTTCAGCAGCGACTCGATTCTGTTCTCATCGAGAAACTCCTTTGACTCTTTATCAATATGCAGGATCACATCTGTGCCCCTACCGGCTCTTTCGGCAGGTTCGATAGAGTATTCAGGGCTTCCGTCACATATCCATTTTACTGCAGGGACGTCTTCGGCATAAGATTTTGAAATGACCTCCACCTTGTCAGAGACCATGAAAGAAGAATAGAATCCAAGACCAAAATGCCCGATAAGAACATTTGCCTGGTCTTTGTATCTGTCGAGGAATTCATTGGCGCTGGAGAAGGCTATCTGGTTGAGAAATTTATCGATTTCATCCGCACTCATCCCGATACCGTTATCGGAGACTGTTATCGTTTTCTTTTTCGTATCGAGGTGTATCTTTACCTGCAGTTCTCCCAGTTCTCCCTTGAATTCGCCGGCGGAAGAAAGCGTTTTCAGCTTTTGTGTAGCATCCACGGCATTTGATACAAGTTCTCTCAGGAATATTTCATGATCTGAATAGAGAAACTTTTTGATTATCGGAAAGATGTTCTCAGTAGTTACTCCAATTTTACCCTTTTCCATATAATTTGTTTTATAATTTGTCCACGGCACTGATATTCAAAGGGCGTGCCGCAGGTGGAAATATGACAGAGTGTCAGTTCAGGGGTGAGACTTCGTCAAGGAGTTCACCGAGACGGCGGCAGGCGAGTGAAATTTCGTCAGGGGTGACAGTCAGCGGAGGGGCTATCCGGAATGCCTCACCGGAGAAGAGGAAATAGTCGAGCAGCAGACCGTGGTCAGGTGCCTTCGTGATAATATCGCCGATTGTATTCCTGTGCACCGGGACAACTGCGAGTAACAACCCTTCTCCCCTTACTTCCTTTATTGCCCTGTGTGTCAGACCCTTTCTCAGGAGCTTCTCTTTTTCCCTGGCTGCTTCTACGAGGTTCTCTTCAAGGATGACATCCAGTGATGCCAGTCCTGCCGCGCAGCATACCGGGTGCCCGCCGAAGGTTGTGATATGGCCGAGGGAAGGGTTATGTGTCAGTGATGACATTATCTCTTTGGAGGATATGAAAGCGCCGAGCGGCATTCCTCCGCCGAGGGCTTTGGCAAGGACAAGGATGTCAGGTGTCACACCGTAGCGGTAAAGTGAGAAGATTGATCCCGTGCGACCGAATCCTGTCTGCACCTCGTCGAATACAAGCAGGGCGCCGTGTCTGTCACAGGCTGCCCTGAGGCTTTGAAGGAAGCCCGGCACCGGTTGTATCACTCCGGCTTCGGCCTGTACCGGTTCAACTATCACTGCTGCAGTGGCGCTGCTCACCATTTCTGCGGCTTCAGGTGAGTTGAACTCAGCCATTGTAGTTGCCGGCATCAGTGGTCTGAAGGCGTTCCGGTACAGTTCGGATCCCTGGATACTCAGTGTGCCCGTTGTGGATCCGTGATAGGCATTGCGGAAATATATTATTTCGCTTCTTCCTGTGTGCCGGCGTGCCAGTTTCATTGAGCCTTCGATGGCTTCGCTGCCGGAGTTGACGAAGAATACCGACTGCAGCTGCGGAGGCAGGAGAGATGCGAGGCGGGCAGCGTATCTTACCTGCGGGCTCTGCACAACTTCGCCGTAGACCATCAGATGCATATACTTGTCTGTCTGTGCCTTAACAGCCTCCACCACTTTCGGGTGGCAGTGACCGGTATTGCTGACGGAGACCCCCGATATAAGGTCGAGATAGTCACGGCCATCGGGACCGTAGAGGAATGATCCTTCGGCCCTCTCTATCTCAAGCAACATGGGCGACTGAGAGGTCTGGCCTATATGGTCCAGAAAAAGCTGTCTGAGGGAAGGCATTTCAACGCGTCATTATGTTGATGTAGTTCATAATGCTTTCGCGGTAAGATTTGCCTACGGGGAGGGTTTTGGGCGTGCTGCCCACGTGTATTGTAAGACTGTTTTCGCTGATTGAGCGAATGACGCTCTTATTTACGAGGAACGAACGGTGAATCCTGACAAACAGCCCTGAAGGAAGCTGCTGCTCAATGGCCCGCATTGTAAAATGAATAGTATATTTTTCGTCTTTCGTCATCACGCTGACATAGTTTTCCAGCGCTTCGACGTAGAGAATTTCCTTTAGTTTAAGGCGCACCAGGGAGGAGGCTTTCTTGATGAAGATCTCTTCGTCACCGGCAACGGAAGGTATGTTCCTGCTTGGATTGTAGTACTTCATTATTTTCTCGACAGCCCGGCAGAAGCGTGAATAAGCGATAGGCTTGAGCAGGTAGTCTACACCATTGTAATTGTAGGCCTTATAGGCATGCTCTTCGCTTCCTGAAACGAATACGATATGGGGCGGGTTTTCGAGGCTTGAAAGGAAATCAAATCCGTCCATCTCCGGCATCTGTATATCAAGAAAGATCAATTCAATATCTTTTCTTGACATCAGAACATTGCGGGCCGAGACCGAATCACTATAGGTGCCGATAAGATTCAGTGAGGCTGACTTACCGACGAATTCCGCCAGTGTCCTGCACCAGATAAGATCATCATCAACAATAATACAGTTCATCTCGGGTTAGTAATTGCTTTCAATTCACGGATAACAAATATACTAAAAAATTAAAGCAATTGAAATTCGAAATTAATTGCAGAAAAAATAAATGCCATCCTTTAGGGGTGGCATTTAGAAATCACTTTAAAAAAAAGGGGTGCATCAGCACCCCATGAATTCTTACTTCAGGCCTTTTGTAAGGGCCGTGCCTTACGGTTGCATCCTCCCACCATTCATCTCTTTGAGAAAATCAGCATCCGGAAAATAATGGATCCTGAGAAATTCCACAATAGTGGATGCTAGGTCGGAAACCAGCTTATCACGTTTTGACATATCTATTCTCAGGTCCAAATCGAGTTCAATCTGAATCCCATCAATTGTACCGCCCTGGGATGATCCATGACGGGTTGTGTTATAACCCCCGCTAAAGAAAGGTTCATTGGGGCCCGGGAATGGTATTCCGGGACTCGGGACTGTAGGATAGCCCTTCGCTTCAAACAAACTTCCAAAACTCTCTTTCCCCCTTATAAGTTGTGAAAATAACAATCTATTTACATTATTGTTAACCAGGCTTCTGATACTGCTGAATTCGACAAATGAGTCCAGATCAAGAAGTTCATCATCAAGCTGAAGTTCCTCATTACTTAATAAGTACCCCAATTCTGTTCTTTTAACAGGATGACGGTGTCCATGAAGGTCAATATACAACCCTTTACCAAATTTTCTCTCTGTTTCTGCGCAGGCACTATCAATAAAATTCTGGAACTGGTGCCACACCAGCTCCGCATTCTTATTGCCATCTGATGCTTCAGCCACATTCCGGTTTGGATCCAATCTTGTCCGGTGCAGATAATTAATGATCACAAAAGGGTAGTGACCGGTCAGTCTGTATATCTCATCTCTTATTCCAAGTCCGATCTCGAGTGTAAAAATGTCCTGATTCTTAGCACAGTTGAGACACGGCCTCTCGGGAATCTCATCGGGCATCAAATATCCGCCATGTGGAATTGATATGATAAGTGGCATATTGCCAGGTAGAAAGCCAATGTATCCGTCTGCTCCTTCAATAGTACTTGCAGTGGGTTCCACCTGAGCTGTGAGAAACGGAACTGATGTAAATACAAACAACAGAATAAAGAACATGATCTTATTCTTATGCATTGAATCTACTATTGATTTTTGCCTGATAAACCACATAATACTATCCTCCTGTAATGAAAAATCAAGATATATGACAGAAAAATAAAATTTTGATTTTTCTATTATTACCTGCACCCCTGATCAAAAAACAGGCCAATATCTTTTTTCATGAATCGCTTCCAAGGAAAACAACAGCTCTGTTTTTGCATCATTCATTTACCATCTGCTTTAAAGTCAATACAAATCATACGAGATGTGGAAAAGCAAAAATGATCCCGGAAAAACCAATATCTCCTGTTACCCTGACTGACTTGTGCTGAATCACCTCAGTCAATTGGGCGTTTTCAGCCCGCAATAGCTAAATAAAAAAAGGACTGTAGTTTGTATTGCATTATATATCAGTTATTTAAGATACTGGCATGGCTTTTGGAACCGGCATTTTGAATTATATTTATTTATGAGTATTGAGCTGATCATTTTCATTTGCATGCTTGCGACATTTGCATTAAGCATATTTCTTTTCAGGATGCCCGCAGGTGTTTCTCTTATGCTGGCAGCTGTTGTGGGAGCTCTCATTGGTGGACAGGGTGTCCCGGTAAGGCATCTTGTAGAGGGTGGTTTTGGCTTTCTTGAAGCCATACTGATAATTTCAACGGCAATGATTTTCATGCGCGTGATGCAGGAAACCGGCGCACTCGCTGGTGTTAGCCGGGGGATTCTCAGGCTTTTTTACCGACAGCCAACCCTTTTAATAATTGTGATTACAGTTTTTGTTATGTTTCCCGGTATGCTTACCGGCTTGTCATCAACATGTATTCTGACCACAGGGGCTCTTGTGGCACCTATTCTTATAAACATTGGTATGCAGAGGCTGGCCGTTGGTGCCCTCATAGCCATGGCTGCTGTTTTCGGTGAGGTAGCCCCCCCTATCAGTATACCGGTGATGATCATTGGTGGTGGTGTTGACATGCCCTATATCGGATTTGGCCTCCCTCTCCTTCTTGTCTCATTGCCTCCTGCCCTGATCACAGCACTCTATTTCAGGTTCAGGTACCTCCCCGATTATAATATTGTCAAGGTGAAGGAATACCTTGATTCTACAGAGGGAGAGAAATACAGGCTCATACTGTATTTACCGATAGTCTTCGTCATCCTGTACATGGTTTGTGAAATAAAGTTCCATGAGTTTGTTCCCCATCTGGGTGTCCCGCTAATTTTTATGATAGGGGCACTTCTCGGGTTGATAACACGGAAAGGGGTCAGGTTGATCGAAGTTTCAAGAAAAGCATTAAGCAGTGCTATGCCGGTAATGGCAATTCTTGTAGGAGTAGGAATGTTCCTGCAGATACTCGCCCTGACGGGAGTACGTGGCTACCTGGCTGTCACAGCACTTGGACTGCCTGAGGGCATCAGGTACCTCGCTGCCGGCCTTATGCCCTTCATGGGTTCCGCCTATGGCTCAGCATCAATAATCGGGGTACCCCTTGTCTATGTCTTTATAGGCAAAAGTACCCTTTTGGTTACTGCAGTACTCGTACTCATGGCTGCCCTGGGAGATTTGATGCCTCCCCCTGCCCTGCTTTGTGCATACTCATCCCAGATAATCGAAGAGAAAAATCATTTTAAGATACTTAAGACATGCCTCATCCCTATCGCTATTTCAATGACAATTGGGATACTGATACTGGTTTTTGCCCAGGAAATATCAAACCTGATACTATAAAATTACAGCTATGCTATACATTATTTATACTCTGATCCTTGCCTTTGTCACCTTCGTGGTTCTTTTAGAATTTCTGAAGGAGAAAAAATGGAGGAATCAGATGGCAATGGCGATGGTGCTGCTTATTTTCATTCTACGTCTGCTACAAATTAAGTAATGCTATGATTAGAAATCATCTGTCCACAATCATAATCTCTATAATAACAGCCGCTGTGGGCGTCATAGCAGCAATTGCCTTTGGCAAAATGCATCACCCTGAGGTATTGTATCCCAGTGCCAGCCTTACCGGGAAAGTAATGTTAAGTGACTATTTTGATGGCATTAAGGGTACAAACGGAGATACTGAAGTCTACCTGTTTGACAGCGGCGTGGAAGGTGGCACCGCCCTTCTTTGTGGCGGGGCCCATGCCAATGAAGCAGCTTCCTTTCTTTCAACCGTAGTCATACTTGAGAACATCAGGGTGACCAGTGGCAAGGTGATCATAATCCCCAGGCTGAACAACAGCGCATTTACCTGCTCTGATCCCATGGAAGGCTTTCCATCCTCCTACGGGATTCCGACAAAAAATGGCACCCGTCTGTTCAGGCTTGGCTCAAGGGTTACAAACCCTCTTGATCAATGGCCTGACCCTCTGGTGTTTGCGCAGTATCCTTCAAACCAGCAATTGTCCGGCTTTGAAACAAGAAATCTGAACCGGGCATACCCGGGCCGGTCTGACGGCTCCCTGACTGAAAAGGTGGCTTATGCAATTATTCAGCTGATAAAAAAAGAAAATGTAAATATTGCCTTTGATCTTCATGAATCTTCTCCGGAAGTACCGATTGTAAACGTCATTGTCTACCATGAAAAATATGAAGATATTGCTATGAGTGCCGTTCTAGGGCTTGAAATGGCCGGTCTTCAGTTTTCACCAGAGACATCTCCAAAGAATTTTCATGGTCTGAGCCACCGCGAATGGGGCGATTATACCGACGCAATACCATTTCTTATGGAGACAAGCAATCCTTCAATGGGAAGACTCAGGGGTGAGACCAATGTTGACCTCGTACTGAAGGGCAAATGTGACAACTATAAAAAGGCAAAAGAAACCGGGGCACTGAGAATCGCTTACAGGGAAGAGACCGGTGAACCAATTGAACATCGCGTCGGAAGACATATAATGGGATTCATTGAGTTGATTAACTCCTATAATTATTATTCTCCTGAGATGCAAATCGCAGTCGAAAACCTGCCCGATTATGTTTTGATTATGGAAAATGGAGTGGGTGAATATTTAAACAACTAAAAGAAAGAAAAATGAAAACAAGAACTTCAACGATCGTTACAATACTGATTCTGTTTTTTACAGCATTATCACTGGAGGCGCAGAAATTTGAACAACCGGTACTTATATCGTCTGCCGGGCAGAGTGCAGACGTCAAGCTGGTTAAGATGCTGGCCCAGAGACAGGGTCTAAATGCCACTACAATCCTGATGGCTAAACCGGCAGATCTGACAGGATTCAGGACACTGATTATTGTGCCGGGATTCAGTTCAAAGGGATTGGGGGCAGCAGGCATCAGCCAGCAGGAGGAGATGGAAAGGGTCCGGACTCTTATAAAATCTGCAAATGATCTTAAAATCCCGATTGTGATGCTTCACATAGGCGGCAATGCCCGAAGACAAGGACAGTCAGATGCCTTCAATAAAATTGTTGGCGAAAATTCAAAATTTATGATTGTTGTTAAACAGGGTGATGAGGATGGATTCTTCACCACTATCTCAAAGGCGAAGAAAATCCCCCTGACCCTTGTTGAGAAGATTGTGGAAACAGAAACACCATTGGGGAACCTTTTCAAGTAACATATTGACAATAGGATAAATACTGATCTGAAATAGCGAATGGCATGAGAAAAATAAATCTTCAACTGATTGTACTGCTTGTATTAGTATTTAATGCAGGCATCCAGGGGCAGTCACTGTCCCAGTCAACCGGAAGGAACGGGATGGTTGCCACAGCACATCCGCTGGCTTCCGCTGCCGCTGTTGAAATGCTGAAAAGCGGTGGGAATGCCGTTGATGCTGCGGTGGCTGCTGCGTTTACAATTGGTGTTGTTGAACCCGACGGTTCAGGCCTTGGTGGTGGTGGCGGGATGGTAATATACCTCAAAAACGAACAAAAATCTTACTTTGTCAATTACTATGGGAGGAGCTCGGAGAGGTCCTCTGATGTTGATTTTAAGTCGGGAAGGGATAATTATTCCGGCAAGGCTATTGAGGTGCCCGGTACCGTCGCAGGGCTTCTCCTGGCGCATGAGAAATTCGGAAGCCTGCCACTGAAGAAGATCATGGAACCGGCAATAAGACATGCTGAAGATGGCTTTCCGATTGACCAGACACTTGCAAAGCTTATCCTCGACAATATCGAAAATATAATGAGCGACTCTGTCACTGCATCTGTATTTCTTGAGGATGGTTTTCCAAGGATGGAGGGAGAATTGCTTCTTCAGAGGGATCTTGGAAAGGTCCTGCGTACTGTTTGTGAAAAAGGCAGAAAAGGATTCTACGAAGGTCAGCTGGCAGAGGCTTTTGTAAAAGGTATTGGAGCCCGCGGAGGGGTACTGACAGAAAAAGACTTTGCATCCTACCAGGCAGAGATCACATCTCCGATGGAGGGTACTTACAGGGGTTATGACATTCTCACTTCCAATATTCCTCAGTCAGGCGTAAGCCTGGTTCAGGGCCTCAATATGCTTGAAAACTTCGATCTTAAAGCCAGTGGCCATTACAGTGAATCAGCAAGAACATTGCATATTATGGCTGAGGTCGATAAACTGATCTATGCTGACAGGTATCAGTATCTCGGGGACCCGGATTTTGTAAGAGTACCTGTAGCAGGCCTCACTTCCAAAGGTTACGCCCTGGAAAGATACAGTAGCATCAACCAGGCAAAACTTGATCCTCCAAGATACAGGGATGCCGAGTATGGTAATCCCGGAGCATTCGACGAAGTGTTAAAGATGGAGCCTGTACGCGAGATGGAACCTGCAGAAGGACATACAACTCATCTGTCAGTGATAGATAAAGATGGCAATGCAGTAGCACTGACACAGACGCTGGGACTCTTTTTCGGATCGGGACAAACGGTATCCGGGGTGCTGTTTAATAATGCATTGACAAACTTCTCATACAATGTTGAAAACGTAAATTATTTACAGAACGGCAAGCGATGCAGAACATCAATCACTCCAACAATAATCCTGAAAGACGGAAATCCCTTTCTGATACTTGGCAGCCCCGGTGCAAGCCGCATTACAACAACCATCATTGAGCTGATTGTAAATGTTATCGATTTTGGAATGGATGTAAATGAAGCAAACCTTGCTCCCAGGTTTTACTGCCAGAAATTTGAGGATTACCTGCATGTCGAATCAGGAATAAAGCCTGAAGTCTGTTCAGAACTTGAGAAAATGGGCCACGCAATCAAGGTCTACAATGGAATAGACCTCTTTTTCGGAGGGGCCCAAATGATATATGTTGACCCCGTAACTGGCGAATATTCAGGGTCTGCGGATAAAAGAAGAGGAGGAATAGCCATAGGATACTGATAATGAATAAACCAATATTCCAAGTAGTGCATCTTATGAAACGAATACAATGCTGACAATATCTGTCATACTGATAATCATCTTTGGTCTGTTAATCATCGAAAAGCGGATGATCCTAAAAAGCATCCGTTATATGAATTTGAGAATTCATGTTAATGGAACAAGAGGTAAGTCTTCAGTAACGGAATATGTCGCTGCCGGTATTTCATCTTCCCGTCAGGATGTAATGGCAAAGATCACCGGCATCATACCATCTGTTATACATAACGGGGTATCACAGGTAATAGAGAGGCACGGGATCGCACGGGTACAGGAACAGATAACCACTTTAAGATCAGCATTCAGGAAGAAAGTGAAAATCATGGTACTGGAGTGCATGTCAATTGCACCTGAACTGCAGAAACTGGAAGGATTGGTTTTTCAGCCCCATATATATGTGATCACAAATATTAGGGATGATCATCGTGAGGAGATGGGTAAAGACGTTGAGTCACAGGCTGACGCTATTTGCAGCGCAATACCGGCTAACTGTAAGGTGATAACAAATGAGAGACACTTTTTAGAAAAAATAAAAGAAAAAGCATCGGCAAATAACAGTACAGTTATCACAACCGGAGAGTTGGAAGAACGTCTGAAAGAAAAGTTACAATATGGAGTTTTCCCGGAGAACGTAGCTCTGGCCCTGACAGTCTGTAAAGAGGCAGGGATAGATCTGAGTCTGTCTGAAACGGGAATAATGAACTGGATTTCAAATAGTACATCATCCCTGGCAACAATTCATGCCGGCAGTAAGAATATCAGGTTTCTAAATGCTTTTTCAGTAAATGATATCGATTCCACAAAAGCCTTCATTGCGCATTGGAAGACCGTTTCAGACTACACGGGTAAGATCTCTGTAATACTTAACACCCGAGCAGACCGGCCAATCAGGACCGATCTGTTCTCAGAATGGATAGCCGGAGATCCGAAATCTTTTGAGACGATAATTATAACAGGCAACCATAAAGGAAGGGCAAAATATAAATTGTTAAGATCAGGAGTTGATAAGGAGATAGTTAAGTACTGGAACAAAAGAGACAGGGGTACCCTGAAGAGCAAACTTGCCAATACCGTTAAGGATGGATCATTTGTGGCGGGTGTGGGTAATATTGGCGGAGATGGATTTCATATTCTTAAGGAACTAAGATGATACTTCAGTTATTCATTATCGGATTAGTTGTCGGGTTTATCTTTTATGAGTTAACCGGGATATCGCCTGGCGGAGTGATTGCTCCTGCATACTTTGCTCTTTTTATATATGAACCTGACAGGATTATAATGACTGTCATTATCGCCCTGATCGTGTATGTTATTATAAGGATTCTCTCACAGTATTTAATACTATACGGCAGGAGGAAGTTTCTGCTTGCGGTTCTTCTCAGCTTCTTCCTCAAGCTTCTTATTGATAATCTTATCCAGCCGTCAGATATCCTGAAACTTGATCTGCAGTCCATTGGGTATATAATCCCCGGTCTTATTGCCAATGAGATGGGCAGGCAAAGGATAACATCTACCCTTTTAAGCCTGGGGATCGTTACATTGATAATATTCCAGGTCTCACTGTTTATCACATGAACCGCCTGAGTTTAAATATCAAATTACTTATTGCATTCGTGGTGCTGTTGGCCGGGACCACATTGTCAGTCACTCTGTTCCGGAAACAGCAACCCCTTTCATACCGTGATGAAATGGATAGGGCTGTTGCCCTGACGGAAAGAATGTTCGGCGTAATTGAAAAATTAAAAAAGGAGAAAAATATTGTATCTGATGCTCACTCAAATGTGCCATTCAATTTCATGATAGGCGATGAGTGGTCTGAGATCACTACTACCCTCGGGTCACTGGAAGCAAAGGAGACCTCAACAAACCCTGATTTCTCAGCTCTGATAGTCAGACTATTGCATGAAGCAGGCATTTCAGCCGGAGACAAAGTGGGAGTAATACTCTCAGGCTCGTTCCCTTCCCTGGCGATATCATCACTTGCAGCCCTTCAGACAATGGATATTGAACCTGTTGTAATGAGCTCACTGGGGGCTTCCACCTACGGTGCCAATCAACCGGGGGCAACATGGATCGACATGGAGGCTGTTCTGAAAAGAAATGGCCTGAAATTCAATTCGGTTATGGTGTCTGCAGGTGCAGGTAACGATTCCGGTCTGGGGCTGTCACCGGAAGGCCTGTCAATAATAAATAATGCAGCCTACAAAAACAGGGTTGATCTGTTTATTCCGGCAACTCTTCATGAATCTATAATTAAGCGTGCAGAAATCTTCAGAGAGGCAAAGATCTCTCTGCTGATCAATATAGGAGGCAATGAAACGGCCCTGGGTAATTGTCCCCATTCCCTTGACATACCCAACGGACTACACAGTGAAATGGCCCACTGTACTGACCGGGATCGCGGAGTGATATCCTTAATGAGCGAATCAGGAATCCCTTTTATAAACATGCTTGACATAAAAGATCTGGCCAGTCGCTATGGGATAACAGTCTCACCCGGTACAAAGTATTCTGAATCGACCAATCTGTATAATACTACAACCACAAACATGACCATGCTGGCAATCATCCTGGCATTCTCTCTTGTCACGGTATATTTATTTATAAGGAAGTCATGACTATAGTCCCATTAAAAATATCGAATCTATAGAATAAATGTAAATCAATATATAAAATCAGCTTAAAGACTTTTAACCATTATCCCTAAACTAAATCATGTTAGTATGAAAAAAACAATTCTTTTGTTCGCCATCCTTGCCTTCGCCTGCATGCAGGTGTTTGGTCAAAGAGTGGTTACAGGAAAAGTTACAGATCCTGATGGCAACCCGTTACCTTTTCTGACAGTGTCAGTTAAGGGGACAACTACAGGTGCTGTGACAAATGACCAGGGGACGTATACAATTACTGTTCCCACAGGATATGATGTTCTTGCCTTCTCATTTATTGGTATGGAACCGCAGGAGGTTAAGATCACGGGCAATGTGCTCAACCTTGTAATGCAGCCAAGTGCGTATGCCCTCGGAGATGTTGTTGTCACTGCCCTCGGTATAACGAGGGAAAAGAAAGCCCTTGGTTATACTGTACAGGAGGTAACGGGGACAGAGCTCAACAAGAGAGGCAACAGTGACATTGTCTCTTCTCTGGCAGCAAAGGCTGCCGGTCTTCAGGTGACAAGTTCCTCGAGCAATGCCGGGGCAGCTTCCTACATGACAATCAGGGGAGCTGCTTCACTGACAGGGAATAACCAGCCATTGTTTGTCATCGACGGAATGCCGATGAGTTCAGAACCATCCTACCGTGGGAGTACAGGCCAGTCAGGAGTCTATTCTTCTTCAAGGAGTATTGACCTTAACCCTGATGACATTGCTTCAATTACTGTGCTTAAAGGTGGTGCAGCTACGGCCTTGTACGGCCTTCAGGCTTCCAATGGTGTTATTGTTATAACCACGAAAAAGGGGCCACAGGATCAGAAGATGAAAGTGAGCCTCCACTCGTCCGTGGGGATAAAGGAACTGGGCAGACATATTGAATTGCAGAACGAATACGGGCAAGGTCTGAACGGAGAATGGAGAAGTAAATACAACGGCGCATGGGGACCAAAACTTGATACCTGCAGCTATTCACTCGCCCCTGCATTGTGGCTTAACCCATTGCTTGACGTTGACGGGGCAATAGTCAGCAATAACAGCACCTATGCCCCCTCAAACACAGGTGAACCTGTAAGGACTTATGACCAGTATGATTTCTTTCAGAAAGGTGTAGCCTACAATAACAATGTCAGTATTGAAGCGGGTAACAAAAACTCCTCGTACTTCTTCTCTATTGGAAACCTGAGTGAGGAAGGGATTGTCCCCAACAATACATTTGACAGACTGACCCTCCGGCTAAATGCTGATACCAGGCTCACTCAAAAAA
Source organism: uncultured Bacteroidales bacterium (assembly GCA_963736735.1). GTDB lineage: Bacteria > Bacteroidota > Bacteroidia > Bacteroidales > VadinHA17 > SR-FBR-E99. The sequence goes on along the minus strand of CAVTPX010000003.1, from coordinate 208,961 downwards.
TCACAACAGGGGCCAACATAATGTATGCGCATACCAAAAACAACCTGATTCGTGAGGGCGGAACAAGTGCAGGTATCGGTATCGGACTATACAGAACACCAAGCACATTTGACAATGCCGCAGGCTATAAATTACCTGATGGGACTCAGCGGACATATACAGGTATTAACGGAACCTATAACAACCCCTACTGGACAGTTAATGAGCAATTTTTTAAAGATTTGAATGACAGGTTCGTGGGGAGTACTTTTTTAAAGGCAGAAGTACTGGACTGGCTTACTGTTTCTTATAATATCGGTGTTGACTGGTATGTAAGACGGTTTCAGGATGTCTTTAACTGGTATAGCGTTGGAAACCAGCAAGGATACCTCAGGGAGAGATCGGAATTCCATTCACTCTTCAATTCTGACCTGATTGTAAGTATTAACAGAAAGATCGGTACTGATATCGGGTTCAACCTTAACCTTGGTCAGAATATGTTTGCGCAGGATTATAAATACCTTACCGGCTACACTGCCGATCTCTCAATCCCTGGCCTGTATAACCTTGACAATACAAGTAAACAGACAGCAGGACAAGGTACCACCAATTACAGGACTGCAGCAATATTTGCCGATTTGAGCATTGATTTCAGGAGTATGCTCTACCTGGGAGCAACCCTGAGAAACGAATGGTCAACCACTATGCCGAAAGACAACCTCTCAGCTCTGTTTCCTTCATTCAGTACATCATTCATTCTGACTGAACTGGCTCCCCTGAAAGACAATAAGATACTCTCATTTGGCAAGATACGTGCCTCATGGGCTAAGACAGCAAACATCGCCGATCCATACCGGACATCCTCATATTATGGCTCGGGAAGTGCAAACGACTATTACACATCTGGTATCTCATTCCCATTCATGGGTGTTTCAGGCTATACTGTCGGAAACACTGTTGGAAACCCGGATCTCAGACATGAAACCCAGACCTCTTTCGAAGTGGGAACAGAACTGAAATTCCTTCAAGAACGGCTTGGATTAGATTTTTCTTATTTCCACAATAAGAATATAGACCTCCTGCTTTCTGTACCAATAGCAGGTTCATCAGGATTCTCATCAGCCTACATGAATGCTGCATCAATGGAGAGTAAGGGGGTAGAGCTCAGTATTTATGCAATACCTGTTAAAATAGGACAGTTCGACTGGGAAATCAGGTCAAACTTCACAAAGATGAAAAATCCTGTCACTGCCCTTGCCAAAGACATTGACTATGTTCTGCTCAATGGAGATACAAAGGCCCAGATAAATGCTGCTGTGGGGTATGATTATGCCACAATATTCGGTTTTGACTGGTGGAGAGATGCTGACGGTAATGTCCTCATTAATGATGACCCCACCGACACCCATCCTGACGGATTCCCCTGGACCAACAATACCAAAACAGTTGCACTTGGAAAGGTCAGTCCTGACTGGACGTTGAACATTTATAACACTTTCCGTTATAAAGGATTCTCCCTGACTGCCCTGGTTGACATTAAAAAAGGCGGATATGTGAACAATGGAACACGCTTTAATCTCAATTATTATGGTCTGACAATGGAGACCCTAGACCGTAGTACCCCGACAGTCTTTGAAGGCGTTTACGGGCACCTCGATGCCAGTGGTAATGTTGTCTCCTCAGGTGTGAAGAATACCACGGAGGTTGTAAAAGACCAGTTATGGTACAGAGGCGAAAACAGCTTCACAAGTGGCGGGGCTGCAACACAGGCTATTGAGGATGCTAGCTGGGTTAAACTCAGGGAGGTGACATTTTCCTATGTATTTAACAGTAACCTCACTTCCAAAATCAAGCTCAAGGGACTGGAATTATATGCAACCGGTAATAACCTGATAGTCTCCACACCCTACAAGGGCGGAGACCCGGAAGTAAGTGTCTATGGTGCAACAAACGGACAGGGATTTGACTATTTCGCCAGCCCGGGTGTAAGATCATACATTTTTGGAGTAAAACTATCATTCTAAACAGTTCCATGAACTTAAAAAATATGCAAATGAAGAGTCTATATAAATCGAATATTGCTTTACTGGCAATATTTATCCTGATTTTCACCGGATGTGAAAAATGGATCGATACGGATTTGAATATCAATCCGGATGTGCCCTCTGATGTTCCAATGGACCTGCTACTCCCGACTATGGAGTTATCAATGTCATACCAGATAGGTGGTATCAGGGCTGTTAAAACCACAAACATCTACATGCAGTACCTGAATGGTGTTGCCAGGCAGTCATATGGAGAATCGAATTATATTCTGTCAGCCACTGATGTCGATGACCTATGGAGAAGAATGTACTACCAGCCAATGATGGATGCCAATAAAATTATTCAGAAAGCCGGAGAACAGAGCTCTCCTCATTATGCCGGAGTGGCCAAGGTCTGTCAGGCACTCTGCCTGGGGACGATGACTAACCTGTTTGGTGATATACCCTATTCTGATGCATTCAAGGGTGACCAGGGAGTTCTGAAGCCTCTCTTCGATACTCAGGAAGGGATATACGATGCCATCGGGACCCTTCTTAATGAGGCAATAACTGATCTGGCGTCGGCCTCGAACACCCTTGCTCTGAAAGGAGACATGATCTATTCCAATAACAGGACGTCATGGACCAAGGCAGCCTATGCTCTTAAAGCAAGATATGCGTTGAACATGGGTGACTATGCCGGCGCGCTTGCTGCTACCGCCAGCGCCTTTTCGCCGACTGATAAGTTTGTACTGACCTTCGGAACCACAAACGCCGAAGCGGGTCCGATGTATCAGTATGCAACTGTCTCTTCATACAAGAATGATATTAAGATGTGCTCAACCTTTATCGACAAGCTTAATGTAACAACTGACCCCAGGCGCACATTTTATGCAAAAACAATTGGTGGCGCCTATGTCGGTAGTCCTGCCGGTTCAGAAGAGACCAATGCCTCCGGATTAGGCACATACAACAATACAGCTGCCGCTCCGGTTGTGCTCAGCTCCTATTCGGAGATGCAATTTATCAGGGCTGAATGCTTCCTCAGTCAGGCCGTGCCGGATCCTGATGCTTCCGCTGATGCTTATAAGACAGCCGTTGCGTCATCAGTCCTGGCAGTTACAGGAGCCGCCAACACAACGTGGCTCGATGCTAATATCAATATTGAAACAGGTGCAACAATCACTCTTGAAAAGATCATGGAACAAAAATACCTGGCAATGTATTCAACTGTAGTTCCCTATGATGATTACAGGAGGACCGGTTACCCGGCACTTACACCTGTTGCAGGGGCAGGAGCGATTCCTGAAAGATTTCCTTATCCCCAGACAGAGATTTCCTATAACTCAAACTGCCCGGTTATAACCAATTCGAGTCAGAAACTCTGGATATTCAATTAGACTGTCGATGCAGGCCCTGAGCTAACTTAGAATGGACTTTTAAACAAGAGTATCATATCCGGGAAGAGAATCAATCATCACACAGCATTTTCTTCCCGGATTTTTTATTACCAAATCAACCTGACTTGCTTTGACTAAAGAGAAGCGTCATGATTAATTGAAACCCTTGAAAGTATAGGTCATTATGAATAAGATACCAGTATACCTTTTCCTTATTTCCATCTGCTGGTTCAATGGCACAACTATGGCTGGTCAGAATCATCCTGACCTTACCTCTCTTTTCAACAAGGAGGAGATTACACTTGTCATCACAGACTCAGGACTTGGAGGATTGACAGTAATGGAGGCCATTTCCAATAAGATGAAGAAATCCGGATGCTTTAAGAAAGTTAACCTTGTGTTTGTGAATGCTTTGTTTGATGAGAATACAGGGTACAACTCTTTGCAGACAAAAAAGGAAAAAACTGATATGTTTGACAAAGTCCTGACGGCCATCGATAATAAATACAAACCTGATGCCATTCTCATAGGGTGTAATACCCTTTCAGTTCTCTATGGCGATACTTTTCACTCCGGAGAGTCCAAAACGCCCGTCATTGGAATAGTTGAGGCCGGTATTGAGCTTATAAGCGAAAAACTGAAGGCTGATACTTCATCCGTCGTAATCATCTTCGGAACCGAAACAACTATTGAAGAGAACAGCCACAGGAATGGATTACTTAAGCAAAGCATAGCCGGAGAGAGAATAGTTACCCAGGCTTGTCCGCAACTCCAGGCATATATCGAACAAAGTCCCACGTCAGAAGAGACAGAGATGCTGATTTCCGTCTATATGAACGAGGCCCTTGAAGAGGTGGATAATGCCGGTGAGAGTGTGTACATAAGTTTGAATTGCAGCCACTTCGGATATTCAGAGGAATTGTGGGAAAAGGCTTTTATGGATACAGGTTACAGATTCGGCGGTATCCTCAATCCGAATGCCTTTATGGGGGATTTTTTAACAGAAGAAAAATTCCGGAACAGGCATGGTGAGACAAATATTTCGTTCCTTGTAGTGTCAAAGGTGAAATTGCTGAATGCCGGCCCTATTTCCGGTTACTTCCGGGAAAATACTCCGGAAATAGCCGATGCACTGAGGAGATATACCCTGGTACCTGACCTGTTCTGAAGCAGATGTACTAGTTTGAATATAAGTTGATAATATGACAATTATTTCTGTTTTGACTGAATGACCAGATTTGATTAATAACTACTTGAAGAGCTTTCTAAGGACATATAACAAATATTTCTTGACTGCCATAATATTTACTATTGTGGTAACTGTTGCTGCTGCATTCATATATTCCTCCCTTTCAAAATGGCAGGAGTCAATCGTTGAAAAAAACAAAAGCGTATGTGAGCTGTATGCCGGCAAATTATATGACTCAGCTTTAGGTAGTATAACAATTCTGGGCAACCTTGGATTGCTGACTTCGAAAGATCTCTCATCAGCTGAGATCAAGCTGGTTGACAGTACATTAAAAGTGATATCTGAACGTGAGCTGGAGGTCCTGGCAGGCCTTGATGGCGGATTTTACCTTGTATTTGCGGATGAGTTTTACGGTTACTCTTTCCCCACTTCTCCCCCGCCGGTTCCTGTTTACGGTCCGCCACCGAGATCATATAATTTTATTAAAGGCCAGTGTCTGGAATCGATAAATTCGAACCAGTCAATCATTAACGTACACTCTTTTGATGCGGCGGTTTTTCCCCTTGCTACAAGGCCAATAGTCTTGAATACATCTGTTGTGGGGGTGGTATGGGTGCGGATACATATCGAAAATGATTTGCCTGTAATTAAACTGAAACGGATTGTAAATGTTACGGCACTGATATCCATATCAGGCTTTCTGTTCTTAATGCTGCTGTCTGCCGCCCTGGGTGGCGAAATAAGAAGTATCAAACAAGAGATGGTGACAATAAGATATAATTCTTCAATGCGTTTAAGGAAGAGATGGGGGGTGTTCGGATATATCACATCCAGTATCAATTACATGCTTGATACAATTGAAGAAGAGGTCAACCGGCGACTGGTACTGGAACGGGAACTGAATCAGAAAGAGAAACTGGCTTCTTTGGGGAACATGATTGCCGGTGTTGCACATGAGGTGAAGACACCCCTGGCAATTATTAAAACAAGAATTCAGATGTGGCAGAAGGAGATCAGCCAATCTTCCGGAGTCTCTGAGCATATATCACCTGAATCCATGCAACTTGTCATAGACGAAACTAACAGACTTACCACACTCGTTAAACGACTGCTTATTTTTGCCCGGCCTATTGACAAAAAAAAGAAACCAACTGATATTAATAAACTCGTAAAAGAGGTTGTGAGTTTTATCAGCATGGATACAGATGAGATAAAAATCTCACAAGGCCTTGACCTTGCTCCTGATTTGCCTTTGATAGAGGTTGACGAAAGCTCCATAAAGGAGGTCATTATAAATATCCTTGAAAATTCTATTGAGGCAATGCCAGAAGGTGGTTTAATTAAAATAAAGACATATATCGATTCTGAAAAAAATAAGCTTACAATTGAAGTAGATGACCAGGGGAAGGGTATATCCGAGGATATCATAGATAAGATTTTCGATCCCTTTTTTACATCCAAGGAGTCAGGTGCAGGTCTCGGGTTATCTATCTCCTATCAGATTATAAAAGCGCATAATGGTGAAATAACTTTCTTGAATAACCCCGGTGCCGGAATAAAATGTATTATTAAATTACCTCATTCAAAATAATAGATAATCAGGTGAATAACATCAAGACTATTCTCGTTGTGGATGATGAAATCTCAATGAGAAAGAATATTTCTGATCTGCTTTCCCCGCTCGGATATCAAATAATTGAGGCCGGAAACGGAGAGGCTGGCATGATAATGTTCGTTCAGAAAAAGCCTCATGTTATTATTCTTGATATTAATCTGCCGGGGAAGAATGGCTTGGAAGTCCTAAAGGATATCAAAAAGATTTCGGTTGATACCCCAGTGATTATGTTTACTGCATTCGGGACGAGTGAACGGGTAATGGAAGCTATGAAGCTCGGAGCATTTGACTATCTCGAAAAGCCTTTTGAGCTTGATGAGTTTATTCTGACAGTTGAACGTGCCTGTGAATATCAAAATCTGCTTACTGAAGTAAAACTCCTGCGTTCTATTGTAAATGATGTCAGGGGCCAGCCGGCTGATGTTTCTATAATCGGGCGAAATCAAAGGATGCAGGAAATATTTAAGCTCATTGGCCGTATTGCTCCAACTGATGCAACGGTATTGATCCAGGGGGAGAGCGGCACCGGAAAGGAGCTCATTGCTGACGCCATACAGAGACACTCATTATTGTCTGACAAACCCTATGTTAAAATCAACTGTGGGGCATTATCAGAATCAATTCTTGAGAGTGAAATTTTCGGTCATGAAAAAGGGTCATTTACAGGAGCAGAGTCAAGACGAAAGGGACTTTTTGAGATAGCTGACGGTGGTACTGTCTACCTCGACGAGATAAACAGTATGCCGCAGTCATTGCAGGTAAGACTCTTGAGAATCTTGCAGAAACAGTCCTTCTTCCGGGTAGGTGGCGTCATCCCCGTTAAGGTAAATGTGAGGGTCATTGCCTCAACAAATAAAGACATAGAAACGGAGATGGAAGGCGGCAACTTCCGTAAAGATCTCTTTTATCGCCTTTGCGTTGTCAGAATTAATATACCACCTCTCAGGGACAGAAAGGATGATATCAGCCCTTTAATTGAATATTTTATCAAGAAATACTGTCCTTCCCGTAAAATGGTAATCCCGGATGAATCAATGAATAAGCTCTGTTCATATAACTGGCCGGGAAATATCAGGGAACTTGAAAACACAATCTACAGTGCTATAGTGACAGCAAATAATGATATTCTCAGCATTAAGAATCTCCCACTCCGGTCAGAGACGCCACCCGAAGAATTTTCCTATATCTCACTCTTAAATGACCATAAGTCATTCAGGAGTGCCATCAGTTATGTAGAAAGAATGATTATAGAGGCTTCACTGAAAATTAATGATAATAATCAGACCAAAACTGCACTGTTTCTGAAGATTAACAGAAGACTGCTCTACTCAAAAATGAAAGAATTATCACTTATTCCCGAAAACCCCGGCAAAGGTAAAGGGCGCATGAAAAAGACCGAAAGAAATTGATCTTTCAATATTTTATATTACTCAGGATTTAAGACTTAAAAATGAAGAAGAACATAATAATAATTTTTCTTCTCTTCGTTTCCCGGTTTGCATCTACGCAGCCATATATACCGGGCACTTCCTATTTCGGAAGAGCAAATTATATAGAGTATATAGCAGGCAATCTGCCACTGATAATATCTGTTCCCCATGGGGGTAGTCTTACTCCGGGGGAGATATCTGACAGAACTTGCGGAGATGAGACAGTTACAGATCTGTATACAATAGAGCTCGCAGAGTCCATCAGGAAGGAAATAAAAGAGCTGACAGGCTGTTCACCCCATATCATAATCTGTCATCTTAAGAGGACAAAACTTGACGTAAATCGCGATGTAGATATTGCCACCTGTGGAAATGAATTTTCAGAGATAGCCTGGAATGAATATCACCTTTTTGCAGACAGTGCAAAAGCCGCTGTTGAAAGAACCTCAGGCAAAGGACTTCTTATTGATCTGCACGGACATGGTCATGCAGTTCAGAGGCTGGAACTTGGTTATCTGCTTACTGCAGGCCAGCTCGCCAATTCTGATGCTGTTCTGGATGAATCTGCCATTATTAATCTGAGCAGTATCCGCAACCTTGCCGGTACAAATGTTACGAACCTGAAGCATTCTGAGTTGCTCCATGGTCTTTACAGTCTGGGTACAATGTTTGCGGTAAAAGGATATCCTTCAGTTCCGGGCATTGATGAACCTTACCCCTTTCTTGGAGAGCCCTATTTCGGTGGCGGGTATATTGTCAGGAGACATGGCTCGGTTGAGAAGGGTAAGATCGATGCTATACAGATTGAGTGTAACCAGAATGTCAGGTTTGAGGAGACAGCCAGAGATGATTTTGCAGCTGCCACGGCATCCATCTTCCTCAGTTACCTTATAAAACATTACTTTCCCGACCTGCCTCTGACATATTGCACCCCGGTTAATATTGAAATACCGTATAACAGTGAATTTGTCGTTTATCCTGTTCCCTTCAATGAAACCCTGACGGCAAGAGTTGCAGGCTCCTGTCAATTAAGTATTTATAATCTCAGCGGAGAGTTGCTGGTGACTAAGGCAGTTGTCAGCGACGAGATTTTCAATCTGGATGGTCTGACAGGCGGAACCTATCTAGCCATTTTCAGTATCAATGGAAAAGTTGTCTACAGGTGCAAAATAATAAAGGGAAGTACAGGAAAAAATTAGTACCTCCCCAAATAATATGTCAAAAAAAGGGGTGCATCAGCACCCCGTGAATTCTTACTTCAGGCCTTTTGTAAGGGCCGGAGCAGCTTTGAATTTTACAACTTTCTTGGCAGGAACATTAAGTTTGGCGCCGGTACGTGGGTTGCGAACAACTCTTGCGCTTCTTTTCTCAACTTTGAAAGTGCCCATTGACGGGAGCTGAAGCCTCTGGCCTTTTTTCATAGCATCACCGAATGATCCTACAAATGCGTTCAGAGCTACGTTAGCGTCTTTGAGAGAAATGCCAGCTTTTTTTGCAATGCTGCCTACTAATTCTTTTTTTGTCATAGTGAATAGATTTTAGGGTTAGACCAAATTCATCTAATTGCATACAAATTTATTTCATTTTAATTCAAACACAAGGTTTTTGATCTTTTTTTACACTGAAGTGCTTATTTTTATATGAACAGCGCATTTTTCTGGATGAAAGGTGCCCATTATAAGGTTAAGGGAGCGATTGGTCAAGTGACAGAATGCCCAAATACGGGTGTTTTACGACGCTCCGGAAAAGTAAAAAGGCATATGAAAATGCAGATTCTTCAGTGCGGCAGAGAAAAAATGAAAAAATAACTATATTTGCGGCGGAGAAATGGCAGAGTGGTCGATCGCGGCGGTCTTGAAAACCGTTGTCCGGGCGACTGGACCGGGGGTTCGAATCCCTCTTTCTCCGCAGAGCTTAAATGCCCCGCTTTTCGCGGGGCATTTTTGTTTTGACAAAGCGCCGGAGAAAGCTTGCTTTCGGAAGGCGCTGCAGGCAAAACAAAAAGACCCGAAGGGTCATTTAAGCTCTGCAGTATCCTCCCCCGGGGATCACCGCAGGAATCCCACCGGGATCACGATCCGCCGAATGGCGGAGAGTAATCCTCCCCCGGGGATCACCGGGGTAATCCCCTATGCGTACAGCGCTTAAGGGATCACAAAACCGGTGGGCAATCCCTCCCTGTCTAAAACCTTATTCCTAAAGTGCCCTGGTACCACATATTTCTGTATCTGGGATTGGTGGTTGTTCCATCACCGTTATTATTCTGAAGATCCCATCCGGCTCTTAAACCAAGCACAAGCATATCCATGTTAAAATCAATACCACCTAAAAAACAAAATACGCTTTTGTCATTTTCAAACTCCTGCTGCTGTGTTTCAGTAAAATTTCCGCTAGTAAATTCATTCTTTTCCATAATAAGGAATGAATATTGAGGTCCTGCCAGCAAGGTCAAAAACGGACTCGGTTTAAGTGTTACAAGCAGGGGAACATCTATATAACTTGTCGTATGGGAATATTCATACGGGATAGTAAGAAATGTTCCCGCCGCCTTGTATCCTTTTTGAGAAAATAAAATTTCAGGCTGTATACCTAAAAATTTTCCTGCTGGTATCGACAAAAAAGCTCCTCCTGCAAAACCAAATTTGTAATCAGCGGTAAATTCCTGGTCTTTAGTGTCATAAACGTTTGAGTAATTTGCACCCGCTTTCAGGCCAAACTGAACCTTTTCACGCAAATCAGTACTATTTTTCTGAGCACTTATGATGTTAGCCATTAAGCTAATTGCCACCAATAACAAAATCATCTTTTTCATTGTCATAAACTTTAAGTTATCAAGTAAATAATCTTGTCAGCAAAGGTATTTCTCCCTGACCGCCTTGGTTATATTAATATTTAAATAAGTTATAAATTTCACACTACATTCCCTTCTGACATCTAAGCAGATACTTTACCTGAAAGCTTGTATCAGTGGCTCACTAACAATAAATTTCCCAACCTCCTCCTTTTTTCGCAACTTTGCACCGCCATGGCCCTCACATACAACCAGCCAGGAATACTCCCGAACATGAAAACAGGTCACAAGCATAAAGAAGAATCTGAATTGGAGGTTAAGGAAGCGATCATCCTGATGCAGTTCCTCATTGACAACCTGAAAAACAAAAGCCGTGACAATGTCAAGTCGCTGCTCCGCAATAAAAAGGTTTTCGTAAACGGCAAACCGGTGACGCAGTTCAACCATCCGCTGATACCGGGTGACAAGGTTGTAATCAAATGGGATGCCTCATATCAGGGAACCATTAACAGGAACCTCGGCATCCTCTACGAGGACGAACATATAATAGTAATCGAGAAGCATGCCGGGCTCCTCTCAATAGCCACCGACAGAGAAAAGGAACATACTGCCTACAGCATACTGAGCACACACGTAAAACTGCAGGACCCGCTTTCAAGGATCTTCGTGGTTCACCGCCTCGACCGTGACACATCAGGCGTCATGATGTTCGCCAAAAGTGAAAAGGTACAGTCGGTATTGCAGAAGGACTGGAAATCAAATGTTAAGGAGCGCACTTACATCGCCGTGGTGGAAGGCAAGGTGGAAGAAAAGGAAGGGACTGTCAGCTCCTATATCTATGAGAGCAAGGCGCTTGTTATGCACTCCACACAGGATCCCAGAAAAGGGAGAGCTGGCTGTCACGCGGTTCAGGACAATAAAAAGCAACAGTGATTTTTCCCTCCTGGAGGTGCACCTTGAAACAGGTAAAAAGAATCAGATAAGATTACATATGCAGCAACTGGGGCACAGCATTGCAGGCGACAAAAAATACGGTGCTACGGGAAATCCAATCGGCCGGCTCGGGCTCCACGCCAGTGTTCTTGCATTCACCCATCCGGTGACCGGCAAGCCTATGCGCTTCGAATCAAAAGTACCGGCGAAATTCCGGCGGCTCTGCTGAGATAAACTGAAAGGAAATTAATCAGCCTGGCCAGCCGATAACAGATCAGAAAGGCCAGAAACTGTTGTCATACCAGATCTTCTCCCTGAGGTCCCTGTCAATCCTGACCAGCCACTTGTGATGCCCCCTCTCCCATTCCGCGAGCATGTGATAGGTGGCTTTTTCGTTTTCATCTGTTGCTGATTCAGCCCTGCCGGAATAGAGATTCACAGCCCTGGTCTCGAAATCCATGGCAGCACCGATTGCGGCAGCCTCAAAGCTTGCAGCACTGATCTGGTCCTTCATCTCCTTCGAGAGAACCTGCATTGCAACATCCTCAGACGGGTCCTCGGTATGTGGTTCATTCCCGGCAAAGGCTTTATGCTTCTCATAGTGTGAGAACTGCCGTGAGAGGAACTGAATATGCTGGTCTTCCTCATCGGCCATCATCGAGAATACCTGCCTGACGGCTTCACTTTTCGTCTGGGCTGCAATGTTCGAATAAAAAGCCTTGCCTCTCTGCTCAAGCAATATCGCTTCCTTCAGGATTTCAGTGGTGTCTTTCTTTTCCATGATCTGTCTGTTTATGCCGTGTAATTACAGTTGCTCACTTACAGAAAACAAAGTCATTGAATTATTGTTCTCGGAAAATCCGATCTTTTGCTCCTGTATGTTTCGGATGCTCAAGGCTTCAGCAACCGGTTAAAACGACTGCATCTCGTAAAGTTTCCTGTATATGCCGCCGGCACGTGCCAGCAGTTCCTCGTGTGTCCCGGTCTCCTCAATGCGCCCGTTCTCAACGACTACAATCAGATCAGCATGCTGAACCGTTGACAGACGGTGCGCAATCACAAGGGAAGTACGGTTCTCCATCAGTTTCACCATCGCATCCTGAACCAGTCGTTCCGATTCGGTGTCAAGAGCCGATGTCGCCTCATCAAGTATCAGAATCGGCGGATTGGCCATTACAGCCCGTGCAATGCTGATCCTCTGCCTCTGACCGCCGCTGAGCTTGTTTCCGCCCTCACCCACTGTGCTCTCATAACCGCCGGGCGTCTCCATGACAAACTCGTGGGCATTGGCAATAGCTGCCGCCTTCTCCACTCCCTCAGTGTCATTGCCCTGCATTGCAAAGGCGATGTTATTCCGGAATGAGTCATTGAAAAGTATGGCCTGCTGGCTGACGATGCCCATCAGGTGGCGCAGATCCTTCAGGTTGACATCCCTGATGTCAATTCCGTCGATAAGCACAGACCCCCTGTCAGGATCGATAAACCGTGGAATGAGGTCTGCAAGTGTCGATTTCCCTCCGCCGGAGCGCCCTACTACTGCCACCGTCTGCCCCTTGAGTATTTTAAGGTTTATGTCCTTCAGCACCGGTTCCTGTCCGTATGCAAACCATACATTCCTGAACTCGATGCTCTCACGGAACTCTGCAATTCGCACCGCATCAGGCTTTTCCCTGATTGTCTCCTCGGCATCAAGCACCTCGTTGACCCTGTCGATTGAGGCCATCCCTTTCTGAATGTTGAACCATCCGGAGGTAAGTGACTTGGCAGGCTGAATTATCTGCGAGAAGACAAGCACAAAGGCGATGAGCCTGTCGGGTGACATGTTCCCTGTGCCATTCAGTGCCAGCAGTCCGCCGTAATAAATGAGTATCAGTAATACCACAGTCGAAAGGAACTCACTTACAGGATGAGCGAGGTAGGCCTTGCGTGCAACCCTCCTGAATACTTTTGTGTACCTCTCATTGGCCTCGGAAAACTGTCCTGTCATCTTGGCTTCGGCATTGAATCCCTTGACAATACGCAGTCCTGACAGCGTCTCCTCAAGCACTGAGAGAAGCCTGCCGAGCGACTGCTGACCTATAAACGATGCGCTCTTCAGCGAACGGCTGATACGGGCTATGATCCAGCCGCTGACCGGCAGCAACACCAGTGCAAACAGGGTCAGCTGTGCACTGTTCACAACAAGGTAAATGACGAAAATGAGAATTGTGAACGGATCACGGAACATCATCGAGAGCGATGACATCACCGATATTTCAATCTCCTGGACATCATTGGAGACCCTCGTCATCAGATCGCCCTTGCGCGCCTCTGAAAAGTAGGAAAGAGGCAGCCTGAGAACCTTGTCATAGACCTTCGACCTGATATCCCTGACTGTGCCGGCGCGCATCCTCGCCATACAGTTGTTGGCCAGGAAGATGAAGAGATTCTTTATGAAACTGGCGAATGCAAATATAAACACAACATACATCAGGGTGCTGGCCTCTCCGTAAGTCTCAATTGATGACGAAAAGATATAATTTGTGTAGTCCTTTATGTATTCAGCCTTAAATGCAAATGATCCCGGATGAGGACTTGCCTCCACCCTGTTGAAGAGTATCTGGAGAAAAGGTATTATGAGCGTATATGTAAAAAGGGCAAAAAAGGCGCTCAGGATATTATATGACATATTCTGGACGGCAAGCCATTTATATGGCTTAAGATATTGCAGGAGAATTCTTACGCTCTTCATTCCGGCAGGGTCAGAACCCGGTGTAGTTAAAGGGCGTAATTGCCTTGAGCTCGTCTTTGACTGCTTCGGTAATGTCAAGGCTGTCAATGAACCTGTGAATGACTGCCTCAGTCACCTTCTCGTTGGTCCTTGTCAGATCCAGCAGCGCCTCATAGGGCTTGGGATAACCCTCGCGCCTCAGAACCGTCTGTATGGCCTCTGCAACAACTACCCAGTTGTCTTCCAGGTCGGCGTTTATCTTATCACGGTTGACAATCAGCTTCGAAAGGCCCTTTTTAACTGATTTGTAAGCTATCAGGGAATGAGCAAATGCCACACCGGTATTGCGAATCACGGTTGAGTCGGTAAGATCTCTCTGCAGCCGCGACAGGGGAAGTTTCGACGAGAGATGGCTGAATATGGCATTGGCCATCCCGAGGTTACCTTCTCCGTTCTCAAAATCGATTGGATTTACCTTGTGAGGCATGGCTGATGACCCTATCTCACCCTTTACTATTATCTGTTTGAAATAATCGAGTGAAATATAACTCCACATGTCCCTGCACAGGTCTGTCAGAACCGTGTTTATACGACTCATATTGTCAAACAGCGAAGCAAGTCCGTCATAATGTTCAATCTGTGTGGTGGTCTGCTGCCTTTCAAGTCCCAGGTTCTCTTCCAGAAACCTGTTCGCGAATGAAATCCAGTCTGTACCCGGATATGCAACCTTATGTGCATTAAAATTACCGGTTGCACCGCCAAACTTTCCGCTGTAGCGGACAGCTGACAGCTCCGCCAGCTGGGCGTCAAGCCGTTCCCTGAATACTGCCACTTCCTTTCCAAGGCGCGTGGGTGAAGCCGGCTGGCCATGTGTGCGGGCAAGCATAGGGATATCTGACCATTCTGAAGAGCGTATCTCCAGCGCTTCACGCAGGGAGAGAAGCTTCGGAATGATGACTTCCTTCATCGCATCCCTGACAGCCATCGGGATAGCTGTATTGTTGATATCCTGCGATGTCAGGCCGAAATGGACAAATTCAGCCCACTGCCCGAGCCCTGCCGCCTTTACCTTTTCCTTTACGAAATACTCCACGGCTTTTACATCATGGTTTGTCACCGCCTCTGTATCCTTAATTGCCTCAGCGTCAGCTTCACTGAATCCAGAATAAATTTTTCGCAGAGCCTCGGCCTGCCAGCAGGAAAACCCTGGAACTGTGGCAGACCCGCCGACGAGAGGGCAATAAAGTACTCCACCTCGGTCACCACCCGGTACCGCATGAGCCCGTATTCGGAAAAGAAAGGCACCAGTTCGGCAATTCGCTGTCCGTAGCGGCCGTCAACAGGGGAAATAGCTTGAAGTCTGTTCATAAAGTAGTCTCTTCACCGGAGTGCACCGGGGCATTAAAAAACAAAAATACTATTTTGTACTGGTGTAAAAAAATTGAACCTTTGTATTTCTCTGCATGGCGAAAACAAATGAGATGGAAAAGGTCAGGGTTTCAGCAGTAAAATACATAAACAGTTATCCTTTTATGATCGGGCTCCGCGACGGGGAGGTTGCTTCAATGGCGGAGGTCGAAGTATGCCATCCTTCAGAATGCGCTGACAGGCTGAAAAGCGGGCTCACCGATGTAGGGCTCGTGCCGGTGGCATCAATTGCCTCGATGAAGGAATACCATATAATAAGTGATTACTGCATCGGAACGCAGGGTGAAGTGCGCACAGTACTCCTTGTAAGCAATACTCCCCCGGATGAGGTGAAGGATATTTTCCTTGACTTCAGGTCACGAAGCTCGGTGACACTTTGCAGGATTCTTGCAAAGAAATTCTGGATGAAGGACTTCACGTGGCATCCCACTACTGAAGATTTCGACATTACAGCGATGAAACACGGCGAGGCTGCCGTTATGATCGGCGACAGGTGTTTTGAATATGCCCGGCACTTTAAATACCGTACTGACCTGGGGCTCGAATGGAAGAACTTCACCGGGCTGCCGTTCGTATTCGCCTGCTGGGTGTCAGCCAGACCTCTCGACAGTCATTTTACGACACTGTTCAGCAAAGCCCTTGGCGAGGGGATTATCAGGAGAAATGAGGCTGTATCCCTTCTCCGCGAGGGATCGGTGGCTACCCCCGAAGAGGTAATTGACTACCTTAACAACAACATAGACTTCAATCTTGACGACAGGAAAAGGGAGGCCATTTCCCTGTTCATCAGTTATATAAAGGAATTAAATCTGAACCCATGAATAAAATCCTATTTTCTGCCTTTGCCTTGCTTTTTGCGGCTACACTGCAGGCACAAAGCCCTCAGGATTCGGCTGCGGGCACTCTGCCTCAGGATTCTGTAATCACTATCCTGCCGCAGAATCCGGGCACAGGCAATAAGCTTGTCTACCTGTGCAAGATTGACAAGATGATTGCCGCTCCTTTATGGAGATCTGTAAAGAAGAGCTTCCAGGAGGCTGACACAGTGAAAGCCGATTATATCCTGCTGCATATGAATACCTACGGAGGTCAGGTTGATATTGCTGATTCAATACGCACCCTCATTCTGAACTCTCCCATCCCGGTGATGGTTTTCATTGACAATCAGGCTATTTCGGCTGGTGCGCTCATCTCCGTTGCGGCCGACAGCATATACATGAGACCCGGTGCAAGCATCGGGGCGGCGACTGTTGTCGACCAGACAGGACAGAAAATGCCTGACAAATACCAGTCGTTCATGCGCGGCATGATGCGCGCCACGGCAGAGGCACACGGGAAAAAGCCTGTTGTAAAAGATGGAGACACCACCTGGGTATGGCACCGTAACCCGGAAATTGCGCAGGCAATGGTCGACCCGTCAATTATAATCGAAGGCATTGTAGATACTGGCCAGGTGCTTACACTAACCACACTTGAGGCAATAAAATACGGTTTCTGCGAGGGGGAAGCCTCCTCCGTTGACGAAGCCATAAAGAAGGCAGGGATAAAGGAATACACAATCAGGGAACTGAAGCTGACAGCCGTTGACCGGATACTGATGTTCCTGATAAACCCGGCAGTCTCAGGGTTGCTGATAATGCTTATCATAGGCGGGATTTACTTCGAGCTGCAGTCACCCGGGATAGGATTTCCGCTGGCAGCGGCCGGAGTCGGGGCACTGCTCTACTTCGCCCCTCTTTACCTCGAAGGGATGGCAGAGAACTGGCATCTTGTGATATTCATTATCGGTATTATACTTGTACTTGTCGAAATATTCGCCATCCCGGGCTTCGGCGTGACGGGTATTCTGGGGATCACAGGCATTGTAACGGGACTGGCATTCGTGATGATTGACAAGATCGTCTTTAAATTCGGTCCCAGCTCTGACGGTGTACGTGAAATAGTCTCGGCTTTCGCCGTGGTTGTCGTGGCAATGCTTACATCATTTTTCCTTTCCCTCTGGCTCTCGTCAAAACTCTTTTCTCCGAACAGGCTTTTCGGCAGTCTTGCTCTTGAGACGGCAGAGAACAAATCGGAAGGCTTCGTAAGCTTTGACACTGAGAAGCAGAAGCTGCTGGTGGGGAAAATGGGTGTAGCTCATACAATACTTCGTCCCTCCGGAAAAGTCATTATAGATGGTGAAGTCTACCAGGCTGTTGCAGAGACCGGATACATTCTGAAGGGGAGCCCTGTGAAAGTCCGTCGCGAAGAGCAGGGACAGCTTTATGTAGTGGCCGGTGAATAATAACCCAGATGCCGTAAAAATGACAGTCAGACAGTACCGAAGGGGTGATTTCAGAAGCATAATGGACCTTTGGGTTGCCACCGGAATGGGCAGGCCGGACAGGGGTGACGATGAGGAGACAATTGAGCGATCCGTATCAATGGGTGGAGCTTTGCTTGTAATGTGTGCCGGGGAAGAGGAAGAAAAGATAATCGGCACCTCCTGGATGACCTTTGACGGACGGCGTATACATTTGCATCATTTCGGCATCCTTCCTGAATTCCAGGGCCAGGGACTGTCAAAGTTGCTGCTTCGTGAATCGCTGAGATTCGTAAAAGAAAAAGGATACCAGGTAAAGCTTGAGGTGCACCGCTCAGACAGTAAGGCTACAGGAATATATGAGAAGGCAGGATTCAGGTACCTCGGGGATTATGATGTGTACATTATAAGAGACTTGCAATCAATTGACATATAGCGGTTTATTCGTATTGTGCCATAATCGGAATGATTTGTAAACTGTAAATTTAATGTGTATCTTTGGGGAATATAATCCGTAAATTATCATGGCACGAACAATTACTTTTTCAGAGCTGAGGAAGATCAAAGATCAGCTTCCTGACGGTAGTATAAAAAAGATAGCCGGCAAGCTGGACCTGTCTGAGGAGACCGTCAGGAATTATTTCGGTGGGTGGAACTTTGATCGCGGGCAGAGTGCCGGGATCCATATTGAAAAAGGACCTGAAGGAGGCATAGTTACAATAGAAGACACTACGATACTTGACCTTGCTGAAGGTATGCTATCCCGCTGATCAGATGCTCTTAAACAATTTACAGAAAAGCAAAAGTTGTTTACTTTTGCTTTTTGTTTATCACTGAAATGCAGCATACGTTTCTATCAGCCGCAGAGGCAAAACACAGACCGGCACTGATGATCCTCTGCCGCAGACTGTTTGAATCCTCCCCGATGCCCTCACATGACCACCTGCACCATTCCCGGGTATGGGAAAATGCAAAGGTGCTGCTGGGCAGGCTTAATGATGCCGGGCTGATAAGTGACCCTCTGATTGCAGAAAAGGCAATAATTGCAGCCTTCCTCCACGATACCGGCCTCACGGTCAACCGCGGGGCAGACCACGGAATACAGAGCAGGCAGATCTGCAGCAAATTCCTGTTGACAACAGACCTATCCGCTGCTGACAGTGAGGAGATACTCGATGCAATTGAGAAGCATGACGACAAAGAATACACCGGCACTTCAGATCCTGCCTCCCTTGCCGCTGTAATCTCCGCTGCCGATGACATGGATGCTTTCGGCTGTGAAGGCATTGGCAGGTATGCAGAGATTTACATTCTCAGGGGTGTCCCCCACAGTGAGCTTCCCGGAAAAGTGATCAAGAATGCAGAATCACGCTTCCGTCATCTTGAAATGACATACTCAATGTTCCCTGACCTGATACAGGCAGAAAAGAAGAGAGTCGATATGCTTATTACATACTATAAAAATTTCATCCCATGAAAAACCGTCTCTATCTCATATTTGCACTTGCTCTGCTCCTGCCCGGGACTATCAATGCCCAGGACAGGGATCTTCAGTCAATGCTCCGCTACAGTGAAAACCACAGTCTGACATATGAGGAGGCAATTGAATTCTATACCCTTCTGGATCGCGAATACCCGGAGGCAGAACTGAAGGAAATGGGAATGACTGATGCCGGCAGACCGCTGCATCTCTTCATAATATCAGGTGACAAAACATTTGATCCTGCGGAACTGCACCGGAAAGGCAAAACCATAATACTTATAAACAATGGCATACACCCGGGAGAACCCGAAGGTATAGATGCAAGTGCTCAGTTTGCCCTTGATATTCTGAAGGACTCTGAAGGATTGAAAAAATACCTGAAGAACACCGTAATTGCAATCATACCAGTATACAATATCGGCGGAGCTCTTAACCGCAGCGCTTATTTCCGCATTAACCAGAATGGTCCCGATGAAAAGGGTGCCAGGAGAAACACCCGTTTTCTGGACCTCAACCGTGATTTCGTAAAACAGGAGTCACGCGATGCCAGATCTTTCGCTGCCATCTACAGTTACCTCGACCCCGACCTGTTCCTTGACACCCATACTACAAATGGTTCGGATCACCAGTTTACTGTAACTCTGATTGCAACTCAGCCGGAAAAGATGTTCCCTGAAATGGAAGAATATTTTCGCAATCAGATGCTCCCGGCGCTGTATGACGGAATGCTGAAGGACCAGAAGAACGAGATGGTACCCTATGTTCAGTATACAGACAGGGGGCAGATAAAAGCAATTACCGGATTCAATGAAACGCCGTTTTATTCCACGGGTTATTCTGCACTCTTCAACTCTTTCGGATTTATGACCGAAACACTCGTCTATAAGCCATATGCACAGAGGGTGAAAGGCACTTACCAGTTTATTGAGGAGCTTGTGAAGTTCGCCGCCCGGAACAGCCGTGACATAATCAGACTCAGGACAAAAGCCAATCAGCTTACTATTGCCCAGAATGATTATGTCCTTAACTGGCAGCAGGACGATTCAAGATGGGATACGGTGATTTACCGCGGTTATATGTACGATGAGACAGTCACTCCCATTTCAGGCAGGAAAACAGGATTTTACAACAAGGAAAAACCGTACGTCGATACAATAAAGTACTTTAATTATTTCAATCCTTCCCTGACTGTGAAGGCCCCGGAAGCCTACATAGTTCCATTCGCCTGGGAAGAAGTCATTGACCGGCTGAAGGCCAACGGGGTGAATATGATGCAGCTTGAAAAAGACACAGTCCTGACGGTTGAATCATACTACATCGATAAGTTCGAGCCTGCAAAACGCGCCACCCAGGGACATTATTACAACAGTAATGTTACGGTGCATTCAGTCACTCAGAAAATGGATTATTTCCGTGGTGATTACATAGTGCCGGTAAACCAGCGAGCTAACAAATACATTGTTTATATGCTTGAACCGCAGAGCGAAGCAGGTTTTTTTGCATGGAATTTCTTTGACGCCTCGCTTGAAGGGCAGGACTGGTACTCGGTATGGGGCTTCGAAAGCCACCTTAAGGAACTGCTTGATCATGATCCTGTTCTGAAAGCCGCCTTTGAAAAGGCAAAGAAGGAAGACGAAAAAGTAGCCTCTGATCCTGTGGCACAGTTGCAGTGGCTCTATGAGCATACTCCCGCATCAGAACTTGAAAAGAGGACAAACCTCTATCCGGTTGGCAGGCTGATCAACGCCGGTGACCTTATTAAGTAAAGAGTACTGAAAATACTAAAATGAGTGACGCTGTAAAGAAACCATATTATGACAGTGAAGAGTTCAGGCGTCAGGGTCATGAGCTTATAGATATCCTGTCCGATTACCTTAAGACTGTTACAGCCCGCAGTGAGACACCGGTCCTGCGTTACACTGAGCCTGACGACCTTGTCAGTGAATTTGCATTTGAGAACCCCTCAAACAGGGACCTGAGCCTGAGCGATTATGTGAGAAAGGTTATCGGGAGCATGAATCACATGCATCATCCGAGGTTTGTCGGACACCAGAACTCACCGCCACTGACTGCAGGCATCATTGCGCAGATGTGCACCACCCTGCTCAATAACGGGGTTGCGGTTTACGAGATGGGACCTGCCGCAATGGCAGCAGAGCGCAATGTGGCGCGATATATGGCAGCACGGCTCGGATTCGGACAGGAAGCCGATGGCATCTTCACTCATGGAGGAAGCGCCGGAAACCTTACAGGTTTGCTTGCAGCACGCCAGGCGAAGGCTGACTACAATATTTGGGAAACAGGTGTAAAAAGCGAAGGCAGGATCGGTATAATAGTATCAGAACAGTCGCACTACAGTATTTCGAGAAATGCAAAAGTCATTGGTCTGGGCGAAGACTCAGTTATAAAAATTCCATACAACAGCCGTTATGCAATGGAAACATCTCTCCTGCGTGAGACGATGAACAGAGCCGCTGACAGGGGGATACGGGTAGTATGCGTGGCGGCAAACGCATGCTCAACGGCGACCGGAACTTATGACAATCTGGTTGAGATAGGTGCATTCTGCAGGGAAAACGATCTCTGGTTTCATGTTGACGGTGCTCACGGCCTTGGCGTATTATTCTCGGAACGGTACCGTGAACTTGTCAAAGGGATAGAAATGGCGGATTCAGTGGTGCTCGACTTTCACAAGATGCTGCTCACACCGGGGCTGAACACCCTCGTAATGTTCAGAGACGGGGAACGTTCATACGAGACCTTTGACCAGAAAGCAGGTTACCTGTTCGAAAAGAACGATGAAAAAGAGTGGTTCAACAGTGCAAAGCGGACACTCGAGTGCACAAAAAGCGGCCTTGGCATAACTGCCTGGGCTGTAATAAAATTCTACGGTGACAAGGTCCTCGGCGAATACATTGACAGCAGGTATGATCTCGCCAGGAGGTTTGGAAAGGCCATCGCTGCCGATCCGGAGATGGAGCTTGCTGTAACTCCGGAGTCAAATATTGTCTGCTTCAGGTACAAGCCGGATTATTCACTTACAGAAAAACTAAATGAGCTTAACATTAAGATCAGGAAGGCGATAATCCGGAGCGGGGAGTTTTATATTGTGCAGGCAAACCTTGACGGGAAAATATACCTGCGTACAGCCCTGATGAACGCGCTGACTGATGACGGGGACCTTACAAGGCTTATTGCGGCTGTGAAGAGACACGGACGGCTGTTGATAAACGGGGCTACCTGACAAAAAAGTCAAGCACCAGCTCCTTCTCTATCCATGCTTTCAGGTTGTCTCCCTTCTTTACAGGACCAACGCCGGGAGGCGTTCCTGTAAAAATCAGGTCACCGGTTTTAAGGGTGTAAAATCTTGAAACATAAGAGATTATATCACTGAATTGAAATATCAGATCCGAAGTATTCCCATTCTGCCTTTCAACACCGTTTACCTCCAGCCTGAACCCGATTTCACCGGGGCTGCTGAGTTTCTCCTTTGCAATGAATGTGCCGACAGGCGCCGAACCGTCAAAAGTCTTCGACAGCTCCCAGGGATGGCCTGCCGCTGCAAACTTCCTCTGCAGGTCACGCGCGGTGAAATCAATACCAATTGTAAGTGCGTCAAAATACCGTGATGCAAACTTCGGACTGATGCCTTTTCCCAGTTTTGAGATCCTGAGCACAACTTCAGCCTCAAACTGAAGGTCTTCGGAAAAATCAGGAAGAAAAAATGGCTTATTCTTCTTTAGAAGGGCAGAGTCGGGTTTCAGGAAAACAAGCGGCACTGAAGGTACCGAAAGGTTCATCTCAGCCGCATGGCTGCGGTAGTTCAATCCCACACAGATTATCTTCACAGTGTGTCAGGCTTTACCGAATGAGCGCAGTTTAATTGCAGTCAGTACCTGCTTCGTATTCAGAGGGAAATCGCCGTTCATCATCCAGGAATAGTAAGAGGGCTCTTCCTTAAGAATCTGCTCCACAGTCTTTCCTTTGTGTTTTCCGAAGTTGAAAACCTCAACACCCTGCTCATTGAACACTATGCGTCCGGCAAGGTCAGCATTGTTGTTAAAAGCACTGAATGCCGATAATTTCTCAATGTCATTCTCAAGGTCCGGGTACCTGTCGAGCTGAGCCTTCAGAATCTCGTAGGTTGCTGCAGTGTCGGCCTGTGCGCTGTGGGCATTTTCAAGGTTCTTCCTGCAGTAGAAAAGATATGCGGCACTGAGTGTCCGCTGCTCCTTCTTGTGAAAAATCACCTGCACATCTACATACCTGTGCCGAGATGGGTTGAAATCAACATTCACCCGCAGAAATTCTTCACACAGAATGGGGATATCGAATTTCATCGAGTTGAATCCTGCAAGGTCACAACCCTCGAAAAATGAGGAAATACGCTTTGCAACATCCTTGAACGGAGGAGCATCAGCCACGTCAGCGTCGGAGATTCCGTGAATCCGGGTAGCCTCCGCTGAAATGGGTATACCCGGGTTTATCCTCATTGTAAGCCACTCCTCCTCACCTGAGGGCTGGACCTTCAGTGCGGAAAACTCTACAATACGGTCAGCAACAATGCTTACCCCGGTTGTCTCAAGATCGAGCACCACCAGAGGTTTCTTCAGATTTAAATTCATAACGCTCTGATATCAGGCGTTTATCATCATAGGCATCAGCAACATCAGAAGATCTTCGTCGGCATTGCCGGTTTCTGACGGAAGGAAGAGTCCGGCCCTTGTCGGATCAGCAAGCTCGATGACCACATCCTGGGAAGCTATGTTTGTAAGGATCTCAAGCAAAAAGACTGATTTGAATCCTATTTCCATCTCGTCGCCCTCATAAAGGCACTTGTGACGCTCATATGCTGAAATTGAAAAGTCGACATCCTGCGCTGAGACTGTTATCTGATTAGGAGTGAACTGCAGCTTCACAAGGTTGCTTGCCTGGTTCGAGAATACGGACACCCTTCTGAGAATGTTATAGAATTCCAGCCTGTCGATGCGGACTTTCCTGGGGTTGTTCTTCGGAATTACAGAGTTGTAGTTCGGGTAATTTCCTTCAACAAGCCGGCACACGACCTTATAATCGGAAAGTATGAAGAATGCGTTCCTGTCATCGAATTCCACGGAGACCACGCCGCTTTCACGCGGGAGGATATTTTTGAGAAGTGAGGCCGGTTTTTTCGGAAGAATGAATGAAGCGGTATCGTCCGCTTTGGCATCGCTTCGCTGGTATCTTACAAGCTTATGGGCATCAGATGCCACGAATGTAATCTTCTCGGGAGAGGCCTCAACGAGAATGCCTCCCATGACAGGGCGCAGTTCATCGTCAGCAGTGGCGAAGAGTGTCCGGGCAATGCCTGCAAGCAGTATTTCGGCACTGATGCTGAATGCAAACTTCTTTTCTTTTTTGATTACCGGCAGCACCGGAAAATCGATGCCATTCTGTCCTACTACGCTGAAGCGGCCGTTTTCGGAATTGATTACAACAGCCATTGTATCAGGATTGATGTCAAAGGTCAGTGGCTGTTCGGAGAACTCCTTAAGAGTATCAAGCAGTATCCGTGCCGGGAGTGCAATTGTGCCGCTACCGTCGACATTGTCGAGCCTCATTTTTGTAATAAGTGTAGACTCAAGGTCAGAGGCAGTGATTTCCAGATCATTGCCGCTGAGGTTGAAAAGGAAATTATCAAGAATGGGCAACGTGTTCTTTGAACTTATAACCCTGCTTATTGCCTGCAAATGACCCAGAAGTTCTGTGCTTGATACAACAAATTTCATATTGTAAGTTTTTAAGTTATTCTGAATTGATTTTCTTCCGGACCGCAACTCATTGATTAGGTGAGCTGTTTAAGGTAAAAACCGGAGTATCAATATTACAAAAAAATATCGTTCTCTCAAACAAAATTATTTCATTCTGTTATATCTTCTCCGTCTCACTGTGTTAAATACAATCCCGGCAATGATGATGAGCAGTACCGGAAAAACTGTATTCAGCACCTGCCAGAAGGCACGTTGTGTTTCAATCCTTGCGCCGTCAAGCAGTCTCGGTTTTATCTCCCTGGATCTGAGACTCATCAGACCATTGTCATTTACAAGGTAATTGAGACAATTGACAATGAAATCCTTGTTCCCGAAGGTTTGCATTGTGTACCTGTCAAGTCCAAGGGCGAGAGGTTCCGGGACTTCTCCCGTCCATCTCACCTCATTGCGGATTATATCTTTGTCTGCCACGACAACAATTTTCGAGGGATTTCCGGTGGTGATTATTGTCCTGCCTCCCTCCCCGCCTATGCTCTCTGTCATTCTGTTTTCGAAGGCAGAACTGAACCTGCCTTCAAGCAGAACAGCCACCGGCAGTTCTCCTGCGGTGAAATACTCCTCAGGAGGAGGGTTCCTTGTCTCGTCGAGTGAAATGCGGACCGGGGGAGTCACTGTTCTTGAGCGCCCTGATGTTGTCAGCAAGACCGTCTTCTTCACTTCTGGGTTGCGGCCCACCGTATCGATGTAATTGGCAAATTCAGTTTTAACCCTGTTGAGGTTCCGGGTAATCGGATGATTCTGCGATGGCTTCAGCAACGGGTAGTAGATCCAGGGAGCAGGCACATACTGAGGTTGTCCTCCGGCTTCTGAGACCTTCAGCGGGATGAGAAGGCATTCAGTGTCCTGGATGAGCACAGGATTTATCCTGACTCCGTATCTGAAAAGCTGATCGTCGAAGGAGAGAGGCTCGTAAAGCGCCACTGTGCCTCCGTAAAGGAGGCTGTCAGCGTTTACAATCACCTCTTCTGCCAGCCACATCACGCGTCCGCCCTTCATTATGTACTGGTCGATAATGAGTTTGTCACGCTCATCCAGTGCGGCAGTAGGGCCGGCAATAACTATGGCGGCATAGTCGTCTATAATCCCTGTCTTGCCGCCAATTGTGCCCCTGTCAATCGTAAAGAATTTAGCAAGTTCAAGGGTTATATCTGCCACGTAGATCTCATCAAGTTCACCATGTCCCTCAATGAAAGCTATTTTATATACTGTATCAGCAGTTGCAGAGGAAATTGCCTGCATTATTTCATATTCAAGTCCCTCAGCAGAATGGAGAAGGTTTACTTCGGGAGGGAGTGCAGGATTGTTTTGCAGGAAATTGACAGGTATCTCTGCGATGCCACAGGCAACCGTCAGTGCCGGGAAGATTCGTTTCTGGGTTTTTCCGCCCTCACCGTCACTGGCCATTACATTTACAGGCAGGAGACCGCGGTCAATCAGTCCCGAATGAAATTTGTTTCTCTCAGCTTCACCTGAGCTCTCTGATGGATTTATGAAATCATAAGATACCTTGCGCTTCGAGACCACACGGAATTCATCGAGATACTGCTCAGCAGTCCGTTTCAGTTTCTTAAATCCGACCGGCATTTCTCCGTCGAGATAAACGTTGACATGAACATCTTTGTCAAGACCGCGGAGAATCTTCGCTGAAGCATCGGCCAGTGTGAAGCGCCTGTCTTCGGTAAGATCTATCCTGATGTTTAGCATCGAGACCAGCAGTGCAATAGCGGCAGTCACTGCGATTATTGTGACGGGCTTCCGGAATTTACGCCGCAGGAGTACAAACCGGGCAGCTTCGTTAAAAAACAGAGTTACAAAGACAAAGTAGGCAATATCCCTTATGTCAAGCACTCCCCTGCTAACCGACCTGTAATGCTCACTTATTCCCATTGCCGTAATAAATTCATCAACCGAAGAGAGCCCGGGCAGCAGGGCAAGCGATTCGAAGCCTGTCCAGACGATGAACGAAATGACAACGGCAATAATGAATGCCACTACCTGATTCTCAGTGAGTGAAGAGGAGAAGAGGCCTATCGAAGCATACACAGCAGCCAGCAGGAATAGCCCGGTGAAAGAACCCGCGGTCCCTCCCCTGTCGAGATTACCCGGAGTCTCGCCCAGTACCCAAACGGAGACCACAAATACGATAGCACGGCAGGAGTGAAAGCAGCACAAGTGCCACTGCGGCGAAGAACTTTCCGTAAACAATTGCTCCCTCACCCAGCGGTCTCGAAAAAAGGAGTTCAAGAGTCCCCTGGCGCTTCTCCTCGGCAATGAGGCGCATCGTGACTGCCGGCACCAGGAAAAGGAAGAGCCAGGGAGAGATCACGAAGAGGGTGTCAAGCCCGGCGTAGCCGCTGTCAAGCAGGTTCCACTGTCCCGGCATAATCCACATTATGAGGCTGTTGGCAAGGAGAAACACAATGACAACAACATATCCTGTCAGTGAACTGAAAAATCCGGAAATCTCTTTTCTGAAGAGCGTGAACATAGCTTAAGTTTACTGTAAAATTATTGTTTTTAGATTCACGGTCTTATTAGTTTCTTTGCATATTTAACATCAATTACGGCAGTACCGGGATAATAAAACCCTGTTATCTCCTGATAACTTTTACCCCTTGAGGCCATTACCCTGGCGCCGTCCTGGCAAAGGCCCACACCGTGACCGTAGCCTCTGCCCCTGAATATCACACTGTCAGCTGCGGGGACAACCGTGAAAAACGACGACCTGAGATTGAATCCGATCCTTATGTCCTCATAAGACACGGTCTTGTCGTTTAAAACAAGGTATCTTGTCCGTTTTGCCTCCGGTTGCGGAGAAGTGATTACCGATGACGGGCCTCCGGGAACTATGCCTTTTAACCTGAGAAAATCATTCCACACCGAGACAGGAAGGATCCTCTCCCAACGTGCTGAAGGTGAAGTACTGCAGTAGGGATCAGTCACCCGGATAAGGTAGGGATGTGCACTGACCCACACATCGGATGATGCAGCTGTCTGACCTCCGCAATTGGCATGAAAGGCTGAAATAATAAGCATACTGTCGCTGTCTGCCTGCACTTTTCCGGCGGTGCTCCTGCAGGCATCGATAAGATTGGTTTCAGTTATCACACCGGGATAAACCTGGCAGTGAGTATCGTCGCACAGGTTAAACCCGTCAAGCTGATGCCGGTCAGTGTTTCGGTAGGCATAGGTGCGGGCTACCACCGCCTGTGCACGAAAATATTCTATCGGTCCGCGGCTGCCTGCTTCCGACTTCACCACCCCTGGCAGATAATCCTCGATGTTTACAATATTGACTGCGAGAAGCGACCCCGGGTAGGAAGTGACCTTCAGTGACCCGTTCAGTGTTTTCACTGCATCGCTTTTTCCGGGTGCACGCAGCGTAAACAGCGCGGCTGGTCCAACCGGCTTTACCCATACGGTGTCAGCCACAACCGGGGTGCCCGTTTTCATTTTAATAATCACGCGGGTGTCATACCTGGTAAAAATCACCGGTTCATTAACAGCCACCTTCACGCTGTCGCCCGGGGAGCGAAAGAGAAAATATTCTCCTTTCGAGGGTGTAAAAACCACTGTAAGAGGTTTGCTCCGGGCAAATATGCGAACTGATATTTCACCCTGAACTGAAAAGGGAAGGAGGAGCAGTACAATGCAGGTAATGTATCTTATCATGACCCTGCCTGCAATTCCTTTAATGAATAAAAGATATCCTCAGCAACGCGGGAGGAGGCTCCGGCACCGCCCATTTCCAACCTCAGGACCGAATAATTCTCAATCATAACCTGATGCTTGTAACCTGACCTGAGAATGAGTGAAAGTTCTCTGTGGAGCGTCATTTCATTCAGCTTATCCTGCACCAGTTCTGTGACAATTTCCCTGTCCATAATAAGATTCACAAGTGATATAAACCTGACTTTAAGAAACATCATGCTGAGCTTGTAAGTGAAGGCGCTGGTTTTGTAACAAACCACCTGCGGAACATTAAAAAGTGCCGCCTCCAGTGTTGCAGTACCTGATGTGACCAGTGAAGCCTCTGCAACTGTGAGAAGTTCATAAGTCTTTCCGGTTACTGTTTTTACAGGAAAAGGTCCTGTAATCTCCCGGTACAGTTCTGCCGGCAGATGGGCAACCGCAGCCACAACAAACTGGTAATCAGGGAAACTGTTTGCCACCTTCACCATTTCAGGCAGTATGTGCTTTACCTCCTGCTGCCTGCTGCCGGAGAGCAGTGCAATAACCGGCCTGTCATCAAGTCCAAGTGTTTCCCTGGTCGATTTACTGTCGCCCGCTTCCCTGCGGAAAGCTTCGGTATTGTCAATCAGTGGGTTTCCCAGGTACCTGGCTTCATATCCGTGTTTGCGGTAGAACCCGACTTCAAAAGGAAAGATAATATACATCCTGTCGACATACTTCTTCACAAGTTCCACCCTCGCCTCTCTCCAGGCCCAGAATTTAGGCGAGATGTAGTAAAACACCTTTAACCCCAGTCCTTTGGCATATTTAGCAATGCGCAGATTAAAACCGGGGTAGTCAATGAGAATTACAACATCTGGATTAAAATCGGCTATCTGACGACGGCAGACATCGAAGTTTGACATGACGGAACGGATGTTCACAAGTACTTCCCAGGCTCCCATGAAGGCTGTTTCGCGGTAGTGCTTCAGAAGCTTTCCTCCAGCCTCCTTCATCAAATCACCCCCCCAGCATTCAATTTCTGCCCCCGGATCAGTCTTCAGAAGACTCCGGATAAGGTTTGACCCGTGCAAATCCCCCGAGGGCTCTCCTGCGAGAATGAAATATCTCATATCAGAGGAGTTTTATTCCGAATACAACAAAAGCCCAGGCAAGTGTCACACCGAGTACACCCCGCAACGCTTTCAGCATATCCAGCTTGTTGAACAATAAGAATATGAAGATATTCAGGAATACGGATGCACTCATTATCTGTGTAATGTTTCCGGCTACTTCTACCCTCTTCAGGTATTGTCCGGCTGACAGGCCCCTGGCGGTGATAAAATAAAATATTGCAAAACCTATCAATGGAACGATCAGTCCTGAGATCACCCCGGTGATTATATTGTCATATCGTTTGGCAAAGCGCATCTTCAGAAACGTGACTTCAGTTCACTGATATAGGCATGAGCAGTCATGTCTGTTGTCACGGGAACGACGGAGACATACCCGTTATGGATTGCCCACTCATCAGTATCGGTTGATTCGGGTTCATGGTTCTGGAATGATCCGGTAAGCCAGTAGTAGGTCTTGCCCATCGGGTCCTTCCTCTTTTCGAATTCCTCCTGCCAGTTGCCTGCGGCCTGGCGGGAAACCCGTATCCCTTTGATCTCTCCTCCGGGTATTGCAGGTATGTTGACATTCAGGCATATCCCTTTGGGAAGGGGTTTGTTTATAACCATTTCGGCTACTTTCCTGATGTAGGGTTCGCAAGCGGAAAAATCCGCAGTGGAAGAATAGCTGTTAAGGGAGAACCCCACTGATGTGATACCGTAGAGACATCCTTCGAGGGCAGCAGCCATGGTGCCGGAATAGAGGACGCTGGCGGAAGCATTCGAACCGTGGTTAATGCCTGAGACGAGAATGTCAGGCTTCCTTTCAAGCAGTTGGTTCACAGCAAGTTTAACTCCGTCGGTTGGCGTTCCGCTGCAGGCATAAATACGATGCCTGTCAGTCTCTTCAAGGAGTTTCACCCTCAGCGGTTCCTTTACAGTGAGGGCCTGTGACATCCCGCTCCGGCTTTCGGTAGCGGAGATTACAATTACCTTTCCGAACTCCTCCATCACAGTGGTCAGGGTCTTTAATCCGGTGGCATAAAGACCGTCATCATTCGTTATAAGAATAAGTTTATCGTTCTCCTGAATTGTCATTTTTATGAGTGTTGTGCTGCAAATATAACGAAATAGCTCCATCAAATAATATTGGCCTTCAGCCCCTGTCTACCTTTTTTTAAAATGCTTACTTTTGCATGTTGAAAAAATCATTATAAAAAGCGAAAATGAAGATCTCCTATAACTGGCTGAGAGATTACCTGAATACGGATGTTGATGTCGAAGAACTCGGGACAGTACTTACAAGCATAGGCCTCGAAGTCGAGGATACTGAAGCCTGGGAGTCTGTCAGGGGCGGAATGAAGGGAGTGGTCATCGGCAGGGTACTAACCTGCGGCCGTCATCCTGATGCTGACAGGCTCAGTGTCACCACAGTTGATATTGGCACCGGCCAACCGCTTGACATAGTATGCGGAGCCCCGAATGTAGCCGCCGGGCAAACTGTTGCTGTGGCAACAGTCGGTACACATTATATTTAAAGGCGACGAACAGTTCGAGATAAAAAAATCAAAAATACGCGGCCAGCTATCCGAGGGGATGATATGTGCCGAAGATGAGCTTGGTACAGGACCTGATCATGAGGGCATCATTGTGCTTGACCCGTCAGCGAAAATCGGATCTC
The DNA here is from genome assembly GCA_963736735.1 of uncultured Bacteroidales bacterium. GTDB lineage: Bacteria > Bacteroidota > Bacteroidia > Bacteroidales > VadinHA17 > SR-FBR-E99. The sequence goes on along the minus strand of CAVTPX010000003.1, from coordinate 177,402 downwards.
CGGCAGCTGATTATTTCAATGTAACAACTGACACTGTGTTCGGGATAGGGCTGACCCCCAACCGCATCGACTGCAGCTCACACTACGGTGTTGCACGCGACCTGGCAGCATATTTTAACCTCAGGAAACCGGTAAGGGCAAAACTCCCCTCCGTGGAATCATTCCGAAAAGAGAGGTCTGACGGAGCGATAACAGTCAGCGTCGAAGCCACGTCACAGTGCATCAGGTATTCAGGACTGACAATTCGCGGCATAACCGTAAAGCCATCACCGGAATGGCTCCAGCACCGCCTCAGGTCTATCGGCCTCAATCCTATTAACAACGTCGTGGACATCACTAATTTTGTCCTCCATGAGACCGGACAACCCCTGCATGCTTTCGATGCGGCGGCAGTAACAGGTGACAAAGTGGTTGTCAGAACGCTGCCCGCAGGGTCGAAGTTTGTAACCCTTGACGGAGTCGAACGTGAACTCGCCGCTTCTGACCTGATGATCTGCAATGCCTCCGAAGGCATGTGCATAGCGGGTGTTTTCGGCGGACTGAGATCCGGAGTATCAGCAGACACAACCTCGGTATTCCTTGAGAGCGCTACTTTCAGCCCTGTGTCAGTGCGCAAAACATCGCGCCGCCACGGTCTGCAGACAGATGCCTCATACAGGTTCGAAAGAGGCACAGACCCCGAGATGACAATCTACGCACTTAAACGGGCTGCCATCCTGATAAGGGAGATTGCAGGCGGAGAGATATACAGGAGACATCGTCGACATTTATCCTTCTCCTGTCAGAAAGGCAACTGTAAAACTTTCATTTGACAGGCTGAAAAAACTTATTGGCAAGGAGATTCCCGTTGAAACCGTAAAGACAATTCTTTACAGCCTTGATATACACATCACTGATGAAACCCCTGATTCACTGACGCTTGAAGTACCACCTTACAGGGTTGATGTCACCCGTGAGGCCGACGTGGCAGAGGAGATACTCAGAATCTACGGGTACAACAATATCGAAATCGGTGAAGAGATGCATTCTGTGCTCTCCTACACAGTCAAACCTGACAGGGAGAAGGTGGCCGGGAATATGGCCGAACTTCTCTCAGGAAACGGTTTTGCGGAGATAATGTGCAACTCACTGAATCCGGCAGCCTGGTTTGAGACAACCGGCGACTTCGATGTTGCAGCGATGGTCCGCCTGGCAAACCCGCTCAGCAGCGACCTGAATGTAATGCGTCTTTCACTTCTGCCGGGGATGCTAAGCACCGTAGCCTGGAATATAAACAGGCAGAACAGCGATCTCAGGCTCTATGAACTGGGCTATGTTTATGCAAAAAAAACGGGCAGAGGCACAACGGAGATCACTGACAATTACAGTGAAAAACAGGTGCTGGCCTTCTCAGTCACGGGAAATGCCGCACAGAAGAGCTGGAACACCGCAGAGGCGCCAACAGGATTTTTCCATATCAAGGGTTATACTGACCTGATCCTTTCACGGTTCGGCATAAAAAGTGCGGATCTCACCGTTGAGGATGCAGCAGGTAAATGGTTTACCGAAGCCCTCAGGTATTCCTCCGGCGACATTGAACTGGCCACCTTCGGAAAGGTTTCACGCAAATACCTGGCTATGTTCGATATCAAACAGGAGGTCTGGTATGCTGAAATCTGCTGGGAAAACCTGCTTAAGCTGCTGAAGGGAAGAAAAACGGAGTTCAGTGAACTGCCGAGGTTCCCCTGGGTTCGGCGCGATCTGGCGCTGCTGGTTGATAAAGCAGTAAAATTCAGCCAGATACAGGCTCTGTCATTCAAAACCGAAAGGAACATACTTCACGAAGTTGATCTTTTCGATGTCTATGAAAATGAGAATCTGGGGCACAACAAGAAATCGTATGCGGTCAGTTTCATACTCAGGGACGACAGGCAGACGCTCAATGAGAAGGCGATTGAAAAGGTGATGGGGTCTCTGGCCAGGGCTTTTGAACGTGAGTTTGGAGCCACTCTGAGATGATGAAACTGTTCAGCAGGACAGGCGATTACCTTTCGCTGGTCAAGTTCAGCCACACAGTCTTCGCTATGCCCTTTGCGCTTGTGGGGTATTTCCTTGCATCGGCAAATGAGGGACACGGGTTCAGCCTGAGAACGCTTCTGCTGGTCATAGTATGCATGGTCCTTGCCCGCAGTGCCGCCATGAGCTTTAACAGGCTGGCAGATTACCGTTTTGACAGCATGAACCCCAGAACCGCATCCCGGGAGATACCTTCAGGAGTCATTTCAAGAAGGAATGCACTTGTATTTGTAATTGTCTCCTCCCTGCTCTTTATCGTTGCGACTGCATTTATAAATAATATGACACTGCGTGCTTTCAATTCCGGCCCTGGCAGTGGTGCTGGGATACAGTTACACCAAACGGTTCACTCCGCTTTGCCACCTGATACTCGGCCTTGGTCTCAGCCTGGCTCCCATCGGTGCATATATATCTGTAACAGGTCAGTTTGCCCTGTTGCCACTGGTTTATTCGGCAATTGTACTTACATGGGTCAGCGGTTTCGATATCATTTACGCACTTCAGGATGACGAGTTCGACCGCAGTGCCGGGCTTTATTCACTTCCTGCCGTTCTAACCCGGTCGCAGGCGCTGACTGTTTCGGTGATGCTCCATATTCTTACAACCTTTCTCGTCTTCGCAGCCGGGCTCATCGGAGAAGCCGGAGTGCTGTACTGGATTGGCACAGCAATTTTCCTGGCATTACTTGTCTACCAGCATTTCATTGTCAGGCCTGACGACCTCAGCAGGGTGACGCTCGCCTTCGGGACCCTGAACGGAATTGCAGGACTCCTTTTCGGCTTGTTTGTGATCCTTGACATTTTGATATAACTTGTGTCAAAATAATTTTTACTTTTAGCCAAACGCCCTGACCTATGAACCTGGAAATCCGGGAGGTTGCAAACTCCGCTGAGCTTCGCACCTTTATTTTTCTTCCCAAGAAGATCCACCGTAATGACGCTGCCTGGCTCCCTCCGATCTGGAGTGATGAGAAGGTGCTCTTCAATAAAGACAAGAATCACTCTTTTCAGCACGCTGACACAATTTTGCTTCTGGCCTGGCACGGCAGAGAGGCAGTGGGCAGGATAATGGGGCTTGTCAGCCACCGTTACAACAGGATCAACAATGAGAATAACGGCCGGTTCTGCTTCCTGGAATGCTATGATGACAGTGAGGTTTTCCATGCACTTTTAACTGCTGTGGAAGTGTGGGCCAGAAAGAAGGGCATGACAGCCCTGGTTGGTCCCCTGGGCTTCTCCGACAAGGATCCGCAGGGATTCCAGATTGAGGGTTTCGACCTTCCCCAGATCATGACAACGACAACCAATCTGCCATACCTCCCGGAGATGATTGTCACTGAAGGATATGAGAAGAAGAAAGACATTCTGAACTATCACGCTCCCATACCTGAGCAACTGCCGGAACTGTATACGAAGATCTTCGCCCGTGTCAGTCAGCGTCAGAACCTTAAGATAATCGAGTTTAAAACCAAAAATGAGATTAAACCGTATATAGTTGACGTGCTGGAGCTTATGAATGAGACCTTTGTGGAGATTTACGGATTTGTCCCGCTTACCACGGAGGAAAAATTAGAATTTGCGAACAGGTACCTTCCATTGATTGACCCTGAGTTCATAAAAATCGTAAGCAACGGAACTGGTGAACTGGTGGGCTTTGCAATAGGTATGCCGGATCTCAGTCCCGGAATCAAAAAGTCACGCGGATACCTCTTTCCCATAGGTATTTTTCATATCCTCAGGTCAGCCGCAAAATCAAAAAAACTGATGATGATGCTGGGCGGAGTGAAGGCAGGTTACCGTGGTCAGGGAATTGATACACTTATGGGAGCCAAAATACTGGAGTCGGCTATCCGCAAGAAGATGACCCTTATTGACAGCCACCTTGTTCTGGAGGAGAACCTGCCCATGCGCGCAGAGTATGAAAGAATAGGCGGAAAAATCGTCAAGCGGTTCCGCATCTTTACAAAGCCTCTCTAAAACCTGAAGACAAACGATACCCCCAGCAGCTCCTTGAACTGTACCCTGGGTGATTTCTTCTGCACTCCGTCAGACCCCATAACAGGCTTGTCATCGCTGTCGTAAACCGGAAGCAGGGTGTTGTCATCATAAATAAGGTGAGCATTGAGTCTCAGGTCAGTAAACCAGTTCAGACTGGTTGTCATTATTACTTCCCAGTCAACATCCACATTCTGAGGCTTTGATATGAAGTTGCTGAAGAACTGTACACGGTTGGTCACATTCACCTTGTCGAACAGCTTGGCAGGTACTGTTGATTGTAACATAAGCCCCCATCTCATGCTTTGATCTCCTGTCAGCAGCCACACCGTACTTTGTCTGATTTATCATCGCAGTGTCAGGCACGTAGATGCCTTTGTATGACAGCGGAGAACAGTTTATTGACAGATTTTTATTTGGCTTATAATCAAGCCCATAGCCTAAGATGACAGTGGCCGGATTAAAGAATTTGGAAACCTTGGTTTTCTCAGAATCATTTGGGTAATTGTAGCCGGGCAGCGACTGTGTCTTGAACTGGAAGACGCCGCTGAAGTCGAATTTCCCGAAGGCCTTGTGATTAAGCTTGGAGTTTATCTCAAGGACGTCCAGATTTTTTCTGATTCCTGTCTTGCCCGAAGCCATTATTCCGAGAGCGAACCTGCCAGTAGTGCTCGAGGTAATTTTTGTAACCTTGTTGTTATAATCCAGGTAGCCCGTAACATCAAGCACACTCGAGATGTTGTTCTCGCCTCCCTTGGCCCAGTTGGAAACTGCTCCCTGTGAAAGGAGATACGACATGTCGCCACGGTATCTCCAGTAGTTGGGCTTGACCTTGCTCAGCTCCACCTTCCGGAGATTCTCATCATTTGCGGTGATAACATTTACTCTTGTATCGGCATACCTGTCATGCCAGAGCTGTTTTTTAAAGAGGACTCCCTCCTCAGCCTTAAGGCTTATAACATTTCGTGAAGGACTTCCAACCCAGACGGTGACAGAATCATTCTCACCACCGGGAAGCCAGAATCTCATGAGGTTATCACTTCGGCTGTTAAGCCAGACATTTGTGCTCCTGCCTGTCTCACTGACAAGTTGCAGCAGCGTGGAGTCACGCTCTTCAAGAAATCCTGTCAGTGACCTTACAGCTACCTCCAGCGAGTCACCTATCAGCGGGTATTTCAGGTACCGGAACGGAAAATTCTTTGTATGCAGGGCGGGGTCCGGCAGTGTATCTGTGATAACAAGAATTATTGTATCATTTGTTTTGTGAGGCAGCGCCAGGGGAACAAAATCCTTCATCAAAATATATACACTGTCATTCAGGGCCAGGGTGTCGTTTTTCACAATAGGTTTTGAATCTGAGGTAAGCAGGAACTTCTCCATTTTCTTACCTGCTTCGATGTACATTTCATCTGCCCTGCCCTTCTCCGGCAGTGAATCGGTTTTCAAAGAGTCAGGCTGCATCATCGGCAGAATAATCCTGACGGAATCAAACACGTAATAATTTGCAGGAGGTATTGTCAGCCGGTCGTAACTGTAATTCAGAAGAAAATGTGTTGTTGAATCCAGCGGTGGCCTGATAGCATTGTAAATCAGAATGCCTATGGCCTCCCTGAGAGGGTCATCTGTTTTCTTCCACATCCGGGCAGAAGTATATATCCCGAGGAGGTATTTCAGTGATGCATCCCTGTCAAGGCAAATCTTATCCGTTCCCCGGGATACAGTTACCGGGGCCCCCTTTATCTGCCGCAAGGCAGATTGATGCAGGGCTGCACTGTCGGAACGGATTATCAGTGTCTGATCAGCCCTGGTCTCACCCTGTGCAAACAAAGCTGCAGTGCAAAAAAGACAAATAAGTAACAGAAGAATCGATGCGGTTCCAAATCTCATATCACAATACTTAAACAGTTTCGGATTGCTCCCCAAAAGTAAAAAAGCTATCTTTGCAAAAATAGGCCATTTGTCATGATTTCCTTTTTACAAACGGAAAGAACCGCCAGACTGATATACCGGAATATAAAAAACCGGGATGCCTTTGTTTCGATATTTTAAAAGTTTCCATTTTCGGTAACTTTTTCCGATTCACATTCCCATTTCCAATTCGTAAATCGCAAATCTAAATTCGCAATTAATCATGATCTTACCATACTGTGAACCATTCAAGATAAAAATGGTGGAATCAATCCGCCGGAGCACTCCCGAAGAGCGCAAAGAGTGGATAAAGCAAGCCTCGTACAACCTTGTTTAACCTGCGATCAGACCAGGTTATAATTGATCTCCTGACTGACTCAGGCACCGGAGCCATGAGCGATGTGCAGTGGGCTGCCGTAATGACCGGAGACGAGAGCTATGCGGGAGCATCGTCTTATCATCACCTTAAGGAAGCGGTAAGGGATATTACCGGATTTGAATATTTCCTGCCGACACACCAGGGCAGGGCTGCAGAGAACGTGCTCTTCTCTGTCCTTGTCAAAGAAGGTGATGTGATACCCGGAAATGCACATTTCGATACTACAAAGGGGCATATCGAATACCGCAGGGCTACAGCCGTCGACTGTACCGTTGATGCGGCAAAGGATACAACCAACCCTGACCCCTTCAAGGGCAATGCCGACCTAGACAAACTGGAGAAGGTACTTTCCGCCACCCCTCACGAAAAGCTCGGATGCATAGTAATGACTATCACAAACAACACTGCCGGAGGACAGCCTGTTAGCATGGCGAACCTCAGGGGTGTCCGTGAACTGGCTGACAGGTATGGTGTGACCCTCATCTTCGACTCAGCGCGCTTTGCCGAGAATGCATATTTCATCAAGACGCGCGAGGAAGGGTATTCAGGAAAAACCATAAGGGAAATTGCCCTCGAGATGTTTTCCCTGGCTGACGGAATGACAATGAGCTCCAAGAAGGACGCCATAGTGAATATGGGGGGCTTCATCGGGTTCAGGGACAGAGAGCTTTTCCGCAAGGCCTCTACATTCAACATAATGTTTGAAGGATTCGTTACATACGGAGGTATGTCAGGCCGTGACATGAATGCACTTGCACGGGGACTGTATGAAGGCACTGAATTCGATTATCTTGAGTCCCGCATAAACCAGGTGAAAAGGCTTGGCGAAAAGCTTCACAACGCCGGCATTCCTGTGCAGATGCCGATAGGTGGACATGCGATTTTCATTGATGCAGGGAAATTCCTTCCCCTGGTACCTGCGGCAGAGTTTCCGGCCCAGAGGCTGGCTGTCGAGATCTACCTCGAAGGCGGCGTCAGGGGCACCGAGATAGGTACACTCATGGCCGACCGTGATCCGGTGACCCGCGAGAACAGGTTTCCGGCCCTTGACATGGTCAGGCTTGCTATACCGCGAAGAGTCTACACCGACAATCATATGGATTATGTAGCCGCCACCCTGATCAATATTTTCGGCAGAAGAGAAAGCATCAAAAGGGGACTTGAAATAAAATGGGAAGCACCCATAATGAGACACTTTACAATTGAACTTGACCTCCTCGCTTAAGCTCAAAAAGCATATCTTTGAAATATTAACAGGATTAGTATGATAAGATCAATGACAGGTTACGGTAAGGCCGTGCTGGAGACTCCTCATAAGAAGATCACAGTGGAAGTAAAATCGCTGAACAGCAAGCAGGCTGATGTCAGCGCCAAACTGCCGTGGATCTACAAGGAGAAGGAAATGGAGATCAGGAATATGGTCAGCCGGAAGCTCGAAAGAGGGAAAATAGACCTCTACATCAACTTCGACACAATGGAAGATGAGACAATTCCGGTAATAAACAGGAACGCCGTAATGAATTATTACAACCAGTTGCGTGAACTGGCAAACGAACTTGGTGCAGACCGGAACACAGACCTCCTGTCAATCGTAATGCGTATGCCTGAAACCCTCAAGGCGGAGAAGGCAGAACTGACCGAAGAGGAATGGAAGGGTGTTTCACAACTAATCGAAGAAGCTCTTTCGATGGCAGACCTTTACAGGCTTGAAGAAGGCAAAGCACTGGAGGCTGACATCTTAAAGTCGGTTAACAGGATAACCGGTTATCTCGGGAATCTGCGGGATGTGGAGGGGGACCGTATTTCAAAAATGCGCGAAAAGCTCACCAACCTGCTCAGAGATGCAGTCGGCAGTGAGAATGTCGACAAGAACAGGTTCGAGCAGGAACTTATTTTCTACCTCGAGAAGCTTGACATTAATGAGGAGAAGGTAAGGCTGCAGAAGCATTGCGACTACTTCCTCGAAACCATGAAGGGTACAGAGTCAAACGGCAAGATACTCAGCTTTATATCCCAGGAAATGGGACGCGAGATAAATACAATCGGGTCGAAGGCCAATGATGCTGCAATGCAGAAACTGGTCGTGATGATGAAGGATGAGCTGGAGAGGATTAAAGAACAGACGCTTAATATTTTATAATTTTTATTGTGAAGTCCCGCATCAGCAATAAGCTTCTGATAGTCTCAGCCCCCTCAGGCGCAGGCAAATCGACACTGGTGAACCACCTGCTCTCATTGGGACTTCCCCTCTCATTCTCCGTTTCGGCAACGAGCAGAAGACCCAGGGGCAATGAAAAAGATGGCAGGGAATATTATTTTATCTCTGCCGATGAGTTCCGGAAAAGAATTGCTGCAGGTGAGTTTGTGGAGTGGGAAGAGGTATACACCGATCATTATTACGGCACACTGAAGAGCGAGATCAGGCGCATCCACGATGCCGGAAGGGCAGTTCTTTTTGACGTCGATGTCAGGGGAGGTATCTCCCTGAAGAAGATTTTCGGCACCGATGCTCTCTCCCTCTTTATTATGCCGCCCTCAGTTGATGAACTTTCGCGAAGGCTGCATGGCCGCGGCACAGATACGCCTGAAAAGATAAGAATGAGGGTGGAAAAGGCAGAATCAGAGCTGGAACTTGCCGGCAGTTTCGACAGGATCATAATTAATGATGACCTTGAAGAAGCCTGTCGCGAGACAGTAAAAGCGGTAACCGATTTCCTGAAGGAGTAAGAATGAAGACAGGACTGTTTTTCGGATCATTCAATCCGATCCATATCGGTCACATGGCAATAGCCAACTATATTGCAGAGTATACTGACCTCCGCGAAATATGGTTTGTTGTAAGTCCTCACAATCCGCTGAAACCAAAGGACTCGCTTCTTGACGACCGTGATCGCTTTTATCTTGTTGAGCTGGCCATCGGCAATGACCTGCGCTTCAGGGCATCTGATATCGAGTTCAGCCTTCCCCGGCCGTCGTATACTATTGATACAATGGCATATCTGTCAGAAAAATACCCGGAGCGTGAATTCACATTAATTATGGGTGAAGACAACCTGAATACGCTTCATAAATGGAAAAATGCTGCTGAACTTGTGAAGAGATATCCGCTGATTGTTTACCCGAGGTTGAATCCCGGAAGAAAAAGCAGCAGGAAGCTTCAGGAAATCCTTGTCATGGCTAATGTGACAGAGGTCAGTGCACCGCTGATGGAGATTTCAGGAACCTTTATCCGTAAAGCAATCAGGGAAGGAAAGGATCTTTCGTGGTATGTGCCCGCCCCGGCGTGGAAATATATCACGGAGATGCATTTTTACAAATAATGTGCGATTTGCGATTTGCGAATTTTTTTTATCTACAATCGAAAATTGCAAATCGCATATCGAAAATCATATTTTCCGGATTATTTCCATCCCCCTCTTGATCGCTTCCTCATTCATTGGAATCATGCTGTGATACCTTTCCGGCAGCGACTTCTTCAGACCTTTTACAACAAACTCAATTTTGAGTATCGGTTTCACCTTCATGAAGCCACCCAGTACAATCATATTGAACACCTTCTGCATCTTCATCCGTGAGGCTTCTTCGGCTGCATCAATCCTGTAAATTGTAATATCTTTCCGTTTGGGATGATGGGTGATACCGTTGCCGTCATAGATAAGCACACCTCCCGGTTTTACCGAATCCTCAAACTTATCCATGCTCTGCTGGTTAAGGATGATTGCAGTGTCAAAATTCCTCAGAATCGGAGAGCTTATCCGTTCATCGCTCAGTATCACATTTACGTTGGCTGTCCCGCCCCGCATCTCAGGACCGTATGAGGGCATCCAGCTTACTTCCATATCCTGCATCATTGCCGAATAGGCCATTATCTTTCCCATTGACAACACTCCCTGTCCGCCAAAACCTGCTATTATTAATTCTTCTGTCATGATCTTTAAGTTTTAATGTGACGGATTCCTTGTTATTCTTCAGGGACCTTGATGTCTCCGAGCGGATAGAACGGGATCATATTTTCCTCCATCCATTTATTCGATTCCACGGGAGTCATTTTCCATCCTGAGGGACAATTTGAAACAACCTCTATGAAACAGGTACCCTTGTCCTGTTTCTGGTATTCGACGGCTTTCTTAAGTGCTTTCTTAAGCTTCCTGACACCGGCCGCAGTATGCACACTCTGGCGGGTCACATAACATGTTCCGGGAAGCATTGCAACTATGTCAGCCATTTTTATCGGTGAGCCCATCATGGCTTTGTCGCGGCCGTACGGCGAAGTTGATGACTTCATCCCGATAAGGGTTGTCGGAGCCATCTGGCCTCCCGTCATTCCGTATATTCCGTTGTTTACGAATATCATCAGGATATTCTCTCCCCTGTTGCAGGTATGGATTGTCTCTGCAGTGCCAATGGCAGCCAGGTCGCCGTCACCCTGGTAGGTGAAGACAAACTTCTCAGGCATAAGCCTTTTAATGGCTGTTCCCAGCGCAGGGGCTCTTCCGTGAGCAGCTTCCTGACAATCGACATCAAGGTAGTTGTACAAAAGTACCGAGCATCCCACAGGTGCCACGCCTATCGTCTGGCTTTGCAGATCTTCTTCCTCTATCACCTCTGCCAGTGCATTGTGTACTGTTCCGTGACCGCAACCGGGGCAGTAGTGCATCACGTTGTCAGTCATTACCTTCGACTTCCTGTAAGCAAGATTCTCAGGCTTGATTATATCGTTAAAAGTCAGTTCTCCCATCTCATTTATCCTTTAATGAATTTCTTAAGGTTTTCCACCACCTCCTCCGGGGTATGGATCATACCGCCCATTCTTCCGTAATGGCCTACGCGCGTTTTGCCGTTCACCGAAAGCTGAACATCTTCAACCATCTGGCCGGCACTCATTTCCACTGCCAGCATTCCCTTAACCCGGGGTGCCAGTTCAAAGAGTCTCTTTGTGGGGAATGGGTACAGCGTTATGGGACGAAACAGTCCAACTTTTATTCCCTCGGCCCTGGCGAGCTGAATTGCTTTCTGCGAGATCCTGGCACTTGTGCCGTATGCAACGAGCAGCCAATCGGCATCTTCAGTCTGGAACTCCTCGAACCGGACCTCATTTTCCTTCACCTGCCTGTATTTTTCAACAAGTTTGAGGTTGAACTGTTCCTGGCGTGCTGAATCAAGGTCGAGCGAGGTTATAATATTGCGTGCCCTGGTGGCAGGTTTTCCTGTTGTAGCCCATGGAAGAATTTCCTGCGAGCGCTTTTTCTGGGGTTTCAGGTATACTTTCTCCATCATCTGGCCTATTGCTCCGTCAGAAAGGATCATCACCGGGTTACGGTATTTGAAAGCCAGGTCAAATCCGAGCTCCACAAAGTCGGCCATCTCCTGAACCGATGCAGGTGCCAGCACTATCAGGTGGTAGTCTCCGTGGCCGCCTCCCTTGGTTGACTGAAAGTAGTCGCTCTGTGCCGGCTGTATTGTTCCGAGACCGGGGCCTCCGCGGACAACATTCACAATCAGGCACGGCAGTTCAGCACCTGCGATATAGGTCAGCCCCTCCTGTTTCAGGCTTATGCCCGGTGAAGATGAAGAAGTCATAACCTTCTTACCGCAGGCAGCACCTCCGTAAACCATGTTTATGGCGGCAACTTCGCTCTCAGCCTGGAGTACCACCATACCCGTCGTTTTCTGAGGGTTGGCCTCCATCAGATATTCAAGTATCTCGCTCTGCGGAGTGATGGGATACCCGAAATAACCGTCGGCACCCATGCGTATCGCCGCTTCTGCGATAGCCTCGTTACCCTTCATCAGTCTCAGTTCCTTTTCCATATATTATGTCTTTTTCGTTCTCAGTTATCCGACTTTGACCTTATAAACCGTTATCACACCGTCAGGACAAACAACGGCACAGTTCGAGCATCCGATGCATGCGTCAGGATTAGCTGCATAGGAATAGTTATATCCTTTCCCGTTAACCTCCCTGGCCAGTGCCAGAGTCTGAGTAGGGCAGGTGACAACGCATACTTCGCAGCCCTTGCATTTCTCAGTATCAATCACCACAGCGCCTCTTATCTTAGCCATATCTTAGTATTTAGATTTGAAATGATGTTTTAAATATACTATTTATAGGGATTGTTCTCCCTGAAAATCTTCAGTCTTTCTTCAAGCACAGGCATCTGGTCTGCCCTTACCTGGGAAACACATGCACGTAATCCTTCAAGCCGCTCACTTCCGGTTATCTCAAGTGAGATTGCAGCTATGCCGTAACACATCAGCTGTTCAAGGAGGTCAGCACCGCTGTATCCAGGGTAGGAGATTGTAAAATAAAACCCGTCTGCAAGTGCCTTCTCAATATCCCTGTCGTATACAATTGAGAAACCGTATTTCGTAAAAAGACTCTTCATTATTGCAGCCTTGCGGCCGTACTCTTTTGTCTCTTCAACAAAGTTATACTTACCATCGTTCACTGCCTTAAGTATTGCAGCAAATCCGTACTGCACCGAGTGAGTCACGCCTGAAGAGAGTGCATAGAGCGCTCCGAAGATCATTGCACGTCCGAAAAGATCGGATGAATAATATCTCAGCAGGTCAGGATAGCGCCTGTTGTACAGATGGTCTGACATGACCATGAGTGCCACCCTCTGACCGGCATAGCTGAATGCTTTGGAACTTGAAATCAGAAGGATGTAGTCATCACAGTATTTAGCCACCGTTGGCTGGAAAGGTGCAACTCCCGGTTCAGAATAATCATGGCGGAAATCCATGCCGAAATATGCAAGGTCTTCTATTACTATTGCATCATACTTCCTGGCCAGGGTGCCGATTGTCTTCAGTTCATCATCTGTGAAACAGATCCATGAAGGATTATTCGGGTTTGAATAGAGGATTGTCGATACCTTGCCCCCTTTCAGCATTGACTCAAGCTTTGCGGCAAGTTTTGTTCCGCGGTAATTATATACGTCAAACGACTGGTAATCCTGACCCAGTATCCTAGTCTGCGTCTTCTGTACCGGAAATCCCGGATCAATGAAAAGTGTACCCTCTTTGGTGCGGTCATTGCGGTTGGCCACCATGAAGCTTGCCATCCCTCCCATCATTGAGCCTGCGGTGGGCACGCAACTTCCCGGATCTACATCAAGGTCAAGGAACAGCTTCACAAACCTGGCTGCTTCACTCTTCAGGCGCTGCAACCCTTCTATGTCAGGATAAATTGAAGCCACACCGCTTCGGAGAGCTTCTATCTCTGCCTCAATGCCAACCTGCGCGGCGGGGAGCCCCGGAACACCCATCTCCATCCTGATGAATCCCACACCGGTCTCCTTTTCAAGGATATTGACAAGCTTGACAATCTCCCTGATGCTGGAACGACCAAGGTTAGTTATCCCGCTATCTGAAATAGCCTTCCTTACTGTTTCGTATTTAATGGGGGTATTTTTCATAAGTTTTCAATTTTTGGCCCTCATTTACGACTGCAATTTACAAATTATTAAGTGTATGAAAACTGCCTTTTGTCACCTTTCATTTACCCATTGAAAAGGCTGGCCTGTTTTGCTCACTTTTTCCCGGCTGCGGCGAAGGCAAGTATAACACCAAGGACTATACTCAGTATTGCCGCAAAGAGTATCTGGAACTCTGCAGGCAGGAGAAATGTAACGGTCTGAGCCGGGATCCAGAAGAGCGGAATTGTCTTTTTCAGAACGAATCCCCACATTGTGTTCCAGTCGATCTGTTTCAGGAGCCCTGCCGTATCCGGAACTGTGAAGAAGCCTGCGAGGGTACCTCCGGTTGCCCCGATATGAAGGTCGGAGATACGGTGGGTTACCATGAGTACCGGAGCGTAAAATATATTCAGGAACGAGCTGATACTGAATGCGAGAAGCACTTTTGCAGCGGTAATGCCTCCTTTCATCACCGCACCCGGGTCAGTCATGCCCAGTTGGCCGGCGACTGATGGTACGCCTGCACCGAAAATCAGAAAGGCCGCCTTTACAGTCATCCCGAGAAAACCCCAGACCAGTGCCCGTGGGAGAATTCCGAAACCGGGAGAAGTGTACCTGCCTGTACGGATCCTGTGACCGAGCATCTCTCCCATTGTGGCAAGCAGGGCGAATTTAATGAAGCTTGCAGTAAATGCCCATTCTGTTGTAAAATTCCTGAAAAACGCATAGAGATTTTCCGACAAAAAAAACGGCACAAAAATCACAACAAACGCCGCCATAAATAAGATATCCGTTCTTTTCATAAAAACTACCTGTTCTTAATTCCTTACTCTATCAAAATGTCACTCCTTCGGAGTTCCCCTGCTCCTTGCTCCATGCCCCATGCTCCGTGCTCCACGCCCCACGCTCCTTATCCCTGCTTTTCTATCCTGATCCTTGCATCCACCGCCACTATCTCATCACCTGACGCGAGCAATGGATTTATATCCATCTCAAAAATCTCCGGGGCTGCCTCCAGGAGTGCCGAGACTGATACAATTACATTTATGAAAGCCTTCTCACTTATAGGTTTTTTGCCGCGAAGACCTTTTATGACTTTATACGATTTCAACGATCTGATCATCAATTCAGCCTCTGCCTCCGAAACAGGCACCAGCGCCTTGGCCACATCTTTGAAAACCTCTATAAAAATGCCTCCCATTCCGGCCATGACCAGGTGGCCGAACTTCTGCTTCCCTTTTGGCCCCGCAGAAAAGCTCGGTACCGGAAATCATTTTCTGAATAAGTACGCCTGTCACTTCCGGAAGCCTGATGAGCCTGCCGAATTCAATAAGGACAGTCTCAGGCGTTTTCACATTCAGGACAACGCCTCCGATATCAGATTTATGAACGGGTCCCACTACCTTCATCACAACCGGAAAGCCCATTGCTGAAGCCTGCCTGACTGCATCCTCCGCGGTAGTGACAACTTCCTCAGGCACCGTGAGAATCCCCGAAAGCCTCAAGAATTTCCGACACTTCTTCCGGAGGCAGATAGCCATTACCGGTCCTGTCAATCACGGACCTTATCCCGCTTATATCGACTTCTGCAGGGCCACCGCTGTTTTCGGCCGGTGGCGGAGTGTTGAATACCGTGCACAGTGCTTTCCCGAATAGCACTTCATCAGGAAACATTGTATTACCCTTCGCAGTGAAATCCTGAATCTCCCTGCGAACATTAATAACAGATGGAAGTATAGGATAGATCGGTTTTGGACTCGAATGTATTTTATCGTGCAACAGATTATATACATCATCCACCGGGAAGAGGCCGGGGCTTCCGAATATTACAGCCATAGCATCGATCCCGTCAAATTCGTAATTGCATGCATCAATAATGAAGCCCAGCTGTTCTGCCGTCCCTGTCGCCAGGAAATCAATCGGATTGGCGACACTGGATCCCGGAAACAGTTTCTGCAGAAGCCGCGCTGCCGCCTCACCTTCGAAGCGTGGCACTTCCAGTCCTCCTTCGCTAAGGGCGTCGGTAAGCATCACTGCCGGTCCTCCTGCATGGGTCACCACTGCAATCCTCCTGCCCTTCAGAGCAGGGTATGTAAACAATGAGGCAACAGCAGCCAGTTCTGTCCGGCTGTTACACCTGACTATTCCGGCCTTTCGGAACAGTGCTTCCACCGCAACGTCAGGAGAGGCCATTGCCCCTGTATGTGACGATGCGGCCCTCGATCCTGCCTCAGAACTGCCAGCCTTGATTGCAGCTATGCGGCAACCCTTTCTAATGAGTGAGGCGGTATGCCTGAGAAGTTTTGCCGGATTTGAAATGCTTTCCACGTAAAGGAGCTTGATCTTCGAGCTGCTCTCCGGATCAAAAGTCTCATCAAGATGTTCAAGCACCTCTTCAACCCCTATCTGTGCACTGTTGCCAACTGACCAGACGGATGAAAAAGGAAGGCCGTTTGTGATTGCCGTTTCCATTATATATACCGCCGTGGCACCTGATCCGGAGATAAAATCGACACCCGCAGGCGCGAGTGCCGGAATGGGTTCAGTGAAGACACCCGAATAATTACTGTTGAGGTAACCGATACAGTTCGGTCCTATCAGGGTTCCTCCATGACTCCTGACAATGCTCACGATCTCCTTCTCAAGGGCAGCACCCTCATGATTTTCTTCACTGAATCCGGCAGACAGTATTATGAATCCTCCGGTATCCTTCTGCGCGGCGAGGGTGCGTACGGCATCCGGACACAAACGTGCGGCAATGGCTATGATCGCCAGGTCTGTCCTGGGCAGAAGCGAGACATTTGCATAAGCTTTGACCCCCTGCACAAAATCCTTTTTTGGATTCACAACATATATCTCCCCTTTGAAACCGCACCCTAAAAGGTTTTTCAGGACCTTACCCCCGGCTTTGGAAGTATCGTCAGATCCGCCGATAACCGCAATGGTACTGGGATTCAAGAGTTTATCGTTAATCATAATCAGGATTTGAGTTCTCAGCGAAAGGTAAAAACATTTCTAAATATAACAAATGACTATAGGTGAATTGCAGAATTTATAGGTGACTGACTCCTGATTTTTTAGTTTGGGAACCACGATTATTTATGCTGTATAATAGTATATTTGACCGGAATAAATATAAAAACAGCCCTATTTTTGTCAACTAACCTATTTTAAAGTGAGTATATGAGAAGTTCCTCTGTTTCAAGGGCACTGCTGACTGCCCTGATTATCTGTTTCCCGTTGCTTTCAGGCGCCCAGCAGGTTGAGATGCTTGATACAGACGGACCCGGTTACGCTGAAAGCTGCACAAGCATAATGGTAGGAAAGGCTGCTTCAACCGACGGATCAGTGATGACTGCTCACACCTGCGACGGGAATTACCGGACCTGGTTAGAAGTTGTGCCTGCCAAAACGCACCCGGCTGGAACCATGCATCCGGTATACTGGGGCACCCTGCATACCGAGGCTGCCTGGGATATGACCGGTGTCACAAAAAAAGGCGAGATCGCTGAAGCGGCTGCCACATATGCATTCCTCAGCACGGCATATCCATGCCTGAACGAAAAGCAGCTCGCCATCGGTGAAACGACAATCTACGGAAGAAAGGAACTTTATAACGACGCCGGGCTCTTCCTCATAGAAGAACTTGAAAAAATAGTACTCGGACGCTGTACTACGGCACGTGAAGCTATTAAGCTCATCGGGACACTTACAAAAGACTTTGGCTACGGTGATTATGCCGAATGCATTACAATTGCAGATAAAAAGGAGGTATGGCAGCTTGAGATAGCCGGTTCTGGTCCCGGTAAACCGGAATCCCTGTGGGCAGCCCAGAGGATACCCGACGATCATGTTGGAATTTCCGCAAATATCCCAAGGATATCTGTGATTGACTTTAAAGACCGTGATAATTTCATGACCTCGGAAAACCTGAAGGAAAAAGCTAAAAGCCTGGGTTACTGGGACGGTAAGGAACCGCTGAAGTTTTATAAAGTTATCGGCACTGGTAAACCCTATGCAATAAGGGAGTTTTTTGTCCTAAGTACTCTTGCCCCTTCGCTCAACCTGACGATGGAGATGGAAGAGCTGCCGTTTTCTGTCAGACCTGAAAAGAAATTATCTGTCCGTGATGTAATGGCTTTTTACCGCCAGACATATGAAAATACTCCTTATGACATGACTAAAAACCTGCTGGTTAAAGTCACAAAAAAGGATGAGGCAGGAAACGATTACACCGATACTGTCAAAACACCTGTAATATCAAACTGGATGAGCAATGATCTGCGCAATCTTCTGAATGAGCTTAAGCCAGGCATTGTTGAGCGTCAGAGGACCATTGCAATTGCCGGATGCTCATATTCGCATGTAATTCAGTGCCGCGACTGGTTGCCTGACGAGGTGGGTGCAGTGGCATGGTTCGCCTTTGACAATCCCGGCCAGAGCCCGCGGATACCTGTCTTTTCAGGGACAATGTACCTGCCGGAGAGTTTCAGGGTATGCGGACAGCAACGGTACCGCACCGATGCTGCCATATGGTCATTCCGTGAGGCCAACAGGCTTGCAATGGTTAACTGGGAACGCGGACGCAAACTGACAGAACCGGCAGTGGCGGAGTTCGAAGAGAAGGCGTTCACTGAAATTCCCGCACTCGAAGAAAGAGTTAAGAAGCTCGTCAGCGAGGGTAAAAATGATGAGGCTAAACAGGCGGTGACCGAATATTCGAACTCATATGCCCATGCCGCTATGAACAGGTGGAAGGAGATGAAAACAGCGCTGTGGGGAATGTTCGGAAGAACATTCTGACAACGGCTGAACAAAACCACCGGTATAATGTTATTTTCTAAACAATAAAACACTCAATGAACTCCGAGTTCAATACAATACTTGAAAAAAAGAAATTTGATCACGGAGATATTGTTACACTTCTTAAAAGTGATGATGAACAGGCCGGTTTTCTCTACCGGAAAGCATCTGAGATAAAGGAGAAACACCTGGGTAATGTTGTTCACCTGAGAGGCCTCATTGAATACTCGAATATCTGCGGAAAAAACTGTCTTTACTGCGGTGTGAGACGCGTAAACCACCTGATTGAGCGCTATACCCTTGAAGACGAGGAAGTACTTGAAGCAGTACGGAAAGCGCACAAACTGAATTTCGGATCCGTTGCAATACAGGCAGGTGAAAATGTAAGCCCGGCATTTACTGACAATGTAGAATCGCTGATAAGGGCCATTAGAAAAGAGACAAATAACGAAATCGGAATCACACTCTCCCTGGGAGAGCAGAGCCCGGAAGTTTACAAACGGTGGTTCGACGCTGGTGCACACCGCTATCTTCTTCGCATCGAGGCATCAGGCATCGATCTTTACAGGAAGGTTCACCCGAATGATAACATGCATGATTACAACCGGAGGATTGAATGCCTGAAGTCTCTTCAGGATACAGGATACCAGACCGGCACCGGGGTTATGATAGGCCTTCCTTACCAGACACTTGACAATCTTGCCGATGATATAATATTCATGCGTGACTTCGATATAGACATGTGTGGCATGGGTCCGTTCATTGAACATTCAGACACTCCCCTGGGTGTCAACGGCACTGACAACCTGTTCCTTAAGGCACGCTTCGGCCTTACGCTGAGGATGATAGCCATCATCAGGATTGTCATGAAGGATATAAATATTGTTGCTTCTACTGCTATGCAGGCCATTGACCCGGCAGGCCGGGAAAAAGCAATACTTTGCGGTGCCAATATTATAATGCCCAACCTGACCCCTGAAAGATACAGACCCAACTACAGGATCTATGAGAAAAAACCAGGATATAAGGAAATTAATGAGGAAAACATCAGCGGACTGAATCTGAATCTCATACCAGGTACAACTATCGGATTTGGCACATGGGGTGATCCTGTTCACTATAAAAGGCGCAGGAAGGCAGTCTGAATATGTTGAAAAACAACATAACCGTTTAACCCTTTACATTCTTTTTTGCGATATTGCCCCTGCATTACACCTAACCTGATTATTATGAAAAAACTATTTCTGTTTTTCCAGCTGTTTTTGCTGGCAACGGTTGTCCCTGCCCAGGAAAAACTCTCATATTATCTTCCGTCCGGCATAACTTACAGTCAGGCAGTACCCACGCCGGCGGCAGCAATAGGACATGAGGTGGGTGAATGGCATGTCACCCACGACAAGCTGGTGGCATATATGATACTGCTTGCAGACAAATCAGACAGGGCTGTATGGGAAGAGTACGGTAAAAGCTGGGAAGGCAGACCGCTGGGTAACCTGATCATCAGCTCACCGGAGAATATCCGTAACCTTGAAAAAATCAGGCTCGATCATATTAAACTGTCGGACCCGGCGCTGTCTGGTAATATTACAACGGCTGACATGCCGGTTATTATAAAGCTGGGCTACGGTGTCCACGGCAATGAATCAAGTGCCCAGAATGCCTCCATGCTCTCAGCATATTACCTGACAGCAGGTGAGGGTGAGGAAATTGAGAAAATCCTTAAAAATGCCGTCATACTGATTGACCCGGCCCTTAATCCTGACGGACTGCAACGCCACTCTACATGGGTAAATATGTACAAGGGCGTGAAGACGCTCAACACTGACCCGGCAAGCCGTGAGTTCAGTGAAGCATGGCCCGGAGGCAGAACCAACCACTACTGGTTCGACCTCAACCGTGACTACATAATGCTCCAGCAGGAGGAGACAGTAGGCCGGGTAGAAGCTTTCCACCACTGGATGCCAAACATCAACACTGACCATCATGAAATGGGCGCCAATGCCACATTCTTCTTCCAGCCCGGCATTCAGACCCGCAACAACCCGGTTGTACCGGTTGAAAATCAGCAGGTAACAACCCTGATAAGTAAATATCATGCGACGGCACCTCGACGGTATCGGAAGCCTGTATTACACCGAGGAGAGCTTTGACGATTTCTACCTTGGCAAAGGCTCGGCATACCCCGATGTCCACGGATCGATAGGTATACTCTTCGAACAGGCAGGGGTGAAAGGGCATCTGCGGGAAATTCCGTCAGGACTGCTCTCATTCCCCTTTGCAATCAGGAACCAGTTCACTGTCACACTTTCGACAATAGAGGCAGGACTGGACATGAGGGTTCAGCTGCTGGATATGCAGCGCGACTTCTACAGAAGCGCCGTTCGTGATGCGGAAGCATCTGCCGTAAAGGGGTACATCTTTACAACGAAGTATGACAGGTCTGCAGGCAGCAAATTCATTGAAAACCTGTTGAGACACAAAATCGAGGTATACAACTGCGGGAAAGGTTTTTCCAAAAACGGTGAGAGTTATGCAACCTCTGACAGTTACTTCGTGCCAACGAAACAGAAAGAATACAGGTTTATCCGAAGCCTGTTCGAAACTATAACCCAGTTTAAGGATACCACTTTTTATGATATTTCGACCTGGGTACTGCCTATGTCTTTCAATATCAGCTACACCTCGGTAAATGCTGCAGAAAGCACCGGAATGACAGGTGTCCGGCTTTCCGGTGTACCTGCGGTGAAAGGCCGTCTCACAGGAGCAGCAGAACCTTATGCCTGGCTCTTTGAATGGAATGAATACTATACTCCCAAAGCTCTGTATATGCTGCAAAAGGCCGGTCTCACGGCAAGGGTTGCAACAAAGAAATTCACTCTTACCGAAGGAGAAAACCAGAAGAAATTCAACTACGGCACAATAATGATACATCCCTCTGAAACCGAAATGTCAGGCAAGGAAGTGGGTGAACTCATGTCAAAGGTAGCAGAAGAGTGTGGCATAGAGATTTACGGAGCATCAACAGGACTTACTCCTTCAGGTATTGACCTCGGGAGCAATGAATTCATTCCTCTGACGATGCCTTCGGTGCTGATGCTGATTGATGAGGGCATTCCTGCTGACGATGCCGGGGAGATCTGGTACCTCACGGATGTAAGATACAATATGCCTGTAACAATGATTCCGGCCTCACGGCTTGCGGCAACTAACCTTTCAAGATACAACGTTATCATAATTGCAGGTAACCCCTCAATGCCCTCCTCAACTGTTGAACGCCTCAGGGAGTGGAACCGTGCCGGTGGCACACTGATTGCATACAAGGGAGGAAACCGGTGGGTTGCCGACAATAAATTTGCAGATATTTCCTATATCGATCCTGCCGTCATGCCTGTAGGCATCGAAAGAAAATACACAGACAGGGCCAATGACCGGAATATCCACACAATTCCGGGGTCAATATTTGAAACGAAGCTTGATCTGACACACCCCCTGTGCTTCGGTTATATCAAACCGTTGTTGCCGGTGTTCAAAAGCGAATCAACGGCCGTTAAAAAGACAAACAGTCCGTATAACAATCCGGTCACATATACTGACAAGCCTTTGCTCAGCGGATACAGCACTCCTGAGAATAATGCAAGGATAAAAAACAGTGCGTTCGTCAGCGTTCACGGCGGCACGGGAAGGGTCATATCCATATATGATGACACAAACTTCAGGGTCATCTGGTACGGAACCAGCAAGATATTTGCAAATGCTGTCTTTTTCGGGCAGATACTCAGGCAGGAAAACAGATACGGCCAATAGCAATATCCTCAATCTCGCGCAGCGACTTCTCAAGGGAGATAAACTGCAACGGATCACCAGAGAGTTCGAGAATTATAAGGCCTGCTGATTCTCCGAACCATACTTCATTTACACCCAGCCTAGTGCGGATGACATTGCCGTAGAGTGTAAGGAGTTTCTGTACACCGATACCCAGATCGTCACGGTGAGGTACCACAAGACCCAGAAGTGTAACACCGCTGCATTCCCTTTGTGCATCGGAGGGGCCATGCGAAAATAGCATCTCCCTCACCGAAATACCTTCTATACTCTTTAACTTTTTGACAAGTACCTCGCAGTCATCAGGTTCACCGGCCATGTGTATTACCATGAATCCTTCACGGCTGCAGACTTCATCACTCAGCTCGTGGAAGCCCAGACGGGTGCTGATGACTGACATATGGGCTGACAACGCCTTCTGTACCAGACCTGCCTCCCTGATCCTGTCTGTAATCTTTATTCCTGCTACTCTGACCATAATTATAATAGTTTAATAATAGAGGTCTCTCGTTCCGTTCCTGATGAGTTCAATCTTCTTCCTCAAACCCTCCTTCACTTCTTCATCAAGGTCCTTCATATTCTTTTCAATGGCCTTCCACCCTTTCTCCGCCAGTTCCGGCGTAGCATAGTCAACCAGGTACTCGGCAAGGGTAAGAATTGCGTTAGGGGTGCAGTACCGTTTGATAAAACCGGGCACCGAGAATTCCATGAAATGTTCCCCTGTGCGTCCCAGACGGTAACAGGCAGTGCAGAATGACGGGAGGAAGTCGTCATTCATCAGCTCATCTATCACCTCAGCCAGCGATCTGTCATCACTGATCCTGAACTGTTCGCGGTTCAGGTTCTGCTGCTCATTCTTCGACTCGGAGTAACCTCCAAGCTCGATTTTTGTTCCACCGTCGATCTGCGACACCCCGAAAGACATCGCTTCCTTTCTGACATCTGCAGCCTCACGGGCAGTAAGTATCAGCCCGGTGTAGGGCACCGAAAGCCTCAGAATGGCAATAAGCTTTTTGAAATCTTCATCACTGACAAGATACTTATCGTTGAAATTAATCATTGAAGCATCCTTTATCCTGGGAAAAGAGATAGTATGAGGTCCCACATTGTAGCAAGCCTCAAGGTGGTTTGTATGACGAACCAGGCCCATGACCTCAAACCGCCAGTCGTATAAACCGAAGAGAGCCCCAATACCCACATCGTCAATGCCTGCCTCCTGAGCGCGGTCCAGTGCAGTCAGTCTCCAGTCATAGTCTTTCTTTTTGCCACCGAGATGGTACCACGAATAGGCTTCCCGGTCATATGTCTCCTGAAATACCTGGTAGGTGCCGATGCCCGATTTGCCAACTGTCCGGAAGCCGTCAATATCCAGCGGAGCGGCGTTGACGTTAACCCTTCGGATCTCCCCCATTCCCTTGCGCACCCCGTATACGGTCTTGACTGTGTGGGCAATGTAATCAGGACTGTACTCCGGATGCTCACCATAGACCAGGATCAGCCTTTTCTGCCCGTTGTCCTCAAGAGCCTCCACTTCTGCGACTATCTGATTATCAGTGAGTGTCTTGCGATGTGCAGCTTTATTTGTAGCTCTGAATCCGCAATACATGCAGTTGTTACTGCATTTATTCCCGATGTATAACGGTGCGAAAAGCACTATCCTGTTGCCATATACCTTTTTCTTGAGCTCCCTCGCGCCATCCTTTATCTCCTCTGTAAGACCTGCATCTGCGCTTATAAGCGCGGCTGTCTCAGCCATTGTGAGTCTTTCCTTGGCAAGTGATTTGGCAATTATCTCCCTGATTCTTACCTTATCACAGGTAGTATTGTTAATGAGGGACCATATTTCAGCCGGGTCGATGAATGACTCCATCCTGCGATCCGGTAAGCTGCATTTTTCAGGGTTAAATTTCATTTTCTTTTTAAATTATCCATCGCCTCTGCCAATCCGGCAAAGATAGCTAAAATGAGACCTTTCTTTCATGATTCTCGTCAGAAAATGAGTTCATTCATCTCATCTACTCCACTTGCCAGAAATCGCTCGGGCGAGATCCTCAGGTCATAGGCCCGGAGTTGCTTGTGAAAGAAAAGGGTCATCCTCTTGCCGGGAATATCCTTGTCATATGTATTGAGATGTACGAAGATCTCAGGACTCTGACCGGCTGCAGGCGGAATATAAACCATCCCCTTTGAAAAAAAGGCATCGGCAGCGCACGAGACAGCGTACATTCCTTCCGCAGGCAGCAGTTTCACTGTCTCTGTTACAGGAATCCTGATAAATGGGATGTCACGGGAGAAGCCGGGATCGGCGGACTGAGCCTGGCCTATTATGATGTAGAAATGGTCAAGATATGCATTTGCCCGCTGTATGTAGCCTTCGGTAAGGGCCTGACGGATCCGCGTCGAGCTCACAGTTTCATTCTGAACCTCCTGCATGGGTATCTCTTCCGCCTCGAATCCATACCTGCTCCTCCACTCCCACAACTGATGATAGTCTCCGGTCTGGTTAAAACC
The DNA here is from genome assembly GCA_963736735.1 of uncultured Bacteroidales bacterium. Taxonomy (GTDB): domain Bacteria; phylum Bacteroidota; class Bacteroidia; order Bacteroidales; family VadinHA17; genus SR-FBR-E99. The sequence goes on along the minus strand of CAVTPX010000003.1, from coordinate 152,509 downwards.
GAAATGATGATTGTGACCCACAACCACCACCTTCGATTTCAGGATTCCGCAAAGGATATCACGCACAAAAGCCTCACTGGTGATCTGCGAGAATTCTTTTGTAAATTCGATTATAATAACGTTTTCAAGTCCTGCCTTCTGAAGCAGCTCTATCTTCTCCTCCTGTGAATTTATCAGTTTCAGGCCCTTGCCAACACTGTCCGGATAAAGCACCGCCCTCGGATGGGGATGAAAGGTTATAAGCACCGATTCGCCGCCGTATTCAGCTGCAAGCTTTTTCAGTCTCCTGAGAATCGTCTTATGACCAATATGAACTCCGTCAAAAGTACCTGTTGTTACAATTGGTGAAGGGATTACCGCCGCATCTTCAAAACTCCTGAATATTCTCATCAACCGCGGAGTTATGCTTTCTCCTTGACAAAGTAAGCAACCTTTTCAATTGAAGTGATCATGTCAAACTCTTCCAGATGAACATTGTCAGGTACATTGAGAGATACAGTCGTGAAATTGAGAATACCCCTGATACCCTTACTTACAATGGCTGAAGCAACTTTACGTGCCTGGTCAGGGGGGACTGTAAGAATAGCGATGGAGATATTAAGTTCACCGATATGTTTACCCAGCTCATCAATATGATAACATCTGACACCGGAGATTACCTTGTCAACTTTCTGCGGGTCAACATCGAAAGCGGCGACAACGTTAAGTTTTGTCCTCTTCCCCTTGAAGTACCCGGTGACAGCCCGTCCGAGGTTACCCTGGCCAATTACCGCCACATTCAAACCATTCTGATCATCAATTATGTCACCAATTGTCTTGATAAGTTCTCTAATATCATAGCCCTTGCGCATAACGCTTCCGTATCCGATAAGCATCAGGTCGCGCCTGACCTGGACAGCCGTGATATGCAGCAGCGCTGCCAGTTCGTGGGAAAAGATGTAACTTCGGTTTTCCGTAAGTGAGCCAAGAAGGGCTCTTCTGTATTCACTCAAGCGTTCTACTGTTTTCCCTGGAAGTTTTTTCATATTTCAGCTTTTAGATTTTGCACCTGTTCCTTCGGAATGATGACTGTAAAAGTGGTACCGCTGTCGGCAACGCTTTCCACATTGATAACCCCGTGATACAATTCAACAACTTTCTTGACTATTGACAGTCCCAGGCCGCTGCCGCTTATGTTACGCGTCTTGTCGTTCCTGATCCTTGAGAACTCCTCGAAGAGCATCTTGCTCTCCTCATTGCTCATTCCGATGCCGGTATCCGCCACCGAAATTATAAACTCGTTCTCGCTGCAGTCCACACTTATTGTAACTGTGCCTCCGCTCTTGTTATATTTAACCGCGTTGGAGACAAGATTGTTGAGGATAATCTCGAAATCATTGGGGTCAGCCCATATTTTTCCGCATCCGTTTATATTTGTAGCGAACCTGATATCCTTGTGAATTGCATAGGGACTAACTGTGACGATAGCCATAGAGACCATTTCGCGAAGATCAATCTCACGGCTCTTTTCAACCTGTCTTTCGAAGTTCACCTTTGTGAAATCAAGGAGGTCCATTATCAGGTTGCGCATGCTTGCTATCCGCTGCAAAGATCTTTCAATGGCCGATTCATACTCGCTGACTGACTCTCCCATCTGTCTTTCCTGCATCATAATCAGATAGCCCTCGATGGCATTCAGCGGAGCCTTCAGCTCATGAGAAAGCACCGACAGAAACTGGAAGCGTACTTTTTTCCCTTCAACCTTGAGTTTGTGAGTAATGCGTTTCAGGTACTGCTGCTTGGTAATCTGCTCAATTGATGATTTAAGTTCCTGTGGCGTGAAAGGTTTTGGAATGAAATCAGTGGCTCCGTCGTTATGAGCCTTGACAGCAATATCAAGTGACGCATAAGATGTAATCATAGCCACTACGATATCATAATTTTTCTTCTTTACGTATTCAAGTACTTCTACGCCCTGTATCCCCGGAAGCTTATTGTCAAGAAGCAATATGTCAGGCTTTTCCCTGTCAACAATCTCGATGCCCTCCTCCCCTGTTGCCGCTTCGATAACTTCGTATGTATAGTCCTCATCCATAAATGGATAAGTGACATGAAAATTACGCAGGATCCTGGCTACTCCGGACCTTATGCCCGGTTCATCGTCTACTACAAGTACTTTCAGCTGTGCCATTTCAAACCTTTAACAGTTTCTTTATCTCCTGATCCAGCTGTTCAGGCCTGATTCCCTTTTCAAGATACAGGTCAGCCCTTATCCAGTCGCGTTCCTGCTCACTGTTCAGGCTGAAAGTTATACCTGTTTCCTTGGCTACAGCAGTGGCAAGGATGACCGGCACATCAGGGTACCTGCGCTTCAGTTTGTAGCACAGAATAAAACCGCTGTCATCACTCTCCATCATGAGGTCGAATATAGCAATGTCAGGCCTTATTTTTGAGATTACCTGTTCTGCCTCACCCTGACTCTCCACGGGTATGACCTCGTAACCGGACTTCCGAAGGTGGTATGCCACCTGAAAAAGATAATCAGGGTCATCATCCGCCACCAACACCGTAAACACCTTTTTATTCATGCCTGATATTTATTAAACTTTTTCAGTTTCTGACAATTACAAATATAATGCCTTATTCAGGTCTCCTGGGGAGAATAATCCTGAATTTAGTTCCTGTTGGTCCATTGGCCGGATCGTGGTTTGTTTCAACCGTAATCTGGCCCTTATGCATCTTGACAATGCCGTATGTAGTCGCCAGCCCCAGACCTGTTCCTTTACCGATACTCTTGGTGGTAAAGAAGGGTTCGAATATTTTTGGCCGGTCCTCATCCCTTATCCCTGACCCTGTATCCGAAACGTTAAAAATAACATCGCTGGAAGTGTCCTCAAGGCATATCTCGATGGTTCCTCCCTCAGGCATGGCGTCAATGGCGTTCTTTATGAGGTTTGTAAGCACCTGGGTCATCTGTTCTGCATCAATTGATGCGTTGGGATCTGTTGTTCTGTCATCCACTGTGACCTTTACGGTTTCAGGTATTATCACACCTGCAACACTGGCCTCTGCCAGTTCCCTGACGTTAGTATACTGACGGTTTACCTGGTTCTTACGCGCGAAATTGAGCAACCCGCCAACGATCTTCTTGCACCGTGCTGCCTGTTCGGCAATGAGTTCCAGATCCTGTCTTACAGGATTGTCAGGGGTGCATTCGTCAATCAGGATGTTGCTGTACATTATCACCACACCGAGCGGATTGTTCAGTTCATGGGCAATGCCCGCGGAGAGCTGTCCCATATGCGCCAGTTTCTCCGATTGTTTCAGTGCATTCTGCATTGTAGTCAGCTTTGCGTTCGAAAGGGCAAGATCCTTCACTGACCTGTGCAGCTTCTCAATTGTGTAGGGCAGGCACATCTCCTCTTCAGCGAGCCCCTTTACAATGGCTACCGCGTGGTCTATACACGTGTCATATCCGCAGGCACCACAGTTTAGATGATCCTTCGGCGATACCTTGCCCATCGATGCCAGCACATTATTTATATCTTCATTTTCAGGGAGTTCCCGTCGGAGATCCTCCGGCTTGAATTTTATGCTCAGGTCAAGCCTGTCATAGGTCTGCAGATTGTTCTGCCACTCTTCGTTATTTATTGTCTCCATCTTCTGGTGAGCATAACCGCTCACAAGGGCCCTCCTGTTATACTGTTTGCCTCCCTTGCTCATTCCGGGTCCCATAATGCATCCTTCGCAACAAAGAAGCTCCAGGTGCTGGCCTCCTATCATTCCCTCTTCAAATTCCTTGATTGCTTCCTGGAAGCCTATTCTTCCCTCGGCGGCTATTATATTGCCGGTGATTGCATCATCATTGACCCCGGCTGCCTGCAGCAGTCCACGGGTGACAGGGAAGATCGCACCGCGACCGCCAAGGGGAGCATCGAATCCACAAGGGTTGAAAGTGCCCTCAGCAATGCCCGCCTTGCTGAACATCTCCCTCAGTTCGGTAAAGGTTATGGAAGCATCAACCTCTGGTGTCTCTGCCTTCTTCGCGACGCAGGGACCAATGAATACTATCTTCAGGTTGCTGCCGTACTTTTCCCTCATCACTCTCGTCATTGCAAGCATGGGTGATACAACCGGGACAAGATTATCAGTCAGGTCAGGGTGGTAAAACCTTATGAAACTTACAATTGCAGGGCAGTCTGAGGAGATATAATTCTTATCCCCGGCTTCATTTATAAGCTTCCTGTAACGGTGTGCTACCAGGTCAGCACCGAATGAGACTTCAGAGACATAATCGAATCCCAGGGCCCTGATCATTCCTATCAGATTCCTGTAATCGCCAGTATCATTGAATTCCGCAGGGAAGCTGGGTGCGACAATAGCCGCTGTCTTTTCAGAGCCTTCAAGGAGTTTCTGCACCTGGTCGGTTGTATTCAGAAAGACCTTTGCTCCCTGACTGCATACCTTTGTACAGTTTCCGCAGGCAACACATCTTTCAGTTATAACCTCCGCCTGGCCACCTACTATCCGGATGGCGCGGGCAGGGCACTCCCTGACACATGTGTAACATGTACGGCATAACTCCTTTATTGTGTAGACCAGCATAGTTCAGTCCTGTTTAAAGAAGCACATCCCTTTTCACAAAGTGTGTGAGGAAGAGCTTCATATCAGCCAGTTCGTCATTTTCTTTGAAAACCTTTTCGTAAAGTGTGCTAATGGAGGCAGATTTTTCAGGGCTTCTGACAGCCTCCTGCTCATCGGAGAGATATACGTATTTCGATCTCTGGCGTACAGCCTCCCTCGACCCAGCGGGGATCATTCCTCCTCCGTTGACGCAACCACCGGGGCAGGTCATTACCTCGACAAGGTCATACCGGGCACCGCCGCCAGGCATCTGTTTCAGTTTTTCAATCCCGGGCAATCCGTCTATTACTGCCACTGAGTATTCAGTGCCACCGATCTCCACCGTCACCTCCCTGAAGGAACCTGACTGACGGAGTTTTTTAAAAACCTGTTTCTCGGCTTCCTTCTCGCCGGTCCTGGCCATAAGCGACCGAAGCACTGACTCGGCTATCCCTCCCGATGTCTCGGCAAGGAGCGCCGCTGAGCTTCTTGACGACATGGGATCGTCGGCTGCCTCGGGATCAATATTTGAAATATCGATGCCATAGAGCCCGATGAGCCTGGAAAGCTCTCTTACTGTAAGCACTGTGTCTATATCGCTTATTCCCTTTCGCGTCATGCTGTCACGTCTGGCTTCGAACTTCATGGCTGTGCAGGGCGAAACAGATACAGTATAGACCCTTGATTTTTCCATGCTTGTGACGACAGCCGATTTGATGATGGCACCTGTAATTTGCTGTGGTGTCTTGAGCGGAGAGAGATACTGGAGCATTTCAGGATAGACCTGTTCGCAGTGTTTTACCCATGCAGGGCAGGCAGATACTATCAGTGGTCTCCCAGCATTGCCGGCTTTGTTCGCAGCTACTGCGTCAGTCAGCTCCCTGATAAGAATGTCGGTTCCCGTTCCTGAGAGGAATATCTTATCGAAACCAATCTTGCGCAGGACAGCATTCAGCACGCGGTCAAAGTCGCGGACATACTTTATGCCCATCTCTTCTGCGAGTGCGAAAGGCACGAGGGGGCTGTACTGGATAACCCTTATAACGTCACTCTTGCTGAGGTGTTCCTGCACCTCGGAGATATAATGTTTCTCATGCAGGGCTCCTGTGGGGCAGACCAGAACACACTGTCCGCAATGGATGCAGCTTGAGAAGTTCAGGTCGCGGTCCATTGCCGGTCCTACGTGTGTAGAGCGACCACGGCCTATAAAGTCTATTGACCTGGCCGTTATCACCTCCTCGCAGACTCTGATGCATCTTCCACAGAGAATGCATTTCGATAACTCCCGTACAATGGCAGGACTTGACTGGTCACGGCGAGGTTTTATCTTGCTGCTGCGTATGCGTCGCTCTCTTACCTGCAACTGGTCTGACAGCTTCTGTAATTCACAGTCAAGGTTACGGTCACAGTAAAGACAGTCGTCCGGATGGTTGGAGAGCAGCAGTTCTACTATCGTTTTGCGCGCCCTTATCACGCGTGGTGAGTGAGTCCTGATTTTCATCCATTCCTCCACCGGGGCTGAACAGGCAGTTACAAGCCTGTCCTTTCCCTCCACCTCCACGACACACATCCTGCAGGCACCCGTAGGTGTAAATTCGGCCATGCGGCAAAGGGTGGGAATCATTATCCCATGACGGTTTAGTGCCGAGAGGATAGTTTCTCCCTTCTCTGCCTTAATGCTCCTGCTATTTACTTCTATTGTGAACTGCATAGGCTTATTTTACTGAGATGGCGCTGAACTTGCAGATATCAAAACAGATCCCGCAGCCGATGCATTTGTCATCCACGATGAAGAAAGGCTGGAGACGGGTTCCGTAGATCGCATTTGTGGGGCATTTTGATGCGCAGGCTGTGCACCCTGTACATTTGTCGACATCAATTGAGAAGGTCCGCAGACCCCTGCAGACATTAGCCCTGCACCGGCGGTCGAATATATGCTCTTCAAACTCCTCACGGTAATTGTTGAGGGCGCTTATGAAAGGATTGGGTGCTGTCTGTCCCAGGCCGCACAGCGATGTATCCTTCATCACCGATGCAATTGTCTCGAGCTGCATTACCCCCTTGAATCTCTCAAGAGTGGCATTGGAGTCTTCGGAATGGGGTTTGCGTATTATATTCTCGAGTATCTCGAGCATGCGCCCTGTGCCCTCGCGGCAGGGAATACACTTTCCGCAGCTCTCATTATGTATGAATCCCATATAATATCTTACAAGATCTACCATACATGTGGTGTCATCAACAATCACCAACCCGCCTGATCCCATGGCGGTGCCTGCCTCCCGCAAAGCTTCATAGTCTACGGGAATGTCAAGGTTTTTTTCAGTAAGAAAGGTTCCTGACGGCCCGCCTATCTGAAGAGTTTTGAAGGCGCGTCCTTCCTTAATACCGTCAGCAATTCCCTCGACAATAGTCCTGAAGGTGGTACCCATTTCCACCTCCACCAGGCCGATCAGCCTCCCGCGCCCTGCTATTGAAAAGAGCTTTGTGCCCTTGCTCCCTTCGGTACCCATGCTTCGGAACCATTCAGGACCATGTTCCATAATCAACGGCACGTTCATAAGTGTTTCCACATTATTTATGACTGTGGGTTTACCATAAAGACCGCTCGTAGTAGGATATGGAGGCTTTAGTTCAGGCATCCCTCGTTTGCCTTCCAGGCTCCCGATGAGGGCTGTTTCCTCTCCGCATACGAAGGCTCCGGCCTCATTACGGATAATAATTTCAAGGTTAAAGCCGCTTGAAAAAATATTGTGGCCTGTGAGACCGTAGTCACGGGCCGCCTCCAGGGCTCTTTCAAGTTTTTCAAGTGAATGAACAGCCCCCGCTTTTAGAAAGATTATGGCTGTCGATGCTCCTACGGCATATGATGCGATGCAGATGCCTTCGATCAGCCTGTGGGGGTCACCTTCCAGAACGGTCCTGTCAGTATATGCCCCCGGATCACTCTCCTTGGCATTGCAGATCAGATACCTGTTATCGGATGAAGCATTGAGGGCATACTTCCACTTCAGTCCTGTTTTGAAACCTCCTCCGCTGCGGCCCCTCAATCCGCTCTTTTCAATTATGTCACAAACCTCCTCATATGTGTAATTGCGGACGGTCTTGAGAAACTGCAGGTAGCCGCCGCGCGCAATATACTCCTCGATGCTGCAGGGATTATAGAACCCGCAGTTGCTGAGGATAACCCTTTTCTGAAGCCTGAACCATGGAATCTCATTTATGAAGGGGATTCCCTGCCATGCTTCGAAGCCTTTACTCCCGTCCTGCGCCACCAGATCCTCCTCAGGCATATCATTGTGGAAGACACCGTTCAGGAGTGACTCCACCTTGTCTTCAGTTATGTTTCTGAATATTAGTTTATTCTTGCCGGGCAGATGGATGCAAACAATAGGTTCGAAGGAGGCGGGACCGTGGCATCCGACCCTGACAACCTCGGCTTTAATATGCAGGTCGGTGAGGTACTCTTCGATGGCTCCGGCGCTTTTCAGCGCGCCGGAGATAACGGCAGCTGTGCCTGTATTGACGTATATTACAGGTATTGAGGGTTTTTCACGCCGTATTTCCGACAACCTTTTCTTAGTCTCGGGCTTAAGGGTATCAGAATGATGCTTAAGGACTTCCTCAATCAGGAACTTCCTGATGCCGTTTCCGGGGTTTTCTTTCATTGGAGATCCGCTAAGGTTTTGAGTTTCCTGACCATCTCAGGAATATCTTCAGATCTGAGATGAGAATAGTAGTCATTCCCTACCTTTATGACGGGGCCATCATTACATCCACCCATGCAGGCGGTAAGCTCGAAGCTGAACCGGCCGTCACGGGTTGTCTGACCCGGATCAGTGCCAAAAGCCTCCTTAACAGCATTTATGATTGGTGTGGAACCGTTTATAAAACAGGTAGTTCCGTTGCAAATCCGCAGGTGTACTTTCCCGAAGGGAACAAACCTGAACTGGTCATAAAAAGTGGCCAGTCCGTATATTTTGGTGGTTGACATGCCCAGGAAGCTTCCGATCTTAATTATCGCTTCCTCAGGTATAAAACCCTCCTCAGCCTGAACCTCCTGGAGGATCGGGATGAGACTGTCATGGCTGCCTGACCGGTAACGCCTGAGTATATCTTCTATATTGCTCATTATTATCAATAATGATATGTGATAAGGGCAAAAATAATGATTCTAATTGTTAATTCAAAAACATTGTTATTTAATTAACAATAAAATGACGATATGTAATACTTCATTGTTCAGTCAGATTAAAATTATTGTATTTTTGTTAAGAAAAGATAAGCAAAACAGGTAATTGAAACAGGCGTTTGAGATTGAAATATGCCTTGGCAGCTCATGCTTCTCAAGAGGAAACAGGGAGGCTGTGCAGGTAATCAGGGAGTATCTGCGAAAGAACCACCTTGATGACAAAGTTATTTTTAAAGGGGCCAGGTGCCTGAACCGGTGCGATGAGGGGCCTTTTATAGTTATCAATGGCAAGACCTTCGAACAGTCAGGCATTCAGGATCTCGAGAAGCTTCTTGAAAAAGAGTTTTCCGAGCTGAACAGGTGATAAAAACTAGTTTATGAATGAGAAAGACCAGGTAATATACATCAATGAGGAGAAGTGCAGAAATTCCTACTCTTGTGTGAGAGTCTGCCCGGTAAATGCCATCGAGGTAAAGCCGGAACGCCAGCATCCCCTGGTGATTGCTGACCGGTGTATCGGTTGCGGACTCTGTTTTCTCGCCTGTTCTCCACGGGCCATCGAGTTCAGGAATTCAATCGGAGATGTCACGAACCTCCTGAAGTCTCCGCGTAAGTCTGCCGCACTCATCGCACCGAGCATCGCCTCGGAGTTTGATGACATAACAGATTACCGCAAGCTGGTAGGCATGATACGGAAGCTCGGGTTTACATATGTGCACGAAGTGTCATTCGGGGTAGACCTTGTAGCCCACGCTTACAAACAGCTCTTTGAAGAGGCGCATGGCAAATATTATATAACTGCCAACTGCCCCACTGTAGTAGAAATGATTGAGAAATACCACCCGGGACTGGTTCCAAATCTTGCGCCACTCATTTCACCGATGGTGGCGACTGCGAGGCTGACCCGTGAACTCTACGGGGAGGATGTTGCAAATGTGTTTATCGGGCCATGCATTGACTCAAAGGAGGAGGCTGGTCTTTACAAGGATAAAAAGCTGATAGAAGGTGTACTCACATTCATTGAACTGCGCCAGTTGTTTGATGAATCCGAAATACAGGAGAAGGGCGTAAAAATGTCAGAATTTGACCCACCTCTCGGAAACTGGGGTGCCCTTTACCCCTATCCTGCCGGTATACTTCAGGCTGCCGGCATAAAACGTGATCTTGTCTCCAGCCACGTTATTACAGCTTCGGGTGCGGAGGATGTCAGGGAGGCCATTAAGGACTTTGACCACCACATTGACACAATACGGCACCATTTTAACCTCTTTTTCTGCCAGGGGTGCCTTCTGGGCCCGGGAATGCTGAGGCACGATGAGCGTTTCCGGCGGCGTTCACTTGTAAAACAGTACGCCGAACGGAGAGTCGCCGCCCTCGACAAAGATCAGTGGAAGAGTGACATGGAACGGTGGTCAGCGCTTGACCTTACAAGAACCTTCACCGTAAATGACCAGCGAATACCGGAACCACCAGAAGAGGCTATAAATGAGGTTCTTAAAATAATCGGGAAAGACCGGAAATCCGAGGAACTCAACTGCAATGCCTGCGGATATGGCTCGTGCCGTGCTTTTGCTTCAACGGTGGCAATGGGGCTGGCAGTGCCGGAGATGTGCCACACCTACAATCTCAGGAACAAACAGGAATATATCGAGACTCTCAGGCAGACCAACAGAAAACTTTCAGAGACAAAAAAAGCATTGAAGGAATCCGAAGAGCAGGCTATGCGTGAAAAAGATACTGCGCAGAATGCTTCGGAGACAATGAACAGCATGCTGAACAAGCTGCCCAACGGGGTTGTGATAGTCGACAATGATCTCAAGATACTTCATTCAAACGAGAGCTTTCTGAATATTATAGGTGAGGATGCCAGGGCGATTGCAGATATTATCCCGGGCCTTAAGGGGGCCGACCTGAAGACTCTGCTCCCGTTCAATGTTTACAATATCTTTTCGTTCGTGCTCAAGGAGAATGAGTCAGTCATAAGCCGTGACGTGCAGCTTGAAGACCGCATGTTCAATATATCCATCTTCCCGATACGCCAGAACAAGATAGCCGGTGCGGTAATCCGCGACCTCTTCTCTCCCGAGGTGCAACGTGAGGAAGTCATAGTCAGGGTCTCTGACGTGATCGACAAAAACCTCGAGATGGTACAGAAAATAGGCTTCCTCCTCGGTGAAGGAGCTGCCGAAACGGAGCAGATGCTGAACTCAATTGTCGAATCTTTCCGTCAGAAGAAGGAATCTCAGAAGGGCAAGAATGAGCAGTGAAATGGAGAGGGATTTCTTCATAGAGGTCAACAGCCAGCAGAGAAACCATTACGGCGAACGCATATGCGGTGATGTCTTCATCTCAAGAAATGTACGTGAGGAGAACCGTATTGTTGCAGTACTGTCTGACGGAATGGGCCACGGAGTGAAGGCAAATATACTTGCCACCCTGACCTCGACAATGGCTCTCAATTTTACCCGTGAGCACAAGGAGCCTGACAGGATTGCGGAAATAATAATGAATACTCTTCCCGTCTGCTCGGTGAGGAAGATCAGTTATGCAACCTTCACGATAGTTGACATTGAAAGTGACGGCAGGGCGAATATCCTGGAGTATGACAATCCCCAGTGCATTGTTCTCAGGGGAAATCAGCCATTTGACCCTGACTGGAAGGATGTGGTTCTGGATAAGGGCAAGAATGCGGGAAAGAAGCTTCGTAAATGTTCATTTTATCCGGCAAAAGAGGACAGGATAATAATGCTCTCTGACGGTGTGGCCCAGAGCGGAATGGGCAGCAATGCATGGCCCCTGGGATGGGAACGTGACAGTGTAATGCAGTACGCTCTCTCCCTGGTCAGCGGGGAGCCTTCAATATCAGCACACAACCTGGCGGGAAAGATAGTTACAATGGCCTATAAATATGATAGTTATGAGGCTAAAGACGATATCTCATGTGCAATTCTGTACTTCAGGGAACCACGCCGCCTGCTGCTGTGCACAGGTCCGCCGTTTGACGAGGCGAAAGACAAAGAGCTCTCTGCCAGGGTCGCAGGTTATGACGGTAAAGTAATACTCTGCGGAGGAACCACTGCCGATATAGTGGCACGCGAACTGAATCGTAAAATTGTAGACGAGCTGATTTTCGAGGATCCAGACCTGCCGCCAGAAAGTTTCATGGAGGGCATCGACCTCGTCACCGAAGGAATACTCACACTGCAAAAAGTCAACGAGATCCTGAAGAGTTACAATAACAGTGTCAGGATTGGCAAAGGTCCTGCTGACAAGATTGTAAAACTTATAATGGAGAGCGATGAGATTAATTTCTTCGTCGGTACAAGAATAAATGTCGCTCACCAGGACCCCACCCTGCCGGTCGACCTCGAAATACGCCGGACGGTTGTAAAGCGTATCGCCAGGATCCTCGAGGATAAATGGCTTAAACTCGTAAGTGTCGAATATATCTGATGGGAATCATAATCATACTGATATTAACTGATCTCTTCCTCTGGTGGAGGCTGCTGTCCGATATCAAAAATCGCAGAGGCATTGCGTTTGTGTCTGTTGTTGTTGTAAAAACTCTGCTGACAGCACTGCTCCTGTGGATGATTGCCGGAACTGCCTTATACAGAGGTGAATTCGCTGCCCCGGCCAATGCATTCAGACAGATTGTCTTCGGGTCTGTGGCGGCACTCACAATTGCCATCGGAATTTCCTATGCTGTCATCAGCATCATTGCCCGTCTGCTGGGATTCATGATTCGCCGCACTCTTACGGGTGTGGTTTGGGTCAACATACTGTTTGCGGGGATACTGACAGTCATTTTTGCCGACGGCTTTTTCAGGCAGCGGTTCGATGTCAGGATCATCCGGAAGGAAATAACGGTTGACGGGCTCGATCCGAGTCTTGAGGGTATGAAACTGGTTCTGATATCGGACCTTCACCTTTCCTCATACCACGGCAATTACAATAGACTTGAGAAAGTCATCGAAACCGTCAACAGTTTGCAGCCAGATATGCTTTTCAATACCGGCGATTTCATAACCTACGGATGGCCGGAGTTCGGAGGCTGCGACACGATTCTGAACAAAGCCCGGGCTGCCGGCGGCTCATTTGCAATTGCCGGCAACCACGACGACGGCACCTACTATCCGACCTATGATGACGCCTACGGGGCAGAATGTGCCAGGATGATCGGAAGCAAAGTTGCAGCCTCAGGCTATACGATGCTGAATGACAGCTCTGTAACAGTCACCTTTAACGGTGCTCTTATAAGGGTTGCCGGCGTTATTACACACGGTCACAGACTTGATATGCGTTACGGTGATTTTGCAAAAGCCCTCGCAGGTCCTGACTCTGTCACACTAAAAATACTGCTTGTACATGATCCTGCTGCCTGGGACACGGTACGAACCTTCCCTGGCAAGGTTGACCTGGTTCTTTCAGGTCACACCCACGGAATGCAGGTCGGCCTTCCCACCCCATGGGGAAGAATCAGTCCTGCCTCAATTTTTCATGCCTACTGGAATGGCCATTATGAATTCAACGGAACAGATCTGTTTGTGACAACCGGGCTGGGCACAATGGGAATTGCCGGGAGGATCTTCATGCCGCCTGAGATAGTTTTGATTACATTATCGTCAGAATGAAGCCTGACAATCGCTTCATTTATTTAAATTTGTGCTTTAAAATTTTATACCTGATCCATGAAAATTAAAGTAGCACTGCTATTTGCGGCTGTTTGTATTGTTTCCGGAACATTTGCACAGAAAAAGGCAATCAGTTCAATCAAAAAAGAAGATGCAATCACATACATGAAGTACCTCTCGTCGGATGCCCTTGAAGGACGGAGAACAGGCAGTCCGGGCAACGATACGGCTGCCGCATATATAAGTGCCGCTGCTCTTGAACTGGGAGTGAAGCCACTGCCGGGACGAAGCGATCTCTTCCAGACTCTTGATTACCTTAAAATATCAGTCAAACCTGACAGTTCCACAATTACTGTCGCTGACAGCACGGGCAAAGGTTATTTCTCAGCCCCTGTCAGATCCATGATGGCTCCTTCCGATGCTCTTAAGCTTTCGGGGGAGGTTGTCTTTGCGGGTTACGGGTTCATGAATACTGCAGAAAAATATAACGACTTTGAGGGGATTTCCCTGACTGACAGAATTGTGATAATCATGACCAGGACCCCTGATCTCAAAGGTGCAGGGCTACCGGTAGAGGGTGCCGGAATTGATGAGATGACCGAAGCCCGTAAACTGCCAATGATATTGATGCAGCGTGCCAAAGCCATCCTGTTTGTATCAGATCCGGCAATGGCTGATGAAACAGTTGCAGGGAACCTTGCAATGAACAGTTCGTATAGTGTTGTGCCTCTCTTTAAAAAGCAATTTTCATTTACATTGAACGCTTATATTGTATACCAGGGAAACTGCCGATATGCTCCTGAAGGCTTCAGGTCAAACCCTGAAATCACTTCAGGCAAAGATTGCAGATACCAGAAAGCCGGCATCTTTCCTGGTGCCCGTCACCAGGGCTGAGGTGAATATCAGGGTCAATAAAGATACAGTGACAAGTTCCAACGTTGTCGGATACATCGAGGGATCTGATTCCGTACTGAAGAATGAGTGCGTGATCTACAGCGCACATTATGATCATGTGGGAATTGACGGCTCAGGGAACGTACTCAACGGTGCCAATGACAATGCCTCAGGCTCAGTCGGTTTGCTGAACGTAGCGAAGGCTTTTTCATCACTTGACAGGAAGCCGTTGAGAAGCGTGGTTTTTCTCTGGACTACCGGTGAGGAAGAAGGCCTGCACGGCTCTTCGTACTATGTCGATAATCCGCTCTTCCCGCTTGAAAAAACAGTGGCTAACATAAACTTTGACATGATCGGAAGGTCGAGAATGGCTACCGATGTTGGGGCTTCCCTGACTGGTGAAATGGATATTACCGGTCCCGACACAATAAAGATAGTCTCGGCACGCGAAAGCTCCACATTCCTGAATAATGCCAAAGAATCATGTATTGAAAACGGACTTTATCCAATCGATGAAGGAAAAGGAGCACATTTCTCAGGGTCAGATCATTATCATTTCTTCCGTAAGGGAATCCCGTCACTGTTCTTTTTCACAGGGCTGCATCACGACTACCACCAGAAAACCGATGACTTTGAGTTCATCGATTTTGATAAGCTTGTAAAGGTATCGAAGGCAGGATTCCTTACCGGCTACAGAGTGGCAAATGAACAGGAGAGACCGGTGATTGATAATCCCTCAAAATAGCAATTCTGCAGGCAGCGGATGAAGGCAAAAAAAGTGAAAATAGCCTCCGAAGAGGTTGAATATGACATTGTCAGGTCTTCACGCCGCACAGTGGCGCTTTACATAAAGCCCGGAGGCAGCCTGCTTATCAGAGCCCCGTGGTTTGTGCCCGCCTATATTCTTCTCAAATACGTTGAGTCGAAGGCACCGTGGATTACCAGGCACCGGGAAAAGCTGAAAAGTATTAAGCCTGACCAGGCAGATCGGTTGCTGAATGATGGGGATACAATTCCCTTTATGGGAAGCGACCTTCTGGTCAGAACATCAGAGGGCCTGAGAAACAGTGTCACGGTATCAGGAAATGAACTCCTGGTTGCAGGGCCCGGTATCACCGGATCACCGCTTAAAATAACTGCTCTCACCGAGGCCTGGTATACAAAGGAAGCGAAAGAATATTTTGAAGTACGGACCCGTTATCTAGCCGGGCAGTACTGTGACAGGCTGCCTCAGCCTGCATCTGTAAGTGTCAGGAAGATGAAGAGAAGGTGGGGTACCTGCAGATCCAACGGAGCGATACTGTTTAACCGGCAACTTATAAAAAAAGACCGCGAACTGATTGATTCAGTAATTATTCATGAGTTGTGTCACCTGGTGCATCACAATCACGGGAAAGAGTTTTATGCCCTGCTTGAAAGCATCATTCCTGATTACCGGGAGCGCCGCCGCGACCTGCGAAACCTTTAACCTATTGTTCCCCTCCCGGGTCTGTCAGGTAAGTATCAGACAATGTTTGTAAAGACTGCCTGGATGTCATCGTCATCCTCAAGCCTGTCAAGCAGTTTCTCGACATCAGCCAGCTCCTCCTCGGAAAGTTCAATTGTATTAAGCGGTATTCGCCTGAGAGAGGCTTTTTTCACCTCTATGCCCTTGTCGTCAAGAGCTTTGGAAAGTGACCCGAAATTTGTATAATCGCCGTATATATAATAAGTATCCTCATACTCCTCCACTGATTCCAGTCCTGCTTCAATCAGCTCGAGTTCAAGATCCTCAGCGCTCATGTTATCAGGCTTGTTCAGCTCGAAGACTGCCCTGCGTGCAAACATCGATCCCAGTGAGCCTGTGGGCACCACCGAACCGCCGTTTTTATTGAAGTATGCTTTAACATTGGCAACCGTACGTGTATTATTGTCTGTGGCGGCTTCGGCAATTACAAGCACCCCGTGAGGGCCTTTTCCCTCATAGATCACTTCTGTGAAAGTAGCTGTGTCTTTTCCTGCAGCTCTTTTTATGGCAGCATCAATATTATCCTTAGGCATATTCTGAGCCTTGGCATTTATGATTGCAGTCCTCAGTCTTGCATTCATTTCCGGGTCCTGCCCACCCTCTTTTGCTGCCATTGTTATTGCCTTGGCAAGTTTCGGAAAGAGCTTGGACATTTTGTCCCATCTTGCCTCCTTGGAGGCTCTGCGATATTCAAATGCGCGTCCCATAGTTATTTTGTCTGAAGGTCTGAAGTCTGAAAGGTCTGATCCGCCAGCTGGCGGATGAAAGTCTGAGAAAGGTTTTCTTTTATTTTAAGGTGGCAAAAATACAACCTGATTTTGAGATATTTCAGGCCGCTTCAAAAATTCTTTACAATGAAGGTCAGCCAAAGAAGAGGTAAGCAATAAAAATGCTTGCTATTACTCCGGCAAAGTCGGCTATGAGACCGCATACCACTGCATACCTGGTATTTTTAATACCAACTGACCCGAAGTAGACTGCCAGGATGTAGAAAGTTGTGTCTGTCGAACCCTGGAAAGTACAGGCCAGGCGTCCCACGAACGAGTCGGCGCCATAGGTGGTCATTGCATCAACCATCAGTCCCCGTGATCCGCTGCCGCTCAGGGGCTTCATGAATGCCGTGGGCAGTGCCTCGGTAAAACGGGTGTCGAATCCCATCCACCCGAAGAATGAAGAAATTCCATTCACTATCATATCCATGGCTCCTGAAGCCCTGAATATCCCTACAGCAACAAGTATTGCAATCAAGAAAGGGTATTATTTTGACTGCGGTGCTGAATCCTTCTTTGGCTCCCTCGATGAATGCATCATAAACATTCACCTTTTTGATCATTGCAAGTACTATGAAGGAGATAATAATTGAAAAGAGTATAAAGTTTGCCGCAAAGGTTGAGATAAGTGTTATCTGCTCCTGAGGGATTGTGCTGAAGTACCATACCATTCCGGCAATTACAGCTGTAAGCCCTCCGATATAGGCCAGTACCACCCTGTTGAGAAGGTTAATCTTCTGCGCCACGGCCACACTTATAAGCCCGGCAAGTGTTGCCACGAATGTTGCGATAAGTATGGGTATGAAAACATCGGCCGGATTTACAGCGCCAAGCTGTGCCCGGTAGACCATGATGCTCACGGGAATTATTGTCAGTCCCGAGGCATTGAGAACCAGGAACATTATCTGCGCGTCAGAAGCTCTCTCCTTTTCCGGGTTCGACTCCTGCATCTCTTTCATGGCTTTTAATCCCAGCGGCGTAGCTGCATTATCAAGCCCCAGCATGTTTGCAGCGACATTGAGCATTATTGATCCGTGGGCAGGACTGTCTTTGGGAAGAGAGGGAAACAGACGGTTGAAAAGCGGGCCTATGACTCTTGAAAGGTGGTTTACAACCCCGCCCTTCT
Organism: uncultured Bacteroidales bacterium; assembly: GCA_963736735.1. GTDB lineage: Bacteria > Bacteroidota > Bacteroidia > Bacteroidales > VadinHA17 > SR-FBR-E99. The sequence goes on along the minus strand of CAVTPX010000003.1, from coordinate 134,787 downwards.
CTCCTACTTTCATCAGGCCCATCCAAAGTGTAAGCACTCCTGTCAGGCCAAGGGATATTTCAAACCCGGTTTTGGCACTTGAAAATGTCGATTCGATGATCCTGTTGAATATGTCGGTATTGCCGTTGAAGATGAGTTGGGCAACGGCAAAAATAAAACCGATCAGGAAAAAGGCTATCCATATATAATTCAAGACCATCGCTATGTCATTCTGAGTACTTAAAAATAGGGAAAAAAATGATATGGTACCCTGTCAGGATTAAATCAGAGCTCCTCAACCTCAACAATTTCAAATGGCACATGCAGGATAGTCCGGAAATCTTCCCCTGCTTCAAGCATATTATCGTCGCCGTTCTCACAGAACCACCTGATCAGAACCTCGCTGTTGTCCTGGTACAGTTTCTCGAATTTTTTAAAAAGCGCATGAATCCTGTTCGAGGAACTGGTGTTGAAAAACTCAAATTTCACATTTAATATGGTCCTGTCAGCCGGACGCGAGGAATAAGCATCGAGGTATTCGAGTACCGGAGTGTAAAATCCGAACGAATTTTCAGGTATTGACTTCCCCTTGATCTCAAAAAGACCGTGATCAGGGTCAAAACTGATAGACGGAGTCTTCGATGTTTCTCTAACAATGTACTTTTCCATTTTTCCTGAGCCGAATGTATAAATTTAGATAATTAATAAGAAAATGACAAATCAAAATCTCAGGAATGAAGTTCACAGCAAAAACAAGTTCTTTTTGTTACTTTTGAAGGGATAAAAACTGGACAATTATTTTCAGACACCTGTGCGGATGAAAAAAGTAAGTAACTGCCTTAGCCATGTCTTCATTCTGGCATTACTACTGGGTGGATTTTCAACTGTGTCAGCGAAGGACATCAATCTGACTGGTATAGTAACCGACGGGACAGGTGCCACAATATCAAATGCAAAGGTATCATTCTTCATCAACACCACTGAATATGCCGGACTTACAGGTGTTGACGGGAAATATTCAGTCAGGGTTTCCGGTACATATGGTGATGTTGCCGGTCAGTTTGAAGCAGGCAAGCCCTTTCCAAATCCCTTCTCATATTCGGTCAATATCCCTTTCGTAATCAATGTGGCAGGTGACATTCAGTTCTCTGTCTACAATTTATCCGGACAGAAGATCAGGGAGATTGCATTTCCATCGGTGTATGCCGGAAGCTACCGTCTTGTCTGGGACGGAAGAAGCCAGGACGGGTCACCGCAACGTCCCGGACTTTACTTTTATACAGTTACATTCAAAGGCAGGACCTATGGTGGCAGGGTTATCAGGGCGTCAGGTATCTCTTCCTATGCAGCGCATACCGGCCTTGAGCCGGTAATGATGCCCGCAGAGTCAGCTCCGGCAGATTTCAGGCTCCGTTTCCCGGTCATCACACAGGTCACAAAGACTGGCTATTATCCTGTAAGGTTGACAGACATAACAGTTGCCAGGGACACTGTCATTGACTTCGTTATGGCATCAGAGCAGGCCCTCCCTTTCAAGACCTCAGGTGATTATATAGCTATGCACGCCCTGACCGGTTACAGGTCTTTGATGCTGAAAGGAATGAATCTCGGTTCATCACCCCCGGGATATTTCCCGGGTGAGATTGCTTATGCCATTTCACCTGAACTGTATGAACAGTGGATAGAGCGCATGGGAAGGGCAGGATTCAACAGTATCAGGGTTTACACTCTCCATCCCCCGGTTTTTTATGAGAAGCTGGCAGACTACAACCAGAGGCATCCTGACGATCCGCTCCTGCTTTTTCAGGGTGTCTGGCTTGAAGAACTGGAAGACCCGTGGGATCCGTCAGCATATGACCTCACCAAACGTGTCACTGCATTCGGAAGGGAAATAGAAGAAGTAATTGACTGCCTGCACGGCAAAGGAGATATCGCCTACAGGGCAGGTAAAGCCTATGGTATTTACAGGTCCGATATGTCACGCTGGACCGCCGGGATCATCATAGGCAGGGAGGTAAGCTCGCAGGAAGTGGACTCAACTGATCACTTTCACCCTGCAAACAGTACTTTCTCAGGCACCCAGTTCAGCATCACGGGAGCGACAGCCACAGAGGTCTTTGTCACACAGATGCTTGACAAAACCGTCACATATGAAGCTTCAAAATACGGTGTCCGCAGGCCTGTAAGCTTCTCCAGCTGGCCGACGCTTGACCCCCTGGTTCATCCTACGGAGATTTATACTGATGAGGATAAAGCTTCGTTTGACATAACCAAGATCAGCGGGGCAGATCAGTATGCAGGTCTTTTTGCCAGCTACCACGCTTATCCGTATTACCCTAACTTTATCAGTCAGCAGCCCTCATACCAGGCTTACAGTGACGGATTCGGTCCTGACAGCTACCTCGGCTACCTGACAGATCTCAGGAACCATTACGGCAATATCCCGCTCATCATCGCAGAATACGGTGTACCATCGAGCTGGGGCAGCGCACACCAGTCGTTCAGCAACATGCATCACGGTGGCTGGTCGGAGATTCAGCAGGGTGAAAAGAATATCAGGATGCTGAACAATATGATTGAAGCAGGATGCGGTGGCGGATTCATGTTCGCCTGGATGGACGAATGGTTTAAGAGAACATGGATTGTTCTTTATCTCGAAGCTTACGGAACCGGGTCAGGTGCAGACATTATTGCCACAAGGCAGCTATGGCACAATGAGACCTCGGCCGAGCAGAACTTCGGCCTCCTTGCCTTTGATCAGTCAGAAATACCGCCGTTCGAAACGTACGGCACCGATGCCCCTGCAGGTCCTGTGACCGCTGTCAGAGCGACCCACGATGAGAGCTTCTTCTACCTCGATATTGAGTCTGCAACAAACCTGACAGCATCTGATGAGCTGATGATTGCATTTGACACATACCTGGGAGGAACCGGTGAATCAAGGCTGCCTAACGGAGCGACTGTTGCCAACAGGTCTGAATTCGTGTTGCAGGTGAAGCTGTCAGAGGATACGGCACTGTACAGTGTGACAGAGGCTTATGACATGAACGGACTGACAGTCAGATACAATCTATCCAACCCGGCAGTGCAGAAATACAGGAGTACGGTCAGTGACGGGGCTCCCTGGAAGGTAATGCAATGGATAAACGACGGATTTGAACTCACCGTGGATAACATCGGCCTCCTGCCTGTTGAGCATGCCGTCACCTACAGCACCGGCAACAGGGCCGCCGTGGCCTGGAACGGCAACGAACTGAATATCAGGATACCATGGACAATGCTCTACTTCAATGATCCCACCCAGATGAAGGTAAATGACGGTGCAGTATCGTATGACGGTGGGTATAACTTTGATATTATTACCTCCACTTCAGACGGGATTGCAGTATCAGTTCATCACAAGGGAACTGTAACCAATACAACCAACCGTTACAGGTGGCCGCTCTGGCTCATTGTACCTCCGACAAAGATAAGGGAGAAAGGCTCGTTACAGGTTATCGAACAGGGCCTCTCACTAATTCCGGGATTCATCAATTAATAAGGCTTTCAGGCTGAAGCTGCAGGTTTCTTTTTCTTTTCCTGGAATCCGCTCCGTTCAGCCTTACCCCACCCTTTCTTGCCGCGCATAGCTTCTAAATTGCCCCTCACGGCGAAATAGGTATGCACCGGATAGAAGAAGGGTTCAAGCATTGCTGTTCCGATGAGCCTCATAACATCACGTTTCCTGCGGTATTTGTGGAAGGTGATCTCCTCGAACAATATGGCCCAGGTGGTCAGGCTTACAGCGAAAGTATAAACAAAGAGGAAAAGAAGCAGGAAGAAAGGCAGGTTAAGCGACCCTGTAATTGCAAGATAAACCGTGTAAATCATCCCTGAAAAGGCTATAAGCGGAGATGCCCATTCAAAGAGCAGCCAGTAGGGATAACCCAGTAAACCGAGTCTGCCGTAGTGCCTGTTAAAGAACATTTTCCGGTGTGTCCACAGTGATTCCACAAGTCCCCGTGTCCATCTTGTCCGCTGCTTGCGCATTGATTTCAGGTCAGAGGGAACTTCTGTCCAGCACAAAGGGTCAGGAATATAAGTGACCTCGTATTTTGAGTCATGTTCAGCCATAAAGCGCCTCATGCGAAGTACAAGCTCCATATCCTCGCCAACAGTTTTTGTACTGTACCCGCCAGCCCTGATCACAGTCTCGCGGTCAAACATTCCCATGGCACCGGAAATCAGCATCAGCCCGTCGAGATGGCTCCATGCCATCCTGCCGAGCAGGAATGCCCTCGTATAGTCAAGCACCTGAAGCCTTGGAAGGAACTGTTCAGGCAGGTTGATTGCCTGAATGTGTCCGCGCTCAATATCGCAGGAATTCACGATGCGGATGACACCACCGGTTCCGATGACCTTATTATCCTTCTCTTCAAGGAAAGGTTTTACGAGCTTCAGGATAGAATCAGCCTCAATAATCGAGTCAGCATCAATTGTAACTATGAGGTTACTTCTGCTGATGTTAATGCCTGCATTGAGAGCATCGGCCTTGCCACCGTTGTTCTTGTCAAGGACCGTAAGACGGTTGTACGAGGGGTCCTTGGATTTGTAAACGCCCCTGATCCTTTCGCAGGGAATGCGGTAGTCGAAATAATAGTTAACCCTCACAAGGTCATAGGCTTCCCTTATCTTTTCAAAAGTGTTGTCGGTCGAGCCGTCATTTACTATTATCACCTCGAAGTTGTTGTAGTACAGCGAGAGAAGCGTCCGGACATTGTCAATAATTGTCTTGCTCTCGTTGAATGCAGGCGCAATTATAGTAATCTTCGGACTCAGGGGCGAAAGCACCAGAGAATTATAATTTACATAGCTGTTCTTGCGCAGGTATTTGCGAAGCGCGAGCGCGGAGGCAATCCCCAGAAGGAGATAAGACCCGAAGATGAAGAGGGTCAGGTAGAATATCAGATGTGCAAATACGAAGCCCATTGTCTTTAGTATATCCTCCGGTCAAGCACGTGCCTGACGATAATATTATAGTTTTTATATTCTGATTTCATGACTTTTACCAGTGCAGCCACACCTTCCTCACCCATATTCTCAATTGCCTTGGTGGCTTCGATCTGTAACTGAACGTCATCCTCCTTGTCAAGTACAAGCTTCAGGAAACCCATCATTGTCAGATCCGGCATCTTACCCATCGATTTCACTATTTCAAGGCAGTTATTGTACTCCTGGTATTTGTACATCCTCTTCATCGTTTCGAGAGTCGACCTCATATCGAGGTCACCTGCCACCTGTATTGCAAGCATGCTGACTTTCTGATCCCGGTGAAGGAGCGCCTTTCTTACTTCAGGTTCAGAGTCCTTCTGTTTGAACTCCTTTATCATCCGCAGAGCGAACATCACTACCGTCGGGTTGGCCGAAATAAGCCATTTCTGGAAATCCGGTACCGGCAGTTCGTGCTGAATCATCAGGTCATGCAGGGTAATCTGCTCCCAGAGTGAAAAAGGTCTCTTCAGATGAGAAAGGAAAGTAAAAGGATCATCATCACTCAGTCTGACCAACGCTATCTGAGCCTCCATCCTGAGTATCTCGTTCTTCGAGTTTAGAGCTTTGTAAATAACGGGATTGGCATCCTTGATATTCATGAAAGCAAGCTCCCTGAAGCCCTTTATCTTAAGGTGCCATCTCCTGCTGTGCGCCCTGCGGATTGAGTCTTTGTCAAGATTCAGTGCACGGTACAGATGGTTCAGTTTAGCTCCTGCCTCACCTTTCAGGTTCACACTGACGTCAATTATCTGGTCTATCAGAACACCTCTGCGGTAAATGTCAGAGGCGATAGGTCTGAACTGTTCGGCAGTTGCATCACCAAAAAGATAATTTACTATGAGACCCTGATATTTTTCGAGCAGGTACTGCCTGAGGGTTGACTCCCTCTCCATTCTCCTCCTGTTAAGGAGAATGGCAATAAGCAATAAAACCATTGTAACAATTGACAAAACAATTGTTATAATAAGTGCATTTACAAGTGCAATAGATTTGCCTTCATAAACAAACTTGCTCTGCCACGGGCTGCTACCGTCAAAAGTAAAAAAGTTACGTAACGTTAAGGGTCTGACTACCTCCGCAGGTGCAGAGATAACAGTATCAGTTGCCATCACGGCTGTGGTGTCTGGTGCCTCTGTTACAGCCGGAACCGTATCTGAAACCACGAGAAGGTCAGCCCGTAAAGTGTCTGCAATTGCCTGTACAGGAACCGGTGAAGAAACCGGTGAAGGTAATAATTCAGCAATTTCAGTATCCCGGTCCACTTCCGTTTCCCCGAAATCCACAGGTATGAAATAACATAATGCAGTATTTTCCGAAGAATGGTTGATCATAACCTTGAACAGACCGTTTGCATCCACAACTATTACGGGAATTGAAAGCATCGATTCAAGTTTAAGGGCGAGATTTTCAGCATTTTTCCTCCTTGAGAATGCTCCGAGCTGCAGAGGTATGTTGCTTTTTGACAGCGATATAAGTCCGTCAACAGTAAGCTCTGTCGGGAAGGTACTTATGGTTATGATCGGCAATTCCGTATTCTCATTCCAGGAAGTGTCTCTGTCAGTGAAGTTGGGCCGGACAGGTCCTGCCTGAACAACCTGAGCCAGGATAAGCGAAAGCAATATGATCCTCACCCTTATCATCTTTTCGATCTGATAGAGTAAATGAAACCAATCCCGCCTTCGTACCTCTTACGGTGAAAACCTGCAGTATATTCCTCATATGAGAATCCCGCACCAATCCTGACGGCCCACAAGGGCGTTATCCTGTCGAAATAAGAGAGCCTGATGCTATTGGCACTCTGCCGTTCCAGGTCGGTCATAATATCAAAGGGTTCGTCAGGAGCTGTGCCGGTACCCAGAGTAAGCTGCAGATAGTCAGTTTTGTTGAAGTATCTCCTGGCATTCAGGTAGAATGATGTCGTAACACCTATATCCTTCAGGTAGAAATAACCTCTGCCTGAAAACCACCAGTTGCCAAGATATTTTTCAAGGGAGAGGGTTCCTATAAATATATCACTTGTGAAATTGTAATAGTTCACCCCTGCCGACACCGCCCATCCTGCCGGTAAAGTCTGCCATAGTTCGAGGGCAGCCCTGTGCCTGGGGAAATAAGTGCCGGGACTGTAGGCATAAGCCATATAGGCATAATTGGTTTTAGTAAGGGTAGGCCATGCCTCAAGGCTGTACTGGAGATCAGTAGCATTAATGTTTGCAGGCTCTCCGATAATTATATTACCTGCATTCACTCCAGCCACTACTGTTCCCCATGAGAAACGATGACCAGCACCAACATTGAAAACCTGCCAGAACCTGTCATACGGTGTATTATAGGTGTCAAAAGTGTAACCTGCCCTGATGTCGGTTGGAGGTGTATCCTCCTCAGCGGCCTTGCGCGACCATCTCTTAATGTCATGTACAGCGGCAAGGGCATCTCTGTTTTCAGGTTCTGTAAGAAGCAGAGTGTCAATCACAGCCTCTGCCTCCTCATAATTATTCTGCCACGCCAGAATACGCCCGAGAAGTATCCTTGCGTCACCGTATCCGGGGTACTGCCTTACGAGATTACGGGCTGCGACTTCAGCACCGGCATAATTTTCCGATGAAGCCATTGACCGTATCCGGGCATACTCAGCCTCCGGATCGGTTATTGACTGTGAAAGTGCTGCCTGAGGCGAAAAACACCCGAGGGTGAGAATTACAAGAATTGACAGATAGAAGAATCTGTGCATCGGTTACTGTTTAATTACAGAGCTGATCATTCTGACCAGTTCATCAGGATTAAAAGGCTTTATAATATATCCGTTAACTCCAAGTTCACCCGCCTGTTTCTGGACCTGAGCGTCACTGAAAGCTGATACAATAAGTACCGGAGTCTTCTTCTGCAGGTCGCTGCGGAGATATTTAACCAGCTCCAGACCGCTATGATAAGGAAGATGGATGTCAACAATCACCAGGTCAAAGTTGTTATCAGTAAGCATCCCTATAGCCAGGTTACCGTCTTCTGCTGTCATTGTCTGGTAACCTTCACGTTCCAGTACTACTGAAATGGTTCTGGATGCCATTTTATTGTCTTCGCAGATTAATATCTTCATCAGTTCGGCCATGGTATTCCTGTCAGAAATAACAGTTATCTTTTTTAAGTTGCTGCAGGAATTTCCGGCCTTCAAAATTGGCCATAAAAAACGGGATGGCCAAGCAATGTGAGGTCATTTTGACCGGTGTTGATAATTCATTGATAAACTGCTATCATCAATAGGACAAAGACTTAATCGAACTCTTTGATTCTGATATTCCTGAACCTGACAACCGACCCATGCCCCAGAAAACCGATATGGCCTGATTTGTTTTTAAGTCCCGGATGATCTGATTTGTCAGCTGTTCCGTTTAAAATAGCATCTGCAATGTCACCGTCAACTATTACATTACCATTCAGGATTACTTTTATTTTCGTTCCGTTAACAATTACCTCTTCACTGTTCCATTCGCCCACAGGCTTCAGAAATCCCTTTTTTGCCGGTATGACACCGTACACTGATCCATGGTATTGGTATTCATGAAGGTTTGCATAGATTGGTGCGGTATTGTCAAGTATCTGAAGCTCCATCCCCACGTATGCCGCATCACCAGTGAGGGGAGCTCTTATACCGAGGCCGTTATTTGCACCGGGTGTCAGCATAAACTCAAACCTGTAGACAAAATCAGAATACTCTTTTTCGGTATAGAGATTGCCTCCTGAGTCCTTCCCGGGTTGTATTACTATTTCGCCATCCTCTGCGATGTATGATACCTTATCGCCCACCCAGCCATCCAGATTACGTCCGTTAAACAGGGAAACGAATCCGTCAGCTTTTTCTTCAGGTGTCAGTTTATATTCGGAACTGCTTATTTCTCTGATCCATACATCCTTAAATGCCAGATCAGTACCGTGAGCCTGCAGTTCAATCGGACCTTTTTCGAAAATTGGGAGAGCCCGGTTCCAGTAGTTCTCAAGCGTGACATTGTCAGTCACAAGCTCCCCGTTCAGCCATACAGAGACCTTATCACCGGTCATAAGTATGCGGAAGGTATTCCATTCACCGACAGGATTATCGGCTACCTTCAGCGGTATTGACTGATTCACCTGGTTGTTGTACAGGCCGCCGGAGCCAACCTGTGCTCCCACTTCCGTCCTTGAGGTGTCCCATATCTGTACCTGCGGTGAACCGCGCAGGTAAATGCCGCTGTCACCCTTCTTCGTGATGCGCCAGTCGACATAAAGTTCAAAATCGCCGTAATCATTTACCGAGCACAGGTTGGCTCCGGCGCCTGTGAACCAGATCATGCCGTCTCTTACACTCCAGTTTTCAGTCATCCGCTTATCAGCCTCCTTCTGCTGTTTTGCCAGTTCCGCAGGCTTCATCGACGCCCTTGAAACCGGATCCCCGACAAGGCCCTTCCATCCCGACAGGTCTGTGCCGTTAAAGAGGGATACAAATCTTTCTGCAGGCGGCAGGCCAAGGCTTGCAATGGCTTCGCCTGCTGCTGCCCTGACCTCTTCAGAACCATCTGAAAGATAAGCGGAGAGAAAGAAATGAGCAGGTTGTATTTTCTGTGTGCCTGCAACGGCAATCATTTCAGCACGGGCATCAGGTGCAAGAGCCCAGGGAGCTATCTTTTTCAGGAGCAGTATCCTGCGCTCCGGAGTCATATCTGCTGCTGCCACCATCCTCACATAGGCATCAAATGCAGCTCTCTCAAAGGACTTGTTGCCTGATGCGCATATATCAAACAGTGCTGAAGCGGCTGACGGGTCAGGCCAGTGAGCCAGTGCATCAAAACATACATCACGGATTTCAGCGCTGCCGTTTTCAAATTCCCTGACAACCCTGTTCAGTGCTTCTTCTCCTGCAGTAACAGTCAGAAGAGGAATAAGCTTAATCCTGTCGGCACCCTTGTCGAGTGCTGTGAGAATCACATCCGACCTGCCTCCGGTTCCGTTGCCCCTTAACGAGGCTGCGGTTATTGCATTGCTTATTTCAGCTATCTCAGGTCTTTCCTTTGTTGTAACAAGCATCCTGATCAGGGTTTCCTGATCACTGTACCCTGCCACGTTTTTCAGAGCTGTTAGAGCAGCAGCCCTTACACCAGGATCATCGCTTTCAACGTATTCCACAATGGTTTTGAAATAATCATGGTTGCCTGACCAGCCCAGAAGCCAGATCAAGGTTACAGTTGCATGGCCTTTTGAAGCAGGGAGACTGGCGGCAACCTTTCCAATATTGTCACCATCAAGAATTGTCATCAGCGAGTTTGCGGCAGCCCAGTGACCTTCTTCAGAGTCATACTTCAGTATCCAGGCCAGAAGCGGGTCAACAGCTTTGTTTCCCTGAATCTTCGCAAGAGCCGAAACTGCTTCCGAAGAAATGTCATGCGAGCGTTCATTCAGTGCCTTGTGCAAGAGAGGAACAGCCAGGGCATCGCCCCTTTCGCCCAGCATAAAGAGTATTTCCGGTTTGGCCTCAGGACGTACTTTTCCATACCTGTTTATCCATTTTTTTGTGACATCCTCACCCGGAATCAGGCTGGCGAGTCTTATTACTCCGCCGCGGACTGCGATATCAGGATCATCGACGGCATCAAGGAGCATAGGAAGTGCATCTTCGCCTTTGACAGCAACTACCACACTCATTGCGGCAAGTCTCTGATTGGCGGTCTCAGGGGTAGTGCTCTTCGAAATTACAAGGGAGGTAATTTTCTCCATCGTCCTGACCTCTCCGGCCAGTCCTGCCTGCCGTGCATAGAGAAGCAGCGCCGACACTGAGCCTGTAGGTTCCCATTTGTAAGCGGCATTTTCTGCAGCTTTCATCAGCACCGGGAGGGCTTCTTCACTTCCGCTGCCGGCCATTGCCAGCAGTGCTGCAGATTTCTCTGACTGTGAGCCTTTTTCATACCATCTGATGTAAGCCGGCAATGCCTGTCCGTAACCCTTCACAGCAAGGGCATCCATTATCTGTCCGGCGCACGGACATGAGTCTGCATCCAGGGTTGAGGCCAGCATTTCCTGCGCCTTCGCTGTTCCGATTGCTTCAAGTGCCATTACTGCATCGCTGCACATAACTTCATGGGTAACATACGGTTTCAGAACCTCCAGGGCAGCGTCCGAACCGATAAGATTCAGCTGCCTGATAAAGAATGTCCTGACTTCATAACTGACAGAAGACCTTATAAAATCAAGGCACTGCTCCTCCCATACTTTTCTCTTCGTCTCATCAGATCCCCTGGAGAGGTATCCTGTAAGTGACGACACAGCATATCTTGCCCTGGAATCATCACCTGTTCCCGCCTGTACCACCTGTTTACAAATAAGAGAGGTGCCCCCGGCTCCAAGGGAGTACATCTCTTCCATAAGTGTAGTCAGATGCCCGTTATCCTTTGCCGGCATTTTAGCCAGGAGATCGGCAACTTTGGTCTCTAAAGTCCTTACGTCCTGTGCACCTGCGGTACCGGAAACTGCAAAGAGGACTGCTGATAATAATAATGTGCTTATAATCTTCATGATACTTTATTTATTCAGATATGCCATCCGCCTCTCATGGGCTGATTGATCAGGGCATTGGCCCCGTCATCATCAATAAACCTCTGTTTTACCGGATCGAATTTAAGACTCCGTCCGAGACGAAGTGCGACAACACCCATATTGACTATTGTGCATGATCTGTGACCATTCATCTCATTAAGTGCAAACGGTTTACGGGTTCTAACCGATTCGGAAAATTCGGTCACCTGGGGTTCAGGGTCAGGAAGGGCATCGATGAGCTTCTGCAGATTGGGGACATCAGAGATAAATCCCTTGAATATTTTGCCGTAGGGGCCCTCGATAAAAGCGGCACCCGTATCCCTGTTCTCGCCGTCAAGTACAATGCTGCATCCGTCGTCATAAGTATAGGTGATCCTTCTCCATGATCCCACAGCATCATAGTGTTGCTGAGGAGCGTCAATTTCCACCGAAACCGGGGAAGTATCATCCTTCCCGAGAAGGTACTGAATGGGGTCAAGATAATGCTGCCCCATATCTCCCAGTCCCCCGCCGTCATAATCCCAGTAACCCCGGAATTTGGCATGTACCCTTTCAGGATTATAGGGCTTGTAGGGAGCAGGACCGAGCCAGAAATCATAATCGAGTTCCTGCGGAGCTATCATGGGTTCCAGATTCGTAAGTCCGCTCCAGTAGAATTTCCAGTCATAACCTGTAATACCGCTTACAGTAACCTTCAGCGGCCATCCGAGCACATTGCTTCCGATTATCTTTTTGAGTGGTTTGACTGCGGTGCCCAGGCCGTAGAACTGGCTTTTAAACCTGAACCAGGTATTCAGCCTGAACATCCGTCCGTTAGCACTCACAGCCTCAATCACCTTCTGACCCTCCCCGATTGTGCGGGTCATCGGTTTCTCGCACCATATGTCTTTCCCTGCCTCAGCAGCCATTTTTGACATAATCCCATGCCAGTGAGGAGGTGTGGCTATATGCACGATGTCAATGTCAGGTCTGGCAAGCAGCTCCCTGAAGTCGTGGTAACCTGTGACTCCCTTGCCCCCGGTTTCGACTGCATTTTTAAGATGGAGAGCATCAACATCACAAACGGCAAGAAGCCTGGTCCCTTCGTAGGGAATATGCCCCATACCCATCCCGCCAACACCGATAATACCTTTTGTCAGCTGATCGCTGGGTGCGAGAAATCCCTGGCCTCCCATTACATGACGCGGAATGATTGTCAGGGCCAGTCCTGTCAAAGCTCCCCTCCTGAGGAAATCCCGCCTTCTTATTGAATCTTTCTTCATTTATGATTATAGTGAATAGAATAAAACTTATACCTGTAAATATAAAAATTTATACCGGAGACTTTTAATGTCTTTTAACAGGATAAAACGTAAACAGAGATTTTTTTTACCTAATTTAGTAATTCACGAAATAATCACAGAAATATGAAAAGGCTTCTCTTCTCAGCATGTCTCTTTCTGTTCATTCTTTCAGGGGTGGCTGCTCAGGCAGATTTCCGGGTACTGGGCCTCAGTATTGCCGCCCCGGTACATGAAAACACAAAGGATTTTGAGAAATTCATAAGGGAAGACCTGGCGCCACTCGGCGTTAACACCCTGGTCCTCCGCGTCGATTATAATTTTTCCTATGAAACCCATCCTGAACTCAGGGATGAGAACCCGTTGACGAATCAGGATGTGAAATTACTGGTACGCACCTGTAAAGAGCTTGGCATTAAGATTATCCCTCAGATTAACCTTCTCGGGCATCAGTCGTGGGAATCTGAGGCAGGAAAGCTGCTCGAAGTATATCCGCAGTTTGATGAGACTCCGTGGGTGAAACTGCCTGAAAAATATGAATGGCCAAACGCCGACGGCCTCTACTGTAAAAGTTACTGTCCGCTGCATCCCGATGTACATGAGGTGATCTTTGATATTGTCGGTGAACTTGTTGATGTATTCGAGACTGACGCATTTCATGCCGGGATGGATGAGGTGTTCTATATCGGTGAGGACAAATGCCCGAGGTGTTCCGGAAGAGATAAAGCCGAACTGTTTGCCGGTGAAGTGAATGAAATAAGGAACTTCCTGGCTGCTAAAAATGCAAAGCTGTGGATCTGGGGTGACAGGTTGATAGACGGTAAGCAGACAGGGTACGGAATGTGGGAAGCGAGCATGAATAATACTCACCGTGCCGTTGATATGATATATAAAGATGTGGTGATATGCGACTGGCATTATGAGCGTCCGGACCTGTCAGCGGTGTGGTTTGCCTTCAAGGGATTCACTGTGCTGACCTGCCCCTGGCGCACGCCGGAGGTGGCTCTGAAACAGCTTGAAAATACGAAGACCTTCATTGAGTCGTCAAACAAGGCAATGAAAGAGCGCTACGCAGGTATCCTGCAGACCGAATGGGGTAGCGCAGAGGGCTTCATGCGTGACTTCAGAGCGATAAAGAAAAACGGGGCCGCGCCGGCAGAACCTGGAAAACAGCGGCGCCAATACATTCTATATTATTACCCAAAAGCTCCGTTAACCTTTAACGGGAATGTTCTGTTTCAATTTACTGCCTTTTGATCTTGGAATTGAAGTATTTTTTTTTAACCTTTATTTTTGAATCTACTAAAGTCATTAATATGCAAGGAAAAAGACTGGCAGGAATAACCCTGCTGTTGATCACAGTCACCTGGTTGCCAGGTCACTCACAAGACTATATTAAATATGGTCAGGTTGATCCAAAGTACTTCACGGAAGAAAAATGCAGCTTTGACACAACGGCAAATGCTTATTTCATCTTCAATGAGCAGACCTCAATCTTCTTTTATAACGAGACAAACATTGAATATTCTCCAACAGGATTACTCGTACACGGGACAGATTACAGGTACAATGTTCATATGCACCGGGCTATAAAATTTGTCGGAGAAGATGCAGTTTCGACATGGGGAAATTTTTCATACTCATATAATCCCAGATATGAGAAAATAGAGAATGTCAGAGGCATTACCTACAACATGGAGAACGGCAAAGTTGTAAAAAGCAAGCTGGAAAGAAGCCAGATAGTCTATGAAGATGTCAGTGACACCAGGAAAACGCTTAAAGTGTCAATGCCCAATATTAAGAAAGGGTCTGTACTGGAACTTGAAGTAGATATCTCCTCGGATGATTTTTACACATCCGGACCGTGGCAGATTCAGCACACTATACCGGTTGAAAAGAGCATTCTGGTGCTGAAAAGGCCTGAATACTTCAATTACAACAGGATTTTCAAAGGTTATTACCCTCTCAATCCGAAATATTCAGAAAGACCAATGGAAATACCTGTCACTGTAAAAATACAGTCACAGGGGTCGACCAATTCAGAAAAAAGGACAATAGCATACAAGGAGTATACAGAAGAGTACCTGGTTGAAAAACTACCAGCCTTTCCAATCGAACCGTACCTCTCCACTCCCAGAAATTACATGTCAAGTCTCCTGTTTGAATTGTCTTTCACAGACTTCCCCAATTCTGTTAAAGAGACCTTCAATGTTTCCTGGGAGACCGTCAACACTCAACTGCTGGAGCATGATAAATTCGGCCGGCAGATTGCAAATACCGGGTTTCTGAAGGATCAGGCCGAAGCCCTGAAGAAAACTGCTGCCGATAAACAGGCACTCATAAATTCTTGTTATGAATATGTCAGGAACAACATTACCTGTAATAATTTAATCGGGGTCTTCTGTGATGAGACACTAAAGGATGTGATTAAGAAAAAGGAGGGGGACGTACCTGGGATTAACCTCCTTCTGACAGCCCTTCTCAGGGAAGCCGGAGTTAATGCTTACCCGGTCATACTGAGTACAAGGAGCAGCGGGATGATACAGGAAATATATCCTTCAATATCTGATTTTAATTATGTCATTTGTATGGCTGAGTGTGATGGGAAAAGAATTCTCATGGATGCATCAGACAAATACCTTACTATAGATCTTCTTGACCCTGCATGTCTGAACGGGAAGGGAAGAATCGTTGATCCTTCAAGATCAGGTTGGATCGAGCTGACAAACACACAAAATGCATACAGGCGGAATGCTGTATGGAATGTTGTATTGGAGAATGATGGAATTGCAAAGGCAAAGCTTGAGGTATCACACGAAAATATTGCAGGTTACATAGTCCGCGACAGGATCAG
This sequence comes from uncultured Bacteroidales bacterium, assembly GCA_963736735.1. Lineage (GTDB taxonomy): Bacteria > Bacteroidota > Bacteroidia > Bacteroidales > VadinHA17 > SR-FBR-E99. Next base: position 119,088 of record CAVTPX010000003.1, on the reverse strand, counting down.
GGATAAGGGGTCATATGAAAAATACATGGAAGACCAGAACCGTCCGGATGATGGTCAAACAATTATCAGCTATTCTGCTGAAAATCAAGACGTAATTACCCAGCCACTAAACCAGAAAGTTGAGATGGTACTCGACAAGGGATATAATAAAGGTGATCTGATAATTTTCCCGCCACTATACACCGAAGCCTTGAGTGATAATCCGTTCAAGCTTGAGGAACGTACATACCCGGTGGAATTTGAATATCCCTATTTCGAAAATGTAACTGTGAAAACTGTTGTTCCCGAAGGTTATAAGGTTGAGAGTCTGCCGGCAAACATGGCCCTTTCAATTCTTAATGGTGCCCTCTCATACGGTTTTAAAATTACAAGGGAAGATGGCGCCATAGTTGCCAAATACGAATACAAACTTAATAAAATGATATTCCTTCCTGATGATTATGCTCAGGTCAGGGAGTTCTTCCGGAAGATGGTTGAGAATCAGAATGAGAGCGTTGTCCTGGTAAAAACCGAAATATGAGTCGTCTGACAGTCCTGGTTTTTACAGTTTTCTTCCTTTCTGTATCTGCTATCTGCCAGGAATCCGTAAGTAAACCTGACATCATTCTGGCTAAAGGGGCCAATGCCATTATAACTGATTATCATATTGCATATAAGGTCAGGTCTCCAGGCTCTATTGAAAAGAGTGTGATCTTCAAGGTTACAGTCCTGAATCAAAGCGGGAAAGAGATTGGGATAATCTCTACAAACATCGGCAAGGGCGAGAAGATATCCAGGTTTAACGGGACTGTCAGAAAAGGTGACGGAACTGTATCTGCCAAAATTAAGATTACAGATCTCAGAGATACACCGGCTTATCCCGATTTTATATTTCTTGGTGACAATCGGGTATACTATTATGAACCGGTGATTGAATCCTATCCCTATTCTGTTGAATATGAGCAGACAGTCAATCTTGGAGGCATGATTGCATTTGATCCCTGGATGCCCGTAAGCGATGAATTCGTTTCGTGCGATACCGCATCCCTGTCAATAACCTGCCCGGAAATGTATAAAATCCGGCACAAGGAGTTCAATCTGCCCGGGAAGCCGTCTGTGGAAATCAACGCTGACGGTGAAACAATCTATTCCTGGAGTACCGGCAAAATCCCTGCGGTTAGTATCCTTAATTTCGTTCCTCCGGCAGAGACATTTCTCCCATGTGTCTATGTAATGCCCGAGACCTTTTACTTTGACGGAATTACAGGAAATGTGACAGGCTGGAAAGATTATGGCAAATGGATATGGGACCTGCAGGAAGGCAGAGACCAGATATCACCGGAACTGAAACTCAGGATAAAAGGCCTGACGGCCGGAGCATTGGATAATAAGTCCAGGATTGAGTCAGTTTACAAGTTTCTGCAGGGGAATACAAGGTATGTGGCAATCACCCTGGGGATTGGAGGCCTTCAATCAGCACCGGCCGACGAAGTTGCCCGGTACGGGTATGGTGACTGTAAGGGACTTACAAATTATATGAAGTCGCTTCTGGAGGCTGCAGGTGTCGAATCTTTCTATACCGTAATAGGTAACGGAACCCGTAAAATCAGGTATGATGATTTTCCATATTTCCAGACAAACCATGTAGTTTTATGTGTACCGGAAAAGAATGACACAGTCTGGATCGAATGTACAAGTTCCTCCTTTAAAGCAGGTTACCTGGGATATTCAAACTCAAACAGAAAGGCACTTTTGATAACCCCTGAAGGAGGCATCCTTGTAAATACACCGAGGGCTGATTCATCCAACTGTTTTACAAACTCAAGTCATGACCTGATGATCGATAAATCAGGGAATAGTTCCTTTGTAATGAAGTCGATGTACAGTGGTGATGATTACGAGGACCTGGTTCATCTGAGAGGAAAGAGGGAAGACCAGAAGATTAAATTCATGTATGATTTCCTCCCCTTCAGGAACTTCACGATAGAAAAGCTGGAAATTATTGCTGACTCTGTGGCTCCCGCCAGTATTAATACAGTAGTTTCCGGTCAGTTAAACAAATATGCAACCCTTGCCGGGAAAAGACTGGCTGTCCCCATGATACCCTACAGGATTTTTGACCGGGTGCCGAAAATTGAACCCGACAGAACAATTGACATATCCATCTCTGAACACATCTTCAGAATTGACACTGTGCGGATAATCATCCCTTCAGGTTATAAATACGGGAATCAAAGTGAATTTTTAACTTTTAAAAATGAGATTGGCAGGTATTCACAGACGGTTTCACTAACAGACGGGACAATTCTGGTTATCAGGAATATTTCACTTCCTTCCGGCACATACCCTGCTGAGATGAAAGAAAAAGTGACAGAGTACTACAAAAGATGTCATGACATAGAGAGCAGGGCCGTTTTACTGGAGCTGGCACTTTAGTTATTCAATTTTCCACTTAGGTGCCCGCAGGAACCTTCTCTCAGCGCAATTCATCCGGAACCTGGTACCGGTCCTGCAAACCGACGAGTTGTCTTTTCAGTTTCTTTATCAGATTTTTGCTGGCAGGGTCACCAATCAGATTGGTCATCTCATGAGGGTCTGTCTCCAGATCGTATAATTCCCAGGCATCAATATCACCATAGAAGTGAATCAGTTTATATCGGGCAGTGCGGATGCCGTAATGACGTCTGGCCTTGTGTTCGCCGGGGTATTCATAGTAGTGGTAGTATAGCGCATCCCTTGCATTTCCGGCGCGCTCACCCTTCAACAGGTGCACCATGGAGACACCCTGCATTTCGGATGGTGGCCTGACGCCTGCCATCTCCAGGAATGTAGGCGCAAAATCAATGTTCTGCACCATCTGGTCAATTGATCCTTTAGCACTATATCCGGCAGGCAGTCTCATGAGAAGGGGAGTCCGGAATGATTCCTCATACATGAACCTCTTGTCGAACCATCCGTGTTCTCCAAGGTAAAATCCCTGGTCCGAGGTATACACCACCAGTGTATTTTCCTTAAGACCGGCTGAATCAATGAAATCAATCAGCCTGCCTGTATTGCGGTCAACTGACTCAATAGTCCTGAGATAGTCAGTTATATAGCGGTTAAATTTCCAGACGGCAAGTGAATCACCCTCAGGCCGGTCTGCCAGGAAATCATTACTTATGCTGTCATATTCCCTGTTCCATGCTTCATATTGTTCAGGCGTCAACCTGTTCCTGAGATAAGCCAGGTAGCCCTTCTCAACCTGCGACACGCTATCTCCGTCGGCACCCTTTATCTTAAGGTCAGAAGAGAGAGTCATGTCCCTGGCAATGCTCATCTCCTGTAAGCCCGCCGCCCGCCGCCCGCTGTAATCATCAAAGTAATTGTCAGGCAGAGGGAACCTCCTGCCGTCAAAAAGATCCAGATCAAGTGTATCGGGCATCCAATTCCGGTGGGGTGCCTTGTGATGTACAAGAAGGCAGAAAGGTTTTGTCCTGTCCCTTCCCCTGAGCCATTTAATTGCCATGTCTGTGATTACAGTCGTGGCATAACCCTCTTCCCTGTACCTCTTGCCCATTTCAATAAAATCAGGATTATAGTACATGCCCTGACCAGGCAGAATATTCCAGTAATCGAATCCCGTGGGATCACTCTTTAAATGCCATTTCCCGATGAGGGCGGTCTGATACCCTGCATCCTGAAGCAGTTTCGGGAATGTAACCTGCGAACTGTCAAACCGTGCCCTGTTATCCATGTGGCCATTGGCATGACTGTGCTTTCCGGTAAGCAGTGCCGCCCTGCTTGGGGCACAGATCGAGTTGCAGACAAAGCTGTTCCTGAATATTACTCCTTCATCTGCGAGCCGGTCAAGCCCTGGTGTTGAGTTGAGGCTTCCGTCATAGGCACTTATTGCCTGGTAACCGTGATCATCTGACATGATGAAGAGGATATTAGGCTGTTCAACGATTTTTTCACCACATGAAATCAGGCTAAAAATCATTAAAAACGGAAGTATATGTTTCATAACAATATGGCTTTGACGATAATCAACTAATTTAGGCAAAAATCAATAGTCATATGCTTCGAAGATTAAAAATTCATTCAATACTGGCGGCATGCCTTCTGGCCGGTACTGTTTCCGTCGTAAATGCACAGTACAATCTGCCTGATCTCTGCGCTGCAAGACGTGATGCACTGATGAAGCGTGCCGGCAGCGGAGTAGTCATAATTCCCGGCATTCTACGTACTCCTTACGGGCACAATGACATTTCTTCCTCGCGGCATTTCTATTATCTGACCGGATGGGAAGCCCCCGGGGCGTGGGTCATAATTGAACCTGGAGACAGGCTGAAGACCACACTCTTTGTCACCCCTACTGATCCTTCGCGAATTACATGGGATAACCATGAGGCGGGACTGGGTGAAGCCATGTCACTATACGGGGCTGATACATCATTTCCTGTTTCCGCATTCAGGGAAAAAGCTGCGGAGATATTGGGCAGATATGATACAATCTGGACATTCAGGTCATCTAAGTTCATCTATGAGGCTCTTTCACAGGTCATTCCTGAAGGCAGGAACAGGGTAATTTCAGATGCCAGAACTATTCTAAATGACCTGAGGCTGGTGAAGGACGATTATGAAATCAGTATGCTGAGCAAGGCCATCACTGTCACAACGGAAGCACAGCGTCAGGCAATGATGCTGGCCGCACCGGGAAGGTTTGAATATGAACTTGAAGCTGCAATTGATCATACATTCAGATCAAATGGCTGTGACGGCCCCGGCTTCTCAACAATAGTAGGTTCAGGTGCAAACTCTACTATCCTTCATTATGATGAAAACAATAAGCAGCTGAAATCAGGCGATGTCATAGTGATGGATATCGGGGCGGAGCTTAACGGATATAAGGCAGACGTTACGAGGACTATTCCCGTATCAGGCAGATTCACGAAGGAGCAGCTTGACATTTACAATATTGTTCTCAGATCGCAGAAGGAAGCCATTGAAGAGATGAAGCCGGGCCGGAGGACCCTCGGGCCGCACGACAGGTCTACTGCCGTAATAATGAGAGGACTGTATGATCTTGGCCTGGTGACGGATACCGCCAGTCAATGGCAGAAAAGGCTTTATATTCTTTATACATGCACCCACCATATCGGCCTCGATATTCATGACCTCTACCCCTACCAGCTGACTCAGCAGGATGAATCGGTTTTCAGACCGGGGATGGTAATAACGATTGAACCCGGCATCTATTTTCACGAGGAGATGCTAAATTCTCTTGCTGCCAGAGCTGCCGGAACCCCCGAAGCAGCAGAAGTCAATGCATTTATAAAGCAAGTTAGCCCTCTGTTCGAAAAGTATAAGAACATCGGCGTCAGGATTGAAGATGATATCCTCATCACCACCACAGGAAATTATATCCTGTCAGCTTATGCGCCAAAAGAGCCCCGGGAAATTGAGAAGCTGATGAAGGGAAAAAGCAGGTATGAATGACCGGGCTTCCCGGTATGCAATTATTAATTATTCCCTTATTCCGGTACGCTTCTTTTCCGGATTATAATCCACGAGACAACAAGCAGGTAGGCTGCACAAATCAGCAGTACACCCATCCCTGACGTTACACCCATCGAGTCGCTTACAAGACCCATCACCGGAGGTATAAGTGCGCCGCCTGAGATTGCCATCATCATCAGTCCTGATATCTCATTTCCCCTTTCAGGATATTTCTGTATCGTGAGGGAGAAAACCAGCGGAAAGATATTCGCCACTCCGATGCCGATTATAAACACAAGAACCCATGCGGCAGCTTTCGAGGGTATAATCATTATCAGCGCGATTGAAATTATCGAAAGTACGGCGCTGTAAAGAAATCCTTTCGATGAGGCCAGTTTTGTAAGAATCAGTGCGCCGGCGAAGGTTCCCAGCATGCGTCCGAAGAAATAAATACTCCTTCCTGACTGAGCTGAGACTTCGTCAATTCCGAATTTCGTTGTTAGAAATTTTCCCGAGAAGTAGTTAAACCCGACATCTATTCCTACAACCAGGAATATTGAGAGGACCATCATCAGGACATATGAATTCTTCAGCAGGGCAAAAGCAGATCCGAGTGAGGCCTTTTTTTCGGTCACCGCACTCTCCTCGATTTTCACAGTACTCAGCCACAGCACACTGAGAACAGAGACAATGCCGAATATCAGAAACAGCAGCTTCCAGTCGCCAAAACGGCTTGCCAGCATTGCTGCCAGCGGGGCTGCAATCATCGACCCAATGGCTTTGATGAACTGTGAGAAGCTGAGAAAGCTCGGAGCCCTTTTGCCAGGCACAACATCTACAAGCAGGGGATTTGCCGACACCTGTACTATTGTGTTGCCTATTCCCAGAAGGGCGAACCCGACAATCACCATCACGAAGTTGTAAAAGAAGAATGGAACCAGCAGCCCCAGTCCCGTGATACCCATCCCGATATTCAGCATCAGCTTCTTTCCTACCCGGGCCTGAATTATTCCGACGGGTACAGAGAGGATGAAGAACCAGATAAAAGCTGCGAAAGGAATCAGTCCGAGGACGAACTCACTGAGGTGCAGGTCACCGGCAACACGGTCTTTGCCAATGCCCACAAGGTCGACAAAACTCATTACGAAGAAAGAGAGTAGTACCGGCACCACCAGCCTCATCTCGATTTTTTTCTCATTCATACGGTATCTGTTAATGATTGATTTTACATGAGGGCCAGAGCGGGCTGCACTGCTTTCCAGAATGTCTCGTCGTGAAGGTATGCACTTCCCAGCAGGGCCGCATCTTCCTTAAGTTCTGAAATGGCTGTAAGAACACTGCAACCGGCGGCTCTTAGCTCTGCCTCATATGCCGGCCCGAATAGTCCGTAGGCATGCGAGATATTGCCTCCCATTACAAGGATCTCAGCTCCGAATGTTGTCAGCCACGGAGCCAGAAACCTGCCCAGGTTTCTGCCGAACTCATCGAATATTGCCTTTACTGCAGGGTCTTTCCCTGCCACGCCGGCTACTTCCCTTACGCCTTCGGCAACCTTGCCGGTAACCTCTGCGTATCTTGATATAATACCAGCGTGTTGAAAAATAGTCATCGGCAATGCCAGTACCGAAGGGAAGATGGTAAACGCATCCCATCCGTGGAACCATTTCTCCCTCAACAACGGGAATACGGTCATCAAGGAATGCTGATCCGAAGCCTGTGCCGATAGTTATTGCCATCATTTTTTTATAATCGCTGGCTTTCCCTGCCCAGGCCTCTCCCACGGCGAAGGAACTGGCGTCATTCATAAACCTGACCCTGCAGTCACAGGGAAGTCCGAGGCGGCTGCTTATAGCCTTGCCCACATTCACTCCGTAGAGTTTTTCATATTTTGGAACACCCCTGATCAGGCATATTCCCTTTACATAATCAAATGGCCCCGGCATCGCGAAGCCGATTCCGCGAAGCTTGAAAAGCGGGATCTTCTGAAGGACTTTGCGCAGCACATCAGTCCAGACGGTCAGAATCTCATCTGCCTCAGCCTTATTGTCAACAGGGCTTTCAGAACGTGTGCCGCCGATAATTGAATGAGTGTCCATATCGATCGCCACAGCTGTAATGTGACTACCGCCAATGTCGACCCCTATTGCAATATTCTGAAATGTGCTACTCATTGATATTAAACTTACTTATAAATTAATTACGGCAATGAAAGTATTGATTTTCCCAAACAGTGCAAAATGAATTTTATATGTTTTTAAAATGTTAGGAGCAGTCATATAAAAGGTCTAAATTCGTCATAACAATTCGCCGATTAAATTCTTTATCCAAAAACATAAAAATATTTATCATGGCCAAAGTCACCAAAGAAGACGCGCTGCTTTATCACAGTCGCGAGCGTAAGGGTAAGGTGGAAGTGATTCCTACCAAGCCATACTGTACACAAATGGATCTCAGTTATGCCTATACTCCGGGAGTTGCATACCCGTGTCTTGAAATAGAGAAGAATCCGGAGGATGCCTACGAATATACTACCAAGGGCAATCTTGTTGCGGTAATCTCAAACGGTACCGCGGTGCTGGGTCTGGGTGACATAGGTGCCCTTGCGGGCAAACCGGTGATGGAGGGCAAGGGTCTCCTTTTCAAGGTGTTTGCTGACGTTGATGTGTTTGACATAGAAGTTGATGAAAAAGATCCGGAGAAGCTTATTGAGATATGTGCAAAGATATCCCCGACCTTTGGCGGGATCAATCTTGAGGACATCAAGGCTCCCGAGTGTTTCGAAGTAGAGACCAGGCTGAAGGAGATGCTGGATATTCCCGTATTTCACGATGACCAGCACGGTACAGCGATAATCTCCGCAGCAGGGATGCTCAATGCAATGGACATTATCGGCAAAAAACTTCCGGACATAAAAGTGGTTGTCTGCGGAGCCGGAGCAGCAGCTAATTCATGCACACGACTATACACCGCACTGGGGGTAAAAAAAGAAAACGTGGTGATGGTTGACAGCAAGGGAGTCATAAACCGTAAAAGAAAGGATCTGAATAAGTACAAACAGGAGTGGATCACTGACAGAGACATAGACACCCTGGCTGACGCAGTGAAGGATGCTGACCTCTTTCTGGGTCTTTCAGTTGCCAATATGCTGACCAAGGAGATGCTGAAGTCAATGGCACCAAATCCGATCGTCTTTGCAATGGCCAATCCCAATCCTGAAATAAGCTATGAAGACGCCATGTCAACACGTGATGACCTTATATTTGCCACGGGCAGGTCAGACTATCCCAACCAGATAAACAATGTGCTCGGATTCCCGTTTATTTTCAGGGGAGCGCTTGATGTCAGGGCATCTACAATTAATGAAGAGATGAAGCTTGCAGCCACCAAGGCGCTGGCTCAGCTTGCCCGGGAACCTGTATCAGCAGAGGTATGCAAGGCTTACAACGTAAGCAAGCTTGAGTTTGGCAGGGAATACATAATTCCCAAGCCACTTGATCCGAGGCTCATTTCAAGGGTTGCCTCAGCGGTTGCGATGGCTGCCATTGAGTCAGGTGTGGCGAGGTTGAAGATTGATGACTGGGATGCCTACCGTGTATCACTTGACAAAAGGACTTCAGAACACATCACGAGGATAGCAAAGATTACCTGTCTTTGATCCTCGTGCTTGAAAAACCAAGGGCCGCCTTCGCCAATCGGCGAGGCGGCCCTTCAACTTACCCTCATAACTAAAACTATCAACTAACCGTGCCAAACTCTGAAAAACACGGTATACCTGTTATCCCGGCGATTTAATCTTCGCCTCATAAATTTCAAGAAGCAGCTCTGAGAGCTGATCAACCGAGAAACTGCTCCTGTTCAGGGTGACATCGAAAAGAGCGTCAAGGCTCACCGGCTTCCTGTCAAGAAACTCCGTGATCAGCTTGCTGCGCTTTTCATCGGTCTCGGCAACATACTTTTCCGCCTTTTCAGCCAGCATCCCCTTCTTCTTTTTGACATTATCCACCCTCCAGGGCAGGGGGGCCACAAGCCTGACATGCAGTGCCCCCGGTATATTCTGAGTGATTGATACCCCTCCCCTGCCGATTATCACCGCATGACCTTCGCGCGCCATCGTCAGAACTACTTCCCTGATTGCTTTTTTTACTGAGCTGTCTGTAACAAACGAACCGGAGAACGCCATTATCATCTCCGACATGTCATTCATTGAGAGGCCCTGGTAATAGGTCTCCACCCTCTGGGTATCAGTCCTGAGCTCATGCGCAGCGTGATAAATTATGTCCTTGTCAATCCACCTCCACTTTGAAGTGTTGTATTTAATATTGAGACGGCTGACAAGCGAGGCTGCAACCTCCCTGCCGTCACAGCCTGTCATTCGGGATATTGTAATTACCGGACCGGCCTGATCAAAGGGCCTGCCAAGCATCTCTGCCCTGTAGCGCGAATCGAAATAATCAAATATCTTTTTCATTGCTACGGCACGATTGGGAGCAGAATTAAATTTAACAAAATATAGGCAAATTATTTCATATTGTCAACCTTTTTGGGCAAAATGTTTAAAAAAAAGCCGCTTAAAGCGGCAATTTCTTTGAACGTTCTTCTTCAACCTCCCGAATACTCTTGGGTTTCGGTTTACCAAGAAGGCGGTAACCGTCAGGGGTGATCAGGAAATTTTCCTCGTTCCTTATTCCGCCGAAGTTCCGGTATTCCTCAACCTTGTCATAATTGATGAATGCGCTGTTATGATCCTTCTTCCTCCACTGGTCAATCAGCTCCGGAATAAAGTATATGCCGGGCTCTATTGTCAGTACAAATCCCGGCTCCAGAGGACGCCCGAGACGAAGTGATTTTATTCCGAACTGTGTAGGCTTCGGATTGCCGTCCCAGCCCACGTAAACCTCCCCGACATCTTCCATGTCATGTACATCGAGGCCCATCATATGTCCCAGTCCACACGGGAAGAATAAGGCATGAGCACCGGCTTCAACAGCAGCGTCTACATCCCCCTTCATTAGCTTCAGGTCTTTCATCCCTCTGACTATCACGCGTGCTGATTCGAGATAAACCTCCCGGAATGGTATGCCGGGTCTGAGCATCTCAATTGACCTGTTATGGCTTTCAAGGGAGATATTATAAATGTCACGCTGGCGTTCTGAAAAATGAGGGTCTATCGGCACTGTGCTCGACAGGTCGCCGGCATAGCCTGATTCCGTTTCTGCCCCTATGTCAAGCAGGAACATCCTTCCCGACTCAAGAGTATTACCGTGGTAATGATTATGAAGTGTCTGCCCGTTAATAGTTGCAATTATGGGAAAGGCTATCTGTCCGCCCGAAGCTACTGCCACCGCCTGAACCGCCGCGGCAATCTCGCTCTCCTTCACACCTGGTCTGACCATACGCATGGCGGTAACATGCATGTCAACAGAGATGGCCACTGCTCTGTCTATTTCGGCTACCTCTTCAGGACTTTTGTGGTTTCTCTGGTTAACTACCCCCATAATAAGATCAAGGGATGCTTCGCTTTTGGCCTCAGCAGGTAAAATACCCAGAAGTTCAAAAAGCTTAATCTTATTCTCAGGCCTGTAAGGAGGGAGAAAATGGATAGTCCGTCCCTGGCTGCGTGCTTTCTCAAGTAGAAGGGGAAGCTTCGCCTGAGGGGCTGAGTTTTTCACTCCCACGGATGCAGAGCGAACAGCAACCGGTGGCTGTGGTCCCATCCAGACAAAATCCTCCACGGTAAAATCATTTCCGAAGATTGTCTCCTCACCCGAATCGCAGTCAATTACTCCAGCTAGACCCGGGAAGCTGAGACCAAAGAAATAGAGAAAACTACTGTCCTGCCTGAAATGGTAGGTATTGTCAGCATAATTCATTGGGCTCTCATCATTGCCGAGGAGAAGGATTATGCCTGAACCGACGCTTTTCTTCAGAAGTGAACGTCTCTGGATGTAAATTTCCGCTTTAAACATAGTCTTTAATTTAACGTCCGGAACCCTGAAGCCTCATCTTAAAACCCGGATTCCGGTACCTGTTTCATATTTTTAATAGGGACGTAAGATACCAAAATTCAGACCAGGTCTACATCTCAGGAAATCTTTTTTTTAGTTAACAAAAGTTTAACATAAAACTTATGCAGCAAGGAGGGGGTCTTCCGGTCTTTATATTGAAAAAAGGATGGAAATGGACAGTTCCGCCTTTTTCCGTGACAGTTTTAAGTATTCACAAAATCGGGTTCGTCATGAAAAGAATCATTCTGGCATTTATGTTTCTTGCTTGCGTCGCCACGCTTACTTATGGCAGGAAAGTTGCTGAGGGATTATCAAACTCCTCTCTCGGAAAGTACACGATCGAGGCTCTGGATGAGCCTTTTATGCTGGCAGGTGAAGCGATGAAGTGTTTCGAAATCACCTATGAGAACTCACCTATGACGGTAAGGGTTATTGTGGCCAAGGACAAGAAATGCAGGAACTTTCTTGTAGTTTCTGATAAATTGTCAGTGATGTACACCTGCAACAATGAGTATTTTGGTGTCAACAAGGTTGACAAAAAGTACGCAAAAGCGGGATTTACAACTGACGATGCGTCTCTGGACAGGGCGGACTATTTCCATCAGAAGCTTATTGTCAGGGGTTATACCGGCGAAATTGACGCTGCAAGGCTTATTGCTTCCTACTATCCGGATCTCATAAAGGGGATATAACTATAAACAGGAATTAGCCGGACAAAGACTTTTTTTTCCCACCTCAGAAGGCCGTCCGGCCTTCTTACGATCAGGTTTTAGTTGCACTGAAGATATCCTCACAAAGGGTATCTTCTTCTTTTATTGACCTGCAGGCGCATTAATGATGATTGCTGACAATTGTCACATATATCATTTCACGTTTGTCCTATCTTTGTTACACTATGAAAAAGAAGATAAAGTTCAGCCTGCTTTACCGTGATATGTGGCAGTCGACGGGTAAGTATCAGCCGCGTGCCGACCAGCTTAAGGCTGTAGCACCCCATATTATAGAAATGGGTTGTTTTGACCGCATCGAGACTAACGGAGGAGCTTTCGAACAGGTACAGCTGATGTACGGGGAGAATCCAAATGACGCGGTCCGGGAGTGGACAGCCCCCTTCAACAGGGCAGGTATTCAGACCCATATGCTTGAGCGCGCTCTTAACGGGATCAGGATGTACCCTGTGCCCGCCGATGTCAGAAGGCTGATGTACAAAGTAAAAAAAGCACAGGGTGTCGATATATCAAGGTCATTCTGTGGTCTGAATGACCACCGGAACCTGGAACTCTCTGTTAAGTATGCCCGTGAAGCCGGAATGATCTCACAGGCGGCACTTTCAATCACATATTCACCCGTTCACACTGTGGAATATTACATGGAGGTGGTCGACAAAGTAGTCGGATACGGGGCTGACGAAATATGTCTCAAGGATATGGCAGGTGTCGGAAGACCTGCAATGCTTGGTGAACTTGTTAAAAGGATTAAGAAAAAGTACCCGGAAATTAAGGTCCAGTATCACGGACACAGCGGTCCCGGAATGTCTGTGGCATCAATGCTCGAAGTTGCCCGTGCCGGAGCTGATTACCTCGACGTGGCAATGGAGCCGCTGAGCTGGGGAATGGTCCACCCTGATGTCATCGCAATACAGGCAATAATGAAGGATGCCGGATTCGATGTTCCGGAGATAAATATGAACGCCTATATGAAGGTGCGTTCACTGACGCAGGAGTTTATTGACGACTTTCTCGGCTTATTCATTGACAGCCGCAACAAACAGATGTCTTCCCTGCTCATCGGATCAGGCCTGCCCGGAGGGATGATGGGAAGCATGATGGCTGACCTCAAGGGAGTCCACCAGGGTATCAATGCAGCCCTTAAAAGCAAGGACAAGCCGGAGCTGTCAGAAGATGATCTTGTTGTCGGACTCTTCAGAGAGGTGGAGCATATATGGCCGATGATGGGTTATCCGCCTCTGGTCACCCCTTTCAGCCAGTATGTCAAGAATGTGGCACTGATGAACATAGTCTCCACGGTGAACGGAAAAGAGAGGTTCTCAATGATCGATCCGAATACCTGGGATATGCTTCTCGGCAGGGCCGGCAAGCTTCCGGGCCCGCTCGCGCCGGTACTTATCGAACTTGCGAAGAAGGAAGGAAAAGAGTTTTATGAGGGGACTCCCCAGGATAACTATCCCGACGCCCTGGATGCCTACAGGAAGGAGATGGAGGAGAATAAATGGAGTACTGGAAAGGATGACGAAGAGCTGTTTGAACTTGCAATGCACGACCGCCAGTACCGTGATTATAAGTCGGGCGTAGCAAAGACAAGGTTCCTTAAAGAGGTGGAGGACAGGAAGACAGAGATCTCAAAATCATCTTCCGGAAGAGTCTCCAAAGAAAAGCTGCTCTTATCCCCGGAAACAGGCGTGGTGTTTCTCTATTCCGGAACAACATACACATATACCGGTGAAGATGAGATTATCTCTGAAGGTGAAACTGTCACAAAAGGTGAAACCCTCTTTTACCTGATGATAAACAGAACCTACTGCGAAGTAAAGTCTGACCGCGACGGAAAGGTAAGGAAGATGATTGTCAAACGCGGTGACAAGGTCAGAAAGGGAGATCCCCTGTAGAGTTTGAATAAAAGAGTTAAGAAATGTGAAATGAGCGGGCACGCAACCCGCTTTTTTTGCACTAATTCAATAATTAGATATATTTAATGCTCCTAAATCAATAAAACCACCTATGAAAAAACTGCTATTCATGATGCTGTTAGTTGCACTTGCGGCGGCCTCCTGCAAAAAGGAAGCTTGTGAAAACCCCTTCTTCTGCGAATGGGACACTCCATTTGGCGTTCCCCCGTTTGATCAGATCAAACTTGACCATTTCAAACCTGCCTTTATTAAAGGCATGGAAGAGGAACTGGCTGCAGTAGATGCCATAATCAATAACACCGACGAACCGACCTTTGAAAACACTATCAAAGCGCTGCAGTTTACAAGTGAACTGCTCGACAAGACCCAGCGTGCTTTCGGACCTCTGAGCTCCGCAAACACAAATGACTCAATTCAGGCCCTGTCAAGGGAGATGTCACCACTCTTCTCAAAGCACAGGGATGCAATCTCACTAAATGAGAAGTTATTTGAAAAGGTAAAATCCGTATATGAAAACAGGGAGAAATTCAATCTTACTCCTGAAGAAAGCAAGCTGCTGGAAGACAGCTATCTCGGGTTTATAAGGAATGGTATCGGCCTTGATGCTGAAGGCAAGGACAAGCTGCGCAAGCTGAATGAGGAGCTTTCGCTTCTATCATTAAATTTCGGTGAGAACCTGCTTGCTGAGACAAACGGTTTCACCCTTGTAATAGATAACGAAGCTGACCTTTCAGGCCTTCCTGATGGAGTAAAAGCTCAGGCTGCAGCAGCAGCAAAAGCAAAGGAAATGGAGGGCAAATGGCTCTTTACAATGCAGGCTCCAAGCTACTTTCCCTTCATGACTTATGCAGACAACAGGGCCCTCAGGGAAAAAATGTTCAGGGGTTATTCAATGCGCGGAAATAACGGAAACGAAAAGGATAACAATGAAACAGCGGGCAAAATTGCAGAACTGAGAGTTGAAAAGGCAAACCTGCTGGGTTATAAGAGTCACGCTGACTATGTGCTTGAACGCAATATGTCAAAGAATCCTGAAAGAGTACTCAGTTTCCTCGGTGAGATCTGGACAGCAGCGCTTCCGGTTGCAAAAGCGGAAGCAAAGGCGCAGCAGGAGATGATCGTCAGGGAGGGTGGCAATTTCAAGCTGGAGCCATGGGATTGGTTCTACTATACCGAAAAGATCCGCAAGGAGAAGTACAATATAAGCGAGGAAGAGCTAAGGCCTTATTTCTCGGTCAACAATGTCACAGACGGAATGTTTTATGTCGCCAACAGGCTCTACAGCCTCGAATTTGCAGAGCGTACTGATATTCCCAAATATCATCCTGATGTAAAGACTTTTGAAGTAAGCCGTGACGGGAAGCATGTAGGCATACTGATGATCGACTACTTTCCGCGTGCCTCAAAACGCGGAGGTGCATGGTGCAGCGCCATGAGAGGCCAGAAAATTGACCAGGACGGGCAGTTCGTGACGCCGCTTGTAAGCATGGTCACCAACTTCACCCCTCCGCAGGGAGATGCTCCGGCATTGATTACTCCGGATGAAGCCAGTACCCTGTTCCACGAATTCGGTCATGCCCTGCACAGCCTGTTGTCAAATACGGTGTACTCCAGCGGCGTTTCGAGAGACTTCGTTGAACTGCCCTCACAGATAATGGAACACTGGGTTCTTGAACCCGAAGTTCTCAAAGTCTATGCGAAACACTATCAGACCGGCGAAATCATTCCTGATGAGCTCATTGAAAAACTTGAAAAAGCCGGCAAATTCAACACCGGATTTACAACCATCGAATACCTCGCTGCTTCGTCACTGGACATGGAGTACCACTCACTGACAGAACCGGTTAAAGTAAACGTGGCTGAATTCGAGAAGAGCGCAATGGACAAATACGGGCTCATCAGCGAGATTATTCCCCGCTACCGGTCAACCTATTTCAGCCATATCTTTTCCGGAGGTTACTCGGCCGGATATTACAGCTACATATGGTGCGAGGTGCTTGATGCCGATGCCTTCAGTGCATTCAAGGAGACAGGTGATATTTTCAACAGGGATGTCGCATCAAAATTCGAAAAAGAGATACTCTCACGCAAGGGTTCTAAGGACGAACTTGAAATGTACATCGCCTTCAGGGGCAAGGAACCGGGAATTGATGCATTGCTGAAAAACCGCGGACTGATTGCTGAATAATTGCCTGAGGGCAGCAGCCCTTCGAAGCGGCAGTGGCAATTCATGACTCTGGCGCAGAAAAATTAAAAATGATCCGCCGGCTGGCGGATCATTTTTTTCATTGCCTGAACAATTATCATTCATTATTGTTGGATTTTTGTATTCGCTAAAAAGACCAAGATTGAAGAGAGATATTATTAAGATCGATGAGGAGAAGTGCAACGGTTGCGGGCAGTGTATTCCTAACTGCCATGAAGGCGCTCTTAAGATCATTGACGGCAAGGCAAAACTGGTATCCGACGTTTTATGTGACGGACTCGGTGCCTGCCTGGGGCATTGTCCCGAGGGTGCAATAACCGTTGAACAGCGTGATGCGGAGCCGTTTGATGAAAAGGTTGTAATGCAGACACAGTCCCCGAAATATATTCACAGTGAGAGCGGCTGTCCGGGGAGCGCCGAGAGGGTGATTGCAGCTCCTGTCAGCATGCATAGAGCACCTGCTGACGAAAGCCCTTCGGAGTTGAGACAGTGGCCTGTGCAGATGCATCTTATCAATCCCGGTGCTTCATATTTCCGTAATGCGGATATGCTCCTCGCAGCCGACTGCGTGGCTTTCTCAGTCGGGGATTTTCACAGCAGGTACCTTAAAAACCACTCGCTTGCAATTGCCTGTCCGAAACTCGACAGTAACACCGAAATATATGTCGACAAGCTTATTGCGCTGATAGACATAGCCAGGGTCAATACAATTACTGTTATGATTATGGAGGTGCCCTGCTGCAGTGGATTGATGCAACTTGTCAGAGCCGCTACCACCAGGGCTTCACGAAAGGTACCTGTAAAACAGATTATGATCAGCGCTTCGGGTGCCGTCCTGAAAGCAGAATGGGTTTAATTGAGAAAATAAAGCCATTGCTGATATTTGTCATCTTTTTAATATAATTAGCCTGCCAGCACAAAATATAATCTATCTTTAAGTTCGCAACCGGTTTAACCGGATGGGCTTTTTAGGCATTTAAACCTGGCGGGATATGGATAGAGAATCTTCTGAGTCAAATCCTGACTGTCGTTTCTTTTTCCTCGGTCTGGATATCGGATCTGTGTCACTGAATACTGTAGTGATGGACGAAGATCTGAATATTGTTGAGGATTATTATGATTATGTACAGGGAAGACCATTTAACGTTCTGAATACCAGGCTCAAATCTCTGTTTCTTAATCATCCGTCCGGGTTCCTGAAGGGCATTGCGGTTACAGGATCCGGCGGAAACCTTGCCACAGAACTGATCGGCGGAACATTCGTCAATGAAATAATTGCACAGGCAACATCCTCAGGAAGGCTATTTCCATCTGCCAGGACTGTTATAGAGATCGGCGGCGAAGATTCCAAACTAATATTACTTGAAAAAGATCCTTCCAACGGTCATTCGCGACTGGTTGACTTTGAAATGAACAGCATCTGTGCTGCAGGGACCGGTTCATTCCTTGACCAGCAGGCAAGACGCATAGGTGTGCCCATCGAGAAGGAATTCGGTGAAATGGCGCTCAGATCCGTAGATCCTCCACGTATAGCAGGCCGGTGCAGTGTCTTTGCCAAAAGCGATATGATCCATCACCAGCAGATCGCCACTCCCCTGCATGATATCGTTGCCGGTCTGTGCTATGCCCTGGCCCGTAACTTCAGAAGCAATATGGCCAGAGGCAAGGAGATAAAAAAGCCTGTGATATTTTCAGGAGGCGTAGCGGCAAATGCAGGAATGGTAAAGGCCTTCAGGGATATTCTTGACCTGAAGGACGGCGAACTTGTAATACCTGACCATCACGCATCGATGGGTGCGATAGGTGCAGTAATGTATGCCCTGTCGTGCAGCGAGGAAATGAATAGTTTTAAAGGTCTTGATCTGCTTGAAAAATACCTGGCCGACAATTCTGCAGCTTATGCCAGCCTGCCTAAGCTTAAGGAGTCGGAGGCTGAATACGACAAAACGGTTCATCCCCTGAAGGAGGGCAGCGGGAGTATTCCTGTCTACCTCGGCCTCGATATCGGATCACTAAGCACAAATGTAGTGCTGATAGATGAACAGCACAGGGTGGTTTCAAGAAGATATCTTCCTACGGCAGGTAAACCGCTGGAAGCAATACAAAGAGGCCTTACTGAGATATTTGATGAGGCAGGTGATTATGTGGATGTGATAGGTGCAGGCACCACAGGGTCAGGGCGGTACCTGACAGGTGATTTCATAGGTGCTGACACAATTCAGAATGAAATTACAGCCCAGGCTACCGCAGCCATTGACTATGACCCTACCGTTGACACTATCTTCGAGATCGGGGGGCAGGACTCCAAAGTATATAAGCATCGAAAACGGGGTGGTTGTCGACTTCGAAATGAACAAAGTCTGTGCTGCAGGCACCGGATCATTCCTCGAGGAACAGGCTGAAAAACTGAATATAAAAATCGTTAAGGAGTTCGGATGCATGGCTCTCAGGTCCGAGTCTCCCGTGAAACTGGGCGACCGCTGTACTGTTTTTATGGAATCGGACCTGAACTCATTCATGCAGAAAGGGGCACGGAATGAAAACCTGGTTGGCGGACTGGCCTATTCTATTGTCTATAACTACCTTCAGAAGGTTGTAGGTGACCGCAGGGTGGGCGACAGAATATTTTTCCAGGGCGGCGTAACAAACAATAAAGCCGTTGTTGCCGCCTTTGAACAGGTGCTTGGCAAAAAGATAATCATACCCCCGCACTTTGACGTGACCGGGGCAATAGGTGCGGCAATCCTTGCACAAAGGTCCATGGCACCGGGACAAAAAACCACATTCAAGGGATTTGGTGTCCGCAATGTGACATACGATGTCAGCAGGTTCGTATGCCAGGCTTGCACCAACCATTGTGAAATAAGGCGGGTGACAATCACCGGAGAAAAGAAATCGCTGTTCTACGGAGGCAGATGCGAAAAATACGAGACCGACGGCAGGAAAAAAACCGCAAACAATATCCCCAATCTCTTTAAAGCCAGAACAGAAATGCTGATGGAGGGCTTTGCAGAAAAGGTTAAGGGAAGGAATACCACAGTCGGCATCCCGCGTGCACTGATGGTCTTTTACCAGCAGTTTCCCTTCTGGAGAACATTCTTCGAGGAACTGGGCTTTACTGTCGTCATTTCCAGGGAATCTGACAAGTCACTTGTCACTCAGTCAATTGAGGCTATGACTGCCGAGACATGCCTTCCTGTGGAACTGATGCACGGACATGTGATTGACCTGCTTGAAAAGAAAGCTGACTATATTTTTCTGCCCTTTATTGTAAATGCCAAAGCCCGTGAGGGCAACAAAACGATGAACTGCAATTGCCCCTGGGTGCAGACATACCCCTTTATGGTAAGGGCGGCGCTGAAGGGTAAGGTTGATGAGTCAAAGCTGCTGATGCCCACGCTTCATTTCAGGTTCTTCGAGCGGGCGCTTGTAAAAGAACTTTCAGAGTTTTTCTTCGGTAAATTCGGGATTGAAAAAGAGGACGTCAGGGCAGCCATTTACAAGGCTGATGCAGTGCAGATAACATTTGAAAAGAAGCTTATCACTTACGGTAAGGATGTTATGAACACTATTCCTGCCAACTGCAGGCCGGTGGTCCTTCTTGGCAGACCTTACAACGGTTCTGACCCTCACCTGAACCTCGGGCTTATTGAAAAACTCATTGCGCAGAATGTCATGCCCATCCCCATTGATATGCTTGACCTCACACCGTACAATATCTTTGACAGTTACAGGAACATGTACTGGCCGAACGGACAGAAGATGATTGCAGCAGCACAGCTGGTGGCAAAAACGCCGGGTCTGTATGCCGTCTATCTGAGTAACTTTCGCTGTGGTCCCGACTCATTTATCTGGCATTATATAACCGAGGAACTCAAGGGCAAACCATTCCTTCATCTGGAAGTTGACGAGCATTCGGCTGACGCCGGAATGGTGACCCGCATCGAGGCGTTTCTTGACAGTCTCAGGGGGGCGGAGAAGAATGAAAAAAAGGATGTGGCAATATACAGACCGCGTCCCAGTCCGTCATCACCTCCCAAAGACCGGATCCTGTACTTTCCTTACATGTATGACGGCGCATTCATGGTTGCCGCGGCTGCCAGGAGCGTAGGTGTCCCGTCTGAAGTCCTTCCCGGAATGGACAGTGATGCCCTTGCAATTGGCAGAAAATACACATCATCGAAAGAGTGCTTCCCGATGATCTGCACAACCGGCAGCTTCCTGAAAAAGCTTATGGAACCCGGTGCGGATCCTTCGAAAATGAGCTTCTTCATGCCTGACCATAACGGTCCCTGCCGGTTCGGTCAGTATAACCAGTTCCACAGGATACTCTTCGACCGGCTCGGTTTCAGCGAGGCAGAGCTGATTACCCCGTCAAATGACACCTCCTATGAGGATATTGCAGGGAAACACGGGCAAAAGTTCAGGATAAATGCCTGGAAGGGATTCGTGGCAGCAGATTTTACAAGGAAAATATACCGTGAGACGCGGCCTTATGAGGTAAACAGGGGTGAGTCTGAAAGCCTTTATGCTGATTCTCTGAAAAGACTTGAAAATTGCATTGAGAAGGGAGCTGCAGGTCTGCATAAGGTGCTGGTGGGGATTGCAAAAGACTTTATGGCTGTCAGGGTCGACAAAAGTCAGAGAAAGCCAGTTGTAGCAATCAACGGTGAGATCTTCATGCGTGACAACGCCTTTTGTAACGGGAACATCGCAAACAGGCTCGAAGACCTGGGAGTAGAGGTGATAATAGGACCTTTCTCTGAATGGATTTACTACTCCACCTATCGCTTTACGCGTGACAGCAGGTGGAAGGGCGACATGAAAGGCGTGGTAAAATCGAAGATTCAGGCTGTGGGACAGAATATAATTGCGGGGTCACTGCTAAAAGGGATCAAAGAGCTGACTGACCACGCGAAGGATGTTTCACTCCACGAAATGCTGACTTTGTGCAACACATATATAAATGAGTTTTATGACGGTGACCCTCCTATTGCAATGGGCACCTCGGTTGCGCTGGCCGGCAGAGGCGTGTCAGGCATTGCCGCCATCCTTCCGTTCACATGTATGCCGGGGACAGTGGTTGCATCTGTGAGTGACGCTTTCAGAAAGGATAACGGAAATATCCCGTTCCTGAACATCGCATATGACGGTCAGGATTCGGTATCACTCGAGACACGGCTCCAGGCGTTCGTGTTTCAGGTAAAGGAATATCACCGTGCTTCACGGCAGGTGAAAGACCATTCTGTCAGTCCCCCAGCCGGCGGACACCCCGCCCCGATGAAGATGGAAAAAATATCCTCCCATCCTCAACCCATAAACCTATAAACCTATCAACCTATCAACCTCTTCCCGGCTACTCCACCACTTCCATCTCATCTATCAGGTACCCGGCTCCGGCAAATTTGTCAATTATAAACAGAACATACCTTATATCAAGACTGATATTACGGCTCTGTTTCGGGTTATACATGATGTCACTCGCAACCCCTTCCCATGCACGGTCAAAATTGACACCGATAAGGTGTCCGTCGGCATTCAGCACCGGACTGCCTGAATTGCCTCCGGTAGTGTGGTTATTTGCAATAAAGCATACAGGGATATCACCGTTGAAGGCGTACCTGCCGAAATCTTTCTTCGCATAAAGCTCCCTCAGCCTTTCCGGAACATCATAATCATAGATGGCAGGGTTATCCTTTTCCATTACACCGGTCAGGGTAGTGTAATACTTATGCCAGACAGCGTCCCTGGAATCATAACCCATCACTTTGCCGTAAGAAAGCCGAAGTGTTGAGTTTGCATCGGGGTAAAAGACCTTATCCTTGCCCTGTTCAAGCTGGCCGGCCATATAGAGTTTATTGAGATCGGCCAGTCGCCCTTCCAGCACAGACAGCTGAGGCCTTACCCTTTTATCGAGCAGTTCCGAAGCTGCCGACGCCGAGGAGATAAAACGGATCCTTGCTAACTGTCGCCGGATTGAAATTCTTCAGGAGTGCAGTTACCTTCTTCTCATCGGAGAAGAGAGATTTTGCAAAAAGCTTATCTGTGACTGAGGCAAAATCACCCCGGCACTTTGCGGAGAGATCCTTGTATGCCTGAGTCTGCCATTCGGGGGCGACATTCTCTCCGTAAAGCTTCATCACCGCCGCAAACAGCCGCTTGTCAACATCGGAATTGTAGTTTTTAAAGAAACCCGCTGATACATTCTCCAGTCTGGCCAGCTCTTCCTTCAGTTTCGGGTCATTCTTAGAGGCAAGGTCCACAGCCGTTCTGAAGCTGTTTGCAAGACTCACAGCCTCTGCTCCGTTCGAGAAAAATACCTCTGAAGTATAAATGCTGACCATATAATATGTCTGGTAGTCGCGGTAGATCTCATCATACTGCTCAAAAATCTTTCCATATTTCGATGTACGTGTAGGATCAGACAAGACCCATTTTGAAAACTCATCTTCGAATGCCTCCTTTTTAGCCACACCGTTCACCTGGTTCAGACTCTGTATCTCGCCTATCCATTTCTTCCATCCGTTTGACAGCCCGAATGCCTTGCCAGAGTACTGAATGCGCACCATCGGATCCTTTGCCATCTCCTGTTCCATGATTGAGATCTTCGTGCCCCGGATTTCAACCTGTTTCGGGTAAATGACATCCTTCAGCATTTTAATATGGTTCGAGGGAGCGTATTCCTGTGTCCTGCCCGGATATCCGAATACCATCGTAAAGTCTCCCTCCCTGACACCTTTCAGTGAGACCGGGAAATAATATGCCGGTCTGTAGGGCAGGTTATCTTTCGACCAGGCTGACGGCTTATTGTCCTTATCAGCATAGACCCTGAACAGCGAGAAGTCTCCCGTGTGGCGCGGCCATACCCAGTTGTCAGTGTCACCACCGAATTTGCCTATTGAAGAGGGTGGTGCACCTACAAGCCTGACATCCCTGAAAACCTCGTTAACAATGAGAAAATACTGGTTCCCCAGGAAGAAGGGTCTTACCATTGACAGATAATGCGTTCCCTTTACGGCTTCGGTATTTATGGCTGTGATATTTGCATTCATGAGTGCTTCGCGGTCATCCTTCGGCATATTGTCAGAAACACCCTTCAAAACCTTTTCAGTGACATCTTCCATGTACTTCAGTATGGTTACTGAAAGCCCCGGGTTAGACAACTCCTCCTCCTTCGACATTGCCCAGAAACCGTCCGAAAGATAATCGTGATCGAGTGTGGAATGATTCTGTATCGAAGAGTACCCGCAATGGTGGTTCGTAATTATGAGACCCTGGTCAGAGATGAACTCGCCTGTACAACCACCACCGAAAATCACAACGGCATCCTTCATAGAGGCCTTGTTGATGCTGTAAATATCTTCAGCAGTGAGTTTGAAGCCGTTCTCCTGCATCAGCCTGATGTTGTATTTTTCTATCAGAAGCGGTATCCACATGCCCTCATCAGCCTTAAGCCGGGGCGCTGACACGATTGTCAACAGGGTCAGAATAAACAATGATTTTCTCAACATAACAGTAAGTTTAAAAATTACATTCTTTGAATTTCAGGAGTTCTGAGTAAAGTTCGCTCACAGGCATTCCGACAACATTATAGTAGGATCCTGCTATTTTTGTTATGGCCCTCAGTCCTATCCATTCCTGGATGCCATAAGCCCCGGCCTTGTCATAAGGCTTGTACTCCCTTACATAGAAATCAATCTCCTCTTCACTCAGTTCCCTGAATGTAACCATTGTGGTAACTGAGAAGATGTGTTTCCTGCTGAGGTCAGTAAGGCACAGTCCGGTTATCACTTCATGGTCGCAACCTGAAAGCAGCCTGAGGAACTTCGCAGCCTCCTCCGCATCTGCCGGTTTGCCAAGCACCAGTCCATGACACCACACAATCGTGTCTGCAGTTATAAGTATTTCATTTTCAGCAAGTTTCCCCGCAAATGCATCAGCTTTTACAGAGGCAAGGTATTCCGCTATTTCCTTTCCTTCAAGGCCGGGTGGCCATACCTCTTCACAATCTACAATGGCAGCGGTAAAAGCGATTCCGGCATCACTCAGCAGCTGTCTTCGCCGCGGCGAGGATGAAGCAAGTATGAGGCGGCAGTTTCCTTTCGTGTCAGAAATCATTCTACAGAATATTTCCTGATGTGATGATTGCCCCGGCCACAACAGAATACATGATTCCGAAAAGCATAATGATCTTCATAATTCTGCTTGCCCTATGGAATTCATCCCTGTTTTTGCTTACCACGACGCTGCCAATCACCCATACGAACGGCAAGGCTACCAAAAGTGTAACATAAGCAAGGGTTACCCTGCCCGGAAGATACCTGAAGCAAACAATATAAAGCAGAATGATTGTGACAACTGACAGCGAAATAATAATCATTTTTGTGGCAAACACGCCTGAAACTACAGGCAGGGTTTTGCGGCCGAAGGTAAGGTCACCCTCATAGTCTTCAATGTCTTTGATAATCTCCCGGATCAGGGTAGTCATAAATGCGAACATGGCGAATCCTCCCACCCAGTAATAAAGCAGCCTGACACCGGGAAATGACAGGGTGGCAGCAGAGTATGCCTTATATATCGGAGGGGCTTCGAAAAGCACCACCATGAACGGCACCATCGCGGTCAGAAAGGCAACAATAAGATTACCGATCAGAAACTGTCTTTTATATGTGACTGAATAGAAATAGAGCAACCCTGATACGAGCAGAAACAGTGTTCCCAGCCAGAAATAACCAATCCGTGCAGATACATAAAATCCTCCTGCCACACCCAGAAAACTGAAGACATTGTGATACAGCATCGCCATTCGTCTCGATACCGTGTTACCGACAATTATACTTCCCCTGTTGATCAGATCAGTGCGGATGTCGAAGTAATCATTGATCACATATCCACCGGCGGTAATCAGGACTGTCGAAAGCACCAGCATCAGAAAGTCGAACCATCCCATCTGAAAAGCCATCCTTGTTACAATCAGCGGGTTCTCAGCCATTTCCACTGGCAGTGCGTTAAGCAGAGGTTTTAGTACAGCATAACGCATTAGTATCATTGTAAGAGCCACAATGATGAGGTTAGGCAGCCTTATCAGCCGGAAAAAGTCATTTGGGTACTTACCAGGAAAAAGCTTCATAATCCATCCAGTTTTTATGCAATCGGAGTGTCTGTTCAATTACATCACGTACACATCCGTCGCCACCGCATTTATCAGAAATATACAGAGCTACCTGTTTGATCTCACTGTCGGCGTCTGCCGGGCAGACCGGAAGTCCGACCATTTTCATCACCTCGAAATCAGGAATGTCATCTCCCATGTAAAGAATATGACGAAGGTCAATATTCCACTTCATTGCCAGGTCCTTCAGGCTCTCTTTTTTTATCCTGGAGTTGAGATATATATCTGTCACCCCGAGGGTATTCAGACGCTTGATGTATTCCTTCGACCTGGCGCCGGATATCACTCCGACTTTATATCCTTTTTTCACAGCGAGCTGGATTGCATAACCGTCTCTCAGGTTCACAGTGCGCAACGGTTGCCCCCATACCGAGAGGGCAATTGTCTGATTTGAAAGCACACCGTCAATATCGAAGACAAATGCTTTTACATTCTGAAGTTCTTCCTTAAAGTTGGTCATACTGATCTTTTCTTGTAGTAATCCGTTATCAGGCCGCTGATCCGGATGTAAAGCTCACTGTATTCAGGAGAGAAAGATAACAATTCGATGTGATTTTTCATCGTACCGGCATCATGCCTTACAGCAGGACCTGTCTGCGCGGCCGGCGGGCCTGTACGAAGTGCCTTCCTGGCTGTTTCTTCAATGAGGGGTCGCAATACTTTCGGGTCAAAACCGGCCTGCTCTGCGATTGTACCTCCTGCCGTCATCATGAAGTTTGCGAAGTTATTCGTGAACACTGCTGCCAGGTGAAGGTATTTACGGCGGTCAGAGTCGCATTCCGTGGCCTCCGCTCCCATCGATTCAACGAGCTCCTTCAGTAAATTAAGAGTCGATTTTTCAGTTCCTTCAATAAAGAACGGCACTTTCCTGAGGTCCGGTGAGAATCCTTTTGTGAAGGTCTGCAAAGGATAGAGAACCCCGCATCGCGTCTTTCGCCGGAGCGCAGACATCTCAACACTGCCGGCCGTATGGACTATTACAGATTTTTCAGGGAGCCTGATTTTGCCTGCCACCTCCGTCACTGCTGTATCTGTGACGGATACAATTACTATGTCACAGTTATCAGGGATGCTGTAGTCGCTGACCCACAACGCTCCTGAACGTTCAGCAAGAGCTGCTGCACTCACTCCCCCTTTGGATGATACTGACAGAATTTTATGGCCACCGGCAATGAGTCCGTGACACAGTGCTTCAGCCACGCTTCCTGCACCTATGAATGATATGTTGTACGGAGCCACTGGCTGAAAGGGTTAATAAGACTCTGCCGCCAGGATGTTACTTCCCGTAAAGGTCAGGCTCCACAGAAGTAACCTGGACCTGATAGATACGGTAAAGCGACGGGTAGTAGCTGTTGCTGCTGTTCATCAGGTAGTTGCACTCATAAAAGAATGCGCCTGAAATAAGTACTTCTGCGCCCTGTTCATATTTGGTGAGTTCACCCATTACTGCTGAAGGGTTGCAGAAATAGAATATCGAATAGGGATCATTGACACCCGTACACTGTGCTGATTTTTTCTCTGCATCATAATAAATCAGAACATGGGATGACACCAAAGTATCAAGGGCATCACCGTCGCATCCGCATTTGGGTTGCTTCTTGCAACCCGCATTCAGGGCAAACGGAACAACCACCACCGAAATCAGTAAAAAATTGTAAAATATCCTTTTAGCTCTCATAGTCGTTGCCCGGTTAATTAACTGTGCAAAGTAACATTTATTTTTCTTCACTGCAAAAAAGAGAGGCTGCAACATCTCTGCTACAGCCTCTTCAATTCATTATGAATGAATTACGCCTGTGCGGTAGGCCCGCCAAAAGCTACAGGCAACACCGGTCCCGATCCTTTTACCTCACGTATGGTTCCGTGAACCGCTTCATATTTCGAAATGTTGTCATTCAGAGCAGCAACAAGCCGTTTGGCATGCTCGGGAGTAAGTATTATCCTTGACTTTACCTGTGCCTTCGGTATGCCCGGCATGATACGGATAAAATCAATGACGAACTCGGCAGGTGAATGTGTGATGACGGCCAGGTTCGAATATATCCCCTGTGCCATCTCTTCACTGAGCTCGATGTTAAGCTGTCCCTGGTTCTTTACCTCTGCCATGATCTCCGGTTTTTAGTCCTGTTCAACTTCCCTGACCTTCTGTCCTGCATGTACCAGACTCTCGAAGTCGTCAGCCGAGCCCACAATAATATTATTGTATTCTCTCAGACCGGTACCTGCCGGAATAAGGTGGCCGACGATGACGTTCTCCTTGAGACCCTCAAGGAAATCGATCTTGCCAAGTATTGCAGCTTCGTTCAGCACCTTGGTGGTCTCCTGGAATGAGGCTGCCGAGAAGAAGCTGTTGGTCTGCAGTGCAGCGCGCGTGATACCCTGCAGCACCTGCTGTGAAGTTGCAGGAACGGCATCCCTGGCCTCGATGACCTTGAGGTCACGACGCTTCAGAAGCGAATTCTCATCCCTGAGCTTGCGTGCGGTTATTACCTGTCCCGGACGTACTGTCTGGCTGTCACCGGCTTCAAGCACAATCTTCTTGCCGTAAACCCAGTCATTCTCATCCATGAATTCAAGCTTGTCAACAACCTGACGCTCAAGGAATTTAGTGTCACCCGGATCAATTATCTCAACCTTGCGCATCATCTGTCTGACGATGATCTCAAAATGTTTGTCATTGATCTTCACGCCCTGCAGGCGGTATACCTCCTGTATCTCATTGACTATATACTCCTGTACCTTTGTCGGGCCTTTTATCGCAAGGATGTCAGACGGAGTGATAGCCCCGTCAGAAAGAGCCGTACCGGCCCTTACATAGTCATTTTCCTGTACAAGTATCTGTTTCGAAAGTGGAACAAGATATCTCTTTGTCTCACCTGATTTGGATGTGATTGTAATCTCCCTGTTACCTCTCTTGATCTTGCCGTATGTAACTTCGCCGTCTATCTCGGTAACGATGGCCGGGTTTGACGGGTTACGGGCCTCAAACAGCTCGGTAACACGCGGCAGACCGCCGGTGATGTCACCTGATTTGCCTATGGCTCTCGGGATCTTCACGAGAGTATCACCTGCAATGACGTGCTTGTTAATGTCAGTCACAAGGTGAGCGCCTACAGGAAGGTTATAAGTCTTGAGCTCTGCTCCTTCCGGTGACATGATTTTGATAGTCGGGTTTTTGGTCTTGTCCCGGCTTTCAATTATAACCTTTTCCTTGAACCCTGTCTGCTCGTCAGACTCCTCACGGAAGGTAATTCCTTCCAGAAGATGATCGAAGGCAACCTTACCGGCAACCTCTGAAATGATGACGGCATTGAACGGATCCCACTCGCATATCAGGTCTCCCTTGCTGACTTCGTCATTAGGTTTGACATAGAGCCGGCTACCGTAGGGTATTGTATGAGTCGTAAGAGCGATGCCGGTCTTTTTGTCGATGATCCGGAGTTCTCCAAGTCGGCCGATAACTATATCAACCTTGCCCTTTTCAGGCTCTTTCTTGCTCACAGTTCTCACCTCCTCAATTACAGCAATACCGCCGTATTTGGCAATGAGTTTCGATTCAGTCGTAATGTTTGAAGCGGTACCTCCCACGTGGAATGTACGGAGTGTAAGCTGCGTACCGGGTTCCCCGATACTCTGTGCAGCAATGACACCCGTTGCCTCACCCTTCTGTACCATCCTGCCTGTTGCCAGGTTACGACCGTAGCACTTGCCGCAAACACCTTTCTTGGATTCGCAGGTAAGCACTGAACGGATCTCAACCTGCTCGATTGGTGACTCGTCGATAAGATTTGCTATCTCTTCGGTGATCTCTTCACCTGAAGCTACGATCAGTTCACCCGTAAGCGGGTTGTAGATGTTATGAACGGTTGTACGGCCAAGGATCCTGTCATAGAGTGACTCCACGATCTCCTCGTTGTTCTTTATGGCTGTAGCCACAAGTCCGCGAAGGGTTCCGCAGTCTTCCTCATTGATTATAACATCCTGGGAGACGTCTACGAGACGGCGTGTCAGGTAACCTGCGTCTGCCGTCTTGAGGGCGGTGTCAGCAAGACCCTTACGGGCTCCGTGGGTAGATATAAAGTACTCGAGTACCGACAGCCCTTCCTTGAAGTTGGAAAGAATCGGGTTTTCGATGATCTCAGATCCTGTTGATCCGGATTTCTGCGGTTTCGCCATAAGACCCCTCATACCTGAGAGCTGGCGGATCTGTTCCTTTGAACCCCTTGCACCGGAGTCAAGCATCATATAGACTGAATTGAAGCCCTGCTTGTCTGTTGAAAGCTGCTTCATCAGTATCTGTGTTAGACGTGCGTTGACATGGGTCCAGATGTCGATGATCTGGTTGTAACGCTCATTATTCGTGATGAAGCCCATGCTATAGTTTGAAAGCACCTCTTCAACCTGCTCATAACCCTCTGCAACGAACATCTCCTTCTCCTTTGGAATGATTACGTCGTCAAGGTTGAATGAAAGGCCACCGGTAAATGCCATCCTGAACCCGAGGTCCTTGATTGCATCGAGGAAGTCAGCCGTCTTGGCTGTACCTGCCTTCTTCAGCACGTTACCGATAATATCCCTCAGTGATTTCTTCGTGAGTATCTCATTCAGGAATCCCACTTCTTCAGGCACAAATTCATTGAAGAGAACGCGGCCGACTGTGGTCTCGATGATATGATTCACCTTTTTCCCGTCAACCATATCATTGGTCTTCACCCTGATAATTGCATGCAGGTCAATCTTGCCTTCGTTGTAGGCAATATGCACCTCCTCAGGTGAATAGAAGACAGATCCTTCGCCCTTGACCTTTATTGACTCGGTGCTTTTGCGGGCCTTGGTGATGTAATACAGACCGAGAACCATGTCCTGTGAAGGTACCGTAATTGGCGCCCCGTTGGCAGGGTTCAGGATATTGTGTGATGCAAGCATCAGCATCTGAGCCTCAATGACTGCGGCGTTTCCAAGCGGCAGGTGAACAGCCATCTGGTCACCGTCGAAGTCAGCGTTGAAAGCTGTACATACAAGCGGGTGAAGCTGGATGGCCTTGCCCTCTATAAGTTTGGGCTGGAATGCCTGGATACCGAGTCTGTGAAGTGTGGGAGCACGGTTAAGAAGAACCGGGTGGCCCTTCAGTACGTTCTCAAGAATATCCCATACTACAGGGTCTTTACGGTCAACAATCTTCTTGGCGCTCTTCACTGTCTTCACGATGCCGCGCTCAATGAGCTTGCGTATCACGAAGGGCTTGTAAAGCTCAGCAGCCATGTCTTTGGGTATACCGCACTCATGAAGGTGCAGTTCAGGTCCTACCACAATTACTGAACGTGCAGAATAGTCAACCCTTTTACCGAGAAGGTTCTGGCGGAAGCGGCCCTGCTTGCCCTTGAGGCTGTCAGAGAGCGACTTCAGAGGCCTGTTGGCGTCAGTCTTGACTGCATTGGCCTTGCGTGAGTTGTCGAAGAGTGAGTCGACGGCTTCCTGGAGCATCCTCTTTTCATTTCGGAGGATAACCTCGGGAGCCTTGATCTCTATGAGTCTCTTGAGACGGTTGTTGCGTATTATCACCCTGCGGTAAAGGTCGTTAAGGTCACTGGTGGCAAACCTTCCGCCGTCAAGCGGTACAAGCGGCCTGAGTTCAGGGGGTATTACAGGCACGATCTTCACGATCATCCACTCCGGCCTGTTTATGTTTTTCGATTCCCTGAATGCCTCTACAACCTGCAGTCTTTTAAGAGCTTCACTCTTGCGCTGCTGAGAAGTCTCGGTGTTGGCACGGTAACGGAGTGAATACGAAAGCTCATCGAGGTCCAGCTTGGCCAGAAGCTTGTAAAGGGCTTCGGCACCCATCTCTGCAATGAACTTGTCAGGATGTTCGTCGTCAAGATACTGGTTCTCCTTCGGGAGCGCCTCAATTATTTCCATGTACTCCTCTTCGGAGAGGAAATCGAGGTATTTGACTCCGTCGACTGCCTTTACACCCGGATTAATTACAACATATTTTTCATAATAAATAATGCTGTCAAGTTTCTTTGTGGGCAGACCGAGAAGATATCCGATCTTGTTGGGAAGTGATCTGAAGTACCAGATGTGAGCCACAGGCACCACGAGTGATATGTGGCCCATTCTCTCACGTCTGACTTTCTTCTCTGTCACCTCAACGCCGCAGCGGTCACAGACGATACCTTTATAACGTATCCTCTTGTATTTTCCGCAATGGCATTCATAGTCCTTTACCGGTCCGAAAATCCTCTCGCAAAAAAGTCCGTCGCGTTCAGGCTTGTAGGTACGGTAGTTTATTGTCTCAGGTTTCAGGACTTCGCCGCTCGATTTGTCAAGTATCTCCTCCGGAGACGCCAGACCTATAGAAATCTTCGTGTAGCTGGTCTTCTGTTTGTTATCCCTTCTGAATGACATATATTGTATTTTTTTTTACTGTTTAAGAACTCAGCTGTATTACTCAAGGTTGATGCTCAGGCCCAGGCCGCGGAGCTCGTGCAGAAGCACGTTCAGCGATTCAGGTATGCCAGGCATCGGCATTGGTTCTCCCTTGACAATTGCTTCGTAGGCTTTTGCCCTTCCTATCACGTCATCAGACTTGATAGTGAGTATTTCCTGGAGTATGTGTGCAGCACCGAATGCTTCGAGTGCCCATACCTCCATCTCACCGAATCTCTGCCCTCCGAACTGAGCCTTACCTCCGAGAGGCTGCTGGGTGATGAGTGAATAAGGTCCGATTGAACGGGCGTGCATCTTGTCATCAACCATGTGGCCCAGTTTGAGCATGTAGATCATCCCCACTGTTGCGGGCTGGTCGAAACGGTCACCCGTTCCGCCGTCATACAGATATGTGGTCCCGTTGCGTGGAATACCGGCCCTGTCTGTAAGTTCGGTAATCTGATCCTGTCTTGCACCGTCGAAAATAGGTGTCGAGAACTTCAGCCCGAGCTCCTGGCCTGCCCATCCCAGGACAGTCTCATATATCTGCCCCAGGTTCATCCTTGAGGGCACACCAAGCGGGTTGAGTACTATGTCGACAGGAGTACCGTCAGCAAGGAAAGGCATGTCTTCGGCACGGACTATACGGGCAACGATGCCCTTGTTACCGTGACGACCTGCCATCTTGTCTCCTACCCTGATCTTACGCTTTTTGGCGATATAAACCTTGGCAAGCCTTACAATGCCTGCGGGCAGCTCATCCCCAATTGTGATATTGTATCTCTTGCGTTTGTAAACTCCGTCAACCTCCTTATATTTTATAAGATAGTTGTGAAGGAGCTGCTTTATGCTGTCGTTCTTCTTCTTGTCAGTGGTCCACTTGTTGGGATTGATATTCAGAAAATCTATCTCCTGCAGCTGCTTCAGAGTGAACTTTGCACCCTTGGGTATAATGTCTACATTGAGGTAATCCTTGACACCCTGGGACGTCTTGCCATTCACAAGTATAAAGAGCTTATCCACAAGGCGTGCCTTGAGATCATCCACCGCCCTGTTGAAGTCGGCATCGATCTTATCGAGAAGCGGTTTCTCCGCTGCCTTGGCCTTGCGGTCTTTAATTGCCCTGGTGAACAGTTTCTTGGAAATCACAACTCCTTCAAGTGAAGGTCCTGCTTTCAGTGAAGCATCCTTCACATCACCGGCCTTGTCGCCGAAGATGGCCCTCAGAAGTTTCTCCTCGGGTGAAGGATCTGACTCTCCCTTCGGCGTGATCTTTCCGATGAGTATGTCTCCCGGCCTGATCTGGGCGCCAACGCGGATGAGTCCGTTCTCATCAAGGTTCTTTGTGGCTTCCTCGCTGACATTCGGAATGTCAGAGGTGAGCTCTTCCATACCGCGTTTCGTGTCGCGGACTTCAAGGAGATACTCGTCTATGTGAACAGAGGTGAAGATATCCTCCTGCACCACCTTCTCACTTATAACGATTGCATCCTCAAAGTTGTAACCCTTCCAGGGCATGAATGCCACCTTCAGGTTCCGGCCAAGGGCGAGCTCGCCGTTCTTGGTTCCGTAACCTTCGGTAAGTGCCTGTCCTTTAACAACTTTCTCGCCCTTCTTGACTATCGGGACAAGGTTGATACAGGTATTCTGGTTTGTTTTATGGTATTTCGGGAGGTCATAACGTCTGACATCGTCATCGAAGCTTACAAATTTTTCCTCGTCAGTGCGGCTGTAACGGATGATGATTTCCTCGGCGTCGACATATTCGACCACGCCATCACCTTCTGCCACTACGAGTATCCTCGAATCCTGTATCACCTGTCTCTCCAGTCCTGTCCCCACCAGCGGTGCCTCAGGCCTTACAAGCGGCACTGCCTGACGCATCATGTTTGATCCCATGAGTGCACGGTTGGCATCGTCATGTTCAAGGAAAGGTATCAGCGAAGCGGCAATTGATGCAATCTGGTTCGGAGCCACATCCATCATGTCGACCTTGTGAGCCTCTTCGTATGGATAGTCAGCGCCGAGACGAGATTTGGCCCTCGGGTCGGTAAAGGTCCCGTCACTGTTCAGCGGGGCGTTTGCCTGGGCGATTGTAAGATTCTCTTCGTCCTCAGCGGTCAGCCACTTGACTCCTTCCATTGAAAGGTCCACCTTACCTTCTGTAACGTCACGGTAGGGTGTCTCGATAAAGCCGAGCTTATCAATTTTTGCAAACACGCAAAGCGAAGAAATAAGACCGATGTTCGGTCCTTCAGGTGTCTCAATGGGACAGAGGCGACCGTAATGAGTATAGTGCACGTCGCGCACCTCGAAGCCTGCACGCTCACGCGAGAGACCGCCGGGTCCGAGGGCTGAAAGACGACGCTTGTGTGTCATCTCTGCCAGCGGGTTGGTCTGGTCCATGAACTGTGACAGCTGGTTGGTACCGAAGAATGAATTTATGACTGATGACAGAGTCTTTGAATTGATGAGATCAACCGGGGTAAATACCTCATTGTCTCTGACATTCATACGCTCACGGATGGTTCTGGCCATACGGGCGAGGCCGACGCTGAACTGTGCCGAGAGCTGTTCACCAACGGTGCGAACCCTCCTGTTGCTCAGGTGGTCAATATCATCAACGTCTGTCTTGGAGTTGATAAGCTGAATGAGATGACCTATGATTGCTATGATATCTTCCCTTGTCAGGATCTTGGTTGTCATATCAATGTTGAGCTTCAGCTTCCGGTTTATCCGGTAGCGTCCTACCTCGCCAAGGTCATAGCGTTTGTCTGAGAAGAAGAGTTTGTCAATGACATCGCGGGCCGTTGCCTCATCCGGCGGTTCGGCATTGCGAAGCTGAC
This sequence comes from uncultured Bacteroidales bacterium, assembly GCA_963736735.1. Classification (GTDB taxonomy): domain Bacteria; phylum Bacteroidota; class Bacteroidia; order Bacteroidales; family VadinHA17; genus SR-FBR-E99. The sequence continues at coordinate 84,320 of CAVTPX010000003.1, read as the reverse complement.
GGTAAATGTAAATCACGGCTTCCTTCTCGGAGTTGCAGGGATCTTTCTGCAGTGTATTGTAGATGATTGCATAATCGGAAAGGCTGAAATCCTCACGGTGAAGAAGGATCGACTTTGCTCCCGAGTCTACTATCAGATCGACATGTTCGTTTTCGATTACCGTCTCCCTGTCGAGCACAACCTCGTTACGTTCAATGGAGACCACTTCACCGGTATCCTCGTCAACGAAGTCCTCGACCCAGGTACGCAGCACCCTTGCTGCAAGTTTACGGCCGATAAGTTTTTTGATGTTTACTTTTGAGACCTTATGCTCTTCAGCAAGGTTGAAGATCTCAAGAATATCTTTGTCGCTTTCGAAGCCTATTGCCCTCAGGAGGGTTGTGACCGGCAGTTTCTTTTTCCTGTCGATATAGGCGTACATCACATTGTTGATGTCAGTCGCGAACTCAATCCATGAACCCTTGAAAGGAATTATACGGGCTGAATAAAGTTTGGTGCCGTTGGCGTGGACACTCTGTCCGAAGAATACGCCTGGCGACCTGTGGAGCTGAGAAACAACCACTCTCTCGGCGCCGTTTATAACGAAAGTACCGCGTTCGGTCATGTAGGGTATGACGCCCAGGTAAACATCCTGAATGACTGTGTCAAAATCCTCATGCTCGGGATCGGTGCAGTAGAGCTTCAGCTTGGCTTTCAGCGGAACGCTGAAGGTAAGGCCTCTCTCGATGCACTCATCGATCGTATATCGCGGTGGGTCAATTGAATAATCCAGAAACTCAAGTACGAAGTTATTCCTGGTATCGGTAATGGGGAAGTTCTCCATGAAAACCTGGTAAAGGTTCTCTTTCCTCCTGTTCTCGGGTGTGGTGCCAAGCTGAAAAAACTCGGCGAAAGATTTAAGCTGAATCTCAAGAAAATCAGGATATTCAAGCTGATTTATCTTTGATGCGAAACTGACTCGTTCGGTATTTTTTGAGGACATTGTGGTAGGATTAAGTGAACTTATATTAAAATGACAAAAAGGCTTAGTCCCGAAAACTCGGGACTAAACCTACAACCCGGTAATCAGGTATAGCTTATTTAAGTTCAACTTCAGCTCCTGAGTCTTCTAACTGTTTCTTAATGCTTTCTGCCTCTTCCTTGGTTATGCCTTCTTTGACTGCGCCGGGAGCGGCATCAACAACGGCTTTAGCTTCTTTAAGACCGAGACCTGTAATGTCTTTTACAAGTTTAACTATCTGAAGCTTCTGTCCGCCTGCACTCTTGAGGATAACGTCAAAGCTGGTTTTTTCAGCAACCACGGGGGCTTCTGATGCTGCAGGGGCTGCCATAGCCACTGCTGCTGCTGCAGGTTCGATGCCATACTCGTCTTTCAATATTTTTGCGAGTTCGTTAACCTCTTTTACGGTTAAGTTCACTAACTCTTCTGCAAACTTCTTAAGATCTGCCATTTTTATAGAAATTTTAATTTATTTAACTTAATAATTACTTGTTTGAAAGTGTTTCAAGAACACCATGAATTGTTGTACCACCTGATTGCAATGCGGAGATAACGTTCTTCGCGGGCGATTGCAGGAGAGAGATGATTTCACCGAGGAGTTCTTCCCTTGATTTGAGAGCCACGAGGGTCTCAAGGAGGTTCTCACCGACATAAATTGACTCTTCTATGTAAGCGCCTTTTACTAGTGGTTTAGGGTGCGATCTACGGAACTCCTTAATCATTTTTGCAGGAGAGTTTCCGTTATTCGAGAACATCACGGCAGTTGCGCCTGTAAGTACGGGGAAAAGTTCTCCGCATTCCAGACCTGCCTGCTCCAATGCCCGGATCAGTAGTTTGTTCTTGACAACGACCAGTTTAATCTGGTTCTCAAAACACTTCCTTCTTAGGTCACTGGTGTCAGCAGCGTTGAGCTGTGCAGTATCAGTCAGGTAGAAATGGCTGTACTCCTTAAGAGTCGCAGCCAGGCTGTTGATGATATCGGCTTTTTCTTCTTTTCTCATAATCTCTCTACGGTTTAACTTTCAATTAAACATCAAGGCTCTTGGGATCAACCTTAAGCCCTGCGCTCATTGTGCTAGAGAGGAAGATACTTCTGATGTATGTTCCTTTTGCAGAGGCAGGTTTCAGTTTGTTGATCATAAAGAGAAATTCCTTAGCGTTATCAACGATCTTATGAGGTTCAAAGGATACTTTTCCGATGGAAGCATGAACAATACCGGCTTTGTCTACTTTAAAGTCGATTTTACCCTGCTTCACCTCCTTGACAGCCTTACTTATCTCCATGGTTACCGTCCCGCTTTTGGGGTTCGGCATGAGACCACGGGGACCAAGTATTCGTCCCAACTGACCTATCTTACCCATCACTGAGGGCATGGTTATAATCACATCTATGTCTGTCCATCCGCCTTTGATCTTTTCGACCCACTCATCGAGACCAACAAAATCGGCTCCGGCTTCTTTCGCTTCAGCCTCCTTGTCAGGTGTGACCAGGGCAAGAACCCTGACCTCTTTACCTGTACCGTGAGGTAATGAAACTACGCCGCGAACCATCTGGTTCGATTTGCGGGGATCAATTCCCAGCCTGACATCAAGATCGACTGAGGCATCAAACTTAGTAGTTGTGATATCCTTAACCAATGCTGCCGCTTCTGACAAAGTATAGAGCCTGCCGACCTCGACTTTATCGAGGGCAAACTTCTGTTTTTTGGTAAGCTTAGTCATTTTTTGTAATCACTTATTAGTTTATTTACCCGGGAATACACCACTTACGGTGATACCCATACTCCTGGCAGTTCCAGCCACCATTCTCATCGCGGATTCGAGGGTGAAACAGTTTAAATCCTGCATCTTATCCTCGGCAATAGTCTTTACCTGATTCCATGATATCGAAGCAACCTTGTTCCTGTTGGGTTCCGGAGAACCTTTCTTGATCTTTGTGGCTTCTATAATCTGGACGGCAACGGGAGGGGTCTTAGTGACAAATTCAAAAGATTTGTCATTATACACGGTTATAATAACCGGTATGACCTTTCCAGCCTTGTCCTGGGTACGGGCATTGAACTGTTTGCAAAACTCCATGATATTCACACCTTTGGAGCCCAGTGCAGGGCCTACGGGTGGAGATGGATTGGCTGCTCCGCCTTTAATCTGTAATTTGATTAATCCAGCAACTTCTTTTGCCATAATTAAAAATTTGCATTGTTTATAGCGAGAACATGACGGCCGTTTAAGGAAGCATTATAATTCACGGCTGCCAATTTCCTGATTTCTTAATTCTCTTTTTCTACCTGCATGAAGCTCAGTTCCAGCGGGGTCTTTCGTCCGAAGATTTTGACCATCACTTTCAGCTTGCGCTTCTCTTCATTTACCTCTTCAATAACTCCAGAAAAGCTGTTGAAGGGACCGTCAATAACTTTTACGGTTTCACCTACGCAGAACGGAATGTTGAGTTCCTCCTCACTTGCGGCGAGTTCATCAACTTTTCCGAGTATGCGGTTTATTTCTGCTTTGCGGATAGGCACCGGGTCACCTGTAGGTGTCCCCAGAAACCCCAGCACATTGGGTATGTTACGTAATATGTGAGGCACCTCACCCACCAGTGCGGCTTCTACAATGACATATCCCGGAAAAAATGTCCGCTCTTTGCTGATCTTTTTCCCCGAACGTATCTGGTAGACCTTTTCGGTGGGTATCAGAACCTGTGTTATGTAATCCTGAAGCTTCAGACGGGCAATCTCACTCTCGAGATACTCCTTCACCTTCTTCTCCTTGCCGCCGATAGCCCTGAGTACATACCACTTTTTAACGTTCTCACTCATCTGTGACCGTTATATTAATACAACAAACTGTAGACAAAGCCCATTACCTTGTCAAAGGAAAAGTCCATTGCCCATATTACGAGGGCAAGAATGACAGAGGTAACCATCACAAGAGTGGCGCTGCTCTGAAGCTCAGTCCACGAAGGCCATGTCACTTTGTGCATCAGCTCGTTGTACGATTCTTTGAAATAGTTTAATATATTCATCTTTCAAACTTCGATTTAGCACGGGAGGAGAGACTCGAACTCCCGACACCTGGTTTTGGAGACCAGTGCTCTACCAACTGAGCTACACCCGTGTTTAACAAAGGGTTTCCGCCAATGAAGGCGGAACCCCTGTTATATTTAAATTATGCGATGATGTCAACAACCTGACCTGCACCAACAGTACGGCCGCCTTCACGAATAGCGAAACGGAGGTTCTTATTGATAGCCACAGGATAGATGAGCTCAACAGTAATTGTTACGTTGTCACCCGGCATTACCATTTCAGTTCCTTCCGGGAGAGTGATCTCACCGGTAACGTCAAGAGTCCTGAGATAGAACTGGGGACGGTACTTCTGATGGAACGGAGTGTGGCGTCCGCCTTCTTCTTTCTTGAGAACGTAAACCTCAGCAGTGAACTTGGTGTGGGGTGTTATTGAACCCGGTTTGGCAAGAACCTGACCTCTTTTGATCTCTTTCTTGTCAACACCGCGAAGGAGAAGACCTACGTTGTCACCTGCTTCACCCTGGTCAAGTATCTTGCGGAACATCTCAACGCCTGTGCATATTGACTTGCGTTTGTCAGCACCAAGACCTACTATCTCAAGTTCGTCGCCCGTGTGAACCATACCTGTTTCAATACGGCCTGTTGCAACTGTACCACGGCCGGTGATCGAGAATACGTCTTCAACCGGCATGAGGAACGGTTTTTCGTTCTCGCGCGGAGGAATCGGAATAAATGAGTCGACTGCATCCATCAGTTCCATGACCTTGTCTTCCCATTTGGGTTCGTGGTTCATTGCACCAAGTGCCGAACCGCGGATAACAGGAGCATTGTCACCGTCAAACTTATAGAAGTTCAGAAGGTCACGTATTTCCATCTCAACGAGATCAATAAGCTCCTCGTCATCGACAAGGTCAACCTTATTAAGGAAAACCACGATTCTCGGAACGTTTACCTGACGCGCAAGAAGGATATGCTCGCGTGTCTGAGGCATCGGGCCGTCAGTAGCGGCAACAACGATGATAGCACCGTCCATCTGGGCAGCACCTGTAACCATGTTCTTAACATAGTCAGCATGTCCGGGACAGTCTACGTGTGCATAGTGACGATTCGCCGTTGAATACTCAACGTGCGCTGTATTAATTGTAATACCCCTTTCCTTTTCCTCGGGAGCATTGTCAATTGAATCAAAATCCCTCACTTCAGAGAGACCTTTCTTTGCGAGAACCATCGTAATAGCAGCTGTCAAGGTGGTCTTGCCGTGGTCGACGTGACCGATTGTACCGATATTTACGTGTGGCTTCGACCTGTCAAATTTTTCTTTTGCCATAACTAGAAGCTTATTTAATTAAAATTACATTTCAAAATCAATCGAGCCGATGATGAGAATTGAACTCATGACCCCTTCCTTACCAAGGAAGTGCTCTACCCCTGAGCTACATCGGCATAATGAGCGGGAGACGGAATTCGAATCCGCGACCCTTAGCTTGGAAGGCTAATGCTCTACCAACTGAGCTACTCCCGCTTATATTCCTCTTTCAGAAGAACGGGCATTCCGCCAGCAGGCCGATTGTTCCCGGGTTACTCGGTTTTTGTGGGGAGAGCAGGATTCGAACCTACGAAGTCATTCGACAACAGATTTACAGTCTGCCCCAGTTGGCCGCTTTGGTATCTCCCCTAAAAAACAGAGTATATCTGATTAAGACATACATATGCTCTTCTTACAATGAGCCGATGAAGGGATTCGAACCCCCGACCTGCAGATTACAAATCAGCTGCTCTGGCCAACTGAGCTACATCGGCGTTTGAAAGAACGACCGACTTTTGAGCGAAATACCCTCAAAAATCGGTTTGCAAATGTAGGAATTAATATTTCAAATCTCAAAAATTATCTCAAGTTTTTTTTTACACCTGTTGCTACTCTCCCCGCAGCTTTCCCTTCTGCTTGACAATCTGTTTCTTAAGAGCATCAATAACCTGATCGGTTGACTCTTCAAAAGTCTTGCTCTGCTTACGGGCGAAAAGCGGCCCGCCGGGATGCTCTACCCTGATCTCAGCAACCTTGTTTTCCTTCTCATCGTCCTTGTCCAGCCTCAGAAACACCTCAGCACTTACAATCCCGTCACTTACAAGTGACAGTTTGTTCACTTTCTGTGTCACAAAATCAAGAAGCTTTTTGTCAGCATCAAACCTGACCGAATGGATCTGAATGTTCATGGTCGTACCTCCTATATAATTTATTATTAGGCCCTCGGATGAGCCTGTTTGTATACTTTCTTTAACTGTTCAAATGTATTGTGCGTGTAAACCTGTGTTGCCGAAAGACTTGCATGCCCCAGTAACTCCTTGATCGAGTTCAGATCAGCACCGTGGTTCAGCATGTGAGTGGCAAAGGTATGTCTCAGAACATGCGGACTCTTCTTTTCTATAGTAGTCACCATCGTGAGATACCTTTTTACTATATTATAAACACTCTTGTCGTACATTTTGTTGCCCCTGGCGGATATAAAAAAACTCACGGCCGAGGGATACCCGGCTTCACTCCGGGCATTTAAATATTTCTCCAGAGAAGCTGTAAAACTTTTTATCAACGGAATTACCCTTTCCTTGCTTCGTTTTCCCATCACCCTTACCGAACATGACGACAAGATCCACATTCCCGTCTTTAAGGCCGATCAGCTCTGACCGTCTCATGCCTGTAAGATACAACATCTCTATGATAGTCCGGTCACGAATACCCGAAAAATTATCCCCGAAATCGAAATTGTCAAGAAGGTTTGCAAGCGAATCCTCACCGACGAAGACGGGAAGCGTTTTTGCCCTTTTTGGGAGAATCACACGGGCCATCGGATCACCGGTTATAAATCCGTGCCTGCGAAGATACCTGAAGAAAGCCCTGAGGGCGGAAACCTTGCGGTGGACACTGACAGATGAATAGCCTCCCTCAAGCAGGGATATCATCCATGCTCTCACATGAACCGATGTTATCTTTTCGGGATCTGTTGCCAGCTCCTGTGGAGAAATCCACAGTAAAAACTGCTCCAGGTCGTTTTTGTACGAACGCACCGTGTGCTGAGAATAGCGCTTCTCAGACAGCAGATATTGAAGAAACGATTCCTTTTTATCCATAAAAGGAACCCTTTAAGTTTTTGGTCAATTATTTTGCGACAGAGGAAATGCTATTCCTCTTCCTGCTGTAGTCCCTGAACATAAACGGCTTTCTTCACCTCTTCCCTGCGGCGTACCGAGGGTTTGATGAAAGCCTGACGGGACCTTAACTCACGGATCACACCCGTCTTTTCAAACTTCCTCTTGAATTTTTTAAGAGCCCTGTCAATGTTCTCTCCTTCTTTTACTGGTACAATGATCATAGTCCAACTTTAAATTTAAATCGAGCCGCAAAATTAATCAGTCTGAAATCAATTTCAAAACTTTTCATGAAATAAATTCACAGTCAGTTATCAGACCCCTTTCCCGGTGCCGTAACATAGGGCGCTATCCTTCCAGCCTGCTCCACGCTTATAACCTTCTGAAGCACCAGGTCGTCAACTTCAAAACCCTCCCCCATCAGTGAACGGTACTTCATAATCGCCCTGGCAGCCTCCGGTCCCAGGTAGGGATGCCTGGCAATCTGACCCCAGCTGCAGGTGTCGAGACTTATTATTCTGATACAGTCGGCTGAGACTTTCACCCTTCCTGTGATCTTTTCTACAGCCGAAGAATCGAGCCCGTAAACCTCGCCGAGCTGCGATACCGAAACGAAGCCTCCAAGCAGGTCTCTGTACTTGACGATCCTGGCCGAAAGCACTGCGCCGATGCCCGGCAGTTGTTCCAGATCGGCGGCAGAGCAAATGTTAAGATCTATGACTGCAGGTGTCCTCCCGGGTGAATCCGTATCACCGTACACTTTGTCAGTCAATCCCTCCGGCCGGGTTGTGACTGGTCCCGGATTCCTGCCTTTCCCTTCCGCGCTCTCTTTTCGCGGCTCAAAACCGTCTGGCCCTGCTGCCGGTAGTCTCCCTTCAGAGGCACTCCGTGACATTGCCGGGGCAATCTGAATCCACGGGACAAGCCTGGCGGCTAACACAGTATCAATGCCGTAAACCCTGTATATGTCAGACGGCTTCCTGAACCTCGCTCCAGCCTTACGGTAATTTATCAGGGTCGACGCCTGTCGCTCAGAAAAACCCAGTTTAACAAGTGTCTCAGCATTGGCGGTGTTGGGGTCGAAGCTGAATAAAACCGCATCGTTCCCCCCGCTCACTGCCGGCCGTGGTACTGCGGTGGTTTGCGGAATTATAATAATGTCTCCTCCGGCTCCCTTTCCGGGAAGTAATATGCGCAGCAGCAGCAGTAAAACGAGTATCACCGCAAGGGTATACGTAGCGCGACGCTCCCTGCGGTCAAAGCCAAGCAGATCAGAAGCAATTTTCCGTAACGGCCTCATAACAAAACAGCGAGAGAAACTGCAAGTTAGCACGGGAATGGGAGAAAGTCAAGGGGGGTTGATGAGGACTGAGGGTCTTAGGGTCTCAGAGTCTGAGGATTTGCGAATTGCGATTTGAGTTTGAGTTTGAGAATTGTGATTTCACTTGCCCATTGCCCCTGGCTGCATGCTCCATGCCATAAACCCATAAACCTATTAACCTATAAACCTTCTACTTAGAACGGATACCCGATCCCGATGACCATTGTCAGGTCATCGCGGAAATTGAAGGGCCTGCTCAGAGGAATCCATTTTGAACCGTCACTTATCTGCGGATCCCTCAGCTTCAGTCCGAAATCAGCCCTGAGAAGCACGAATTTTATATCAAACCTGAGTCCAAGACCTGCCCCAACGGCTATGTCATCAATGAATCTGTTGAACTTAAACTGAGCTCCGGGTCTGTCAGGGTCTTCCCTGAATGTCCATATGTTACCGGCATCGACAAACATGGCTCCCTCAAGAATCCAGAACAGCTTGAAGCGGTACTCGGCATTAGCCTCAAGTTTCAGGTCGGCAGTCTGGTTGATGAATGATGTGTCTGTGACGGCATATGATCCCGGGCCAAGCGTCCGAACCATCCATGCTCTTATGTCATTTGATCCTCCTCCGAAATACTGCTCTTCGAAGGGCATCGCCCGTGAGTTGCCGTACGGCCACCCGATCCCTGAGAACACCCTGTAGACCAGTGAGCTGGCGTCATTTATGCGGCGGTGGTAGCTGATATCAGCTTCACCCTTTACATATTGCGCGTAGGGCTGCCTGAACAACTGGTATGTGTCATCTTCCTTTGCAGCACCGGCAAGGTTATAGCCGAGAGCAAGCAGGTTTCCGGCAGCGTCGAACCCCAGGCGGATAAACCAGTAATCCTTCGCTTTCTGAATCATCTGGTTATTGAAAATGAAGCTGTAGTTACCTCCCAGTATCATGACGTCACGGTATGAATAGGCCAGGTAGGATGATGTGTCAATCCTGGCCTTGAACGACGGGCTTATATAAGGCAGTGTGACCACATCAATCCCGAGGGGATTCAGCATGTGGGAGGTATATTTGTTGCCTCTCCAGGAATAACCGACGGTCATGTTCGCCACAGTCCTCGTATAGACAGGCATCTTTTGATAATTGTAACCAGCCTGCAGGACTGTTTTGGGGTCATGTTTTCGTATGAAGGCCTCCTTCGAGGGGAATGGCATCAGGAACTTGGGGAGGCGCAGTGTGGATTCAAAACCATACTGCTGTGAGTTCCTGAATCCTGTAACCTTTTCAGTGAGTGTCTCATAAGCTCCCTTGAACTTTATTGTGAAGTTTTCAGCACCCTGGAAAAGGCTTTTGTTCTGGTAAATAAGGTTGAGTGCCCCGCCAAGGTTGCCGCCTGAATTCGTGCCTTCAAGCTCAACTGTAAATGACTGCCTGACCATCGGTGTGAGCTGTATGATACAGTCGAGAAGGCCCTTCGTGCTATCGTCGGAGTTTTCAAGACCCACTTCGGTATAAGCCACATTTACAAGCCTGTGATTTTTTAGTTCTGCAAGGTGCGACTGGGTCTGCTCGGCGTTTGTAACGCTGAACAGTGAGCCAGGAATAACATAGACAGCCTGTTTTATTACTTCGGGTTTCACAAGTTGCCGGCCCGGTGGGGTAATGAAATATACTCCCTTGAAATATACGGTGTCAAATGATCCCGCATACTGCTCTCCCCCCCTCAGGGCTTCCCTGGGTTCAAACTCCGGATAGACATAGACATCTCTCACCCAGTACATCCTGTGACTTGTGGAAACCACTTTCCCTTCGGTGTCAAGGGCAGTTTTACGTGCAACTACATAATGCACGTCTACCTTTCCGGAGGCAAGTGAACTGTCGACTCTGAAAAAGATATCTTCAGTTGAGAATGCATAAAATCCAACATCTCTGATGAACCGCTCAAGTCTTTGTCTCTCCTTCTGCAGAAGGTCCACATCATAAACCATTCCGCGCTCGACCGTGCAGTTTGCGGTGTCAACCATAACAAGGCCGAACAGTAGCGAGTCTTCTATTTCGTACATGATGTCCCTGATTGTATAAGGTGTGCCCGGCGTTATCATGTAAAACACTTCCGCTTCCTTTTTGTCAATCGCGGCAGTCTCTTCCACCTCAGCATTGAAGTATCCCTTTGAGCCCAGGTAGCTTTCAATCTGAGCCTTTGACCTGGTTGCGGAGATAGAATCGAAAATAACCGGTTCCTCGCCTATCTTCCTCAGCCAGCCGTGAGGCCAGCGCTCCTTTTCGATGTCCGAAAGGTTGAAAAGCCCGAGGTGAAAACGTGATCCGAATATTCTTTTATTAGGTAACTGCTTGATATAAGGCTTCATCGCAGTCTTTGAAATGCCTGAAGTAAGCGCTTCTTCGCTTTTCCCGATCACCAGAACGTTCCTGCTCAAAAGCACCTCGCCTTCCGGAACATACTTTGTGGGATTGCATCCTGCCATCAGTAAAATTATGGACAGGGCAGTCAGCAGTTTGGAAAAGGTAATTTCTATATTTGTTGGACGGTAATTCAACGGACACAGAAGGATTAGTGAAAGCAAATATATCATTATAAATACTATTTTCAGTTACAGGGTGATGCATAAAATGATGTCGCGAAACCAGTCGAAGCTTATACTCTCACTTCAGAAGAGGAAGACGAGGGAGGAAGCCGGGATGTTTGTCATTGAAGGTGATAAGCTTGTCAGGGAATACCTTGCAGCCGGAAACAGGGTTTCACTGCTGGCAGCAAAATCCGAGTGGATAGCCGGAGAATCTGATGCAGTCCTGGCCATGGCTTCGGAGGTTGTTACAGTCGGGTATGACGAACTGAGGAAGATAAGCTCGCTCAAGACTCCGCATAATGTGCTTGCTGTTGCTCCCGTCTCAAAGCCTGTCTTCCTTGATGCGTGGCTTCCCGGAAGGCTTACCCTGGCACTGGAGTACGTGCAGGATCCGGGAAATCTGGGTACAATCATAAGGGTAGCTGCCTGGTTCGGGATCGGAAATATAATCTGCTCACCTGAATGCGTAGACGTTTACAACCCGAAAGTCCTGCAGGCGACAATGGGTGCATTCATGCACGTCAATGTGTGCTATACTCCCCTTGAACCGTTGCTCGAGAGAGCCCGGTCAGCCGGCATTAAGGTGTACGGAACGGTCCTGGGCGGTGATTCGATATACAACAAAAAGCTTTCACCTCAGGGCATTATTCTGCTGGGGAATGAATCAAAGGGACTTACAGACAAAATGCTTGCATTTGTCACGGATTTTATAACAATTCCGGGCCCGGACAAACCACTTGCAGGAATAGAATCCCTCAATGTCAGCATGGCTGCAGCCATAATATGCTCGGAGTTTGCACGGCGGAAGGGGAACTGAATGGGTTTGATGGGTTTAGCTGGGTTTATAGGTTTGAGGGCCTCCTAACATTCGAAATCGCAGATCCTCTCAGACTTTCGACTTTCGTGCGATACTCTCTGCCGCCAGCATGCCGTCAACCGCCGAGGAGACAATGCCGCCTGCATATCCTGCACCCTCACCGGCAGGATAAAGTCCTGTTATTCCAAGCGCATTTATCATTTCCCTGTCTCTTGAAATCCTGACGGGCGATGAAGTACGTGACTCCACCGCTGCCACGAGGGCATCACCGGTGATAAACCCGCGCATCTTCCGGCCGAACTCGTTAAATCCCTCCCGCAGCCTGGTGCTTATCCCTTCCGGCAACCATTCATGAACAGCAGAAGGTGTCAGTCCCGGGAAATAGGATCCCTTCGGGAGTGATGACGACGCCTTGCCGCTGACAAAGTCTGTCAGTCTCTGAGCCGGTGCATGCTGTGTCATGCCTCCCTCCTTCCATGCAAGCTGCTCAAGGGCCGATTGATACCGCAGACCTGCGAGGATATCCGCGCCGTAGACTTCAGGTATATCCTCACGCCGTATCTCCGTGACAATTCCGCTGTTTGCCCACAGCGATCCCCGCTTCGAGGGAGACATTCCGTTGACGACGACCTCTCCGGGGGATGTGGCTGAAGGGACCATGAAGCCTCCCGGGCACATACAGAATGAGTATACTCCCCTGCCCGCTGCCTGCGTCACAAGGGTATAGGCCGCAGCAGGCAGGAATTCGCCCCTGGCTTTGCCGTGATACTGAATCCGGTCTATAAGCTCCTGGGGATGTTCCACCCTCACTCCCATAGCAAAGGGTTTGTATTCAAGCTGAACGCCTCTGTCGTTGAGTATCTGATATATATCACGCGCAGAATGGCCTGTGGCGAGCACAATGTCTTCCGATCTCAGAATCTCCGAACCGTTTATCTCCACCCCTTTGAAAGTGCCACCCTCAATCAGAATGTCAGTAATCCGGCTGCTGAACATAAATATTCCGCCGGCATCGGTGATTGTCTGGCGTATTGCGGTAATTATTCGCGGAAGCCTTTCGGTCCCGAGGTGGGGATGAGCTTCGAAGAGTATCGATGGATCAGCACCGTGGAGCACCAGGAGCTCGAGCACCCGCCTGTTGTCGCCTCTCTTTTTCGAGCGGGTATATAGCTTTCCGTCTGAGAATGTTCCTGCGCCCCCTTCACCGAAACAGTAATTTGAATCCCCGTCAACAATCTGCTTTGTGCTTATTGAGGCAACATCCCTCTTGCGTGCTGACACCTCCCTGCCCCTCTCTATAACAACTGGCTTCAGCCCCTCTTCGATAAGCCTGAGAGCCGCAAAAATACCCGCCGGTCCACTGCCTGCAATCAGAACCTCGCGGGCCCTGGAAACATCCTGTAGCTTCAGTGGTGGCGGCGATTCAGGCTTTTCATCCTGACCCAGAAGCAAAACTGTTACATTGACCTTAATTGATGACTGACGTGCATCGACAGACCGTTTCAGAATATTAAACGTTATATCACTCCTGCCCGACCGTTTAATTATAAAAGCACGCAATGCGGCTTCATCGAAGGCTACCTCAGGTGGCAGAACAAGGCTGAACTCCTCAGCCATGATTATTCAAAATGGAAAGAGAGAACCCAAATCTGCGATCTCAGTGACTGTATCGCATTGCTGTACTGCGGATAACCCGGTGCCGGATCATGTATCAGCATATCACGCAGACCGTTTGACATCTTAGCCTCAACGGTAAGCTTGAAGTATGGGAGGTAGAAATCGATGCCTGCACCTGCCTCATAATAGAGATCACCGCGACGAATCCTGAGGTATACAGGACGATCTGCATCATAGTTCTTTTTCCCGGCCAGGTCATACCTGAAATTGAGCCCTCCGATCAGATAGGGCCTGGAGTTGTTTAACCTCATTCCTTTTGTTTTCAAAAGCAGAGGAAATTCAAGGAAAGAGGATTCCAGTGTCTGCTGCCCGTCGATGAGTGTCCGGTCTTTATAAAAATTCAGTGTCCTCTGTCCGAAGGAGACACCCGGAAGAAACCGTACATCAAAATATGTAGCAGGCCTGAAGTCAATTACTATCTGAATGTTCAATCCGGGTTTCAGGCTGACAACCTCCGCGGTCAGCGAGTCAGCAGCGAATGCAGAAGCTGAATGATTTACATTGAAATCGAGGGTACTTAATCCCATGCTGAATCCGAAATGAAGCAGCCGTTCATCATAATTTGAATCGTTCTTGGGTTTCGATTTCTGGGCTGAAAGGGCCAGAGGCATCAAAATGATGAACAGTATAAGTGTTTTCTTGAGCACAATTGCAAAGGTAATACTCTTTAAGAAACGAAAAATATGAAATTTATTGTGCTCCAAGACTGTCACTGCTTAAATCCGTAATAGATGCTTGCAATGCCTCCGCTGAGCTTTTTCTGTTTCTCAGATACAAATCCTGCTTCCCTCAAAAGCTTCAGAAAGGCATCATTGTCAGGGAATGACATGACTGATTTTGGTAAATATGTATACGCATTCCTGTCACCTGATACCCTTCTTCCGATCCACGGCAGTACCGCAGTAAAATAGAAATTGTAGACCTGTTTGAAGGGAAAGAGCGAGGGTCTTGAAAACTCCAGAACCATTATCATACCGCGGGGCCTGAGTACCCTGAACATTTCGGTCAGGCCGGCCAGAGTATGTTCGAAATTACGTACCCCGAAAGCAGCCATCACCACGTCAAATGTCTGATCAGCAAAGTTGATTGCCTCTGAATCGCCCTTAAGCAACTCGATCTTATCGCCGAGGTGCATATCACTGATTTTCTTTCGTCCAAGTTCCAGCATCCTGTCGCTGATATCTATACCTGTCACCCTCACCGGATTCAGTCTGAGTGATGCAATGGCCAGATCGCCAGTGCCGGTGGCGACATCCAGAATCCTCACCGGCTGAATATTTTTCCCAATTATGCTTATTGCACGACGGCGCCACCAGCGGTCAGTCCCCAGTGAGAGGAAATGATTCAGAAAGTCATAGCGCCCGGCAATTGAGTCGAACATCTGCTCAACTTCCTCCCTGGGTGCTTTCCTGACCTGGTTTGTCATGCTCATCATTTTTTCTTTGGTTGCCAAAGATACCCACATTTATGATTAATTTTAGCCCTTCGAAATACTAAATATCATGAGAAAAACAGTCCTGATAACAGGAGCCACATCCGGCATTGGCGAAGCCTCTGCAATAAAGTTCGCCGAAGCAGCCTGCCGGCTGATAATAACAGGCCGGAGAAAAGACCGCCTCGATGACCTTACCGAGCATCTGGTGCAGGAATACGGCATTGAGGTTCTTCCGCTTTGTTTTGATGTAAGGGAAAAGAAAGAGGTTCAGAAGAATCTCGGAAACCTCCCGGCGGAATGGAATAAGGTTGACATACTTATTAATAATGCGGGACTGGCAGTCGGGCTGAACCATATTGACGATGGTGAGATTGACGACTGGGACCGTATGATTGATACCAATGTTAAGGGTCTGCTTTATGTAACCCGCGCTATAGCCCCCGGAATGGTCAAAAGGGGTTCCGGCCACATTATCAACATAGGCTCCATCGCAGGTAAGGAAGTATACGAAAACGGAGCCGTCTACTGTGCATCAAAGCACGCCGTCGATGCGCTTTCCAGGGGTATGCGGATAGACATGCTGAGTCACGGAATTAAAGTCACAAACATAGCTCCGGGACTTACTGAAACAGAATTTTCACTTGTGCGTTTTAAGGGCGATGCAGGAAAAGCAAAGGTGCCGTACATGGGTGTTGAACCTCTGTCCGGTGTTGACATTGCAGCAGTAATATACTTTGCTGCCACGCAGCCCGCTCATGTTAACCTGAATGACATCGTCATCACCCCCACTGCCCAGGCAAGCGGCGTCTACATTCACCGTAAACAATGACACTGATGGAGGAAAAAAGATTAAGGCCCGAATATCTGCTTGAATTTACTACAGAGGTATTTATGCGTATCGGGTGCTGCCGCGCCGATGCTGACGCTGTAGCGAGGGTACTGATTGCCGCCGAATTGCGTGACCACTCGTCACACGGAATGATCAGGGTAAAGGAATACTATGATATGTGGAAGGCAGGAAGGGTCAACACTGCACCTGTTGTAAAAGTGGTGCACGAGACACCCTCAACGGCTGTTGTCGATGGCGACAGGGGATTCGGGATGGTCACAGGGATGGCTTCAATGAAGCTGGCAATAGAGAAAGCTGCAACCACCGGAACAGGATGGGTGGCAGCGCGCAATTCGAATCATTTCGGCATTGCAGGCTATTATGCAATGATGGCCCTTGAACATGATATGGTAGGGATATGCGTCACAAACGCAAATCCGCTTGTTGCACCAACCTGGTCAGTCAGCAGATACCTGGGAACCAACCCTCTTGCAGTGGCAGTGCCGGCACTGAATGAACCTCCTTTTGTGGCTGATTTCGCCTCGACACCCATCGCCCGTGGTAAACTGGCGGTAGCTGAAAAGAAGGGAGAGAAAGTACCGTTCGGATTCGTGCAGGATGCTGACGGAATGCCGTCTGATGACCCATCTGTCCTTCGCAGGGGAGGCTCGATGCTTACCCTCGGGGGAGACCGTGAACACGGGAGCCATAAAGGTTATTGCATGACCGCAGTGGTTGACATATTCAGCTCGCTTTTCAGCGGCGCCAATTTCGGTCCGTTCGTGCCGCCAAGCGTGGCATATCTGCCGGTGCTTGACAAAAAAGTGGGTGAAGGAACAGGGCATTTCTTCGGCGCCATGCGCATCGACGCCTTCAGACCGGCAGCAGAATTCAAGGCTTCAATGGATGAGTGGATTCATACCTTCAGGAATGCAGAACCTTCTAAGGGCCACTCCAGGGTCCTCATCCCGGGAGATCCGGAGAGGGAAGCAGAAGAAAAATATAAAAAGGAGGGAATTAATCTGGTTCCAGCCGTAATTGAAGACCTGAAGGTAATTGCCGGAGAAACAGGCATCGAATTCATTGCCTGACAAACAGAAAGGAATTTGCGATTCGATTGCGATGTGCGAATTGCGATTTGCGATTCTCAGGACAACCTATAAACCTATAAACCACCTTAAACCTATACAAC
This sequence comes from uncultured Bacteroidales bacterium, assembly GCA_963736735.1. GTDB lineage: Bacteria > Bacteroidota > Bacteroidia > Bacteroidales > VadinHA17 > SR-FBR-E99. The sequence continues at coordinate 67,294 of CAVTPX010000003.1, read as the reverse complement.
CCTCATTTCAAAAACCCCTGTCTCCGCAGCACCTCGAGAAACTTCCCGGTGAAGAATTCATTGTCAGCTTTCTTGTAACGGACATCCGTAAAAACCTGCGCCAGTGTCTTCTTATTATTCTCGGCGACAAACTTCAGGGAATCTTCCCGTGTCTCTTTTTCCCTGTACATCTCATCAATAATCTCAGGAGTGTAATCCACATAAGATTCATCGTGAATTACAGCGTACAGAGGAAGCCTGTCTACCTGATCAGGCTCTTCGGCAGGCCAGCCCAGCGTGACGGTTGTAACAGGCACAACGCCGGCAGGAAGGCCCAGAACATCGATAATCCTGTCTGCATTGTATGTGGTAGTGCCAAGATAGCAGATGCCGAGGCCCTCCTCCTCAGCAGCATTGCATACAGTCTGAGCTACAAGCAGTGCATCGATAGCCGCGGTCATGAATGAGAGAAAGTTGCCATACCCAGGCTCCGCCCCCCGCTGTACGCACCATTTGCTGAACCTGTTGAAATCGGCGCAGAATGTCAGCACCACAGGAGCAGCAGTGACCATTGGCTGGTTGAAGTGAGCTGGTGCCAGCTTCAGCTTCATTTCCGGAGAGGAGCTGACTATAATGCTGTAGACCTGCATATTACCGGTTGTCGACGCCCTGGTCCCGGCCTCGAGGATCCGGTTCAGAAGCTCCGAGCTTACGGGTACTTCACTGTATTTCCTTATGGTTCTGCGTGTAAAATATCTGTCGTTCATCATATCTGCTTTGAGTCACGGCAAAATAATTAAATAACGTTAAAATATTACCTGACATTACTCCTTTTCTTACCTTGGTCATCCTGAAACTAACCAAATCACACTAATATGAAGAAAGTTATTACGATTACACTTGCGTTTCTTCTTGCAGGTTCACCGGGACTGTGGGCCCAGAAGAAAGATGCAAAGAACGATGTAAAGGCTACGGAGAAGCAAATTAAACCTGCGGTCCCGTCATCGATGTTCAGCAGTCTTAAGTTCCGTTCAATAGGTCCGGCCTGGGCCTCGGGACGTGTTTCCGACTTTGCTGTCAATCCCTCAAACCACTCTGAGATTTATGCCGCTGTGGGTTCAGGCAACATTTGGAAGACTACGAATAACGGCACCACATGGAAGCCTATATTTGACAAATACGGGTCATATGCGATAGGATGTCTCACAATTGATCCGGGTAACCATAACGTGATCTGGGCCGGAACCGGTGAAAACTCCCACCAGAGGGCCCTTGGCTGGGGTGACGGTGTATACCGTTCCGAAGATGCAGGCGCATCATGGAAGAATATGGGTTTGAAGGAATCGAGACAGATTGGTATGATCGCAGTCGATCCCCGCAACAGTGACGTTGTCTATGTAGCTGCCGAAGGTTCCGTATGGGGACCCGGGGGCGAGCGCGGACTCTATAAGACAACCGACGGCGGAAAAACCTGGACTAAAATTCTGAACATCAGCGAGAATACCGGTATCAATAACGTCATCCTCGATCCCAGGAACCCTGATGTCATCTATGCAACTTCAGAGCAGCGCCGCAGGCATGTAGGTCTGAAAATAAGCGGCGGACCTGAATCGGCAGTATATAAATCGAAGGACGGCGGAAAGACTTTCGACAAGATAATGAACGGTCTCCCCGGAGGCGATATCGGAGGTATGGGACTCGCAATGTCACCCGTGAACAATGATGTACTCTATATAATTATGGAGGCTCAGGGTGAAACAGGAGGATTCTTCCGCACTACAAACAGGGGTGCCTCATGGGAAAAGATGAGCAGCCACTCTGAGAGCGGCCAGTATTACAATGAGATAATATGTGACCCGAAGGATGTCAATACCGTTTACAGTACAGAAACCGTATCACAGGTTACAAATGACGCAGGTAAAACATGGAGACCAATAGGCAATGACGGCCGCCACGTTGATGACCATGCAATGTGGATCGATCCTGAAGATACAGAACATTTCTACATTGGCGGCGACGGTGGTATCTATGAAACATATGATGCCGGCACCACCTTTATATTCAAGTCGAACCTCCCCGTAACACAGTTCTACAGGGTTGCCGTTGACAATTCCTACCCGTTCTATTATGTCTATGGCGGAACACAGGACAACAACTCCATGGGCGGCCCGTCAGCAAGTATCAGTGACGGCGTCACCAATGACGACTGGTTTGTGACACAGGGCGGCGACGGATTCTGGGTTGCAATAGACCCCGTAGATCCGAACATTGTGTATACCGAATCACAGTACGGAAACGCTTCAAGATTTGACCGCAAGAGCGGCCAGAGCGTCAGCATCAAACCCTTCCCCGGTGAAGGTGAACTGACTTACAGATGGCATTGGGACACTCCCATACTCATCAGCCCCTCAGATCACAAGCGTATTTACATGGCTGCCAACTTCCTCTTCCGCAGTGATGACCAGGGAAGCAACTGGACGAAGATTTCACCTGACCTGTCACGTAACGAGGACAGGGCCAATCTGAAGGTAATGGACAAATACTGGCCCACAGATGCTGTCGCGAAGAATAAGTCCACCTCGCTGTGGGGTATCATAGTCTCGCTTACAGAATCGAAAGTTCAGAAAGACTTACTTTATACCGGTACCGACGATGGCGTCATTTCGGTAACAGAAAACGGCGGGAAAGACTGGAACATGATTAAAACCTTCCCGGGTGTTCCTGAATATTCTTATGTGAGCGATATTCTGGCCGACAGGTTTGATGCAAATGTTGTTTATGCAACTTTCAATAACCACAAGCGTGACGACTTTGCTCCTTACGTTCTGAAAAGCACCAACAAGGGCAAAAGCTGGGTCTCTATTAGCGCAAACCTCCCGAAGAACGGCCCTGTCCACACAATAGAACAGGACCCGGCAAACCCCGATATGCTGTTCCTCGGTACTGAGTTCAGCTTCTTCATTTCATTTGACGGCGGCACAAGCTGGACCGAATTTAAAAACGGTCTGCCTACAATACCTGTGCGCGACATAGCCATCCAGGAGCGTGAGAACGACCTCGTGATAGCAACTTTCGGAAGGGGATTTTATGTGCTTGACGATTATACACCCGTCCGTAACTATAAGAAGGAGATCCTTGATAAACCGGGATATATCTTCCCGATAAAAGAGGCCAAGATGTTTGTCCGTACAAGCGAATTTGACCAGCAGGGCGCGATGTACTATATGGCATCGAACCCACCGGTAGGTGCAACAATCACTTATTATGTGGATTCTGTTCCCAAAGTGGCATCCGATATCCGCAAGGACAAAGAGAAGAAGCTGTTCGAAAAAGGCGAATTCATTCCGCAGCCGACAGCACGCGACCTTAGCATTGAGGCACGAGAACTCAAGCCCTACCTTATCTTCACAATTACCGATGAATCAGGAACTGTAATCAATAAGCTCTATAAGAATGCTTCGAAGGGAGTAGGACAGATAACCTGGAACTTCACCTATGCAGGTTATCAACCAGTAGCTACAGAGAAGTTCAGTCCGGTCGGTGAAGGCGGACGCGGAGGAAGACGTGGCGGCGGAGGTATCTCCGTAATGCCCGGCAAGTACTTTGTCTCCATGTCAATGTATGCCAGGGGAAGTGTTACCGAGCTGGCCGGCCCCGAACCTTTTGTCTGCAAGCCGCTTGACATTGTTACGATGCCGGTGACTGATCCTGCAGCAAGGACCAAATGGATTAATGAGGCTACTGCCCTGTCAAAAACCGCCTTTGGTGCAATATCATTTGCAAACGAGCTCAACACCAAAATCAATACAATCATGCAGACCGTGCACCAGATGCCTGACGCACCGAAAGCACTTATGGATGAGGCTGTTGCGGTGAATGATGAGATGAGCGAGATACTATACCTCATCTCCGGAATCTCTGTAGGCGCAAGCACTGAGGAGACACCTCCGTCACCTGTGTCGCTTTCAGCCAGGCTTTCAGCCATGTCAAGATCACTATACGGAAATACCGGAGACATATCCGGCATTGCTGACCAGCAGCTGAAGGTTCTGAAGAAGGAATTCCCCGTATTGCTTGAGAGGATACAGAAGGCAGGAAAATCTGTTGAAGCGCTGAATGTGAAGCTTGATCAGATAAATGCACCCTGGACCTCCGGGAGAGTGCCCAAACTGTAATTACTATTCTGACAATAAAAAACCGGCTCCCGAAAAGAGCCGGTTTTTTATTCAGAATCTCTGAACATAACCGTGACAGTACGGAACCTTGCCGTTGCGGAAGTAGTAATCCTGGTGATACTCTTCGGCAGCGTAGAACTCAGAAGCCCTGGTTACCTTTGTTGCCACCTTCAGACCTTTGGCTTTCAGCAGGCCGAGATATTTCTCAGCACTCTTCTTCTGTTCCTCATTCTTATAGAAGATCTCTGACCGGTACTGATCGCCAACGTCCGGCCCCTGGCGGCCAACCTGTGTCGGGTCGTGGATCTCGAGGAAAAGCTTAAGCAGTTTGTCGTATGTTGTTTTACTCAGATCGTATGTTATTTTCACAGTCTCAGCATGACCCGTGGTGCCATTGCACACCTCACGGTATGAAGGATTTTTGACTGAACCACCGGTATAGCCGGAAACCACTGCCACCACTCCTGGCTCTTTCTGAAGGAAATACTCCACGCCCCAGAAGCAACCCCCGGCGAACAGCGCTGTGCCGTACCTGCCTGCCTCCAGCGGTGCGGGGACAAAATCAAGCGATACAGAATTAACACAGTGCCGTGTATTCTTCGCGGTAAATTTCTCCCCCTCGAAGACATGACCAAGGTGTCCGCCACATGAGGCGCACACGATTTCTGTCCTTTTCCCGTCAGCATCTGTGATACGCTTTACGGCTCCGTTGATCTCATCGTCGAAGCTCGGCCATCCGCAACTGGCGTCAAATTTGGTTTCAGAACTGTAGAGTGCATTTCCGCACTGTTTACAGAGATAAGTACCCTTTGTTGTATTCTTTTCATAAATACCGGTAAAGGGATACTCTGTTGATTTATTGATAATTATTTTAGCCTCGGCCGGTGTCAGCTCATTATAGCCTTTACTGCCCTGTGCCTCTGTTTCGCTTTCTGTTGTCATAAATATAAATGGTATAAATAATAATATTAAAAGGGCTTTCATCGTTATATTTTTTAAATATAACAATCGTAAAGCAAGTTGGTTGATCGTCAATCAAAAAATGGCATTGGTCAAATAAATGTCTGGCACGAAGATTGTTTCAAAAAAATAAGATTATTTTTGTTGCATACAATTAATGGCAGAGAATATGAAAAAAGTTAGTCTGATAGTTGCTTTTGCTTTTCTGGTTGCCCTGGCACTTAGCTCATGCAATCGTGAAACTTGCCCTGCATACAGCACCACCGGGACAGATACGCCAGAACAAATAGGCTGACTCTCCCCTCCATCTTACTGCCACTTTTCTTAAATGCGGCATCCTGAATATGAGATTGTTGCCAGTCATATTATTTATAACCGTCTGCGGCCCTCTCCTGGCGCAGGGTGATCTTGACACCCAGGAAAAGATATTCTGGCGCAATGAACGTTCAATAGGGCCCGCGCTCAATTCAGACGGCTGGAGTTTGATCTACAGGGAACTCCGGCAGACAAAACCCTCTAACAGATTTTTTCTTGAGGGCGGGTTGAGCACCTTCAAACATCCTAAGGAAATCAAAGTATCCAATTATTACTTTCAGAATCCCGGCACTTTCGTATTCGGAAAGCTGAATTCCACATGGGCGCTTCGGGCCGGAGTCGGTTTTCAGAAGGAGTTATTCGAAAAGCGTGACCTCGGCGGGGTTTCGATAAGCTGGTTTGCAGGAGGGGGACCTGTTGTGACCTTCGCCAAGCCTATCTACTATAAGGTTATTGTGTTTGTATCTGACAACTATTATACAATTGAGGAAAAGATTTTTGGCCCTACCATCCACCAGCTGGAGGACATAATGAGCAAGTCATCGTTTTTCAAGGGCTTCAACGAGATTAAGGTATATCCGGGCGCTTACGCTCACGGCGGTTTCAGCTTCGAATACAGCAAGAATGATAAGCTTACACATGCAATTGAGCTGGGCGGGTCAGTCAATGCCTTTACAAAAGAGATACCCATCATGGCATCGGATGACAACAAACAGGTTTTCTTTTCGCTTTTCGTCAGTTACCGCATCGGTATGATCCTTGACCCTCTGAATCCCGGAAGTTTCTTCAAAACTGTGCTCAAAAGAAGGGAAGAATAATTTCCCTCCTCCTTTGACCTTTCCTGATAATTATTTACTTTTGTGCTTCGTTTTATTAACCATTTAAAGCACGCACAATGGCAAAGATTAAAGTAGCTATCAACGGTTTCGGAAGGATTGGCCGCAACGTATTCAAACTTGCATTTGAAAGGCCTGATATTGAGATCATTGGGATAAATGACCTCACCGACACAAAGACCCTCGCTCACCTTCTTAAATATGATTCCACACAGGGTCAGTTCCCAGGAGTCACACACGATGAGCAGAACATAATTGTAAACGGTAAAAAGATTAAGGTAAGTTCAGAAAAAAGCCCTGCAAACATTCCGTGGAGCGAAAAGCCTGACATTGTAATCGAGTCGACAGGTATTTTCACCTCGAAAGAGAGTCCCAAGGGCGGTTACGGCGATCACCTGAAGAACGGTGCCAGGAAGGTCATTCTGACAGTGCCTGCAAAAGATACAATCGATGCAATGATTGTTGTTGGAGTTAATGATAATACACTTAAGCCCGAGCATCAGTGCATTTCAAATGCCTCATGCACAACAAACTGTCTTGCTCCGGTTGCAAAGGTTCTGAATGACAACTTCGGTATCGAGATCGGGTTCATGACAACCATTCACTCATATACAAATGATCAGCGGATCCTCGACTTTCCGCACAAAGATCTTCGCAGGGCAAGATCGGCCGCTCTTTCACAGATACCCACCACAACCGGTGCTGCCAAGGCAGTGGGCAAAGTCATTCCCGAACTGAAGGGTAAGCTTGACGGAATCTCCGTAAGGGTACCGACGCCAACAGGCTCGCTGGTTGACCTGGTTGCTGTGCTCAAGAAAGCTGCAACCAAGGAAGAGATCAATGCAGCCATGAAGAAGGCTGCAGAAGGTCCGATGAAAGGCATCCTTGAATATACTGAAGACGAGATAGTATCGGTGGATGTTATCCACAATCCCGCTTCATCGGTCTTTGATGCCCAGAGCACGATGGTAAACGGCACCATGATCAAGGTACTTGCCTGGTATGACAATGAATGGGGTTACTCGGCAAGATGCGTTGACCTTATTGAGATGATGGCAAAAATGTAATACTGCATATTTAAAAAAAAAGACCGCGGTCGGGTGACCGCGGTCTTTTTTTTGTCTCTGTTATTAATGTTTTTCCTGCCGGTGATGCTCTTTCAGAGTACCATCTTTACTTCCATATTCACGCCGGCGGCATCACGGTAGTGTTCCCCGAGCTCATGCATTGCTTCATCATCCTCTTCATATAGCCATGTAATGCGGGTGCGAAAATTAGGAGCCTTATAGCTGCTTATCATTCGCAGCACATCGCGAAGGGCCTTCGACGACCCGCTGTTGATGTATTCAAGCAAAATCACCACCCTCAGCTGGCTGAACTTCTTCAGATGATTTCTGATCCAGTCTTCCAGGGGGGAGTAAACCATATCCGGCCTCTCGGTGATCGACCGTCCTGTTATCCTCAATATGTCCTCGTCAGGGTCGTAATATATTCTGGGTATATTGTTCGACCCTTCCTGTATTACTTCTAAACTCATTGCAGTCAGGTTTTGTCAGTTTGCATCTTTAAAAGGAATATCAGGGTTATTCATATCTTAATGCTTCAATAGGGTCTACCGATGCAGCCTTGACTGCAGGGAAGTACCCGGAAGCCACTCCGACTATAAAACAGGCAATTACGCCACCGAAAACCCAGACCCACGGTACCGTGAAATCTGAACCCATTCCAAGCGAAACGAGGTTGCCGATCAGTATACCCAGAATAATGCCGAAAAATCCGCCCATCTGTCCGATTATTACTGATTCGAAAAGGAACTGCTGTCGTATCAGTTTCGGCTTTGCACCGAGTGCTTTCCTTACACCTATCTCCCTGGTCCGTTCGGTGACCGAAACAAGCATTATGTTCATAAGCCCCACCGCTGCTCCGAACAGGGTAATAAGTCCGATAATTGTGGCAGCTATTGTAATGAATTTAATGTTCTCGAGAAGTATCTTGATAATACTGTCACTTTTCTGAATGTTGAAATCCGACTCATCCCTGGGATCCAGTCCGCGCACAATCCTGAAGACTGCCTCCGCCTCACTGGCACAGAATATCGAGGTGCGCGGCCTTGTGAGGGAGCACATTGACAGTGTAGGTAATATTGGGTCTTGAGAAATACTGCCGGGCCGTGGAGATTGGCATGACAGTTATAAGGTCACCGCCAGTGAAGCTGCTGCCTTTGGTCTTCAGAACTCCTATCACGGTCAGTTTCAATCCTGAAAGACGAATCTCCTGCCCCAGAGGATCAATGTTGGGGAAGAGGAACTTAACCACTTCCTGCCCTATTACCGCCACATGACGACTACCGGAAATATCCTGCTCTGAAAAATTTCGTCCCGATTCCAGTTCATAGCCTGACACGACAAAATAATTATCGTCGGCTCCCATAATGTTAATATTCGGATTAGTCTCCCGCGTATCATATCTTATAGTCGCAAGTCCCGATGCCTGAAAACCTACAGAAACCCATGCAGGCTCGTCAAACCTCTCCTTAAACTCCATGGCTTCACGGTAAGTTATTGTCGCATGGTTCTTTGTACGATAGTTACTTTTACCGACAGTCACACGCATCGACCGGGAAGTGATTGCAAAAGAATTAGCTCCCATCATCGTAAACTGATTTGTGAGAGTACTCTTGATGCCGTCTATGGCTGTAAGTATTCCTACAAGGGCCATTATGCCGAATGCAATTATGGCCATCGTGAGCGCCGACCTTACCTTGTTCGACCTGATTGCCTTAAAGGCAACCCTCACATTCTCTCCTAAAAGGGTCAATCGTGTCAATTATCTTCCTCCACCAAACATTATGCATCTAAGATACTGCTTTTCTTTAAATCCGAATAAACAAAAAAAATGCAGTTCTGCTGAATTATTTTAACTTTTTAGTTGTATAACTAATTTCTTCGTTGTATATTTGTGAGTATCATTATGTGATCCAATGGAAATAAAAGAACTGACAAAGGCTGAGGAAGAAGTGATGCAGATACTCTGGAAGCTTAAAAAGGCATTTGTGAAGGAGATACTTGAAAAGTTTGAAGAGCCCAGACCTGCATACACTACAGTCAGCACAATGATAAGAATCCTCCAGGACAAGGGATTTGTTGACTACAGGGCTTACGGCAGGACACACCGCTACTTTCCGGTCATATCGAGGGACGACTATAAAAAGGCCCAGATGAACAGCTTTGTAAGGGATTATTTTTCAAACTCCTACCACAAGATGGTGAGCTTCTTTGCCCGGGAGGAGCACATCTCGGTCAGGGAGATAGAAGATATTATGGAACTGATGAAGAAACAGACAAAAAATAAAAAGACAGGGAAATGAAAGAGTTATTGACATATGCGCTGGAAAGCAGTATCTGCCTGCTCCTTTTCTGGCTCTTTTATGCCGCGTTCCTGAGCGGTGACACACAGCATGTTCGCAACAGGACCTACCTCCTGTTATCAGTGATACTGGCTGCGCTGATCCCGCTGCTGAACTTCAGACTCAGAACCGGGAGCCCATTTAATTCCGGTTGAGGGTCTCGCACGACTGCTTCTCCCTGAAGTGCGTGTCACGGGATCGGGAACGGGTGCAGGTTTGTTTGCTGATCCTGTGTCTGTAATAGTCTTTGTCTACATCACAGGTGCTGCAGTTTCGGCAATATTGTTTCTATCAACAGGATTCCGGTTGCTCTGGCTGATAACCACCAGGGGCAATCACGACAAAATAATAACCTGTGAGGATGACCGGCCTGTTTGCTACTCTGCTTTCGGCTATATCTTTATAAGTGACAGCATCCCGAAGCAAGACGCAGAGCGGATGATAGCCCACGAAAGGAATCACCTGAGCAGGCTGCACCATATCGATCTCTGTATTGCAGCCATTGTCACTGTTTTGCAGTGGTTCAATCCTGCAGCTTATCTGATCAGGCGGTCTCTCATGGCTGTCCACGAATATGAAGCCGACAGTAAATGCATAATCCTCGGCGAAGAGGTGACATCGTACCAGCTGCTCCTTGTAAGTGCAGTGCTCAATACCCGTTTATCACTGATATCAAATACATTTTCAGAAAAATCACTCCTTAAAAACCGTATTATTATGATGACAAAGAAAAAAAGCGGGAGCATCTCCTCCCTCAAACTCCTCCTGGCAGTTCCGCTTGCAGCATTCCTTTTCTTCACCTTCTCATGCAATGATATGAGAAAAGAGACAGCGCCTGCTGAACCCATAGATCCCACCGTGGGATTTTATGACTCAATCCTTTTGGACAACGTCTATAACGTAGTGACTGAGATGCCGGTCTTCGGAATCGATGCGGCCAAGTCCGACGAAAATCTTTTCAAATGGATCCTTGAAAACCTCAAATATCCCTCGGCTGCAAAAGAAAAAGGCATCACCGGAAAGGTGATCCTGACATTCATTGTTGATGAAAACGGGAATACTATCCGGCCAGAGGTTGTCAAATCAGCTGATCCTCTGCTGGATCAGGCCGCCCTGGATATGATCGGGAAGTTACCGAAGTGGCAGCCAGCTCTCAACAACGGCAAACCGGTAAAAGTCAAGATGGCACTGCCTCTCAGCTTCGCACTGAACTGAACATAATGAACTTTGACTGAAGAGGCCTCCGGGCCTCTTTTTTTTGCAGCTGAGTCATCCGTCATTTTTATACCTTTGCTGCATGGCAGACCCTGATGTTAATAAGGAGCGAAGGATTGTTGCATTTTGCGCCCTGGGCGGCGCCATGCGCGATGCTGCATCAGGAATTGAGAATAATGCATCCTCCCGTTTTTTAATGCTCATTGACACTCTCGAAAATTCAAATTCCTGGTTCACCCCTGACAACGTCCGCAAAGCCCTCGGTGCCGTCGGGAATAACCTGTCTGAAGTCAGTCTTCGTGAATGGTTGCAACGCTATCCTGAAATACCGGATCACACCATTGATTCGACTGTGGGAGTTGTAATGGCAGGCAACATACCGCTGGTAGGATTTCATGACCTGCTCTGCGTGCTTATAACCGGCAACAGGCTGATTGCAAAAATCAGCTCGAAGGACGCTCTCCTGATGAGGGCCGTAACCGGATTCATCTCGGAGGCTGAGCCAGGCCTGGGAAGTTGCATTACACTGACTGACGGAACTCTGTCCGGCTTTGATGCTGTAATAGCAACGGGAAGTGACAATACGGCAAGGTATTTTGAATATTATTTCAGGGACAGACCTTCAATAATAAGAAGGAACCGCAACAGTGCCGCCGTACTTGACGGAACGGAAACAAATGAGGAACTGGAGCTGCTGGGCGAAGATGTATTCGCATACTTCGGTCTCGGCTGCCGGAGCGTTTCAAAACTCTTCCTCCCCGAAGGCTATGACATCACCCGTCTGACATCATGCTGGCATGAGTGGCAAAAGCTCCGCGGTCATCAGAAATATGCCGTCAACTATGACCACAGCAAGGCCCTCATGATTGTAAACAGACAGCCGTTCACAGACACAGGTTACCTGTTGCTGCGCCGCGATTCTTCCCTGTCACCCCCGATGGCTGTGCTGAACTATGATTTTTATGCCTCCCGCGAGGCGCTTAAAAACGAACTTGAAACGGTGGCAAACAACCTTCAATGCGTGACAGGTCACGGATATACTTCGCTGGGTAAGGCGCAACAGCCCGAATTATGGGAATACGCAGATGATGTCGACACTATTTTATTCTTATTAAAAAAAAATTCTACCCGATGAACCTATTTCAAAAAATATTAAATTGCACCGGTTGAAAAAGTGAGAGAAATGGTATACAGGTTCGTTGTATTATCTGATGAAGATGACGCGTTTGTGAGGGAATTCGAATTCCTGGAGAGTCAGACTCTGATCGACTTCCATAATGCAATACAGGAAGAATTGGAATTTGATAAATCGCAGATAGCTTCGTTCTATATGTCTACAGATAATTGGGAGAAGGAGGAAGAGTTCACTCTGTTTGATATGGGAGCCGGATCGTCTACAATGGATAACGCTGTTCTCGAAGAAGTTATCTTCAAAAAGAACCAGAAGCTTCTCTATGTTTTCGATTTCTTTAATGAAAGGTCTCTCTTCATTGAATACGTTGGAGAAAGCGAAGAGATTGACGGCAAAGAGTATCCCAACTGTAGCACATCGAAGGGGCTTCCGCCCAAACAGGTTTCATTCGGAGGCGTGGCACGGAAAAAATACAACAATCTTGTTGTAGCAGATGAGGATGAAGAGGAAGTTGTTGATGACGAGATCTTCTTCAACGCTGAAGATGAGGAAGGGATGTCAGACTTTGACAATATCGAGAATATCGAAGAGGAGGAATAGGCTCCCGGCGGCACCCGCCCTATGAAAAATACCCTTATTGTTATGCCTGGCCCCACGGGTGTGGGAAAAACTTCCGTATCGGTCGGACTTGCTGAACACTTTGGCTGCGAAATCGTCTCTTGTGACTCCAGACAGTTTTACCGTGAGATGGTCATAGGCACTGCAGCACCCGATCTGCAGCAACTTGAACGCGTAAAGCATCATTTTGTCAGGTTTCTTTCTGTCAATGACTATTACAGCGCCAGCCTCTATGAGCGCGATGTACTCGCCCTTCTGCCCTCACTTTTCGAAAAAAATCCCGTTGCAGTAATGACCGGCGGTTCCATGTTATATATGGATGCAGTATGCAGGGGAATTGATGACATCCCTGACACTGACCCGGCAGTGAGAACAAAATATATCGAAAAATATGCAGCCGAGGGGGTAGAAGGTTTACGCCTGGCATTGAAGCTCCTTGATCCTTTGCATTATTCGAAAGTCGATCTTCGCAATCCCAGGCGGCTGATGCGGGCCCTTGAGATAACTGAAAGCACAGGGAGACCCTATTCATCGTTCCTCACCTCACCGAAAAGGAATCGTGAGTTCAGGATAATAAAGGCAGGACTTTCTCTTGAGAGGGATACACTGTATTCACGGATCAATGCCAGGGTTGATTCAATGATTGAATCAGGACTTGAAGAGGAAGCCCGGTCACTCCTCGGATACAGGGAGCTGAACGCTCTCAACACTGTCGGGTACCGTGAGATGTTCTCCTTTTTCGACGGGCTTGTCAGTCATGAAAAGGCGGTGGAACTTATAAAGAGAAATACAAGACGGTACGCCGCAAAACAGATCAAATGGTGGTCGAAGGACCCTGAAATAAAATGGTTTGATGCCGGTCAGCCTGACCGCCTCAAAAGATGGCTCGATGAAAAGTTAAATGAAGGTCAGTAAAAGAGTATCAGGTAGGTTCCTTGAGCCTGCGTATTACTTCGACCGGGTCAGAGGATGAAAAAACGGTATTGCCGGCCACAAGCACATCGACGCCTGCATGCAACAGCACAGGAGCATTCTGGATGTCTATCCCCCCGTCAACTTCAATAAGTACGTCATACCCCTCGAGGTCTATCATGCTCCTCAGCTCACCTATCTTATTTATGCTTCCCGGAATGAAGGTCTGTCCCCCGTAGCCGGGATTTACAGTCATAATAAGTACCATATCGATGTAGGGCAGGATATCCTTTAACAGCATTACCGGGGTATGGGGATTTACGCAGACACCTGCCTTCATACCCAGTCTTCGTATTTCACTGACAGTACGGTGCAGGTTATGACACGCCTCGTAATGTACTGTAAGGTTCGAGGCTCCGGCATCCCTGAACCTTTCAAGATAACGGTCCGGATCAACTATCATCAGGTGCACGTCAAGAGGCTTCGACGAGAGGTCTCGCACAGCCTCCACAACCGGAAAACCGAAGGAGATGTTGGGCACAAAAAGCCCGTCCATAATGTCAAGATGCAGCCAGTCAGCCATACTGTCATTTACCATCTCAACCTCGGCGGCGAGATTTGAAAAATCAGCTGCAAGAAGCGATGGAGCTACCAGGTGACTCATGATAATCTGTTTTTTTGCAATTAGCCGAGATACGATTTGAGTATCCGGCAACGTGTCGTGAACTGGATGCGTTTGATGGCCTTTTCTTTTATCTGTCTCACCCTTTCGCGGGTCAGATTCAGTTCTTCGCCTATCTCCTCAAGTGTATAGGGATGTTTCATCCCGATGCCGAAATAGAGTTTCAGCACCCTGGCTTCGCGCGGAGAGAGGGTACTCAGGGCACGCTCGATCTCGTAAGCCAGAGACTCGTTTATAAGGTTGCGGTCAGGACTCGGCGCCTCATCATTCTGCATAACATCATACATGTTATTGTCCTCCTCCGAACTTATCGGGGCATCCATGCTGAGAGTACGTCCATTGGTGCGTATCGACTCCTTAACATCTTCCGGGGCCAGTTCGAGAAGCTCTGCAATCTCCTGCGCAGACGGCTCCCGCTCATATTCCTGCTCAAGTTTGGAGTATGCCCTGTTGATGCGGTTAATCGAGCCTATCTTATTGACAGGAAGCCTGACTATTCTTGCCTGTTCGGCAAGCGACTGCAGAATTGCCTGTCTTATCCACCACACTGCATACGAAATAAACTTGAACCCGCGGGTCTCGTCAAAACGCTGGGCTGCCTTTATAAGACCAAGGTTGCCCTCATTTATAAGGTCAGGAAGTGTCATACCCTGGTTCTGGTACTGTTTTGCCACTGAGACCACAAAACGCAGATTCGCTTTGACCATCCTTGCCAGTGCATCATGATCACCTGCGCGAATGCGCCTTGCCAGCGAAACCTCCTCTTCAGGAGATATCAGCTCAACCTTTCCGATCTCCTGCAGGTATTTGTCCAGCGAGGGAGTGTCACGGTTGGTGACCTGTTTAGTTATTTTTAACTGACGCATTGACAATGACTTGTATGCTACTAAAGAATGATTTTAGCAAAAGTTTACAATAATAATTAATTCTGTTCGGGAAAACAAGTTTTTCCCTGTTTTTCTTTAACAAAGGAACCGAAAGTCGCAAATCAGCGATCATTCAGTATTTATGACAATGCCCGGCATTAATTTTATGCATGTTACTTGTTATTTAATGTATTAATGATTAACATTGTGCCAGATTTCCGGCAAAGTCGGTTACTCAATCAGCGGGACAGTTCAATATCACTCCCCATTTCACCAAAAAAAATAATCTTTTTATTTTTTCTACACACTCTTAACATATGCATGACATTCTAGAACTGAGCGAGATGCTTGTTCCCGAACTTAGGGAAATAGCTAAAGTGCTCAACATCAAGAGAGCAGAACTCTTGAAAAAACAGGATCTTATATATAAGATTCTCGATCAGCAGGCAATTGATGCCGCTGAAGCCCGTAAAACAGGCAGACCAGACAAACCAGCCGGTGACAAACCGGCATCCGCCAGGGAACAGCAACCGAGGTCCGATGACCAGAGACAACAGCGTCAGGGCGACAAAAGTGGCGACAAACGAGGCCGTCCTGTAAAAAATAAAGAGTGGCAGCCCAGGGCACCACAACAGGGACAGCCACAGGGAACACCACAGCAGGGACAGCCACTGCAGAATCAGCCACAGCAGAATCAGCCGAGGCAGCCACAGCAGCCCGTTCAGGGCCAGCCGGCACAGCAGAGACCCCAGCAGCAACCCAGGCAGCAACAACAGCCCAGGCAGGACCAGCATTCTCAGCCTCAGCTCAACCTCAGCCTCAACCTCAACCTCAATCCCAGCCTCAGTTCCAGCAGCAGAGAGCCCAGCAAAATCAGCAGGGACAGGCAAATCAGCAGGGACAGCCAAATCAGCAGGGACAGCCAAACCAGCAGGGACAGCCAAACCAGCAGGGGCAGCCAAACCAGCAGGGACAGCCAAACCAGCAGGGGCAGCAGCCGAACTACAGGCAGGACCGCGACTCCAACAGGAACAAGCGACCACGCACATACAGGAATGATCAGCCAAATCCGGTCAGGCCAGAGAGTGACCGTCCGCAGCCGACACAGCAGCAACTGCAGCAGCAGCAACTGCAGCAGCAGCAACAGCAGCAGCAGCAACCCGAACGTCTCCAGTTCGCACCTGAAACAGGTTCCGAACAGGATAATGACGACCTGAGATTCAGCGATACAACATCAGAAAATCATATTCTTCCTGAAACAATTTCAAATGACAATCCAGTAATCCCCGCAGCTCCTGTTCCGGAATCTGTGGCAGGACTGCCGGAAATGCCGGTTGTCAGGGAAGAAAAGAGAGAGAGAGTCTACGATTTTGAAGGCATCGTCGCCAACACCGGCGTGCTTGAGATAATGCCCGACGGCTACGGATTCCTCCGCTCACCCGATTACAACTACCTCAGCTCGCCTGATGATATATATGTATCACAGTCGCAAATCAAACTCTTCGGTCTTAAAACAGGAGACACAATAAGGGGTACAATAAGGCCTCCGCGTGAGGGTGAAAAATACTTTCCTCTTATAAAGGTTGAAGAGATAAACGGCCGGACACCCGATTTCATACGTGACCGTGTTCCGTTCGACTACCTCACTCCTCTTTTCCCAAATGAGAAATTTACTCTCTGCAAACCCGGAGAGGGTAATCTCTCAATGCGTATAGTAGACATGTTCTGCCCATTGGGAAAAGGACAGCGCGGTCTGATAGTAGCGCAGCCAAAAACAGGTAAGACTATACTGCTTCAGGATATAGCAAACGCAATTGCCAAATACCATCCTGAAGTGTACCTCATGATTCTCCTTATAGACGAGCGTCCTGAAGAGGTAACTGAAATGGCGCGCAACGTAAATGCAGAGGTCATCGCCTCCACATTTGACGAGCCGGCAGAAAGACACGTCCGTATCGCCACGATAGTCCAGGAAAAGGCCAAGAGGCTTGTAGAATGCGGCCATGACGTGGTGATCCTGCTTGACTCCATTACCAGGCTGGCAAGGGCATTCAACGCAATTGCACCTGCATCAGGCAAGGTCCTGTCAGGTGGTGTTGACTCCAACGCTCTTCACAAACCGAAGAGATTCTTCGGCGCAGCCCGTAATATAGAAAACGGCGGCTCGCTTACAATTATCGCAACCGCCCTTACTGACACAGGTTCCAAAATGGATGACGTTATCTTTGAAGAATTCAAGGGAACGGGTAACATGGAACTGCAGCTTGACCGTAAACTGTCAAACAGACGCATTTTCCCGTCAATTGACATCCCGGCATCAAGCACCAGGCGCGAAGACCTGCTTCTCGACAAATCTGTCCTGAGCAAGATCTGGGTGCTGCGTAACTACCTGACTGACATGAACTCGGTTGAGGCAATGGAATTCCTCCGTGACCGGATCACACAGACCCGTTCGAATGAAGAGTTCCTTGTTTCTATGAACAGCGAGTAGAATCTCAACGAAATTATGTAAATTAGCAGCTTATTTAAATTCTAAATAATTGTTCATTAATCACTTATAATTCAAATGGCAACGAAAAAATTTATAACCTGTGACGGTAACCAGGCAGCTTCTCATGTAGCTTACATGTTCAGCGAGGTGGCCTGTATCTACCCCATCACCCCATCTTCAACAATGGCAGAATACGTAGATGAGTGGGCTGCCCACGGACTGAAGAACATGTTCGGCGAAGAAGTTAAAGTTGTTGAACTGCAGAGCGAAGGCGGTGCCGCCGGCGCCGTGCACGGAGCACTCCAGTCGGGAGCCCTCACCACAACCTATACCGCATCGCAGGGTCTTCTGCTCATGATACCCAATATGTACAAGATAGCAGGCGAGCTTCTCCCTGCCGTATTCCACGTCAGCGCCCGCACCCTTGCAGGTCATGCTCTTTCGATCTTCGGTGATCACGGAGACATATATGCAACCCGCCAGACAGGGTTTGCTATGCTCGCCAGCGGCGGCGTACAGGAAATAATGGACCTCGCAGGCGTAGCCCACCTCTCGGCAATTAAATCGAGGGTGCCTTTCCTCCATTTCTTCGACGGTTTCCGTTCTTCACACGAGATACAGAAGATCGAACCCATCGAGATGGAAGATCTGAAGAAGCTGGTCGACAACGAGGCGCTCAACCGCTTCCGCCACCAGTCGCTGAACCCTGACAAACCTGTTACAAGAGGCACAGCCCAGAACCCTGACATATTCTTCCAGGCCAAGGAGGCATCAAATCCGTTCTACACTCACCTTGACGATACTGTCAATGAGTACATGGAGAAAATATCAAAGCTCACGGGCCGCGAATACAAGCCTTTCACATATTACGGAGCCCCCGATGCTGAGAATATTATAATAGCAATGGGATCAGTTACGGAAACAATCAAGGAAACTATAGATTATCTTGCTGCAACGAAGGGTGAGAAACTGGGACTTATCTCAGTCCATCTCTACAGGCCTTTCTCAGCAAAATACCTCCTGAATGTCCTTCCGAAAACTGTGAAACGCATTTCAGTTCTGGACCGTACCAAGGAAATAGGTGCCAACGGAGATCCTCTATACCTTGATGTTAAGGAGATTTTCTATGACCTCGAAATGCATCCTATGATCATCGGCGGCCGTTACGGACTAAGCTCCAAAGACACCACCCCTGCCCAGATGATATCAGTCTTCGAGAACATGAAACAGGCCAAACCGATGAACCAGTTCACGGTTGGCATCGTTGACGATGTTACATTCAGGTCTCTGCCGTTGCTTCCCGAAATAAACGTGAGCGACAAAGGCACCTACTCAGCCAAGTTCTACGGTCTCGGAGCAGACGGCACAGTAGGTGCCAACAAGGCTTCGATAAAAATCATTGGTGACACCACAGATAAATACTGTCAGGCTTACTTCGCCTATGACTCCAAGAAGTCAGGCGGAATAACCACATCACACCTTCGTTTCGGCGATAAGCCAATCAGGTCACCGTATCTTGTCAATACCCCGGATTTTGTGGCGTGCCACGTCCCGGCCTATCTTGATAAGTATGACATGCTCAGGGGACTCAAGGATGGCGGTACTTTCCTGCTGAACTCAATCTGGGATCCGGCGGAGACATTGACAAAACTTCCCGATGCAACAAAAAAATACCTGGCAGACGCATAAAATCGACTTCTATATTATAAATGCCACCAACATAGCTGAGGAGCTGGGTCTCGGCTCACGCACCAACACTATAATGCAGAGCGCCTTCTTCAAGGTGGCTGAAGTCATTCCTTACAAGCTTGCCGTTGAAGAGATGAAACACTCTGTAATCAAGGCATACGGAAAGAAGGGTGATGCAGTTATAAAGATGAATAACGATGCTATTGACCGCGGCGGTGACGTGACCAAAGTTGAGATCCCCGCAGAGTGGGCTTCGATAAAAGTCAAGGCTGACGTTGTTGACACAAGCAAACCTGCCTTCATCCGTGATGTTGTTGATCCGATCAACGGTCAGCGCGGCGACGATCTTCCGGTAAGTGCATTCGTAGGACGCGAAGACGGAACCTTCCCCGCAGGAACTGCCGCATATGAAAAACGCGGTATTGCAGTGAATGTTCCCGAATGGCAGATTGAAAACTGTATACAGTGCAACCAGTGTTCGATGGTTTGCCCTCACGCAGCAATCCGTCCTTTCCTCCTTACTGATGAGGAACTGGCAGCGGCACCTGCAGGTATCACAGCCAAACAGGGTATCGGTAATACAAAGAGCCACAAGTTCAGGATACAGGTCAGCGTTTATGACTGTACCGGCTGCGGCAACTGTGCCGATGTATGTCCTTCAAAAGTGAAATCACTTATAATGAAACCTCTCGAGACTCAGCTTGCCCAGGCAGAACTGTGGTCACATATGCATGAGAAGGTGGGATACAAAGACAATATTGTCGACAAGTATACCAATGTAAAGAACTCACAGTTTGCACAGCCGCTCTTCGAGTTTTCGGGTGCGTGCGCCGGCTGCGGTGAGACTCCTTATATCAAGACAATTACGCAGCTGTTCGGTGACCGTATGGTAGTGGCCAATGCAACAGGATGTTCCTCTATCTACGGCGGCTCGGCTCCTTCGACACCTTATACAATCAATAAAGAAGGACACGGTCCGGCATGGGCCAACTCACTCTTCGAAGACAACGCTGAATACGGCTTCGGTCTTGCACTGGGTGCCACAAAGATCAGGGAACGCATTGAGCGCCTGATGAAGGAGAATCTGGATAAAGGTCTTGCAGCCGAAACAGTGGAAGCATTCAACGGTTGGCTGACCTCAATTAACGACGCCAAAGTCTCGAGAGCAGCTTCTGACAAAGTGGTTGCAGCCTGCGAAAAGGATAAATCCGCAGTGTGCAGGGACATCCTTGACCTCAAACAGTATCTTGTCAAGAAATCGAACTGGATCTTCGGCGGCGACGGTTGGGCATATGACATCGGTTACGGCGGCCTCGACCACGTTCTTGCCTCTGGCGAGAATGTAAATGTTCTGGTGCTTGACACCGAAGTCTACTCCAATACAGGCGGCCAGGCTTCAAAATCAACACCTGCAGGAGCTGTGGCCAAGTTCGCAGCTTCAGGCAAGAAGATCCGCAAGAAAGACCTCGGACAGATGGCAATGACCTATGGTTATGTCTATGTAGCTCAGGTCTCGATGGGATCAAGCCAGAACCAGTTCTTCAAGACAATCCGTGAAGCTGAGGAGTTTCCCGGACCATCACTCATAATAGCCTACTCACCATGTATTAACCACGGTCTGCGCAATGGCATGGGCAAAACCCAGGCACAGGCAGAGGATGCTGTTACATCAGGTTACTGGCATCTCTACAGGTTCGACCCGCGGCTCGAGGCAGAAGGCAAGAATCCCTTCCAGCTCGATTCCAAGGAGCCTGACTGGAGTAAATTCCAGGAGTTTCTGAAGTCGGAAGTGCGTTACACTTCACTGCTGAAGGACTTCCCGGGTGAAGCCGAAGTACTGTTCAAACACGCGGAAGAAAACGCAAAATGGAGATACAACACCTACAAGCGCTTTGCTGGCAATGAATTTCGCTCCTGCGGAAGAAGTGCAAAGAGTAAAGTTGTGATATTTAAAAAGGAGAGCCGGTGATACCGGCTCTTTTTTTTATTGCCCTAAAAAGGTAACTTTGCGGCGGGCTTGCGTTTGCTGAACACCGCAAGACACGATAATTACAAAACACTTGTGTAAATTGGGAAGAGTACTTGCAATTGACTATGGGAGAAAACGAACCGGGCTGGCAGTTACAGACCCTCTCCGTATTATTGCATCGCCCCTTGTAACTGTAGCCACCCATGAGCTGGAGAATTTTCTGAAAGACTATCTCCCTCGCGAGAATGTTACCGAGGTTGTAATCGGTTATCCCGTCACCGTGAACAATTTGCCCAGTGAAAGCGTAAAGTATATTGATCCGTTCATTGCAAGGTTCAGAAAAATCTTTCCGGAGATTCCTCTGCATCTGGCTGATGAACGCTTCACATCACAGATGGCGATGAGGGCTATGATTGAGGGCGGTGTAAAAAAAAGTGACCGGAGAGACAAATCGATGGTTGACAGGATAAGCGCTTCGATTATCTTGCAGTCATGGATGAGCAGAGAAAAAAACATGGAAAACAAAACAAAAAACCAGGAATGACTTACCCGGTATACGTATACGGACACCCGGTGCTGCGTCAGGTAGCAAAAGAGATTGACAGGAATTATCCTGCCTTTGAGACTTTCATTGCCGACATGTTCGAGACAATGTACAATTCAGACGGACTCGGGCTTGCCGCTCCCCAGATAGGCAAATCGGTCAGGTTGTTTGTAATTGACGGTGAGCCTCTTGGAAAGGATCATCCTGAGATGAAGGATTTCAAAAAAGTGTTTATCAACCCCCAGGTGACGGAACGCAAGGGTGCAAAGGTGCCCATGACCGAAGGGTGTCTCAGTCTGCCGGGGCTCCATGAGGAGGTTGAACGTGAGTCGGAGATACGCATTCAGTATTATGATGAGAACTGGAAGTTTCACGATGAAGTTTATAATGGTCATAAAGCCAGGGTTGTGCTTCACGAATATGATCACCTCGACGGTATTCTGTTCACTGACAAGCTGAGCCCGCTGCGCCGCCGTCTCATCAAAGGCAAGCTGAATGATATCAGCAAGGGCAAATTCGAAGCTGATTACCGCACTGTCTTGCCTACGTCAGACAGTGACTGCTGACCCGGCCGGATGCCTGAGTCTGCCTGCCGGCAGACATTAGCATTCGTTCCCGGAGGGTTATGACACCTGCACTTGACAATCAGGCTTTTCTTTCCTAACTTTATTCTGTCTAACGCTGGAGACCCGTGCTTTTCAGGGAGATCCCTTTCCTGAGACTTGTGGCGCCGTTGTGTGCAGGTGTCATCGCGGCGGAGGCAGCACCGGGAGGTGATACCTTCGCATGGATCGTCGTTGCTGCCTCCGCCGCCGCCATGACTCTCCTGTTACTCAGAAAAATGTACTTCACTGACACTCTCTTCGGCGGCATCCTGATGATTTTTATCGGCGCAGCAGGCTACCTTCTCTACAGCACAAATGCCAGGAGACTCTCAACATTCGAAAAACAGGAACAGACATTCCTCCTCAGATTATCCGAATTTCCTGATGAAAAAGCTAACAGCCGGTCATTCAGGGCGAAGATAATTGCAGCGGGAACGGATACCCTCAGGTCCGGAGTGAAGGGTTCTATTCTGCTCTACTGCATGAACGACACACTCACACGCGACTGGATCCCCGGAGACAGGTTGCTGATACGTGCCACTCCCCTGCCCGTTGTCAATAACGGGAACCCGTGTGAATTCGACTACCGGAGGTATATGGAGGGCCAGGGAATAAAATACTTCGGATTCTTCAGCACCAATGGCCTGCTGGAGCACTCTTCCCCCCGCCGCCGGAACCTGAGGGAGCTATCGCTTGTAACTGCCCGCAGAATGACAGAAGCCTTTGCTGCAGCAGGACTGGAGGGCGAGGACCTCGGACTGGTAACGGCCCTGACAATAGGTGAAAAGGACCTGCTCGGCAGGGATCTGCTGACATCCTTCTCCCGGACCGGGGCGATGCATATAATGGCCGTATCAGGATTGCACGTGGGAATGATCAGTCTGCTGATCTCCGGCTCTTCTCTTCTTCATGCGGCGAAGGTTTCACCTGCTCAGGGTAATAATTATCTTACTGTCTCTCTGGGCTTTTGCATTCATCACGGGACTCTCACCGTCAGTCCTCCGGGCTACAATTATGTTTTCATTCCTACAGGCAGGCTCACTGCTGCACCGTCAGAGCAACAGCATGAATATCCTGCTTGCTTCGGCATTTCTCCTCATTGCGGCACGTCCGGCAGTGCTGTTCGAGGCTGGATTTCAGCTCTCCTATCTTGCGGTTGCTTTCATCATTATATTCTATGAGCCACTTTACAGCCTGCTGAAACCGGGTAATAAAGTGACCGACTGGTTCTGGCAGATGACCGCTGTTTCCGTTGTTGCACAGGCTGGCACCTTCGCACTGACAGTCAGACTGTTCAATATCTTCCCGCTTCTCTTTCTTGTCACCAACCTTATAGTAATACCGATTTCTTTCGCAGTGCTTGTACTCGCCCTACTGCTGGTCATTTTCTCCCCGCTGGGCCCTGTGGCAGCATTCTTCGGAACCCTGCTGAGGTGGTTGTCTCAGATTACCGTCGGTTATACTGAATTTGCAGCATCCCTCCCCCACGGCGTAATCGAAAACATCGGCCTCACCGGTGCCGAGACAATATTGCTCACCCTGGCTATTGCCCTGCTTATGGCCTCACTGCTGAGAGTGGGAAAATTCACACTGAAGCCATTCATAATTGCCGCTTCGCTCTTCGTCTCAGCTGGCATGTTACTGAATTTCAGTGAAAGCAGAAAAGAAGGTCCTTTGATCTATAATATTAAGGGAAAGCCACTTACAGCATATCAGTCGGGCAGGTCACTGATCCTGTTCACTGATGAAGGTTTGATCCCCGCTGAGGTGAAAAAGCACGCTGCTACACGGCGGCTTAAGATTGAAATCAGGCCACTCAGGTAATGATTCTTTTTATATAACTTTGCCGGATATTACGCTGACACAAATGAGAATTGTAATTGCCGGTGCAGGTGAGGTGGGAACACATCTTGCGAAGATGCTTTCCCAGGATGACCATGAAATCATCCTCATAGACTCCGAAGAAGAGAGGCTCAAACCAATTGACGCAGTTATTGACGTACTGACCTATGAAGGGTCAGCCACCTCACTGGATATCCTCAGGGAGGCTGTCAAGAAGAACACTGACCTCTTTATTGCAGTAGCCCACTCTGAAGACACAAATATCACCGCTGCAATTCTGGCAAAAAAGCTTGGCGCAAAAAAAGTAATAGCCCGTATTGACAACATGGGATATCTCGAAAGAGGCAACCGTGATTTCTTCAAGGAGATGGGAATTGACCACCTTATATATCCCGAGCTTATTGCAGCCAAAGAAGTCATCGGACTGCTCAAGGAAACGGGTACAACGGAGTTCATGGATTTTGCGGGAGGAAAACTCTCACTCTATGTCCAGAAGCTCGAGTCCAATGCCCCGGTCCTCAACAAGAGTCTGGAGGAAGTGGCTAATACTTTCGGATCAATCCTTTACCGGGCAGTTGCCATCAAGAGACATGACCGCACGATCATTCCGAGGGGCAAGGAGGAGTTTCATGACGGAGACCTGGCGTATGTCATCTCAACCCGTGAAGGTATCGGCGACATGATGAAATTCTCAGGAAAAAAGAACATCGAAGCCCGCAGTGTTATGATACTGGGTGGAAGCCGCATCGGCAGGCACGTAGCCCTCAACCTCCAGCATGAATGCCAGGTGAAACTCATTGACAGCAATCTTGAAAGGTGCCAGACTCTGGCTGAACAGCTGGAGGACACCCTGGTGATAAACGGCGACGGACGTAACAGGGATCTGCTGGCCGAGGAAGGCCTGAATAACATGGACGCCTTTGTAGCCGTGACCGGAAACTCGGAGACCAACATTCTCTCATGCCTGCTGGCAAAGAAGATGGGCGTAATGAAGACAATCGCCGAGGTGGAGAACATGGAATATATCAACCTTGCTGAGAACACCGGAATTGATACAATCATCAACAAGAAGATTGCCACTGCCGGCCGAATCTTCCGTCATACTATGAACCCCAATGTCACACAGGTAAAAATGATGACCGGGACTGATGCCGAAGTGCTCGAATTCTTCGTTTCGGAGAGTGCGAGGGTGACTGACGGACCGCTCAGGCTCATCAACTTCCCCAAGGATGCCATTGTAGGAGGAGGTATCCGCGACGGCAAGCCATTTATCGCCACCGGCGACACACATATCCAGTACGGCGACAAGGTTGTGGTCTTCGCACTTCCCTCAGCATTCGAGAAGCTGAACAAGTTTTTTACAAGCGACAGGAAGTAAGGAAAGACTGAAATTTACAATTCCAATATCCCCTTCCCCTGCCTGAGTATTATCGGTTCAGGACCGGTGCAATCGACAATTGTCGAAGGTTCATCACTACCGAAGCCACCGTCCACCACCAGGTCTGCAAAATCAAAATATTTTTCGTGAATTAACTCAGGGTCAGTAATATACTCAATGATCTCATCATCATTGTGTATAGAGGTAGTCATGAGAGGTCTCCCCAGGTCACGCACCAACTCCATTGTTATATTGTTGTCCGGGATACGGATACCCAGAGTCTTCTTCTTATGCTTGAAAATAACCGGTATCTGGTTGTTGGCCGGTACAATGAATGTGAAAGCCCCGGGCAGATTGCGCTTCAGCAGCCTGAAGAGATTGTTGTCGTGTATAACAGTGTATTCAGAAAGCTGACTCATCGATGAAAAAATCATTGACATATCTGGATTGCCCGGATTCAGACCCTTGTATTTTGCAATCTTCTCAATGGTTTTGGTGGCCTTTATATCGCACCCCATTGCATAGATCGTATCTGTCGGATAAATGACAATACCACCCTGTTCAAGCACCCACGTCACTTTGCGGATGTGATCCGGATTCGGATTTTCAGGATAGAGTTTAATTATCATCCATTACATTTTATGGGTGCAAAGATAAAAAGATAAGTTCAGGCAGGACCAAAAAAAAGAGGGTAAGCCCCTCATATCGCACCGCTACAACCTTCTACCCTTGCTGCCTTCCGACCCTGGGGGAGTTCAAAGGGAGCTGGTCGTATGAGACTTACCCCGGCGCAAAGGTAATATTTTTTGGCCCCCATCCAAATAATTGTTGCGAACTCTGATGCCATCGGATTTTAAGGAAATAGATTATATTTGTTCTGCTAACCTCAAACACCCACTGAAATGGAAGAAAGAAAATCTGTCTGGAAAGAAACCCTGAATTACGGACTCATAATGGGTCTCATCACAATTGTATTTTCAGTGCTTACCTATATGCTTGATGTCACCGGAAAGCCCTGGGTAATAGTACCGAGTCTTATTATTTCGATTGGGGCTCTGTATATGCTTCTGCGCTCATACCGCGACACTTTTAACCACGGATACATATCATACGGTAAAGCCGTTGGTGCTGGTGTGGTCATTAATATCTATGCCGCAATCATGGGAGCTATATATATTTACGTACTCTACGGATTTATTGATCCGGGACTTGTTGACAAGCAGATCCTTGAAGCCGAGGAAAAACTCATCGCCAGGGGTATGCCTGAAGGCTCAATTGATGCCGCCCTGGAGATGCAGGCTAAGTTCATGAAACCCTGGTTCATGGCCGTTTCATCTATTTTCACCGCTGCCTTTTTCGGTCTGATTCTTTCACTTTTAGTTTCTCTGTTCATCAAGAAAGAGGGTAACCCGTTGCTTGACGAAGAGGAAAAATAACAATGGATCTGTCTGTTGTTGTTCCGGCCTTTAACGAGGACGAGTCGCTGCCTGAGCTTGCAGAATGGATTGACAGGGTATGTGTCTCATCATCATTGAGTTATGAGCTTATCGTCATTGATGACGGGAGTAATGACAAGACATGGGATGTGCTCACCGGCCTCGGCAAAAAGTACAGCACCGTGAAAGCTGTAAGGTTCCGCCGGAACTATGGCAAAGCAGCAGCTCTGCATACGGGATTTGAAAGTGCACGGGGAGATGTCGTCATAACAATGGACGCCGATCTTCAGGACAGTCCTGATGAGATCCCCGGCCTTGTCCGGATGGTGCGCGAAGAAGGGTTCCAGGTTGTCTCGGGCTGGAAAAAGAAAAGGTATGACCCGTTCATTAAAAGGAGTACCTCCAAACTTTACAATTACACTGCGAGGAAATTCTCAGGCATAAAACTGCACGACTTCAACTGCGGTCTGAAGGCATATGATGCAGAGGTAGTTAAGAGCATTGAGGTCTTCGGTGAGATGCACCGTTATATTCCTATGCTGGCCAAAGAGGCCGGCTTCCGCAACATAGGCGAAAAAGTGGTACAGCATCAGGCCCGCAAGTACGGGGTTACGAAATACGGCCTGGACAGGTTCTTCAAGGGTTATCTCGACCTCCTTACTATAAGTTTCATCACGAGGTTTGGCAAGAGCCCTATGCATTTTTTCGGGATGTGGGGTACGCTGATGTTTCTGACCGGGTTCATCATGGCAGGATCTCTGGGTGTCCGGAAGCTCGTTTTTGTATGGCAGAACCTCCGGGCTCCGCTCGTTACAGACAGCCCGTGGTTCTATATTTCACTGGCCGTGATGATAATCGGGTCATTTCTTTTCCTCACAGGATTCCTTGCGGAACTTGTTAATCGCCGCTCACCGGAGCGTAACAGGTACCTGATCAGGGATAAGGTGAATCTGTGACCGGCATGGAGCATGGGGCATGGAGCATAGAAGAATAAAACTTTAAGGACCTTCAGACTTCAGACTTCAGACTTCAGACTTCAGACTTCAGACCTTCAGACTTCAGACTTCAGACTTCAGACCTTCAGACTTCTTCTGCGTCATCCTGTGAAGCACTCTCAGGGCATCAGTCAGTTTGTCCCACGAGTAGAGTTTTTTCTGTTCATCAAGGCCCGACTGAAATGAATTCTCGTCTCTGCTGAAGAACTTCTTAATTGCCTCTGCAATTGCACCTGCCTCAGGTTGAACTACGTATCCGCATTTCCCATCCGGAACAATCTCAGCAAGGCCGCCTACATCCGTCACCACCATGGGTTTGTTAAAATGATAAGCAATCTGTGTCACGCCCGATTGGGTTGCTGAACGGTATGGCTGGACAATAATTGAAGCTGCTGAGAAATAATACCTTACCTCATCATTGCTTATAAAATGGGTATGAAGGATAACCCTGTCTTCCAGGTTATTCTTCCTGATTATTTCAAGATAACCCTTTTCATCCTCGTAGAATTCACCGGCCACAATCAGCTTCACCCCTGACTCACGCACTCCTTCGTCTGCCATTGCTTCCAGGAGCAGGTCAAGGCCTTTGTATTCCCTGATGAAACCGAAGAAAAGCATGAACCTGTCTGATTGTGACAGCCTGAGTCTGGCGAGGGCCTCATCACGTGATACAGGTTCACCATAGTTGTCGAACAGGGGGTGCGGTGAAATAATGCAAGGCATCCTTGAATTGAAAGTCCGGAGATCATTTTGTACGGCCCTGGTCATTACAAGGGCACCATGGATGCCGCGGATGAAGAACCGTGTCAGGAACTTGTCTCCAAACCTTTTTTCGTGAGGGATTACATTGTCGAAGATTGTCAGCACTCTTGTGTGGCCGTTGCTTCTCACTATCCTTGCAATAATGCCAAGTGCCGGTGCCATAAACGGAAGCCAGTAACGAAGTATTATCATGTCTGGCTTCGTACGTCTCAGTCTGAGACCTATCCCGAACCAGTTCAGGGGGTTCACCGAATTTATGGCCCGGGTGATTGTTACCCCCTCAGGTGAATCGCTGTCATCATACTGTGATTTTCCGGGGAAAAGGAACCAGGGGTATTGTAGAGAAAAAGTGTAGATGGCGGCTGCATCGCCCTCGCGGAGAAACTGTTTCGCCATACGTTCATTGTACGCTGCAATTCCCCCACGGTATGGG
This sequence comes from uncultured Bacteroidales bacterium, assembly GCA_963736735.1. Taxonomy (GTDB): domain Bacteria; phylum Bacteroidota; class Bacteroidia; order Bacteroidales; family VadinHA17; genus SR-FBR-E99. Next base: position 38,054 of record CAVTPX010000003.1, on the reverse strand, counting down.
TGAGCCGGTCCGCATATGACAATCTTCATCATAGTCAGTGCGCTTCTCCTTTTACATAATCTGCAAGATATGCATATTGCGCAGTGAGACCTCCCTTACCGGTAATTGTCGCCCTGAGAATCATTGGCGAAGGATTGTCATTGAACAGATCGGGAAGTACATTTTCCATCAGCTGTCTGCCGTAATCGCTGGATGCATCGCGCGGCAGCTCGCCGGGGAGGTTGTCTATTGACATCACCGCAATATGCTCAGGTGCGTTGAAGGCTGCTTCCTCGGCATGGGTAAAGCGGTTATAGCTGTAGAAAGGGTCTGCTATGCTTGTTGCCCTCAGCGTGGTGGGAATTGGTCCTGCAATATCACAGCTGATGTCAGCAATCACGGAGATCCTGAAATCAGGAGCGGAGATATCATCCTTTGTAAAGAACACCGGAGAGCGTGGATCCCAGAAATGAGCGGCGATGAACACATCAGTCACCCTGGTAAATTTTTTGAAATCCGAAAGATAGTCTTCCGGGTGATAGAGAAAATTGTTGAAGTCGAACGGTCTGCCGTCATTGTGTCTGACATAATGCTGCGGGCCGATCTGGCAGAAGACCGGAACGTCATATTCCTTAGCCAGAAAATCTTCAGGTGTCACTTTCAGAAGGTTGCTGCATACTGAGAGAGTCTCCAGGGCACCTGAAGCAACGCGGCCCTCGCCGGTGACAAGGATTTTCAGTCCGGGTTTAAGCTGTATCAGACGTAGTCCTGCCAGCATTTCATCGAGGTCACGGCATTGAAATGCGGGTTTGAGTTTAAACCTGTTTGTTTTTATTCCTCTTGCTCTGAGGGCGTTGTAAGCTCCTACTATGCCTGCCCATCGTCCGAAAGCCACAACGCGCTGCCCTTTGTCGGTGGTCAGGTATTCATAGTCGATGAGTCTTACTTTTTTCCTGAGAATCTCCTGCAGCATCGCCCGGTTATGCTCCTGCTTCTTTGCCACGTGGGCAAAGAAGAGGTATGTTTTTCCTTCGATGTACAGGCGTTTGTCGACCTCCTTCACCCCCATCAGGATGTCACAGTTGCTCAGGTCTTCCCTGAGAGGTATTCTCAGGTATTCGTATTCACTGTCTGTATAGCACCGTATATCGGAAGGCTGTACAAAGAACTGAACAAACGGGTACTGTTTCTGCAGGGCTACGATCTGTGATGGTGTAAGGGGAACCCTGCGGTCAGGCGGGGTCTTTGTTTCGCGAAGGATACCCACCTTAAGTCTCTTTTCCATGACGGTATTATTGAGGACGGTGTGAAGATAATAATTCGGCCCCATTTTTGTGCATCATTTTGTCACAGCAGCGTTTAAATGTGTAATTTTGCGCTGCATTACAAACAATGGGGCTGACCTGGTTTTGACAGCAAGCCGTGATGGTATGTAAGCATGCAGAGAGTGGTGACGCATCTCTTTAACTTGTGTCTCACAACAATAACTGGCGAGAATAACTACGCTCTTGCTGCTTAACCGAACCAAGTAGGTTAAGCTTAATCCCGGCACCAGGTGTTGGGACGAGACGCTTCCCGGGCGGTGACGCCCTGTACCAACCCGATAAGGAGGCGCACGCAATTCAGGGATTGTCTGACGGTTTCTCCGGCCTGAAGATGAAATAAAGGAGATAAGTTGAGATCCGGTTGCCTGGCACCTCGTCTCTTCCGACAATCAAGACAGGATAAGCATGTAGAAAGCATATGATTGCCTTGACTGGACGCGGGTTCGACTCCCGCCAGCTCCACTAGACAAGCGAAAACAAGCACCCCCGTCAGGGGGTTTTTGTTTTGACAGGACCCGATGAAAGCACGCCTTCAAAAGGGGCAAGGCACCCCCGTTAGCATTTAATCAGGTAATCAAAAGAGAGTTTACCTGCCCCATAAATAAAAAGAAAAATAATGAGCATTGTAATGGCAAAATCGGTTCTTGAATCATGAGCCATCTGCCAGAATCCTTTGTCATGTAAAATCGGAATCTTGGTTGTTGTGATTGCAGTCATCATTATTATTAACAGGGGAATTGCAGAAATCCTGACTGCAAGACCGATTAATATTAAGGTACCGCAGGTAATTTCAAAGAATGCCACAAAGGATGCCAGAAATTCCGGATTCGTAAATCCAATTTTTTCAAAACGACCTGCACCGACAAGTTCAGGGAAGAGAAATTTCTGGATTCCCTCAGAAAGAAAAACCAATCCGACAATTAATCTGGGCAACAATGACCTATTATCATTGACTGTTCCAAAAATTATAATTTGAAGTTTTTTCATGTTCTCAAGGTTTTATATGATCCCCGCTCCCAGGGCAATTGCAATCAGGAAGAGCATTATTGCAACCAGCACCTGAATAAACCTTAAAGTTATTTTCTTCAACAATTTACTTCCGATAAATGCCCCTGCTATGGCTGCCATTGTTGCAGCAATAATTAATATTAAATGTTCGTGCAGGTGTGCTCCTTTAAATCTTGATGCATATACAGAGAGTCTTGTGACATCCACCAGACATGCTATAACAACGCCTGTTGCAATATACGCTTCTTTCGTTAATCCGCTTTTAATAAGAAATGCACTTCTTATTGCCCCCTGAATGCCTGTTAAACCACCAAAAAAACCACTCAGAACTCCACCAAGAGCGAGTCTATTTCTGCTGAATTGAATTTTTTGAACTGAAGGCAATATTTCAAGAACAGAAAATATAATTAAAAGGATAGCGATTACAAGTTTAACGGGTGTAATTTCAAAACTCTTGTCCCACAGGTGATATTCGAAAAGTGATGGCATCTTAGTGATTGTAAGCAATAACCATGCTCCGGCAAAAGATGCAATAATTGCCGGAACTCCAAATCTTAACAGAACATCTTTATCAGCCTTCCTGCCGACCAGCGAAATTTTGAACAGGTTGTTGGAAAAATGGACTACACCGGTTAATGCAATCGCAATGTCTATAGGGAAAAAGATTGCAAAGACAGGCATTAAAATTGTCCCAAGTCCAAATCCGGAAAAGAAAGTAAGGATGGCTGTGAAAAATGCAGCCAGACAAATTATAATAATTTCCATGAACCGATAATTAATGAATTAAACATTTTGAACAAGTAGTTGGTTCATTAAGAGTATCATCCGCGGCAGTTAAACTGTTCATAAACGGTCATAATGGCCAGCTGGACCCGGAGCAAAGTACAAAGCCTGCCGGCAAGCACCGATAAAAAAAAGAGCCACATTCCGCTGTGGCTCCTCCGCTGCTTTGCTGAATCCGTACTACGCTATAAGCTCAATCCTCTGGGATATCTTCCTGGCACAAAAATATGTCAGGCCGTTTTGTTCAGTCATTCCGGCAATCTGTAATCCGTTTTCTTCTATAAGATGTGAAACTGTCCTCCGTGTGAGGTACCTGTTCGTCCTGGAATCTATAAAACTGTACATCCTGTTGATAAATGGTATTCTTGATTCAATACCATTCTCAAAGATTTCCGCCTTTTCAGAGAGCTGACGGGGGAGATTGCTGTATTTGTCAGCGAACCCGTTCTGTGTCTGATTATCGACAAAGCATCCGACAAAGTTGCTTTCATTCGGCAAGAGCTCTGCAATCTTCTTCAGGAAGTCTCTGATCTCTCTCACATGGTTTAGCTGCTTCAGGTTTACAACCGTCTTTATCCCTTTCATATCTTCTGCCTCATAGAAATAATGGTGAGTCGAAGGGATGACAAGCAGATGCGAGTCATTTACAAGACCCAGACGGTCAAGATAATTGAACAGGTCTTCGCGTACTTCTGAAGCCAATTCGCCAAAGAACCTGATATAACTGCTTTCCCTGGAGGCCAACTTTCCCTGAAAAATATTTCTGAGATTCTGACCCCTGATGACATCCGAATTGCTTTCTACTGTTCCTGAATCCATTACTTTGCTTTTTTGGTAACAAACAGTTCTTTATGACGTGAAAAAGGTGTAATCGAAAACAATTCCGTTTTCACGCAGCCACCACCGAAGCGCTTTGGCGATTTTCCTTTTCCGGAGCACTACTGTTCCGGTGGCACTGGATGAAATCTGGTAAAATGTTTTCACTGTTACTTCTCCGATCTTTTCAAGGCAAAGGTATGACACAAATATACGCACCGCAAGCAGCTAAAGCCCATTTAGTGGGAATTAGCGTGCAGTTATAAAACCGCTTGTCAAATATTTCGCAGGGTTTATTTACAGTCAGAAACGACTGACGTCCGGTTTGAGTCCATTCGTCAAAATGGCCTTCAAATTTACCGGCAATTCATCACGAATGCAGTTTTTCAGACAAACACTGGCACTATTGCACTGATTATAAGAAAAATAGACTTATCATTTCTCACCTGGTCAAAGGAAATGCTATTTTGACAAACGGAAGATTTCAGGGGATAAATTTTTACTACTTTCGGCACACACTTTTATAGCGGATTTCTTAATGTTAAACAGAATAATACTCATTGTGTGTCTGACAATATCGGCCGGACTTCCAGCCTGCAAAGATAATGGGAGACCGAAGGTGAAAGAAGAAGAAGGACTGCAGAGGACTTTTTCATTCTCTGGATTTGAATGGATTGCAGAAGGCTCCGGATCTGAAAGAAGAAGTCCGGGCAGTAATTTCTTTTCCTGTTCTGAAAAAAACGTGTGGGTCGACTCACGCGGTGACCTCCACCTGAAAATTACAAAAAGAAAAGGGACCTGGTACTGCGCAAAAGTGACAATGAAGTACTCGTATGGCTACGGCAGGTATGCTTTCAATATTAATTCAAGAGTTGACAAACTGGATAAAAATGTTGTTGGCGGCCTCTTTACATATCTTGATGACCTTAATGAGATTGACATCGAGTTCGCCAGATGGGGTACAGGAGATAATGACAATGCCCAGTTTGCCGTTCAGCCTGCACACCATGACGGCAATATTTACAGATTTCCGATTGACCTGAGGAACAAAGAGTCGACTCACATAATTGACTGGAAGAGTGACACGATTAATTTCTCAAGTTACAACGGATATCATTCAACCCGGCCGCCAGAAAGAAAGATAATCAGGGAATGGAGCTACACCGGGGAGCATATTCCGGCAGAGGGTGAAGAAAAGGTTATGATAAATCTGTGGCTATATAATGGTTTACCACCTGCAAATAGAAGGGAGGCTGAAATTGTAATAAAAGCCGTTGAAATCCGATGATCCCTGAAATCCTTTTCTTATCAGCCTGCAAATAAAACGTACATTCCGGCGGCTATAGCAGCTCCAGCCATGGGACCAGCCACCGGTACCCATGAGTATTTCCAGTCGCTGTCCCGTTTGCGGGGTATAGGCAGGAAATAGTGCATAAGTCGGGGGCCCAGGTCACGTGCCGGATTGATTGCATATCCTGTAGGGCCGCCAAGTGATAAACCGATACCGAACACTACTATCGCCACAGGCAGTGCATTCAGGGATCCGAGGCCCACTTCAGGCTCAGCCATGTAAAGGACTGCAAGTGAAAGAACATATGTTCCGATTACCTCTGTAGCAATATTGAACCAGTAGCTTCTTATATTGGGTGATGTACAGAAAACGGCAAGTTTCGAATCAGCGTCATCAGTTGCATCAAAATGCTTCTTATATGCTATCCAGACCAGTCCGGCGCCAAACATTGCCCCGAGCATCTGTGCGCAGATATATAAGGGCGCCAGCGAAATTGAAAATTTGCCTGCCAGAACCAGGGCCAGGGTCACAGCAGGATTCAGGTGCGCCCCGCTTACCGGCGCGGCAATGAGTACCCCGGTAAAGACACCTGCAGCCCAGCCGGCGGTTATAACTATCCATCCGCTGTTATTACCCTTGGTTTTGTTGAGCAGAACATTTGATACAACTCCTCCGCCAAATACAATGATCATGGCAGTTCCGAAAAATTCAGCAAAAAATACATTCATTACTTACGATTTTATTTTAATTATTGTTACTCCCTGCCTGCCCATGCCAGAGCTGCATTCACTGCCCTATGCCATTCACTGACAAGTAATTCACTTTCACCGGCTTCATTTCCAGGAACAAATATTTTTCCAACCTGCCACTGATTTCTCAATTCATCAATGTCATTCCAGTATTTTACAGCCAGGCCTGCAAGATATGCAGCACCGAGAGCCGTTGTCTCGGTGATCTTTGGTCTTACAACCTTCGCCCTGAGAAGGTCCGACTGGAATTGCATCAGGAGATCATCCACTGCCGCGCCTCCGTCAACCCTCAGTTCAAGGATGTCAACCCCTGAATCTTTATGCATTGCCTGTACTACTTCGAGGGTCTGAAACGCTATGCTTTCGAGTGCAGCCCTGGCAATATGTGCTGCTGTCGTTCCCCTGGTTATACCCACCATGGTTCCACGCGCATGCTGGTTCCAGTGAGGCGCTCCCAGGCCTGTAAAAGCCGGCACAAAATAAACACCACCGTTATCGCTGACTGTAGAGGCCAGCTTCTCCACTTCAGCGGAGCTGCTTATGATTCCCAGACCGTCACGCAGCCACTGTACAGCTGCTCCTGCAATAAAAATGCTTCCCTCGAGTGCATAATGAGTCACATCTCCCACCTTCCATGCAACTGTAGTCAGGAGGTTGCTGTTTGACCTTATGGGTTTGGTGCCTATATTCATCACCAGGAAGCAACCTGTCCCGTAGGTATTCTTAATCATTCCCGGTTCCGTGCACATCTGTCCGAAAAGAGCTGCCTGCTGGTCTCCTGCAATGCCGGCAACAGGAACAGGCGTCGCAAATATCCCCTTTGTTGTTCCGTATACCTCACTTGAAGACCTGACCTCCGGCAGGATGGCCGCGGGAATTCCAAAGAGCTGAAGCAGTTCCTCATCCCATCTCATTGTATTGATATTGAACAGCATGGTCCTGGATGCATTGGAGACATCTGTAATATGAACCCCTCCTTCGGTAAGGTTCCAGGTAAGCCATGTGTCAATTGTTCCGAAAGCCAGATCACCACTTTCTGCCTGTTCTCGGGCTCCTTTAACATTATCCAGTATCCATCGTATCTTGGTTGCAGAAAAATATGCATCAATTATCAGACCTGTCTTCTCCTGTATCTTTTCCCTGTAACCTTCTTTATTAAGCTTGTCGCAAAAATCTGCAGTTCTGCGGTCCTGCCAGACAATTGCATTATATACAGGCTTCCCTGTCTTCCGGTTCCAGACTACAGTAGTCTCGCGCTGGTTGGTTATTCCAATTGCGGCAATGTCATTGCTCCTGATACCGGCTCTTGATAAGACCTCTGTAAGCACACCTGCCTGTGTCGCCCATATTTCTTCCGCGTCATGCTCCACCCAACCCGGCTTTGGATAAATCTGGGTGAACTCCTTCTGTGCCGTTGCCACCGGAAGACCGTTCCGGCCGTAAAGAATTGCCCTTGAACTGGTAGTTCCCTGATCCAGTGCCAGAATAAAATCGTTCATAACTCTATTTCTATTTAGTAATGTTAGACAAGTGTAACCTCTATGCCCTTTTCGCGCATGACCTGGATAATATTGCCCGGAGCATCCCTGTCCGTTATTATGCGATGTATCTGATTGAGGTTGCAGATCTTCCCGAATCCTCTCTTCCCGAATTTTGTAGAGTCTGCCAGTACGATAACCTCCTGTGACGCATTGATCATATACTGGTTGAGATGTGCCTCCGCAATATTACTTGTTGTAAGCCCGAAATCCAGATCGATTCCGTCCACCCCTATGAATAGCTTGCTGCACATCATCTCACCGAGGAGAGTCTCGGCATAGGGCCCAATCACCGAAGCCGAACTCTTTCTCATCGATCCTCCCAGCTGAATGATATCTATATTGGGTTTATAACTTAGGATCAGGGAGATCTTGACAGAAGGGGTGATCACTGTAAGGGGCTCCGTAATGTCTATCTGCTGGGCAAATACAAGCAGCGTGGTGCCTGAGGCAATTATGACCCTGTCATTCTTCACCAACAGCATCCTGGCAGCCTTTGCAATACGAAGCTTCTCATTCACCTGGACCTTCTCTTTTTCATCGATATGGCGATCGCTGATTAGCGAGCTCATCTGGCTTGCACTGCCATGACTCCGGATAAGAAGCCTCCGGTCCTCAAGATCCTTCAGATCCTTTCTTACGGTTACTTCCGAAACCCCCAGCCTTTCACTCATGTCATGCACCCTTAAATAACCTTCCTTTTCCAGTTCAGTCAAAATGATCTTATGCCGCTGAGCAATGTTCCGCATCTCTATTTCAGTTTAATGAACAATCAGATATGAATCCAAAGATATAAATAAATTGTAATAATAAATAAGGTAAAAAAATCATAAATGTTCCGTTTAATTTTTATTTCTTTCTTTTTTGTTTTGATTTATTCGAAATAGGTTTTATATTTATCCCAAGTTTTTTCGAATTATTCTATTCACAATTAATCCATAATATAAATTGGAACGGGAAGGTTTTCTAAGACAGATGAAGGAGACGGAGAAGTCGTGGGACTTCATAGTCATCGGAGGTGGTGCAACAGGTCTGGGAATAGCAGTAGATGCAGCCAGCAGGGGCTTCAGCACTGTATTGCTTGAACAGTCGGATTTTGCGAAAGCCACTTCCGGAAGGAGCACAAAACTTGTCCACGGTGGCGTCCGCTACCTGCAGAAAGGTGATGTGGCACTCGTCAGGGAAGCCTTGCGCGAAAGAGGTTATCTAAGAAAAAATGCTCCTCACCTTGTTAAGAATCAGCGATTCATTATCGGCAATTACAAATGGTGGGAAAAGCCTTTTTACACGGTTGGACTTACATTATATGATATGCTTTCGGGGACAATGAGTCTCGGCCGGTCATTGCCAGTCAGCCGCAAAGAGGTAATCAGGCGGATACCCCAGATTGTCAGGGAGAAACTCAAAGGCGGAGTTGTATATCATGATGGTCAGTTTGACGATGCCAGACTGGCGATAAACCTGATGCAGACCGCCGCAGAAAAAGGTGCCGTAATTGTCAACTATACAAAAGTTACACACCTGCTTAAAGATCCTGACGGACAGATATCCGGCATAACTGCCGAAGACCTAATTGACGGCGGGAGCATCACCCTTAAAGGGAAATGCATAATCAATGCCACAGGAATCTTTGTAGACAGTATAATTCAGATGGACAACCCGTCAGAAAAACCTATGGTTCGTCCCAGCCAGGGAGTTCACCTGGTGGTTGACAGTTCATTCCTGGGCGGTGATGATGCTATAATGGTTCCGAAAACCAGCGACGGCCGCGTAATGTTTGGGGTACCCTGGCATAACAGGGTGATCCTTGGCACAACTGATATACCCGTCACTGAATTCGTGCTGGAGCCCAAAGCACTGAATGAAGAGGTGGACTTCATTCTTGAAACCGCGGGCAGGTACCTTGTAAAAAAACCTCAGCGAAGTGACGTCCTTTGTGTCTTCGCTGGGTTGCGTCCGCTGGCCGCACCCAGAAACCATGCAGACTCCGCCAAAACAAAAGAGATATCGAGAAGCCATAAGCTGGTGACCTCCCCTTCCGGCCTCGTTACAATAACCGGTGGCAAATGGACAACATACCGTCAGATGGCGGAGGATACAGTCAATATGGCCCTGAAAGTTAAAGGGCTGCCCTTCAGACCATGCAGGACCAGAAACATGAAAATCCATGGATATATGGAAAACCCGGACCGCAGCGAATGGATATACATATATGGAAGTGACCGGCAGGAGATCATTGAACTACAGAATGAAAATCCTGAATATGCAATGAAGCTGCATGACGACTTTGATTTTACTGCCGGAGAGGTGGTCTGGGCAGTTAGGAAAGAGATGGCAAGAACAGTCGACGATGTACTTGCAAGAAGAGTACGCGCTCTTTTTCTTGATGCAAAGGCCTCCGTTGTGATGGCTCCAAAAGTTGCCGCAATTATGGCCGCCGAGCTTCAAAGAAACTCAGAATGGGAAAAACAACAGATAGAAGATTATACAGAACTGGCGCAGGCCTATGTTCTGTCTTAAACAGTTAACTGAAGTAACCAACAGAAATAGAGGAATTAATGACAGTTTTAACTACTCTGTTAAGAACAATGTCAGTCCGTATACCGGGTATATTGCCACTACTGGCTGCCCTGTTCCTTTTTAATAACTGCGCTCCGGAAGCCTCTACAAAGGAGGCGAAAAGACCGAACATTATTGTCATTTTATCTGACGATATCGGGTATTCCGACATTGGCACCATGGGATCAGAAATAAAAACGCCCAGTCTTGACAGGCTGGCGGCTAACGGCATGCGATTCACTCACTTCTACAATACTGCCCGCTGCAGTCCCAGCCGTGCCTCACTCCTGACCGGGCTCTACCCCCACCAGGCTGCCATGGGACACCTCGCAACAAGGCCTTTGTGGGATGAAGCCGGTTACCTTGATGACCTCAACAGGAATAGCGCAACAATTGCTGAACTGCTGAAAGATGCCGGTTATGCAACATGGATGGCGGGTAAATGGCACCTGTACGGCATGAATGCATCAAATCTCCCGGACCAGGCTACTGTTGACAAAAGCAACTGGCCACTGCAGCGCGGGTTCGAACGTTTTTTCGGTAACCTGAGCGGCTCATGCAGCTACTGGGATCCCTTTTCACTTTTAAGCAACAACGATTTCATCGCTCCGGGTGAAAACTTTTATTACACTGACGCAATCAGTGACACCGTGGTGAAGTATATAAGGGAACGTGAAGAAGACAAGCCCTTCTTCTGTTATGTGGCCTATTATTCAGCTCACTGGCCTCTTCATGCCCCGGAAGATCAGATAGCAAAATACAGTGGGGTCTATGACATCGGCTGGGACTCGCTCAGGTCACAGCGTTTCAACAGGCAGAAGGAGCTGGGTGTGGTAACCGAAAACCACAGGCTTACAGAGAGGCCGGAATCGATCAGTGCCTGGGAAGATGAACCAATGAAGGAGTGGCAGTCGCGCCGCATGGAGACATACGCCGCTATGATTGACGTGATGGACCAGGGTATCGGACGGATAATTGCTGCGCTTGATGAGAGCGGGGAGCTTGACAATACAATTATATTATATATGCAGGATAACGGTGGCTGCGCCGAGCCGGTACTTACCAACAGGATGGCAGAGCCGCTGACGGATGAGCAGAAAGAGCTGAAACCCTATCCGTATGACCAGATCCTCCAGGTCAGGAAACCGGAATACACACGTGACGGAAGGTTCATCCGCAGCGGCAGAGGTGTCATGGCTGGCCCTGCCGACACATGGGTTGCCTATGGCGAGGACTGGGCTAACGCAAGCAACACACCCTTCAGACTCTATAAGTCGTGGGTCCATGAAGGAGGAATCGCAACACCCCTGATAGTCCACTGGCCGGCAGGTTTTCGTGAGAAAGGCGTCATCAACACCCAGACCGGTCACCTCATTGATATAATGCCTACATGCCTCGAGCTTGCAGGAGTGAATTACCCTGAACTATTCAACGGCACCGCCGCAACACCACCTGAGGGTCTGAGTCTGCTGCCCGCGTTTGCAGGCAGGAAGCTCGACCGCGAGTTCCTCTTCTGGGAGCACGAAGGTAACAGGGCAATCCGGATAGGCGACTGGAAGCTCGTTTCCAGGGTCGTAGAACAGATGAAATTCAATCCTGAGGATGAGAATGCATGGGAGCTGTACGACCTGAAACGCGACCCCTCGGAGACCGAAGACCTGGCCGCCAAACATCCTGAAAGGGTGAAGAAGATGGCTGCAAAATGGGAAGAGGAGGCTATCCGCCTGAAGGCGAAGCCATGGCCATGGGACAACCACATGGAGTAGCTGACTATAACAAGTTTTAACATTTTCTTAATCATATTCTGCAAATAAGAAAACAAAGAATTATAATATTTGACCCCGAACGGATGCTAAGCGAACAACACAATCAATGACCCTATGATTAACTTTCTGAAACCACCACCCTACAAAGATCCCCTTCCGGAAGAGAAGGTTGATGCCACCTACAAAAGGCTGCGCCTGCAGGTCTTCCTTGGCGCCTTTATGGGGTATGCAGCTTACTACCTTGTCAGGAAGAACCTCGCCCTCGCCATTCCCGGAATGATACAGCCTCTTGAGAACGGCGGGCTGGGATATACAAAGTTGCAGCTCGGCATCGCCCTGTCAGCCATTTCAATCGCATACGCCTTCAGTAAATTCCTCATGGGCGCCCTCTCTGACAGGTCAGATGCAAGGAAGTTCCTGGTGATAGGTCTCGTGTTGTCAGCCTCACTGATGATGTGCGTCGGCCTCTTCCCCTTTGCAACAAGTTCTGTAGCCATCATCTTCGCCTTCATGCTTGTCATTGGCTGGCTTGCGGGTATGGGATGGCCTCCCTGCGGGAGAGTCATGGTCCATTGGTTCTCGCACAAGGAGAGAAGCTTCAAGATGGGAGTTTGGAACACATCACACACCGTAGGCAGTGGTCTTATGGGCAACCTGGCAGCATGGGGCACTCTTCTTATCGGTGGTTTTTTTGTTGCTGACATTGGCGGTGGAGTTATTGTTGAACAGAGCTGGAGAGCCGTATTTGTACTGCCCAGCGCAGTGGCACTTATCATAGGCCTTTTCTGCTGGTGGGCCCTGAGAGATACCCCGCAGTCGTGCGGACTACCTTCAATTGACAAGTACAGAAATGATATTCCGGCAAAGAAGGAGATGAGTTCCGACAAGAAGATACCCGTAAAGGAGCTCTTTTTAAATTATATTTTCAAAAACAAGATTCTGTGGCTGATAGCCATTGCAAACATCTTTGTGTACCTGATAAGGTATGGTATTGGCGACTGGGCACCGACCTATTGTGAGGAGGCTGGCCTTCTGACAAGCGAACAGAGTAAGATGGCATTCTCACTGCACAACTATGCTGGGGTTCCCGGGATGATACTGATCGGCTGGATCTCTTCAAAAGTTTTCAAAGGCAGATGCGCACCGGCCAACGTGATATTCATGATCCTTGTGCTGCTGAGTGTCATCCTCTACTGGCAGGCAGCTCCCGTAGCATCCTTCCTCGCAGAGGCATTTTCAACAGACCCTGACGCCACCCGGGTCACGGTGGTCTACTCAGCACTGATAGCGATCGGTTTCTTCATATACGGACCAGTAGCCCTGATAGGTGTACAGGCCATAAACCTTGTACCAAAAAACGCCGCAGGAACAGCTGCAGGGTTTGTCGGTCTCTTCGGATACCTTATCGGCGATGCACTTCTCTCAAAGGTGCTCATCGGTGCTGTGGCAGATAATGTAAACCTAGGATGGAATGCAACCTTCTGGATAATGATAGTGGCCAGCATACTTGCCACAGTCTTCTCGGCAACCACATGGAAAAGAGAAAAAATAACATACCTCGGATAATAACTGAAAACCATGAAGCGACTTATTTCAATAACACTGTTTCTGGTCCTCTGCCTCGAGGCTACCCTGGATGCCCAGACCTATCGTCATATATACGGGTGGTCCGAAGAGACCAATGACCAGATTGAGGGATTCCTTAACGGTACCATCCCCATGACTATACGCAAGGTTGCAGTTTTCGACTGCGATGGCACCACCTTCGGGCAGGTGCCATACTACCTGGCTGATGAAGCCCTCTATCGCTATGCAGATAAGGTGTTGAAAGAGAGGAAAGACAAGGAGGCAAAGGAGAAACTGAAGATACTTGACCGGATGGTAAAGGATGGTGACAATGTAGGCAAACCATATGTCGAGGACAGGGTTCATTTCCTTGCCGGCCTGACGCCGGAAGAGATAGAGACAATCGGTTATGACTGCTACCGCGAATCATATAAGGGGAAATTTTATCCTGAGATGAAACAGCTGATTGCCAACCTCAAGGAATATGGATTCGAGGTGTGGATACTCACCGCATCACCCGAGATACTGTACCAGAAGTTCGTAGCCGAGGAGTTTGGAATATCCAATGTAAATGTCGTTGGAGCGAAATGCGTTATTAAGGAAGGCATCACCACGGGAGAGATCATCCCTCCCATTCCGCAGGATGACGGCAAGGCTCATTCCATAGAGACCTTCATTAAAGCAGCTCCGCTGATCGTCGGGGGCAACAGCCGCGGGGATATGGACATGCTCAATGAATCTACAGGATTGAAAATAGTTGTGAATCCTGATGACGTGACTGTACGTGGCCCGGAAGACGGACCCATGGCCGGCCATACTGTAAAATCATACTGGGAGAAGGAAGGCGCCCTGATAGTGAAATGCGATGACGTCAGGGATCCGAAGGTGAAGTTTTTTACGGAGGATTGGAAAATAAGAATGAACAGGGCTAACCCAAAATGATACGTGATGAAGAAAAGAGTATATGTTTATATCGCTTTACTGGCTGCCCTTCTTACAGGATGCGCATCCAAGGATGCACCAGCAACAAGAAAAGTGCAGGATTACATGGTTGACAACGCAGTTATAGCCCACCGTGGAACCATCTACTGGGCCCCGGAGCTAACCGAGTCTGCCTTCCGCTGGGCACGTAATACGGGCGCCGATTACCTGGAGCTTGACGTGCACAGGTTAAAAGACAGTGTGCTGATAATAATGCATGACAAGACCTTCAACCGTACAACAGACGTTGCCGGGAAGTTCCCCGGGAGGGAGGCTGATCCGATCAGTAGCTTTACCCTGGAAGAGATAATGCAGCTCGATGCCGGCAGCTCATTCAACACAAAGAACCCTGACCGGGCACGGCAGAGCTTCACCGGCCAGAACGTGCTGATCTTTGAGGACGTATTTCGCATCGCCGAAGGCAAAAGAATAAAACGTGACCCGACCGGTAACCGCCTGTTCACAAAAGACGAGAATGGCATCTGTCACTTTGAATATGAGACCGATCCGGCAGATAACGGACACAGGCCCGGGATATATATCGAAATTAAGATTCCCGATGTATACCCCGGACTGGAGGAGCAGGTGTATGATGAGCTGGCAAGGTTCGGTTGGAACCCGCTTGAAGGTGCTGAAATAAGCACAGAGGAGCCTTTTTATAGGGAGGACAAAGTCAATGTCGGAAATACCATGGGCAAAATACTTGTACAGACATTCTCACGCCCGGGAATGATGAATTTGAAGAGGGTTTTTGGAGAGAAGGTGCTTGCCAGCTTCCTCATCGGTAACCCGAAGACAAACGAGTTCGCTAAAGCAGAGGTGACTGATGAGATCATCGCTTTCGCCAAGGAGTGCGGTGCACAGTTCATCGGCACTAACCTGGGTGATGAAAATGACGGCCTATCCCCTGCTTTTGCGGAGAAGATTCATGCGGCAGGGCTGAAGGCCAACATCTACTCAATTAATACAGTTGAGCAGATGGATAAGTATTACGGGCCGGAGACCGGCAAAAAAGCTGCACCTCTGGCTGACGGAATGATCACCAACCGAACTGACCTGACTATCGATTTCTACTTTGAACGTAAGACACGCAAAATAAAGACCCTGGGTACTCCTGAAGAGACCCTGGACAACCTTGGATATTCAAGATAACTGAACTGCCGCATGCAAGACATAAAAACTATAGCATTAATTATTCTAATTGGCCTTACCGGCACATTCTGCAGTTGTAAAAAAGACCCTCCGCCTGTAGTGGAGGAAACCCTTAAGATCACGGGGATATCTGTCCCTTCAAATCTCGAGGTACCCGCTGCTGCCAGTATCACACTGACAGGAACAGGATTCGCCGTCAATGACCAGATCAGCTTTACTCTTTCATCAGATCCGTTGAAAGTGTATGTCAGCTCTGTAACCTCAGTGACCGGACAATCTGCAACTTTCAGCCTTCCTGCCGGAATTACCACAGGAACCTACAAAATAACCGTTATCAGGGGTGATGAAAGCCTCCTGCTGGGAACGCTGGCCCTGAATGTAACTGTGGATACAGGCATTCCTGATATACTGGGCATGACAGTCAAGGGCATCGTTTACTCCGATGGCGAGGGTGTCCCCGGTGTGGTGGTATCAGACGGTTATGAGGTCACGGTTACAAATTCCGGGGGCATCTATTACCTGCCCTCACTGAAGAAGAGTGGCTTCGTATTCATCTCAATTCCCGGGAACTATGAAGTGGCTGCAGTTGACAATATTCCTCAGTTCTTTAAACGGCTTGCCGGGGGCAGCACGGTGGAGCAGAAAGATTTTTCCCTGATACCAGTCAACAACAGCAAACACGTCATCCTGACAATGGCCGACTGGCATCTTGCGAACCGCAACGATGACCTGGCACAGTACAGCAACGGGTTTCTGCCTGACGTAAACAGTACAATAAACACATATACCACTTCCGGAAACAAAGTCTACGGAATACCGCTTGGCGATATGACATGGGATGTTTACTGGTATGAAAATAATTTTGAACTGGCCAACTACCTGCCAGAGATGAAAAAGATCAACTGCATGATGTTCAACACAATGGGGAATCATGACAATGACCCCTATGTTGCCGGCGACCTTGGAGCAGAGGTCAGGTTCAGGAATATCATTGGTCCTACCTGGTACTCATTTAACCTGGGTCAGGTACATTATATAGTACTGGATAACGTCGAATATGTGAATACCGGCGGTGCCACTGGGGTGATCGGTGAGCGTAATTACAACGATATAATCGTTACCGCGCAGATGGACTGGCTGAGAAAAGACCTCGCAGCCGTTATTGACAAGAGTACCCCGGTGATAATAGCAATGCATACTCCGCTCTACAACAATCCATCCCTTGACGGTGACGGTAATCAGGTGACATCGATCCATCTCAACAACGGGAATACCCTCCTCTCCGCACTTGAAGGATTCTCTGAGGTACACATTGTATCGGGTCACTCGCATATAAACTACAATGCACAGTCAGGCAGTTCTGTAATGGAGCACAACACCGCCGCCGTTTGTGCCACATGGTGGTGGACTGGCAAGACGGGATATGCAGGCAACCAGATATGCAAGGACGGAAGTCCCGGCGGATACGGTGTATGGGAGGTAGATGGCAGGGATATAAAATGGTATTATAAAAGTACAGGCAGTACGAAGAATTACCAGTTCAGGGCTTATGACCTCAACAAGGTCCATATTACAGCTGCACAGTATGCTCCCAATGCCAATGATGCTGATCTGGCGGTCTATGCAGGAGTATATGCGAATCCAAACCTTAACAATGAGGTGCTCATCAACATTTGGGGATATGATCCGGAGTGGACTGTGGAAGTCAAAGAAGGAGGAAATCCCCTGTTAGTTTCACGCGTCTCAGCAAAGGATCCTCTGCATATAATTTCCTATGAGGCAAAACGGCTTAACGTAGGCGCCGTTCCGACCAGCTCCTTCGTTACGGGAAACACGGCTCATATGTTCAGAGTTACAGCAGCCTCAGCCACCTCCACTCTTGAAATAAGAGTCACTGACCGTTTCGGGAATATATATACCGAGACAATGACAAGACCTAAAGATCTCACCTATACAATGAATTAATTTTAATATCAATAACCTAACTCACCAGATCTATGAAATGCAAAACAGGTTTTAGGAATTTTTTGGCCACGTTGCTGCTGTTGTTGGTTGCCATACCAATGACCGGACAGGGCAGGGAGGTCAGAGGGACCGTATTTGAACCCGACGGAGCGACTCCTGTATTCGGAGCTACTGTTATTCAAAAAGGGACCACCAATGGCACCAGCACAAAAAACGATGGTTCCTTTATTATCAGCGTCAACGGACAGAATCCCGTCCTGGAAATCCAGTTCTTGGGATACGTAAAGGAGGAGATCCCTGTAGGTGATCAGGCCCTTATCAGGGTAGTCCTCCGGGAAGAGGCAATAGAGGTTGCCAGTGTGGTCGTTACCGCGCTGGGACTGACCCGTGAAGAGAAGTCACTGGGGTATGCAGTAACCAAAGTGGGTAATGAAGATATTACGCAGACTGTATCCACCAACTGGCTTAACGGTATGTCCGGGAAAGTGGCAGGGCTTACATTCGCAGGTGCCAATACCGGACCCATCAGCTCAATGCGCGTGACTCTCCGCGGTGACCAGTCACTGAACTACGGCAGCAACGAAGCTCTTTTCATTGTCGACGGTGTTCCTATCAGGTCAGGCACAACCGCTACATCATCAAGTAGCAGCTACACAAATTCAGGTTCTGATTTTCCGGTTGACTACGGTAACGGGGCAAGTGACATTAACCCAGAAGACATAGAATCGGTTTCGATTCTCAAAGGACCCGCCGCAACAGCGCTTTATGGATCCAGGGCTGCAAACGGAGCTGTTGTGATTACTACAAAATCCGGCCGCCGTAACAAAGGTATTGGCGTTACAGTCAACTCTTCAGTTGCTGTCGAGACCCCGGGATACTGGCCTGATTTTCAGACTCAATTCGGCTCAGGAAGCGATATGGGGATCGAAGAGTACAACTTCTGGACCCTGAATCCTGATCTGGTCGGAACCACAGATTTTCCACCGAGAAACCTTTCCCGTTATGCCTGGGGCGAAGAATTTTCGTCTGACAAGCTTCGCTACCAGTACGAAGGCAAAGACTGGGAAACCGGACTGATATCAAAAACCCCGTTCATATACAAGGATGACTGGTTCACAGGGATATTCCAGAACGGCGTAACATACAACAATTCAATTTCAATAAGCGGGAGTAACGGCGAGGGACAAAATGTCCGCTTTTCAGTAAATGATACAAGAAATGAGTGGATACTGCCTAATACCGGTTTCAAAAAACAATCCTTTGCAATCTCCTTTGAGTCTCCGGTCAACAAGTATGTCAAATTCAATACGAAAGTCAACTATTACCGTACTGACAGCGACAATATGCCGATGGCAGGTTATCACCAGACTACCGTAATGTATGACCTGATGTGGGGTTATAATTCAAACTCCATGAACGACTGGCGGACCGAATATTTTGAAGGGAGATTCAATGCCCTCAACAGGAATGCCACGATCTCTGAAAACGGGAACAGCCTTGTATTTGCCGGGACAGGATCCTACAACCCCTACAGGGTCCTTTATGAGGAGCTCAACACAACCAATAAGGACAGGGTATTCGGAACGGCAGGTTTTACTGTTGACCTGGCAAAAGGCCTCACCTTTGACATCAAATCCGGCATGGATATGGGTGTCGAGTTCAGGACACAGCGAAAACCCAAGATGACTTTCGGATGGGAGAACGGATTTTACAGGGAGCAGTCGCTTTCCAACTATGAGTTTAATACTGATTTCCTCCTCAGATATGAGAAGGACTTCCTGAATGAAAAGCTGACTTCGACGGTTGCCTTTGGAGGAAACAATATGGTCACCCAGTATTTCAGGAATACAGTTCAGCTCAATGAACTGGATATTGCCGGTGTATACCATACGACAAACGTCCCTACCGGAATCAATCCGATTCCGGACAGTTACAGGAGCACGAAAGTGATCAACAGTCTGTACGGATTTGTGTCACTGGGATGGGATAATACATTCTATCTTGATGTAACAGGACGTAATGACTGGTCAAGTACATTAGCACCGGGCAACTGGTCATATTTCTACCCATCGGTGGCAGGAAGCGTATTGCTTGATAAACTGCTTAATTTCCAGAACAGTGTCCCGGCAATAACATTCGCCAAGCTTCGTCTCTCCTGGGCAAATGTTGGTAACGATACAGGACCCTATTCACTTGACCAGTATTACTCAGCCGCTGCGATCAGTGGCGGGTATACTCTTCCTTCAACAATACCTGATCCGATGATCAAACCTGAAAACGTTGAAAGTTGGGAACTTGGACTCGACGCCAAATTCCTGAAGAACCGCCTTGGCTTTGACTTTGCACTTTACAACTCTTCGACAACAAACCAGATTGTGTCGGTTGATATTGACCCCATAGTTGGTGCATCATCAATGAAGATCAATGCCGGCGAGATAAATAATAAAGGTATTGAGGTATCACTATTTGCCACTCCTGTTAAAGCCAGAAACTTTTCATGGGATTTAAACTTTAACTGGGCAAGAAATATAAATACGCTTGTCAGTCTTCAGGACGACTGGGATCCGGCAAAACCCCTTGAAACGGATATGGGTACAACAATCGGAGGCAGGCTGCATGTCTACTCTTACATCGGACAGGAAATGCACCAGCTGTACGGCTTCGCTATGAAGAAAGCACCGGAAGGCTCCTATTACCTTGACACTGAGGGTAACCAGGTCGACTGTTCGGGACAGGTACTCCTGAACGCAACAACAGGATTGCCGTCAATTGTTTCCACCGCTGACAATTTCCTCGGTAAAGTGAACCCGGACTGGAAAGGAGGTTTCGGAACTACCCTCAGATATAAGGGCTTCTCACTGAATGCACTCTTCTCGTACCAGTGGGGAGGTAACAGATTCTCAGTCACAAACGGCATTCTGTCATACCAGGGTAAGCTGACAAACTCCCTTGAGGGACGTTATGATGGTATTGTTGCAGCAGGTGTCAACCAAATTTCCGCCAATGAAGACGGCACTCTTGTATGTCAGCCGAACAATACAGTCACAAGCAGTATTTACACTTACTACCAGGCTCTTACACTTGACCGCTACAACGGCGAGGCGCATACTTTCAGCACGTCCTTCCTGAAATTCAAGGAAGCCAGGCTCGAGTACGACCTTCCTGAGACACTTTGCAGAAAGACAGGCTTCCTCCAGGGTGCAAGCATTGCATTCTTTGCAACCAATATTTTCTCGTGGGACAAGTGGCCTCAGTTCGATCCTGAAGGCGGTATGATGACAGGGACAAATGTGTACAACGGCATTGAAGCCGGAGCGTATCCGATGACCCGCACAAAAGGCATCAACCTGAGACTGTCGTTCTAATTTTAAAACAGATAAGCGATGAAAAAAATAAATTACATCATAATATGTGCGCTTGCTCTCGGACTGTTTAATTCCTGCACGAAAAACTTCGAGGAAATAAATACAAATCCGAACCGGACACTGGTTGGAATGATCCAGGCATCAGGCCTGTTCGAGCCTATCCTGTACAACTCAGCCAATAACTGGCTTAACCGCACATGGTACTACAATAATGAACTTATACAGTTCACTGCTCACACCGGTGGCGTCACACGCAGGGAACATCTTTATTTCCTGGAGGAATCACGCGACTGGTCCGGTTTCTGGAGCCATTATGCAACATATGGGAAAAATATCGATCATATGTATGAGCTGGCACAGGAACAGGGTGATAAATCCCTTGAAGCTATTGCATTAACTTTCAAAGTGCTGTACTTTTCGAATATGACCGATATGTTTGGAAGCGTACCATATGAGGAAGCCTTTTCAGGACGAAAACCCGGCGGAACTCTCACTCCTGAATTCAACTCCCAGAAAGAGATTTATGAATTCCTGTTTCTGGAACTTGAAAAGGCAAATGATATATATGCAACCAATCCCGTTTTCCTGATACCAAGCATGGACGGCATGTACGGTGGCGATATGGCTTCATGGAGAAAATTCAACAACGCTTTGTATCTTAGACTTTTATGCAGAGTAAGCGGTCGCACTGAAATGGCAGTAGGAGCGAAAATGACGGAAATCATGAGCAACCCCACAAAATACCCTGTGTTTACATCCAATCTGGATAATGCAACGGTGGAATTTTCAGGCAATGACCCTTACTTAAGCAATTTCGGCCTTACCACCGAGAGCGAATTCACTTCAAGCGGCAGGAAACTGACAAGGCAGCTCATTGGCATGACAGTGCAAACCGATATTAGCGGAAATCAGATTTACGTTGATCCGCGCCTGCCAATTATAGGTAAGAAGAACAATGTCGTGGCTGTCAATCCCGACAATATCTGGATAGGGACAAAGTCCGGGTGCACTGATCAGGAAAGAAGCGTGGTTGACAGGGGCACATCATGGCTGAATTACAAGGTGTTCTGCAGAAAGGATGCACCTGCTACCTTCATGGATTATGCTGAAGTTCAGTTCATCTATGCCGAAGCAGCACTGAAAGGCCTTATCGCTGGCGGACCGGCTGCAGCCAAAACTTACTATGAAGCCGGTGTCACTGCTTCAATGGAGAAATGGTCTGTGTTGGGTGCTTATTCAGAACCTGCGGTTTCAATTTCTTCAGCAGCAATCACAACTTACCTGGCATCTCCGCTGGGCTCATGGGATCTGGCAACTGATAAAAATGAATTCCTGGGGAACCAGAAGTATCTGTCTCTCTTCTGGGTGGGCATGGAAGCATACCATGAATACAGAAGGACAGGGTATCCCCTGCTTACGATAGGCGAAGGAACAATCTACAATGATAATATCCTTCCCACAAGATTCGGATATCCCAATTCTACAATGTCAACCAACTCTGCAAATGCAGAGGCGGCATTGGATGATATGGGTGGCGAGAATGATATGAAGACACCAGTATGGTGGAGTAAGCAGGCAATAGCCGGAGGTAAATAAAGAATAAAAATTGAAAGACATGAAAACTAACAGTTTTATAAGTTTTAAGAGTGCAGGATTGATATTCATTTCGGCACTGCTGGTCATTGGAACTCTCTTCAGCTCATGTAATAAAGCCGAAGATCCGGTGGATCCTTACTTCTCAATTGAGGGCGACCCCACAGGACTGGCTGTAAACAATGCCGGAAAGACACAGAGCTTTGTTGTGCGGTCAAACCGTTCATGGCAGATAGTGGCAAAGGGTGAAGGTGACTGGATAAAGATTTTCCCGGACAAAGGCGTTGATGACGGTATTTTTAAAGTTATTGTTGGAGAAAACTCCCTGTTCGTTACCCGTACACTGAACTACGCTTTCGTTGTCGACGGAACCGAACAGCCCGTGCTTTTCAGGGTGGATCAGGAAGCCAATGTGCCTTATATCACAGTGCCGGAATCCATCACCGTGCCGGCAACAGGCGGGGATTTTTCAATTGGCGTGATATCGAATGTCGCATGGTCATATTCATTGGCTGACGAAAGTTGGTTGCCGGAACATTCAGCGGGCATAAACATTGTTAACCTTACAGCTGCAATCAATAACAATCTTCTTCGCTCAACTACGATGACACTTACTGCAGTCGACTTCCCGGCCGTTACGGCAACTGTGACAATTTACCAATCGCCGGGTTCTGTCATCCTCGAGGAAAACTTCAACTGGCTTGCTTACGGTAATGCAGTCTTCTATACCACCACCGGTGAAACGCGCTTTGATGTGTGGACACAGGAGCAGAAGGATAAGGGTTGGACAAGCACGGTCAACACAACTCCTCTTAGTGGCAATACTCCTCTTCTTTATGCGCGCCAGGGATTTGTTAAGCTCGGGAAGACAGGTTACGGTGGTGACCTCATATCACCAAAGCTGTCAGGGATTTCAGGAACTCAAAACCTTACAGTTACTTTCAAGGCGATCCCCTATATGACCGCGGGCGGTACAATGGATGACAACATCCTTAATATAAGCGTCATAGGCCCGGGAACCGTAAGTCAGAGTCAGTTCATCATTGATAACTGGCCTGTTTACCCGGTAGAAAATGTTCTGGATTACTGTATTGGCATGTGGAACGCTCCTGAGGCAACCCGTACCTTTACAATTACCGGGGCGACTTCTGAGACACAGATTAAGTTCCTTGGCTATGATTACTACCTGGTTGGTGTTGGAGCGGGTAAAAACCGTATATTCCTTGATGACATCAAGGCTGAGATACTGCCCTAGCTTTAACAGAAATAAAGTCTTGTAAATGGACGGGGTGTTCAGTCTGGAAAGACAGAACACCCCGATCCTTTTTCCGGAAAACCCGCATCCGGATGCCTTTGATACAGCTATTTCTTGACTAACCGAAGATAGTCCATAATCCCATCACAGATCTTCTGTGCCATGATCAGGCGAAATGCCGGGTCTGCCAGCTTCTCTTCATCCCCGGCATGGGTCATGAAGGCCTGCTCTACAAGCACTGACGGCATCTGAGACAATCTTGTAACTGTATAATTGAAAGAACCCACCACCCCGAATTCACCCAGCCCGGTCTCCAGGAGACGGCCATAAATTGCCTCTGCCAGCGGTGCCCAGAACGGATTATGCCAGTAGGTGCTGGTGCCTCCGACAGAGAGGTACCCTGTGCCACCCGCGTTGGCATGAATACTGATGAGCATATTGGCACCTGAATTTACGGCTTTGTCCCGTTTCTCGATCAGTGACATGTCCATGTCTTTTTCACGAACCTGAACTACCTCCGCTCCCATCGATTTCAACAGGTCACCCAGCATGAATGACAGATCAAGGTTTATATCCTTCTCCACCAGTCCTGACAGGCCTATTGCCCCAGTGCCTGATCCTCCATGTCCGGCCTCTACAGCAATCTTCAACCCTGTAAGGGGTTTCTCACTGGCAAGGTCATAAACGGGCGGGTACTTTACCCTCAGAACCAGCCTGCTTCCGTCGCGGCGGAGATCATAGCCCCAGATATCCTTACTCTTCAGGTTCACATAGATTTTATAGGTTTCCGGCGTCGTCTGCTCCCATGTCAGTTTGTCGATGATTTTACATCCTGCCCTGTGACTTACCCATGTATTGGCTGTCTCCACTCCGAACATTGTGATTACAATCCTGTTCTGATCCGGTTCAGGGATGACCTCATACGGAACTGGTTCGGAGTACGGAATAGATACAATATCGGCTCCCGTGCCGGGGCCGCATGACATGCTTGTAATATAAAATGACGGGGAGACTGTCTCCGCCGGCATTACCTCCACATCGTCCTGGCCTATGAATCCGTTTTCCGTTCCGCTCAACCTGACCCTGTAGTTGCGGCCAATCTTTCCGTTGGCCTTCAGAATAACTCCGGGGCCCAGTTCTGATCTTATCGGGCCGCCAAGCCGCGGAGCCCCCAGATTATAAACAAGCCTCGAATTCTCCGATTTTACCTTCAGGTGAGGGAAATCCCCGGGTTCCGCAACCCTGATTGTGTTCTTCAGGGTAAACTCCTGAATGCTTTTATAATTCATTTCAGGAGCTGCCTGTAGTTTCAGAATGACTTTATATGCTTTCCCCGGCTGCAGTTTACTGAGTGGTAATTCAGCCCTGTAGATGCTGTAATCAGAATAATCCGCCCGCGTGCATTTCAAATTCAGCTTGCCGGGCAGCAGTGCAATAAGTGCCTCCTGGCCTTTTGAACCGCGGAAACTAATGACGACCTTATCTTCCTGCAATAGCTCAACATCTGCAGAAGGCTCAACTGTTCTCCCGTCAATCCACAACGGCAACACCTTTCGGGATAAGTCGCGTTTTTCATAAATAAACTCCATCTCATGGGTGGCGGTCAGTGAATCAGGTGTAACGACAGTGGCTCTGACGCGGTTGACTCCTTCATTGAATTTAACCGTCGTGAAGAATATTCCCGTCTTATACTGTTTCAGTTCTATCCCGTTTATGCTCACAGTAGCAGGGTATTCACTCCTGCACAGGAAGTCGAACTGAGGCAGCGAGGTTATTGCCTCCGGTGTCCTGCGAAACTCTACCCACGGCGATTTACGCTCTACACTGCCATCAGGATTGACTGTATACCTGTAAGGAACGAACCACCCTGAAACGGGAATGGTCACTTCACATTCTGAAGACTTGTCAGGGCATGGAACTGAAGATATTAAAATTGTATCTGTTTCAGGCATGTCAAAAGTTATCCTGCCTTCAGAGTCGGTCGTAAGATCAAGAGCCCCATTAACAACCACCTTGCGACCGGAGAAGTCCGAGGTAAACAGTCGGGTCAGGTCAAGTTCTACAACCTGAGGCTTTGCAATTGTGTTCTCAATGGCAGCGACAGGGGTGTCAGCCACCGGGGTTTGCTGCACCTTCCCAATTGTATTGCAGGCAGCCAGCAATGCCGTCGCCACCACAACCGATGATATCGTTATTTTCATTTGTACAGAAGGTATTTTTCACGGAGTTTCATGAATTCGCTCACATCATCCTGGCAGGCTTTCACCACATCCTCCACTGTGATGCCCGGTTCATTGAGCTTCCGGATCAGCAAGGGGGGCGACCATGCCAGGGAGTCAGGGCTCGTCTTCCTGTATGCGTCAATTATATGGAGTGATGCTTCCACCGAGCGGAATGCAGAGGGATCAGTAAGCATTATCTCAACACCTCCGCACATCTCGTTCCATGGCTTACCGCTTCGGTTATTGCCTGTCGCGGAAGAACGGGGAATAAAATATACCGGCCTGAACCATGCTCCGCGAATCCCCCTTGAGTTAAGGTCATCAGCTGCTTTTTCGGCGTTGATCCAGGGTGCTCCGGTAATCAGGAAGGGTTTTGTTGTGCCCCTTCCTTCCGACATATTCGTTCTCTCGAACAGACACTGTCCGGGATAGACCACAGCTGTCTCCCAGTTGTCAATGTTTGGCGAGGGCATCACCCACATCAGTCCTGTTTCATCCCACAGCATGTTGCGCCGCCATCCCTTCATCTTTATGACAGTCAGGTCAGCTCCATAGCCTTCAGTCTCATTCCACATTGTTGCCAGCTCGCCGTAGGTCATGCCGTGGCGCAGCGGCAGCCTGTGCCGGTATATACTTATTGTGTCCTGCATCGGTCCCTCAACAACGCGGCCTCCCAGCGGGTTAGGCCTGTCGAGTACAATGAAGGGTATTCCGGCTTTGGCGCAAGCCTCCATAGCCCACGACATGGAGAACTTGAATGTATACCATGCTGAACCTACACCCTGTATATCGAACAGCATCACGTCGAGGCTGTCGAGCCACTCCTGTTTAGGAGCCCAGGAGTCACTGTAAAGACTGTATACCGGGATTCCTGTCACCGGGTCAGGTTCACCCTCACCGGAGATCCTGCCTTGTAAAGCACCACGGACTCCATGCTCGGCGCCAAAGAGTGCAACAAGATTAACACCCGGAGTGCCGGCCAGAATGTCAACGGTGCTTCTCAGGTCAGCGCCGACAGCTGAAGGGTTGGTTATAAGACCTACCCGTTTGCCTTTTATCAGGTCAAGCTGATCTGATACCAGAACATCAATTCCGGGTCTGACAAGCGCTGGTTTTAAGACAGACACCTTCTCCTTCACCGCGTACCTGGCAAGAACATCAGTAAGTGCCGGAGCATCGGCCCAGGAGAGCTGCCCCACTGCCATTTTAACGACGGGGCTTTCATTCCCATACCTGTCTACTGCAGATACGGCAATACTGTCAAGGGGCACCAGAACATCTTCTATCCGTTTCAGAGTCAACGGATCTGCCCTCTGCAAAAGAGACCTGTTCTCCACAAATAACGGGAGACTCAGTTCTGTTGTGCTGTTACCGCGGATGTCATAATTCCATTGCGGTCCCTGTTTATAATAAACAACCCAGCGAGCTATTTCGACAGGGGTTTGATGACTCCAGTTTATCCTCATCTGATCTTTTTCCTGCGAAAAAGTAACCCGGGGCGGCGCAGGAGACTTCTTTCCCAGCCACGGCGACGACGGTACGAGTGCCTCTCTCTTGTACGGCCCCTCCAGGATAGCCTGTGTAAGCTGAGGTGAATTTACAAGTGGCGCGATGCTCCAGTGAATGACCCCGGGACTCGATGGCCAGCATTCCCCTTGAAACCATTATCTGGTTGATTGTTTCATCGATGGCCCTGCTCACAGGCTGCAGCCCTATACTGATACCCGGCCACAGGTGTCTTCCTTTCAGGTTCTCGTCTTTCCACCATCCCAGCAGCACGGGATAGCTCTGTGCAATCTGGTTGACAGGCCAGTAGAGCTGGGGCGAATAGTAATCTATCCACCCTTTGTTGAGCCACAGTTTTGCGTCTGCATATAGCTTTTCATGCTGGTTGAAACCCCCGCCTATTGCCAGGGGATTGAATGGTTGCCAGATCCCGAACGGACTCAGGCCGAACTTTACATACGGCTTCTCAGCCTTGATTCCCTTATAAAGCCTCTCGATAAAGGTGTTCACAGCTTCCCGCCGCCAGTCGCCGCGCGACAGTTTGCCTCCGCCTGCCAGGTATGACTGCCAGCTCTCATCATCAGGGAAGTCTTTAAAATTATTGTAATCAGGATATGGATAAAAATAATCGTCAAAATGAATCCCGTCGAGGTCATATCTCCGGACAAGATCCATGACAACATTATAAGAATGATCCTGGGTGCCCTGTTTCGCCGGGTCCATCCACCAGTAACCCTGCTCAAGTTTAATGACCAGTTCCGGGTGCTTCTTCACAATGGAAGCATCTGTGACTTCACCTCCTGCGGGATGATGAGCACGGTATGGGTTCAACCATGCATGCAGTTCGATGCCGCGCTTGTGGGCCTCTTCTATCCAGAACTCAAGCGGATCATAATACGGGTCGGGCGCCTTGCCCTGTTCCCCGGTAAGATAATACGACCATGGTTCCAGTTCACTCTTGTACATGGCGTCAGCATGCGGCCTGACCTGAAATACAACTGCATTGAAATGGTTCTTGTAAAGGAGATCGAGGAGTTCGACAGCCTCTCTCTTCTGATCAGCTACCGGTATTCCCGGTTTACTGGGCCAGTTGATGTTGGCGACAGTTGCTACCCATGCAGCGCGGAATTCCCGTTCCGCTGAAGGTGTCCTGCCGGAGGGATCACCCGTTACCGCAGGTCTTGTTGTGACACATTTTGTAAGAGTGACCACCAGTATGGCCGTGATCATTATCAGGAAAGCTCTTTTGATCATAATTTCTTTTTTAAGGTCAGGTTATTTGTATCGGGTTGTTGTGAGGTCTGGTCGGGATTAAAGAGTCACGGATCCGGAGGTTTTATTTTCGCTTCCCCGGACGAAAGAAAGCACATACTTGTCGGCGGGCCTGTGAGGGGGGAGCAGATAAATATGGTCCCAGAAACTGTTGCAGGTCCAAAATATTGAGAGCTTGCGGAACTGTCACAAAATCCGGTTGTGTGAAGTTTTCGTTTGTAATGAAATATTTCAATCCGTCAGCCGTAGTGATGGCTTCAACCTGGTGATAGGGAAGTTCAACTGAGATCTTTCTTTTGTTGCCTCCGAAAAAATCAGTGCCCTGAAAATCGTATAAAAGGAAGATAAAAGGCTCAAGAATCTTATTATATCCGCACAGGGCGATGAGCCTTTCCGGTTCAAGATAGACAGCCCCGGTTATGAGTCCCCTGACATTATAAACGGATTTCAGTTTTGCCACATGAGTGCCCCCGTGTTTTGGGAAGCGAATAAAGTGCTGTGCCGCTGCTGACCCATTGTTTTGTAAACAGGTAGATACTATCCTTCGAAACAACCATGGCCTCGCAGTCAAAATCGGTACTATTGGGTTCAGCAAGATCAGAGGTGCCCCGGCCTGAATAGGAAAAGCTGATTGTTTCCACTTCCGGGCTACCGGCAAGGACTGACGCCTTTGACACTTTAAGTATTTTAAGATCAGAGCGGTTCCCGGAAAAATTATTTCCGAAATCCCCGATGTAAATAAAATCCCTGTCCTCTGATATCTCCTCCCAATCGGTGTTAAAGATACCGGGCAACGCAAAGGACTGAAGAACCGCCCCGCTGATAGTGTCAAGAGAATAGACATTGCTGTCATCACTGTCGTTATGTGTCCAGATTCCCCTGTTCCAGTGAATCAGACCAGATGTTTCGGGAAGGATTTCGGGCAGAAGTATCTCTGAAACAGATCCGGCAGTTGCGGAAGCGTAAATACAGGAACCGTCATTCACAGTTGCTGAAGAGTTGTAGTTCGAGGCCAGGGGATCAGTGCATCCGGGGATCTGTGCCTGTATGCCCTGAACAACAAGGAAACAGGGTAGTATCAATATCAGATTAACGATTCTCATTCTTTCCTTTTGACCTCAGACCAACTTTATAAACCCGCACAGGGGTGTCTGAGGGGTCACTAATTTATGAAATTGTCAGAATAAATTGCTTTTATTGGCATAACTAACTTTCAGGGTGTAACTTTGTTTAGCGTTCGGCTCATAGAAGTAACTTAAAACTTCATAGGTATGAAAAACCGTATCCCTGTCCTGATTGCGTCATTAGTGCTGATCGTGGTTGTGTCCTGCAGCACGGTCATCCAGACACAGAAAACATATCCTCCCGAGATTTTGCTACCGGCAGACACAAACAGAATTGTCTTCGTGAATTTCTTCGACTATACTGTCCCCGATTATATAAAGGACAATCAGGAAATAACCTACATGAAAAGTGTCAGGGGTTTCATGGGAGGGTTGAAGGCAGGATTCGCCACCGATCCAACGGTTCGGTTCACAGTGGCTGACACCCTTTCAAGGCGGAAGACGTATCACCTCTGATGCAGGATTCATCATTCAGGGACACAATAGTCGCTGTATGCAGCCGTTACAATGCCAATCTTCTGATTGCCCTCGACTCAATACAAATATGGCTGGATGAGGACCTGATCACGGACGATGATAATTCGACTACAAGTGAATACTATTTAAATTCGGCCAATTATGTCACCCTGTATTCTGCCGACGGAACAGACATTGACAGGAGTATTGCAAAAAGGTCGAAGTTCTATAAATCGCGCCCCGCCTTTTTCCTCGGACTATTGACTTTCACTCCGTCACTTGGCAAGGCTGCCAATGACGTGGCCGGGCTCTCTGAGGGTGCAGGACGGGATTATGCCGGGAGGTTTTATCCCTTTACAGAAAATGTAAGTCTTGAGCTTTATTCCGGAAAGGTATTTGAGGCAACAAACAATCTTATTGCTTCAGGCAAATACGTTGAGGCTGTAGAACCGCTGAGACAGCTGACCTCTTCACCGGATATTAAAATAGCCAGAAAGGCTGATCATAATCTTTCAGTGGTCTACGAAATAATGGAAAACCGCCGCTCGGCCGAAAGGATCCAAAGTGAATTCAAACGAAGAGAGCAATAGCCCGGTTTTACGGAAGGTGAAATAACACTCCTTCCGGGATAGTCTTTCTTTCTACCCCCGGACCCTCATAACTCACATTAAGACCCTGTCTGTACAACTGCTGGAAGAAGGTAGCTTTTATTTCATGCATCCCTGCCTTAAGGGCTGCAGAACCTTCATTCACCACACCGTGATGATAAAGATCTCCGTTAACAATCATTTCATCATCAATGTATAATATCAGCCCGTCATCGTTCGTACAGAAAAAAGTATAAATACCGTCAGTCTGAATATTTATCAACCCTGATAATTCCAGTCCGAAAAGTGTCAAAGGAGCTCCGGCAGGAATACGGAAGATATCCAAAACACCGGAAGTATCGGCTATATCAGGCAAACTAAGGGCTGTTGAAAATTCACCGATGAAAAGTCGATAAATAAGACCCTTCGCCGGCTCGTCAGAAACGACCGGGTCTTTGAAATCAGCCTGACGGAGTATGCCTGTCATCACCTCACTTCTTTTACCTGACGGCATAACCGTAACAGTTTTCAGCTGACGCTCCTGCTCCAGATCAACAGTAAAGGGAGCTATATATCTTGGAGATTTTTCATCAGGCATACTTCCGTCAATTGTATAAAATATGGCAGAACTACTGATCCCGTTATCAAGAGTTACAGTGACACTTTTCTCCGGGAAAATATTATCAGGCTTGAATCCTTCCGGATACGGAACTCTGTAGTTAATCCCCATTGCATCATACCTGGCATATTGCTCATTCATGCGCAACTTAAAATTCTCATAATCAAGGTCAGCCGGATCGCACCACAATACCTCTGCCAGAGCGGCTAAACGCGGAAAAACCATATATTCAACATGCCTGCTGTCAGTTGCCCAGAGGCGCGCATACCGGTAAATCACCCGGTGCATGAATTATTAGAAAATAATGCGTTTATCGATCTGGCAAAGGGTAAGGATATATCCGCGCAACGGGATAAAGCCTGTCAGCGTTATGGTTTAAAACTGGAGCAGCCGGAAATGATGGCTACGCTTTTGCAAGCCGTTGTTGCAACGGCGCTTTCTGATGCGGATTCTGATTTTTGCTTGATGAATCTAGAGGAAAACAAATGTTTAAAAGAAATGCCGTTTTATTTATCCATGCAAGCGATGGATGCCAGTCAAATCAACCGGATTTTGCAGGACACCGCTGCTTTTCAATCCCTACAGCAAGCTTATGTGCGGCGATCCGACCGGATTTATAGACCTTATCTGTGAATATAAAGGGCTTTATTATGTTATGCAACTCGTCGCCGGCGAACTCGGCCGGCGCAGCCAATAACCCCAAGCCCCACCCCGATACATGGCCATCATCAACCAGGCAACCAAGGAACTGCAGGTCAAGATCGTCTATTACGGACCCGCCCTGTGCGGCAAGACGACCAACCTCGTGCAGGTCCACGACCACGTGCAGGCCGCCGCAGGACAGCAAGGGCAAGCTGGTCTCGCTGGCCACCAGCTCCGACCGCACCCTGTTCTTCGATTTCCTGCCCATCGAGGCCATGGCCATCAAGGGCTTCAAGACCAAGTTCCAGCTCTACACCGTGCCCGGCCAGGTCATCTACAACACCACCCGCCAGCTCGTGCTGCGCGGCGTGGACGGCATCGTCTTCGTGGCCGACTCGCAGTACGACAAGATGGAGGAGAACGTGAAGAGCTTCCAGAACCTGGAGGAGAACCTGCGCACGCTCAACCTGAACCTGGCCGACATCCCCTACGTGCTCCAGTACAACAAGCGCGACCTGCCCAACGTCGCCCCGGTGGAATACATGGAGTTCCTGCTCAACAACCGCGAGCGTGCAGGTGCCCGTCCTTCACCGCCGTGCGCCACCAAGTGCGAGGGCGTGTTCGAGACCCTGAACATGATCACCCGCATGCTGCTGCACAAGTTCATCAACGAAGAGCCAGCGCAAGCGCGCCTGATATGGCCACGCTTCCCCAACTCATCGAGGAAGACGTGCGCGTGCTGGACGGCGCGCTCGACGAGCTGCTCGCCAAGAGCGAAGCCTCCATGGCGCTGGTGATTGACAAGGCGGCTTCCTCATCACCCAGTGCGGCCGACGCAGCCATTCGACACCACCACCCTGGCCGCCCTGGCCGCCGGCTCCTTCGCCGCCACCAGGGCATGGCCTCGCCTCGTCAGCGAGACCAACTTCAACAGCGTCTATCAGCAGGGCGAAGTCAACAGCCTGCTCATCCTCAATGTGGACGAGTACTGCCTGCTGACCGTGGTGGTCTCGCGCGCAGATCCAGCGCCGGCGCAGTCAAATACTACGCCACGCAAACGATCCAGCGCATCGCCCAGCAACTGAAGGCGGCCCACGATCGCGCGCCCGACGGCGGCTACGATCTTTCGATGCTCAATCTCGAAGATGCGCGTCCGCTTCTTCATGAAACGGACGGCGTAGCTATCCGGATCGATCCTCGGCGCCTTGCGTCCTTTGCGGAGAACCCGGCTGCGACCCGACCTCAATCAATTCCGCGCCAGAGCCTGGCTTAACGGAGGCCAGCCTTCTCGCGGATGATCGTGCCGAGATTGCGATTCAGCTTCTCCTGATCAGTGGCGACGTCGCTGATGCTGCCGAGGAAGTCTCCGGCTCGATTCGACAGATCCGCGCGCTTCTCGGCTTCGCTGACGACCTTGGCGAGCTGATGATCGTCGCGCCGACTCCCGGGCCGGTGGCGTCGTTGTTGTCCTGCGCCTCAATCCAGTATTCGATCACCGCGCCCTCCGGCAGCAATGGATCGCAGGTCGCCAATCTTCCACTCATCGCCGGCGCAAGCGCTGCGGTGATCGTACCCGGATCCAGCTCGATGGTTCGCCGCCGCGCCCTCGTCGAGCGCGTCCGTCTTGAACTTGAGCCGCACCTTGCTGATCTCGAAATCGTCCGCCGCCTCGAACGAAATCAGCATCGTCGCCTGCCGCGTGATTAACTCCTCCTTCCGATCCGGGTAAAGAATGCGCACCGACGGCACCTTGTCGGGCAGCACGTCCACGCGATACACCGCTGAGTCGCGCGATTCCATGCCGTCCGTATCGGTCATCAGAATTGAGAAGCCGTTCAGACCTTTCGCTGGCGCCTTTGAATTCACCGGCCAACTCGCGCGGATTCTTCGAATTGATGTCATCGGCACATCCTGCTCGACGCCCGCGAGATGCAGCACCGAGTTGGTGATGTCCTTTGTTCCCGTGGCTTTCAGCTTGAGCGTGCTGCCCGCCAGCAGCGTCAGGTCACCAAGGGATCGCTTCGCGACGGGCAGCTTCGAGTAGGCCGGCGGATGCGCTTCGCATTCGATGGTGGCCACGGTTGGACGCGGATCGCAGTGACGGAAAAGGTCGGGCTGAGACCATCGCCGACGCGAACCTGGTAAGTGAAGCTCTCCTGCACGTTGTCGATGGTGCGGCCGAACTGGAAGCGATTGTCGCGATTCTGTTCGAGGTTGAACTCCTGCGGGCGACGGTTCTGGAATTTAAGCACCACCTTGCCACTGGAAGGAACGACGCCCTGAACCAACGCTTCCAGCCGCACGTTGTCGCCGATGCCGATGCGCCGGTCGCCTTCCTGAACCAGGACGCGCGTCTTGCGCGGCACCGGGACATTCGAGAGAAACGCGCGCTTCAGGAGATCGCCGCAGACATTCCGTCCGGCGACAAATCCGAGCACGGCGATGGTGGGAACGATGAGCGCCAGCAGGCCGAATTTCTTCAGCTTGTCCGTCGGCACGATGCGCGTGAAGTCCAGCGGCGCGGCAAATCGCTCCGTGTCATCCACCAGGGCCGCAGCCAGTGATGCCGATGCGCCGGGCGGCACTGCTCCCGGACGCGCCAGTTGCTGCGCGGCGATCAGGCGGCTGCGAAATTCCGGCATCGCTTTCTCGACCATCAACGCCAGGTCATCCTCGTCGGGCTGATGCACCAGGGAGCGAGAATCATCCGCACAGCCATGTAGCCCAGCACCACGAACTGCGCGACCAACAGCACGAGGCGCACGCCCCAAGGCAGGTCAAGCCACCAATCGACGAACATCGCCAGCGCGAGCATCTCGATGGCGACCACCACCACCATCGCCACGCCGGTCAAGAGTGCCACGCCAAGATGCTTGCGGCGGAGCGCAGCCAGCTTGGCGCGCAGCACAGAACTAGGCGCTGGCGTCAACTGCTGGACGGGCTCATCCGAAATGCTGGCGTTCACGTCTTCATCCCTCGGGATTCTCCAATATCTGGCGAAGCCTGTCTGCCAGTTCATGTGGAAGGCGATGGGTCCACGAATCGTCCACCAACCCCACCTCGATCAAATCGCGCAAATGCGTGCGATCCTTGTCTCGAAAGGAAGTGAGCTTCATGCGCACCAGCGACTCCAGTGAGAGCAGGCGAAATGTCCCGCCTGGTTCTGATTCCGCAACGTCCGGTGCCGGAATTGAATAATCCGGACGGACTTTCTCGAGGCGAACACGATGTGAACGGCATCACGCGCCTTCGCTTCCGGTCCATCGAGGAACATCTCCAAACCCGCAGAGTGGCGATGAACGAAACCGGCCCGCGTCATCGCCTGAATGGCGCCCGGCAGATCAGCTCGGCGCAGAAGAATGTCCACATCCTGGGTGTTCCGCACGGCCGCCTCATCGACGCGGGAAACCCACGCGGCGACGGCGTTTCCTCCGGCGACGGCGTAAGGAACTCCCGCGGCATCCAACGCCGCCGCGGCCCGGCGCAATCGTTCACGCACCTTTTCCACAGCTCGAATCATCCTTTCCCACGAAACCTCGCCATAGCGGATGCCAGCGACAGGCTGCAGCGGAGGCGCCACGGCGGCGCCTTCCCGGAGAATCATCTCCGAGCCATCTTCTGACACCTGATTGCATCTCTGCTTCTTCATCCAGTCTGTCGGACCCTACCGATTGCGCTGCCACTTTCAAAGCGGTCCCTTACTTCAAATGCGACATCTTGCGCAAAATCCATTCCGCCGTGACCACACCGCAGCAGGAGCAGGAAGTACAGCGGGGAGGACCACAGTTCCACCTCCATCGGCGACCGCACCCGCTCGGTTCTTGGCGCTGATGGTGTCCGGGAGCTTGTGCAGATCCTCCTCGCGGAAGAACGCGCCGCCGGTGGTCGCGGCCAGATCGCGCAGCAGGGCCTCGTTCATGGCGGTCTCGCCCAGTTCGAACTTCGGTTCGGTCACATTGAAGTCGAGCGGCGTGTCCTGGTCGTCTCCGACGAAGAACTGATAGGCCCCGGCGAGGGGCGACGAATTCCGCCACGATACAGGCCCGGCTGCTCCGGCATGGGGCGCAGCGTGACCTCCGGGCGCGGCCCGCTGCCATTCGCGAGGCCGTAAACGCCTTTACCGTCGGGTCCTTGAGCGGTTCGTAGCCCGGGGTGTAGAGCCGGGCATAGACGCTGACGCGCTCGCCGGTCATGTAGTTCTGCCGGTCGGTGGTGAGTTGGGTGCGCTTGCTGCCGCCCAGCAACCGCTGGATGCGTCAGGCGCTGCACGATCTGGCCCCAGAGCGTCGGTGTAATAGAGGTCGCCGACGTTCTTGCGCCAGCGCCAGGTGTTGTCCGTGCCCACATACATGACCTGGCCGAGGCCGTAGTGCTGGAAGGCCACCACGGGCATTTTGCCGAAGCGCGATTCCCGGGCGGGATCGGGATCCACCAGCAGCACCTCCGCGGCGGGCTTGGGCCGGGCCACCTGGGCCACCCAATAGACCGGCGGCAGTTGCTTCCAGAGGGCGGCGCTCTCCTCCTCCTGGTCGCGACAGCCGCAGCATCGGGCTGGCGCGCCCGTTGGCGGTCAGTTCGAGCCGGATCGGTTTCTCGCTCAGCGGCTCGCCGCGGCTCGACCAGCGTCGGACTTCGAGTTCCACCGGCAGCATGCTGCTCCAGGGCGGTGCGCCGGTAGGCCTGCGGGCATGAACTTGCTTGCCGGCGACCACGACGAGCGCGCCGCCAAACTTGCTGACCAGTTCGTTCAGGTTCTCCATGGTTCTGCGCCGGTAGACGGCGCGGGTCCACATCGCCGAAGATGACCAGGTCGTATTTGAACAGATCCTCCTTGCGCGGCGGGAAACTGCGCGCAGGTAGGGCGATGTTGGTGCCGCGGGCGATGGCCGGGTCGCCCTCGACGAGGAAGCACTTGAGATCGATGCGGCGGTCGCGCATGCAGCATGGCCTGCAGATAGCGGAACTCCCAGCGCGGCGACTGCTCCACCAGCAGCACCTTGATCTTGGCTGTCGATGACCTTGAGCCGCTGGCGCGCGCGGTTGTTGTCCTTGACCGCCTCGTCGGCGCGCGGGTCGATGGTCGCGGTCAGTTCGAACTCGCCCTGGGTTTGCGGCGTGAACTTCAGCGTCACCACCTGCTCGCCATCCGCGCCGAAGGTGACGTCCTGCTCGGCCACCATCGTCGTTGCCCAGTGCAGAACCAGCTGGGCGCGTCTCTCCGTTCATGCCCTGGGAGCGCACCCGCACGGTGACCGGCACCTCGTCCTTCACGAAGGTGACATCCGGCGCGAAGAGGTTGGCCACGATGATGTCGCGCGGCGAGGTGATGCCCACGCCGTAGATGTAGAGCGGCACGCCTTCCTGCCGTGCGAGCAGGGCGGCCTCGCGCGGTGGGCTCCCGCTGTTGTTGGCGCCGTCGGTCATCAGCACGCACGCCGGCGAGCGGCTGGCCGCGCTTGCGGTTCAGCACCTCGCGCATGGCGTCGCCCATCGCGGTGAGCGGGCTTTGGCCTTGAGCCGGTCCACCCAGTCAAACTGCTCGACCGAAACTTTCTTCTCCGCCTTCTTCACCGACGCATTGGTCGCAACGGCATCGGTTTTGCGCGCGGACAACTCGGCGAGCCCCTGTCCGAAGCTGAAGGCAGCGAGATCGAACTCCTTGTCGAGCCGCGGCAGGAGATCGAGTTGGCTGTTCTCCAGAGCGGACTTCACCAATTGCACGCGCTCGACCTGATCCGCGCTGCGCGCCTTGTTCGCGTCGAGACCTTGAGTGAGGCCCTTTGCCGGATCGATCTGGCCCAAGGCGATGGCGGAACGCTTCAGGTCGTTGGGATCCAGGCGGGGATCCTTGATCTGCATCGAGGAACTTCCGTCCAGGAGCATCACCAACACGCGACGCACACTTCCCTCCACCGTGAAAGAGCAATACGTGGCG
>CAVTPX010000002.1:0-212436 GCA_963736735.1 uncultured Bacteroidales bacterium | reverse complement strand
GCAGAGTTGTGCTTATGGTGCCGGTGACAGTGGAAATTATAAAGGCGAATGTAGGAAGGTTCACATTGAATACCTTCTTGGGGTTCGGCTGCACTATCACAACATCATTTGGTGAGAGGAAGTAGGCCGGTGACAACAGCAGGGCCTTGTCCTGCAGGTCGATGTTATAAGTAAATGTCTTATCGCCTATGGGTCTGATTACGAGTATCTTTTCCTTGGTGCCTGTCTCGGCTATGCCCCCGGCGCGACCGATGGCCTCAAGCACTGTAAGCTGGTCATTGTAGTTTACGAAACTTCCCGGTGTCCTCACTTCGCCGATAACAGTATATTTAAAGCTGAGAAGGCGTACATCGACATATGCATGACGGAATAGCGAGTCAACCTTTCCCTGGAAGAGATCACGTATTGCGTAGATTGTGAGGCCCGCCACCTTCACCTTGCCGAGAAAGTGGTAAGGTCACCCATTCCCTGCCGGATCAATGCTGTATCCGCTTATATACTGTGACACCTCGCCCTGCATCATGGACCCTGAGCTCACGGTGCGGTCATTGAGCATCTCTGTCAGGGCTCCTTCAGGGGTCTGTGCCTTTACAGTCACATAGAGAATATCACGCGACTGAACCGGATAGTCAGGCACATCCATAGGGAAATAGTTCTCACCACCTGTTTCATAAAGATTCTCGATGAGGAGAGCTCTTTCTTAGTGTTGAACATGAGCCCAGGATGAGGATAAGGGCAAAAAAAGGATAGAGTTTCTTCATATTATAACTCTCTTTTATTTTCGTGGCCCGGCCTCAGCCTTAACCTCACCTTTACCTCAGCCTCAGCCTCACCGCCTCAGAAATATCCTAATTTTTTTCGAGTTTACGTATTGCGACAGTCTGAATATGAACTGTGAGGTTCATTCCCAGCTCCAGGATACGGATTATGACCTTGTGTTTTCTTCCCACGCGTATCAGTTCGCCGCGCAGGCCGGTGAGGGAGCCGTAGATTACCTGCCACCAGGTCTCCTGTCAGGTATACCTTGTCGCTTACCAGGACGTTCACGTCACTGCTGCACAGTATATGCAGGTTCTTCATCTGGTCATCGGGGATGACAACAGGCTTGCTGTCGAGGGTGATTATCTTCACCACGCCGTCGGTCTTTCTCACTGTCAGGAACTCTTTGGGGACCACCCTGACGAATACATAGGAGCTGATGATTGGTTTTTCAACCAGTTTCTTCCGGTCGGACCACTGGCGCAGCGTCTTCTGCATTGGCAGGAAGTTTTCAATGCCCTCCTCAGTGAGGCGCTCGCTCACGCGTTTCTCTGCGCGGGAGTGTGTATAGACGGCATACCAGTGACTCTCAGGTTTCTTCCTGACCGGTATCTCCGCCTGTTCAGGTGCGGGAGTCAATTGTTCCATAAGGTTCTCATATTGCAAGTACAAAAGTAGTAAAAATGTCTAAAGGTCTGAGGTCTGAAGTAGAGGTCCGAAGGTCAGAAGGTCTGAAGGTCAAACATATTTAATTGAGCCGAAGGGATGACATTATGATGGGCAGTGGATTTAGGAAACACCCCAACCCGGGGGGCCAAGCGTTAAAAAATGACCCGGTGGGTCATTTTAGCGTAGGAGCCAGACTGCGTGGAGGCAGAGCCTTGACTGCATGAAAATTCCAGTCAGAACCCCCATACAACCCCACCCGAGAAAGTTGTGTGACTCCCGAACAGGTGCGGAGCTATCCACCCCTCTTCACCCTCCACCGTGCTCTTCGTTACCGAGGCATTCACCGAGACACCTCCTGTGATAATATAATAGACCTCAAATCCGGTAGTTACACTTTTCCACACAACCGGATTCAGGTAGGGCAGCCCTGTACGCGGACCACCAATGCTCTGAAAATCAGCTCCCCTCTCTGCCCTTTCATGCCACAACCTTATGTTCATGGCCCTGAGCGGTTTATAGTCCATCGCAAACCAAAAGCTGCGGGTATTGTCTCGCAGGTAGTGCCCCAGGTTGTACCCCTGGTTCTCGAAGGTGAGTACAGGCACATAATGCTGAAAGGTGAGCGGATAGGTGAAAGTAGCCTCACCTGTTACCCACAGATTGGGAAGAAACCTAAAGTTCCCCGCCCTGAAACCTCCCTTCCATGAGAAGAAGTTATATTCGGAGTTACTGAAACGGCTTGTCGAGAGCTCATCAATGAAAAGAGTACCGTAAAGATGCAGGTTCCTGATGTTGTATGAGCTTATATCGAGGAACATCTGCGCGTTGCTGTTATCAATGCCGGAGTTCACCGCATGGTCCACCGACTTGTAAAAATAGAACGGCATGAGGTAGTTGGGCATCAGCCTGGCATCGGCGTAAACCACACTGTTACCGGCCGAGACATGCAGACGGTCGACAGGGGTAACCGTGACAAGGTTGGCGGCTATGTATTTCCGCCTGTAAACCTCGCGGTAATCGGTGCCATATGCATTGCTGACCCAGAATGAACGGACTGAATCGACAACCATCGAGTTGAGCCATCCGTGGAGCCAGGTCATCTCGAGCCACTCTACGGGTTTGACATGCAGCCGTACCTGAATGAAGGAGGGGGCACGTCCCGACAGTATATTTGACCCTGCATATCCGCTTCCCCACACCGGCGAGTCTTTTACAAACGAAATGTTTCCCCACTTCCATGCATAGCTTATGCCTGCAGTCATCTCTGAAAAATCGGTACCGCTCTTTATATGCCCTCCGCGCTCACGGGTAAGGTATTCCGGTCTGCCCATGAGCGGATCCTGATGGTTGTCCTGCAGCGCTGCGAAGAACCCCCACCCGTCATAATTTCCGTAAACCTTCGCACCGTTCTTCCAGGCAATTGAGCCGTCGTTGCCGACAGTCAAACCCAGCAAAGGTGATACTGTAATGCTGAATGACGAATCGCGATACTGTGCGGTGGCAGGATTAAATTTTAGTTTCATTTTGCCGTTCATTACTCCGGCTCCAAAATCAGCCAGGTAGAAGGCAAGTTCCTTCCGCTGCCTGGCGGTCAGCTCACCATCAGATTCCGCGGCCTGTTCAAGCAGCGTCAGAATTGTCTTCCTGCTGTAAGGCTTTACGGCGCTGTTAAGATCAATGATCCCGTCAGTGGCCAGTTCACCCAGAAATTCGTAAACCGGTGAGTTGGCAACAGGCTCCGGAACCGACTGTGCGGGAGAAGGAAGCGTGAGAAGCATCAGAAGAAATGCCACTGTGGAAGACAAAAGAGTATATGATCTCATCGGCACTGCATTTGTACAAAGATAAGGGTTAGCACAAATTTTTTCTATCTTGCAACGATAATGCGGGGAAATGAACAAAAGGCGTTTTAGGGTTTACACCGTCTCGGCAGACATACTTATCCTGGCTCTGTCATTCATCGTGATGACATGGCTCAAGCCGGCCGGGATGAAAACTTATGTTCCGTCGCATGCCCCCTTCTTTCTTGTGCTTGCACTTTTCTGGGTTATCGTTTCTCTCCTGAGCGGGAAGATCGGCAGCGGACAGATAGTCAACCTGAAGACACTGCTTTACCATGTCATAACATCCAATATAGTCGCTACCAGCATCGCGGCGATGCTCATGTTTGCCTTCCGTGATCTCGGTTTTTCACGTACTGTCGTCTTCGGCACCGCACTTACCGCAACCTTTCTTGAGCTGGTTGCCGGCACCCTCTGGATATCATTCGGCAAGGCAGCCATCCAGGTGTCAGATCAGGTATTGCCTTCAGAAAGGGAGATGGTGGCGCGGACACACCCACTGAATGGCAATGGCTATGACCCTGACCCTTACCTGGTTGCGAAGCTTGCCCAGGGCGTCTCTGAAGAGCGTGCCTCAGCACTGGCAGCAATGGTGAGCCCTGCCCAGAGCTCGCGTCTTTCAGTTGTATCTACCGCGGCAGTTTTCAACATTCAGAACCTTGCGGCAGGAGATTACTCGTGCATAATCAACCTCAGGCCGATGAATGCAATCAGGGGGCTGGATGCATTCCTCGACGAGGTGAACGTGAGACTGACAGGTGACGGTATTTATATCTGCTGCGTCGAGACGATGCAGCAGCGCTCAAGGCGCCTCAGAAAAAGATTGACACCGGTACTCTATTACCCGGTATTGCCGGTCGATTTTCTGCTGAAAAGGGTTATACCGAGGCTTCGTATCACCCGCGGACTCTGGCAGTACTTCACCCGTGGTGCCAATCCGCCCCTCTCGCGTGCCGAAGCGCTGGGGCGTCTCTGCCGTGCCGGATTCGCGATACGCCAGGAGAAATTCGAGGGAAACATGCTCCTCATTAAGGCTGAACGCAGGTCAGAGCCCCTGCCGGTCAACGGCAGCGGATACGGGATGATAATAGGCCTGCCGCGCATAGGCTATGAAGGCAGGACATTCACCGTATTCAAGCTCCGCACTATGCACCCATATTCTGAGTTCATCCAGGACTATGTCTATGACCTTCATGACCTGCAGGACGGGGGCAAGATGAAACAGGATTTCCGGGTAACCAACTGGGGAAGGGTATGCCGGCGCATATGGCTCGATGAGCTGCCGATGATAGTAAACCTTTTTGCCGGTGATATGAAGCTCGTGGGTGTCCGTCCGCTCTCGCCGCATTACTTTAATCTATACAGTGAGGATATGAAGCAGCGGCGCATTAACTACAAGCCCGGACTGCTTCCTCCGTTCTATGCTGACATGCCGTCAGACCTTGACAGGATACAGCAGTCGGAGCTGAAATACCTCGACGCCTGGGACCGCAGTCATACACTGACTGACATCCGGTACTTCTTTAAAGGGCTCTGGAATATTGTTTTTCAACGCGTAAGGTCCAATTAGTTGCGCTGCGGTCTATGCGGTTTATAGGTCTTGAGAAGTGCGCCGTTAGACTTGTCCGAAACTGAAAACCCATAAACGAATAAACCTATCAACTTATTTCTGTTTCAGCTTCGCCTCCATACTCAGTGTGGCATGGGGTACGGCGCGGAGACGGTCTTTGCCGATAAGCTGACCTGTCTCACGGCAAATGCCGTAGGTCTTGTTCTCAATACGCACCAGCGCCGCCTGCAGATGCTGAATGAATTTCAGCTGCCGCTGTGCCAGCCTGCCGGCCTCCTCCTTGGAGAGTGTGGTTGCGCCTTCCTCCAGCACCTTGAAGGTGGGAGAGGTATCCATGGTATCGTTGTTATCCTCGTGGGTTATACTTGCCTTAAGCACGTCATAGTCTTTCCTGGCCTTGTCAAGTTTGCCTAAAATGATCTGCCTGAATTCCTCCAGCTCCTCATCAGAATATCTCGTCTTTTCTGCCATGGCTGCCTGTATTAATTATTATCGGGCAAAGGTAATATAAAATGTCAAATGTTGAATGTTGTAAAGTTGATAGTCATAGAGTCAAAGGTTTGAAAAAAATGTTGCATTCGTAAAGTCGAAAGTCATAAAGTCAAAGGTCTGATTATTTCCGGTCCGTCAGTCCCTTTCAATGACAACTTCAGGGCGGAGGACTGCAGGACCGCAGGACCGCAGGACCAAAAGACAATTTTTCCTATCTTTGCACCTTATTTTAAAAGAGGCAGCAATCATGTCCAAAAGATTTCCCGAGTACAAGGGACTCGATCTGGCAAAAGTGAATACCGAAGTGCTGAAGATGTGGGATGACCACGACACCTTCCGCAAGAGTCTCCGCAGCCGCGACGGCAAGGGAGAATTCATATTTTACGAGGGCCCGCCGTCAGCCAACGGCATGCCCGGCATACACCACGTCATGGCCCGCGCCATCAAAGACGCCGTCTGCCGCTACAAAACACTGCAGGGCTACGAGGTCAAACGCAAGGCCGGATGGGATACCCACGGTCTGCCCGTGGAACTCGGCGTCGAGAAATCGCTGGGAATCACAAAGGAAGACATCGGGACTAAAATATCCGTCGAGGATTACAATGCTGCCTGCCGCAAGGATGTGATGAAATATACAGACATGTGGGAGGATCTCACCCGCCACATGGGCTACTGGGTCGATATGGATGACCCCTATGTCACTTATGACAACAGGTATATTGAGACTCTCTGGTGGCTGCTGAAGGAACTCTACAAAAAGGGTCTCCTCTACGAGGGTTACACAATACAGCCATTCTCTCCTGCCGCCGGCACGGGACTG
This sequence comes from uncultured Bacteroidales bacterium, assembly GCA_963736735.1. GTDB lineage: Bacteria > Bacteroidota > Bacteroidia > Bacteroidales > VadinHA17 > SR-FBR-E99. The sequence continues at coordinate 206,285 of CAVTPX010000002.1, read as the reverse complement.
AGCTCACACGAGCTGAACATGCCGGGTTGCTACCGCGATGTAAAGGACACCACATGCACCGCCCTTTTTTCAGTGAAACGCGATGCACGCTCCGCCTTCCTCTTCGACGGTGCAGACACCCCCGAAGTGAAGATAATGGCATGGACCACCACGCCCTGGACACTGCCCTCGAACACCGCGCTGGCTGTGGGCGCCGACATAAAATATGTCAGGGTAAAAACTGTCAATCCATATACATCGGAAAAAATCACAGTAGTACTTGCCGAAGACCTGCTGCCGGTCATCTTCGCCCCTGACAAAAAGCTTGAATATTCGGTGACCGCCACTTTTACCGGTGCACAGCTGAAAGGCATCGAATATAATCAGCTTATCGACTGGGTTAATCCCGGCGACGGAGCCTTCCGTGTCATCACAGGTGATTTTGTAACCACCTCCGAGGGAACGGGCATAGTTCACATAGCTCCCACATTCGGTGCCGACGACTACCGTGCAGGACGCGAGAACGGCATCCCGCCGCTGCTTGTGACGATGTCTGACGGCTTCCAGGGACCATTGGTGGATCGTCGCGGCCGGATGGTGCCGCTGACTGATCTCGACCAGGCCTTCGTGGCAACACATGTAAACACAAAGACTTACACCCCTTTTGCCGGTCGTTTTGTGAAGAACGAGTATGACGAGAGCCTGAGGGAATCAGATGTCACCCTCGATATTGACATCGCCGTGATGCTCAAGCAGGAGGGAAAGGCCTTCCGCATCGAGAAGATGGTTCACTCCTACCCGCACTGCTGGCGCACCGACAAACCTGTGCTTTATTATCCGCTCGACTCGTGGTTCATCCGCACAACGGCGCTGCGCGACCGCATGATAGAGCTGAACAACACAATAAAATGGCAACCGGTGAGCACCGGCACAGGACGCTTCGGCAAGTGGCTGGAGAACCTCGTCGACTGGAATCTCTCGCGGTCGCGCTACTGGGGTACCCCGCTGCCAATCTGGATGACCGAAGACCGTCAGGAGGAGATATGCATTGGCTCCGTGGCTGAGCTGAAGCTCGAGATTTCACGCAGCGTCGATGCCGGATATATGTCGCATAACCCGCTTGAGAAGTTCTCCGAGGGCGACAACAGCCTCGAAAACTATTCTCTCTTCGATCTGCACCGCCCGTTTGTTGATGAGATAATACTCGTAAGCCCCGCCGGCAGGCCGATGAAGCGCGAGACAGACCTCATCGATGTCTGGTTCGACTCGGGAGCAATGCCCTATGCACAGGCACACTATCCATTCGAGAATAAAGAGAATTTTTCGGAGAAATTCCCCTCCGATTTCATTGCAGAAGGTGTCGACCAGACACGCGGATGGTTCTTCACACTGCACGCCATCGCCACGATGATCTCTGACTCGGTGGCCTTTAAAAATATTATCTCCAACGGACTGGTGCTCGACAAGAACGGCAACAAAATGTCGAAACGCCTTGGCAATGCCGTGGATCCGTTTTCAGCACTCGATGAGCACGGCTCTGACGCCCTGCGCTGGTATATGCTCACAAACGCACAGCCGTGGGACAACCTCCGCTTTGACTTCTCCGGCGTCGACGAGGTGAAACGCAAGTTCTTCGGCACATTATACAATACATATTCGTTCTTTTCGCTTTACGCCAATGTCGACTGCTTCACCGGCAAAGAGCCGCAGGTGCCCGTGGAGAAGAGGCCAGAGATTGACAGATGGATAATCTCACTGCTCAACACACTGGTGAAGGAGGTGACGGAGCGGTATGACGATTATGACCTCACCCCGGCTGGGAGGGCCATATCTGATTTTGTTACAGAAAACCTCTCCAACTGGTATGTGCGCCTGAACCGTAAACGCTACTGGGGCGGCGGAATGGATGACGACAAGCTGTCGGCATACCAGACGCTTTACACCTGCCTCGAGACTGTTGCAATACTTGCCGCACCGATAGCCCCGTTCTTTATGGACCGCATCTTCAGCGACCTGAACAGCGTAAGCCACATTCACACTGAGGGTTCCGTGCATCTTGCCTCCTTCCCCGATTTTGACCCGAAGCTTATAGACAAGGGTCTGGAAGAGCGTATGGAGATAGCCCAGAAGATGTCGTCGATGATACTTGCCCTGCGCCGGAAGGTGAATATCAGGGTGCGGCAGCCGCTGGCGAGGATAATGGTGCCGGCATCCGACCGCCATTTCAAAAAGAGCTTCGAGGCTGTAAAATCACTTATACTTGCCGAGGTGAACGTGAAGGAGGTCGAATATGTGGATGACACATCTGACATCCTTGTAAAAAGGGTCAAACCGAATTTCAAACTGCTGGGGCCGCGCTTCGGAAAATCGATGAAGGATGCCGGTACGGCAATAATGGCACTTTCGCAGGCTGAGATAGCTGAGTTCGAAAAGAGCGGCAGCCATGAGCTTGTGATCGGCGGCGAGACTTTTGTCCTGACTTCCGCTGAGGTCGAGGTCATCTCCGAGGATATCCCCGGGTGGCTTGTTGCCAATGAGGGCCGGCTGACAGTGGCGCTTGACATAACAGTCACCGATGAGCTGCTGCAGGAAGGCATAGCCCGCGAGTTTGTGAACCGCATACAGAATATCCGCAAGGACAGCGGATTCGAGGTGACAGACAAGATAAAGGTTGTTATCGAAGATCTGCCGTCAGTATCTGCGGCGGTTACCAGGCACTCGGCCTACATAGCCTCGCAGACGCTGGCACTTGACATTTCACTTTCTTCCACCGCCGCAATAGCTTTGCTCAACTTCCGTGAGACAGATATGGAAGAGGGGATGGTGAAGATTGTGGTGGAGAAAATCTGAGGGTTACCGGAAGCATCAGATATTAGTCCCCTTATCAAAATTATTTAGTACATCCAGGGAATTAAAAGGGACAACAGTTATTCCGTTGCTTCTCTTCTGCATATCAGCCCCACCGTATATCAGAAAGCCTCCCTCTGTCTTCGTCAGCTTGTTCCAGAACTTCAAGCCTCTGAACGACTCTTCTGAGAGGGTTTGTCCTGATTTTATTTCCACCGGTATTCTCAATATTCCTGACTCGATCAATATATCTATTTCATTGCCGGTACTGTCACGCCAGAAGAAGAGGTTATTCGGTTTACCATTGTTATATCTACTTTTAAGTAAATCAACTATCACCAGATTCTCAAACAAGCTGCCCCTTGACGAATGAAGTGTCAGATAATCTGACTTTTCGATTCCAAGAAGTGCGGAGGCGAGTCCTGTATCATAGAAATATAGCTTGGGCATCTTTACTACCCGTTTGTTGAAATTAATATGATACGGCTGGAGTCTGAAAACTATAAAACTCGCTTCAAGGACTCCGATCCAGGAACTTATTGTCTTCACATCAACACCAACCTCCACCGCCATGCTGCTCATATTCAGAAGCTGGCCGACTCTTCCTGCACACAGTCTGATGAACCGTTCAAAAGTATACAGGTCAGTTATATTTCTGATCAAACGCACATCACGTTCAACGTAAGTTCTAATATAGTTGGAGTAAAATCGGGCAGCATCGGTCATATTGTTATATAAAGCCGGATAACAGCCTTTGAATATGATTTCGTTTGAATTTCTGTCCCTGTCACCTATCTCGCTGATCGTTAAAGGCAATAAAAAAAGATATCCGACCCGTCCCGCCAGACTTTGGGAAATGCTTTCCTGAAGAAGGAAATTATTGGATCCTGTCAGAATGAACAACCCGTTAATCTGTTGATCATCCAAAACCTGCTGCAGGTATGAGAAGAGCTCAGGAACACGCTGGATCTCATCCAGCACAGCTCCATCCGGATAATTTGACAGAAAGCCCCTTGGATCCTGAATGGCGAACATACGAATGTCTGGATTCTCAAGATTGACGTATGGCTTACCGACAAAAACCTTTTTCACCAATGTTGTCTTTCCTGATTGGCGCGGCCCCACCACTGCCACAGCTTTGAACTGTTCAGCAAGAGTTTTAAGTTCCCTTTCAGCCTGGCGAATTATCATACTGCAAATATACAATTATGGAATTGAATTCCAATATTGTAAGAATTTCCTCCTTCTGTCAGGAATTAAGGATAAATGTCTGTGCGGTCCTGCGGTCTTGCGGTCTTGCAGTCGTGGGGGAAAGATGAAAGAATAAGGCCGGGAGTACACAGTTGAAAGGAAAGTGCTCTGGTCAGAAACAATTCAAGGCCTTGGTTGCCTTATATTCCTATCCCGGCCTTAGTCAGCTCATCAATTGTCAGGGCATAATCTGTTCCCTCTTGTATTTTTGTGATCACAATTCTTCCTGCCTTCAATGCCTCACTTCTTGATCTGAATGGTTTATTGCCTTCAAGGGCAGGGATGTATGGCTGGTAAATGACTACTTTCTCCCCGATTTTTACGGAGTACCCCCAGCCATTCTCCGACCGGAAAGCTTCAAGTCCAGACCTATCCCTGCCTGTAAAGCACAGAACGGTACAAATTGCTGCCACAACGGCAATAAGAACGACAGTAACCCTTTTCTTAATATTCAGTGTCATACTCTACGTCAGGTAAAAATTCCCACATATCATCAAACCGGTATGTACTGCTGCGTCCTGTTACAACAAATGCCCTGGTGCCCGTTGTGATAGCCACAGCAGCAGTACGTGTGGTGCCTTCAAAGTCCGAAGTTACCTCCCATAAATCTGTTTCCGGGAAATATTCCCAGGTGTCTGCCTTCAGTGACCCGTTTTCCCCGCAGGAAATATAAACCCTGTCGCCAATCAGAAGTGCAACACCACTGGCACGGACAATATTATAATCGTCGTCAAAGTCTTCATCCGTTGCATTTGATATGGATCTCATCTGGGTCCAGGCAACAGTCAGCGGATCAAAGCGCCAGAAATCAGAGACATAGGCCCCATTGTTAATGCCGCAAAGAACATATCCTTTACCTCCCATTACAAACGCCGTGGCGGTGTTTCGTTTGGATCCCCCGATACTCACTATCTGTGTCCATGTGTCACCGGCAGGATCATATCTCCACATATCCTTAAGATAGTTCCCGTCATACCCTGTTCCTGCATACCCGTATCCTTCAAGACCGAAGCCCACAGCACCATACCGGGCACTGCCGCCGAAGTCAGCCTTGCGGGTCCAGAGATTTGCTGCCGGATCATATTCCCAGAAATCCCTGAGATATGAATCCCCGTCATAGCCTGTTCCCATATAACCCTTCCCGTCAAGTGAAAAGGCGAGGGCAGTGTTTCTGCTGGTCCCCGGGAATGTAGCTTTCTGAGTCCAGAAATCCTGCTCCGCATTATACTCCCAGAGATCCGAAAGCCTGTTCTTGCCATCATACCCTCCAAATACATATCCTTTGTCTCCTATGCTGAATGACGATCCGTCGCTACGGGCCACCCCGTCAAAGTCAGACCTCTTAACCCAATCTCCGTAGACAGTCTCTTCTTCAGTGCACCCTGCCTGGAAAAGGGCAAAAATCATCAAAATGATACTAATCAACCTTCCGAAATTTCTCATTATTGTGCAGTTTTAAATTCTAACCTGTGGTGAAAGTACCTGCCGGGTCATTCAACACCAAAAAATTTCTACCAACTGCCTGTCTCCGCCGGTAACAGGCATGTTTATAGCGGTAGATAAGAAACGGGGCACTGATTGAGATTCACATGCCCTATCAGTGGTTTCACGTGCCTGTGGACACATCCTGTATAATAAATTTTCATGAAGGGCTCCGTAATATTTCCTTTGACAGATGTGGTTAATCCGGGATATTAAAAGATGAATGATCTGCGACGCTCTCTGCTGCTTTTCTTACTTGGTACTGCAGTTCTCCTGCCGGCATGCACCAGTGATGGATTCTTTCTCGGTAAAAAATATCTCAACAGTAACATCCGGACAGTTATGATTGATACCTGTACTGTAAAAATGACGACTGTGCCTGTTGACTCTCTTGTCACCTCCGGTCTGAGTACAATAATGTTCGGTAGTTACAGTGATACGACAATCGGAAAAACAGTCAGTACTGCTTACCTTTCATATTCTCTTCCCGGTACAATATCATTGCCTGTATCGGAATTGGTCTTTGATTCACTGGAAATGGTGATTGCACTTAATGGCAACTGGCTGGGCGATACAACAAAAATCCATACATTTAATATATACAGACAGACAGAAGTCACTGAATTGCCTGATGACGGAGACTTCTACAGCACATGGTCACGGCCATACCTTAACACCGCATTGACTTCCTTCAGCCTGAGACCTGAACCAAATGTGCCGGAAGCTGTCTCAGTTCGTCTGCCAGACAACATTGGTGCCGACCTCCTTCAAAAAATTATTGATGCTGATGAGGAGGTCCTTGGCACTGAAGCAAGGTTCCTGGAGTATTTCAAAGGCTTTGTAATAACAGCTGGAGATGATAATAATGCAATTCTCGGGGTACATCTGAATGATACAAGCACTCTCCTCAGGATACATTATCACTATTCCGACACAGACCGTGAGGAAGGTTTTATAAAGATCACTGCAAATACTGAGCGATGTTTCTATGGTGTGACTACCGACCGCAACGGAACCCCGTTTGACAGGCTGAATTCAACAGAGGTCCAATCCTCAGAATCACATAACGAAGTGCTTGTCCAGGCACTGACAGCATCATATGTAAGGATTGAATTTCCATATATGAACAACCTGCTGGAGCTGGGTGACTATGGAACTGTAATAAGTGCTAAACTTTTAATATATCCGGTTAAAGGTTCCTATTCTGCAGCGGTACCTCTTCCGCCAGAACTTTCGATATATGTCTCCACGGAAAATGATGTCTCAACAGGTGCCATCACAACCTACTCGGGTGATGAGCTGCAAACAGGAAATCTTTCGGTTGACAATCTCCTGGATATTGACACCTATTATTCATATGACATCACCGGATTCATGCAGGAACAGCTTGGTGTCTTCGGTATCAACAGGAGAGTCCTGACTCTTGTTGTGCCTCAGACTGACCTGGCATCGACGATCAGTACGCTCGTCGCAGGGGATAAAAACCATGCCCGCAACAGTACTAAACTACTAATCAGTTATCTGATCTACGATGATAAATAACCGTCTGATAATCTCTTCTTTACTCATAATGACAATGGGCATCGCCTCTGCCCAGGAATTTACTGTCTCGCCTTATTCCGTTTTCGGTATCGGTGACATCCAGCTGGGAGAAAGCGGGCTGACTTCAGGAATGGCAGGCACAGGGATAAGTCTCAGTGGCGGACATTTTCTGAACACTTTAAATCCGGCCTCTCTGGCAGCACTCGACACGACTACATTTATTTTTGATATATCGGGGTCATCCCGGGGTTCACGGTTTACATCCGGAAATATCACCCAGAAAGCCTTCAGCGCCAACTTTACCAAAATAACCGCCGGCCTGCATATTACCCGCAGATGGTCAGCCGCAGTCTCAGTTCAGCCCTATTCGACAGTAAGTTATAAAATTGAGACCGAGGATTATATTGAGGGATCAGAAGTAAAAACAACCACAGCATTTCAGGGCAACGGGGGACTGACCAGGTATTCCTTTCTGAATTCTTATAAACTTACGCCGCACTTTTCACTGGGTGCTGATATGATGCTCCTGGCCGGCACTATTGACAGGAGCGCGGCGCAAAGCGGCATCACTGTTAAAGAGAACTCCACAGCTTCAAAATTGATGTTTAACCTCGGGCTGCAGTACACTGAAAAGCTTGCACCCGGCCTTGTCTTTGCAGCAGGAATAATATACGGGCATGGCGGTGTTCTTGACTTTGATAATACACTCAGGGTGGTTGATGGATCAGAGAATGAATTGTTTAATGACATTATAAGTTCAACGCGTACAACAATTCCGGATGTCTACGGAACCGGGATATCCTTTATCGGAAACCATCTTGTGGTATCCGCAGACTACCGTCATCAAAGATGGTCTCAGACCCGCGATCAAAGTGCTATGATTTCATTTACCGATACCCATAAGTTTAATGCAGGAGCTGCATTCACACCAAGAACCGTTGCAGCAACGAGCTACTTTGAACAGATACAGTACCAGGCAGGCATTACAATATCAAACTCCTGGCTCACTTTTAAGAATATTAACCCGATAAACCTGGAACTTACGGCCGGGGCACTGCTGCCATTAAGGGGCGGGACACAAATGAATGTGGCATTCAGCTGGGGGAAAAATGGTACAACAAGGGAAGGACTTATACGTGAAGATTATTTCAGGATGACACTGAGCTTTTCACTGGCCGAAAGGATGTTCCTGAAGAGAATGTATGATTAGGGCTTCGCCTTATGCCGGAATCACTGCATCAATGGCCTGCAGAAGAAACGGATAATAAGAGTCGCTCACCGGGATTATCCTTTCACCGATCTTTATTCGCTTCCGCTCAATGGAGTCGATCCTGCTTAACGATACAATATAAGAGCGATGCACGCGGCAGAACTGACCGTGGGGCAGCTTGCGCTCAATCTTTTTCATGTTCATTGATGCAAGAGCAGGCTTCGAACCTCTGCTGTACACTTTTACATAGTCATTGCAACCTTCAATGTAAAGGATATCCTCAGTGCAAAACCGCTGCATGCGGTTGTCAACCTTCACAAACAGGTACTGACTCCCGTTTGCACCCATGCCGGGAGGAGTGTGTGTGACCTCTGACGGCACGATTATCTCATAAGCTCTGTTGGCAACCCTGATGATACGTTCAAGCGTCAGTGGTTTGACAATGTAATCAAGGACCCCTGCATTGTACGCCTCAACAGCATAATCGGGTATGTTGGTGACGAATACCACAAGCGGATTGTACCTCAGGCACCTTATAAAATCAATGCCATTTATCGGATCCATCTCCGGGTTGGCAAAAATCAGGTCGGCCCCCCGGTGTGCCAGCAATTCATTTGCTTCCAGCGGATTCGAAAAAGTTCCTGCCAGTGTGAGGAAGGGTATCTTTTCAATGTGTGATCTGAGATCAGACAACGCAACCTCATCTCTATCTATCGCAATGCATTTTATCATAACTGCTTCTCTTTGATTTTTGCGAAATTTACCGGTTGGTCAGGTCAGGTTGGTGTTGGGGTTAAAGTACGTTATGAAGTTATGTTCCGGCGAGCCACCTCTTCAGCAGAGACACCCTGGTTTTGCTGACAATGATCCTTTCGGGAACAGTAACAGTGAGGTTTATCGAAAGCCGGTTACCATACCAAACAGCCATATCGGCTATGGCCCGGCGCGCAACCACAAACTGCCTGTTAGCCCTGAAAAAATCTTCCTCAGGTAACCTGGTGCCAATAATATCAAGACTCATGTCAAGCGGATAAACCCGGCCATCAAAAGTATATGCAGAGACTTTTTCTCCGGCAGTATGACAATAAGCAATATCTGCTACCGAAAGTGGTAGTATTTTGTCCCTCACGGGAATCAGGAAGTTCTTTAACTGGTTTTTTTGAACCATACCCTGATGAGTCCTGTGAAGATAGGTCTCAAGTTCAAGATGAGTGAGCCTTTTAAGCTTATCAAGAGCCCTCCTCAGATCATCTGCCTGTACCGGTTTCAGAATATAATCGATGCTGTTGACACGAAATGCTTCAAGGGCATAACGGTCATATGCCGTGGTGAAGATAACCGGAGAGCTGACAGTGGTCTGTTCAAAAATCAGGAATGCATCGCCGTCAGCCAGGTGGATATCCATAAAAATGAGATCAGGGGTTTCATTCTCCTTCAGCCAGCCAATACTGCTGGCAACACTGTCTGTAATTCCCGCAATTTCAGCAAGTGGCTCCACAGTTCGCAGCAATGACCTGAGATTACGTACTGCAGGTGTCTCGTCCTCTATTATCAGAACTCTCATCTCATTTCCGGGTTTACAAGCGGCAGGGTTACGCTAAAAAAGACCCCGTCATTTTCAATAATAATATCCATTCCTGTCAGAAGCTTATACCTGTTCTTAAGATTCTTCAGCCCCATTCCGCCCTGCTCAATCTTATCCTTCCTCGGTTTTAAAGGATTGAGGACTGTGATACCGGTTGCATTGCCAGTAATGGTTATTGTTAATGGCTCGTCTGAAGTGATTACATTGTGCTTGACAACATTCTCAATCAGCGGCTGCAATGCAAGAACCGGGATGAGCATACTTTTCGCTTCTTCATCCACATTTATTTCGAAATACAACTTCTCCTCAAACCTGATCTGAAAAAGATAACAGAATGCAGAAGCAGATGCCATCTCTTCATCCACGGTAACGAGCTCCTTTCCTGAACTCTGCATTGTATAGCGAAATGTGTTCGACATCTCCTCTATATACCTGAGAGCGTTCTCATTGCGGCCCTCCCTGACAAGCGACGCCAGCGAGTTAAGTGTGTTGAAGAAGAAATGAGGGTTGATCTGGCTCAACAAAGCATCATAGCGGTTCTGAAGATTTTCAGATCGCAGCTTTTCATTCTCAAATTGTATCTGCTGCTTCTGGTTCAGAAGTTCGAACACTTTGCCTGAAAGAAACGTAATTATAAAAATGAAAAGCAGCTCAGACATGCCCCGGTAATTAAATCCTCCCCTGAAAGATGAGCCGGTCCCGGGTATTCTTCTCAGGTTTTGACGGAAAAACCGGTCTCTCCTGCATGGAAGGCACTTCAATTGTTTCGGGCCTTCCTTTAAATTGCTGATGTTCAGGGGGCTCCGGCCGCACAAGCCCGTAAAGAAAAAAGAAAATGACTATTATTAAAAACCCGAAAAATGCCTTATGCCGGCCGGAGACCCTTCTGGGTTCAATAGTATTAATTGTCATCAGAATAAATACCATCACAAAATAGAAGAGCCCCTGCTTTACTACAGCCATCATCGTTAACCACTTCGGGGGCAGGGGCATCATAGCAGGCTTACGGTTGAAGATATCATAACCCATCAGCCCCAATAGCATCGGTAATACAAGGAAGAGGCTGATAATTGATGAAATTATCAGGATAACATAAAAACGCCTGCTAGTAAAGAATTTCATAAAACTTGTCTCTGACCGGTATAAAAGTATGCAACAAAAAGTGTTCCTCACTGTCTTACCTCCGGTGAAAAGGAAAAAATAGGGGTTGAACCGTTCCCTGACCCGAAGCGGAACTCTCCACAGGACAATTTTTTCTATCTTTGACAAACCTAAAATCTTTACAGCAATGTTTTCAGGAATAGTAGAGGAAGCGGCACCTGTTGTGAAACTCGAACGTGAGAAGGAGAACCTCCATATTACAATGCAGTGCTCATTCACCGGTGAGCTTAAGATAGACCAGAGCATTTCGCACAGCGGCGTATGTCTGACAGTGGTGGACATCAAAGACGAGACTTATACAGTCACTGCCATACTCGAGACTCTGAATAAAACCAACCTCGGCCTCCTGAAGCCGGGTGACAAGGTCAACCTGGAGCGCAGCACCCGCCTCGACGGGCGTCTTGACGGCCATATGGTCCAGGGGCACGTCGATCTCACCGCAGTCTGCACTTCGGTGAAAGAAGCCGACGGAAGCTGGTACTTCGCATTTGAGTATGAACCAAAAGGTCCCGAACACCTGACAGTGGAGAAGGGATCCGTAAGTGTCAACGGCGTAAGCCTTACAGTTGTAAACTCGAAGGATAAGTCGTTTGAGGTGGCCATTATCCCGTTTACATACAAGATGACAAACTTCCACCAGATAAAACCCGGCACGGTCGTCAACATTGAGTTTGACATACTGGGGAAATATATTGCGAAGATAGTCAGGCAACAGTTGGGAAAGGGCTAAAGGTCCTGAGGTCTGAAGGTCTGACGGTCTGAAGGTCTGAAGGTCTGAGATCTGAAGGTCCTGACGGTCCTGAACGGGTCGGAGAGTTAATTGACAAAGAATGGAAAATGAGCAGTAGAAAAATAATTGTTGCCGTCACCGGTGCCAGCGGATCAATATATGCCGTCAGCCTGCTGAAACGACTGCGGGAACTGAAAGAACCTCCGGCAGAGGTTGCTGTCGTCTTTACTGGCAACGCCGAAGAAATAATGCTTTACGAGACCGGCATGACATATGTGCCATCTGGAACTGAGAGGTTATATGACAAAAGCGACTTCAACGCCTCATTCGCCTCGGGTTCATCATCATTCGATACGATGATTATCTGTCCTGCCTCGATGGGCATGCTCGGCAGGATAGCTCACGGTGTATCCGATGATCTCATCACCAGGGCTGCAGACGTAATGCTGAAGGAGCGGCGCCGTCTTATTTTCGTTCCCCGCGAGACTCCATACAGCCTTATACATATCAATAACATGAAGCTGCTCACCGAAGCCGGTGCTGTTATCTGTCCCGCCACACCATCATTCTACAGCAGGCCGGAGACAATAGAGCAGCTTGTGATGACTGTGACAGACCGTATCATGACACTGGCAGGATTTAATATCGAAACTTACCGTTGGAACGAGTAGATCTTCACAAGCGTATTAAGCGACTGCTGCGGCATCATCACCTGCTGAGCATTGCCACTGTCAGCGACAATGTTCCGTGGTGTGCCTCATGTTTTTATGCCTGGGATGAAGACAACAACACACTTGTAATAACCACCGATCCGGTTACAAAGCATGGCTCCCAGTTCCGGACTAATAACAATGTCGCCGGTACAATAGCCCTTGAGACGAAGCGCATCGGGCGCATCCGGGGTATCCAGTTCTCCGGCATAATCAGCGAACCTGAAGGCGCTGATCTTGAAAAAGCCCGCAGCCGCTATCTGCGACGTTTTCCCTATGCCGCCCTGATTGAGATTCACCTCTGGACAATAACCCTGAATCATATCAAGCTGACAGACAACCGATTAGGTTTCGGCAAGAAAATTATATGGTCACCATGATGACTGGGAGTCCTCAGACAAGTCACATATTGATTATCCGTCCCAGCCGACCGGCCAGATAGAGAGGGAGCGATATAAGATCATAAGTGAGATCTTCCTTTCCCGGTAAATTTACCCTCGCGGTTAATCCTTTACCAACTGTCGGGATGTCGATATTGAACCGGATGCCTGTTAACTTATTCTTTTCAGCCAGAAAGACATGCATTGATTTCAGGGTACCTCGTTTGCCCGCTTTTATCTCAATTGGGTAAACTTGATTGCCAATCTGGTACAGGCAATCAATTTCTGCATTTGAATTTTTCGCTTCCCGTATCCAATAGTGCAATTTTTGTTCGATATATGGTTCGCTACACGCGATTAATTCCTGAAAAACAAACTGTTCGGCCAGAGCCCCTTCTGAAGCTGTGATCAGGTTATTGATATCCATAAGTCTAATGCCAGCTAATTGGTTTAAGATCCCGATATCAAAAAATACAGGTTTGAAAACATCATTATCCCGCATTTGGGAAAGAGGCACCTTTGCTGATCTTGTATGTCTTACAAGATGAATTATCCGGCTCATTTCCAGTTTTATAAAAGCATCCTTTAGTAAACCTGAATGAACATTCCTGTTTACATTGACATATTTTACTTTTTTCCCTGTATTATTTGCCACGTAATGCAACACATCCTTCAGATGATCCTGTTGTTTACGGGTTCCATATTTTGCAAAATCATATTCTATTGAAGTAATTAACCCAGAGTGGAGCCTTTCAATGCCGGACAGATCTTTTGTTTTAACATAATAATCAACGGATTCAGGCATTCCCCCGATAAAAAAATATAAGCGCAGCAACTCCAGTAATCGTTTATGAACAGCTATACTGAAAGGCTCTATTGGTATATAATTGTCGATAAAACTTATCAGTCCATTCTCTCCGATGGCCTTTAAAAATTCCGTAAAATTCAATGGATACATATATGCAAAGTCAATCCTGCCAACCGGCATCGAATATTGCATTTCATTAAGTGTGTGGTCGAGTAGTGAGCCGGCACAGATTATATGTAAGCCGGGTTTTTGTTCATAAAAATAGCGCAGTGCTGCGATGGCTTTTGGGCATGCCTGTATTTCATCTATAAATAACAAAGAGAGCTCATCCATTAGTGGAACCTGATACAATGCCGACAGTTCATTGATGATCGTTTCCGGTTGCAGACTTTCAAATACCGAATGAATATTCCTGTCCTGCTCAAGGTTCACCTTAAGCAGGTATTGGTAATTTTCACCAGCAAATTTCTCAATGCTGTATGTTTTCCCAACCTGACGTGCTCCTCTTACAATCAAAGGCTTTCGCTTAAGGCTTTTTTTCCACGTAGTTAAATACTTTTCAATATCTCTGTCCATTATCCCCGGAATTATCTATCAAAAATAGTAAAGTATATTGGAAATGCACAAATTTCTCACTAAAACACTATTGGAATTTAGGACTTATTTCTCAAAAACACTATTGGATAATATCATAATGGGATGCGGATAAGAAAATTTTAACATCACTGCAACATGATAATCGAAGATTATACTTATAAATATCATGATAATTAAAAGTGCAGATTTAGTTTGTTTTGTAATTTTTTGCCAATTAATTAAAGTTTCGATCAAGGCTGAATACTCCAAATCTCCGGTCTTTTCAACTTATAAACCCATAAACCTATCAACTTATCAACCTATAAACTTTTCTCACCCCCTTTTTCTTAAATTTACGGTCCATGATCGACCACTCAACCATAGAACGGATTTTTGACGCTGCACAGATCACAGAGGTGGTGCAGGAGTTCGTCTCACTTAAAAAGCGGGGCGTCAACTACCTGGGACTGTGTCCGTTCCATAATGAGAAGACCCCATCATTCACAGTCTCCCCCGCCAAGGGGATCTTCAAATGCTTCGGATGCGGCAAGGGCGGCAACGCCGTCAACTTCATCATGGAACACGAGCACCTCTCGTACCCTGAGTCGCTCCGCTGGCTGGCTAAAAAATACAACATCGAGATAGAGGAGAAGGAGGCCAGCGCCGAGGAGATACAGAAACAGAACGAGCGCGAGAGCCTCCTGGTAGTGACACAGTATGCTTCCAAACAGTTCACTGAGAACCTCTTCCACGGTCATGAGGGGCTGGCACTGGGTCTCTCATACTTCCGCGAGCGTGGCTTCCGCGATGATGTGCTCCATAAGTTCGATGTGGGTTACTGCAATGAAAAACGCGACGACTTCACACGCCGTGCCCTTGAGGCCGGGTACAAAAGGGAGTTTCTGGTAGCCAGCGGACTGACAATAGACAAGGAAGAATATGTCTTCGACCGCTTCGCCGGCCGGATTATGTTCCCCATTCACTCGCTGTCGGGACAGGTGCTGGGCTTCGGCGGGCGTATAATCAAAACCGATCCGAAGGCTGCCAAGTATGTCAACACCCCCGAGACCGAGATATATCACAAGAGCCGCATCGTCTACGGCATCTTCCAGGCACGGCATGCAATAACAAAAGAGGACCGCTGCTACCTCGTGGAGGGTTATACTGACGTGTTATCAATGCACGAGGCCGGTGTGGAGAACGTCGTTGCCTCGTCGGGCACCGCCCTGACACAGGAGCAGATACGCCTCATCAAGCGCTTCACCCCCAATATTACAATGCTCTACGACGGCGACCAGGCCGGCGTCAAAGCCTCTGTGCGCGGTACCGACATGGTGCTGGAAGAGGGCATGAACGTGCGCATAGTGCTCCTCCCTGAAACCGAGGACCCCGACTCTTACTCCAAAAAAGTATCTAATGCCGAGTTCAAAAAATACCTGGCCGAGAATGAGACTGACTTCATAAGATTCAAGACGAAGCTTCTCCTCGACGAGGCCAAGAGCGACCCGGTACGCCGTGCCAACCTGGTACGCGAGGTGGTGCGCTCAATAGCCGTCATCCCTGACCAGATCAACCGTACGATATATGTCAAGGAGAGCAGCATGCTCCTTGGCATGCCCGAAGAGATAGTGCTCGACGAGGTGATGAAGCTGCGAAAGCAGCAGAGCTTCCGTGACCGCAATGCCTACCCTGTGCAGGATACCCTTGTGCCGGCACAGGCCACTGCCCGCCCGCAGAAGAAGAAGGAGGAGACATCGTACTGGTCAGAAAGGGAACTTATCAGGATGTTGCTGCGCTACGGCACCGATGTGCTGACAAGGGTTACTGACCGGGAAACGGGCATCGAGACAATCACCACCGTGGCAGACTATATAATTGCGCAGGTGACGGAAGACGAGCTGGAGTTTGAAGATCCCGTACTGGATGTGATATTCAGGGAGATAACTTTTAACGTCTCGCAGGGCCTCTTCCCCGGCGACAGACACTTCGTGCACCACCCCGAACCCGCCATCAGCGCCATTGCCGTGGATATGCTCACAGAACAGTACACCCTGAGCAAAATCTGGAACACAAGGGGCTCTTATGTCGAGACCGAACAGATGAAACTTAAGGATATTGTGCCCGATGTGGTGCTGAAGTTCAAGGGCGATAAGATCAAGGTAATGCAGAAGGAACTGCGCAGGGCGATGACCGAGGCTGCCGGCGACGATGAGAAAATCGCCTCACTTCAGGAACGCTACAAGGTGATGACCTCACTGCAGAAAAAGATCTCAACGGGCCTCGGCAATCGCATTATTATGTAACAGCAGCCCCGGATAATTCTCTTTTTTCATACCTTGTGGATAAATTTAGCGGCTTTATGAGAATCACCCTTTCAGTGACTGTTTTTCTCTTCGTTTTTGCTTCCGTTATTACTTCGTGTAAAAAGTCCGAACCTGGTCCCCGCATTAGCTCTCCGGTCTTCTCAACATATGTCCCCGCCACACCATCAGACACAACCAGGATGAGGGAGATATACTACGGACTCCTTACCCCGGTGGAGGTATGCAACATTTTCGACAGGCTCGGTCTCTCATTCAATGACACAATCATATCGCCCTCCGACAACTGCAACCTCTACATGAGCAGCTACAAGGCCGCAATCAACCTGGGCGTCTACGGGGTTGACATGGGATATATGAAGCTGTTCGGCATCAACAAGCAGACAGTCAGCTATTTCAACACTATCAAAACGCTGAGCGAAAGACTCAATATGCCCGTATCGTTTCTCTCTGAGGCCGTAAAAGACGTGGACAAGACGATGAACGATGCCGATTCGCTCACCTCGCTTATGTCAGATGCATTTAAGAAAATAGACGACCACCTCCGTGCCGAAGGAAGCCAGGGTACCCTTGGCCTGATGATGATGGGCGGTTGGATCGAGTCGATGTATATCGCAACACAGCTGGCGTATGACCCCGAAAAGCCTGATCCACAAGTTGTTGAAAAAATTGCCGAACAGAAATATTCGCTGCTCTCTTTAATGAGCTTCATGAAAAATTATTATGACGATCCGATGGTGGTCTTTTATACAAAGAAGCTGAAATACCTGAACCGGTGGTTTGATACCTTCGACATCTACTACCGTGAGGGCGATGTGAAGATTGATACAGTCAGGCAGGTGATTACTTCCTCGGGCAGCGAGATGACAGTCTCTGTGGAGACCCTGAACCAGATACGTGATTACATAGCCATTCTGCGCACCGAGATAACTGCAATCTGAAGATATTACATCGCCGCAAAACGGAAAACTACTGTCTGAAACATAACATATAACATCATGAACCGTAAACTTATCATCCTTGCTGCCGCAGTGGCTCTGATTGCCGTCTCGTGCGGCAGAAAAACCGAAAAACCAACCGTTACAAAGGTCTCCCCCGCGGTGACAGTCATCGACAAAGGATTCAGCAAATACATATCTGCCTACACCTCGGGAGTCATACCCTCAGGCAGCACAGTGCAGGTTGTCTTCACCCCTGAGTTTGCCGCCGGAGCCGACAAAGAAAAGACACAGGGTCTTTTCACATTCACCCCCTCGCTGAAAGGCACGACGGAATGGGCTGATGACATCACCCTTGTCTTCCGTCCCTCAAAGCCGCTGGATGCCGGTACAACATACGAAGCCACTCTGAACCTGGGAAAACTGGGCAATGTGGAAGAGCGCCTGCGTTTCTTCCCTCTGAACTTCAGCACGGTGGAAAAAAACTTCACGGTGACTGTCAGTCCGCTCGTCAGCGATCCGCCCTCGGGTGAGACTTATTCCCTTGCCGGCACACTCGTCACCTCAGATTTTACAGAAACTTCAGAGGTGGAAGGTTATCTTTCTGTGCGCACAGGGAAACGTGCTGAGGATATTACCTGGGATCACGACAAGGGAAACACCCATGGATTTACGGTTGAAAAGATTGCACGTGGTAAGGAGGACAGTGAAACCACAGTATCGTGGAACGGAAACAAATACGGAGCAAAGTCGAAGGGCGAACTGACGGTTGCAATTACTGCAGCCGGGGTTTTCAAAGTCACTGACGTAAAGGTCAACGCCGGCGACAGCAAGAGCCTGGAGATATTTTTCTCCGATATAATCGAAAGCGGCGCCGAACTGGAGGGGCTGATAACCCTCGACCCGGTCCATCCGGTGACAGTGAGCGCCGAAGGGAACAGGATAACAGTCGTCCCCGGCGATTTTGTAGTCGGTGAGATTGCGCTGAACATTGACGGCTCACTTCGCAATTCACGGGGCGAGAAGCTCGGCGAAAGCGTAGTCCGCAGTGTGAACTTTACTCCCGTCGAGCCGGGCATCCGTGCTGTCGGTAAGGGAGTCATAATGCCTTCGTCAGGCAACCTGATCTTCCCTTTCATGGCCGCCAACCTGAGCTCAGTTGATCTGACAGTCATCAAGATCTTCGAAAACAACCTTCCGTATTTCCTCCAGCAGAACAGCATGGGCGAATCCGACTACTACAGTTCCGTGAAACAGTTCGGCCGCCCTGTATACCGCGGACGCATAGACCTCACAGGCGGCGCCGGCTTCGACCCCAATAAATACAATCTGTTTACGATTGACCTGGCCGATTATGTGGAGGTGGAAGCCGGCGTGCTCTACCGCATCGAAATGAGCATGCGCCCCTCATATTCGCTCTATCCCTGCAAGGATAAAAAGAGCGCCTCGAAGTACGAGGAGATGCTTGACCGTATAGATTTGGACAGGGAGTGGGAAGGTGAAAACGACTACTACCAGCTCTCCGAGGAGGGCCTCTTCTATGAATATGCATACAACTGGAGGGAAAATGAAAATCCCTGTAGTGAAGCCTTTTTCAGTCCTGACAAGAAGCTGGTCTCGAACATTCTGGCCTCCGATCTCGGGCTTATGGCGAAGATCGGCAGCGACAACAACCTGCGCGTTTTTGTCAACGACCTGCGGACGGCGCAGGCTGTCGAGGGAGTGACTGTGGAGGTGTATGACTTCCAGGTGCAGCTGATGGGCACCGTGACAACTGACAAGACGGGCATCGCAGCCCTGCCATGTCCGCGGAAACCCTTCCTGGTGATAGCTCGCAAGGACACCAACCGCAATTACCTGTCGCTCAGCGACGGGCAGGCCCTTTCGATGAGCTCCTTCGACGTTTCCGGCGAGGCGCCGCAGGACGGCATCAGGGCATTCATCTACACGGAGCGTGATGTGCGGCGCCCGGGTGATACAATCTTTATCGGCCTTATCGCAAGGGATATCGGTACCGGCCTTCCTGCAGGGCATCCGGTTCACTTTGAACTGCAGAATCCAATGGGGCAGCGTGTTGACGATCAGGTGGCGGCACTCGATGAGAAAGGATTCATAACATTCACCTCCGTCACAGGCGAGGATGCCGTGACAGGCAATTACACCGCCCTTATCCGGATTGGTGGCGCCACTTTTACAAAGACTATTAAAGTTGAAACTGTAAAGCCCAACAGGCTTAAGATAAAACTCGACTTTCCATATGCCGTGGCAGGAGGAGAGACCCGGACACTGAAAGGTGATCTGAAGGCATCATGGCTCAGCGGCGCCGTAGCCCGTGACATGAAGGCCACAGTGGAACTGTTGCTGAAGCCGGTGAAAACCTCCTTTGACAAATACGGACAGTACACCTTCGATGACCCGGCAACACAGTTCTGGTTCGAGAGCCAGACAATATTCGAAGGAAACATAAACAGCTCCGGCGAAGCTTCGGTAAGCTTCACTCCCGATGAGGAGCTGAAGGCCCCGGGGATGCTCAACGCCGTTTTCACAACACGCGTCTTCGAGAAGGGCGGCGATGCCAGCATCACCCAGACGGTGCTGCCGTATGCCCCGTATCCTGCATTCGTGGGGATCAATATCCCGCAGCTTGGGGCAACAGGACGGATGTTGTTCACTGACCGTAAGAACGAAGTCAGAATAGTGACCCTCGACAAAAACGGTAAACCCGTCAGGTCAGAGGTTGAAGTAACTGTGTTCCGGCTTGACTACCGCTGGTGGTGGGAGTCAGACGGCGAGAACATCGGTTCATATATTTCAAACAGCCGCTACAGCAGTGTTTTCCGCGAAACCGTAACGACCGCCGGTGGCGAAGCTAATGTTTCCTTTACAGTTGACAAGGCAAAGTGGGGCCGTTATCTTGTGCGCGCCACACTGCCTTCAGGGCACTCCACGGGAAAGATAGTGCTCATCGACTGGCCATGGGATTACGGCATGAAGCCCGGCGGAAACGACGGGGCAAGTCTGCTGCAGCTGAATACCGATAAGGACAAATACAGCGCCGGTGACGAGATAAGCCTCACATTCCCCTCTCCTGAGAACGGACAGGCAATAATCACCCTGGAAAACAGCACCGGTATCCTTGACATATCACACGTCAGCACAAAGGCCGGCAATACGGAGGTGAAGATCACCGCCACACCGGCGATGGCGCCAAACGCATATCTATATGTAACGCTCCTGCAGCCTCATTCACAGACTGTCAACGATGCGCCAATCAGACTCTACGGTGTAATTCCGGTAATGGTTGAAGACCCCGGATCACGGCTGACGCCTGTCATCGACGTGCCGGACAAAATAAGGTCACAGCAGGAGGTGGAGATAAAGGTTACCGAACAGAACCGGAGGGAGATGACTTACACCCTTGCGGTTGTCGATGAGGGACTGCTGGATCTGACCGGATTCCGCACCCCTGACCCGTGGAAATGGTTTTATGTAAGGCAGGCCCTGGGAGTGAAGACCTGGGATCTTTACGATTTGGTTTTCGGAGCCTTCGGAGGCACTATGGGACGCATCTTTGCCGTGGGTGGCGACGGTGCCGTTATCGACCAGAGCAGGAACCGTGCACGTCGCTTTGTGCCGGTAGTCCGCTTCCTGGGACCGTTTACAATCGGTCCCGGAAAGACCGGTACGCACAGACTGACACTGCCACAGTACACGGGTTCAGTGAGGGTTATGGTCACTGCAGCAGGCACTGGAAACGACTTCGGTGCGGCTGACAAAAGTGTGATAGTTGCTGATCCGCTGATGATACTGGCAACAGCCCCCCGGGTGCTCTCACCCGGAGACAGGGTGGCTCTACCGGTTACCGTGTTCGCACAGGATAAGGAGATCGGGGAGGTCGCAGTCACTGCCTCCGGCAACGAAATGATCTCCTTCACAGAGTCGGCCGGCACCGTGCGTTTCTCAGAGCCGGGTGAAAAGGATATGGCATTCATGTTTACCGCTGCTCCCGAACCGGGAAAGGCAGTGATGAAGGTCACCGCCACTTCAGGAGGTGAGAAGGCCGTGTACGACCTTGAGGTCGAAGTACGGTCGCCAAATCCTCCCGAACGCAGGAGCGAGACAAAGCTCATTCAGCCGGGAGAGAAATTTGAAAAGAACTTTGCACCGTTCGGCATCAGAGGCACTTCTGCGGCTTCGGTAGAAATATTCTCGCTGCCGCCGGTAAATCTAAGCAGCCGCATGGGCTGGCTGACAGCATACCCGCACGGATGTACAGAGCAGGTCACCTCTGCTGCCTTCCCGCAACTTTACCTGGCTGAGCTTATGGGCAGCAACCTTTCAAATCCGGCGGAGGTACGCAACAATGTGCAGGAGGCACTGCGAAAGATTTCATCACGGCAGCTGCCGTCAGGAGCACTGACGCTGTGGCCCGGAGGTTCATATCCTGACGCCTGGGCAACTTCCTATGCCGGGCACTTCGTAATAGAGGCTCAGAAGGCCGGGTATGCCGTTCCTGCCGGTTTCTTAAGTAAATGGACCTCCTGGCAGCGCTCGGCAGCATCTTCCTGGAGATACCAGGCAGAATACCGCCATACCGCCACCGACCAGGCATACCGGCTCTTCACACTGGCCGTGGCAGGCACACCTGACAAGGGGGCAATGAACCGTATGAGGGAGACTGAAGGACTGCCGCAGCTTGCAAAATGGCTGCTGGCTGCTGCCTATGCGACAACGGGCAGGCCCGAGGTTGCACAGGGACTTATAGATGTGCGCAACCTGAAGCCCGATGATGAATTCACCTCTTACTATTATGGCAGCACACTCAGGGACAAGTCCATAATACTTTACACCCTGACCGCACTGGGCAACACGGCAGAGGCCATGGAACTCCTGAAGGAAGTGGCTGCAGACCTCAGTCGTGACACCTGGTACAGCACTCAGACAACGGCGTGGGGGCTCTTCTCATACATGAATTTCAGCCGGTCGCTGAAGGGCGACAACAGCAAACCGATGAAGGCCGCGATAGTTTTCAACGGCGATAAGGAGAATGTTACTTCGGAGACAGGCGGAGTGCTGAAGGACTTTGTTCTTTCGTCATCAAACAACCTGTCGGTAGGAAATGAAAGTGACAAGCCGCTCTTCGTAACATTTACGGAACAGGGTGTGCCGTTGTCATCGGATCAGACGACTGTTGAGAAGAACCTCACGATGAAGGTAGATTATTCAGATATGGCCGGTGATGCTGTCGATATTTCATCACTGCCGCAGGGTACCGGATTCCTGATGACTGTAACTGTTACAAACGGCACCTTCCGCCAGATAGGCAACATTGCTCTTACACAGATGGTACCTTCAGGGTGGGAGATACAGAACACCCGTCTCTTCGAGACTGCCACTGCACAGAGGGAGAGCAGCTATGACTACCGCGATTTCCGTGACGACAGGGTTTATACGTATTTCGGTCTGAAGTCGGGCGAGACGAAGAAGTTCATTATCCTGCTCACCGCTTCTTACAGGGGCACCTTTGCTATGCCTGCCGTTGTCTGTGAGGCGATGTATGATGATGGTGTGCGGGCGCGCAGGCCCGGCCGCGAGGTGACTGTCACCGAAGCGAAGTGAGGGGGCGGATAAAAATTTCCATCGGCGCCGTGGCAGCACTGACTCTGTCAGTGTTGCTGGCGCCGGTGCCCTCTTTCAAAGCCCCGCTCTCCACCGTTGTGGAGGCCTCCGACGGTTTCCTGCTGGGGGCGCGGGTGGCTGACGACGGCCAGTGGCGGTTCCCCCCGCCCGACAGCCTGCCTTACAAATACGTCGCCGCGCTCATTAACTACGAAGACCGCTGGTTCCGGTGGCACCCCGGCATAAACCCGGTAGCCATTGTCAGGGCGCTGTCTGACAACATAAAAGCCGACGAAATAGTGAGCGGCGGCAGCACAATCACAATGCAGGTCGCCCGGCTGGCCCGCGGCAATCCTCCGCGTACATACCCGGGAAAAGTGATAGAGATGCTCTCGGCGCTGAAGCTTGAGCTTTTCCGGTCGAAGGACGATATACTAAGGCTATATGCCGCCAATGCACCCTTCGGAGGCAATACTGTGGGCCTCGATGCTGCAGCCTGGCGTTATACCGGACGAAGCAGTGCCGGTATTTCCTGGGCTGAGGCGGCGGCTCTGGCGGTGCTCCCCAACGCGCCCTCACTTGTCTTCCCGGGAAAGAATACAGAACTGTTCAGGGCCAAAAGAGACACCCTCCTTATCCGGCTGCTTCAGCGCGGCGTCATTGACAGCCTCACCTGCAGCCTGGCACTTGGCGAACCTCTTCCCGCCGCCGCCCTCCCAATGCCCTCGGAAGCGCCGCATCTCACTGACAGGTTCTGGCTCACACGGCGCGGAGAAAAAGTAGTAACAACTGTTGATGCGGCGCTTCAGCGCGAGGTGAGCGCCCTCGTCAATACCCATCAGGCTGGTTTGGAGGGGAATCTCGTATTCAATGCTGCTGCCATCGTTGTGGAGGTGGCTACCGGTAACGTTCTTGCATATGCCGGCAACAGCACCCTCCCTGACACGGCACACATCTACGCGCGCGATGTGGATGTAATCCGTGCCGTCCGCAGCACCGGAAGCATCCTGAAACCGTTCCTCTATGCCGGACTCATGACCGGCGGCGATATGCTCCCCAATGAGCTCGTGGCAGACATCCCGACACGTTTCCAGGGATTCAGGCCCGAGAACTCCGATTTCACATACAGCGGAGCCGTTGCAGCCGGTGATGCTCTCGCCCGCTCGCTGAATATTCCCGCTGTGAGGATGCTCCAGACAATGAGTGAAGAACGCTTCCTGCGCCTGTTGCAACGCACCGGCTTTTCTTCATTCGACAAGCCGGCGTCTCATTATGGTCTCTCCCTCATCCTTGGCGGCGGCGAGGCCAGCCTGTGGGAGCTGGCAGGAGCCTATTCGTCTATGGCAAGGGTACTGAATAATAGTGAGCAGGCAGAAAACTACAGCACTGACGACTGGCATATGCCGGTTCTGGAGGCCGCCGTAGCCGCCGCATCCTCTTCCTCCGGGGCTGCCACCGCCGTAACACCTTCTGCCGTCGACCCTGATCCTCCGCTGACAGCTTCCGCCGTGTGGCTCACCTATGAAGCCCTCCGGCGTGTCAACAGGCCGGAGACGGAGACCGGATGGCAGTATTTCGGCAGCGCCCCTGACATAGCCTGGAAGACAGGCACCAGCTTCGGCTTCCGTGATGCGTGGGCCATCGGCACCACACCGCGGTACGTGGTGGCAGTATGGGCCGGCAACGGCTCCGGCGAGGGCCGGCCCGGCCTCACAGGCATTTCGGCGGCGGCGCCCCTCCTCTTCGACATCTTCCGCCTGTTGCAGCCCTCCTCCGGCGGGTGGTTTACACAGCCTGCCTGGGAGATGACAGCCGTGCCCGTCTGCGCCGCCAGCGGTTTCCGGGCCGGCCCCGATTGCCCGGTGACGCGCGACGAGTGGGTGCCGGCGGCAGGACTCAAAGCCGGAGCCTGTCCTTTCCACACCGTGATCCTGTTGGACACCGCCGGCCGCTTCAGGGTCAACATATCATGCGTGCAGCCCGGCGCGGCCGTAAGCCACAAATGGTTCGTCCTGCCGCCGGCAATGGAATACTATTACCGGATGCGCAATCCATCTTACCGCACCGTTCCTCCGCTGATGCCAGGGTGCTCTGACGACAGGAAGATTGCAATGATGGAATTCCTGTATCCGCCCCGTGATGCGGAGATTTTCATCCCCCGCGGACTGTCGGGAGAGACAATGTCTATGCTTCCCGAATTAGCCCACCGCCGCAGGAATGCAGTCATTTACTGGCACCTCGATAACCGGTACATCGGCTTGACACGACAGATTCACCAGACTGAAATTATCACCGGCGAAGGAGAACATGTAATCACTGCCACTGACGATGAGGGATTTACAGTATCGCGACGGTTTACTATGGTACGGGCCCTGCATTAATATTCAAAAAAAGATATACATTTACCTTCGCATGCAAATCTAATATAAGGGGGACGTGGTCAGACTCTTTCCGGGACGATTCATAAGACGCTTTATTGCCGGGTACACTTTCAACAAGTACAAGGAGATCTTTGACAGGTCAGGGTATGCAATTCTCCTTATCGATAGTCGTACAAACAGGTTTATCAGGGTCAACAGGGCGGCATGCGAACTGTACGGATACACCCAGGCCGAGATGAGGCAGCTGACGCCCCAGGCACTCTCACCCCAGCCTGAAGATACAGCAAAGGCGTTTGAGGAAAAGGTAAACATAAGTGCCATAAAGCCCGCCCGCAGAAAGGACGGCACGATCATAACAGTAAACATCCAGACCAGCTTCTCCGATAAGTTTCACGTCAGCCTGGTCAGCGATGTCACCGAGGAATACCGCATCCGCCGTGCTCTTGAGCTGAATGAGGAAAGGCTGAAAGAGGCACAGCGTATAGGCCGGTTCGGATGGTGGGAGTTCCTGCCCGAGACAGGCACCTATATCGGTTCGGAGGAGATCTCCCGGATCTTTAATGACGAAGTGTCATCCTTCTCCTTATCATACCAGGATAACCTCAACTTTGCTCATCCCGAAGACCGTTCCTACCTTCGGTCTTCGATAGAGGAGGCCATTGACAAGAAAAAGGAAGCTTACTCGCTTCACTATCGCATAATTACCCCGAAAGGCAGAATCAAGACGATAGCCGTAAACTCCAATGTCAGGTATGATGAATACGGCAAGGTTATTTACCGCTATGGTACCTGCCAGGATGTGTCAGAATCGCAGAAGATAATGGACGAGCTTATCGAGGCAAGACGGCGTGCCGAAGAGTCTGACAAGCTTAAAACCACATTCCTGGCCAACTTCAGTCACGAGATACGCACACCTCTGAATGCCGTGATGGGCTTCGTGAATATCCTTACGTCGATGAAGACGACAACTGAAGAGCGGGATGAGATGGTGCAGCTTATCGACCTTAACTCGCAGCGACTTCTCAGGCTTATAAATGATATGATCGATCTCTCCCGCATCGAAAGCAATAACCTGGAGATCAAATATACCGATGTCGAGATTAACGATTTTCTGTCGTCAGTAGCCTCCTCGGCAACCTGGGAGCAGGAGTCGGCAGGCAAAAAGGATGTGACTCTGAGAGCCGTAAAGGGCGAGACGGGCCACCGGATCTATCAGCACCTTGATGAACTCCGTCTGAGCCAGATCTTCAGTAACCTTATAAGTAACGCACTTAAATTCACCGAGAAGGGCGAGATACGGTACGGATATAAGGTCACCCAGACCGGCAACCGTAACGGGATAACGTTTTTTGTAAGTGATACGGGTACGGGTATCCCGGTTGAAAAGCAGGAGGAGATCTTCAAGCCTTTCGTGCAACTCTGGAGCGAGGATATGCCGAAGGTTCAGGGGGCGGGACTGGGTCTGGCGATCTGTGCCCGCATGACTGAGATCATGAAGGGACGCATATGGGTAGAGTCTGCCCGTGGCAAGGGCTCCACCTTCTGGTTCACTTTCAATACGCCTGTTATTATAGAATGATTTTCAATATATAAATTTTTTTATCTTTGCCCCTTCATGGGTCGTTAGCTCAGGCGGTTTAGTCCGCCGGCTGGCGGATGACAGACATAAGGGTCGTTAGCTCAGTTGGTTTAGAGCGCTTGCTTGACAGGCAAGAGGTCACTGGTTCGATTCCAGTACGTCCCACGAAGCCCTGTGAAACTCCGGAATGCCGGAGAGACCAGGGCTATTTTTCTGTCTGCCATTTTTCTGTATATTTACCTGTTATCCGCTGAAAATGGCCCTGAAACCGATATCTGCATCATGTTTAGCCACAAGGCTGTGCGCGGCCGTGGTGATTCTCCTCATGATCGGTACGTCAGCAGCAGCCCAGCGTCTCCCATTCAGGGAGTATACTCCCGACGACGGGCTTCCGTTGATTGAAAATTCCCGTATTATGCAGGACAGTCGCGGCTATTTCTGGATAACCAGCGATAATGGCCTGACGCTTTTTGATGGTCAGACATTCAGAATCTTCTCGCATAAGGACGGGCTGCCATCAAACCAGTCCCTGTCTGTCATGGAAGATACGGACGGCATTGTCTGGATGTCAACTCCCCGGGGCTTTGCCCGTTTTAACGGTACCGGCTTCACAGGATATCCCCCGCCTGACAGCCTGAAAATCATAGGTCTCTTAATGATTCCCCATGCCGCAGCCCCCGGAAGATTCTTTCTGAAAGGTGTCATTTCTGACGGGTCAACTCATATCTTTCATTTTGACAACAGTCGCTATACAGATTATTTCAATTTACAATCCGGCCCTGAGAGTTTTAAAATACACTATGACTCTTTATGATCCGGTTGATTCTGCACTTCATTTTACTGATGAGGATAGGAATCCGTTTGTTTACAGAAACGGGGTCCTCACCAGCCTGGGGGAAGGCCCCGTGTCATCCATTGACCTGATTGCAGGAAAGGTTATCTATTCATTTCCCGAAGGAGACTATCTCTGTGACGGCACAGCCCTGAAGCCATATAAAACCGTATACACCCGGGAACATCCGGGATTAGTTCTGGACCAGTTATACAATCCTCATAACCTGATACTG
Source organism: uncultured Bacteroidales bacterium (assembly GCA_963736735.1). Taxonomy (GTDB): domain Bacteria; phylum Bacteroidota; class Bacteroidia; order Bacteroidales; family VadinHA17; genus SR-FBR-E99. The sequence goes on along the minus strand of CAVTPX010000002.1, from coordinate 178,119 downwards.
ACTGACGGAGCCGACAGCATTCCCATCCGCTGGGAAAAAGACCGCGTGATGCAGCCTTATCTTGACAGGGAAAATGTCCTCTGGATCCTGACAGACAATTACCTCTACCGCCTCCTTTCAAAAGCTTTCAGAAGCTATAATTATGACGACGGTCTGATTAATGAGCCCTGGGCCATCGCAGCAGATACGAACGGAGGGCTGGTGATAGGGTCAGTGACCAACGGTCTGCAGTATTTCGATGGTAAAAGGTTCAGGCAAATGCACGGTTTTGAAAACATCTTCCCGCCTGAAACTGCTTTCTTTCGGGGCAGCCTAACCCTTTCGACCGGAGAAGTGTGGATTTCAACCAATACAGGCATTCTTATCTGGAACGGATCTGTCTTCAGCAAATTGAAAGGTTTAAGGGAAAATCTCCAAATATGTTCAATCTATGAGGACCCTGAAGACAAAAGAATATTTATCGGCACAGATGCCGGGATGTTCATCCGCGATCGTGACAGCATAAAATTCTTCAATGAAATGTCAGTATCCGAGATGGGCGTGGCGGAGGGTTTTGTGCGTGACAACAACGGCAACCACTGGATAGCAAGCCATGCCGGATTAAGGGTATTCAACGGTAAAACATTCACAGAAATCAATGATGTTAACGGACCTACCGAATTTGTATGGGGTCTCGTGAAAGATTATATGGGAAACATATGGGCTGCCGGAGGTGAGGGAATTTTCATCTGCAGCCCTGACTCTCTTGATATAGGGCCGGCCCTCCCGCAAAAGGATAACCTTCGTGCCAGTGTAATCAGGGATATGGGAGACAGGCGGCTGATAGTCGGGAGAATGACCGATGTGTGTATAATAGACCTTGAAGAATACTATGCGGGAAATCCGGATTACTATCACATTCTCGGCCGTAGTCACGGTTTTACCGGAAATGACTGTCAGGATAACGGGATTGTAAGATCGTCAGACGGAAAATGGTGGATCCTCACTTCAGACGTGCTTATAAATTTTGACCCCTCAAAACTGACGAAGAATGAAAAGCCGCCCCTGTCATACATTACTTCTGTGGAGCGCCTTGGCAACAGTCAGATATGGAACCGCATCACGGAACTTGACAGCAGCCTGTTCTACAGCAGGTCAAGCCACCTTGTACTTAAGAAAAGGGTTAATGCCCTGAGGATTAACTTTACAGCCATATCCACCTCTAATCCACAGGGCGTCACCTATAATTACAGACTGCAGGGCTATGACGATAACTGGGTAACCGGTGCAAAAGAGCGAAGTGCAACCTATGACCGCCTGGGTCCGGGTCACTACACCTTTGAATTGATTGCCTACAATGACGACGGTGTGGGAACTGAGGAACCTGTAATTCTGCCTATCACAGTGTCTCCCATATTCATGCAGACTCTCGCAGTAAAAGTCAGCCTTACACTGCTGATAATAGGACTGATCGTTTTCCTCACTGTCCAGACGAGGCGCAGGATCACTGAAAACCGCATAAGGGCCGCCCGCAACCAGGCAGAAACCTACCGGCTACAGCTTAATTCAGTCATCAAACAGTTCGACCCGCACTTTACATTCAACGCCGTCACTTCGGTTGGCGCACTTATAATGAAGGGCGAAAAGGAAAAAGCATATAACTACTTCATAAAGCTGTCAAACCTCCTGCGGTCGGTTCTGACAGACAGTTCCGTGCTGCTTAAGCCCCTGTCTGACGAGATTGATTTCGTAACCCGGTATTGTGAGCTGCAGAAACTGAGGTTCGGCGACAGGTTCAGTTTCGAAATAAAAACCGATACTGATATTGACCGTACTGCCCAGGTACCCAAGATGATAATCCAGTCCTTCGTGGAAAATTCAGTAAAGCACGGCCTTGAAAACAAAAACGGTGAAGGAAGAGTAAACGTATATATCAGCAAGCTGAAAAACGGACTCGGAATAATAGTCCGTGACAACGGGATAGGCCGGAAGGCTTCATCCGAGATGCAGACCGGCGGCGGAGGTTTAGGACTGAGGAACATCCGGAGTCTGATTGACACCCTGAACCGGGTCAACAGCACAAAAATCTCATTAAATATTTCAGATCTGTACAATGAAAACAAGCCCTCCGGAACAGAAGTACAAATTTTCATACCGCAACCCTACAACTTTGACCTCTCCTGACCCGGGTACAGAAATTCATTAACCAAGACGAAGCAGACAATGAGAAACGGAAAGATCAGAACAGTTATAATCGAAGACGAACACGAGGCCCTCGATCTCCTTTCAGGACTTGTAGAGGCTACCGGCCTTGCGATTGTCACGGGGCGGACAACCGACCCGGGTAAAGCAGTGAAGCTGATCACCGACCATGATCCTGAAATAGTTTTCCTTGACATCCGCATGCCGGGGCTCTCAGGATTCGATATCCTTAATGAGCTGCGCAGGAAAATGAAGTCAGTGCCCTTAGTGGTCTTTACCACTGCCTATGACGAGTATGCAATCAAGGCTTTCGAATTTGCCGCCTTCGACTATCTGCTCAAGCCTGTGGATCCCGAACGGCTGCAGGAGACTCTGATGCGTTATAACACCACAATATACCGGGATCCTGACCACCGTAACCAGGTGGTCTCAAAAGAGAACAGCCGCACGCTCATTTACCGTGCAATAACAGGGGTGGTTTTCATTGACCCTTCCGAGGTTGTTTTCATTACAGCCGATGGGAATTATTCGACCTTCCATTTTATATCCGGAAGGATGGAGACGGTGACATCACTTTTAGGAACCATCGAGGGTCAGCTTGACGGAAACCTCTTTTTCAGGGCCAGCCGGTCGTGCATCGTAAATACTGCCTTCCTTGCACGCATAGACGGCAAGCAGCAGCAATGCGTGCTCGTGAAAAGCGAAAAGGAATTCCGGTGCGAAATTGCCCGTGACAAAATCAGGTTCCTGATGGACTTCATGAAAAATAAAGGGTCCGAATTATAGTCTTTCATCCATTGGATGAGCCCCCTTCATACAATTGGGCAAAATTCGCTATTGCATTAAGTTGCTTTTTATGCAATCTTTAACTCGTTAAAGACGAATTACAGCGAAGTAAAATTCTTTCTTTCCCCGATAACATGACAGGCGGTTCTTCCCCCCCATTTCCCTGTCAGGCCACACAAGCAGAAGTATCGCGAAAGCGGAAACCCAAGGTTTGTGTGGCATGTTTTTTTTCAGAACTCAGCCCTGAAAACCCAGACATAATCTGACGGCGGACTGTTTCGCAGGGAAGCGGGAACGCTAATCGTAAACGATCCTTCACCGTTCTGCCACCGGCAGACTGTTTTCGAACCGGGCATCGTCACCCTGGCGCCCGGGGGAAGAGTAATTCCCTTCATCGATATTTCAGCCGGCATCTTCTCTCCCTCGCCGGCCATATAGTAAACATACCAGCTCTTCTCTCCCTTTTTGCTGATGCATACCTTGCCGTCCTTGTACGGCGCCATTGCCCGGGTGCCGTAAATGGCCTCCCCGTTTATCTCCATCCAGCTGCCCATCTCATCAAGCAGCCTGTATGCGCCATCAGGCCATGTACCGTCGGGGGCAGGACCGATATTCAGAAGCAGGTTGCCTCCCTTGATTACAATATCCACGAGCAGTTGCACACCTTCGCGCCCTGACATGAATTTCGGGTCAGGGACCCAGGCCCAGCCACCACCGGCGATTATGCATGACTCCCAGGGATACGGCAGCGCCTTCTCCGGCACACGGTTCTCGGGAGTAAGATAGTTCTGGTTCTTTCCGTAAACGGCCCTGTCTACAACTATCAGTCCCGGCTGCTTCTCCCTGGCTTTCGCCACCAGCTCATCCATCCGTATGTCCTGACCTCCTGCCTTATTAACCCATCCGCCATCGAGCCACAGTATGTCAACCTTGCCGTAATCGCCTCCCAGCAGCTCCATTATCTGGCCATGAGTGAACTGCACATAATTCTCCCAACGCTCCGGGTACGCCTTGATGCTGTAATTCACATTACGGTCAGGGGTTGCGAAATTCGGCCACCAGTAATCGTCACTGTGCCAGTCGGGTTTGGAAAAGTATGCCCCGGTCCAGAATCCTTCGGCCCTGAATGCGCTGAATATCTCTTTTGTGACATTTGCACGCCGGTTGACACTGAAAGGTGTGGCCGGATCAGTAATCTTATAATTGGTCAGCTTCGTGTCGAACATCGAGAAGCCGTCATGATGCTTCGTGGTGAAAACCACATACTTCATTCCGGCATTTTTTGCAGCCGCCGCCCACTTTTCGGGGTTAAAGCTTACTGGATTGAAACTCAGCTGCAGGGCTTCGTACTGCTTCTTATACTCTTCATAATCAGGATTCTTTCTCCTGCACCAGTCTTCATCCTCAGCACATATCGACCATGACTCTACGATGCCCCACTGGCTGTACGGGCCCCAGTGCATCAGGAGGCCGAATTTCATATCCTGCCACTGCTCAAGCTTCGCAAGCACCAGCGGATCTGTCTCGGGAACATATCTCTCCTCTTCGTGCTGTGCAATCAGCACATTTGCACACAGCAGAGTCACCAGCAACAAAAATGATTTTTTCATGCCACAAATGGGGTTTTATTCTGTTTTCAGCTTTCCGTCAAGGATGAGTCCGATCACTGTCATCTGCGGATCGAGTGTATTTTCAGGCACCTTTATGAAGTTTACGCCGGAGTGATTGCTCCAGTATGGTCTCAGGTACTCTTTTACTTCCAGTTTGGTCCCGTTTCCGACAACATAAGCCCTGCTTATCTTATTCTTTACGCCCTCAAGCATCACTTCTCCGCCGGCATTGCCACAAAAAAACAAAAACAGGGTGGTGCTGTCACGGCTCACGGTAGTCGGTCCTTCGAAGAAACCATCCGGCAGGCCTGCCCCGGTGCCGTAGATGGCTTCACCGTGCTTTGCGGTCCAGCGTCCCAGCTCCCTGAGGACCTGCACCTGTTCCGCCGGTATGGTGCCGTCTGCCTTCGGACCTATGTCAAGCAGGAGGTTGCCGCCCATGCCAATGCACTCTGCAAATATCCGTATCACCTGCGCAGGGCTCTTATAATTGGTGTCATTACCCTGGTACCCCCACGAGTCATTGATTGTCATGCACAGTTCCCACAGTTTTTCAGTCGGTCTGCGTGTTGGCAGGCCCTGTTCCGGCGTGGCGTAATCTCCGTAACCGGCCAGGCGGGAGTTGATGATTGCCGAAGGGTTCCTCTTAAGTATCATCTCCCTGATTTCCTTTGACTTCCACATTTCAGCACTCTGCTCCCAGTCGCCGTCAAACCACCAGAGGTCAGGATTGAACGTCTCCCCCAGTTCGGTTATCTGGCCATGGTTGAATTTCACAAACCTGTCCCACCGTGCACTGTCAGCATCATACCGTTTCTCTGTCTTCGTGAAGTTGGGATAGTCAGGATGCGACCAGTCGAGGAGCGAATAGTAGAGCCCTGTTTTGAGTCCTGCCTTACGCAGGGCTTTGACAAACGGGTCTATCAGGTCGCGTCCGGCCGGGGTAGAGGCAACAACATTTAACCTGCTCAGTTTTGTGTTCCAGAGTGCCACTCCGTCGTGGTGCTTCGAGGTGATCACAGCATACCGGGCACCGCTCTCCTTTATAAGCTTCACCCAGGCCTGAGGATCATAGCCTGAGGCTGTGAATCCGTCAAGCTGCTTCATATAATCACTGTATGGGATATAACCGTTGTAAAACGACCACGATTCATCGATGCCGTTCACGGAATAGATGCCCCAGTGAATGAAGATGCCAAGTTTTGCATCACTGAACCAGTCTGTAACACCAGCCTGTTTCTGCTGGGCCTGAGACGGGGCAGAAAAAAGAGACAGTAAGAGCATCAGCAGAAATACTCTACGTACAGTTACAATTGATGGCTTCATTTCCGTATGTGTTTATGTTATGAGAAATCAAATCCGGAAATATAGGCCGGACATTCGTAAAACTTCTCTTTTGCTTCACCTTCCATTCCTGAAAATGAGGCGTATACAAGTCCCGGCTTGGCGTTTAATATCCTGTTCAATACACCCATCCTCCTGTTGGTTCTCATTGATTCATAAAGGTCAGAGTGGTCGTCAAGCCAGGTCAGAGCCGTATTGTAACCCTCAGCGGCACAGACAGACTCGAAGAGATCCGGTAGCAGATGTTCACTGCCCTGACGGCAGTAAATGGAGCTCAGAACCAGGTACCTGAATTCACCGGGCCTGAAAAGTCTGCGGAACCAGGGTGTTTTAGGCATTATCTTCATCATCACCCAGCCCCAGACGCCGGGAACATTTACAACCCTGTAACTTGTAGGCACGGCGCAAACCCCGGCTACAATCTCACCTTTCACCTTCATCACATAGTACCCGTGATTGAAGAACGAGAACTCGTCGGTGTAGAAGCAGTAATTCCGGTAGAAGCCGGAGAGCAGCGCAGTCATAGCAGGCTCTTCTGCCATCGGAAGCCTGGTTACACGACTGTCAGCAACAGGCTTGAACCTGCTGAATGCTACAGTCAGAAACGATCTGATATATTCATAACCTGCCTGGTGGATCAGATTCTTGGATCTCTCGTTGCGGCTTTCGACATAGGCGTACATCAGCTGCGGCTCTGTGGCCTGTTCCGTGCCGCCGCCGAAGCTACCGTGCTGTCTGAACATGCTGAAAAGCTTATGCTTGAACGACTCCTCCACGTGGGAGAGGTGTTCAATGCGGCGGGTTGAAACAGTCTGGGTCTGAAAAGCCCTGCTCACCGCCAGATAACGAAGATAGGTCGAATCATACTCTACGCCACTGTTAAGAGTCTTTCTGCGGCACAGGCCTATTACACCGGCCAGGCTTCCCTTCTTGTAAAGAGCCATGAAGGAGAGTCCGTTGCCGTAATTGACTATCCGTTCACCTATATTCTGCATCGAATACTGCATCCCGCCTTCGGATCCGAGTACCGTGTTTTCAAGAAGGCTGACGATCTCGTCATCTGCCTTATTCACCATCCTCAGCTCAAGCCGTTTATAATCGAGAATGCTTTCCTGTTCCATATTTTGCGTTTCCTTTTTTGTGTTTTTCCCGCGGCTGCTGTTTCATTTCAGATGCGCAGGCTCTCATTTTAAGTGCGGCAGGGTTGCCTCCGCCACTACCAGGTCTTCAGGTGTGGTGATCTTGATGTTCTCCCTGTTCCCGTGTGTCAGATGTATTGTAACACCTGCAGCCTCTGCAACAGTTGCATCATCGGTGAAGGCAGGATTATAGGGCCTGTCATAGGCATTGATTATAATACTGCTGCGGAATACCTGGGGGGTCTGGATCAGGCGCACTTCTGACCTTGGCTGGGGGAAACTGCCGTCGCCGGAGAGAAGTCTTACTGAGTCTGCCGGTTCGATGAAGGGAACTGCATTACCATATTCCTCTGCATCGGCGAAACAGCGCCAGATTGTGTCGTGACTTACAAGAGGCCTTACACCGTCATGGATCGCCACCAGGCTTTCGCCAGTTACACTTCCGGCATTCTCTGCCGCCACCAGGCTTTCGCCAGTTACACTTCCGGGGCTCTCCTCTGCCACCTTGCTATCTCTGCCGGCATTCTCCCGGTCAGCTTCAGCGCGAATCACCTCAAGCCCCGCCTTTACCGAATGAAACCTTTCATCACCCCCGTTTACGACAGTATGTTTTACCGTAAACGAGTACTCCTTTACCAGCCTGCGCCACAGCGCCTGATGCGCCTCCGGAAGTACCAGAATTATTTCAATCGAAGGGTCAAAGGAATAGAAACGCTCTGCAGTGCGCATCAGCACAGGTCGCCCGTCAAGCAGCAGGAACTGCTTCGGAAGGGCGGAACGCATCCGCTGTCCGCTTCCTCCCGCAACTATGATACAGTACTTCTTCACATTCTGACATCTTCGGCGGCATACTGATAAAATGCCCTGACAGATTATTCCTTCATATACAGGTAGCGCTTAATGCTCCTCTTCGGTGTTTTCAGAAATTCCTCGGGATGTACCCTGAATTTAGTGACAGCCATATATTCGGGAAGCCTGCTGTTGACATCCTTGCGGATCGTGTCAAGGGCCTCCGGCAATGTGGCTTCGGTGATGCCGTCCTTTGTAAGCTGCTCGTGATCAGGGAATATGAGGCCCACAAGCTTATTATCCTCCGAAATTACAACAGACTCGGTAACGTACCTGTAGTTGTTTATAATCGATTCTATCTCTTCAGGATAAATATTCTTGCCTGACGGTCCCAGGAGCATGTTCTTGCTGCGACCCTTGATGTAAATATTGCCGGCTTTGTCTATCACGCCGAGGTCTCCGGTATGCATCCAGCCCTCCTCGTCAATGACCTCTTTGGTTGCAGCCGGGTTCTTGTAGTAACCGAGCATCACGTTGTCTCCGCGGAGGATTATCTCCCCTACAACATTCTCCTGGTCCTCGGAATCAATCTTCACCTCCAGCGTGTCAACGGCACGGCCTGAAGCTCCCAGCTCGGTGGTGTCCCACGATGCATAGCTGATAAGCGGGCCGCATTCGGTCATTCCGTATCCCACCGTAAAACGGAAGCCAATCGTCCTGAAGAACTTCTCCGCGTCAGCATTGAATGCCGCACCCCCGATTACAAGCTCCTTAAAGCGGCCGCCGAAGGTTTCGACAAGTTTCTCGCGTACCTTTTTGTGAAGCATCTTGTTCACCCCCGGAACCATCAGCAGCGCTTTCATATGCGGCTTGCTGATCACCGGAATGAGCTGCTTCTTGTAAACCTTCTCGATGACCAGCGGTACCGAGAGTATCAGTCTCGGCTTAATCTCCTTGAATGCCTGCAGAAGAATCTGAGGCGAGGGCGTCTTCGTGAGAATTGTTATATGACAACCGTATGTAAAGGGAAAAAGGAATTCAAAGGCTCCGCCGAAAGTGTGTGCCAGCGGCAGGAATGATACCACGGGATCACCTGGCTCGAGAGGCATGTGTGTCTGCGCAAAGCGAACATTGGCAGCAAGGCTCCGGTGCGGTATCATCACACCCTTCGAGAAGCCTGTCGTGCCCGAAGTATAACTGATCACTGCCAGCTGCTCATTGTCGACTTCGAAAAGCTGATGTCATTCTGACTGAATGCGGGAAAGGCCTCTTTGAACTTCGCATCGAGACTGCTGTAAAATGAGGACTGGCTTTCGGAACGGCTCATTACAATTCCGAAGTTGTCAAGGCTGATCGCACAGGAGATCTCCTTCAGCTTTTCGGCCTCAAGCTGCTCCCATATCTTTTCGTCAGCAAAGATGAGCTTCGAGTCAGAATGGTTGATAATGTTCTGCAGGTCTTCGGTCCTGAAATCCGGAAGTATCGGAACAACCACGGCTCCGTATGTCACAACCGCAAGGTAAGTGGCGCACCAGTTGGCTGAGTTCCTGCCAACCATTGCAATCTTGTCTCCCTCCATAATCCCGAATTCGCGGAATACAATATGAAGTTTGACAATCCTTTCGGCTATCTCCTTGTAGGTATAGCCTTTCTCGCGGTAGTTCGAAAGAGCTTCGATGTCCCAGTTCTTCCTGATGCTCTCTTCTACGTATGTGATAAATCTTTCCTTGATCATGACCGTGGAGTTTTTTCGGTTAGTAAAACAAATGTAATATTTATACCGGTTACTGAAATCAGAACCTGTAAAGCAGCAGAACAGTTATTGTCATCACGATATTCACAGCTGAAAAGACCAGGTTAAATTGCACCCGCCGTGAGTTCAGGTGAGTGATCTTGCGTGAAAAAATTGCAACAGTTGGTACGAAAAGCACCACCAGGAAGATGAAGAACTCAGGACCGTCAAAGACCTGGCTCAGTCCTCCGCCGGTGAGGCTGGCAAAGTAAATGACTATCAGTGTTACAAGCAGGTAGAGAAGATAAGAACCCTTCAGTGCGAGTGTCGAAAGAGGCCTGGAATGGTGCAGCTTATGTGGCTTGAGCCAGGCATATGAAATTGAAAAGACGATGAGGACGAAGAAGCCGCCAAGGATGAAATTGAATATCTCGGGGAAGTTGTCCATGCCGTTCATTCGTCTGTCATGATTCCCTGCCTGCCCATACCAGTGAGCTTGCGCCCAGAACGGCTGCATTCTGCGTACTCAGTTCCGAAGGCAGAAGCTTGACCTTGTCCCGGTAAATATAGAGCAGGTTCTCTTCCATATGCTTCTTTGCCGGTTCAAATATAAGCTCCTTTGCAAGCGCCAGCCCGCCGAAGAGGAAAATGGCCTCGGGGTTTGTATGGGCCACCACGTCAGCAAGCTTGAATCCGAGCATGGCACCCGTATGTTCAAATGCACGCAGTGCGATAGCATCTCCGCGCCTGGCAGCCTCATATATCAATTTTGAGTCGAGCTCTTCGAAGCTGTACTTCCGCAGTTCACTGGGCTCAAGCCTGTCTCCCAGTATCTTCAGTACAGTGCGCTTTATGCCGGTGGCTGATACATAGGTCTCAAGGCACCCCTTGCGTCCGCAACCACAGTCGCGGTTCGAGAGCCCCGGTCTTATAGATGTGTGCCCTATCTCGCCTGCAAAACCGTCGTGACCGTATACAAGCTTGCCGTCAACCACGAAGCCGCTGCCGAGACCCGTGCCGAGGGTGATCACAACAAAATTCTTCATCCCCCTCGCGCCGCCATAGATCATCTCCCCCACAGCCGCCGCATTGGCGTCATTGGTTACAATCACGGGCAGGTCAGTATGACGATTGAATATCTCTGCAATTGGAATTATTCCCTTCCATGGCAGGTCAGCAGGGTATTCGATTGTGCCTTTGTTGATGTTACCCATCGGGGCACCAATTCCGTAACCGAGGATCTCCACATCCTTTCCGGTTTTCGCCCTGGCAACCATTATCTTTTCATAGAGCGCGGCAACGAAAACCTCCGGCTCTTCATAATGAACAGTCCCGATAGAGCCCTCGGCAAGGATCTTTCCCTTCGCGGTCTACAAAGCCGAAGACAGTGTTGGTGCCACCAATATCAATGCCTACAACGACTTTTTCCTTTTCCATTTCAATCGTATAATGTAAAACTAAACGTAAATATAACGTTTAGATTTCATTCCCGACTTTCCTGGCTCTTTTAGGATGATCAAGATCAATCTTCAGGGCGATTCCCGTTTCAACAAGAATGTTCCATCCTGCAGCAAGCTGTATATACTCGGCATACTGACCGCCGGACGGAATTACAACTGTGGGGAAAATTGTCTTTTCCCTTGATATTGCAATCACATTTATGCCAGCGCCTTTGACAAGACACTCCATGAATTTATCGCGGTCTTCGGTGAAGGGATCGATCCATATCAGCACTTCGTTTTTGTCCATCACCTCCTCGATGCCGTGAAGTGCAAAAGTGCCCTCCAGGAATGCCGATTTCTTCCGGGTTATCTCATTGGTCTTCAGGGCGAGCTCTGCAGCCACGCCGTTGTCACGGCCGGCAAAATATATCATGTCCGCATTGCGGACCATGTCAATTATCTTTTTATCGATTTTTGCCGTGAGCACCTGTTCGGTCAGTTCGGCAATTTTCTTCAGTCCCTCCATCTTTTCTCCCCTCAGGTTCCGGAGAAGGGAATCATAAAAGAGGCCCTGTTCCACAACCGATTTGGTGGCGGCAACGGCGTTTTCCTTCCCGCATTCAAGAACGTGGGTGTCGGCAACCTCACTCTCAAGCCTGGTGCCTTTGTTTGCCGTAAGGCCGAAAACAGCCTTGTGCTTCTTCTTTTTCAGGCTGCTGACAAGCCTGATCACCTCTTTCGTCTGGCCTGAGTTCGATGCAGCGAAGACAGCAAAATCATCAAGGTTATAATCGAGCGCCTGGGTACAGCCTTCGGTAATCACCGGAAAAAAAAACTCCTTTTTCAGCGAGGAAAATATTGCCCTTTTTGCAGGGAAAAGCCTGCTGCTGCCTTCGCCCGTAAGGAAGAGCCCTTTTTTGGATTTGACGGCTTTTACAAACTTTTGTGAAACAGACGGGTCGAAATTTTTGATGATGCCCGGGGTCTCCATCATCTCCCTCACAAGGGCGAACTTGCTGTACTTTTTCTCTGTCAGGTTCATGATTACTGATGCTGTTGTTTAACAATAAATTCTTTCAGGCTGCGCAATTATCAGAGCTGCAGTTTGACAATAAATTCTCGCAGGTCGCGCTGTACCTGCGGGTCTTTCTGAAATCCTCCGCCAAGGTGCTGCCAGTATACCTCGGCATAATTCCACCCCCACTAATTTACCGTAGTTTTTGTTGCCCTCAAGCACATAACCGAAGAAATCGTCAATCTTGTGCATGTGTTTCATCAGTTCAAGCTGCGAGTGGTGCTTGCCGAGCATCTCGATCTTCGTATTCACCGCGCTTGTAACGTCCACGAAGAAGTGCGGCGGAGTAATCTGAGAACCGAGTGGGTCACTCAGCGTCAGGGGAGAGGAGTGATAGAGCAGCGGCGTCACCTCCAGCGGCTTTTCCGGTACAGGAACAGGATCGAGTGAAGCCACCATGGCGGCCGCCTCAACGATGGCGGCCGTGGCGCGGTGATCCGGATGATAGTCGTTGGGCAGATGCGTGAAGACTATCCCGGCCCTGACCTTGCGCATGAGTGAAATTGTTTTCAGCCTCATCTCCCTGGTGTCATACAGAGAGCCGTCAATTCCACCGATCGAATAATATTCCGCATCAAGTACCGCGGCGGCTTCCCTGGCCTCCGTGAATCTGAGCTTCGCGGTCTCCTCCATGCTCATGTTGCAGCCACCCAGGTCGCCGCCGGTCATGGTGGCGATGACAATCCTGTATCCCCTGTCGTGCAGAAGCTTCAGCACCCCGGCATTCCAGGCCTCCGCATCATCGGGATGCGCATTGAGTGACAGTACTACTTTATTGAATTCTGTTGCCATTATTTCTCTGGTTTATTTCCTGACCATTTTTCTTTCCAGCCTTACAAAACCGGGCAGATCCTCCGGTGAGAGGCTTCATATATCTCCGGAAGGCATCGGAGACAAAATTCCCTTCGTCATTGAAATATTCTGAAGGCATCGGCTTTGCCGCAACGGCCACATCACTGAGCCGTGCCTTGCCGAAAACGGTCCGGTAAGGTTCGTCTGACACCCTGCTCTATCGTTACCATTTATCCCTGACTCTCCCTTCTCCGCCAGCTTCACAGCTTCCTGTCCCGCACCGGTATGCCTCTTCGAGGTCGAGAGGCAAGCGCCCTGACAAAGTCGCTCATTATAAGTGATTCCGTAATCTGAAACTCGCCGCGGAGGCCGAATTCCGAGGATAACAATGCGATGGAGATTCAGTGCTGCGCTGGCGCCCACCCATGGCACCGAACTCGGTGTTGCTGAACTTGTCCTTTACCTGCGATGAGCTCACCGGAGTGCCGTCTTCAAATTTTATTCCCTCGCCGCAGACCACCGAGACCCAGCCGTATTTCTTCATGCACCGGTCAGCGTCTGCAAGGAATTTCTCCGTGCTGAAAACGTGCTCCGGTGTATAGATGAGGTGCGGCGCATCGTCCTCGTCCTTCCTGACCATTGCCGTTGCTGCGGCAAGCCATCCGGCATCACGCCCTATTGTCTGGTAGACCACAAACTGGTCCACCTTCTTCATGTCGCGTGCGAGCATCCCTGCCTGCATCACGTTCAGCATGTTGGACCTGGCCGCCGAGGCAAAGCCGGGTGTGTGGTCGGTGCCGAAGAGATCGTTGTCGACGGTCTTCGGAATGCCGATGCCGGTCAGGTCATATTGCGCCCTGCGGCAGTATTCTTCCACCCTGTTGACTGTATCCATTGAGTCATTCCCGCCGATGAGGAAGAAATAACGTATGTCATACTTCTTCAGAACCTCCAGTATTTTCGGAAGATCCTCCTCCTTCACCTTGTGACGTGAGGAACCCAGCGCCGACGAGGGGGTTTCACGGAGTCCGCTAATTATCCGCGGCGACTGCCTGCCGAGGTCATAGAACCACTCGTTCATCAGCCCCTCAATACCGTAGTTCATTCCGTAGATCCCGCCGATGACGGAAGAGACCCTGGCGGAATCAATGACACCTGCAAGGCTCGAGTTAATTACCGATGTGGGTCCGCCGGACTGCCCGATGACTGCATTTCCTTTTGTCATAAATATATGATTGTATGTTTCTAAACAAACTTCAGGGTGCCGAAAAATTCCGGCCTGTGATAATCGGGATTCTCCGTCAGCACGGGATTCCATGTGACAAAATGAGGATTGCTGAGTTTGTCGCCGCATTTGTAAAAGTTTGCCCTGAAGGTTTTGCCCTTCAGTCCTGTCACATTATGGTGGAAGAAGACTTCAAGGGGAATGGCAAGGGTCAGCGACCAGCGGATATCGCCTTTTATTTCACCGAAAGGCTTATCACCCATTGTTGTTATGCGGCGTATACGTTCAGTGTATGCCGGATCAGCCCTTTTGCTGTCAGCCCGTCCGTGACCCGCACCCAGCAACACTGTGCCGATGGGATTGAATTCAAAGTTGTAATAAATGCCGTCGTCAGCGGGAGACACAAAAAACTCGACGCAAGAATCTTCACATACCATCTGGTTCGGCTGATCCTTTTCGGCTTTGGTGTTGCTCTCCCTGACGTAGTATTTCAGGAAAATCTCCTTTTCACTGTAAGCGATGTTAAATCTTACTTCCGGCTTGTAGCCAAACGCTTCCCAGTTGACTGTATCCACGGCATGGCCTTCCCCCAGTTCATCCAGCCTGGCTGACACTTCAGCCATGGCCGGATAAACGTTCCCTGCAATCAACCTTGTAACTTCAATAACCTTCATTGACTTTGGTTTTGTTTACTTCTGAACTAACAGAACCAATAACACAAAGATATCACAACTACGTGAGAGGAGCAAATTTTATTTCAGCTCTTTCCAGATGAGGGCGGAGGCGCCGAGGACTGCTGCGCGGGCCTCGGGGAGGCCTGATGGCAGGATGTTGAATGTGCCGCGGAAGACCGGTTGCACCAGTTCGTCAGCATATTTTCTGACGGGCCCGAAGATTGCATCTCCGGCCTGTGCGAGTCCTCCGAAAAGAAAGATAGTCTCGGGGCTGGAGAATGTCACCGCATTGACTATTCCGAGGGCTATCCAGCGGGCTGTCTGGTCGAGGGCCATCTGTGCTATGATGTCGCCGGCGGCAGAGGCTTCTGCCACGCGCCTTGACGTTATCTCCGTGCTCTTCAGATCGCGCAGGATGCTCTCCTCGCGACGGT
Organism: uncultured Bacteroidales bacterium; assembly: GCA_963736735.1. Classification (GTDB taxonomy): domain Bacteria; phylum Bacteroidota; class Bacteroidia; order Bacteroidales; family VadinHA17; genus SR-FBR-E99. The sequence continues at coordinate 162,896 of CAVTPX010000002.1, read as the reverse complement.
CACTCAGCAGGTACAGCACCGTGCGCACAAGACCCGTGGCAGAAGCGTATGTCTCAAGACATCCTCTGCGGCCGCAGCCGCAGACCCTGCCGCCCTCGGCTACAGTCATATGACCCAGCTCACCGGCAAAACCGGTGTGCCCGTACACAACCTTGCCGTCCACAACAATACCGCTGCCAAGACCGGTCCCCAGCGTAAGTATGATGAAGTCCTTTACCTCCTTTGCTGCGCCGAAAAGCATCTCCCCGAGCGCAGCCGCATTGGCATCATTGGTTATAAGCGTTCTCAGCCCTGTCTTCCTTTCGGTGATCCTCAGCCAGCGGGATAATCCCCTTCCACCGCAGGTTGGGCGCCAGCTCGATTGTCCCCTTGTTGAAATTCGCATTGGGCGCACCTATCCCAATCCCAACAAGTTTTAGATCATCCCTCCCCGCACTCATCTCCTTAAGCTTCGCGTCAAGCGCTGTAACAAAATCGTCGGCAAAGGCATAATCTGCCGTCGCCAGCCTGCCCTCAGCATGTATCTCACCTTCGAATCCACAAACCCGATGATTGTGTTTGTCCCGCCGATATCCACCCCGGCAACTACTTCTTTCATATTTTCTCTTTTTAAACTTCTTTCAAAAGATCCGGCTTCGTCCGGTATGTGTCAAGCACAAGCTCGCCAAACAGGGTGTTCGCCCACGCAAACCATTTACGTGTAAACTGTGTTGGATCGTCCTTCATGAACGACTCGTGCATGAAGCCCGTACCGGCATGTGTGTTCTGCAGCATCCTCAGCGAGGCCACTATGTCATAGTCGTTGTTCGCCGTAAGAGCCTTTACAGTAATGCCGATGGGCCATACCCGGTTGAGACCTGTATGCGGACTGCCAACGCCGGTACCCATAATGCCTGAAAAGTAATACGGGTTGCTTTTGCTCAGCACAAAATTCCGGGTCCTCAGGTACAGCGGATCATTGCGGTCGATGGTGCCCAGGTAGGGCATTGCGAGCAGGCTCGGGACATTGGCGTCATCCATGAAATTGTAATTATGGTAACCGTCGGTCTCATAAGGAATTATCTCGCCGTGCTCGGGATGGACAGCCCTGGCATATTTTTTCAGAGCCGCCTCAACCTCATCGGCCAGCGCCACAGCTTCGGCACTCAGGACTGTGTCTTTCAGCACTGCCGCAGAGATCTCTGCAATCTGCCGCAACGATCTGACTGCAAAATAGTTGGAAGGTATAAGAAACGACCATGTGGTTGCATCGTCAGACGGCCGGAAAATGGAGACTATCAGTCCCACCGGAACGATCGGGTTACCATACCCTGCCCCGGCAACGGTGTCGGTCTGCCAGCCGGTGACTCTCTGAAACTTATAAGGCCCGGGGCCCTCTTTGCGCTGCTGGGGCTTAAAAGTCTTTATAATAGAGCTGCATCGCCTCCTTCCACGAAGCATCGAAGACAGAAGTGTCGCCGGTGGCCTTCCAGTAACCGTGTGAAAGCCGCACGGGGTAACAGAGGGAATCTATCTCCCACTTGCGCTCATGCAGCTCAGGCTTCATTTCGGTAAGGTCGCTCATCCACTCGCTCTGCCCGGGACCGTCATTGAATGCATTTGCATATGGGTCGATATGAATGCATTTTACCTGCCGGTTTATCACACCTGCAATGAGATCCTTAAGGCCGGGGTCTGATGCCGTCAGCGACATGTAAGGCCACACCTGTGCTGTCGAATCTCGCAGCCACATGGCATGAATGTCTCCGGTAATCACAAAGGTGTCCGGCCTGTTGTCCTTCTGGCTGAAACTGACCGTGGTGTCAAGTGTATTCGGAAAACAGTTTTCGAAAAGCCAGCCCAGCTCCCTGTCGCCGAGAAACGATTTTACCTCTTTGATTGTCTCTTCCACAGCCCTGCTCTGAAACTTACGCAGCTTCGGCGCAGGCCTGTTCGTTACCCTTTTGATCTTTTCCTGCATTGCAAATGACGGCACTCCTGCGCTTACCGCAGCGCCGGCAATCACACTGTTCCTTATGAATCTTCTTCGCGTTGTCATCGCTTAATATCTTAATAATTCCGGCCGGCACGGCCTTCAAAATCTCACTGTCTTTTTACTTCAAGCCCGCGCGGCCGTCAGATTCTCACTGTCTTTTTAATTCAGGCTTGCTGCGCAGCGAAACGTCCTTTTTGTTTTTCAGACTGATATCCCAGTCCTGAACCAGCTCCCAGTTAATCTTTACATCAAGCTCTCCGGTATAATATGTCACGGCCTCCGCACTTTTCAGCGGGATATAGCTGCCTGTGGTCCACACCCTGTTACTGTCAGTATCATAAATAACTTTCAGCCTGTAACTTCCCTTGTTAAGCAGATCGAACACAGCCTTGCCCGGACTTCTTATAAATGCCTCTTTCACAACCTTTTCCCTGTCGTCGAGGAGCTGCACGACGACGTCGCCTTCATATCCCGTAAGGCTGGCAGTGACATTTCCGTAATCCTCGCGGGTGGTGACGCCGAACTTATATACAGTCGAATCCGAAAAGGAGTTATAAATATCCGAAAAGGAGCTGTCTGAACATGTCAGGGTGTATGAAACGCCGGGGAGCAGTGTGACATTCATGAAGTAACGCCGCAGGTCGAGAGAGTCCTTTTTAAAAGTGAACGGAACAGACACCGCAACTGAATCTTTCAGACGCCGGAGGGTGATCTTTGAGATGTCAGGCGGATTCATCGGTGCCATACCGGTAAACCACGGTACTGTACCCGGCCTTATTTTGTTGTTCAGATTTGTCCTGAAGAAGCCTCCGGTGCGCCGGGGAGTGCCTCTTGTCGCCGCCGGCTTCTGGAATCTCAGCGATACAGTGTCGGTCCTTGAGATTTTGGTGCCAGTGGTGTCAGTGAACGGATAAGTCACCATCGCCTCTATAATGTCACGGTTAAGAACCGAGTCTGCAGTGATCCAGAGCCTGAAGGTGTCACGACTTGTATTGTTCTCCATGATCCATGCTTCCGGCGGAACATCTTTCAGTCTCACTGAAAATTCCGAGGTGTCTGAAGGGAGAGCCAGCCCGAATGAGACCGATCCGGCGCTCTTCCGTTCGGCGAATTTAAGATACTGTTTCGAAGGATCGACGAGGAATGCATAGAGGCGATGCCTGCCATACGTGTAAACCGAGGGCTTGACGCTCTCCGGCGCCGCCGGCGGTTTATAGCTGACGCTGTCGATGTCGTTTTCCGAATATTCCTCCGGGGTTATAACAAGCACCGAATCGCAAAAGGCAAAAGCCTCTGTCTCAAGGTCATATTTCTTATTGCCGTTCAGGTCATTCACGGCGAAAAGCCTGTATCTGCCGGGCCTCACATTGCTTATTGCAAAACCCGCCTGAAAGATCAGGCCTGGAAATATAAGCAGGAAGAAGTGTCCGCGGTGCGGTGTCCGACAGGTTTGAATACATCATCACGAGCATGTCCGGAGCCGCTTCAAGGTCAGTGGCGTTGAATACGTTGCCGGTAACTGTAAGCGAGTCAAGAACCGGTCCTGTCGAGAACACATACTGGTAGTTGGGGATTGGATTGGCCTCGTTGTTATCACGTATGGCATCCTGAAAATAAAATGTATATGTTGTGCTGTCGGCGAGCTGCTCATCCCAGCTGACCACAAGGTCCCTCCCCTTCAGCTTCACCTCCGGTTTTGTCGTCAGTGGCGGTGAGACCATGAATTTGTCAGTGATCTTGTCAAGAACAACATACTCGTCGAAGGTAACACTGAACGATTTGGCGGTAAACATCACCGTGCCGTTCTCCGGCTGGCTTTTAAGTATCACCGGAGGGTCGGTATCCCTGGGTCCGCCGGTGGGAGCGCTTATCTTGGCGCATGCAGCCCCCGCGAGGAGAACAAATGCCGCAACGCCCACCCTGTTCGCTATGTAACTCTTTATATCCACTGTTTACAAACTTACATCAAATTTTCCCTTTTGCCTTGTTCCTTATCCTCTCAGGGCTTTTTTTATTTAAGTTTGTAGTCCTAACGATGAGATCATGACCCTTCAAATCATTCCCTGGGACGTCAATCCCGAGATTTTCAGAATCGGCAGTTTTGCAGTAAGATGGTACGGACTTCTGTTCGCTCTCGGATTTGTCTTCGGCTATTACATTCTCCAGAGGATGTTCAAAAACGAGGGAATGGGTGATGCCGTTCTCGACAGGCTGACGGTCTATGTGGCTGTCGGTACCATCCTGGGCGCCCGGCTCGGGCACTGCTTTTTCTATGAGCCACAGTACTACCTCTCGCATCCTCTTGAGATACTGAAGGTATGGCACGGCGGCCTCGCAAGCCACGGCGCCGCAATAGGAATACTCCTCGCCCTGTGGCTCTTCGTGCGAAAGGAGAAAAAACCCTACATGTGGGTCATTGACAGGGTGGTAATAGTCGTGGCCCTCGCCGGCGCCCTGATCCGCCTGGGTAACCTGATGAACTCAGAAATTTACGGTGTTGAGACGACACTGCCGTGGGGATTCGTCTTCCTTCGCAACGGCGAGAACGCACCCAAACATCCCACACAGATCTATGAGGCCCTGGCCTACCTGGCACCTTCCTTCTGCTCTTCCGCATCTACTGGAAGAACATGGGCAAACAGAGGCCCGGACTTCTTTTCGGACTCTTCCTGATCTGCGTCTTTTTCTTCAGGTTCCTGGTTGAATATCTGAAGGAAGACCAGGTGGCTTTCGAGAAAGGCATGAAGCTGAATATGGGACAGTGGCTCAGCATTCCCTTTGTGCTGGCGGGGATAGGGCTGCTGATATGGGCGTATACCCGAAAACAGCCCCAGTTGCTGGAGCAGCAGACAATGACAGGCCGAGATCAGCGCAGTCACAAAAGCTACAGGCAACGCCGATTCAGAAAAACAGAAAATAGCGAAAATCTGCGAATGCCGGGGCACAACCGGTACTGTAACTCTTACTTTTTCTTGAGCACCCCGTAGAATATCAGCCGCAAAATCGCCTCGAGCCGGGTGTTGATGTCGATGTCTCTCTTGCGCCAGAAGAGGGGAACCTCGAATCCTTTGAGCATTGTCTGTATGGCCATTGCAGTATATTCGCTGTCCTCCACCTCGAAGATTCCCCGGCTGTTGCCAAGATAGACCAGCAGCCTCAGGATCGCCAGCTCCTCGCGGTCATACCTCTCACGTATCTTTTCGATGAAATCATAGTGATCGAGGTTTTTGTCGAAAACGGCATTGTAGTAGTTTGAGAGTTTGTCAAACGCTCTCATCCTCACAAAGATATAGTTGCGAAGCTTGTCGGCAGGAGAGTCCACCTCCCGGATTGCCGTGGTGAGCTGAAGACGAAGCTGATTTGCTTCGTATTTTACAACTGCTTCAAAAATCGCCTCCTTGCTGCCGTAATAATAATAGATCGAACTTTTCCCCTTTTTCAGAGCCCTGGATATCTCGTCCATCGTGGTGTTTTTGAACCCATGACGACTGAAGATACGGCTGGCCGTATAAATAATCTTTAGCCTGTATTCCTCCTTGTTTACCATTGCGACCGTTCGATGCAAAGATAATATGTTGACCTGAAAAATAGAATTTAGGTCGTGAAAATTCGAAAAACCGAAGTGCGCGATTCGCGTCAAAATAAGAACTGTCAAACATAATGCATATGAGATCAATATTATATATTTTTGGCTGACCTATTTTAATGACGAACTTCAGGTAATGAAGGTTGGGGAGAGACACTTCAGAAGCATCTGGCCGGACGAGCAGGATCCGAATTTGATCCGGATCATTGATCAGCGAAAGCTGCCATTTTCATTTGAAATTATGACGCTCAGGAGCGTTGCGGATGTCTGCGCGGCTATTTCTGGTATGGCTGTTCGCGGTGCACCACTGATTGGTGTCACGGCGGCCTGGGGAATATATCTTTCTCTTCTTGAACACGAGGCGTCTGACGATATTCTGGCGGCAGTGGGGTCCGATGCCAACAGGCTGAAGGCCACTCGTCCCACTGCAGTCAACCTGGCGTGGGCTGTTGATCTTATGATGAGAACTGTTATTGATGACCCCACTCCCGAGGCAGTGAGAAAGGCAGCGGTCTCGCTTACTGAAAGCGAGGTTGAGAGTTGTCGCCGCACCGGGCAGAACGGTCTGCCGCTGATTGAAGAGGTCAGCCGGATGAAGATGGGTGCTCCGGTGAATATCTTAACTCACTGCAATGCAGGCTGGCTGGCCTGTGTCGATTTCGGCACCGCCCTGGCCCCGGTTTATATGGCACACGACAAAGGAGTAAAGGTCCATGTGTGGGTTGACGAGACCCGGCCCCGCAACCAGGGAAGCAGGCTGACAGCGTGGGAACTTGAAAACCACGGCATCCCGTATACAGTTATCACTGACAACGCCGGCGGGCACCTGATGCAAAACGGCATGGTTGACATGGTGATAGTGGGGTGCGACCGTGCCACGGCTGCAGGTGATGTGGCGAACAAAATCGGAACATACCTTAAGGCACTGGCGGCATTTGACAATAATATACCGTTCTATTCTGCCTTTCCTGTTTCAACAATAGATTGTCCCTGAACAATATGGAGGATATTCCCGTTGAGGAGAGAGACGGTGACGAGGTAAGGATAATTGACGGGCTGCCCGCCGAACCGTTGCAGGCAAACGGGCAAGACAAAGTGGCAAAGATTTTGCGGCCTGTAACGCCGGTATCGGTATTTATTTTTCAGAAAGATGCTCCGGTATCGAATTACGGATTTGACATCACCCCTGCCAGGCTGGTGACGGGACTTATTACAGACCGCGGCATGTGTCGGGCTGACAGAGAATCGATTAAAAAAATGTTATCATAATATGATGGAAGGATTTGTAAAATTCAACTGCTACTGGAGCCAGTCGGGCCCCGTCATCACTGACGAGCAGTACGAGATAATAAACCACTGGAGGGACATCCTCTTCAACCTCGATCTTGTTGGGGCTTTTGAGAATGGAGTCGGCTTCGGCAATATAAGTATCCGCATCGGCAACACCACACAGTTTATTATTACGGGTTCATCTACGGGTGATATTCCCGAGCTGGAGCCGGGGCATTATGTCAAGGTATCATCATACAATATCGATGACAATGCGGTGATGTGCAGTGGTCCGCTGAAAGCCTCGTCAGAGTCGCTTACCCATGCGGCAATTTATATGGCTGATCCGGGAACCCATGCTGTCATTCATGTGCATTCGGTCAGTCTGTGGGAAGAGCTGATGAACAAGGTGCCCACCACTGATCCGAATATTGAATACGGAACCCCGGGTATGGCGCGCGAGATGTTACGGATATTCGGATCGCCGGAGGTATTTGAAAAAAGGATAATCGTCATGGCGGGAGACCGCGGTGGACTGCTCACTTTCGGTAATGACCTTGATGAGGCGGCGGGGGTTCTGTTCGGCTATATCAACAGGTAGCGGAGACGCCCGCTTACATTTGTATATATTTCAAATTATTATTTATATTTGCACCCTGATTAACCGGGCCCATAGCTCAGCTGGTTAGCAGCACCTGACTCATAATCAGGGGGTCGCTGGTTCGAGCCCAGCTGGGCCCACACTTAAGGGTGTCTCACAAAAACGAGACACCTTTCCTTTCATCCCTGGGCTCGAGCTGACACTGTCTGACTGCTCACTAAAATGATCCACCGGATCATTTCTTAACGTTCGCATCGGTTCGAGCCCAGCTGGGCCCACAAAAAAAGCAACCGATATACGGTTGCTTTTTCATTATATCTATGGGCTCGAGGCCTGCCCTACAAGCTGGCCCCTTCGCAAAAAATAAATCGAAAGTATTCCTCCATTGACATGGACAATTCCGAAAATAGTTTGATGTGGATTTCTGATACGTTAACTTTTCAGACCTTTTTTTGAAGTGGTCAAAAAGGACGGATTTGGGAATATCTTTGACGGCAAAAATGAATTAAAAATATTTCGATTTAATTACCTTTATGGTATCACAATTTGTGACACCATTTGAATATGAGCAAATTACCAATCCTTAAAGAACAAACCTGGCAAGTTTAATCTACTTCATTAGAGGTGAAAAAGTTATGCTCGATACGGATTTGGCAAAGCTTTATGATGTAGAAACCAGAGTATTAAAGCAGGCAGTCCGAAGAAATCTTAATAGATTTCCGAAAGATTTTATGTTTGAACTCACGGATGAAGAAATAGATCGTATGGTATCACAAGGTGTGATACCTTCAAAACAAATATTTGGTGGTGCCAAACCCTTTGCATTTACGGAACAGGGAATCGCAATGCTTTCAAGTGTATTAAATAGTCGTATAGCAATTCAGGTAAATATTGCGATCCTTAGAACTTTCGTGAAACTCAGACAATTATTAATCAACCATAAGGATATTGCTGAAAAAATAGAAAGACTGGAGCAAAAGTATGATGAACAATTTAGAATCATATTTACCGCTCTTCAACAAATGTACCAGGAAGAGAGTAAACCCAGACCAAAAATTGGTTTCAAACAAAAGGGGAAATAATACCCTCCTTTTAACACGGACAATGCAATTAGACCATATCGTCAGTAATGTCAGCAGCCCATTTTGTTTTAGTCACAGGAAAGAATCAGGAACATCCAGATTAATGGAATAGAATTGAACCACTTAATTGAGTCTGAGAATTCACAAGATTTAGAAGTCAGTAAACAGTTACTAAAAGCTGTACAAGAGAATAATATTAAGAATGTTAAAAAGCTAGTAAATGATCACCATGCCTCATTTTATACGGCAATTGATGCAATTAATGACCATCATTACTTATTGATCTTACCCAAAATTGTCCCATCATATTTCTTGAAATGATAAAGGCTATAACATATCGTTTAAGATATTTGCTGCTTGCGAATGAAATTGGCCTGATGAACACTATTTCAATTGAAGATCTAGAGTTTGTAAAAGAGAACGTCATCAAATTAAATAACTATAGGATTGATGACCAGGATTACTACATCGTACAGTTTAAAGATGGGAAAGATACAATAACTGCACGCAATATTCTAGCAAACAGAAATCTTTCTGACGAAGTATGCTATAAGTTGGCATTATACTTAAATAATACCTATCCATTCAATGCTTCAATGTATCGAATAAATGAGATAAACCTACTCGTAAAATTATCTGAAGAAATAACTGATGAAGACCTAAACAGGTACATTCAAGTACTAAAAGCACATGGCAGGCTTGTTGCAAAAGTGAAAAGTGATCTATATCAAATGGATAAAAGTGAAAGCGAAAAATATATAGCAGAGGTCAGTGATACAGAATTAAAACATGTCCTACAGCGTTCAAAATTATACTGGGACATGATCTTTGACTGAACCCCATTTATTTTAGCCTTTCAGGAATTGTATTATTAGTTAGTTCAGGATATTAATTGTAAGCGAGGAGACTTGATACACGGATATAGTGGAAAGTGCTCCCGGGGACTTACAGGCCCACAAAAAGAGTGTCTCAATAAAATGAGACACCCCTTTTAACTTCCCACGCCAGCCCCGAACCTCCGCAACTTATGCCTGCTAAAGAACATCCCTGATCACTTAATTAATTAAGATTTTTAACTCATTAATAAAACTGCAATAACTAATTTTAACCTTTAATCAAATCATATATAGAATGAAGTATTCCATGATTGCCCGCATGTTTGGATTAATATCTCTTTTCTTCCTGCTACCCGGATCAACCCTGTTATGTCAGGATAATATGTACTGGGGAGATTCTGTTCCTGATAAGTGGAATGGAACCTGGCCGGAAAAATATTTAACAGCCTGCGAGAAATCAGATTTTAAACATACCGCAACCAATCAGGATATCCTTGAATACTTCGCGATGATTCAATGGAACAGCGAGTACGTTCATGTTTTTGATATGTTTATAAGCGACCGGGGGAACACATGCCCGGTACTTGTGATGGCCAACCCGAGGATTACAAGACCTGAAGAGGCAAAAAAATCAGGAAAGACTGTTATCTATCTGCAGGGAGGAATTCACCCCGGAGAGAGTGAGGGCAAGGAAGCACTCTTAATGTTGATCCGTGATATACTTTTCGGCGACAAGACATACCTCCTTGACAATCTTATTATTATGGTTTGTCCAAATTTTAATGTTGACGGAAACGAAACCAGGAGTGTCAGCGGAGAAATACCAATGCTGACAGGGAACAGAAATAACGCGGCAAACCTTGATATTAACAGGGATGCGATTAAACTGGAATCGACAAACATGAAGGGAGCTTATGAAAAGGTATTCAACACATGGGACCCTGTTTTGATTTACGATACACATCGTATGGGTATTGTAACCCACGGTTATCCGATTGTTTATGCAGGGTCGAATGTAGCTACTGCAAATTCCGGCCCGCGGGATTACGTTACATATAAGATCTTCCCCGAATTAACCAGGGGGTCAAGGGAAACCGGAAAAATTGAAGTTTTCTACCATTGTATACTATCAAGAGGTGAGTGGCCTCCATCGGAATTTACTCACGACAATGCAATCTGGACGACTGAAGGGAAGTTTATGGTAAGTGCCTATGGTCTCCGCAATCGTATGGCCATATTGGCTGAGACTGCCGCATACTTTTCATATCAGAAAATGGTTTACAGCCATTATGCATTGGCAAATGAATTGTTGAAATATTGCTATAAGAACGGAAAGGAGATGACAGAGATATGTAGAAAAGCCGACGAGGCCGTGGTCGGGAACATAAAGGAGAAAGCAGGATCGGGTACACTTATGAATTTCACAAAGGGGAAGTATGTCTCTGAAGGAAAATTTAATATCCTTGGTTATAAAGATATTGCACTTGAGTATATTCCGGGCACAAGCATACGGCGGGTAAAACCCGAAATCGTCAATAAAAAGCCGGAGGTAATACCGGGGGTCGATTTAATCACAAAACCTGTAGGGACTGAAGAGGCGGTGATTCCCCGGGGCTACTTTATTCCTGAAAACATGTCTTTTATTGTTGATAAGCTTAAAATTATGGGGCTCAAAGTGCAAATTCTTGACAAACCGGTAAAAGCCAGTGGCGAAGAATTTCTTATCGACAGCATGAAACATGTGCGACAGGGAGGATACGATATGACTGTGCTTGATGGAAATTTTATAAAGCTTAGCTCCAAAGATATTCCGGCCGGTACCTATATACTTGATATGGCCCAGCCGCTTGCCAACCTCGCATTTTATGCTCTCGAGCCCCAGGTTGGTGATGGATTTATTGGTTGGAATATCCTGGATGATTATCTTTTAGCACTTGGAGTAAACAAACGAAAAATCAGCTACCCGGTATTTAAATACTTCACGTATACCTATTAATACACTAGTTTTTATTGTTTACTCAAATTCTGACCTAAAACGCCTGGTCTGCAATCCTGTCAAATAAAGTAATTGGAAAAATTATACAGTCTGACACCTCGTGGAACACAGGAAATGTATATTTGGGAATGATTTATAAACCTGGTAAAAAATAAGCTAACAACTAATTGTATGAAGAAACCATTTTTATTTTTAGCCCTGCCACTTCTTTTATTTGGGTGTGAAAAGACACCTCAGTCAGAACCTGAATCGAAAATAAGTTTTGGAGTTTCAGAAGCCTACATGATACCCAGCGAATCCAGGGCATTCGTGGTCGTGTTCGATAATAGTATTACAGATCAAACAGTCACCTGGTCCGTTGATCCGGCAAATGGCGGAACCATTTCTGAAGACCCGACATATAATAATGTTGGTATTTATACGGCTTCTGCTACGCCGGGAACATACGACTTGTGCAACTTTAGTATCAGACCCCACTCAAAAAGCCAGTGTTGAAATAACTGTATCAGATGTTGCAATTAACGATGAGATAATTTTTAATAACGGAAACGTTGGAGGTGTACAAAATGGTCCAACTAACCCGACTGTATTTACAATAGATCATGAACGGCTTATAACGTACATAAATAACTATCACTATTTTAATGGCGGAACTCTACCGGGAACCATTTCACTGAGACATTCCGATGGAACAGTGTATGGACCCTGGCAAACCTGGGGCACAGTTGGTCAGGGCGGAGTATCCAATGCGTATTGGGTATTTTATCCACTGGTGAAGATTAAGGCTGGCACTTATACAGTTGTTGATTCTGACCCATCGACGTGGTCACATAATTATGAGTCAAATTATTCTGGATTCACATGGATTCGTGCCATGAAACTTAACTGATCTGCGAACCCCGTCAGACTCACAAAAAAAGCAACCGTGCATCGGTTGCTTTTTCATTTTATCAATGGGCTCGAACCTGCGCACTGTCTGGCGTTACAGCTCTGCAATAATGACTTTTGGAAATGACCAAAATCCTGTTTGATAAGCAGATGTTTCTTTCAGGGTGAAGTACATGCGCCCGGTAGTTTCAGCCGTTACAGTAAAATATACCTCCTGTGTACCCGAAAATGAGATTGAAAACATAGTTGAATTAGAATAGAACGCTCCATAATAAATAGTTATCGTTCTGGTTTTACCATTCGCCATAGTAATCGGAATCATGACACTGTATTTTTTCCCTGCGGTAACATCAAAATCAATACTGACACTTTGTTTCAGATTTAGATCTTTCACCGTATAGCCCGGTAAATCACCAATACTAAATCCATATTCGTCAATCCCCAGAGGGAAATGTAAGTATAATATTGCTTTTTCATTATTGGTAAAGCTCTGCGGTGTCAGCTCGATCTTCATTTTGGAAGTTGTACCAATCTCAACCGTTCCAACAAAATTTGCTTCAGTCAGAGCGAACTGTGTAACTGCTCTAAATTCTTCAGATTCCAACACCTTTTGGCTCACCCGTGTTGTGGTGACGGCTGGCAATTTGTAACCGGGCACTCTGACTACCCTGGTCTGACAGAACGGTTTTAAACGTCGGGGTTGTTGTTTTCTGGGCGCTTACAAAAGCTGCGGTAAATAAAAAACACACAAGAATAAATAGCCTGTTTTTCATTGGTGGGATTTTTAATTGTTAAATAAATATACTAAAAAACAGGCATAAATGGCAGTATTGCTAAAAAAAGTGTTGATACTACCATTCTCAACTGATAATTCACAACAAAAAAAACATCCATCTGAAAAATATCAGGTGGATGGTTTTTGTATTAAACTCTAGGATCGGTTACCTACTCTTTAACCGGAACCGGGAGGCACTTTTTAATAAATTTCCCGTCAGTGTCATATACAAGTGTCTCAGTCGTGGTTTCTTTTACAACAACAACTTCATACGTGACAACGTTATTATCCACAACTTTTGTTGCTTCTTTAATAGTATATCCGACATAATCTGTTGTAATATTGTCAGTTATAGCTTTCTGAAGATCAGCTGCCAGGACGGCAGTGCGGACAGGAGTTACTTTGGTCGTGGTGGTTACGGTTGTCTGTGCATTGACTGCCAGAACCGCCATAATAAGAACAAAAACTATTAGTATTTTTTTCATAATTATATTCTTTTGGTTTAAAAACTAAAAAATAAATGATTTTCAATCTGAAAGAATCTTGTGCAATTCCTCTTTTGTTTTCCCGAGTTTGATCTGAAGTTTTGCATACATCTCCTCTTTCTTTCCTTCATCAAACATAAGATCATTGTCAGTTAAGACTGCAAATTTCTGTTTCAGTCTGGCCTTCTGCTCATTCCAGTTTCCCTTCAATTCTGTAGTGTTCATTTTTATTAATTTTTAATTGTGAATGAATTTAGGGTACAAATTAACAGCTGTTCACAACCCCATCTGTTACACATTTTTAGGAAATATTTGTATTATTATTACATTTTCAAGAGTTTTGAAATGTTCTTTAAATGTTGATTTTAAAGAACAGGGGATACCGGGTCTTTCCCCGGACTTCAGCCTGCTATCTTTCTCTCATCTTTACGTCGGCTGTGAGACCTCCCCGCTTTTCCCGCCACCGCACGTATGACTGTTCTGTGAAGTTAATCAGGTATAATCGAACTTTTTTTTCTAAATATTGTCAGGGGGGGGAAATGTTGTCATTAATTTAAATTCCCTGTCATGCACAAACATTTTAAACCCTCAACAGGTCTCCTGAAATTTGCAGGCCTGACACTCCTGCTAGTGTCCTGCGAGGATACTAAAATTAATCTGTCAGCCGGCGGATCACTTTCTTGCGCATTACTATTGTACTTGCTAAAGCTCTGAAATAATGACTTTTGAGAAACTCCACAGGCCTGGCTGATAAGCAGAATTTTCCCGTAACATGATATAGAGGATACCGGTATTTTGAGAGTTCACAGTCAGCGCTATTTCCTGACTGCCAGAGAAAGAGGTGGTAAACAATACTTTAGTGTCCATATAAAGGCCGGATGAAAGAACAAATGATCTGGTTGCTGTTCCTTCAACAGTCACCGGAATCCTTAATAAATACTGTTTCCCGGAAGTAACTTCCATGCTTATCAAGACAAATTGATAAGAATTAAGATTCTTATAAGCGCCACCTGAGTGAAATCACCAAAGCAAAAATTATCAATAATATTTACCGGAGCGTTGATTAAAAGGATTGCTCCTTTGGTCTCAAGAAAATTTTTGGGCGTAAGTTCAATATTCATCTTGGTTGTTGTGGTGCTCACCTCCACAGTGCCGACCAACTGCCCCGGGGCAAGTTCAGTAACAGCCTTTAAGTTCAGAGGAGGTAATTGATTTTAGGTCCGGCCTGGTGGCGGTGCCGGCACGCAGACTGAAGCCGGGCACCTTAATTACCCCCGGCCTGACCTGAACAGTTTTGAAAACCGGTACTGTTGTTTTCTGTGCGTTCATGCAAAGGGTGCCCAGAAGGCACATCACCAGAAGAATCGATATGTTTTTCATTGCATTATATATTTCTCCTAAATATAAGAAATCCTCCAAATTCATGAGGGCAGGTCATTTAATTTCCATGAAAGTCCCGGGCCCTGATAAGAATAAAAAAAGGCAACCTTACGGCTGCCTCTTACTCATTTGCGCGGGCCCGGGCCCGCGAACTGTGTGATTATTCGCACTTCAGGTTCGTCCTCTGCGCTTTTGCTGCAGCGGCGAAAGGCCCGAACATTGCATTCTTGAATGATTCGCATGCAGGAGCTGTCTCGCCTTTACCCAGCTGCGCAACAGCCAGCTGATAGTAGAACTTTGCTTTGGCCTCTGCATCCCCGGTCTCAAGTGCAAGACCCTTCTGAGCATATTCCGCTCCGCCGGTGAAATTCTTCTGCTTGTTGTACACATCTGCAAAGAAATAGAACAGATCCTTGTCTTCACCGTATTTTGCAGCCTTGTTCAGCAGAACAAGCGCCTCGTCAAGCTTGTTATCCTTGACATCCTGAGAGCCCGATGCCCGGAAATACTCAAGCGCCATTACAGATGCCTGCTTCGCCTTTACAGTGTCAGATGCAGCCCCGGCTTTTTCAATGAAGAGATCCACGGTCTCCTCAAAGGCAGCGGCATTGTCCTGATTTCTGTATACAAGCGCCTTGTTGTAAATCGCATTCAGGTATGAAGGGTTGATTACAAGTGAACTGTCAAGAGCCAGCAGTGCATTGCCATAATCCTTTTTCGCTATAAAGTCTGATGCCAGGGCACCGTAACCTGCCACAAGTACCTTTCCGGCATTCTCTTTAACTGATGCACTTCCGTATTTTTCGGCTGCTGCAGCAGCTTTCTTCGATGCCATAATTATTTCGGCAGCAGGCTTCTTTTCCTTAAGTGCATTGTTGGCGATCTTGAAATAGAGCCCGGGCAGCACCTGTACTGCCTTCTGTTTAAGATCATCTGCCGTTTCACCAACCTGGCCGGCCAGGACTATCACCTTCTCAAAGGCCGCAATAGCTGCGGGAACATCCGTTTGCATAGCTTTGGCACCTTCGTTGTAAGCAGTAATCACATCATTACGCTCCTGCGCATTGAGACTTGCTCCGGTTAAAACAGAGGCCATCAGTACCGCTGCAATTTTTACAGTTAACTTCATATTCATATTAATTCAGATTATCAGATTATTACAAATAATTTTCTCTTTTGTTGCCGGTAAATATAAAAATTTTCTTCCATTTCCCTGTTCGCACCACCTGTCCGGGCCGTATTTCTCCCTTAGCCACAAGACTGTCGAAGTAAGAATTATATAAATCTGATCTGGAATTGTGTAAAAATTGCTGCCTGAAGAAGGTCTACCTTTAGCCCATAAATGTGCATCGGGGCATGTTTTCGATAACTGTTAACCTTTCAGGGCTTTCATTGTTTATTGTGAAAAGTATTGATGGATGCCATTAAAAGATAAACAGCAGGTCACCGATGCAAATATTTTGAAATATGATGGATGTAATTATTAACGGTTTGGGAATAGGCCACGGTATTTACTATATCATTGGTACTGTAGCGTTTGCCTTTATTATCTATGCTGTATTCAGATACACCGGTGATGACAAGAATCCCAAAGATCCTAAATAAGATTATCACACCGGTATAATCCTTTGCTGACAGTCTGATTTTAACCTTTCAGGGCTTTCATTGTTTATTGTGAAAATTTCTGATGGACCCGGTATCCCTCTTCACATTATGGTATAACGACTGGCTTACGACCAACCCTCCGGAGCCTTCGGCGATGGCGCTTTCAACTGCAGGCAAAGACCACACAGTCTCGTCGCGCATTGTCCTGCTCAAGGATTTCGGTGAAAAAGGATTCGTATTTTTTACCAATTACGACAGCCGTAAAGGCCTACAGATAAAATCCGACAGTCACGCTGCCCTCCTCTTCTGGTGGCAACCGCTTGGCCGTCAGGTCCGGATCGAAGGAACAGTACAAAAAACCACGGGGGCGCTCTCTGAGCAGTACTTTCACTCACGGCCCCGTGAAAGCCAGACCGGAGCCTGGGCCTCGGAACAGAGCCGCGAAATACCGGACCGTGAATATCTCGAAAAGAGATTCGAATTCTTCTCTGAAAAATTTTCCGGCAACGAAATCCCCATTCCTCCAAACTGGGGTGGTTTCATCCTGACCCCCGTGATGTTCGAATTCTGGCAGGAGGGAAAACACCGCCTTCACGACCGTATAGTATACACCCGTGAAAATGATTCCTGGATCAATAAACGGCTCGCTCCCTGAAATCTGCAATTAACCCTTTAATAATTCAGATTATATGTTTTACGAAACATAGAAAAAGGTTTATTGACAATATATTTGGACAGAAAACTTTTTCTGCACCCGGATATAATGACAAGAACCTCCTCCCTATGCCTGCTGCTGGCACTTCTCTTGTCAAACCAGATACTCTTCAGTGCTGAGCTCACAAGACGAATGGCAAAGGCTGTGAATGCTGAAACAGCTATCAGGATCGATGGTAAAGATGACGAAGCCGCCTGGAAAAAAGCAGAGCTGCTTACAGGCTTTACCCAGTACGAGCCTGCCAACGGCCTCCCCTCCGCATTCACTTCACAGGTAAGACTACTTTTCGATAATGAGGGCATATATGTTTTTGCAAACCTTATCGATATTTTCCCTGACAGCATCTCCACAGAGCTGGGTAAAAGAGACTCCGACAATGATATCAATGCCGACTGGTTCAGTATAGATCTTTGCCCGTTTGACGACGGCATCAACGGATTCTCATTCAAGCTTACAGTCACAGGCGTGCAGACTGATATCAAACGGGCTTCAGGAGCAGCAGGACGCGATGTGTCATGGGATGTCGTCTGGGACTCAGAAACACTGATTACCGAAGAGGGATGGGCGGCAGAAATCTTCATACCATTTTCAGCCATCCGTTTTCCCGTCAGCGGTGACAGACCGTGGGGCATTAACTTCCACAGATTTGTGGCGAGAAGAAAAGAAATATCCTCGTGGAACTTCACCGACAAAAACAAGGGAAATACAATCAGCCAGACTGGGCAGATTGCCGGATTCAGGGAAATAGATGCCCCGGTGAGACTGTCTGTGACTCCGTATGTCTCCGCCTATACCGAAAACCAGTCGGGCAGCACCGAAGGCTGGGCAAAACACTTTAACGGAGGCATGGACCTCAAGTGGGGTTTCAATGAAAGCTTTACCCTCGATGCCACACTGGTCCCCGACTTCAGCCAGGTGCAGGCTGATGACAGGGTGCTGAATCTCACCCCCTACGAGATTCAATATAATGAGCGTCGACAGTTTTTCACCGAGGGCACCGAACTGTTTACCAAGGGAGATATATTTTATTCAAGGCGGATAGGCGCAAAGCCGAGGGGATACAGCAACGCCGTCAGCCTGGCCCCCGACACCCCTGACCTGATCATGAATCCCCTTGAAACAGGCCTTATCAATGCCACAAAGATATCGGGAAGAACCTCCGGAGGACTGGGAGTGGGCTTTTTCAACGCCATGACCAGAAAAGCCGTGGCTGCCTTTGAAGATCCGGAAACCGGAGACAGATCAGAATACCTGACCGAACCGTTTACCAATTACAACCTGATCGTGCTGGATCAGAGTCTGAAAAATGCCTCATACATCAGCCTTATTAATTCCGCCGTTTTAAGAAACGCTCCCCATACAGGCCTTAATTACAACGCCACAGTTACAGCCACTGATATGATGTTTTACACTAAAGACCGGATCTTTTCCCTACGGGCTGTAGGGGCGGCAAGCAGGAAGTATTATGCCGGCATCAGGCCGGTAGCCGGTCACAGCCTGGAGTTTTCAGGGGGTAAAACAGGTGGCAGGTTCCTTGCTTATTACTCTAACCGTACTATAACTGATAAATACGACCCCAATGACCTGGGATACCTGAAAAGAAACAATCTTATCTCTAACGCCCTGACATTCAGCTATAATATTTATAAACCCGTCGGGCCGATATATAACTCAAAGAATTCCCTGTCATTTTCATATGACCTGTTGTACAGTCCCCGTGTTTATAACACATTTAAGGTTGATGTAACCACTTCCTCAACATTTAAGAACCTCTGGTCGCTTACACTGAAAGGCTCCCTGTTGCCCGCCGGTAGTGACGACTATTTTGAACCGAGGGTTGCAGGCAGAATGTATCACCGCACTCCCTCCCTGGCTCTTTCCGGGACCGCCTCAACAGACACGCGTAAAGCCATTCTCCTGACCGTAGGGGCGGGAGTTGAAAGTTACTACCGTGAACAGGGGCGAACCGCCTGTAGCCTCACCCTGAATCCTGAAATACGGTTCAGCGACAGATTCAGGACAGAGATCAACCTGACCGGGACACGCGGCAGAAATGACGAGGGGTTTGCCGGTCTCGCGGGTGACAATATAATCTTCGGACACAGAAACAACTTCACCTTTTCGGGCGAGTTCGATCTTTCCTACATGTTTTCATCAAAATCGCACCTTACATTCAGACTCAGAGAGTACTGGGCAAAAGCTGAATATACAGGCTGGTATGCATTCCTTGAAACAGACGGATCTCTCAGCCCCGCATCAATCACAAGAAATGACAATACCAATTACAATGCATTCAATATCGACCTGAATTATACCTGGAGATTCGCTCCGGGCAGTGAGCTGACCCTTGTATGGAAAAATTCAGTTTACTCTTCTGGCAGCTACATTCCCCCCTCTTTTGGTGACAATCTCCGCAATCTGTTCGACCAGAATATGATCAACAGCTTTTCCGTGAAGCTGATCTGGTATATCGATTATCACACAATAACACAAAAGGACTAGCTTCACGGGATTCCGGGCAGTGCAAAAACCATTTTTCCGTATTTCTTTTTTTCATATAACTTTATTCCTGAATTCAATTCCACAAAAATGAGGTTCTGCTATTTCATTATCATTGTGCTCCTGGCAGGCTGTACCGGTAATGACAGTAAATTGCTCAGGGAAAGATACACGTCTGAGATTATTCAGACTGAAGCTGATTTCGCCAGGATGGCTGCCGAAAAAGGAGTGCCGCAGGCTTTCTTTGAATTTGCAGACACCAATGCCGTAATTAGCCGCGGTGGTGTGCTGATACATGGTAAAGAGGAAATCAAGGCTTATTATGAGAAGCAGCTGAAACCGGGAACAAAACTACAGTGGAAGCCGGATTTTACCGATGTGTCGGGAGATATAGGCTATACATACGGAAAATATACCCATTCCGTTCCTGACAGTACGGGAAAGGTAACCGAATCTCATGGTATCTTCCACACTGTATGGAAAAGACAGGCAGACGGCACCTGGCGCTATGTGTGGGACTGAGATCCCCCGGAACTGATTGGCTGACAGCCTATTGTTTCTGCAGTGAATAAAGATATTTTATCTCCTCAGCCCACAGAGTTTCTTCCGGGGTCTCAAGTATAAGTGGTATCCCGTCAAACCTGCTGTCGTTCATAATAAGTGTGAAAACCTCGTCTCCTATTTCGCCTTTATGAAGACTGTCGTGCCTGTCTACGCGGGTGCCGAGTGCCTTCTTAGACTCATTCAGGTGCATCCCCTTCAGATAGCTGAACCCCACTATCCGTTCAAACTCTGAAAAGACCCTGTTAAATCCCTCCGCAGTGGAGAGATCATAGCCTGAAGTGAAGGCGTGGCAGGTGTCTATGCAGACCCCCACCCTGCTCTTATCTTCAACCCTTTCAATTATATGTCTTAAATGTTCAAACCTGTATCCGAGATTTGTTCCCTGTCCTGCCGTGTTTTCAATTACTGCAATTACACCGGAGGTTTTCGACAGGGCAATGTTTACCGATTCGGCAATTATATTCAGACTCTCCTCCTCGGTGACTTTCCCGAGGTGGCTTCCGGGATGGAAATTCAGCCTGTCGAGGCCCAGCAACTCGCACCTCTTCATTTCATCATTGAACGAGTAGCGTGACTTGCCCAACGCCTCGCCGTCAGGAGTGCCCAGGTTAATCAGGTAGCTGTCGTGCGGCAGTATCTGGAATGGTTTGAAGTCATATTTTACACAGTTGTCACGGAAGGCTTCGATGCTTTTCTTCGACAGTGGCGGTGCTACCCACTGACGCTGATTCTTGGTGAAGAATGCAAATGCCGTGGCTCCTATCTCATGTGCGTTCAGCGGGGCGTTCTCCACGCCTCCTGATGCACTAATATGTGCTCCTACATATTTCATCGCAACAGATTTTATTTTTAAAAGTAAGTCTTAAAGCTATACTATAACAACCGGCTGACAAATCCGGCCGGACATTTCAGAAATATTTTAAGTCATTACGGTTTTTTCTGCACCGGCCGCTCCATCACAAAGACCTCAGTGAAGCCGAGACCTGCAAGCTCCGGATAGTATATGATTGTCTCTTCGCGGGTGAAGAATCCGGTCACCACCACCCGGTAAGAATCCCATTCCTGAATGATCTCAACCGGAAGCTTAAGTTTGCGGATAATCCTGTTCCGTGCCCGTTCCGCTGCTGCCCTCTTGTAGAAGCGTCCGGCATGCAGGACAAATCCAGGGATTGCCGGAACCGGTACGGCTTCCGCCACGACTACTTCAGGCTGTTTTTCGGCAATAGCCTCCGCTACATCAACAACAAGTGTGTCAGACTGTGCCCCTGTTACGGGTGCCAGGACTGTCGCCTCCGGATTGACAAGGACAATGTTTCTGAATCCTTTTCCTTCAAGTATTGGTATCAGCTTTTGTATTTCGGCAGTGTCCTGTATATCGGCCAGCTGTATCTTGTAAACCCCGTCTTCCATCCTCACCGTTATCAGATTCTCAACAGCAGCGAGCAGCCTGTCAATGATTGCCGAGGCCTCCTCACGGGTACTGAAGGCGGCAACCTGGAGGATCGTGCCGGGCTCAACAACCGGCACCGGCCGTTCAACAACGGTTTCGGTGATCCTTATTACTGAATCCTGTTTCGTTGTAATACGCTCAACTGTCTTCGCCTTGAGGTGGATGATCCACATCTCATTTATGCCTGCTTTCTGAAGGATGGGAATATATGGGTCAAGCTCGGCTCTGTCCTTAAATCCTGTAATGCGCACCTTATATAAGTCGTCCTCGTAAATGAGTTCGACATCCTTGTCTACAATAGCCTCAATGTTCTTCATCCAGGCCTGTGCATTGGCTTTATTCTTAAATGCTCCAAGCTGAATTGCCCAGGTATCTTCGGTAATTGTTACCAGCTCGCGTACTTCCTCGTGCAGAATCAGGTACGAAGTGTCCTTTTTAATTACCGGCTCTGTCACCGGCTCCATTACTGCGGGCACAGTTTCAGTTATAATTTTTCTCAGAACGAAATCAAGACCTTCAATATAATCCCCGTCAAGGTCGGCTTTCACGGTAAACGGAATGGAGTCAGGCGATGAGGAGAGGTTTAATTTCCGAAGCTGGGCAGTGTCTATACTGGCATAATAACTCCCCGGCGCTACCCCGAAGTAACTGAAGTAGCCGTCTTCTTCCGAAAGGGTTCTGGCCTTAAGCACTCCTGCGCTGTTATGGAAACCGACAATCATTCGTCCGATGCCTGTCAGCGCCCCGTCTCTTTCAAGCATTACATTGCCTGCCACCTCACCCTCGACTGCCACCGGCACCTCGATCAGCTTAAGCATATTAGGATCGACTATCACTCCATAAGACCGCTTTTTCAGCCTCCATGAAATATTGTCAAATCCGGCCTCGTCAAACTCTATAAAGTACTTTACATAAGGTTCAAGGCCGAGAATATGAATTGTGGTGTCCTTTTCGCTGCGCTCTATCCTGCCGCCGTTGGAACGAAGGTTGAGTCCGTAAGCTTTCGGCTCGCCGGCATCACGGATATCGTTTGAATTTATGTCGAGGAATGCTACTATCGATATCCCTCCCCTGCCTACATTGGTGCGGTTATCCGCTTTGAGGAAGTTGGTGGCCCTGTCATTTATTAGGCTCCCGCGTGCGTACTGCACAAAGGTCGTCTGTTTGTTGTTCTGCCTTGCGGAAATGCCCGTTTGTGCAAAAGAGAAGTCGTACCTGAATCCTACCTCTCCCATCCGGAGATTGCTGCGGAAATTCTGTTCCCAGGATGATGTCAGGTATCCGCGCTCAAACAGCCTCTTTTCCAGGCTTATCCTGGCTGTTAGGAGCTCTTTGTAAGTATAACTGTACTGCACCTGAGGCATAAGCAGAAATCCGCCGGGAAGCCGTGTGCTGAGCGAGAGATTGCTGTATATATTGGGATCGCTTTGCCCCACAATAATGGCATATGTAGTCAGGTTGGTGTTTATGCCGAAGAGCGAACCGGCAAGCATCCACTCTCCGGTTGTGTATTCTGAGACGGGAAGTACTATCTGGTAAAATGAGAACCTTGAATAAGCCGAGAATTTCTTTATCCGCAGCGGAATCGAAAGAGATGCTCTTCGTTCCTCAAGGTAATTGTAATTTATTGCCTTTTGCTCTCTGTCATATCTCGAATAAATGAGGTCCAGCTGCATGTTCGAGGGAAGACGCCAGGTCAGGGTTCCCTTCGATCTTACTCCGTATGCATATTCACCTGAGAGGAGCAGATTGTTTGTTATCCTGAGAGAAGCATTCACGAAGGGCATCAGTGGGCCCGAAGAGACCGAAGAGAGATACTCGGCCCCTCCGCCTAAGGTCAGGAACCGGGTGGCACCATAACTGACACTCGCCCTGGAATACCGGCTCCAAAGCGTGTCTTCAACCAGTCCGGCGCTGACTGTATACTCAAACTCCTTATGAGGCAGGAAGTTATATGGAATAGCAATGTTTTGTTCACGTGTGCGCTCCTCGCCCCACGGACCATAGAACTTCAGCCTGACCTGCGTGTTCCCGTAAACAAGGGGCACCTCGAATGTGAAGAAGCCGGAGGCATCGGCCTTAATATAATCAACCAGAACGTTGTTCACATAAAGCTCAACTGTCCAGCCTGGTTCAGTCCTGTCTGTCAGTGTATATGAGCCAAAAGAGCGTCTGAATGTGGTTGGGGTGCTTGTCAGCTGTATTCCCACAACAGGATTATAGAGGGAGGCTGTTGCCTGGGTCGCTATCTTTCCGGCCATGAACTGACGCATCAATGGCTGGTCGTTGTTGACATGACGCCATAGATAGTGCTGCTGCTTCTCGGTAAATGGCTCACCGGAATAGTAATTGAGAGATACAGTTGCCTCGCCGCCAGCTATGACAGAGCCCAGAGCCAGGTTCAGCCTTGCCTCGGTACCCACACCAACCTGTTCGTTGGCATAAACCGCCCAGTCAGCCATTCCGAAGCGGAAGCCCGGATAGCTTCTTCCTACTGTTGTGTCAACCTGCGCCTCACCCTTAAGACGTTTAAGGTTGGCCCTCATCTCCTCAAGCTTCATCTCCCGTATGCCCGGCAATTCAAGTTTTGTCTCAAGAGTGACTGTGAGGTCACGAAAACTGAACTTGCAGTCAAGCCCGAATATCTTTCCGTAATGGATCGCCCTCAGGTAGAGATTGCTCTCCGAGCGAACCAGGTCTCCCTCATTCAGCGGGTAGGATTTACCACTGTATACTATTTCATTTTTACGCCTGTCTATTGTGAATGTTGCCTCGGGGGAGATGAAGAAGCCGGTGATGAGATCCAGATCTTCCGACGGCACATTGCGTATCTTAAGCAGATCAAAGAGGCTTGTAACCGGAAGATATACTTCGCCATCCCTGATCACAGCATCAATTTCGCTCGTCCCGAGCAATGGTATCTTCAGATAAACCGATGTTTCATCGTAGGGAAGTTCGTCCTGCGCCATGACCGGAACCGCGGTTGCCAGGGCAAGGAAAAAGAGGATTATCAGACAGCGGATTCTGCGGATTAAAGACACGTATCCCGAGGTTGTAGTTCCGGAGTATGCCTTTCTGTTCGTCATCTGTACTGTTCATCCGTTTTTCAGGGTAACTATTCCTGAATAAATGTTACACTGTAACTCCCGGTGTAATTTCCGGGAGGGTTTGCAAGCGGATTCCCTGACACAGTAAGGGTACCGCCGATCTTTACCTGTGTCACCGTAGGCCACTGAACCGTCGTAACAAACGGAGATGCAGGCAGAGATGTCCCTATGTGAAGCAATAAGGTGCCACCGCCGCTGCCTGTCAGAGTAACATCAGGACCGTTGACTATAGATATTACGGTTCCCCGGTTAGCCGTGATGTCAAAGAGTGCCGCTGAATAGGAATATCCAAGGTTCAGGAGCAAAATATCTATCGTGAAGTCCCTCGATTCATCAGGATAGATAATGACCGTTCCGCCGCCAGCACCATGTGAAAAAGCTCCGAAAGAAAGGTGCTGAGAGCCATTTACAGTCACAACAATCGGCCTTGGGGGATCTTCCTGGGCATTAACCACAGAAAAAAATCCGCTCACAGTCGCAATTGTGACAACCAGAAGCAATTTCCACCTGTACCTCAATATGTTGTGTTCTTTCATCATCAGAATCCCAGTGACAATTTCAGGGAGCCCCTGCGGCTGCCCGTGACAAAACTAACTATATAAATGCCCGGTTTGACCCGGGGGTTAAACTCAAGGCGTCCCCTTTCGTATACCTTTTTAACAAAGAGAGACTGGCCATTAAGGTCATATACTGTGAAGACTCCCTCATTATTTTCCAGAGCCCACACTGTTGCCATGACAATTCCCTTTGAAGCGTATGCTGTGAAAAGACCCGAAGAAGACTCCGGTTCCTCAATTCCGGTTGTGCTTTTGAGGAATGCTATGCTGAACCTGTCATTATAGGTTCCTGCCGGCAGGACGACCTTATAGTCTTTGTCAGGGAGCATGCTAATGTTTGCCCCTGTGGTCTTGTCACGGAAATATACCCTCATTCCCCCGGGCAGGTTCTCCAGGTCCCTTAACCTGAATGTTACCTCGCCGTCACGGTTTGTCCTGAGTCCGAGCGGGACGATGAGGGCCGTGTCTGCAGATTCAGGCAATGCGTTGACTGACAGTCTGGCGCCCCCGGCAAGCATCGAATAGACATTCGCAACAAGATAATCCGTGTTCAGAAGCTTAAGTGCATCCAGATTGCTGTCAAAGTCCGGCGATGCGTCATTCGTAAAATAAATGACAGTGGGGTCGGAGGAGGCTGCATCATCAGTAAATGATGCTGTTGCTCTTATAAGAAATCTTTCGGATGCCTCCGCGGACTTGAGGAAGTTATGGGTACGGTCATTTACCCGTACGCTGTTGGTAACGCCCAGAGTGCCGGTAACAGGGTAGGAGCCGTCAGATACGTGAACAAAGAAACCCTGCATTGAAGGAATGATGTTTGTTGCAATACCGGGATCTGTTGAAATACCGTTGACATAACTGCTGTAAGTTCCGCCGTACTGGTCTGTTGTACTGGCCCTGAAATAATATACCGCATTGTCAATATTCGTTTTAGTCCAACCGGCAGCATTCCAGTTAATTGCAGAGGGGTATGGATTGCCGACAAGGTTGAAGCCTTTCGTGTAAGTGTTATTGTTGTTGAAAAGGGTCACTGAAAGCGCACCGTTGTTAACAACGCCCGTAACATCAACTGTTCCCGGTGTGCCGGCCACGCCGAAGTTCACAGAATAACCGCGCAGCGGGTTCAGCAGATTCGCGGCATTTGCATAACTGACCCACCCTGATGAGGTCCTTGCCTCATCATAACGGTAAAAGAGGGGGAAGGTGGAAGCCAGATCCATATCATCGCCGAACTCGCCTACCGTTGCAGCCTGGAAAGGAGAGCTGAAATATTTATACCCGTAAACAGAGGGCAGGTAACGCTGCATTGTCACATTACCCGTGATGTTTCCGGTGCCGGCACCGTCGACATAAGCCGTCCCGGTTGCCGTGGAAACCAGCGTTAAAAAGCCGTCAGATGCAAGGTTACCGTTTGTTGCGGCAACATAGCCGGTAATGTTAAGCGGACCCTGCAATGTCACACCGCCGGGATTATTAATTATGAGATCCCTGACAGTATTGCTGCTGAAGACATTGCTGCCAATTGTCTGTGCGACCAACCCGTTCATTTCAACAATCCCGTCAGTTACATTAAACAACCCGTTATTTGTGATCGTACCAGCGACCCGTATTGTGTTGCCTGTGACAACCAAGGAAGACCCGTTATCAATTACGAGATTATTAACAATTCCCGGGACCCCGGCATTTAGTACCGGCTTATTTGTAACATCTGGTATCTGCACAGAGTTGGTCTGATTTGGTATGAGTCCGCATGACCAGTTACCGGTATTATTCCAGTCGCTGCCTGATGCACCGGTCCAGAGATAGTCAGAAATAATTGAAATGGGGCTGGTTGCCGTAACCTCACCGCAACTGCCTGAGGGAGCAATAGTATTTGTGACAGTATAGCTCCCCGGGGTGCTGGCTGACAGGTTTACCTGGCCCGTGGCTGTACTTACAAAAACCAGCCCGGCAGTAGAGGAAAAAGTGCCGGCTACGCCGCCGCCACTGAAAGCTGGCAGGGGATTTGCTGCATTTGGACAATAGGGAGTGCCTGAGTAACTGAAGGTTGCAACGGGCAAAGGACTGACCGTTATGTCTGTTGTCCTTGCCGGGCTTGTTCCGCACGCATTTGTTGCTGTAACACTTAATGTCCCGCTCGTCGCAACTGAGTTAAAATCGATTGTAACTGAATTACCTGTACCGTTAATTGTATGACCCGTTCCGCTATATGACCAGTTATACGTATTGCCGGGAAAATCAGGAACTGTATAGACAATACCTGCAGACCCCTGACATACTATAGCCGGTGCCGAGGTGAATGCTGCAGGACGTGTGGCAGCCACAGGAAATGAAATAATGACCTCATCGGAAGATGTACAGGTAAAATTACTGATAGTCCACCTGAGTATGTACGTCCCGCCTAAAACACCCGTAAAAACAGTTGTATTAAGATCCCTGTTGATCAGAGTACCACCTGCACCGCTTACAATTGTCCATAAACCCGAATATGGAGCAGGATTACTACCGGCAAGAACGGTTCCTGACACTCCGCAAAGAGACTGATCCGGCCCGGCATCTGAAACAGGGGGATTAGCATATACATTAACGATTGTCTGGTCAACCACTCCGGTATTAACCCCGTTATTATAGGTGAATCCGGTTAATTTATATGCTCCCGGCACCGGTGTTGGCAGAGTATATGGTAATGAACTTACGCTTATTGTCGGCTGCGCGACACCGTTAATTGTATAATCAAGTGTATAGTTTAATGAAATAGGATTAAAGGTTGTAAAGCTTACCGGTATCCCCGCTGCTGCCGCATACAGGGCCGGGTGGAGATAACGAAGCCCTTGCAATTGTCGGGGTAATACTTGCGGTGGTATAATTCTTAGGGGTAGATGAGATGTTTACATTGTTAATTGTTGCTACATCACCATTGTTATTGTTCCCTGCAGAAATTGATGCCAGTTCACTCCATGCTCCTGAAATAAATTCTGCGACCCGCATATCAGCCATGCCATTCACAGTCATAAGAGGCGTCAGGGCGCTCATAGGGTCCCACCCGATCTTAACTTTGGCTGAGGTGCTTACGGATGTACTGATGCTCCAATATTCCATTGTATTTGACACCAGTAATGGCGGAGTTAAAGAAGTGGCGGTAGGATTTGGGGTAAAGTATTCTGTTGTCCATGGCAGTGTGCTTCCGGCACTTGAAGTCAGGGTGAAATTATGTCCCTTAACGGATCCCTTTCCAACCGGATACAGGAAATTTTCTCCATTGGTTATCCTCTTAATCAACGGACCGCTTACATAAGATGTTGCACTTCCTCCGGCAGGTATAACTGCGTCTGTTGATGTGACTCAACAATGTAAGCCTGTTTGCTGAAGTTGTATTAATAATCCCCTGCGTGAGCAGCAATTCATTGCTGATTTCGACAAGCCCGTTTGACCCGATAGTCAATCCGGAGGCATTATTGATCTCAAGATTGTTAAACCGGTTGCTACCCGAAAAGTCCCCGGTTGGTCCGCCCAGTGTCTGGGCTGATGTGCCGGCAAAAATGACGGTTGAGGCAGGGGAAACCCCGGAACCGCTAATGAAAGTTCCTGTGTTATAACGCTCCATCGAACCGAGAATCGTAAGCCTGCTGTTGTTTACACTGTTGTCAAGAGCTGGTCCGTCTATTACAAGCCTTTTACAAATTGTTAAATCCTTATTTGGAAGCACCCTGGTTCCGGTTCCTGTTAAAAACAAATTGGGCAGATTGCTGAACTGGGTTGCAATTATTGTGTAGTTCCCCGTTCCTCCATATTCAACAGTTCCGTTTCCTGAACAATCAATAAAGGAAGAGTAGTTGCCTCCAGGGAGGTTCCCATTTTCAAGATAAATCTTACCATTGCCGTCTACATTGCCAAGACTGTGCCCGTAAGTCGGCGAAACAACCCTTAATTCATTGTTAATCGTTGTATTAATTACAAAAATATTGTTGACATCGGTTGTTACAACATGGTCTATAATTACTCTTGCACCAGCCGGCCCGCCAACCGGACACGGAGGAGAAGAACCGAGGGGAGTCCAGATAGCCTGGTTCGACCAGTTCCCGTCACTGTTTGTCTCATAAGTGGAAACTACGGTTGGAAATGCAAGGTTATTCCCGGCAGTATAGTCTGCATTAAGGTTGCTACTCCCTGAAAATGTGAAATTGATCTGGTGGTTTGTTTCATCCACACCATCCACTGACTTAGTCCATATATTTGACGGAGGGACAAGCTTGGCGGCAACGTAATCACTCTCCACTCCCACTACATCACCGGGGAGATACTGTAATAACACATTTCCGGAAAACCCTGAAATACCCGAACTTTCAATCTGCCAGTAGTATTTCAAAACGTTCAGCGGATCCAGTACTCCCGGATGATTATTGTTAATCGGGTTAACATTTATGTAACCTGTCAGACCGTTTGCAGTGATAGTGAAAATTGCAGGAGTATATTTCCCCGCAACCCCTACCGGGAAAGTAAATGACTGAGCTGCAGTTGTAAAGAACTTTCTGACCCCCTGGCTGCTGACCACTCCGTCAGTTGTAATCATATTTGTAACACCGGGAGTTCCGGTTATATTGCTGTTCTGGCTTAAAGTAAGCAGGTTCGAGTTAATATTGAAGACCCCCTGGGTAAGCACAAGGTCATTCTGAAGAAGAATGCCATTTGTAAGTTTTGCCCCTGAACTATTGTTGATCTCAAGTTTACCAAATGCACCTGTTCCTGAAATCAGCTGCTGGGCTGATCCGGATAAGCTTATTCCGCCAAGATTATTATCATCAGTGTATGTGCCGTTATTTACAAGGTTGCCTGAAAGTGTCAGTTTTTTGTTGCCAAGAATCAGGGTTCCGATACCAATTGATAAATCGCGGGAAACGGCAAAACTGTTATTAACAGTAAGGGAATTGGATGATAACACATTAAGATTATAAAAATCTGTGACTGAAGTCCCGCCAACAATTTGAGTTCCCCCGTCAAAGGTTGTTGTATTCGTTCCAAAATTGCAGGTACCGCCGTTAGTTAAGTTACCCTTAATTGAAACATTAAGATTATTGGAGTTGAAGATGCTTTGTGCATTACTCATTGTCAGTGTCCCATTGAGGGCCAGCGGACTGACAAGCAACCCCACAGTGGCATTCACCCCCGCTCCTGCAGCACCCGTAATTGTAAGGTTGTTTAACGGGGTGTTTGCATCCATTGAGTAGTTTTGAACAGTATTGGGAATCCACATTGGCAGAATATAATTGTCCCGCCGGTTACTGCAGAACTTTCCGGTCTCAGGTAAAGATCACCAAAGGTGGTCCCTCCTCCCCGGACAATTGTCAGTGTTCCGGCTGACATGTTGAAGCCACTACCAGGATTAAGGACCTCCAGTTTAGCATATGCATGCATTTGCACCATTTCCGTTTATTGTAACATTGCCCCCGCTTTGTGTATAATTAAGTATTCCGTTTGTTGTAGAAGTATTTCTGCGGATCTGCCCGTTAACAACAAGATTTCCCCCCTGTATTTCAATAGCAGAAGCCCCGGCTCCCGAATACTCAATATCATTATTATTGGCAGGAGCAGCCAATTGGTCCAACATAAACATTTCCCCTGATCAGCGTGAGCCTCCCATCCAATAATAAATCGCCGGTATTGGTTGCCGCATTGCTGATAAGTACATTCCTGTTGCTAGCGTTGGCATAATCAATACTCAACCCGGCGGATGCCGGTATTGTCAGCGGAGTGGTTGTTGAAATTGTAAAATCAGTAGCCGGGTTTGTTCTCATATATCTGAACGTACCGTTTTGCAGTACCAACCAGTTATCTGTCTGTGTAGTCAGCGTTCCTCCTATGTTCAGGGTAAGGGTGGTTGCCTGTGAATTGCCCTTATTGACTGTCACCCTGTTCAGGATAGTAACAGGGTTATTCATTGTATTTGTAATTGACGCGGGTGTATTTCCGAAAAATGTAACAGGCAGAAGTGTAAAATCACATCTTTCATCTCCTGAACCCGGAAGTATTATTTATCAGGTCTCCTCCTATTGATAAACTCTGGCTTGTTGCAGCATCCCATACGTCTATTGATGAATGTGTTGCAACAATAACATTTCCGTTTACAACAACATTTTGAGTTATCGCTCCATTGCCATACCATACCAGGGCTCCTCCCTGAATGTTCAGGTTGCCCATTATTGTTATTGTCTTCGCTACCCTGGTTGCCGGTGCTGTCGGATAATTTGTATTCCATGAAGGACAAAACCACGATTCCACATTCTGCCCCCTGGTAATAAGAGTACCAAAAATTGTCAGATCATGGTTTGGAAAAATAACATTTGATCCGCCCACAGGAGAAATAATCAGATTGCCATAAGAAGTAATCCCATTGGGGAGGTAGAATGTTGTTCCCGCTGTTGGATTTGTAGTGTATAATTCAGTAGTCCCCAGACGGGTATTAAAATCAGAAAAGTCGCCAGCACGGGAATTCGAAAGTTCTTATCGTTGATCCTGCCAATGGGCCCCTGTCACAAGCAATTCTAAAGTTACCGTTTGTTCCTCCTGAATGTGATACAACAGTGCTGAAGACTGATGCAGGATTGTATCCGATATCGAGAGCCGACCGGCCTTCAATCTGCAAATTGGAGCAGCTCCTGGGATCAGTATTGGGAGTGACAGGATCGGTGGCAAGATAAATTGAGTCGTTACCTCCGATAATCACGATATCCCTGGCTCCCGGAACAGCCCCGCCGGTGTTTGCAGGACCGGTATTGTCTGTAAATGACCAGTTATTAGCATTGCTCCAAAGGCCACCCCCTGATGCCGAACCATTAATTCTGCTGTAAAATATGCCCGGGGTCCCAAACGGACTTGTAGGATTAGAATCTCCGGCCGTATAGTCGCCATCGATAAAACCAACATTCTCAAGAAAAATGCCAGTGCCGGGTTCTCCGATAATATTGTTGACAGCATCATCAACATCAGCTGCTGTGCCTGTTGTCCAGACATTTATTGAACTGTTAAACCGCGCAGCAACATATTCGTCTTCGGTAATACCACCACCTGTAACCACATTGCTCTGAGAATATGTATATCCATGGGTTACAGTAGCTGTACCCAAAGTAAAACCTTCAGATTTAACACGCCAGAAATAGGAAAGGCTTCTTCCGGCTGTGGTCACATTAGGATGGGAATAATTAACCGGGATAACCGTAATTGATCCGTAAGCAGTTGGTGCACTGCCAAGACCCAATGATGCCGGGGTATAATTAACCACACCAACAGGAAATGTGAAGCCGGCAGGCGAGGAATAGACTTTTGTCAGTCCTCCGTCACCAATATTGCCGGAAGATTGAATGTATCTCAGAGCACCACCATTTGATATTGATGCCGAAGCATTGAGCTTCAGATTATACGTCCCGATCCTGAAAAGTTTGTTTTGTGAAAAAGTCAGTACGCCGTTAATTGTCATATTGGCCAGAAGTGATACCGGTGCTGCTGCTGCATTTGTATTATTTAGTTCGACATTGCCGAAGACCCCATTCCCATCAATAGTTTGCGTTAAAGTTCCGTTCAGTACAATTTTGCCTGAACCGGTATGTATTCCGGAATTAAAAATGTTTTTTGCAACATTAATTGAATTCCCGTTATCATTCAGGGTGCCGTTAACAAGACTGAAATTGTCTGCAACATTAATTGTTGCCTGTGTTCCTGCAAAGCCTAAAACTACACCGGCAGGTTTGCTGATAGTCAGGTTGGTAAGGGAAAGCGGGGCTGCCAGGTTAACTGTAAATGTCTGGTTTTCAGTTCCGTTAAACGTAGTTGTGTTTGTGCCTGCTGCATATGTGGTGCCTGCTGCAATTGTATAGTTACCGCCTATTGTAACATTGAGGTTATTTGCAGAAAAATCTCCTGAAGTAAGCGTAAGATCCTTAAGTACAACCAGCGGGGAAGTCCTTAACCGGACAACAGACGGTGCTGCTTGCACGATCAATCAGCAAATTGTACAAAGGTGCACTTGTAGTTATAAAATGACTGGCAGCGTCAGCCAAAACCGTTCCGGCAACAGGCCTGATTTCAAGGGTACCTCCTGTTACATTTATATTAGATGCTGAAGATTTCACATCAAATGATTCCTGCTCTGCCGCGGCGATTCCGCATACGTCATAAATCCGTATTATTCCACCTGACATATTAAAGATATTGCCTGTCTGCTCAAGGTTGAAGGAGCCATATCCGGCAGTTGATACCATTATTTGCTCTTGATGTATTTAATGTAGTAACCGAAATATCAGTAAGATCTGCTACCGTTGAATAGGCTGCCGGAGTACGCTGGAATCGGCCGCGGAAAATTGCTAATCCCCCGGTCTGGGTATAAGAAGCAGAACCGGTTGAAGAAAGAAGTTGTTTTGCGTCAATAGTCCCGCCATTAATAACTATTTGTCCTGAAGCAACACTTGAAGTGATTAATCCGCCTGATTCCCTTGTTGAAAGATAGCCGGCATTTATCTGGAGTTTGCCAAATATATCCACAGCACTGACCCCTCCCCTGGTAACACCTATTGTTGCATTGTCCGGAGCTGTAACTGTATATGCCGCATTTATTTCACGGTAATCATCAGCTGTTGAAAGAACTACGACGTCAACACCGTCAATCACCAATGCCCCGTTAGAGGGAATATAAAAATCGGAATTGGCGGCAACTCCCTCAGTAAGAGAAGGGATTATCAAAGACCCTTTTAATTCAAGGGTGCCGGAGCGGATCCATAATGCTTTTCTTAGATTTGGGTTACCCGTAACACCTCCGTCTGTAGCTAAAGTGTTTGCCCCGAACAGCTTAAAGTACGAATAGTCGGTTGAATTAATTGTAAGCTTGAACGTCTGGTCAATTCCTTTGTCAAGGACAAGGTTATAGAAGTTTGTTACCCCGTTACAATTCAGGGTATTGTTCGCCGCTCCCTGAAAATAAACCGTTGCAGCTCCCGACGTGGCGCCGGCAACAATCGGAGGAAAATTATTATATATTGGATAAGGAAGATTTGTAAACCGGACAGTTCCATTGTTTGTAAAATCACCCCTGATAATAACTGTGTGAAAATTCAGATAATAAGTAAGGAAGGGTGCTGTACCGCCGCTGCCCCCGATTGCAGTATTTGTTACCCCGTTACCAACTGTAATAAAAGCTCCGTTATCGACAGTCACATTTCCATTTACTGTAAGAGTCAGTTTAGCTGCTGAAGTATTGTCATTAATCTGAAATGTTCCTCTCTTAACATATAAACTGCCATTCAGAGTAAGGTTGCTGAATTGTGTTGCAATAATGTCTGTAGTATTTATTGTCAGATTATTATAGGTAGTCTGAGTTATGGGTAATGTAAAGTCTGCGGCATTGTCATACTCGGTTGTTCCGCCGCCGGCATCAATAAATGAATTGGTTGTTGAGTTCGGAAAATTTATGGATGCCAGTTTATGGGTACCCTGTCCGCGAAGTGCCAGCAATGAATTTGTAAAGCTGTAAACACCCTGATCAAGAAAGCCACCCGCGTCAATTGTGATATCCAGGTTCTGACGGTTAATATCTCCTGATAAAGTAACGGTACGACCTGACAGTATAACGACTTTGTCACCATCGCCTGGAGCAGTAGAACCAAACTGAAGAGTACCGCTCGGGTCTGAGGTCCACGTGGAGGTGAGTTCCAGTCTCCGGTCTGGAAGGAATAATAGGTACGCACAAGTGCGCCTATGCTGAAATATGGTCCGGGGTTCAGGACTGTTGAAGAAATCAGTGACGAACCACTGATTGAACCTCCGATTGATGAATAATCTCCTGAAACGGCGGATGACATTCCTATTGTCTTCAAAAAGTCCAGGCCGCTTTCATATAATTCTACCCTTGCACTTGTTAAATTTCCGCTGTTTAAGTTTGTCAGAGACCAATTGCGTTGTCCAACCGAGGCAATTGTTGTACCGTCGCCGGTCAGTGCACCTGCAGGACTTACAGTAGCCCTTAAAACCGGCCCTGTAGCGCCCGTATTTACATCGAGGAGAGTAAGGCCTTTAAAAACTCCGCCTTCTCCAATCGGAAACAAATAGTCATTGCCAGACCCTGTCAGACCTGGCGCCAGGGTCCTTTCCATGGCCCCTGAAGTAACATTTACGAAAGATCCCGGCGTCCAGACTACCGACGTCGCTGGATTCGTGTTGGTTAATATAACAGAGTTGGCTCCGGCCTGAAGGATCCCGCTTGAAAGGGTCAAGGTCCCGCCGGCTGCAAGTGTTATGTTGCCGGCAATTGTAACCCCGCTGATATTGTTTATTGTCAGGCTATTAACTGTGGCGGGAAGACCCGTTCCTGTAATCTGGGCCAGAGTTCCGTTGTAAACATAATTTGCACCTGTATTGTAGGTCCTGGTTCCCGTTACCTGGATGCTTCCGGTTGCACCGGCTGAAGAAATACCGGCAACATTTGCTGTTGTAAGAGTAGCTCCTGCGTTCAGGGTAAATGTACCGGCGCTCCCGTTAAGGACGCTGGTTCCCATATTCAGATTGGAGCCTGAGTTAACAGTAAAATTAATAATGTTTGAAATTGTACCGCCTGATTTTGTGAAGACCTGCGTTCCGCTTCCGTTAAAAACAACAGAGCCGTATGAGGTTGACGACTCAGTAATTGTGCCCCCTGACATTGTGAAATTGCCCCCGACATTCAGTGTCACTACTCTTCCGGCGCCATTGGAAAGATTCAGCGTTCCCGACGAAACCGTACAATTGCCGGTAACAGTAAGCGTGCGACTGGCATTGGGGGTAAGGTTTGCCTGAAGAACAAGAGCGCCAATCGGATTTGCCGGACTGACGTTGAGGGTGACATTATGTGTCAGCGTAACCACTCCGGCGCCGGCAGCAACACCGGGATAATTACCGGCGGCACAGTTTACCCATGCCCCTCCGCTATAAACCTGCCATGTCGCGTTATTATTCCAGTTATTCGCAGCGCGGGTGCGGTAATCACCATTGGACTGCCCATACCCGGCAAGGGTAAACCCTGTCAGCAAAATAACTAATATGCTGTGCTGTAAAAGCCTGTTAATCCGGAATATGTTCAATCTTTTTGATGGCACTTGCTGGTTGTGTTGTTATCTGCTGAGAATTATTTCCGCTTCCGTGTATTTTTCAGGATTCACGTCTGAAGGGGCGGAGAATGTGAGCCTCAGTTTACCGGAACCAAGGTCAACGCCCTCTATGTTATTCAGATTAAACCTGAATCTGCGAAGTGTGTTGGGTGTATATACTGCTATTCCGTTTGCTGCTCCGACCCTTGTTACTTTTCCCTGTGCGCTGATATGATCAACCGCCAGATCCCCGAAAACGGAGAAGTTGCCTGTGCGGTTAAATGTAAGCGAGAGACGGGGTACAGTGTCGGTAAGCCGGTCCAGGGAAATGTCGGTGATGTTAACTGTTGCATTTGACGCACCCACCCTGATTATAGCAGGTATAGTAATGCCAAAAACCGGTGTCAGCATCACAGAAATTGCATTTGGATCAGCAACAGCAACCACTTCTTCTCCCAGTGGTTTTTCTTTGGGTACGGCCCTGAAATAGAAATGAGAGCGGTATTCGCCCGGGGTGAGCTGATTCGACCTTACCAACTGAATCTTCACCGACTGGGTCTCATTCGGACCAAGAGTGACAGAACGCGGAAAGAACCGCAGGTTCTGGACGGCAAAATACTGTCCGCTGTCTGGTTCGGTGATTGTTTCAAAGTTTCCTTCTTCAGTCATCCTTATCTGAACGATTGAGATTGCATATGTCGCCGTATCCTGTCCGACATTTGCAAGGTTGAGGTCAATCGACCGTGTGGAGCCTTCAAAGACGATCCTGCGCGGTGTCAGTAGCAGGTTGCCCTGGGCTGCACCATTAGAAGGCAAAAAGACCTGAGTCAAGATCAGGCCTGCAAGCAGAAGCAGAAAAGTACGCTTTGACATTATTTATGTTTTAGTTTGTTCCTGACCGGATCAATAAAAATCAAAAGTTATTGTATAGGTCCCGGTATAAACACCTACCGGATTATCATTAAGCGTGCCAATCTTAAGGGTTGCCCCGACCAGTACGGTCTGAAAGCCGCCCTGCAGCATACCGGCGCCGGGCGTCGGCGCCGGTATGGATTTCCAGTCCCCGACAACCATTGTCTTCGGACCTGCTGTATGAGTAATTATTACCGGAGCAGAAGGAAGGGTAACCGTATAGGCTACATCACTCTCCCCGGTTACATAGAAACTGGCAGCATTGTGCGTTCCGCTTCCGGTATATACACTTCCCAGAACGGAGACAGTGCTCTCAGGACTGAGGATAAGCTCGCCTCCCTGCGGTCCCGGAGAAAAGCGGCCAAAACTCATTTGTGAGGTCTCGACGGCCGACAGGGCGGAAATGACCTCAGCGGTAATATGCCCTGTGGCGCTAACCTGCGCTACGGCCGTCATTCCGCCAATGAGAAATAAACAAAGCAGGCAGGTGAATGTAATTCTGAGCCTTCTCATTAAGTCTGTAAGAGTGGTATTCCCCACTCCCTGCTCTAGTTATAGTTAACAGTTACTGTGAATGGTGCTCCTGAAACATACAGACCGGCCGGCTGGCTTGCCCCTACGTTAAGGGTGGCTCCCACGCGAAGAGTTTCTGTTCCGCCTGTAAGAGTACCTGCTCGGTGTCGGGGTGCTGGTCCAGGTTCCTACTGTCATGTTGTTGGTTCCGTCGGTAATTGTATTTGTTCCGGCAGGAAGAGTAATAGAATAGGTGGCACCGACGTTTCCTGTAACCGTGAATGTGGCAGCAGTAACTGTTCCTGCCGACAACCGGAAGGGTAACACCACCTGTGGCTGTACGTGTTCCTGCAGGGTGCAAGAATAACAGTACCAGCAACTGCGCTGACTGCTACGTTACCGAAGTTCATGTTGCTTGCATTTACTATTGCAATAGGCGTCACAATTGTCGCTGTTGCTGTAGCGTTTGCACTAACCTGTCCAAATGTTGCTGCAACAAATGCAAACATTACAATTGAAACTGAAAGGATTTTTTTCATGATTCTTTGTTTTTGATTTTAGTTTTAATTTTAGTTTAATTCCTTTATTCTTTCATACACGACACAATGCCTGCAAAAATGGTTGCATGTATGGTCATATAATCCAATAATAAATATTCCGCTGTGTAAATGTAGGTCATCAACACATTGGCAATGTTAATAGAATTTTCACACTTATTAACAACCTGTGTGAGTTTTTAACATTCTCAGAAGCTGCTGCTCCCGTCCCAACAGTGCGTACAAAGTCTTTCTTTAGGAATTCCGATTGCCTTAATCAGGTCGTCAAGCCGCTGATAAACAAGCGAGTCCATCCCTATGCTTTTTGCGATTTCGTCTACCATTGACTTATATTTCCCTGAATCGGGATCAAGATAGTCCTCAATATTTTTTTCACTGCCCTCCAGTTTGACTACGGCTTTTCGTGCTGCAAGCTCAAGGGTTGAGCGCGACTGTGAAAAATTTAGATAATGACAGGGGAAGAGCAGCGGCGGACAGGCAATCCGCATGTGCAGCATTGCAGCACCGGCCTTTCGCAGATCCCTGGTATTGTCTTTCAGCTGGGTACCCCGCACAATACTGTCATCAAGGAAAATGATGCTCTTTCCCTCCGTCAGCGCTTTGTTTGGTATCAGCTTCATCCTGGCCACAAGGTCCCGCTGATCCTGATGCTGCGGCATGAAGCTGCGGGGCCAGGTGGGGGTATACTTCGAAAATGACCGTTTATATGGCAGCCTTTTCTCATTTGCATATCCTATTGCGTGACCTACGCCGGAGTCAGGCACACCGCACACAAAATCAGCCTCCACGTCATCGCGGCGCGCAAGGGCGGCCCCGCAGCGGTACCTTACTTCTTCTACGTTTATGCCTTCATATTCCGATGTCGGAAATCCGTAATAAACCCACAGGAATGCACATATCTGCATCCGTTTCCCGGGAGCCTGCAGCCTTGAGAATCCCCCTGCGCGAATATGTACAATCTCTCCCGGTCCCAGAAAATACTCCGTCTCAAACCCCGTATTCGGAAAAGCACTGGTCTCAGATGCAACAGCGCGGGCCCCCTCCTTTTTCCCGATTACAACCGGCGTCCTTCCGTTTTTGTCCCTGGCTGCAATGATGCCGTCAGGCGTCAGCACAAGCAGCGAACAGGATCCCTGTACCCGGTTAAATACATTATTAATGCCCTCTACAAAAGAGTCCCCCTCACATATAAGATTCGCCACCATCTCGGTGGGATTGATATTGCCCATGAAATTTTCGGTGAAGTGCTTCTTGCGGGCGAGAAAAAATTCGGCAAGCTCATTTATGTTCACTATCCGTGAAACAGTCACCAGCGCAAAAGGACCAAGGTGCGAATTGAAAAGAATCGGCTGCGGATCAGTGTCACTGATAACCGCCATCCCGCTATTTCCGCGAAATTCAGAAAGCTCCGATTCAAATTTATTGCGGAAATATGCATTCTCAAGATTATGAATCCTTCTCCTGAATCCTATCTCTGCATCATAAAACACCATGCCTGCACGTTTTGTACCAAGATGAGAATGATAATCTGCTCCGTAAAAAACATCGTCAACACATCTCCTGTCTGAG
This sequence comes from uncultured Bacteroidales bacterium, assembly GCA_963736735.1. Lineage (GTDB taxonomy): Bacteria > Bacteroidota > Bacteroidia > Bacteroidales > VadinHA17 > SR-FBR-E99. The sequence goes on along the minus strand of CAVTPX010000002.1, from coordinate 122,870 downwards.
ACAGAACCATAGAATCCACTCATAAACAATATTTTATAAAGATTTATGTTATAAAAGGGCGAGCCATAAAGTTAATCAAACATCAGATTAAATTGCTGGTCAATAATTATTAACTAATTTTGCACTAATATTAAAATGACAGAAATGGAAAACGACGAAAAGTATCAGGCTGAATACGTGGAGCACAAAAAAGGCGCTCCGGTAGTAATGATTGTGTCAACAATAATCCTGACACTCGGCTTAATTGCACTCATAGTACTCTATTATAACCAGAAGAATAAAATGGTTGAGATGGAGCAGGTCCTTACGGAAGAAAAAGACTCCCTTGCAGGTGAACTCAGAATGATAATGTACGGATACGATACCCTTAAGACAAGCAATGACACTCTTAATGCACAGCTTCAGCAGCAGCGGAATAAGATTCAGAAGCTCCTCGAGGTAAGCGCATCAAATGCCCAGCTTATCAGGAAATATAAGGCAGAGATCACAACAATGCGTGACATCATGAAGAGCTATATCGTTCAGATTGACTCTCTCAACTCACGCAACCAGGTCCTCGTCGCCGAAAACACGCAGATAAAGGAACAGATTACACAGGTACAGGAGACAAACGTAGAACTTGAAAAAGTAAAGGAGGAACTCACCTCTAAGGTCACCATCGCCTCTGTAATACAGGCCAAAGACGTAACGGCAGTGGCCCTGAACAAGAAGAGGAAGGAGACCGACGAGCTCAACCGTCTCGATAAGGTACGCGTATGTTTCACCCTTCGCGAAAACCCCATAGCCTCCGCAGGAAGTAAAATGGTTTATCTCCGCGTGGTGCGCCCCGATCAGCTTGTCATAACAACATCACCCGACAACCTTTTCGAAGTAAAGGGCGAACAGCTTATCTACTCTGCAAACAGGGCTGTTGATTATGCAAACCAGGATGTGGAAATGTGCATATTTCTTGACAACACAGGCGACTTCATCGCAGGGACCTACAGCGTTGAACTTTATCTTGAAGGAGAGAAGATCGGCTCAGGATCATACATGCTGAAAGGCAGGAGATAGTCAAAGCTCCATCAGGAGCTCCCCGATAATATTATCAGAAATCATCTTACCCTGGTCTGTGAGGACCAGGGTATTTTTATTCCGGTTCATAAGTCCGTAACGGATATACTTTTCCGATAAGTTGACAAGATAATCGTGCAGCTCCTTGTCATACGACCGCTCTACATGTTCCAGGTCAACCCCCCACATTGTGCGCAGAGAGGTCATTAGGTACTCATTGAACATTGTGATCCTGTCGAGCTCTTCACGCTCAAACGGCACAACGCCCGTCTCTACCGACCGGATGTATTTCTTCAGGTTCGATTCATTCCATTGTCTTGAAACAGCATTGAACGAATGGGCCGAAGGCCCCAGTCCCATATACGGGATCTGCTTCCAGTATGAGGAGTTATGCCTTGAAATATATCCCTCCGCTGCAAAATTGGAGATCTCGTAGTGAATGAATCCATGAGAACGGCATTCAGAAGCCAGAAGTGAAAACATGGCTGCACTAACCTCCTCGTCAGCCTCAGTCAGCCTGCCTTCTTTTTTCATCTTCCCGAATTTTGTTCCCTCTTCAATCGTAAGGTGATACGCTGAGAGGTGGGTAACCGGATATGAAAATGTCTTATCGAGATCCGTCTTAAGGTCCGCAGGAGTCATGCCGGGAACCCCGAAAATGAGATCTGCAGAAACATTCTTAAACCCGGCCCTGAATGCTCCTTCAAGCGCCTTTGCAGAATCCCCGGCAGTGTGTCTGCGCCCCAGGTATTTCAGGCGGGCATCACTCCATGACTGGATTCCGAAACTGAGCCTGTTGATGCCCGCTTCACCAAGCTCACCGAGATACCGGTCATTAATGTCATCAGGATTGGCCTCCAGGGTGATTTCCGGGTCATGAGAAAGGTGCTGCCGTTCCGAGATCGCTGACAGGATCTTCTTTATGTCTGCAGCCGTCAACAGAGAAGGCGTTCCGCCGCCGAAATACACCGTATCCACGGTCTCACCGCCAAGGTAATCAGAACGCAGCGAGGCTTCGGCAATTATCGCATCAACGAACCTTCCGGTGTTATCAATTTCAGTAACACTGTAAAAATCACAGTAGGAACAGAAACTTTTGCAGAACGGTATATGAAGATAGACTCCTGCCATTGAAAATCAATTTTCTAAATTTACAAAAGATTCGGCATTAGTTTATTATTTTCGCCCATTCAACATTAAAGAATGGCATCTCTCTTTATTAAAAGATATTACAGGAGTGTCCTTATCGGGATTCTGATTCTCTGGCTCAGCCTGTCAGGTGGTCAATCGCTGGTGCCCGGTGATTTTCTGAGAATACCTTATGTAGACAAGATCGGCCATTTCATAATGTATGCTCTTTTCTCCGGAATGTTGCTGCTTGACTCATGCCTGTGGCAGAGCGGCAGGAGTGTCCGCTATGTAGTCCTTGTTATACCTGTAACATTCGGTGCCCTGATGGAAGTATTTCAGTATTTGCTTACAAGCTCCAGACAGGCCGAAGCCCTTGACCTGGCAGCGGATATCCTCGGTGTTGGTGCAGGCATTGCCGGCGCACTGGCGGTCAGGCAGATCCTGAAAAAAATCAGATAATAAGTTTGTTGTTTTTTTGTATCTGCCCCAGGAGGCTGTCAATTGTCCTGCCGGAGAAAAACTGCGTAAGTTTTTCCTTTTCCTTCCGCAGGTCGTTGTGAAGCAGACAAACACCTTTGTCGGGTTCATTGAAATTACACTTCTCCCCTGTTACATAGCAACTGTCAAAGAAGTCCTCCCCGTCAATCGCCCTTACAATATCCATAAGCGTAAGGCTTTTTGCAGGAATGAGAAGTGAAAAACCGCCGTGCGGACCTTTGGATGAATCAAGTATTTTTCTTTTTGAAAGAATCTGCAATATTTTGGCAAGGTAGGGAACGGGTATCTTAAGCTCTTCCCCGATGACCTTAAGCCCTACCTTTCCCAGTCCCTCCTGCTTACTGGCAATAAAAATAACCGCCCTTATACCGTATTTACAGGAGTTGGAAAGCATCTCAGAAGGAGCTCAGGGGTATCTTGTCTATGCGACGTTTATGACGCCCTCCTTCAAATGAACTTGTAAGGAACGTCTTAACCACAACGATGGCTTCGGCTTCAGTCATAAACCTGCCAGGCAGGGCACATATATTGGCATCATTGTGGGCCCTGGCCAGACGGCTTATCTCCTCGTTCCAGCATACAGCCGACCGTATTCCCCGGTGTTTGTTCGATGTCATGTTGATTCCGTTGCCGGACCCGCATATGGTTATACCAAATCTGTAGTCTCCCTTTTCAACAGATTCGCACAACGGATGGGCAAAATCAGGATAGTCTACACTCTCCTCTGAAAAAGTGCCTATGTCCTTTACTTCATACCTGTTTGCAATAAGCCACCTCACTATCTTTTCTTTAAGACGGAACCCGGCATGGTCTGCAGCAATTATTACCTTTTCCAAAATTTTACTATATTTTTATACAAATATAGCCCGACAATTATTAAAAGAAAAGAAATCATCAATATCCTTTTTTGTTCATAAAATGTAACGAACCCGGGAGTATTTTGTTCATTTCTTTTAATCATTCGGAAAATTTACTCTACTGTTACAGAATTCTTCCGTCAAAATCTATTTATAATGAATTTAAAAGAGCTTTTCAACCGGGACTGAACATTAAAATGGGCTACATTTGTTCTCTTTCACCTATTAACAAATGTATGTCAACAGTTGTTAATTTATTGCTTAAGGTGTTGTGTTACAGAAAAGGTATGTTTTTTGCAGTGTTTATAAGTTGTTTTTAACGTTTTAATACCCATTTCTGCAAGAGAAAAAATAAAATTGTTTGAACACAATTAACAGGATATAATAACAATCATATTTATAAAATTCAATTAAACTATTAAAATAATGCCTGTTGATAAAAATATAAAACGAACTGTTTCTGCTGCCGGTGAAGGTAGTTTAAACATTGAGACCGTGAATGGCATTAATTTGTTGAGGAAGGAAAAGAATGCCGTTATACTTGCTCATTATTACCAGACTTCGGATATTCAGGATATTGCAGATTTTGTAGGCGACAGTCTTGCTCTATCACAGCAGGCAGCAGTAACAAAAGCCGATATTATTGTTTTTGCAGGAGTAAAGTTCATGGCAGAGACTGCAAAAATACTTTCACCTGATAAAAAGGTGATTTTACCTGATATACTGGCAGGCTGTTCCCTGGCTGATTCATGCAGGAAAGAGGACTTCGAAAAATTCATAGCTGAAAATCCCGGCAGAACCGTTATAACATATGTTAATACAACTGCCGATATTAAAGCCCTCAGTGATATTGCGTGCACTTCTTCAAATGCAAGACAGATTGTAGAATCACTTCCTGAAGATGAAAAGATAATTTTCGGGCCTGACCGCAACCTGGGAAATTATATTAAAAGCCTGACAGGAAGGGATATTCTGGTATGGAACGGCGCCTGCCACGTTCATGAACAATTTTCAATTGAGGCAATACTGAAAGTTAAAAGGGAAAATCCGGGATCGAAAATCATTGCACATCCCGAATGTGAAATGCCCGTCAGAATTGTTGCAGATTTTATAGGATCCACATCCGGACTTCTTTCTTTTGTAAGCAGGGATAGCGGAGACAAATATATAGTGGCAACAGAACCAGGTATAATTTATCAGATGCAGAAGGCTGAGCCCGATAAAACTTTTATTCCGGCACCTCCCAAAGATTCAACTTGCGGTTGCAGCGAATGTAATTTCATGAAGCTGATTACCCTTGAAAAGATATATAAATCACTTAAATTTGAAAAGCCGGAAATTACAGTTGATCCGGAAATTATTGAAAGAGCAGCAGTTCCCATCAGGCGGATGCTTGAAATATCTGCAAAACTTGGTTTATAGAATGAGAAGACTACTTCTTTTTTTACTTGTAATAATGGCGCCTGGGCCTCTCTGCACAGGATACCGGGGAGATAAAGGACGGCTTTCAGCAGTTCAGGTATCCCAACGGCAATCTCTCCAGTGAAGGATTTATAAGGAATGGAAAACCCGACGGATACTGGAAGAGCTATTATATAACCGGAGTATTGAAATCTGAAGGAAAAAGAAGAAGTTATCTGCTTGACAGCATCTGGGTATTCTTTGACCAGGCAGGCGACACAACTGAAAAAATCAGCTATCTTCTGGGTAAAAGAAACGGGTATTATATCAAGTATCAAAAGGATCCGGTTTACGGTTCATATGTATACTCGAAGGAGTTATATGCAGGAGACAAAAAGGAAGGCGTGGCCCTGATCTATTATCCTGAAGGAAAAATAAGGCAGACAATCCCCTATTACAACGGTCTCCGTGACGGGTTGTCACGCGAATATGACCGCGAAGGAAAGATCATCTCCCTCCTGGAATATAACAATGATTTTCTCATAAGCCGTGAAAAGATAAATTTCACTGACGCAGCAGGACTGAAGCAGGGTGAATGGCTGGAGTTTTATCCCGGAGGAAATATCCGGGTCGAAAAGAACTATCGAAATGACCTGCTGCACGGGTATTACAAGGAGTACGATGAAAGAGGCAAGCTTGTTGTCACCCTGTTGTACGAGGAGGGAAAGGTAACCGGTACCGACATTGATACCGGCGCTGACATCGAAATTGTAAATAAGTATGACGATAACGGCAGGCTTACATTTTCCGGACCGTTTAAGGCCGGTGTTCCGGTAGGCATTCACCGTGAATACTCCGAAAACGGATCAATAAAGGGAGCAAGAATTTACAATGACAACGGACTCCTGATCTCTGAGGGTATTGTAGATGCGGCAGGTAACCGCAACGGTGCCTGGAAAGACTTTTCTCCCGAAGGGGTAGTTACCGCAGAAGGATCCTATGCAGAAAACAGGCGTACCGGGCAGTGGAAGTTTTACTCTCAGTCCGGAAAGCTGGAGCAGGCCGGGTCATACAGCAACGGCCGCATAGAGGGAACCTGGCGCTGGTACTACCCGGAAGGCGAGCTGCTCCGCGAGGAAGAATATGCCCAGGGCCGCAGGGAAGGCAAATACACCGAATATACCCGCGAGGGTGAGATAATTGCTCAGGGAAACTATGCTGACGGTGAAAGAAACGGCGAATGGAACTTCCGGACAGGCGACAATACGGAGTCCGGCACTTACCTTCTGGGTTTTCGCGACGGACCCTGGAAGGCTTATTATGCCAACGGCAAACAGAGATTCAGGGGCAGCTATAACCAGGGCAGCCCCACCGGCCATCATATACTTTATTATGAAAACGGCAGAATAAAGGAGGAACGTTATTATGAGAACGGACTTCGCTCAAAAACGTGGAAGAAATACAACGAAGAGGGCGAGGTGGTTCTGACAATCACCTACCGCGATGACATTGAAACGAATATAAACGGGGTGAGCATCAAGCTCCCGGAGAGCGACGTTAAGCTCATTAAATGACCTGCAATGAGCGAAAATTTTAATGTCAGGAACGAAGTGACCCTTACAGGAGATGTTGAGGTAGAACGACAGCTGAGACCGCTTTCCTTCGTCGATTTCAAGGGGCAGCAACGAATCACAGACAACCTCAGCGTGTTCGTTACGGCAGCAAAACAGCGCGGAGAGGCTCTCGATCATGTACTTCTTCACGGTCCTCCCGGACTCGGAAAGACAACTCTCGCTACAATCATTTCAAATGAGCTGAATGTAAAACTTAAAGTTACCTCCGGCCCCGTGCTTGACAAGCCGGGTGATCTTGCAGGCCTTCTTACAAGTCTCGACGAGGGTGATGTCCTTTTCATCGATGAGATCCACAGGCTCAGCCCGGTGGTTGAAGAATACCTCTATTCGGCCATGGAGGACTATCAGATCGATATAATGATAGACAAGGGACCGGGAGCACGTTCAGTGCAGCTGAAACTCAGTCCCTTCACGCTGATCGGGGCCACAACCCGGTCAGGATTGCTTACAAGTCCGCTGCGTGCCAGGTTCGGAATAAAATTTCATCTCGAGTATTATGACACTCCGGTACTAAAGGGTATTGTCAAAAGATCTGCTGAGATCCTCAATATCGAGATAGATGAAGAGGCTGCCCATGAGATAGCCTCACGCAGCCGTGGCACGCCAAGGATTGCGAATGCTCTCCTGAGAAGAGTCCGTGATTTTGCACAGGTCAAAGGCTCCGGATCGATAGACCTGGAGATAACACGCTACAGCCTTGAAGCCCTCTGCATCGACCTGCACGGCCTTGATGAGATGGATAACAGAATCCTCAGAACAATAATTGAAAAGTTCAAGGGAGGCCCTGTTGGCCTGAATAATATTTCTACAGCAGTCGGCGAAGAGAGCGGCACCATTGAGGAGGTTTACGAACCATTCCTTATAAAGGAGGGATACATAAAACGTACACCGCGGGGCCGTGAGGCGACAGAGTCTGCATATAAACACCTTGGAATCGTTCCCGCAACGGGAAACACCCTGTTCTGACAGCGTCAGCTTATAACGTTGCTGATCTTTTCAAGACCCTTCAGATCAAGGATCCTTATCTTCCTTCCGGAAAGCTCTATCAGCCTGTCGCTTTTGAATTCAGAGAGAAGTCTTATAACTGATTCAGTGGCAGTACCAACGATATTGGCCAGTTCTTCCCGTGTCAGGGAGATACGGAGGAATTTCTGCTCATCGAGCCCAAAGTCCTTTACAAGCTGGATAAGCACTTCTGCAACGCGTTCCCTTACGGTTTTCTGTGCAATATCGGTGATATATGAATTAGCCTCCGCCAGTTCATGACAGGTAAGCTTGACTATCTCGAATGAAAAAGCCGGGTTGGTTTTTACAAACTGAATCAGAAGCTCAGAGGGAATAAAACAGACCTGACAGTCTTCTATCACCTTCGCAGAAGTACAGGCAGACTCATTGCTGAGAACGGATCTGTATGCAATGATTTCTCCTTTTCTCGCGAACCTTATAATCTGTTCCTTTCCGTCAACGCCGGTCTTGAAGACTTTTATGATTCCTGAATTGATACAGAAGAAACCGCTTATCCTGTTGCCCTCATTGTACAGTATGTCCCCCCTCTTGTAGTGACGGAAGTCTTTCTCAAAATTCAGACGGTCAGTCTCATCCCTTGTCAGAAAGCGGAAGACGGAACTGGTCTCAAAAGCGCATTTGTCGCAAAATGATATAGCACAGTCTTGCTGTTTCATTGGGATTTTTTTAAGTTCACAAAGATTGCAAATAGAGTTGGATATATTGGCAGCCGTATCATATTTTTAAGTTCAGATGATTTCTGTTCCGAACTGACTGAGGAACCGGATATCGTTTTCAAAATAGAGCCTCAGGTCGTTGATTCTGTATTTAAGCATCGCCGCACGCTCGATTCCCATTCCGAAGGCGAAACCTGAATACTTTACAGGGTCAATGCCACAGGCCTCAAGCACATTCGGATCGACCATTCCACAACCCAATACCTCAAGCCAGCCCGTGCCCTTGCAAACATTACATCCTTTTCCTCCACACAGGTTACAGCTCACGTCCATCTCTGCCGACGGCTCGGTAAAGGGGAAGAACGAGGGCCTGAGCCTGATGCTGGCGTCCTTGCCAAAAAATTCCCGGGCAAAATAGAGCAATGTCTGCCTGAGATCTGCAAACGAGACGTTTTCAGCTATGTAGAGACCCTCTACCTGGTGAAAAATGCAGTGAGCCCTTGCAGAGATGGCCTCATTGCGGAAAACACGGCCCGGTGAAATTGTTCTTATGGGAGGGTTCTGTGTTTCCATAACCCTTACCTGTACAGAGGAGGTGTGCGTTCTCAGCAGCACATCATGTGGATCGGATTCATCCCCGGTTACCCTGCTTATATAAAAGGTGTCCTGCATGTCGCGTGCCGGATGATCCGGGGCAAAATTCAGTTTTGAAAATACGTGATCGTCATCTTCTATTTCCGGCCCCTCCGAAACAGTAAACCCGATCCTGGAAAAAATGTCGATAATCTCCCGCCTCACAATAGAGATAGGATGCCTGGAGCCGGCTGGAAACGGTATTGCAGGCCGTGTAAGATCTGTCTCCACAGATCCTGTTTCAACAGCGGTCAATAATTCTTTTAATTCAGTAAATCTGTCAGAGGCAAGCTGTTTCAGCTCGTTCAGCAACAGACCCGTCTCTTTCTTCTGTTCCGGGGGGACTTCCCTGAAGCCCTCAAATAATAACGGTATAAGGCCTTTTTTACTGAGAAATTTCAGCCTGTACTGTTCGAGCTGGTCATTGTCACTGACCTGATACTCTTCAACCTCTTTTTTTAACAGGGCTATTTTTTCCTTCATGCCGGAAGAGAATTATTTTCTTATGATTTTTATTTTGAGAATCCTGATGTCTTTCACCGGCTTATCATTTAAGTCGGTCGGGGTGTTGCCGATTGCATCAACAATTTCAAGGCCGGAAATGACTTCTCCGAACACAGTATAGGCACCGTCAAGGAAGGGCGCCCCGCCTTCGGTACGATAAATTGCCTTCCGGTATTCAGGCATTGTATACGGGCCGGAAACCCCTGATTGCTCATATACTTTTATTATGGCGTTCTGCTGGATCTCGTCCTCACTCACGGGCACTGAATCATTTACCGCTGCCGCTCTCAGCTCTGTCAAAGCCTGCTGGTACTGCGCCTGTCTTTTGTTATAATCTATCTTCTGTTCGATTTTTGCCAGTTCATCATCGTCGTATTTTTTGCCCTGTACAATATAAAACTGGGTACCGGAGGAGTTTCTGGCAGGGTTTACATCATCACCCTCACGGGCCGCTGCAAGAGCCCCGCGTTTATGGAAAAGTGTGTCGTTTATCTCTGCAGGAACAGCATAATCAGCCATTGTCGATTGTGGATTTTTTGTACTGCCGTCGCCCGCCTGAATCATGAAGTCTTTAATAATCCTGTGGAATGATATGCCTTCATAAAAGCCTGATTCAGCAAGTTTTACAAAATTATCGCGGTGTACAGGAGTGAGGTCTGAAAGCAAAACGATTATATCTCCTTCAGTGGTTTTGATTTCTGCCCTGACCGGGGCACTTGTTTTCGGGCCGCATCCTGAAATGAGAATTGCAGCTGTAAATAGCAGGGCAAGCCTGAGTGACGTGTTCATTTTCTTTAATTTTACGATCTACAAAGATATATATTTGCAGTTAAGAGTTTAGCATGAACGAAATCCGCAAACTTGCCGGACAAACTGTTATTTACGGATTTGGGACTGTTGTTCCCAGATTCCTTAACTATTCCCTGCTGACGCCATTTTATACCTACATTTTTGGGCTGGAAGAATACGGAGTGGTTACAGAGCTTTATGCCTGGATGGTTCTTGCCCTGGTCATCCTTACATACGGTATGGAGACTACATATTTCAGGTTCGCCGGCAAGAAGGCGCCTGCTGATACAGTTTACAGTACCGCACTGTTCAGTCTGTTTTTTACATCTGCCCTGTTCATCATTTCAATTTCTCTGTTCATAAGTCCGGTATCCGGGTTTTTAGGGTACGGAGATCACCCTGATTACATACAGATGTTTGCGTGGATAGTGGCAATTGACGCATTTTCTGCAATTCCCTTTGCATACCTCAGAGGACATAACAGGCCTATTGTCTTCAGCGTACTGAAAATAATAAATGTGTTTGTAACAGTTACAACGGTCTTCTTCTTTTTGTGGATGGCGCCACGAATTCTCGAAAGAGGCGGAGACTGGATACTAAAAATATACAATCCGGAATTCAGGGTGGGATACGTTTTTGTAGCAAACCTGGCCGGATCGGTGGTTACTCTCTTATGTCTGCTGCCCTGGATTGTGAAGATAAAACCGGTATTCGACAGGAAGCTTTTTTCAAAAATGCTCTCATACAGCTGGCCGCTGCTGATAGGCGGAATGGCCGGGTCACTCAACGAGGTGCTGGATAAAATTCTTATGAGGAGACTGATGGGAGGAGATGAGGGATTATTAACAGTGGGCCTGTACGGAGCCGGATTCAAGGTTGGAGTGCTGATGTCGCTTTTTATTCAGATGTACCGTTTTGCAGCGGAACCATTCTTCTTTGAAAAGGCCGGAAAACATGATGCAAAGGAAACATATGCAGTGACAATGAAGTATTTTGTGATTACCGGTCTGATACTTTTCCTCGTTATCAATCTGTATATCGAAGCACTGCAGGTAATAATCGGTCCTGTTTTCAGGGAATCGCTTATTGTTGTGCCAATTATAAGCATGGCCTACCTCCTTCTGGGGATATTTATCAACCAGAGCATCTGGTATAAGGTTGATGACAAAACTATCTACGGAGCCTGGATCACAATCATCGGCGCTGCAGTGACTGTAGGGGTCAACCTGATTTTCGTTCCGATGTATGGTTACATTGCTGCAGCATGGGGTCATGTAGCCTGTTATCTCACAATGGTGCTGGTCTCCTATTTTGTGGGATTGCGGTTTTATCCGATAAAATATGAGGTTAACAAACTACTGACATATATTGCGGCAGCAATTTTGATAGTTATTGTTTCAAGGATTATGCAAACGGATAGTACCTGGATAAATATACTTGTTGACACAATATTACTGGGCACTTTCTTCGTTTTTGCAGAGAAGCGGGACAGGTTTTTTTCATCTTTAATACCTCGTAAAGCGTGAAAATCAGAATAGTAAACAAGTCGGGCCACCAGTTGCCCGCCTATGAAACAGTACATTCCGCAGGCATGGATCTGAGGGCGTGCACGAGATGAAGCTATTTTAATAGCCCCTCTGGAAAGAAAGCTTGTAAAAACGGGACTCTACATTGAAGTACCGGCAGGATACGAAGCGCAGATCAGGCCCAGAAGCGGACTTGCGCTCAAGCATGGCATAACTGTTTTGAACTCTCCCGGGACTGTGGATGCTGATTACAGGGGGGAGATAGGAATAATACTGATTAACTTATCCGATAAGGAATTTGTTATTAATGACGGGGAGCGTATTGCTCAAATGATTATTGCAAGGCATGAGACGGCAGAGCTTGTGGAGGTTGAAGAGCTCGGGGAAACCGGGAGAGGAGCAGGCGGTTTCGGACATTCAGGAAGAAAATGAGAAAAGGACTAATATCAGTTATTGTAGTATTAATGCTTGCAGCCTGCTCACGGGAGACTGTTAAATTTTCATCAGCACCGGTTGCAACTGAGCGGGGCGACAGCAAATATGATTACCTGCTTAGCGAAGCCATCAGGCTGAAGTATTTCGGTGAACCCGGTCAGAGTATTATGCTGTTTGAAAAATGTATTGAGGCAAATAAAAACAGAGCTGTGCCCTGGTTCGAACTGGCCCAGGTTTATGCTGCAATGGGAGAGTCGGAAAAGGCTCTCAGATATATATCGACTGCAGCAAATCTTGACAGGAGCAACTATTGGTACCAACTCGCATGCGGCTCTCTTTTCGTTCAGTACGAAATGAAAGACTCAGCCCTTGTTTATTTTAAACATGCACTTAAAGCTGACCCGCAAGCTATTGAAGTCAACTCGATCCTGGCAGGTCTCTATTCTGAAATGGGCGATGTTACAAGGGCTGATTCGCTGTTTGTGATTCTTGACAAAGCGGGAGCGCTTGATGAACAGATGTTTCTGGTTATGATTTCCGGACTTGTTGAAGGTAAAAATTACTCTGCTGCCGAGGAAAGAACCCTGTCTCTTATTAAGCGATTTCCTGAAGAATTCAGATACAGGGCTTTACTTGCAAACATATATTCGGAAGGCGGTAAGGGAGAGAAAAGTGACAGCATTTATGCACAGATTATTGAAGAGAATCCGGAAAACGCTGAATCACAATTGCTGGTGATGGTTAACCTTTTTAACAAGAAGGATTACAGTGGAGCTGCCGCATTTGTAGGATCAGTTATTAAGAGTAATTCAATTGACCGCGAAAGAAAGGTTGCCCTGATAAATGAACTGGCTGCAGACTCAGCATTTACAGAGTCTCAGGGCGAGGCGCTTGAGAAGGATATTCTGGCGCTGGAATCAGCATATCCGGATGATGAAGAGGTGTTGTCAATAAGACCGGGACTGTATGAAAGACAGGGTAAAAACGATCTTGCAATCTCAAGATATGAAGAGATCCTCAAGTCTGTGAAGCCGGGATATTTTTTTAAAGAAAGACTTATCCTGCTTTATGCAGAGGAACTTGAATACGAAAAGCTTTATGCACTTGCCTCGGCTTATGCTAAAGAAAATAACAGAAGCATTCTGGGTAAAGTCTATTACGCTGTTGCAGCAATGGAACTGAAAAAGTATGATATTGCTGATGCAGAACTGAAGAAGGCTCTGATTCTTGCCGGAAATGACAGCGGACTGAAATTGCAGGTTCTTTCAATGCTTGGCGACCTGAATTACAGGACAAAGGATTTCGCAGAGTCATTCAGGTACCTGGAAGAAGCCCTGACAATTGATCCGAATGACATAATGTTGCTTAACAATTATGCATATTTTCTTGCGGAAAATGGTCAGGACCTTCCAAAAGCGCTGAAAATGAGCGAAAAGGCGATCGCCAGTGAAGGAGAGAATTCTACTTATCTGGATACATATGCCTGGGTCCTGTATAAGTCCGGAAAGTACAAAGATGCCCATAAGGTAATGTTGAAGATTTTCAGCACAGAAAAGGAGAATGACCCGGAGATACTTGAGCATATGGGATACATACTCATGAAGCTTTCAAGGTGTGAAGAAGCCGTTGATTACTGGAAAAAGGCCCTGATCGGTGACAGATCGAAAAACTATCTGAATAAAGAAATTGAGTTATGTGGCGGAACAACAGCGGAATAGTTTTACTTGTTATAATTGTTTTAGGCGTTTCATCCTGTTCAACTGCCAGGAAAAGTGGAAGCGGAATAGACAGGAAATTGCCGGGAATAAGTGACATCAATGCATTTGGTGATGCTGTTAAAGCTTTAAATATTAACAAAGAGGGGTTTATTATCAGGAAGGCAAACGTAGAGCTGGAGGGCACGGAAATAGAAGGAAAATTCAGCCTCTACGCAAAAGTTAATGACAGGGGTGACTTTTTTGTTTCTGTTCGTGGTCCCCTGGGTATCGAGCTTGCGAGAGCGATTTCTGCAGGAGATTCGGTATTTGTGATTAACAAGATTAACAGGGTCGTTCTCTATGGTAGCAGGAGCAATCTTTTGAAGAGAGCCGGATTACCCGAAAACCTTATTGAAATTATTACTGGCGACATTCCGGAGAATGTTTCTTTCTCGGATGCGAAAACGTCTGAAAGTGGCCTCGTTTCGCTTTCTTACAGTGATGATAAATATGCAAATGAAATAGCTATTAGCCGGGAGGCGATGAAAGTTTCAGAGGAGAACATATCGACTTCAGACGAAGAGGGTAGATTTATAATGAAATTTAGTAATTTTATAGACAGCGGAAGCAAAAGGTACCCCGGGACGGTGGATGTCGAAAGTGTGGAAAAAATGTTCCACGTGAAAATTGATATTCTTGAACTGACCTTGGGTTTTACTGAAAAGATCGATATTGTACTTCCGGCTTACCGAAGGGAATCTTTATGAAACTGAAGATCTGCATATTCATTTTAATTTTTGGATTTTTTCAGATTGCGGATGCACAGAATCGGGCGGAGCTGGAAAGTATCAGAAAAAAGAACCTGGAAGAAATTGAATATGTTGACCGTCTGCTGAAAAATACTGCCTCAGAAAGGAAGGAGAATCTTAATGAATTGAGGGTTATAGGTAAAAAATTGTCGTTGAGGGAGAAGATAATTAACGAGTACGGTGAAGAAATAAGTCTGCTTGAATACAGGATTTCTCTGAACAGACAGGCAGGAGAGATGTTGGAGGAAGACCTCGTTAAGATGAAGGAGGAGTACGCGAAGTCTGTTATTAACGCCTATAAGGCAAAGAAGGGAAATCCAGCGGTTGCGTTCATTCTTTCATCGGCGGATTTTAACCAGGGATATAAACGGCTAAAGTATATTCAACAGGTTACAAAATTCAGACGAAATGAAGCTGAGCTTATAAGTCAGATATTTTATGAACTTCAGACAACAAGAGACAGGCTTGAAACAGATGTAAAAAGTATTAACGACCTGAGAAGAAGGGAAGAGCGGCAAAAGCAGATTTTGAGAGAGGACCAGGTAAAGAAGGAAAATATGGTTACAACTCTTAGCCGGAAGGAAAGACAGTTAAAACAGGAGCTGGATGAAAAGAAGAGGGTAGCAAAGCAGATTGAAGGGGAGATTGCCCGGCTTATCGAGGAGGAGCGAAAAAAGAGTGTTACAACACCAATGAGCAGTGAGATGAAACTCGTGGGCAATTCTTTTGGTGAAAACAGGGGGCGGTTACCATGGCCGGTTGAAAGGGGAATTATTACGAGTCACTTCGGGTTACAGCCTCATCCGGTATTAAAGAGGGTGACAGAGGATAATATCGGAATTGAAATTACAACAAGCGGTAATATTAAAGCAAAAAGTGTATTTACAGGACAGGTGGTGAGAATTTTTGCAATTTCAGGGGCGAATATGGCCGTGATTGTGAGACATGGTAAATACCTTACTGTATATCAGAACCTGGTTAACATAAAAGTAAAGGCCGGAGAGAACATTATTACAGGACAGGAGCTTGGTGAGGTTTACAGTGATTCTGAAGAGGGGAATAAGGCTGTACTGAAATTTATGGTCTATGAGGAGAAAACTAAATTAGATCCTGAGGTGTGGCTGGTGAAAAAATAGGTAATATTGTAACAAATGCGATCTAATGCAGTATAAGACATTGCAAATCTTTCCATTATGACGGAAAAAATTTCCATAAAATCAGACATTGAAAACCTGACGGTTATTGAGACTATGGTTGACACTTTATCGAAGAGACTTGGCGTTTCTGATGATGTGTACGGCAAGATACTTGTATCAACGGTGGAAGCTGTGAATAATGCAATATTGCACGGCAACAAGGGAGATGTGACAAAAAATGTAACTGTGGAAATTTCAGCGGATGGGAATATTTTTGAAGTCTTTGTACAGGATGAGGGAAAGGGATTCGAATATGATAAACTGCCTGACCCTACAAAGCCGGAGAACATTGAAAACCTGCACGGACGGGGAGTTTTTCTCATGAGACATCTTGCGGATTCGATAGAATATAACAAGTCCGGAACCGAAGTGAGAATGAAGTTTAAGTATTAGTAAAAAATTCCCGCATATTTTATCCTGGTTATAAGCCTGAATGCAAGGACTTATTTTCAATATTTGCATTTTATTTAAAGTATTTGAAATAAACTCTGCAGGGATGAAAATCAATTTTCATTATGATATTGAAGGATTCAGACTCAGGGAGACCGGGAAGATCAAACGGGTTATCCGGAAGATGATAAAGGATTCAGGCAAAAAGGCCGGATCGGCCGGAGTTATATTCACAAATGACGAAAAACTACTTGAGATAAACAGAGAATTCCTTTCGCATGATTATATGACTGACATAATTACGTTTGACTATTGTGAAGGAAAGGTTATAAACGGTGAAATTTATATCAGTGCAGACAGGATCAGGCATAATGCAAGGGAAAACAAGGTGACTCTGTGGAATGAGGCAGCAAGGGTTGTATTTCACGGATTTCTGCATTTATGCGGATACGGGGATGGAAGTCAGAAGGAGAAAGCGGTTATGACCGAACGGGAGGATATGTATCTTGCATTAGCTGAAGCGGAATGAATTACACATACGATGTTATTGTTGTAGGAGGTGGTCACGCCGGGTGCGAGGCAGCACATATGGCCGCGACGATGGGCGCGCGAACTCTTCTTATTACAATGGATATGACCAAATTAGCCCAGATGTCGTGCAATCCGGCAATGGGAGGCATCGCCAAAGGTCAGATAATCAGAGAAATAGATGCATTGGGCGGGATGTCAGGAATAGTTACGGACCGTACAATGATACAGTTCAGGATGCTGAACAGGAGTAAAGGACCGGCCATGTGGAGTCCCAGGGCTCAATGTGACAGGATGATGTTTACCCGTGAATGGAGAGCTATTCTCGAACAGACGGATAATCTTCACATATGGCAGGAGCAGGCTACGGGCCTTGTCGTGGAAGGCAAAAAGGTAGCGGGGGTAATGACATCGCTGGGAACAACTTTCTATTCCGGGGCAGTTATTTTAACCAACGGTACATTCCTGAATGGTCTGATGCATGTAGGATTTCAGACTATGAAGGGAGGAAGGTCTGGTGATCAGGCTTCGGTTGGACTAAGTGAGCAGCTCAGGGAGATGGGATTTACAGTGGAAAGGATGAAAACAGGAACCAGCGCAAGAGTTGACGGCAGAAGCATTGACTTCAGCCTTATGACAGAGCAGCATGGAGACGGTGAAGGCCTTTCGTTTTCATACCTTACCGACAAGACAGAAATTAGTGATGAGAGGAGTTGCTTCATAACGCATACAAACAGTGAGGTTCATGAGGAGCTGAGAAAGGGATTGAAGTTTTCACCGTTATTTACAGGAAGGATAAAAGGAAGAGGCCCGAGATACTGCCCGAGTGTTGAAGACAAGATTGTGACCTTCGCCGACAAGGAAAATCATCAGCTCTTCCTTGAGCCTGAGGGACGGGAAACGAATGAGTACTATATAAACGGGTTTGCAAGCAGTCTTCCGTTGGAGGTGCAGATTAACGCATTGAGGAAAGTGCGGGGCCTGGAAAATGTTGTTATATACAGACCGGGTTACGCAATAGAATATGATTTTTTTCAGCCGACACAACTTAAACAAACGCTGGAAACAAAGAAGATTGAAGGACTATATTTTGCGGGACAGATAAACGGAACCACAGGATATGAGGAAGCCGCGGCACAAGGACTTATGGCCGGAGCTAACGCAGTACTCAGGAACCGAGGAGAGGAACCGCTTGTAATCGGACGGGATGAAGGTTATATAGGAGTTCTTATTGATGATCTTGTCACAAAAGGGGTGGATGAACCATACCGGATGTTTACTTCAAGGGCTGAGTACAGGATACTATTGAGGCAGGATAATGCAGACGAAAGACTTACTGAAAAGGCATGGAAACTGGGAATGGCCGGAAATGAAAGAATTGAAAGGCTAAGGGAAAAGCAGGCAATGGTAAATGAGATTGCCCATTTTATTAAGGTCAAAAGCCTTGAGCCGGAAAAGATCAACCCTTTTCTCGAATCAAAAGGAACCAGCGGAATATCTCAGAAAGCAAAGGCAATAACTGTAGCCGCCCGTCCGCAGGTAATGCTTGAAGAGCTTCTACAGCAGATACCAGGCTCCGAAGAACTTTTATATTTTAATTCAAACAGGAGAAGGGAAGTTACGGACGCAACCGAGATACTTATTAAGTACTCGGGGTACCTCCAACGGGAGAAAAATGTTGCAGATAAGGTTAGCCGGCTTGAAGAACTTAAGATTCCGGATGACATTGACTACAGCGAGCTGATTTCAATTTCAACCGAGGGAAGACAAAAGCTCTCAAGAATTAAGCCGGAAACGATTGGCCAGGCATCAAGAATAAGCGGAGTTTCCGCCTCTGATATTTCAATACTTATTATATATCTTGGAAGATAAGGGGATGTTCCACGTGGAACATATTTATTAATAAATTCAATATGAAAATTTCGGGAAACATTGTAGACCTGCATAGAACAAGGATATATGCGGGGGAGATCACATTTGATGCAGGCAGGATTGTTTCGATTGAAGAAATTGAGACAGTGCCGGATGTATATATAATGCCGGGATTGGTTGATGCCCATGTACACATTGAAAGCTCAATGGTGACTCCGTCCCATTTTGCAGTTGCGGCAGTAAAACACGGAACCGTATCTGTGGTTTCAGATCCCCATGAGATTGCAAACGTCATGGGAATTAAAGGAATTAACTTTATGCTTGATAATGCTGAAACAGTGCCGTTGATGTTTTCTTTTGGCGCACCTTCCTGCGTACCGGCAACATCATTTGAAAGTTCAGGAGCCATACTGGGAGTGGATGAAATCAGACTTCTGTTGAATGACAAAAGAATAGGCTACCTGGCGGAGATGATGAATTTTCCCGGAGTTATTTACGGAGATGAAACAGTCGCCCTGAAACTGAAGATTGCAAGAGACGCCGGTGTTGTAATTGACGGCCACGCCCCGGGGCTTACCGGTGAAAATCTTAAGAAATATGCGGCAGCGGGAATATCAACTGACCACGAATGTTCAACTATCGAAGAAGCCCTGGAAAAAATTTCCCTGGGAATGAAAATCCTTATACGCGAAGGAAGCGCTGCAAGGAACCTCGACGCGCTGGCACCCCTGGTTGACTCCCATCCCGAAATGGTTATGCTTTGCAGTGACGATCTTCATCCTGAAATGCTTGATAAGGGCCATATAAACCGGCTCGTTTCACGGCTGGTTACCTCCGGATATAGTCTCTTCAATGTACTGAGAGCCGCCTCTGTTAATGCAGCCGCACATTATGGTTTAAAGAACGGTTTGTTAAGAGTAGGAGACAGGGCAGATTTCATAGTGGTTGACAGCCCGCGTACAATGAAGGTTATGCAGACCTGGATAAACGGAAAAATGGTTTTCGACGGTGACAGAACTCTTTTCGGACCCGGATCTGTGGGCAGAATGAACAATTTCAACTGCAACAGAATCCTGACAAAGGAAATTGCAGTTAAAAGAGAAGGCGCCAAAATACGGGTAATCACCGCTGTTAATGGCGAACTGATTACAGGATCTATGGTGGCCGATGCCGGAAATGAAGCAACGGTCAGGTCCAGACCTGCCGAAGACATTCTTAAAATAGTTGTAAAGGAAAGGTATAATGACGCTCCGCCTTCAATTGGATTTATAAGTGGATTCGGATTAAAAAAAGGAGCATTGGCAACCTCCGTGGCTCACGACAGTCACAACATAATTGCTGTAGGAGTTACAGACGGAGAGATTACTGAGGCAATAAATGCAGTCATTGACGCCGGAGGAGGGATGGCCGTTGTTTCTGACAATGACTGCGAAATACTCCGGCTACCGGTGGCAGGAATAATGTCAGACATGCCGGTATCGGCCGTAGCTTCAAATTACCTCAGGCTCACAGAGACTGCAAAAAGGCTCGGATGTTCACTTGATGCCCCCTTTATGACTCTCTCTTTCATGGCATTACTTGTAATACCTGAACTTAAACTGAGCGATAAAGGTCTGTTTGACGGCAACGCCTTCAGGTTTGTGCCGCTATTTACTGAATAATCATGGTGTTTCAAGGTAAAAATAAGCTGTTTGAACAATCCTGACTCCATAAAATCTTCGGTTTCGGCCCTGCCTGACAGGCCGGGGGTGTACCAGTTCATTGACTCTTCCGGTACAATCCTTTATGTCGGCAAGGCAATTAGTCTGAGAAAGCGCGTTGCTTCATACTTTGCCAAAAACCAGTCGGGAAAAACCAGGGTCATGCTCTCACGTGCCACTGAATTGAGGCACATCGTTGTTGACAATGAGTCTGATGCGCTCCTGCTCGAAAACAACATAATTAAAAATCATCAGCCAAGGTATAATATCCTGCTTAAAGACGACAAGACTTATCCGTGGATATGCATAAAGAATGAGCACTTTCCACGGATATTTCTGACGCGGAAAGTCATTGCTGACGGCTCTTCATATTACGGTCCATATACATCTGTGCCGGCCGTCAGGACACTGCTTGACCTCATTCGTCACCTTTTTCAGATCCGTACCTGCTCTCTTCCACTTAACCGGAAGGCTATAGAAGAGGGCCGGTTCAAAGTATGTCTTGAATACCACCTGGGCAACTGCAAGGCCCCCTGCATTGGATTGGTCAGTGAAGAGGAGCATAATGAACAGATTGCCAGGATCAGAGCTATTATCAGGGGAGATGTAAGCTCTGTAACCGGTCATCTTGAGGCGCTTATGCAGAAATATGCCAGCGACCTTAACTTCGAGGAAGCGCAAAAGATAAAAGAGAAACTCGAACTGATTGCCCGCTATCGCAGTAAATCGGTGGTTGTCAATACCTCCGTAGGAAATGTTGACGTTTTCGGATGCTCACAGGATGAATCATCTATGTTCATCGCATATATGAAGGTGGTGGAAGGGGCAGTGGTTCAGACATATTCCATTGAACTGAAAATCAGGCTGGAAGAGGAGAAAGAGTCGCTCCTCTCAACGGCTGTTACGGAGATCAGGCAACGTGTGGCAAGTGATTCTCCAGAGATCATCTTACCCTTTATGCCTGATATTCAGCTGGATAAGATAAAATACATGGTTCCTCAGCGGGGAGACAGGCACAAACTGCTGGAGCTTGCGAACCGAAATGCAGTCTTCTTCAGGCTTGAACGGCAGAAAAAGGCTGCAGAACTGTCGAAGGAGAACAGGACAGGGCGTAACCTTGAAAAGATGAAGAACGATCTTCATATGCCCTCATTGCCCCTTCATATCGAATGTTTTGACAACTCCAACATCCAGGGAGATTCAGCTGTGGCGGCCTGTGTTGTATTCCGCAACGGAAAGCCCTCGAATAAGGAATACCGTCATTTCAACATCAAAACTGTCACGGGTCCTGACGACTTCGCCTCGATGGAAGAGGTCATCAGCAGGCGGTACAGCAGGATGCTGAAAGAAAAATCACCTCTGCCACAGCTTATCGTGATAGACGGTGGTAAGGGTCAGCTCTCTTCTGCTGTTAAAAGTCTTGAGAGTCTGGGCCTGAGAGGAAAAATAACGGTTATCGGAATTGCCAAAAAACTTGAGGAGATATACTTCCCGGGAGACAGTGTCCCTCTTTACCTCGACAAGAACACAATTACCCTGAAAATAATTCAACACCTCAGAAATGAGGCTCACAGATTCGGAATAAATTTTCACCGCGGAAAGAGGAGTTCAAAAATGAACAGCTCATTCCTGGATGAAATTTCCGGGATCGGGGAGAAGACAAAAGAGCTTCTGCTTAAAAAATTCGGTTCGGTAAAAAAAATCAGCGAAGCCTCTCCGGACGAGATTGAAAAGGTCATTGGCATAAAAAAAGCCGGAGCAATTGCTTCGGCCCTTCGTAAATGAGCTATTTTCCACGTGGAACAGTAAATTTTAAAAACAGAGTTAATGAGCTCTATAACAGGAGTATAACCGATATTTCCTGCAGTCTGAACTTCATGAGAATCGAATAAATTCGCTTATGCCGGCAGACGGCCGAAGATTTTCTTCAGAAAACGGTGAAAAGAATGGACACCGTCCGGCTTCCAGAACATCATTATACATTCATTGTGGATCAGGTTGACATTTTCCTTTTCAAGTTCGGAAATTGTTGTCTTTGATTCTGCCCCCTGCTGAATCCATAAGTTTTTAATTCCTTTCGAAATTGCCTCCCTGGCGACCGAAAGAGTTTCTTCCTTCGGGGTCATGAAAATGACACCCTTTATGTCAGATGGAAGGTCACTGACCGAATTGTAACATTTGACACCGTCAATTGTGTCAGTGGCGGGATTGACAGGAACAACGTCCATTCCCTTTTTGAGAAGAGTCTTGAAAACTACATGCCCGAATTTCTTTGGGTCTCTTGATACACCTGCTACGGCATATTTGCCGGCTGACAGGAAAACAGCAACATCTTTCATTTTTTACGCGAAGTTGAATATTGAATAAACTGAATTAGTGCCGTTTTTGTCTCTGAGTCAGGATAACCGTCAAGTTTTCGCATCGCAAGGTCTGCATACTCTGACATTTTGGATTCAGCATATTCAAGTCCCCCGTGACGTTTAACAAAATCGATCACTCCCGATATCTCCTTCCTCCCCTTTTTCTTCTTCCTGATTACCCGTAGAATCCTTCTGCGCTCTAAAGGACCGGCTTCGCGCAGGGCGTGAATAAGCGGAAGGGTTATCTTCTTTTCCTTGATGTCATTGCCCTCTTTCTTTCCGGTGAGGCCGTTGCTTGTATAATCGAGAAGGTCATCCTTTATCTGGAAAGCAATGCCAATTGTCTCACCGAACTCTCTCATTGATGCGATAACCGCAGCATCATCAGTAACTGAGCTGGCTCCGCAGGCAGTGCACGCCCCGATAAGGGTCGCCGTTTTCATTCTTATAATCCGGAAATAGTCCTCCTCCCTGATGTTCAGCTTTCGTGTCTTCTGCAGCTGAACAAGCTCCCCCTTGATTATCTCCTTTACGGCAGTTGACACTATCTCAAGCATGCCGTAACTCTTTTTTTCAACACTTATCAGCAGTCCCTGGGCAAGCAGATAGTCGCCCACAAGTACGGCAATCTTTGAATTCCAGATGGCGTTTATTGAAGGAAGTCCACGCCTCTCAACCGCCTCGTCCACAACATCATCATGAACCAGGGTTGCCGTATGAAGAAGCTCAATATGGGTAGCCGCAATATAGGAAGACTCATTTATTTTCCCGTTCAGCTTTGCTGTGAGGAAGACAAGCATTGGCCTCATCTGCTTGCCCTTACGCCGTAGAATGTAGTTCAGAATAATGTGAAAGAATGGTACATCGGTCTGGAGGGTGCGGTTGAAGTAGTATTCAAACTCCTTCATCTCACCCGCAACCGGTTTAGTGATATCTGATAAGGTCGGCATTACCGTCTCTCGTAGCGGATTCAAAAATAAGATAAAATGTGAACAAGTCATAAATTGTTCTTAAGTGTGCCGGTGACAAACGAATGCTTCATATGAACATATTTACATACATTTGCAGTACAAGTCAAAATCATATGAGCGATATAAATCTGGATCCGGAAAAGCTTGAAAAAACGGCAGGAATACTGAAAGCTATATCACACCCTGTGAGGATTTCCATACTCAATGCCCTCGAGAGTAACAAAAAAATGACAGTTACCGAAATTCACAAAATGCTGGAAGTGGAACAGTCAACCGCCTCGCATCACCTTGGAATAATGAAGGATAAGGGTGTTCTTGTCTCCCGTCGCGAGGGTAAGAATATCTATTATTCGATAAGGGATGAAAAGCTTAAACAGCTTCTCTACTGCCTTAATGGCTGCGGGACCTGATCATTTGGATTCGCCCAGAAATTTCTTCTGAAATACGAGTATTGAGAGAACGCCTGTCGTTATAGATGCATCTGCCAGGTTAAATACGGGCCTGAAAAAAATAAACGATTCCCCGGGTCTGAAAGGCGACCATGACGGCCAGTGGGCGTCAATTATCGGGAAATAAAGCATATCTACAACCCGGCCATGAAGGAATGAGGAATATCCGCCTCCTTCCGGGAACATCACTGCCGGCACATGCCAGCTTTCACTGAATATCATTCCGTAAAATGCACTGTCAATAAGGTTTCCGGTGGCTCCTGCCACTATTGCACTGACGGCAAGTATCAGACCCGTGCGTGCCTTGCTGCGGATGATGCTGTTAAGGTACCAGCATATGCCCACGATGGCTAACAACCTGAAAACAGTGAGTGCCGCCTTGCCTGCTTTTCCTCCCCATTCCATCCCGAATGCCATGCCGTTGTTTTCAAGAAAATGAATCCTGAACAAGCCTCCCATCATCGGGATCTCGTCGCCTATCACCATGCTGGTCTTGACCAGGATCTTTACTACCTGATCAATTATCAGTATTGAAAAGATAAGTAGCAGGGATTTCGTTTTAAGGGACATCTCTCTTTTTTGTAATTTGCAGCAAAGTAGCAAAAAAATATATTGCAAGGCAAATATGAAACCCACATGTTATGCCGGCACATCTTTACCCAACACAATAATCAAGTCCGCCGGCCGGCAATCATATATCTGAAATAAAAATCAAATCATGATAAAAAGTACAATCGCAACCCTGATTTTAATTATAGTTCTCTCGTCGTGCAGGGACAAGAGTGTAATTGAACCCGGCAGGCACGATCTTCTGTTTACAACCATTCCGGAGTCCTGGGATGAGGGGATACCGCTTGGGAATGGCATGACAGGCGCCCTCGTATGGCAAAAAGATGGCAGGCTGCGAATCTCAGTTGACAGGGCCGATCTGTGGGATCTCCGGCCAATGGAAAACATCGGAATACCGGAATGGAAATACAAGTGGGTCTATGACCAGTGGCTGAATAACACCTACGGGGCGGTACAGAAGAATTTTGACGCTCCTTATGATCGCCTGGCAGCTCCGACAAAAATACCAGGGGCAGCAATAGAATTTGATATTTCAGGTCTCGGACCTGTCAGCAGGGTGTGGCTTGATACAGAAAGAGCGGTTTGCCACGTAAACTGGAAACAGGGAGCTAATCTGGAGTTGTTCGTGGATGCCTCCGGCGGAGGTGGTTGGTACCGGTTTACGGGCGGAAACCTGCCCTCCGGGGTCATTGTACCCCCTGCATACGGGAAGAACGAAGCCGCCGGAAACCCTGCAGGAGTTCATTTCATACGGTCGTTGACGGCTTGGTTATGAACAGGGCGTTGTAACCTCAGGAGCAAATTCGTCAACTTACATTCAAAAATGCTGGGGCGGCTTCAGCTATTCAGTAGATCTGTCCTGGACTTCCGGAAATGTGGAGACAACAGGATGCTGGAATATTTCTTCATTTTCCGATGAAAAGGCAGTGGAAATGATTTCCGGAAACTACCCGGCACGGTCTGCTGCGGAAAAAATTACCGGAGACGGCCATAGTCCGTCATTGGAAAATTACCTGGAAGCACTTGAAAATCACACCGCCTGGTGGCGTGATTTCTGGTCAGCCTCCGGGCTCTCCCTTCCTGACACTCTCCTTGAACGTCAGTGGTACCTGGAAATGTACAAGTTCGGCTCTGCCGCCAGGGCTGACACTCCGCCAATATCTCTTCAGGCTGTATGGACAGCAGATAACGGTCAGCTGCCGCCATGGAAGGGAGATTTTCATCACGACCTCAACACCCAGTTAAGTTATTGGCCGGCATACGGTGCCAATCATACGGATCTTTCCGCCGGGTTTACAAACTGGCTGTGGGAAAAGCGTGAAACATTCAGAAAATATACAAAGGGATATTTTGAAAATGAAGGGCTTAATGTTCCTGGTGTGACAACCCTTGCAGGGGAACCCATGGGTGGCTGGATCCAGTATTCCTTCGGCCCCACGGTCTCTGCCTGGCTGGCCCATCACTTCTGGTTGCAGTGGAAATACACCTCTGATACGCTGTTCCTGAAGGAGCGCGTCTATCCCTGGATCAGCGGAGTGGCCCTTCATCTGGACAAGCTTTCAGTAAAAGACGAAAACGGCCTCAGGAAATACCCCATCAGTTCAAGTCCTGAATTCAATGACAACAGCCGCGATGCCTGGTTTCCGGAAATCACAAACTTTGATCTTTCGCTCACAAGATGGACATTTGTAAAAGCCGCAGAAACGGCTTCAGTGCTGGGCCTTGAAGATGAAAGCAAGAGATGGCTGGACATCCTTTCAGAATGGCCTCAGCTTGCTTCAGACCCGGAAAGCGGCCTGATGATCGCTCCGGGGCATCCTTATTCCGAGTCGCACAGGCATTTTTCTCATCTGATGTCTGTATACCCGCTGGGCCTCATTGATATTTCATCCTCAGATGCCGACAGGGAGATCATTGAAAAATCGCTGAAAAACCTTGTATTACAGGGACCTGACAACTGGACAGGCTATTCCTGGGCCTGGCTTGGCAACCTTTATGCACGGGCGGGGAGAGGTACAGAAGCGGCCGGGGCGCTGAGGACTTTTGCTGAATGCTTCTGCCTCCCCAACAGCTTTCATGTAAACGGCGATCAGTCGGGCACCGGGAAATCAAAAATGACTTACCGGCCCTTTACTCTCGAGGGCAACTTCGCATTTGCCTCCGGCATCCAGGAGATGCTTCTGCAGAGCCACAGGGGCATGATCGAGGTGTTTCCCGCCATTCCCCCGGAATGGAAGGATGTCTCGTTTGAAAGTCTCCGTGCCGAAGGGGCAGTACTCGTAAGCGCAACAATGAAGGAGGGTTTGCTGACCCGCATAGTACTGATTCCGGAAAAAGGGGGTGCTGTCTGCCTGAAGCCGGCTATTCGGAAACCGTGAATTCACATCGTCGGCATCATATGACGACACACCGCAGGGTTACAGGTTTACTGTAAAAAAGGGTGAAAAGATAGTACTTGAAATAAAAGCCGGATCGCAGTAAATCAGCAATATAAAAATCTCTTGATTTTCAGTGTTGCAGTTTTCTGAAACGGCTCTGGCTGAAATTCAACCATCTGTATCTGACTGAATTTATTGACTTTAGAGTTCACATATTTGCGGATCTCTTCCATGTATTCATCCAGTTTGACTTCGGCCTGCTCTGTCAGCTCCTTCTTCATTGCCTGGTATTTGGCCTGAAGTTCATCCATGTTGAGGTGGACCATCGCAACCAGTTTCCCTTTTTTCTGGACGACAAGCGATTCGATTACAAGACTATAGTCGTTGATAACAGATTCTATTTCTTCCGGATAGATATTCTCTCCGCTCGATCCGACTATCATATTCTTGAGTCTGCCCTTGAGGCTCAGGTAACCGTTTTTGTCCATGACTCCAAGGTCTCCGGTACGGAACCATCCGTCAGGTGTCAGAACTTCAGCGGTCATGACCGGATCATTGTAATAGCCCTTCATAACGTTTTCGCCCCTGGCCCAGACTTCTCCTTCTCCTGTTGCAGGATCCGGGTGGTTGATCTTTAAGCGTGACGCCTTCCATTGCCGGACCTGTTGACCCCAGCCTCGGACTGCCGACACTTGTTCCGGCCAGCAGCGGTGATGTCTCTGTCAGTCCGTACCCTATTGCATACGGAAATTTTGCTTCGATGAGGAATTTTTCAACTGTGGGATTGAGTTTCGCTCCTCCGATTCCGAAGAATCTCAGTCTGCCTCCGAAGGTTTTGTAAATCTTCTTGCCGGCAGCCTTGTTCAGGACCTTCCGGAACAAGGGTATGCCGTAAAGAACTGACAAAACCTTGCTGTTACGGAAGGTGGGTGCTATTTTGTTGAAATAGATCTTTTCCATTATCAGCGGCACTGTAAGCATTGTCGTGGGCTTCACGAGCTCCAGGGCAGGCAGCAATACGGCAGGTGTCGGCGGTTTGCGCAGATAGTAGACAGACGCACCGCAGAAGACCGGCAGAATAAGACCCAGGGTCTGCTCATAAGTGTGTGAAAGGGGAAGGATGCTCAGGAAGATATCCTTGTCATTAACCCGCTGAATAGTCAGTGTCTTTTCAGCAGTCCAGCACAGGTTCTTGTGCGTGAGCATCACGCCCTTTGATTTTCCAGTTGTGCCGGATGTGTAAATGAGAGCTGCAATATCCTCCTCCTCAACGGGATACGTCTTTTCGGGTTTTGCGACAGGGTCATAACCTGTTCCGTTGTAACCTGAGATAACGGCAAAGTCATCCAGGGTAATAAGGAGTCTCAGGCTCGCAGACGAGAAGCCGGCAAGCTTACCGGTAAGAGCACCGGAAACAAATATTGCCGCTGTCTCCGAGTGGCGGAGAACATTGGATACTTCTTCCGGTGTAAAATCCGGGAGAACGGGCACTACCACGGCACCCATCGATGTAATTGCAAGGTATGTAACACCCCAGTTTGGCATGCTGCCACTCAGGATTGCAACCTTATCTCCGCGGCCGATGGAATACTTTTCAAGCATTGCCATTACCGCCTCAAGCGATCTCTTCAATTCGTTGTACGTGAGAACTTCTTCTCCCACAAATCCCAACGCCTTGTTCTCACCGTACCTGCTGAAGCTCTGGTCAAGAGAATACGGTATTGTCAAAGTCTTTGTCCCATTCATCCTCAAAGATGTTAATTGGGCGCAAAGTTAATTCTTTTATGTAATACAAAACACTAAAGTTGTAATTGTCAGGCAGAAAAGGCCTGGTAAACAATAATGCTTATAAATCGTTAATTTTGCAGTCATCAATAAATCCTCAAATGGCAGTAATCAGGATCACAAAGGAATTTCATTTTGAAATGGCGCATGCCCTCTGGAACTATGATGGTCCGTGCCGGAATGTCCACGGGCATTCATATATTCTTTACGTAACGTTTTCCGGGGTTCCGGCAGATGATCCGGAAGACCCGCGGAACGGGATGGTTATCGACTTCGGGGATCTTAAGGAGATAGTGAAAAAAAACGTGGTCGACAGATTTGACCATTCCCTGATGGTTGCAGGTTTCGCTCCTGATGAAAAAATTGAAAGCTACCGCTCCCACTTTGAAAATGTAATTGTGACACCCTATCAGCCTACATGTGAAAACCTTGTGGCAGATATTGCCCGGACTGTTTCGGAAAAAACGCCGGCGGGCGTAAAACTGCACAGTGTTAAACTTTACGAAACCGCCACCTCCTTTGCCGAGTGGCATGCATCAGACAACACGTGAAAGAAAACAACGAAGACAGGAGACTCTTCCTGCTTGACGCATATGCGCTGATTTTCAGGTCATACTATGCCTTTATCAGGAATCCCAGGATAACAACAGCGGGAATGAACACCTCAGCTGTTTTCGGGTTCCTTCTGACTCTTGAAGAGCTGCTGGCAAAACAGAAACCGACCCACATTGCCGTTGTATTCGATCCTCCCGGACCTACATTCAGGCATGAAATCTACCCGGAATACAAGGCAAACAGGGACGCCACTCCCGAGGATATAAAAATAGCCGTTCCTTACATCAAAAGGATTCTGGAGGGGTTTCGCATACCGGTGATTGAGGTTGCCGGGTTTGAGGCAGACGACGTGATAGGTACTCTCGCACGCAAGGCAGCTGAGGCCGGCTACAAAACATACATGATGACTCCTGACAAGGATTTTGCTCAGCTTGTCACCGAAAATGTGATGATGTACAGGCCCGGACGAAGCGGGGGAGAAGCGGAAGTCTGGGGCCCTGACGAAATAGTCAGGGAATACGGCGTTAAACCGGAATCTATAATCGACCTGCTCGGGCTCATGGGTGACGCATCGGACAATATCCCCGGAGCACCCGGTATTGGCCCTAAAACGGCCCGTAAGCTTATTTCCGAGTTCGGTGGCATAGAGAGCCTTCTCGTGAACTCATCGAAGCTCTCAGGCAAGCAAAAGGAGGCTGTTGAGGAAAACCGCGAACAGATATTGCTCTCTAAACGTCTTGCTACAATAGAGCAGAACGTTCCTGTTGAATTCAGGCATGAGCAGTTTCACAGGCAGGAGCCGGATATTGCCCTGCTGAAAGCGGTGTACGGGGAACTGGAGTTTCGCACAATGGCGTCAAAACTCGACAAAACGGCAGCTCTTCCGGCTGAACAACCTGAAAAGCAGTACGCTCCTGTAACCGGGCCGCAACGGCCGGCAGACGTCTCGCAGGGGTCGCTTTTCGGTCTGCCGGAACAGGCAGTGTCAGATGCCGGGCATTCAATTCTGACTACAGATCATAATTATAACCTGATTGAAGACCTTCAGTCAGTCACGCAATTTGCTTCATTGCTGGCCGCGCAAAAGGAGTTCTGCTTCGACACGGAGACAACCTCGTTAGATTCACTTAATACAGAACTTGTAGCCGTTGCATTCAGCTGGAAAAAGGGAAGCGGAACTCTCCTCTGGCTACCCGCAGACAGGAAGGCTGCACAGGAGCTCCTCGCTCCCCTGAAGCCTGTCTTTGAAAACGCAACAATCGGAAAGACAGGACAGAATCTCAAGTTTGACATCCAGGTCCTGTCAGGTTACGGAATAAAAGTCAAAGGGCCCCTGTTTGACACAATGGTGGCACATTACCTGCTGGAGCCTGACATGAGGCACAGCATGGACCTCCTCTCTGAGAAATACCTTGGATACAGACCCGTTCCCATCGAGGATCTTATCGGGGAGAGGGGTCCAAGGCAAAAGAACATGCGCGAGGTCGAAAAGGAAAAGGTACGGGAGTATTCTGTAGAGGATGCTGATATTACCTGGCAGCTTAAAGAGACATTTGAGCCTATGCTGCTCAGCCAGGGCCTTGAAAAGCTTTCGAAGGAGATTGAGATGCCGCTCATCAGCGTGCTTGCCTCCATGGAAAGGGAAGGGATAAGGATAAACGTGGATGTGCTGAAGAATTTTGCAATCACCCTGAGGGAGACAATAATCAGACTCGAGAAGGAGATTTATGACCTTGCCGGCCAGGAATTTAACATTTCATCGCCAAAGCAGCTGGGCGATATTCTGTTCCTGAGGCTTAAGCTCGACGACAATGCCAGGCTTACAAAAACAAGGCAGTACCGCACTGACGAAGAGGTGCTTCAGCGGCTTGTTTCAAAGCATCCTGTCATTGGAAAGGTTCTCGAATACCGCGGACTCAAAAAGCTGCTTTCAACGTATGTCGAGTCGCTGCCGGAGCTGATTGACAAAAAAACAGGCAGGATACACACGACATACAACCAGGCTGTTGCCTCTACCGGCAGGCTCAGTTCCACAAACCCGAACCTGCAGAATATTCCCGTGCGTGACGAGGAGGGGAGGGAGATAAGAAGGGCGTTTATCCCCGATGACGGTAAAATCTTTCTCAGTGCCGATTATTCACAGATAGAACTGAGGCTGATGGCCCATCTTAGCGGCGACAACGGAATGATCGCCGATTTCCTCTCGGGGCAGGACATACACGCTGCAACGGCTTCCAAAATTTTCAGAGTACCGGTTGCCGATGTCACTCGTGAAATGAGGTCAAGGGCCAAGACTGCCAACTTCGGGATAATCTACGGGATATCGGCGTTCGGACTTTCGGAAAGGCTTACAATTGGCAGGAAGGAGGCGAAGGAGCTGATTGACGGATACTTTGCATCATATCCCGGAGTGAAGGAATATATGGATAAAAGCATAAGCGGGGCAAGGGACACCGGATATGTTACAACGATGTTCGGAAGGCGCCGCTATGTGCCTGACATACACTCGCGAAGCCAGGTTGTCAGGGGCAATGCCGAAAGAAACGCTATAAATGCGCCCCTTCAGGGGAGCGCGGCAGATATAATCAAGATTGCGATGGTGCGCATTGCTGACCGGCTTGAGAAAGAGATGCCTGAAGCAAAAATGATCCTCCAGGTTCATGACGAACTTATTTTCGAAGTTGCGGTTAAGGATACTGAGAGGCTCCGCAAATTAGTGACGGAGGAAATGAAAGGAGCGGCATCGCTCGCGGTGCCCCTGGAGGTCGATACCGGTACCGGAAATAACTGGCTGGAAGCCCATTAATGAGTTTTAATATGGTTAAGGTATTGTATTTTGGTATTGCGCAGGAGATAGCCGGCACTGTGGAGGAGGAGTTCGCAGCGGAAGGTACGGCAGGTCTTCGCAAAATGATTGCCGAAAAATACCCTCGCATGAATTCTGTCAGCTTCAGGCTGGCGCTGAACGGCAGGTTGCTTACGGCAGAAACTTCGCTGAAAGAGAACGATAAAATTGCAGTTCTTCCTCCGTTTGCAGGAGGCTGAAAATGAGATAAAATGAAACAGGAATACCTGGTCGACGGACCATTGACTCCGTCACTGATATCCGGGCTTCTGACCGCGGGAAGCGATGATACAGCTGCAGGAGCGGTATCCGTTTTCATCGGAAAGGTCAGGGATGACGAAAATGAGGGAACAAAAGTGACTGCAATCGAATATTCAGCGTACCCGGAAATGGCAGAAACTGAAACCGAAGCCATAATCTCCCTCGTGAGATCCGCATTCAGCGACGTAAGAAGTGTAATGATTTTACATTCAACCGGCATTGTAAAAGCCGGGGAGGCCTCGCTTTTCATAATGGTAACGGCGGGCCACCGTGATCATGCCACGCGGGCCTGCCGGCATACGCTCGAGCTTGTAAAGGAGCGGTTGCCAATCTGGAAGAAAGAGTATTATAGCGACTCCGCAGAAAAGTGGAAATGATTCAGTCTGACGCGATCAGCGCTGGCCGGCCTTAAGAAAGGAAGCGTACAAATCACTGTCTGCAGCGATACCTACAGCCTCATTAATCTGTTTGTCAAACGGAAGCGAGAACCTTACCGCTCCTGCATCATAGAAATATCTTCCGGCAAGCTCCGACCCTATAAGTTCGGCAATATCCTTTTTATGGGTTTTAAGGTCATTCCCGAGATTGTGTGATACACCCTTCTGCAGCTCCCCGATGGTGGCTGAATTCGCCTCGTAAAGACCCTCATTTTTTGTGAGTTTTACAAACTCTTCAAGCCCCGCCTCAGAATCAGTCTTATATGAGAAGTTCTTCCTTTTAAGGAATTCCCCGAAGCTGTCAAAATCTCCGTCACTAATACGGACACTGTCAGGGTTTGTGGGAACAGGGTGCGACCAGTAATACTCGGTGGCAAAGTCAAAGATCATATTCTGAACATACAGTTCGCTCGTAAACCTTGAAAGCATCTCCGACGCGATTGTCGTGTCAGGAATGATCCCTCCTCCGTCCTTCACTGTCCTGCCGTTTTTTGTCCTGAATGTTTTGATAAGTGAATCAGGGATGACTCCTACGCTGCCATCCTCGTTGCGGTGAGAAAAATCGACAGCCTGGATGCATCTTCCGCTGGGGATGTAATATTTTGCCGTTGTCAGCTTAAGTTCGGCTTTATAGCTGAGAGGTCTGGCTACCTGTACAAGCCCCTTCCCGTATGATCGTTCTCCCAGGATAACCCCTCTGTCAAGGTCCTGAATTGCGCCTGCCACAATCTCCGAGGCTGAGGCTGAACCCCTGTTGATAAGGATTACAAGCGGCATATCTGGCGCAACCGGATTCTTCTGTGTTTTGAAAACGGCGTCATATTGTTTTACCCTGCCCCGGGTGCTTACAACCTCCTGTCCCGGCATCACGAACAGGTTTACAATTTCAACGGCTTCGGATACAAGTCCTCCCGGATTGTTGCGCAGGTCCAGTATAATACTCGTAGCACCCTGTTTATCCATGAGATCCGTGAGAGCATCCCTTACTTCAGTGATGCAGTTCTGAGTGAAATTGGTGAAACGGATGTAACCTGTTGAACCGTCAACCATTCCGTAATACGGAACGGCAGGTATCGAAATTTTTTCACGGTTCAGTTTCACAGCGATCTCTTTGCCGTTCCTGAGCAGGGTGATTTCTGCCGCAGACCCCGGCTCACCCTTCAGCATATCCGATGCCTTGTCAGAGGCAACGCCCTTCAGTGATTTTCCGTCTATGCTGAGCATTATATCTCCCGGCTTTATCCCGTTCCTGTCTGCCGGAAATCCCTTATAGACGTTTGTCACAACAATGTAATCGCCTGATTTTCTGATAAGTGATCCGAATCCACCGTATTTGCCGGTAGTCATGAAGTCAAGGTCGCTCACATCTTCCTGGGGGTAATACACAGTATATGGGTCAAGGGTCTCAAGCATGCCTGTGATGCTTGTTTCAACCAGCTTCTCAGGATCGATCTCGTCAACATAAAATGCATTGAGCTCCCTGAACAGGGAAATATAAATATCGATATTCTTAGTCAGTTTGAAATCCTTATCCTGCTGATCTGCAAACAGGAAGCCCAGTGAAATGACTGCAACTGCTGTTGCTGCCAGGATAAGGAGTGTTCTTTTTGTTTTTATAGGGTGCATGTGAAATGGTTTTATGCAAAGTTAACGGTTCACCGAACATGTGTCAGCTTCCGGATCAGTTCCTTTACCGATTCTTCTATCTGAAAGTAATCAGCAGGATCCGGCGAACTCCAGATAATAGCCACGTCCATATGTTTTCCGTTTTTTGTAAGGTATTCAGTCAGAGGGAATTTGTTCTTCCTGTAAGCTTCCCTTATTCTTCTGCGAAGAAGATTGCGCATCACGGCCTTCTTGAAATATCTTTTGGGCACGGAGATCAGGAGCCTTGCCGGCGACAGTTCTGCGCTTCCTTCGGCAACTGCATACAGTGCACGGAACCAGTTTAGCCGGACATGATTGCCTGTAGCAAAAAGATCATTGATTGGCTTAACGCCGCAAAGTCTTTCTCCCTTTGCGAAAGAAGCCTTACTTGTTGCCTTTGTTGAAGTCTCTGATGAAGCAGTCAAGGGCCATTGTCATTGAGGGAGCCTTGGGATTCGGGGCCTGTATATCGAGCCGGAAGCCCTCGTTGGTTACAGCTTCTGCAGTGGTAGGCCCGAAGGCGGCGATTTTTATTTCGCCCTGCATGAAGGTGGGAAAATTTTCTTTCAGGGACTTAATACCGGAGGGACTGTAGAAGACCAGGATATCGTAATCGAGTTCCGTGGAGTCGAATCCTTTGCTTATGGTGCGGTACATTGTTCCAACAGTGAATTTGATGCTGCTTTTTGTGAGCAGGTCAGGAATATCTGTCTTGTGAGGCTCTGAAAGCGGAACGAAAAAGTTCTCGTCCCTGTGTTTTATGATTATATCCATCAGGTCTTCAAACTTCGCCTTGCCATGGAAGATCTTACGTTTACGGTAGACAATGTATTTCTGCAGGTAGAAAGCCACGTTCTCCGTGATGCAGAAATATTTCATGTCGTCAGGAATTGTAATCCGCATCTCGTCGGCCAACCTGAAAAAGTGATCGATAGCCGTCTTCGATGAGAATACTACAGCGGAAAACTCCTGGATATTTATCTTTTGCTGGCGGAAATCCTTCGCGGAAATTCCATCAATCTGAATGAACTGTTTGAAATCAACCTTCAGATTGTATTTTTTGGCGAGCTCGAAATATGGTGATTTCGGATTATTTGGCTCAGGTTGCGACACTAATACCTTCCTTATCTTCAACGCCATAAGTTTTAAGTTCAACCTCCACGTGTCTGCCCGTCATCAAAGCACATCGAGAATTTTCAGTACAATCAGGACAGGCAGGACTTCAAGGGCACAAAGGTACAAAATGAAATATAATATTGGAACACGCCTGACGATAAAAATGTTTAACAGCTTGATTGTCCGAAGGAAAAGGAGGAAAACCGTGAGGGCTGCCCCGGTGTAAACGATGGTAACCGGCGTCTTTAAGGGGACGAAAAGAATAATTGAAGAAAGCACAAAATAAAAGACAGCAGCAATAAACCATGTGCTGTATACAACAGAAACATATTCCATGAACAGCTTTTTCTGCCAGGTGACTGAGGCCACAATTATGCAGGTTGTATGCCTGAAAAGCAGGATTCCCGCAAATCCTGCCAGGCACAGGGCAGTCGTCTTTATCATTTCACCATCAGGCATTGGCGACAAAGCACCGGAGTACACTGCCCCAATTACGGCAAAAAGGCTTACGTTCAATAGGGTAAAAAGGTTCAGTGCCAGCGGTGGCCAGGTAATAATGACAGACGAGTACAGAGATGGTGTATCATGCTGACGTTTCAGGCCCAGCGAAAGAAAGCTGGTTGTAATTACTTTTCTTGCGAAGGCGTAAAGAACGGTGAAGAGGACAAGGGAGACTGAAAGCATCCCCAAACTGAAGTCATTGTTCAGAATACCTTCCGGAACCGGTTGCCCGGGAACACGGTTACCGTACCTGTACAGCTCGCTCTGGTGGGTCGAAGCCATGGTCACAACCATTGTGGCTCCTGGTTTTTCAGTATACGGGATAATTCCGCCAAGCTGAAATTCGCTCTGAGCCACAGTGTCAATGTCACTTCCCTCAAAGGCTGCAAAAATGCTGTCAGTTACCTGCTGCTCCATTTGCAGAAATTAAAAATATGCCGGTTTTCCGGGATACAGCTCGTGCAAAAGACCGTTGGCCAGCCTGCTTGCCCCTATCCTGAACAGGGCAGGATCAAGCCATTTTTCACCAAGCTCCTTCTTCACAATGTTGTAATATACTATTGCTTCATCCGGAGTAGCTATCCCTCCGGCGGCCTTGAACCCTATCATAATTCCGGTTTCAGTGTAATAGTCGAGAATGGCCCGGCATATTACCCATGCGGCTTCAGGCGTAGCAGATACTGGGCTTTTTCCAGTTGAAGTTTTAATGAAGTCGGCGCCTGACTCAATTGCAACCACGGCAGCCTTGTAAATAAGCTCATTGTCGCTCAGCACACCCGTTTCAAGTATCACCTTCAGTGTGGCATCCCCTGCAGCAAGCCTGAGTGCTTTTAGTTCGCCGATGACTGCCTCGTAGTCTCTCTCAAGAAAAACCCCCAACGGCATAACTACATCAATTTCGTCAGCCCCGTTCCTGACTGCAATTTCTGTTTCGATGACCTTCACCTCAAGGAATGTCTGGGAGGTGGGAAATGACGCAGAAACCACTGCCAGCCTTACTCCGCAGTTATTCAGTCCGATGATGGCCGGCTGTACAAAATTGGGAAAGACGCAAACTGCAGCCACATTTTTAATGTCAGGAAAGTGAACATTAAATGAGCTCACCTTTTCAGTGAAATCTGTAATTATCCGGTGGTTGTCTGTGACATTGAGGCTCGTAAGGTCAAGGAATGAAAAAATGTTTCTCAGAACTTCCGCCCGTTCTTCGCCCGCATAACTGACCGTTGACTCTCTGATACCCGGCCTGACTTTGTCGGCGGTGATTCCCGACTTTATAAGCTTCTGATATAACTTTGTCATAATCTGAATAATTTAAAGGGAGGCGACAGTAATTAACCTCCCCGCAAAACAGGGTCAATTTAAGTTTTTTTAGTGAAACGCAAATAAAAACCTAAAATCCTATTTTTTAAGATTGGAATTACGGGCGAGCGATGCAAAAATGCCGGCTATGCAGAGCACGGAGAATACAATGAATCCGGTCTTCATTGCAGCAAGCAGCTGAGGGTAATTGGTGGTGCTTATCTTCTGCTGACCCATAAACAGTGCAATAAGCATCATTGCTACGCCCATGCTCATCGTCTGCCCTACCATTCTCATTGTACCGATCATCCCGGAGGCATTGCCAAGCTGCTTCTTTTCGACTGAGCTCATTATTGCATTGGAATTCGGAGAGGAGAAAAGCGAAAAACCGAGTCCCATAAGAATAAGTATTAAAATTATATAGGGAAAAGGAGTGGTATCGGAAAGGAAGCATAGCATAATCAGTCCTATAGAAGTCAACGCCATTCCCGCGGAAGCCAGTACTCCGGGATTGTACTTGTCTGACAGCTTTCCGGCGACAGGAGATAGGAGCGCCATTGTAACGGGCCATGACATCAGAATAAAACCTGCATCACGTGGCCCCAGACCCTTTATATACTGCAGGTACAGGCTCAGAAAGAATCCTATTGCACTTGTGGCGGCGTAATGAATAAGAGCGGCAAGGCTTGAGAAAGCAAAGACCCTGTTTCTGAATATAAGTGAAACATCAAACAGGGGATGAGCTGTTTTTGTTTCACGGAGTATAAATACCGGCACCAGGGCTATGCCTGTCAGGGTGAGTGTCCATCCGGTGGCCGATGGCAATTTTGAAAAGCCGTACATAATTGCAGCAAGGCAGACACCATAAATGACAGCACCGGGCCAGTCAAACCCTTCTCCTCTTGAGTCAGCCCATTCGCCTTTCATTTTTTTTCGGATCAGTACAAGACTTATTATGCCCATCGGAATCAGGAAGGCAAAAATGCTTCTCCAGCCCAGGTAGCGGGTAAGAAGACCGCCAAGGAATGGGCCGGAGGAGAGGCCGATATACACCGCTGTCACATTGATACCCATTGCCCTGCCACGTTCTCCTGCGGGGAAAACGGATGTGAGTATTGCCAGGTTAGTCGCGAAAATCATAGCGCTGGCAACACCCTGCACTATACGCACGGCGATCAGCCATCCGATTCCGGGGGTGAAGGTGAGGAGGAGCATCGTCAGGGTAAAAAGCAGTATTCCGGAAAAGAAAACCTTCTTACGACCTATTATATCACCCACCCTTCCTGCCGGGAGAAGAAAGATTGCCGTTGAAAGCATGTAGCTGCTGACTATCCAGTTGAGCATCACGGCATTTGATCCGAACTCCTCACCAATTGATGGGAGCGCCAGGTTAACCGATGAGCCCATGAACGGAGTCAGGAAAGAGGCAAAGGCTGTCACAGTCAGCACTGATCTTTTGAGTTCGCGGTCTGTCATTCTCTTGTCTTGCTGTCAATGAATATCGTAACCGGCCCGTCGTTGACAAGCTCAACCTCCATCATTGCACCGAACTTTCCCGTCATGACTCTTCTGCCCAGAAGGGTTTCTGTCATGCTGATGAATTCTTCATACAGGGGGATGGCTTTTTCAGGTCTTGCGGCGCGGATATATGAAGGCCTGTTGCCTTTTTTTGTGGACGCGTGAAGAGTGAACTGGCTTATCACAATTATATCCTTTCCGGAATCCAAAGCTGAAATGTTCATCACCCCGTTACTGTCATCAAAAATTCTCAGATTTACCAGTTTGGATGTCAGCCATTCAGCATCACTGCCGGTGTCGGCATCTTCTATTCCCAGCAAAACAAGCAAGCCGGGCCCTATTGCGGAAAAGACCTTACCGTCGATTGTGACGGTGGCTCTTTTTACTCTTTGTACCAGGATTCTCATCTCGGGATTTCGGGTGTCAAAATTAGTAATAAATCAATACTTTTGCTGCTCATTCATTGACTGATGGATTATCTTACACTTATTGGCATTGCGCTCGGGCTATCATTCGACACATTTGCGGTTTCCCTTTCCTGCGGTGTTGTTCAGTCGAGGATCCGCTTCGGTGAAGCCATGCGCATTGCATTTGTGCTTGCCCTGTTTCAGGGTGCCATGCCGGTACTTGGTTATTTTTTGGGTTCGACAGTAAGCGGATATATTATAAGTTTTGACCACTGGGTTGCCTTCGGTCTGCTGCTGTTCCTGGGCGCACGAATGATAAGGGAGGGGCTGAAGGGGGCAAGTGAAAGGCCCGAACAGGATTTCAGAAAGCCATCAGTCATGCTCACAATGGCAATAGGAACAAGTATCGACGCCCTGGCCGTCGGAATCAGCTTTGCCTTTCTGGATGTGCAGATCTGGAATGCCGGAATCATCATAGGCGCTGTGACATTTATTGCATCCATGACGGCTGTCCGCATCGGCAAATCAGCCGGCAGCCGCCTGGGCTCCAGGGTTGAGATTCTCGGGGGAATAATACTGGCAGCTATCGGGGTCAAGATACTAATTGAACACCTGATGGCTGCCTGAAGAGTCAGAAAGGAATCATAAAGCGCTCACGGCCTTTAAATGTTGCCATTTCGGAGTACCCGGCCTTTTTCAGGAGCGCATAGGCTTCGTCGAAGAACTGACCCACACGCGATGGCATATGAGCGTCAGAGTTGACACATACAGGCACTTCGTGTGAGGCAAAGAGACTCAGGTACCTGGTGTCAGGATAGAAATCCTTCAAAGGT
Source organism: uncultured Bacteroidales bacterium (assembly GCA_963736735.1). Taxonomy (GTDB): domain Bacteria; phylum Bacteroidota; class Bacteroidia; order Bacteroidales; family VadinHA17; genus SR-FBR-E99. Next base: position 82,603 of record CAVTPX010000002.1, on the reverse strand, counting down.
TTGTTCCTCCCGTTTGTATTCAGTTCAAATGCAACATCGTAGGCGCGGAAGGCTGACGCCATCATGGCGTAAAGGCCGGAGATATCACCTTCCGGCCTGAACCCGTGAATCCTCACAAGATCAGGGTGTCCGATTATATCAAATAGACCCGTGGAAGCCGCCTCGCAAACCAGGTTAAAATAGTTTTCGTATATCTGGTCTATGTTTTTCCCCAGGTAGAACTCCGGGCCCAGATCCACTGTCTCGGGCCCCATATAATGAACGGATCCGATCACATAATCAAACGGATAGGCTGAAACAATTTCACCCAACTCCTTTTCCTTCCCGGGAAGGTAATCAAGTTCAACCCCCATCCTTACGGCAATATCGGGATACCGGGTCCGCAGCTTCTCAATAAGAATTGCATATTCAGGCAGCAATGCAGGGTCCATGCTCCATTTCTGCTTTTCCGGCACCAGGGTAATGTGTTCAGAGAAGCCGATCTCTGTCAATCCGACCTGTATACCTGCCTTTATACTGGCTTCCGGTTCCTCACGGCCATCACTGAAGGTTGTATGAATATGATAATCGGTTCTGTAGGTCATTGTTTTTGCGCTCTGCTCAAAAATAGAAAAGGTGAACGAATTAATTCGCTATTTGTTCTAAATTTGCACTAATTCATTGCTTCATGCAAAAACCTGAGAAAAAGAAGTGTACCTGCCTCACATGCGACTTCCGTGAACTCGTATTTTCAAATCTGAACAGCGAAGATTTCGACCGTGTATGCAATAACAAGGTTGAACTCTGTTTCTCAAAGGGCGAGATGATCAATGCCGAAGGTGATCCAGTCACTGATTTCAAATACCTGAAGAGCGGGCTGGTGAAGCTTTTCCGCCTTACAGCCAGCGGCGAGGAGCAAATCATTGCGATTACCCGTCCATATGAGTTCGTAAGCAATACCCACGTCTTTTCGGAAGGGAAATACAAGTATTCACTTTCAGCTCTGGAAGACTCTGTAGCCTGCACTATCAACCTGGATCTTATTAAAGAGCTCGTTGAAAAAAACGGCGGGTTCGGGCTTCAGCTTATCACTGTCCTTTCACGTACTACCGAACGGATCATTTCACAGGGTCTTGATATCAGGAACAGGAACCTTGCCGGGAGGGTAGCCTATGTACTTTCCTATTTTTCAAAAGAGATTTACCACTCAAGAGTTTTCGACCTTCCCGTATCACGAAAGGAGATAGCTGACTTCATCAGCATGAGCACGGCCAATGTAATACGCACATTCTCTGAATTCAAACGTGACGGGATTATCAAATCATACGGCAGGACCATTGAGATTATTGATCCGGACAAACTTGAGGTAGTGTCAAAAAGAGGATAATACTTCCCCCTGCAATCAGATCCATATATGAGAAAAGCCCTCTTCATGCTGATTTGCCTATTTCTGGGCACGTCAATTGTATCAGGGGCACCGCTTGTTTTTGAACCTGTGACAAAAAAGCTCCCTGACGGTACTGAGCTGAAACTTTTTCTGTCAGGAGACGAGTTCTTCAATTATCTGCATGACGCCTCAGGTTATCCTGTGGGTTGCGGTGACGACGGTTACTTCTATTACGTTGTTCAGACCGGGAACAGGTTTGATGTAACCCGGTGGAGGGCAGGGAAAGCCGATCCACGCGACCACCCTGAGATAAGACGCGTAACAGTACCTGCGCAGGTAAGTGAAAAAAGGGCGGAATCTGAGCGCATTTTCGAAAAATACGGGAGCAGGTCAAACGCCTCATCCGCAATAAAGACAACGGGAGGTTTCAACAACCTTGTTATCTATATCCGGTTCAGGGATGAAGCCGGTTTCACGGTCGCGAGATCAGTCTATGACAGAAAATTCAACAGCCTGACAGAGAGCTCAATGCGTATGTATTTCCGTGAAGTGTCAAATAACGGACTGGATATTGTAACTCATCATTTCCCCGGAGGAGCAGCCGAAGAAATAATCTATACTGACAGTTTTACGCGGAGGCATTACCAGCCCTATAATGTCTCTTCGAATCCTGAAGGATACGGCAACGATGACGAACGGACTGCCAGGGAACATTCCCTTATTGCAAATGCTGTTACCTGGGCATCTGCCGCTTACAGCCTCCCTGCGGATGTGAATTTTGACATGAACCAGGATGGTGATTTTGACAATGTCTCTTTTATTATCCGGGGGCAGGCCGACGGATGGAGTGAGCTTCTCTGGCCGCACCGCTGGGTCCTCTTTTCAAGAGATGTAATGCTGGGCAAACTCAAAATCAACGACTATACACTCCAGCTTGAAAATGTCAGCGTAAATACCCTTTCACATGAGATGTTTCACTCGCTGGGAGCCCCTGACCTGTATCACTATGACAATGACGGTGTACCGGTTGGTCCCTGGGATATAATGGCAAACGGTAAAGGGCATCCGGGAGCGTGGATGAAATACAGATACGGCGGATGGATAGATAAAATCCCGGAGATACAACACTCCGGAACCTACACCCTGAAACCTGCTGCAGCTCCCGGGGGCAACTCCTGGATTATCAGGTCTCCGCTAGCCGAGGAGCAGTTCTTTGTCCTTGAATACAGGCTGAAGACCGGCATGTACGAGTCTTCATTGCCTTCATCAGGAATGGTGATCCAGCGTATCGATACAAGGTACCGGGGTAATGCCAGGGGAGCTCCTGACGAGGTTTATGTCTTCCGGAGGAACGGAACCCCTGCCTTTAACGGGCAAATAGATCAGGCTGCACTTTCTGATCTTAACGGCACCGTTTCGTTCAATGACCGGACCAACCCTTTTTCATTTCTGCAGGACGGATCAAATGCCGGCATTAAAATAACTGACATCATTTCCCGGGGTGACAGCCTCCTTTTTACAGTTGATCTTGATGATCCTGCAGGAATTGAAATGATGCCGGTAGACGACGATGCAATGGATGTTTCGTGGAAGGCTCTTGTACCTACAGAGTTTATCCTTGCCGGATCAGAGAGCCGTGAACCGCTTGTGCCGGTAAGAGGGAAGAGATACCTTCAGGGAGATACAATCGGGGAATCGGGAACCGTGATTTACCGGGGACCATACAAATCTTTCAGACAGGGTGGACTTGAGAGTGACAGGCTCTACTTTTATAATGTGTGGGCTGTCACAGACGCTGAAAACAATTATTATTCGCAGCCTTCTTCAGGAGAGAAGAGGTCAGGCATCTATATCGTTCCCTCGCTTCCATATCTTCAGGATTTTGATGATGTTGTCACTGACCTTCCGAGAGGCTGGAGCTCCAGCCTGGGAAGTGAGGGGTGGAGTCTTAATTTTCAAATTCCCGATTCCGGCTTTGGCCCCGGAGTGGTTGCTGAGTCTTCGCTTTCTGTCAACTGGCTCTACACCCCTGGCTTTTACCTGTCGAAAGGCCAGAAATACCTTGTCACATTCAGTTTCAGGAACCAGGAATATGGCATTAAGGAATCGCTCGACCTCAGGGGCGGGGCTGACCGGAATGAAACAGGGCTGAATTCCTATAACCTCTTTGCCGGCAGGAACCTCAATTACCACGACCTTGTAATGCATAAGGCAGTAGTCCTGCCGACGACAAGCGGACCCTGCTATTTCGGCTTTAAAACAGGCTTCAATACAAGCGGGGTTGTGATTGATAATTTTAAGGTTGAAAAGGTGCCGTCAGCCACAACAAATCATTCAGTTCCGGGAGAGTTTTACCCGAATCCCACCACCGGACTGATTACAGTTCCGGCAACAGTAAAAACGGTGATTTCGGTTTTCAGGAGCGATGCTACAGCCGTATATGAAACGGAAATAGAAGCAATGAAAGAAATAGACCTTTCCCACCTCGGAAAGGGGACATTCATAATCAGGTTCAGTTCCACCGCCGGGGTCAGTTCCGGAATAATCGTCATTCAATAAACAGATGAGTATGAAACTATTATTTGCCAGATTTCTGATAATTCCGCTGGGATTATCATTATCCGTTCTTCTCCAGGGTCAGCCGGCTGCGGGTACTACATCCGGAAATCACCGTGATACTGCAATCTACAGCGTTGCCGGACAGAGGCACGGAATAAGCTTCTTTCCGAAGGTGAAGCTCTCTTCAGTTGAATACACCCCGGGTGACAAACTTACCTTTGACAGGTTCCACTCGAACGATGTTATTAACCACTGGCTGAAGAGATGGGCCGAACAATATCCGGATCTTGTGACACTTTATGAGGTCGGCAAAAGTTACGAAGGCAGACCCATAATGCAGATTACTGTCACCAACAGTAAAACGGGGTCTGATCTTGTCAAGCCGGCAGCATTCTTCGAGGGCAACCGCCACAGCGGGGAGGTTACAAGCGCCGAATCGGTACTCTGGCTGATTCAGCATCTGCTTGAAAACTACGGCTCCGATCCCGAAATAACGAAACTTGTTGACAGGTACGCCATTTATCTTAAGCCGGTAAACAATCCTGACGGCCAGAATCTGTATCTGAACACAGCCCAGAGCAACAGAAGCACTGTAAGGCCTGACGACAGCGACAATGACGGGCTGCTTGACGAAGACCCGCCGGAAGATCTTGACGGTGACGGAGTAATTCTGACACTTAGGTGGAAGGACGAAAAGAATGGCACACTGGTGCCTGATCCGGCTGACACTACCGGCAGGATAATGAAAAGGGTACCGCGCGGGGAAGGAATATATGCCACATCTGCAGAGGGCATTGACAACGACGGTGACGGACGTGTCAACGAGGACGGCATCGGCGGGCTGGACCTGCACCGGAATTATCCCGAAAACTGGAGGCCGGAGGCTGAATTGACAGGGCGCGGCAACACCCAGGGCGGAGCAGGTGAATATCCCCTGAGTGAGACAGAAACACGGTCGGTTTTCTCTTTCCTGATGACACACCCAAACATCTACATCGTAAATTCAATGGATACGAGGGTTCCCATGCATCTCAGGCCACCTTCAACATCGCCGTCGGAAGAGAGGATGTATCCTGAAGACCTGAAGTGGTACAGACATTTCGATGCGGTTGGAAAGGGCATCACCGGATATGAAAAAGCCGGAGACGTCTTCAATGACTACGGCAACGGTGAGCCTATTTTCGGTCACGGGCCTGATTTCGGTTACTGGTATTACGGAGCCATCTGGTACGGAGATGAACTGTGGAACGGGGCGCGCAACAAGGATTATGACGCTGACGGTGATACCGATCAGGTTGATATGCTCACCTGGGACGACCTTGAAAACAACGGGGATGGATTCATCGAATGGAAGCCGGTAAAACACCCCGATCATCCTGATGCTGAGGTCGGTGGGTTTGATCCCAAGTTCTTCAGTCAGAATGCGCCTGCCAGACATCTTGAAGAATGGGCATCAAAGGAAGCTCTGTTCAACATCGAGATGATGAAATATCTCCCGATGGTCGAGTGGGAGTCTGTGGATATCAGCAAGGGTAAAGCCGTCAGGGGCAGTGACTCTACTGACTATGAAATAAAGGTCAGATTCCGCAATACGGGCAAATTGCCGACGGCATTGCGACAGGCGCATCTTGTCAAGATAGTACGCGAGGATGAGGTGAGACTTGAATTTGAATCGAAAGAGGGAGAGAAACCGGCTTACCGTGTTCTGGATCCGAAGCCGCGTGTACGCCAGGGTGGCGGCGGAATGATGATGTTTGATGAGGAGGGCTCCGGCCGCAGACCGGTCTCCAAAAGTGTGGGATATGCCGAAGGAGGTGCCGTCAGTGAAGCCGTGTTCAGTGTCAGGGTGCTTAACGGTGCCGGGCTGAGCGGTAAAGCCTCTGTACAGACCACACGTGCCGGCATTCTTAAGGAGAGGGAATTTACAGTCAGATAATATGTTCAGCAGGCGCGCAGTGCGGAGGCGACGTCAGGGTATCTGAAGGTGAACCCTGTATCTGTCAGTCGTTCTGACGATACCCTGCTGCCGGTTGTAATCATTACTGACATCTCGCCCAGCACTGCGCGCATCAGCCAGACGGGTATGTGAGGCAGAAACACCGGGAGGTGTTTCTGCCGGGCAACTTCCTTCATGACACCGTCAAGAGTGACATGCTCAGGCGCCGCGGCGTTGTAAGCGCCTGACATGCCTGCCTCCCTGACCGCCGCCAGATAAACAGCACAGAGATCGTCGATATGTATCCAGGGAAAATACTGGTCTCCCGGCCCCGGCCGTACTATAAGGCCCGCGGCGGCAGGTTTTGTCAATTTCGAGAGTGCTGAGCCTGCAGCGGCAAACACTACCGATGTTCTGATCTTTACAACCCTGACCCCTTTCTCAGCGAAAGGCTGTGCCGCCTCCTCCCACCTCCGGCATGTTTCACCCAGGAAATCGGCAGCAGGGGAATCAGACTCGGTGAAAATCCGCTGCGTGGTCACCGCACCGTAATATCCTATAGCAGAGGCAGTAATATATGCAGCGGGATTGATCCCTGCACCGGCCGTTTTTGAAAAGAGCAGTGCAGCAGTATTAACCCGGCTCGAGATAATCTCTTCTTTTCTCTTGTCGCTCCACCGGCCTGAGCCTATGTTGGCTCCTGCCAGGTGAATTATAATATCACCATGACGAAAGGCATCACTGTCAGCATAAGACCCCGATGGATCCCATACAAATGATTTGGCCCTGTCGCCTCTCTTTCTGTCACGCGTAAGGTGCACAACATCATACCCTTCATCCTCCAGCAGATGACTCAGTTGACTGCCTATCAGTCCGGTGGCGCCGGTTATTACTATACGCTGCATCCGTCAGTTTGTCGATTCAATAATCTCCACGGCATCACGGATGCATTTCTCGCAAACATTTCCCGTCAGCCCCTTTGATTTTATCGCGGCCTTGCCCTCAGCGGTATTAAGGTCTTCACCGATGAGCTCAGAGCAACTGTCTGTGCCGTTCCTTTTTAAAAACTGCTGCCGGAAAGCCCTGACCCTGTCATAGATCTGGAGTTTTTCTGCCTCTGATGGCAGCTGCGGAGCTTCGTGAATAAGACCGAACACAATGTATGCCCCGGTCACTGCCCCGCAGGTCAGCTGCATCCTGCCCATTCCTCCGCCGAAAGCCGAAGCTGCCCTGACTGCGGTGTGCTGTTTTCCGACAAAGGCCATGACAACTGACTGGGCACAGCTGTAACCGTCCCTGAAATAACCGATAGCCTTTTCCTTTCTTTCCATATCAGTTTTCCTCAAAAATATTAAAAAAATAAAGGACAGGGCCATATCCTTTTTGATATGATTTTGAAATGATCTACTTTTATCGGCTGCAAAACTTATTCAAAACTAGAGACAAATGGCAAATGTGAAGAAAATCAAAGGGGTGATTGGAATTCTAACAGGCGGCGGTGATGTTCCGGGTCTGAATCCCGCAATCAGGGCGGTGACAATCAGGGCAAACAGGGAAGGTTACAAGGTTATAGGATTACGCAGAGGATGGGGTGGCATCGTTGAGATCATAAGAGATCCCAAGGCGGACAACAGTGAATGTTTCCAATTGCTTACAGACGACATAGTAAACAAGTCAGGAAGAACCGGCGGAACTTTTCTGCACACATCACGCACCAGGCCGAGCCATGTGCCGAAAGAGTATGTGCCTGAACATCTCAAGGACATATATAAGGAAGAAATGAATGATCTTACCCCCGAGGTTATAAAAAACCTCGAGTGGCTGGGCATCGATTTTCTTATACCCATCGGTGGCGATGACACGCTGAGCTACGGTGTTCATCTGTACAAGCAGGGCGTAAAGGTGGTCGCCATTCCCAAGACTATGGACAACGACGTTCCCGGAACTGACTACTGCATCGGCTTCAGCACCTGTGTCACGAGGACGATCCAGATGACAAACAGTCTCCGAACCTCTGCCGGGTCACATGAAAGACTCATGGTGCTCGAGGTTTTCGGGCGCTATGCAGGATTCACAGCCATGCTTCCCACAATGGCAGGCTCCGCAAACAGGTGCGTTATTCCGGAATACAAATATGACATTGAACTTCTTGCAAAGCTCCTTGTCGAAGACCGCAATTCAAACCCGAGCAAATATGCTGTGGTACTTGTATCAGAGGGTTCTCTTTTCAGGGGCGGTGATATGATATTTGCAAATACCGAGAGAGACGCATACGGCCACGCAAAACTGGGTGGGATAGGTGACCTGGTATCTGCAGAACTTGAAAAATCTTTCAGCAAAATTCAACAAGGGCAAAACCATAAACGTCATAAACCAGAAGCTGGGTTATATGGTCAGGGGCGGCGACCCCGACGCCGTGGACTCAATTGTGCCTATGGCTTACGGCAACCTGGCGCTTGACCTGATTATGAAAGGCATACACGGCAGGGTGGTGGTTCTCAAGAACGGACGTTATGACAATGTTCCAATTGATGTTGTGACATCATCGAAGAAAGTTGTAAAGGTTTCCGAATATTACAATACGGAACGGTTAAGACCCTACTACTCAAACTTTGAAATGAAGCCATTCTTCCTGATGGCAGCCGAATATTAGAAACAAGGCCTGAAACAAGGGCATGAAGTGATGTGAGGACTTTCCTTATATCACTTTTTTTATTCTATTTTTGTCCTAAATGTGAGGCAGTTGAAGCAGGGGATAGTAATCAAATCGACTGGAAGCCGGTATAAGGTACTGGATTCTGACGGTATTATCCACGACTGTGTCATTAAAGGCAAGTTCAGGGTTAAGGGAATAAGAACCACCAATCCTGTTGCCGTTGGAGACGTTGTCTCCTTTGACCCCGGAGACAGCATTATTACAACGTTGGCCCCACGCCGTAATTACATGATTCGCAGGGCCTCCAATCTCTCGAAGGAATCACAGATCATTGCTGCCAACATTGACCAGGCATTCATAATGTTAAGCGTGAAAATGCCTGAAACACCTGTAGAATTCATCGACCGTTTCCTTGCCACCGCAGAGGCTTACCGGATTCCGGCAGCACTTATAATAAACAAGTCGGACCTTTACGGTGCCGAAGAACAGGCTTTTGCCGAAAAATTGCAGAGTGTCTACAGAAGCATAGGATATGAGACATGGATAGTCTCTGTGGAGAAAAATGAAAACCTGGAGCCGGTCCGGGCGGCGATGGCCGGACGAACAACTCTCGTAGCAGGCAATTCAGGAGTCGGGAAAAGCTCGTTTCTCAACAGGCTCAATCCTTCCCTGAAACTTAAAACGGCTGTAATTTCCGAGTACCACGAGCAGGGAAAGCATATGACAACCTTCCCCGAGATGCATCCACTGCCCGGCGGGGGCTTTGTCATTGACACCCCGGGTATCAGAGGCTTTGGCGTAATTGATTTTGCCCGCGATGAGATTTACCACTTTTTCCCGGAAATCTTCCGTATTTCTTCACGCTGCAGGTTTCATAACTGCCTGCATTTGAATGAACCCGACTGTGCCGTGCGTAAGGCTGTTGCAGGGAACGAAATGGAACCGTGGCGCTACAAAAGCTATATAAGCATGTTGCTTGAAGACACCTCGAAATACAGATAATACCCTATTTTTGCACAGTAATACAGTCCCGGATGAAAAAGATAACCATTATTGCCTACTCTGCCTTTTTGCTGATAATGGTAATTAACATACTCTTTTACAGAAGTCTCTACAGGAACCAGCTGGAATATTCGATGAAAATGCTTGACAGGCAGGTGCGAATAGTGGGAACTGATATTGACAATACAAGCATGTACCTGATAAGCGATCTCACCGAGATTGATTTTTCAGATGACATCGCTCTTTTCTTTTCCGACAAAAATGTCAATGAGCGCGCAAGGGAGAAGATGAAACTCTACTATTCCAGGTATGAAAACGTCATTGTCAGCCTGATGCTTTACAACAATGCGGGGGATGTCTATACACTGTTCAAGGATGAAGAGAAAAACTCATGGCTTGACGGTTCCTACAGGGCCCAGACATTGCCCGACATTTCCGAACGTGAAAAGATTGAACAGGAGAGAGGTAAGTACAAATATTTTCTTCCGGTCCTGAGTGACGGGAAAGTGCTTGGAAATTTTGTGATAACTGTTGACATAAACAGGTATTTCTCCCGCCTGCTTGCAGAATACCAGCTGGAACAATATCAGTGGCAGTGGCTTGTAAACGACTCAGGAAATGTTGTTTTTGATAACCACACAGGTGATGCCCGTTATTCCGAAGTCGGGAAAATCACAGAACAGCTGGATGCGGGCGTTGCCGGCAGAATTCTCCATGATGTCAGGGCTGACGGAAAGTCAGTCGGCATCCTCTCTTCATTTTACCCGGTCAGCATTCTTGGAATAGATTACGGGCTCGTATTCTCGGCTCCCACTGACTTCTTCCAGAAGTATATTATACGCAATGCCTTCATCACTGGATTGCTTACAGTTGCGGGGATCATCTTTATAATCTTTCTTTTTAAGACACACTTCCGGAGACAGAAAATAAAGCATAAGGAAACCAGTGATTCCGAATCGACGCTTGCCGGAATCATTGACCAGATGCCCGTAGGGATTATTGCCTACAACGGGAACCGTGAGATACTTAAGGCCAATAAACACGCTGCAATACTCTTTTCATATGACGATGAACTGCAGATGACCGGAAAACTTTTACCGGACCTCTCAAGAAACGAGTATTTAAGTGATATTAACGGGCAGTTCGGACAGGGAAAAATAATCAGGCTGGCAGGAACAGGCAGTGAAAAAATTGTCTTCCGGAACAGCATTCCTGTAAGTTACAGCGGAGAAGATGCTACCCTCGACGTATTTATTGATGTCACGGCACTCGAATCAGCACGTAAGCAGGAAGCTGAAGCCAATATTGCCAAGTCAGAGCTCCTGGCGCGGATGAGCTTTGAAATCAGGACACCACTGAACGGTATCCTCGGAATGACAGAGATGCTAAACCGGGCAGGATTGCCAGGGGAAACAACCGAAGTTGTAAGACTGCTCAGCCGATCTGCTGATCTTCTCCTTAATATAATCAATGACATCTTCGATGTTTCAAAGGTCGAGACCGGCAAGATGATTCTTGATGAGATCCCGTTTAAACTCAGAGAGGAGGTAGCCTACTGCATGAACCTTGTCAGGCGCGAAAATCCGGAATCCCTTGTGAAGTTCAAACATGAAATAGATCCCGGGGTGCCTGATAGTCTTATCGGTGATCCGTACAGGCTGCGGCAGGTGATTACCAACCTTTTTAACAATTCACTTTCAAGCACCCAGACCGGAGAAATAATGTTCACCTGCTCGGTAGCTGAAATAACCGGTAATGAACTCAGACTGGCTTTTTCCCTCACTGACACCGGCAGGACATATACGAAAGCGGAGTTAAAGAAGCTCTTCGGTGACTATATATCAGGTCGCACAGGCCGCGATGAATGGGCTGAGGAGCTTAAGCTCGGACCTATACTTGCCAGGAACCTTGTTGAACTGATGGGTGGCGAACTTATAGCCACAAGCCCGGCCGGGAAAGACTCCACAGGACATGGGAGAGGGATGAAAGTGGCGTTTGTAATTAAGGTTCATCTCAATGAAAGAATTAAAAAAGAGACAGACCTCAGCAGGTACACCAGGGTGAGCGAAATACGTACCCTTGTCATCACCAGCGGTGAGGGACGGGATGACGACTTCCTGAATGTAATACACAGACTCGGGCTGCCCGTCTCGGTGACAAGTTTTCAGAAACACACAGTCTCCCAGATCAATTCAGACAGGCTGAATAACCCTGACAGATATGTGCTTCTAATTATTTTCGATGAGCCTGATTCTGACGGATTTGCGGTGGCTGAGGCTCTTCGCGCTGCCAACCTTGCAGGTGAATATGTTATTCTGATGTTTACTTCAAACGATCCAAGGGGTCATTATTCACGATGTGTTGACCTGGGCGTAGACCATCTCCTTGTAAAACCGTTTGCCAGTGAGGACCTTCTGAATATACTCAGGGATCATTTTCCGCAACTGAAAGGGGGCATCACTGACCGCTCCTCAAGGGACAAAAGCGCATTGCCAAAGGTTCTTGTAGTGGATGACAATTACCTGAACAGAAAAGTGGTGGGATCACTGCTGAAGGTACTGGGCATAATTGCAGAATATGCCGAGAGCGGGAAGGAGGCAATAGAAAAAGCGCTTGAAAATCCTTACGACCTTATATTTATGGATCTTATAATGCCGGAGATAGACGGGTTTGAGGCTGCCCGGGCCATACTTGACTTTGACGGCAAATCTTTGATTGTTGCTCTCTCGGCTGACAATATGCCTGAGACAAAGGCCAAAGTTGAGCAGTCAGGTATGAAAGAACTGCTTTCAAAACCCGTCTCTGTGGAGGATCTGAGAAGGGTCATTGATAAGTACCCGAAAGTATCCTGACCTATGTCCGGTGCCGTAAACAAACTGCCTGCCGATGAATTCCTGCAGCTCTCGGCAAAATTTTCCGTAATTGACGTCAGGTCGCCGGGCGAATATGCCTGCGGCCACATTCCGGGGGCTGTTAACATTCCACTGTTCGATGACAGCCAGCGTGCCGAGGTTGGCACCATTTACAAACAGGAAGGCAATCTGAAGGCGGTTTTGCGGGGAATAGACCTTGCAGCCCCTGCAATGTCCCACAAATTAAAAGCTGCCCTCAGCCTGGCGTATGACGGCCGGGTGCTGGTTCACTGCTGGAGGGGAGGCATGCGATCGGAAGCCATGGCCTGGCTTTTCTCGATGGGAGGCATCACAGCCTCGGTCCTTGAAGGTGGTTACAAGTCTTACCGTAATTTCATCCTTAATGAGCTGGCCGCGCCGCGAAGGTACATTCTCCTTGGTGGCCTTACAGGAAGCGGTAAAACCCATATACTTAAACGCCTTGCTTCCGAAAACCACCAGGTGACAGACCTGGAAGGCCTCGCATGCCATAAGGGATCTGCCTTCGGGGCCCTCGGGCAACCTTTACAGCCAACTACTGAGCACTTTGCCAATCTCCTTCATTCCAGCGTGAGTGAAATGAACCCGGAGAACCTTATATGGCTTGAAGATGAGAGCCGTAACATAGGCACTGTCTTCATGCCTGACGGCTTTTACGGTCGTATGCAGGAATCACCTGTAATTGCCCTGATGATGAGCATAGAGACACGCCTGCCGAGGCTGCTTGAGGAATATTCAGCCTTCCCGCCTGATCTTATACGGACATCGGTGTTAAAGATATCCCGAAGGCTGGGAGGAGAAAAAACAAAAGAGGCGATAGAGGCCGTTGACCGGAATGATTTCTCAACCGCCATACGCATTACCCTTGAGTATTATGACAAGGCATACAGTTACGGACTTTCAAAGCGCAAAAGCGGACAGATAGTTTTTGTTGATACAGATACAGATGATACAGCCATAAATGCAGGAAAGGTGCTTGATGCTGCCTCTGCCTTTAAATGAGGATTACTTCTTCCTGATTTCTGAAGCCTCAACCCATCTGTAAACTTTGTCGGCCCGCCTGACAAGCGAGGGGAGCCGGACGGAGCAGAGGGTCCCCTTTTCAGCTGATTCAACCTCGGTGGCAGCCTCGTTGCGTAGTTCATCAACAGTATGTTCAATTACTCCGGTGGTGGGCCCGGTGAAGAGAATGACATCACCCCTTTTCAGGTTGCCTGTCTCAAGCTTAATCTCAGCCACACTCAACTTGCTGAACCAGTTGGTGACCTTTCCCAGGAGAATCCTTCTTTTGGTAGCCGCCGACCCGTATGTTGTACTCCATTCCCCAAGCTTTTGCCCGAGGTAATATCCGTCCCAGAAACCCCTGTTAAACACTGATGAAAGACGATGCATCCAGTCCGTGACTTTTGCTTCGCCGAAAGTGCCGTCTGCAACTGCCACAACTGCTTCACCGTAGCATTCAGAAACTGTTTTTACATATTCTGGAGCACGTGCCCTGCCTTCAATCTTCAGCACACTTGCACCGGCTCCTATGACCTGGTCGAGAAAACCTATCGTGCACAGGTCTTTTGGTGACATAATGTATTCATTGTCAACATCCAGCTGGTATCCCGTCTCCTTTTCAGTGACAGTATAGGCTTTGCGGCAGGTCTGGTAGCAGTTACCCCTGTTGGCTGATGCATTGTTCTCATGGAGGCTCAGGTAGCACTTCCCGGAAATAGCCATGCACAGGGCCCCGTGAACGAAAATTTCAAGTTTCATCAGGCTGCCGCCCGGGCCACAGATATTATCACGCACAATTGTCTCGTGTATCTGCCTCACCTGGTCAAGGTTAAGCTCCCTGGAGAGCACTGCCACGTCAGCCCAGCGCGAGTAGAATCTTAGCGATGCGGAATTTGAAATATTGAGCTGTGTTGAAAGATGGACTTCCAGACCTGCCTCCGTGGCTGCAATAATTGCAGACTGGTCTGTAGCGATAACGGCACTGATGCCTGCCGCCTTCGCTGATCCGATTATCTGCCTCATAACCGTCTCCTCATCGTCAAAGACGACAACATTAAGTGTCAGATAGCTTCTGAGCCCGTTTTCACTGCATATTTTTGCGATCTCAGGCAGATCTTCAACAGTGAAGTTGTTTGAGGAACGCGCCCGCATGTTCAGCTGTTCCACACCAAAGTAAACCGAATCCGCCCCTCCCTGTATTGCTGCATGCAGCGATTCCCACGAGCCGGCTGGCGCCATTATCTCAATATCACCTTTTTTCATCGTTTTTTCAGAGCCACTCTCATTATTGTCCCTTTTCCCGGCTCAGACCAGCGCACTGATATTTTCCCCCGGTGATACTCTTCAATTATCCTTTTCGAAAGGGAAAGCCCCAGGCCCCATCCGCGTTCACGGGTCGAATAACCGGGCTTAAAAATGGTTTTGAAATCCTTTTTCGGGATACCCTTTCCGTTATCTTCGACATCAATGAACATTTCTTTTCCGGTCTCGGAAAGGCTTATCACAATTTCGCCCCGTCCCTTCATTGCATCGGTGGCGTTCTTGACAAGGTTCTCAATCACCCAGCCCAGAAGCACCGCGTTGGCAGGCAGGGTTGCACCTTCCGCGAGCCCGTTGACGATATTCATACCGACTGTTGAAGAGATCCTTTTCCTGAGATAGCCCATTGAATTTGCAATCAGTCCGACCATTTCTACCGGCTGCAGCTTCGTCCTGGATCCGATGAGAGAAAAACGTTCTGCCACCCTGCCAAGTCTCTCGACATCAGCCGACAGTTCTTCAGCGATGTCAGTCTCAGGATACCGCGATTTGAGTATCTCTACCCAGGCAGAAAGTGAAGAGGTTGGTGTTCCCAGCTGGTGCGCCGTCTCCCTTGACAGCCCCACCCACACCTGGTTCTGTTCAGCCTCTCTTGAAGAACTGAACGCGATATATGCAACTGCAATAAAGAGAAGTATCACAGCAAGCTGAACAAAGGGAAAAACCGTAAGCTGCCGGAGCAGTGAGCTCTCACGGTAAAAAATATAGTTTTCGATTCCGTTTCCAAGATCAATCACAATCGGGTCATTCCTGTAACTCATCCACTCCAGCTCTTTACGGACTACCGCGGTATCTCCCATGGCGGCACGCCCAAGGTTTCTGAATGAGATAATCTTCTGTTCGTCGTCGGTAAGTATTATCGGGACTGTCGTATTCCCTTCCACAATGCTGAAAAGGAACTCAAAGTCCTCTGTCCCGCCGGATGCTCCGACAAGCCTCCTGGTTGCCTCTGCCCACATCGTTGCCTTCTTCCGCTCCTCAATTTTCAGTTTGTCAACAAGGTCACGGGTATAGAAGAGGGAGCCAAATCCGATAATTACCGCAAAAAGTAACAGCAATATCTTCCATATCAGTCTCTTGCGGTAAATATCCATCGTACTACCTCTTCTTCCTGAATAAATCTCTGAGGGGACTTTCAGCCACTTTTTCGGTGGTTGTATCGGGGCGGGAACCCTGCTCTTTCCCCTCTTCCCAGGAGATTGAGAACTTGGGCTTGCTTTCGGTGACGGGTTTTCTGACGGTATCACCCTTGTACCAGCCGTACTCTTCGTTAAGTATTGTTTTCAGGGTCTTCTTCTCTTCGGCTATGTTTGCCCTTATCTCATCCTGAGCCTGCCCCAGGTCGTAACCTACTGTCACAACGCCGTTTACGCATATAATTTTAAGCGGTACAGTTGCTTTGCCTGAACCGTCAACCTTAACCTGTTCAAATTCCGCAGCATTCCTGTTTTTGTTCCTGGCCTGACGGCTCAAAACCTCAGAGAGAAGCACCCTGACGTGATACGAGTAGTCACCCAGAAAGGCGTGGTTTCCGTAGACAGTGAAGTTCCCGGCCGAAGAGTTAATCAGCATTTTAGGTACTGATACGGAACCGTTCCTGATGAAAATGTCATTTTCAAGTTTTGAAAAACTGATGTTTTTCAGCTCATCGATATCCAGGAATCTTGAAAGGTTCTGTGCAGGTTCGAATTCTATGAGTCTGCCGTTCAGAATTGACATGTGGGCTTCAGCCACGACAGCATTGTTTGTAATGTCGAAGCTTTCGCTCAATGGTGCGAGCAATGTTACATTTCCTGTAAGCCTCCCGCGGAGGTTTTCGCTTACAATGAACTCCTGCCCGAAGTTGTTGAATGATCTGAATGCATCGTTGATGTCAATATCCGCCACTTCGAGCTTGCCTTTCGAGATGTATGAGCCGTTATTCTGTTTGCCAATAAGCAGTTCACCGGTAAGATTCCCGTCGAGGCCCCTGGCGCTCATATTGCTGAAAGTCATGATGTGAGGCCGGTAAGTCAGGGTGCTTCTGAAATTTGATGCCCTGAACCCTTTGCTGAAGATACTGTCTGCGCCAAGCTTCACATCCATTGTTACGTCAGGAGGGAAAAGATTAAAACCCCCGCTTTCCCCGGATGTGGTGTCGCTCTTACTCCCTGTGAACTCGGTAGTAATTAACCTGTCTGCAAAAATATCCCCGGTAATATTCATTCTTTCCGGTCTGCCGGCCAGCCAGGCAATGAAATTCTGCATTTCGGCACTGACTGTAAAGTTTTGTCCCCTGTAAGAAAATCTGAGACCGTTAGTGTTGAGGTGGTCATTTACAGTAATGGAACCGTTGACGTCTGTAAAGGAGAGTCCGCTTGCCCCAAGGGAGCCGCCGAAGTCACTGAAAATGAAGGCGGCTCTGGGATGCAGTGCCGGAAGGTCGGCTGCAGAGAACCGGACGTTGTCAGGAAGTATCCCGGAGAGTCTTATACTGCCCTTTATGGATCCCTCCTGGCCTTTAATGAAATCAGTTTTTATCAGCTTCTTCAGGTCGTCGAAAATGAGGTCGCCGTTAAGCGAGAGGTGAATGTCAGGATTCACAAGGTTTCTCAGCCTGAACGATCCTGTAAAATAGGCCTGACCGAATGATGTGGCAAGGGTGTCCACCGCAAATGCGAATGTCCGGGAATCGTTCAGTTTGCCGTTTGTAACACTGCCGCTGAATGATAGATTATTTACGTTAAGTCCGGATGAGATATTGCTAAGCCGGCCTCGTGACAGCCTGTATTTGACATCAAAGTGAGGCGACCCCCTTTTCCCGTAGGCACCGGTTAAAACGCAGGTCATGTCAATGAGGCCGTCAGGGTTCAGACCTGCAGTTGCCTTTTTCCATTTTTCGGGAAACCTTGCAACAAGATCCGAGATGTTTATCTTCCGTCCCTCGATTGACATATCCAGTGTCCCCGAGCTGTAGTTTACGGTCCCGTCCACCCCGAAATTTAGGCCCGCCAGGTCAATCACCCCCTTTGCAATTGAGAGCGAATTGTCTGTCTTGCGAACCCTTATTACAACCTCGGCAGGAACATTACTTATTGTTATGCCGCCAAGCCCGATTGATGAGATATCCGAAGTGACGGATATTGTAAGGAAAATGCCGCTTCCCATTATTTCTCCGCTAAGTACCGACTCGTTGACGACTCCGGCTATTCTCATCTTTGAGTCTCTGTCAGAATAGAGGGCTTTAATATTTTTTGCAGTTATACTGTTCAGTTTCAGATTCTTTCCGCCACCCTTGTCGTCAGGAGAAAAAATCTCATAGTTGATATTGCCCCTGTCATCAGTAAGAATGTTCAGATTCCCGTCCCTGACTGTGATGCTGCGCACGGCTATAGTCCCGGTAAGCAGCGATGGGAGATGGGCGGTAAGTGAAAACGAAGATGCATAAAGAAGGGTATCATCACCTTCGCCTGCAAACTGTGACCTGTCATAGCCGGGTGAAGGTGAGACGAGGAGGTCACTGAACCTGACTGTGATGTTCGGAAATGCTTCAAAAATTGTGACGCCGACTTTTCCGTATGAAATTTTTGTGTTCAGGGTTTTGTTGAATTTTTCAATCAGTACTGAGGCCAGCTGGTCTCGCCTCATAAGCGCATAGAATCCGGGTATTGCAACCGAAAGGAAGACGATCGAAATAATTATCAGGACTATCCTGCCAGAAAGTTTCATTTTTCAGATGACCCTCATATTTTATTTTCTCCGTGAGAGGAGGAATGAAATATCATCGCCGGGGCTTGCTTCAAACGGTTCGCTTCCCTTTGCAAATATCCGGGCTTTGCGGGGCCCGATAAGTGAGAGCTTCTTCCCCTCAACCAGGAACATTGTTCCCTCGCGCAGGCCGGCAACAAAAACCCCGGGGTTCACCTCTATGTACTCCTGGATTCTCTGTTCGCGCGTCTCCCCTGCGTGTCCTGCCGGGTTGGCATCGAGATAATGCGGGTTTATCTGGAAGGGAATGAGGTTAAATGCCCGGAACGATGAAGGTTCTGTCACCGGCATATCATTGGTGGTCCTGATTGTCGGGCAGGCAACATTAGAGCCGGCGCTCCAGCCGATATAGGGGATCCCTGCCTTGACCCTTTTGCGAACGGGGATTATAAGCTTATTGTCAATAAGGCATTTGATAAGCATCCATGTATTGCCGCCTCCGACAACAATGGCTTCAGCTTCGTTCACGGCTTTCACAGGATCTGCGAAGCGATGAATTGAAATGACGTCATGCCCGACCTCCCTGAAGCGTTCCTGAACCTTCTTTTCATAATCATCATACGAGAAAGTTACAGCTGCATAGGGTATGAAAAGGGCTTTTATCTTTTTCGGACCAAGAAAGTTCTCAATGTTCTTTTTGGGATAATCAAGATATGCCTCACCGGCATTTGTAGAGTTGCTTATCAGTAGTAGTCTCATATAATTATTTTATCAGGTACCTATAGTAACGATACACCTTTGGCTGAAGTGTGTAAAGATAAATAAAAAAAGGAAGGCCGCTCTTTGCAGGAGCAGCCTTCATATCATGGCAAATATTGTATCAGTCGTTGAATGTCAGGGCAATGCCCACTTCAAAGGGATAGAGCTCGGGGCCTTTTCCCGATTCAAACATCGGCGAGAGGTAGCATGTACCGTAAACCTGTAACATTTCATACCCGAGCCTGCCTGTAACGCCGTAGCGCAAAAGATTGAGGCTGAAGTCGTCACGGTTTTTCACTTTTTGCTTGCCATCTTCAAAATATACAACCTTGGTATGAGAGCCCAGCTTCACGGCGCCGATCACTCCTACACCGATATTTACAGAGCTGCTGTGAGACACCGGGATCTGTCCTTCCAGGATTACCGGCAGAACGGCATACAGCGTGGCAAGCTTGCTCTTTTCATAGTGGATTGAGAGTGGAGCAAACTCCGGCATCAGAATTCCGTCTTCATCAACCGAGATGCTGTTATTTCCGCTGAACCTGTAGTTATTGAAATTCAGACCCAGGGATGCGACCAGACCGAAACGCTTTGTAATACCGAGGCTGACACCGGGTGAAATCATATTGAATGACATCGATTTTGAGGAGTTCAGGTCGAGGTAACTGTCTTCTGACTCCAGAGATGTACCCATGTAGCCTTCTCCGTAGCTGTTGAGCCCCAGTTCGAATCCTCCGAGATGCCCTCTGAAGGCGTCATCATGGCGTGAAAAGTAATTGTTATCCGAATAGTCTTCATAATCGCTGCCGGTATTCTCCTCTTCGTCGGTTATCCTGACGCTCTTTTTCCCGATTCTGATGACAGTCTCGTCATCCGTATCCTCGATTACGAAAACGTCGTCGCCGAACCCTGTGTCTGAGGAATCATTTAATGCAGCCTCTTCATCTGCAATCTCTGCATCTTCCCCTTCGAGTATCAGAGTATCAGGGGGAGTTACAAGTACTGCGTTTTCTTCCAGTGTTTCGAGTTTTTTCAGTTTTTCAGTGTTTTCCTGACCGGCGGCCGGCAGGCATAGCACCGCTGCTGTTACAATAAGTGATAATATTCTTTTCATGGTTTAAAATTTATTGTGATTATACTACTGAGACGAACAGACATAACAGTTAGTTACGGTTTATCCGTACTTTTTTTTACGGGCGCTGAAAATGAGAGAAGTGAAGAGGAAAAATTTACTGCAAGCGGATTTCCCTCTTCCGAAACAACTCTTTCAAGATCCATATCCCAACCAAGAACGGAATTGACTCCCTTCACGCAAGCCCCTGCAATCATATATCCGTCAACAGGCTTGTCTTTCCCTGTTACAACTCCTGCCATGGCGGTAATACCTCTCATTATCCAGTTTACATCTTCAGCCTCCCGTGGCAGCGACCGGATGTCAGGCTGAACCGGCATCCTCTCAACAGCTGTTAATTCTGTGGTGCTGATACCGGCAATAAGTCTTACAGTTTCAGGCGTATTTCTTAACTCGAACGGCTCAGTCCTGGGATTATGCCCGGCATCTGCCTGCATCTTTTCTGCCCGGGTGATCGTTGTGCCCGGATGTTGAATTACAGTGACTCTGCTGTTTGCAGTTGCTGCGACAGTTCTTCCGGAAGGGCTGATTGCAGAAGAAGTTATTGCAGCTTCCGGAAGAATAGCCGGGCTGCTCTGCGATACATTGTTCCTCAGGAGAGGAGAAAGTGTCATCAGGACAAGAATCACTGCGGCCGAAGCCAATACTGCATACACAATGCGGTAAATATGGAATGAGGAAGGAATTGTCTTTATCATCGCCTCCCTGCCCTGCCATTTTTCATTGCCGGGTACGAGTCTGATCCTTTTAAAATCTTCGGCAAGCGCTCTTCTTTCAGGGCTGACCTTAAAAATGGATTCGATCTCAGAATTGGTGTCGGCATCTGATTCACCTTCAGCCCATTCTGCAGCCAGCAACATGAACTGATCATCGGTCATCTCCTCAGCACTCCTGAAGAGACCCGCCCGCGAAGGAAGCCTGTCTTCAAAGGGAACAAGTTCCGGAAGATCATTGTCGTTTCTTACTGCCATACCGATGTTTTTACAAGGTAATTGCGCATTGCAGCGCGGCCCCTGAAAATATTGATCTTGACCTGGGCTTCCGAAAGCCCTGTGATGGTTCCGATTTCCTTATAGCTGTACCCTTCATAATCACGTAGCAGGATTACCGAGCGCATTGCCGGGGGAAGCTTCTCAAGAGCATTATGCAGTACCTCGTTAAGATCGCTCCTGTTTTCTTCGGCGTAAAGCGAGGAATCGTCATAATACTCCACCGGAACCATCCTGGAATCTTTGCGTATCACGTCTATCATCCTGTTATACGCAGTAGTGAAGAGCCACTGTTTGACGCAGTCATATTCTACTTCGGCAACGCTTCTCCACAGCTTTTCATAGGTGTCCTGAACCACGTCGGCAGCTCTCCCGCTGTCCTTGAGGCTGCGGTAAATGAACCTGTATACGTGGTCTCCGTATTCCCTGACGGATTTATTGTACTCCTTAACTGTCATTAATGTACCGGTGACATAATAAAGACGCTTATCACTGCCCGTTTGTTACACCTGTCCAAAAAAAAAGTCCCGCAGTTGATGCGGGACCGTTATTACCACTCTGGATATCATTTATACTGATAAACCCTTACCCAGTCAACCTCCATCGAGGAGATGCCTCCTATGGGCCTGTCAACACCGCCGGCGAGGTTAATATACATCGCTTCCTGGGGCACACCTGAAGTCTCTCTCATAACTTCCTCTCCGTTAATTTTCCATACGAGGCTTTCCGGCCTCCACTCGAGGGTGAAGATGAAGAAGTCCTGAAGGTACTTTGATCCGATGCTCTTTTTATAATGGTTTCCCGGTGAGGAGAAAAGATCAAACCAGACCTTCCCGCCGCCTGAACGGCAGACGTCAATGTGCGGAGTGATCCGGTCGCCCAGCAGCCAGAATGCATTGCGGACCGAAGGATCGGAGAGTTTTATCTTTGCTGTGAAGATTCCGTATTTCTGTCTGAATGAGGTGCCGGTGTTTATTATGCCTGAGGTGAACCCAAAGTCTTTGTTATAAAAACCCCTGTCATGATCCCATACCTTGCCGGTGATTTTCTGAGGTTTTGTTATGATACGCAGCACGCTGTGGCGGACCTCAAAATTCTCTGCAGGAGTGTAGCAATGAAGGTCGGTTGCAATGCTGTAGCTGTCATGCAGCAGTTTCTCTCCCCAGTAGTACTTTGTGAGCCACCTTTTTTTGTCAGGACCGTCACCGTCAAATTCATCGCTGAAGGTCATCTCCCGCTTCTTAAGCAGGTCAAATTTATTTGAATCCTTTACACTGAAGTACCACTTGATGTCGGCTGAATTTTTCAGGTCATTATAGGCTGACAACTCTTTGTGCATGTCACTCTTCTCAAAGCGGCGCTTGTCAAGATAATACTCCTTCTTCTCAGTGAACTCTTTGGTCTTCAAATATTTCTCAAGTTCAAAATACCTGTTTAGCCGTGCCGAATCCTTGACAGTTACATAATTTGCGTACTCCCCGGATGACTTGAACTTATAGTAGGAAGCAACATCACGTGCACCCTTTTTATCCTTGTACTCAAGCAGTTTCTGGTATTCAGTGGTATCCTTGAAGGTTACCGGCTTTTTGTTTTTTACAACCAGAAATGCGGCAGACGAAACCAGCATTTTAAGTTCTTCGAATCTCTTTACCTTATCCGGATTCAGATTCTTTTTTACCTCCCTGTCAGCCTTGAGTTTTTTCCACTCAAGAAACTTCCCGTACTCCTCCGTATCTTTAAAGGTAACGGGCTTCATGCGCTCCTTCTGTTTGAATTCGGGCGACTGAATAAACCTTCCGAGATCTTCGAGGTCGGCGATTTTTTTAGAACCGTCAAGGGAGGTGAAGTTTTTTAGAAGATCGCTGCCCTCAGTCCTGAAATAGAGTACTATGTCCTTTGCTTTTTTAAGGGAGAGAAACTCTGATTCCCTGGCATGCTCCTCGGAGCCTTTGTAGGTGAGAGATTCTATCTCCTTCTTTTTTTGAATGAAACCGGCAGAGGTTACCCGGTCATGAAGTTCATTATATCTGGCCAGTGCTTCAGAACCTGTGAAGGAATTCAGTTTTTCGAACTCGGCAATAAGCGCCTTTTCCTCCTGTTCCAGTTTTGAAGTGGAAGGGATCATCCCCAGCAACAGCTTTATTGTAGACATTGTAGAATAGGTTTTGATATAACCTGTTAAAGATAAATATCTTTCAGATATAATAGCCAAGATCAGACAATAATTTGTTATTTAGATACCGGATAAAAATTACATTTGCAAACTGCAAAGGACTTATATTCAAATAAATAGGACATGAGAAACAGGTTATTGATCGCTGCCTTGCTGCTTCTGATGACTGCATGCGGAAGTGTAAAAACTAAAAGCACGGCTGACGGTGCGTCCCGCGATCTGCTGCCGCAGACAACAGGTGCAGCGGTGGCAGAGTCACAGGATCAGCTGCTGCTTGCCACAATCTGGTATCAGAAATCAGCCGAGATGAGGGCGCTTTACTATCAGTGTTACTCCAATGCGGAAGCTGCACTGCTGAAAAATTTAGCCGTTGCACAGGGAACCAGGACGCCGGCGGTAGTTCTTGATATCGACGAAACCGTACTTGACAACAGCCCGTATCAGGGGTGGCAGATCCTTGAAAACAAGAACTTTAACGATGAGTCGTGGACCCGTTGGGTTGAACTTGGCAGGGCCGGGGCTCTCCCCGGGAGCACTTGATTTTACAAGGTTTGCAGACTCTCTTGGTGTTGAGGTGTTCTATGTTTCAAACCGCAAGACAACGGAGCTTGCTTCCACAATTGAGAACATGAAAAAGTTCGGTTTTCCGGGTGCCGACAGTTCTCACGTGCTTTTGAAGGAGAGTGAATCTTCAAAAGTCGCCAGAAGGTCCCTGATAGACAGTACCCACGAAATATTACTTCTGGTGGGAGACAACCTGGCAGATCTCGATGCCGTGTTCGAAAAAAGAGGCCCTGATCACGGGTTTTATGATGTCGACCGGATGCGCGGAATGTTTGGAACAAGATATATTGTGCTGCCTAATCCGATGTACGGGACCTGGCTTTCAGAACTGCTTAAAAAGGCTGAAGGTGGTAACAACAGGGAAAAATTGATCAGAACAGTTGTTGGTTTCTGAGTCAAAAAATGTAACTTGACTTTTTATTTTCCGGTCTGACCGGGACAGCTCCGGGGAGGCGATTGAACTCAACGGAGTGTACTTAAATGAGGAAGTTATATGAAAAATGCGGGGAACATTGGAAAACAGATCATTCCGTTTACAGCTTTTCTGCTGCTTGTCGGGTCCCTTTCGGCACAGCAGATCACCGCAACCGAGATAATCCGCCGTGCAGACGAGAAATTCAACGGCGAAAAAAGCGGGTACAGTGTAATGACTATGACAATTGTGAGACCCTCGTGGCAAAGAACAGTAGAGTTCAAATCATGGTCTCTGGGTGATGATTATTCACTGACGCTAATAACGGCACCGGCGCGGGAGAAGGGCCAGACCTTTCTGAAGCGCGGAAGCGAGATGTGGAGCTGGAACCCGGCGATAAACAGGCTTATCAAACTGCCTCCGTCGATGATGTCACAGGGATGGATGGGCTCAGACTATACAAATGATGACATTCTCAGGGAGTCGTCAGTGGTTGATGATTACACACACGCAATTGAAGGCGAAGAGGAGGCTGACGGAAGGCTCTGCTGGAAGGTTAAGCTGACAGCCAGGGAAGATGCTGATGTACTGTGGGGCCACCAGGTCTGGTGGGTTGACATGAAGGATTTTATAGTTCTCCGGGCCGAACTGTATGATGAAGACGGTTATCCGGTAAGGAGCGAAAGAGGCTCGGAGCTTAAGATGCTTGACGGAAGGCTTTTGCCAACAGTAATTGAGCTTGTTCCGGCAGAGAGCCCCGGAAACAAAACGGTTCTGAAAATAATTGAGATGAAATTCAACATCGCACTTGATGAGGGTTTCTTTTCACAGCAGAACATGAAAAGCATAAGATAACCATGAAGGATTACCAGCTTGCATGGCGGAATCTCTGGCGCAACAAAAGAAGGACGCTGATCACGGCCGCCTCTGTCTTTTTTGCGGTCTTTTTCGCTCTGGTAATGCGCTCATTTCAGCTGGGTGCTTATGACAGGATGTTCAAGAACATAATTGAATCATATTCCGGATACCTGCAGCTGCAACAGAAGGAGTATTTTGACGAAACAGTCCTGGATAACAGCTTCGTAATTGAGAATGAAATGGTGCAGAGGATTGAAGAAGATCCCAATGTTACAGGGGTGGTGCCGAGACTTGAGTCCTTTGCCCTGGCTGCGTCAGGGAGCCGCACCCAGGGAGTAATTGTAATGGGTATTGACCCTGACGGCGAAGACAGGGTGTCAGGGATCAGGCACAGGCTTGTAAGATACAGGCTGAGCACGGCTGCCATTGAGGCACTTAAAAGAGAGAACCTGCCGGAACGGACTGTCAGACTTCTCGATATCTTCACAAATGAGTCATATGCCGGAGAGGGTCGTCTCTGTTCCGACCTCGGCATTTCAGAGGACGACACGGCTGCCGTCCTTCCCGTTTTTCGCCGCCACGCCTCCTTCATCAACGGCTACATATCGGCTGAGTCTGAAGATGACGCGATTATCGGAGACGGTCTCTCGGGTTATCTTGGCGCTGGAGTCGGGGATACAATTGTGCTTATTGGCCAGGGTTATCACGGAACCTCTGCCGCAGGAAAATATGTTGTAAGAGGCATAGTCAAGCTGCCTGCTCCCGACATTGACAATATTATAGTTTACCTGCCGATTGAAGCCGCCCGACTGCTTTATGCCGCCCCGGGAATGGCCACCTCTGCCGTCATAAACGTCAGTGACAGTAAAGACAAAGCTGTAGCAGAAACAGGCGAAAGACTGAAACAGGTAATTGCCGATCCGGTTGTAATAAGGTCGTGGAAGGAGCTGAATGCACTGCTGATAAACCAGATGGACGCTGACAACAAGAGCGGAATGATAATGATTGGAATACTTTATCTCGTGATTGCCTTCGGCGTTTTCGGGACAGTTCTGATGATGATGGCTGAAAGAAGAAGGGAATTCGGGATGCTTGTGGCAATAGGAATGCAGAAAAAAAAGCTGGCCAAAGTGGTATCACTTGAAATGTTCCTTATCGGCTTCCTGGGAGTGGCCGCAGGCATTGTCGCTTCCATACCCGTGGTGTTTTATGGTAATCTCCATCCCGTGAGATTCACCGGAGAGATAGCACGCATGTATGAGGATTATGGCTTCGAGCCCATAATGCCTACGATGCTTCCAGACACCTATTACATCTGGCAGACAGTTGTTGTACTTATAATAATTGTGATAGCCATTTCTTTCAGTATCAGAAAGATAATGCGGATAAATGTAATTAAATCACTGAGAACCTGATAATATACTGAGATGATTGCAGGTATTGCCTGGAAGAATGTGTGGAGGAACAAATCGCGGAGCCTCATAGTGATCACGGCAGTGACTATCGGGGTTTTTGCCGGTGTCTTCTCAATTGCGGTGATGAACAGCGCGGTGGTTCAGCGCATCGACTCGGCCGTAAATGAAGAGCTGTCGCATATACAGGTAAACAACAGGGAATTCCGGAGCGGCATAGATATTCAGAATTACATTGCAGACCTTCCGGCCGTTACATCAGCACTCTCCTCCACTTCCGGCGTCAATACAGTTACAGGCCGGATAATAATCAGGGGCATAGCAACCACCTCGGCAAAGAGCAGCGGGGTTGAGATTACCGGCATCGACGTGGAAAAGGAAAAGCAGATGTTCACCCTCGGCGAAAAGACTCATTCCCGGAACCGGAAGCTTTTTCGGGAGCGACACCAAACTAAACACTGCAGTAATTGGCGAAAAACTTGCAAAAGACCTTAACATTATCAGGTATATCCTGACGCCGGAGGCGCTGCAAAAACTAAGGGAGACAGGTGTACCGGAAGGTGCTCTCGAAAAGCTGGAACCAATGTCGGGACTGCGCTATACTTCAGATAAGAAGTTTGTCAGGGAATTTGAGCGCCTGCTTACGGCTGCCGAAATAAAAAAATACAGTCTGCAAATCAGGGAAGCCGCCTGGTCATACAGGGAGGGATCAAAAATCATCCTTACCTTCCTTGACGTAAACAGCATGCAGACCGGAGCTGCGTTAAGGATCAGCGGGATCTTCCGCACCAACAATGATATGTTTGAGGCGACCTCCGTCTTTGTTCCCATCGATGAGCTCAGGGAGCTTACAGGCCTCAATGAGGGAACGGTTCATCGGGTCATAGCGCGACTTGATGACAATGACCTCACAGATCAGGCAACTGCTTCTGTAAGGGATGCGCTGACAGGCTATGAAGTCATGAACTGGAAGGAAATAGTGCCGGATCTTGCAATGATGGCAGACATGATGCAACAGGTTTACGCCCTCTTCATGATAATTATTCTTGCGGCTCTAGCATTCGGCATAGTAAACACAATGCTTATGGCAGTTCTCGAGCGTACGAGGGAACTCGGAATGCTTGCGGCAATCGGAATGAACAGGCGACGTATATTTTTTATGATAATGCTTGAATCCCTGTTTCTTTCGGTGGTGGGAGGTGTGGCAGGAATGGCTGTGAGCGGCGCGGTGATTGCAGCGACTGCAGAGAAAGGGATAAACCTCACAAAATATTCCGAAGGGTTCGAAGCCATAGGTTACTCGGCACACCTTTTCCCGTCAATTGATCTCCAGTTCTTTCTTATAACAACGGTTCTGATAATGCTGACAGGTGTGCTGTCAGCTGTATATCCGGCACGTAAGGCCATAAAACTGAATCCGGTTGAGGCAATCAGGGGAGAATAGTTAATTAAAGAAATCAATGTCATGAAAGTAGTTGAAATCAACGGGGTGTATAAGTCATATCATGATACCGAAGTGGAGGTCAGGGCAATAAACGGTGTCACCCTCAGCTTCGATAAGGGTGATTTTGCAGTGATAGTCGGTCCCTCAGGATCGGGAAAAACAACTCTTGCTGAACCTGCTCGGAGGGCTTGATCAGCCTACCGGTGGTGAAATACTTGTCGCCGGACACCGGCTCTCCGAACTGCGGCCTTCCGAACTCATTGACTTTCGGATGGAACATGTGGGTTTTGTCTTCCAGTCTTACAACCTCATTCCCGTTCTGACAGCCTCGGAAAATGTTGGATTTATAATGAACCTGCAGAAATGGCCGCGGGAAAAGCGTATAGCCCGCACCGGTGAGCTTCTCGAATCTGTCGGGTTGGCAGACCGGGCCGGAAGCCGCCCCTCGCAACTATCAGGCGGACAGCAGCAGAGGATTGCCGTTGCCCGTGCCCTTGCCACGCATCCGGAGTTTGTCCTGGCTGACGAGCCTACGGCAAACCTTGACACAAAATCGGCAGAATCATTGCTCGATATTATGGAGAAGCTCAACCGCGAGGAGGAGATGACTTTTATATTTTCAACGCACGATGCGAGGGTCGTAAAGCGGGCACGGAGGGTTATAACCCTTGAAGACGGAAGGGTAGTGTCAGACATTATTCATGACCGGAAGCAATGAAAAAAGCTGCCCTGCTGGTTATCTCCGTTACGTTTTTTTTCTTTGATGTTGCCGGTCAGGATAGTACCCGGGCCGTGTCAGCCGGAGGTTATACAAGCTGGCTTCACAGCGCAATGTTCGAATCGCCCGATGGCGAATGGATGAATACGGCTATGCTTCATAACAGGATTAACCTGAAGGCTTATGCCGGACAAAAGGTAACATTCGGACTTGAAATCAGGAACAGGTTCATAACAGGAGACATGGTCAGGCTTGACCCGCTTTATTCCTCATCACTTGCTTCAGATGCCGGATGGGCGGACCTCTCATGGAACATAATGAATGAAAGATCATTCCTTCTGAATACAACTGTTGACCGGGCCTGGGTCGACTTTACCTCGGGAAGGCTGCAGATAAGGGCAGGCAGGCAAAGAATCAACTGGAGTCAGTCACTGGTCTGGAACCCGAATGACATTTTTAACACCTACTCCTTTTTTGACTTTGACTACATCGAACGACCCGGAAGCGATGCGATAAGGGTCATATATTCAGCAAGCCCCTCTTCAGCGGCAGAAATGGCAGTGAAGCTGAACAGTGAAGGCAAAGTGACCGCGGCAGCCTGTACAGGTTCAGCTATTCACAACATTGACCTTCAGATCCTGGCCGGCGAGACTGATGAAAATACCCTTGTCGGAGGGTTTGGCTGGTCAGGAGCTGCAGGACCTTATTCATTGAGTGGGAGAAGCCTCCTGGTTCAGACCTTTTGAAAGCGCCGGGATGACTGACGGCACAGGAATTATTACTGCAGGCATCGACAGAAGCTTTTCTGATAAGCTGACCGCCGTTTCACAGGTCATGTACTGCAACAACCCTCTTGTACTTTCAGATTTCGGGGAACTTTATGGCGGCGGACTGACAGCAAGTCAGCTGGCTTTCTCTGAGTTTACACTCATGGGGCAGCTGACCTGGCTTCCAATGCCGCTGTTAAGTCTCTCGGCTGCAGCGATATGGTACCCTGACCTCAAGGGTTACTTTGCAGGTCCCTCAGTAGATTATTCGCTGGCCGAAAATGTGGATTTCTCATTTCTGTGGCAGCATTTCAGCGGTGTAACCGGCGGTGAAAAGACCAGGATCAACCTCGGCTTCATAAGGATAAAGCATAGTTTCTGAAAATTTAATACTTTTACGCCGTTAATTCCAAATTGTATGTCCCTGGTCCATGAACTTGAGAAATCCGGAAACTGGCTGTTCAGAAGAAGAAGCTGGTTGCCGGCAATAATTATTGTAATGGCTGTTGTTTACCTGTTCATTGCGAACCGCAGTGTTATCTTTTTCAATTACACCTGGGAACTGATTTGCATTGCCGTTGCGGTTTCGGGAGAAGTAATAAGATCGTATACAGTTGGCCATGTGCCGCGAAATACCTCAGGCCGCAATGTGATTGACCAGATGGCTGATGACCTCAATACAACCGGAGTATATTCAGTTGTAAGGCACCCCCTTTATGTCGGCAACTTCTTCATGTGGCTCGGCCCCGTTCTCTTTCTGAGGTCAGTATGGTTCGTTATTATATTCGTACTTGCATACTGGCTTTACTATGAAAGGATAATCTTTGCCGAGGAGCAGTTTCTTCGCAGGAAATTCGGTGAAGCTTACGACACATGGGCTTTCAGGGTAAAGGCCGTTATTCCAAACTTCAAAAATCACAAACCTTCAAACCTCTCGTTTTCATTCAGGAATGTCCTCAAGCGTGAATACAACAGTATCACGAATGTCTTCATTGTATTCGCAGTTCTTGACGTGTTCCGCAATCTTGCGATTACCGGAAGGGTTTACATGGAACCGCTTTACATGGGATTTCTGATTGCCGCCGGTATTTTCTGGTGCATAGTCAGGTACATGGTAAAACGTACAAAGTTCCTCTATGTAGAGGGCCGGTAGCCTCTTCTGCCCGGGTCAGTCCCTGGCCCCCAGGAACATCATTATGTAATATACAAGCGTGGCAAGTGAGCCAAGCGCAGCTACAACATAGGTGTATGCTGCCCATTTGAGTGCATCCTTTGCCTGGGCATCCGTTCCCGAATATGTAATGCCCGAATCTGCCAGCCATGCAAGAGCTCTTTTTGATGCATTTATCTCAACCGGCAGAGTGATGAAGCTGAAGAGAGTTGTAAAGGCAAAAAGGGCAATGCCGACAAGAAGAATTTCAGGTCTTATCGTAATAAGTATGACACCGGCAAGCAGAACCCACTGAACCCAGTTGGATGTGAGACTGACAACCGGCACAAGCTTCGAACGCATATTAAGCCATGCATATGACTGGGCATGCTGTAAGGCGTGGCCTGTCTCGTGGGCAGCCACGGCTGCCGCTGCCACGGTGGCTCCGGAATAGACACCGGTGCTGAGGTTTATTGTTTTTTTCAGCGGATTGTAATGGTCTGTAAGTTCTCCCGGCACACTCATCACCCTGACATCGCTTATGCCATTGTCACGAAGCATCTTTTCAGCTATATCACGACCGGTCATCCCGCTCGCAATAGGCACCTTCGAATATTTTCTGAATTTCGATTTGAGACGTGAGCTCACTATCCAGCTAAACAACATGAATACTATGAAGATGATCCAGTAGCTTCCGTTGTGCATATACATTCCATCCATTGTTTCTTCTTTTTAATTTACTTTCTGATAACAAAACCGGGACCACACTCTTTTTGTTTCCGGTTTGCGCCAGTTTGTCAGCTTTTTTACATTTATCTTTGCCCGTGTGGCAAATACGCTGACAAAGATATTATCTTTTCTGCTTCTTCTCCCGGTCCATTTTTACCGGTGGTTCATCTCACCGCTTACCCCGGCCGCATGTCGTCATGTGCCAACATGTTCGCAGTTTGCAATTGACGCCCTGAAGATCCATGGCCCGTTGCGTGGAACGGTTATGGCAACCGGCAGGATACTCCGGTGCAGACCCGGAGGCACGCACGGGTATGACCCTGTGCCGAGGTTCGTTTTTAAAAAATACCGATTCAGAGAAAGCCTGTTTACATTTTCAAACCGATGCAACAGGCTGAAGGAGAGAGACTAAAAACTAAGTTTTTCCCTCAGCGACTTGTACCCGCTGCGGCTGACCGGGATCTTTTCACCGCCCTTCAAAACGGCAACATAATTGTCCTTGCTGTAGGGCTCAAGCTTTGTGATATACTCTATGTTCACAAGGTAAGACCGGTGCACACGCATGAAAAGTGAGGGTGGCAGATGCTCCTCGTAATACTTCATAGTCTTGGTTTTCAGGGCCTTCCCTTCATTGTAATGGATCATCACATAATCGTCCTCGGCGGCGATGTGCGAAATGAGGTTAAGCGGAATAATCTTTATGCCGGCGCCCTTTCTGAACACGATGCGTGTGAGCATACCTTCTGCCTCACTCGTCGTGGTTATCAGCCTGTCCAGTTTTTCAGTCTCCTTCTCGCCCTTCCCTATCCGGCTCGCAGCCTTCGCAAGTGCTTCGTCAAACCGCTCCTTCGAGAAAGGTTTAAGAAGATAGTCAACCGCATTCAGCTCGAACGCCCTGATTGCATACTGGTCAAAGGCAGTTGTGAAGATGACCTCCGGCCTTTCATCGAGAACCTCCAGGAGTTCAAAGCCTGTCAGCTTGGGCATCTGTATGTCGAGGAAAATCAAATCAGGTCTCTTTTCCTTGATCTCCCTGACTCCGCAGAATCCATCGCCACATTCCCCAACCACCTCTGTTTCAGGATGATCATTGAGCATATACCTCAGGAGGTCCCTTGCCGGAGCTTCGTCTTCGATTATCAGAATCCTGATTGTCTTCATTTCGATGTTTCTGTTATTTGGTGACAGTCTATGTAAGGCGACAGGGAAATTTCATGTTAACCGTGAAACTATCTTCCTTGCGGATAACCTCGAGGTCAGCTTCATCCCTGAAAAACAGCTCCAGCCTTGTCCTTACGTTTTTTAATCCGATCCCCGCGCCCTTCCTGGTTACTACAGAATCAGGATCAACGGTGTTGGAAATGGAGACTATTACATTCTCTCCCTCTTTTTTAGCGGAGGTATTTATGACTACGGTACCGGTGGATTCATAGACACCGTGTTTCACAGCATTTTCGTAAAGTGGCTGAAGAAGGAGGCCTGGCAGCAGGGCTGAGAGGCATTCAGGTTCAATATCTTCTTTAATGACCAGGCGTTCCCTGAATCTGACTTTTTCTATCTCAAGGTATAACCTCAGGCTTTCCATTTCATTGTGCAGGGTCACGGGCTGATCATTGCGTGAAGAGAGTGAATAGCGCATGAAATCGGAAAGCTTTACAATCATTTCACGTGCTCCCGGCGGATTTGTAACTGTCAGTGAACTTATGGAGTTGAGGCTGTTGAAGAGGAAGTGGGGGTTGATCTGTGACCTAAGCATCTTGAGTTCAGCCTCGCGTACCAGGGCCTCGAGCTTCGATTGTGAGGCGGCCTTCTCGGCCAGCTTCGATGCGCTGATGAAGAGCCAGTAAGTCAGAATGATCATTGAATAGAGTAAAACTCCCGAGGTAATCCTGAGAACAACAGTTGTACTCCAGAACATTTCATAAGCTTCCTTGTCGGCAACAACAGACCTGAGCAGGAGCCTGTTTGCCAGGACCCATATTACAACTGTGATAATGCCGGTAGCCACCATGTTTGAAATTGCAGTCACAATGGGGTTGCTGCCTTTCTGCATATATCTCAGGGGGAACCAGATGGCGAGTCCCAGGGCCCCGAATGTGATCATTGAAACGAATCCGTCGCCTATAGCCGTTCCGGCGGTGGCACCATAGGCAAAATAAATAAGTGATGACTGACCTGCAGCCAGAATGAGCCAGGCCAGCCACCATATAATAAACCTTGATCTCTTTTCGAGTACCGGGTGTTTCATGCCCTATTTATGACACTTTATCTCGCCCCCGCCAAAAATTACAAGACCTCTTATTGTCAGAGTCTTGGTCGTGTCTTTCAGGACTTCGCCCGAAAGTCTGCGTCCGTCTGAGAAACCTCCCAGAATCGGGGTCACATCTATTATCACATTCCAGCTCTCGGGGACGATTATTGTCGTACCACCAAATATACAGGTTATTTCAATAACACTGTTACCAGGCTGAAGTGAAGAGCGCGTAAGATCAACCTCACCGCCCCCGAAGACCGAAGTTACCTTTCCTCCCATGAAGTTATCAGTGATCAGCTGCCTTTCAGCACCGCTGAAAACATTCACATAGTCAATCATATCAGTCTTGCTGTCGGTCGACCAGGTTTTGATACCCTCACCAAGACGGCGTGAGTTGATCAGCATGACCACGCCGATTACAATGAACAGGGCAGGCCAGAAGAAATTGAACGATTCGAAATAATCAGTGAACAGTTCGGGGATCAGGAAAAAGCCTCCGACGGAAATCAGGACTATACCCGGGGTCTTGTTGCCTGAACCGGTCATTGTGATTATTCCGATCACGATGAGGAGCATTTGCCATGAGAAGATAATGTCATCAATAAAATGATCAAGCGGTTCGGGAAGAACCGTGGTCTTCTCAAGAATCAGTATAAATCCGGCAATTACCAGGAGTATACCGATGATGAACCTGTTGGATTCATGCTGCTTGTCCGGTGTCTGTTTGTTGGTTTCCATAACTTCAGTATTTAATGTTTATCTTAATCTTTTTGTGAACGGTCTGATCATGAATGCAATACCGGCAAGAACGAGGACTGCCGGCCAGTAAATCTCTTTGTAGAATGGGGAAAGCTGAACATTCATTTCCGGCATCAGCAAATAAAAACCCCCCGCCAGGAGCAGAACGGCTGAAACAACTTCAAGGTTCAGAAGGGAGAAAATACCGAAAAAGATAAGCAGCATTTCCCAGGTAAAATAGTCAGAGGTTGATCCAAGGCCGAGCAGGTCAGTTCTTGCAGCCAGCATAACGAGGCCCAGGGTGATGAGGAATCTTGCCAGGCCGCCGAATGGATTACTTTGGTTATCTTTCATGTCGTTTCGGATGTTTACTCTGCAAATTTATTGTGTTGAATCAGGCCTGAAATGCATAATCCGGCCAGTTGCGGATAATTGCCGGTGAATGACGGAGAATTGAGGGAATGTTACTTTTTTGTTCATAATTTTTTTTATTAGCAGAGGATTTATAATTTTGCAGTCCGAAAAAAGGATTATGTCCGGGTTGTATTCCATACCGCTCGCCGGGCTCAAAGAAGGAAGATACACCTACGATTTTTCAATAGGCGATGACTTTTTTGAACCCTTTACCGAGTCTGAGATCCGCAGGGGAGAGCTTAAAGCGGTTGTTGTGCTTGAAAAGCGCTCCACGCATCTTGAGCTTGGTGTAACGATCAGCGGAATGGCAGAAGTGGTTTGCGACCGCTGTCTGGAACGATTTCCGATTCAGCTGTCCTGTTCGAACAAACTGTTTGTAAAACAGGGAAAAGAGTGGGATGAAACGGATCCGGACATGATAATAATGC
The DNA here is from genome assembly GCA_963736735.1 of uncultured Bacteroidales bacterium. Lineage (GTDB taxonomy): Bacteria > Bacteroidota > Bacteroidia > Bacteroidales > VadinHA17 > SR-FBR-E99. Next base: position 47,243 of record CAVTPX010000002.1, on the reverse strand, counting down.
CGGTTGATGAGTACCAGTTTGACCTTAGCCAGTTCTTTTATGAATTCATTCACCTGGCTTTACCGATCAAGAGGGTACATCCTGATGATGCAGGGGGAAACAGCACATGTGACCCTGAAATGATCAGGAAACTTGGAGAGCACCTCATTAAAGGAAAGGAAATATCCGATCCCAGATGGGATGAACTCAGGAAGCTTAGAACGAGTAATTAGAATTTAACAAATATTGAGATGCCAAATCCAAAACACAAACACTCCAGCACCAGAAGGGACAAGCGCAGGACACATGACAAGGCCATTGCTCCTACAGTATCTGCATGCACCAATTGCGGGTCAGCTCATCTGTATCACAGGGTTTGCCCGGAATGCGGGTATTACAGGGGTAAGCTTGTAGTCGAGAAAAAAGCAAGCGCCTGAGCACCTCCTTGGGGTTAAAGGGTAAACGATGAAAATAGGACTTGATGTTATGGGGGGCGACTATGCTCCCGATGCTGTCATTGAGGGTGCCGTGGATGCTCTCGGCCAGCTTCCGTCAGGAGACAGACTTGTTCTTATCGGGGACAAAAAGTCAATACTGGAGAAACTCGCCTCATTGAAGGCAGAGCCTTCACTTTTTGATATAGTCCCGACCACCGAAGTGATTGAAATGGCCGATCATCCGGCCAGGGCATTCGCACAGAAAAAGGACTCCTCGATAGCCGTGGGTTTCGGCATGCTTAAAAGCGGCCTCATCGACGGTTTTGCAAGTGCCGGAAATACAGGGGCCATGCTGGTTGGAGCAAGCTATACAGTAAACGTGATCCCCGGTGTATTCAGACCCGCCCTGGTTGCCCTCATTCCGAATATCGACGGACGATCTTCAGTGATGCTGGATGTCGGAATCAATCCCGACTCCAAGCCTGACGTACTGCTGCAATATGCACTGCTGGGATCAATCTACGCCAAGTATGTGCTTGGAATTGAAAACCCGACTGTCGGCCTGCTGAACATCGGGGAGGAAGAATCAAAGGGATCGGCGGCTGTGAAAGCTGCCTACGAACTATTACGCGAAAGCTACCGAAGTCCGCTTCACGGGTAACCTGGAAGGACACACACTCTTTTCTCCGGAAATGACCGACGTGATTGTCTGCGACGGTTTTGTGGGAAACGTAGTACTTAAAATGGCTGAAAGGTTTTACGGCATTGCCAATTCAAGAGGGATTAAAGATACGTTCTTCGACAGACTCAATTTCGAGGTTGTAGGAGGAACACCGGTAGTTGGAATCAATGAAAATGTGGTGGTGGGGCACGGAATTTCAAACAGAACGGCTATCATGAACATGATTCACCAGACCGTGGAGGTTGTGCATGCCGACCTGGCCAGAAAAATTAAAGAAGCTGTAAGCTCATGATAAAACTAAGGGCTGCAATAACGGGAATAAACGGGTGGGTGCCGGAATACCGTCTCACTAACCAGGAACTCTCCACAATGGTAGATACTACTGATGAGTGGATAATGCAGCGCGTGGGAATCAGGGAAAGACGGATACTGAAAGGTGAGGGGATGGGCTCCTCAGTTCTCGGAGAAAATGCAGTAAGAGGTCTGCTTGAAAAGACCGGGACTGCGCCTGAAGAGATCGACCTGCTTATCTGTGCCACGGTGACACCTGACATGGCATTTCCTGCTACCGCAAACATCATTTCAGATAAGGTCGGAATTAAAAATGCATTCAGCTTTGACCTCAATGCGGCATGCTCGGGTTTCCTTTACGCTCTCCAGACAGGCGCAGCATATGTTGAAACAGGCCGTTATAAGAAAGTCATTGTTGTGGGCGCCGATAAAATGTCCTCTATTACGGACTACACTGACCGGACAACCTGCACACTTTTCGGAGACGCTTCGGGTGCCGTGCTTCTCGAGCCAACGACTGAGGAGTTTGGAGTTATGGATTATATTTTCAAAGTTGACGGCTCAGGGAAGAAATACCTTCATATGAAGGCAGGCGGATCCGCTAAGCCTTCATCACATGAAACCGTCTCTGCCCGCGAGCATTTTGTCTATCAGGAGGGACAGTCAGTGTTCAAGTTCGCAGTTTCGAACATGGCTGATGTGGCTGCAGAGATAATGGAAAAAAATAACCTGAAACCCGAAGATATTGCATGGCTGGTTCCTCATCAGGCAAACCTTCGTATTATTGATGCTACCGGAAGAAGGATGGGCATATCCCCGGATAAAGTGATGATAAATATCCAGAATTACGGTAACACAACAACCGCCACAATCCCTATGTGCCTCTGGGAATTTGAAGGTAAACTCAGAAAGGGTGACAACCTTATCCTTGCCGCTTTCGGCGGCGGATTCACCTGGGGAAGCCTGTGGCTGAAATGGGCTTATGACCCGATAGTGAAAAAATAAAAAACCGGAGGTGCTGCAAAACAGACCTCCTTTTTTTCATCCAATGCAATAGTTTATATATTTGTGGGTTAAAAGAAATGAGGGAAAACTAATATTTCAATACTATGGCAAAGATCAACGAGGCAGACAACGGAACCACAATTAACCTTATAAGTCAGGGAACTGAAATTACCGGAGATATAAAGTGCAACGGCGATATCCGCATCGACGGAATCCTGACCGGCAACATGGTAACGAAGGGAAAGGTTGTAATAGGGCCTACCGGCAGGATCAAGGGCGAGGTGGAGTGCAAAAACTCTGAAGTCTCGGGAGTGATTGATGGTAAAATCATTGTCAATCAGCTGCTTAACCTTAAAGCTTCGTCGAAAATACTGGGCACAATTATTACTGACAAGCTGTCAATAGAACCGGGAGCCGTTTTTACCGGAACATGCACAATGAAAGATGGTGAAAATGCCGGAACCCCTGCAAAACAAAAAGAAGGAGAAAAGTGATGATGCAGGCGGACTGACCGCCTACTCGAGGTACAGCACCATAGCAATTCAGATGGTGGTGATAATCCTGGGCTCCAGTTTCGGAGGTGTCAAACTTGACCAGGTTGCCGGAACAAAGCCTCTTTTTACAGTTATCCTTTCACTTTTGGGAGTTTCAGCAGCCATGTGGCTCATAATTAAAGACGCCATTAAAAGAAAGTAAAGTAATGGCTGCCCCCTATGTCAGAAATTATCTCTTCCTTCTCCTCCTTGCCTTATTGACCTGGATCGTTCTCTATCTCACCAACAGAACTTTTCCTGCACTTTTACACCCCGGACACAGCCTTCCGCTCGTGGCCGGGTTCGCGGTTATCTCACTTTTGGCATTCATCATTTTTTTTTCCGGAATCAAAAAAGACACCGAGGGAAGTGTATTCCATACACTAATTGCGCTGGGTGTCAAAATGTTATTGTCATTTGTGTTTGCACTGCTGTTTTTTCTGGTTTTTAAAAACCGCGGGACCGGTTCAGTGATATTGTTTTTTGTTCTATATTTGGAGTTCACACTCTTTGTGTTATTCACATTTCTGAGTGTCCTGAAAAATAAGTCGGTCTAAAGAAAAAGCAGCTTGAAAGGCAGGAAATTATACGCATTGGTCATTTTATTCGGGCTGTTGGCCGGCACACTTCCGGTACTCTCGTCCGGCACCGGGCAGGAAGAACAGACGCACGCACCGAAGGAAGACAAGTTTGATGCAAGCACTTTCATTATCGACCATGTGGCCGACTCGCACGAATGGCATCTGTGGACCAGAAAGGACAGCAGTTCCGTTGCCGTCTACCTGCCGGTAATCCTGTTTGACAGGGAGACCGGATTTCATCTCTTCTCTTCGCGCCATATTGCACACGGTCACACACACAATGGCTTCGGCATTGCCCACGAAGGCAAACTCGAGGGAAAGATTGTCAACATGAACTCTGACGGTCACCCCGACGAGGAAAACATACCGCTTGACTTTTCAATAACAAAGGCTGTCTTTGCGATGCTGGTAGCCTCGGCGATACTTTTATGGCTCATGCTTTCCCTGGCCGCCTCCTATAAAAAGAGCGGCATAAGTGCTCCGAAAGGTTTCCAGGGCTTCCTTGAACCGGTCATATTGTTCATCAGAGACGATGTGGCAATTCCAAATATCGGCGAGAAGAAATACAGTCGCTTCATGCCCTACCTGCTGACAGTGTTTTTCTTTATTCTGATCAACAATATTCTGGGGCTTATCCCGATATTTCCTTTCGGGGCAAACGTCACCGGTAACATCGGAGTCACTTTTGTCCTCGCAGTTTTTACGTTTCTGATAACGCAGTTCAGCGCCAATAAAACACACTGGAGGCATGTTTTTGCGGCTCCCGGGGTTCCTGTCTGGCTGTTGCCGATAATGATCCCGATAGAGGTGATAGGCCTCATCTCCAAGCCCTTCGCACTCATGATCCGTCTCTTTGCAAATATCACGGCAGGTCATATAATCGTGCTCAGTCTTATTTCACTTATATTCATTTTCAAATCTCTCTGGGTTTCACCGGTATCGGTTGGATTTGTGCTTTTCATGTATTGCATTGAATTGCTGGTTGCATTCCTGCAGGCATATGTTTTCACACTCCTTTCGGCATTATTTATCGGGATGGCTACTCATGAAGAAGAACATCATTAATACACTATACTTTTCAGTTTAATTAAATAAATAAATCATGACAGGAACATTAGCAGCAGTGGGAGCAGGTCTTGCGGTAATAGGCGCCGGACTTGGTATCGGACGTATAGGCGGTTCAGCAATGGACGCCATTGCACGCCAGCCTGAAGCCTACTCTAAAATCCAGCTTGCCATGATCATCTCTGCAGCACTCATCGAGGGAGCAGCCCTCTTTGCAATAGTTGTAGCTATGATCGGGTAAGGAAAAACGAAGCCTGCAACGGTTGGTTGCAGGCCTTTTTCATTAACACACGTAGAAACACGAATATATGTTACTAACCAGCAGTCTTGCGAGTCCCGCCATCGGGACCATTTTCTGGACCACACTCATCTTCCTCATCCTGCTTGTCATGCTGCGGAAGTTTGCCTGGGGGCCGATAATGAATGCCATCAAGGCGCGCGAGGAGATGATTCACAATGCTCTCGATTCAGCTGAAAAAGCACGCGAAGAGATGAAAGTGCTTCAGGCTGACAATGAGGCTATCCTGCGCAAGGCACGTGAGGAAAGGGATAAAATCCTCCGTGATGCACGCACAGCCTATGACAAGATGATGGCTGAAGCAAAAGAGAGGGGCGTGACCGAGTCTGAAGCACTCGTAAAGAGGGCCAGGGAAGCCATAGAACGCGAAAAAGTCATCGCAATTACCGAGGTTAAGCGCGAAGTAGCCCGGATGGCAATTGAAGTGGCATCAAAGGTAGTAAGCGAAACACTTAGTTCTGATGCCGAACATCAGAAGCTGATGGAGAGATACATCAGGGAAATTGAATCAAACCCTAACTGACCGGCATGAACGACAGCAAGATACCGGTACGTTACTCAAAGGCCCTTTTTGACCTGGCTCTCGAACAGGGTTCACTGGACAAAGTATATGAGAATATGAGGCTCATTCTCAATGTCTGTTCACTAAAAGAGGTCAGGCAGATTCTTGACAACCCCGTCATCAGCTCATCGAAAAGAGGAGAAATACTGAAAGCGTTGTTCGAATCAGATATTGAGCCTCTTACAATGAAATTCCTGGATCTCGTCTTCGTCCAGGGCAGGGAAAACTATCTGATTCCGATGGCACGTGACTTTGTCGGCCTGACACGCAGGAACAGGGGAATCAGACAGGTGACAATTACAACGGCAGTCCCTGCAAATGAAAATGTGAAAAAAGAGATTGCTGCCCTGACTGTAAGTGCCAGCGCCCCGAAGATAGAGTTTGTCGAAAAGATCGATAAGGCGATAATCGGAGGATTTGTTCTGAGAGTCGACGACACCTATATCGATGCAAGCGTAAGGAGCCGGCTTAACAGGTTCAGAAAAGAGTTTTCAGAAGAAGGATACACACGGAAATAGCTTATAAGTTAATCGGACATGAATAATATTAAACCCTCAGAAGTTTCAAGGATTTTAAAGCAGCAGCTTGAAGGCGTCAGGACCGCCATCGACGTTGAGGAGGTCGGTACCGTACTTCAGGACGGTGACGGCATTGCCCGCATCTACGGTCTCACCAACGTCAGGTCAAACGAGCTGATTGAGTTTGTTGAATCAGGAATCCAGGGTATCGTTCTCAACCTTGAGGAAGACAATGTCGGGGCGGTGATCCTCGGCCCTTCGGAAAAAATCAAGGAGGGTGACATAGCCCGCCGTACCGGCCGCATTTCATCAATAATGGTCGGTGAGGGCCTGCTGGGAAGAGTTGTAAATACAACAGGGCAGCCCATCGACGGTAAGGGCCCGGTTACGGGAGAGCTGTATGAGATGCCTTTCGAAAGAAAAGCTCCGGGTGTCATATTCAGGCAGCCGGTGAAGCAGCCGGTGCAGACAGGACTGAAAGCCATTGACGCAATGATCCCCATCGGCAGGGGACAGCGGGAACTTATAATCGGCGACCGTCAGACAGGTAAGACTGCAATCGCAATTGACACTATAATCAACCAGCGAAGTGAATTTGAGAAGGGCAAACCGCTCTATTGCATCTATGTAGCAATTGGACAGAAGGGATCAAATGTGGCGAATATTGCCGCAACCCTTGAGCAATACGGAGCCATGGACTATACTGTTATCGTGGCCGCCTCGGCTGCCGAGTCCGCCGCCGCGCAGTTCTATGCCCCGTTCGCCGGTGCTGCCATCGGGGAGTTTTTCCGTGATACCGGCCGTGACGCCCTTATAATTTATGACGATCTGTCAAAACAGGCTGTTTCCTACCGCGAAGTTTCACTTCTGCTCCGCAGACCTCCCGGCCGCGAAGCATACCCTGGTGACGTCTTCTATCTCCACTCACGCCTGCTCGAAAGGGCTGCAAAGATAATCGAATCTGACGCAGTTGCGAAGAATATGAATGACCTCCCGGAATCAATACGCCACATGGTAAAAGGCGGCGGCTCACTAACCGCACTTCCGATAATTGAAACACAGGCAGGAGACGTCTCGGCTTATATTCCCACCAATGTTATTTCAATTACTGACGGGCAGATCTTCCTCGAATCAAGCCTGTTCAATGCAGGTATAAGACCGGCCATCAACGTAGGTATTTCGGTGTCGAGGGTCGGGGGCAATGCCCAGATCAAATCGATGAAAAAAGTTGCCGGAACTCTTAAAGTTGACCAGGCCCAGTACCGGGAACTTGAAGCATTTTCGAAGTTCGGATCCGACCTTGATGCATCAACACTCTCAGTGATAGACAAAGGTGCCAAAAACGTCGAAATTCTTAAACAGGGCCAGTTTGCACCGATGAAGGTGGAAGAACAGGTGGCCATTATCTACTGCGGTACAAAGGGTCTCCTGAAGGATGTACCCGTTCATAAGATCAGACTTTTTGAAAAGGATTATCTTGATTTGCTGAAGGCCAGTCACGCTGACACACTTGAAACCCTGAAGAAGGGGGTGATAAATGATGAAGTAACAGCAGTGCTTGAAAAGGCTGCCGCAGAGACAGTTATGAGATACAGCAACCGTTAGTCTGATAATCAGGAAGAAAAATGGCCAACCTAAAGGCGATAAGGATCAGATTAACCTCGGTAAAGTCTACACGGCAGATAACCTCTGCTATGAAGATGGTGTCGGCAGCCAAGCTGCGTAAGGCACAGGACAGGATTGTGCAGTTAAGGCCTTACGCCGAAAAGCTGCATGAGATACTCGTGGGCCTGAACAACAGTCTGCAGGATACCGAAATTGATAACGTTTACTCTCCGAGAAAAACCGGCCGCGGCCGCGTACTGCTGGTTGTGGTTACTTCAAACCGCGGTCTGTGCGGAGGATTCAACGCCAACGTCATCAGGGAGACCAAAAGGATAATGACTGAGAAATACTCCGTTCAGATGGGTAGGGGTGACCTCTTGTTCATGCCGGTAGGTAAGAAGGGATTTGATGTTCTGAAAAAAATGAAATGCAATATCCTTGAGGAACACAATGACCTTTTCCAAAATCTTACCTTCACCAATGCCTCCGTCATTGCCGACAAACTCACGAATCTCTATACATCGAAGGAATTCGATCAGATCGAAATAGTATACAATCAGTTTAAGAATGCGGCTGTTCAGCGGCTGACTGATGAGGTCTTCCTGCCTGTTACCGCTGAAGGTTCGGAAAAGGTGGCAGTGACTCCCACAGATTACATTTACGAGCCTGACCAGGTACAGATAGTTGAAGAACTGATTCCGAAGTCGCTTCGCATCCAGTTCTACAAAGCTATACTCGATTCTTTCGTAGCCGAGCACGGCGCCCGTATGACTGCAATGCACCAGGCAACAGATAACGCCACTGACCTTATCCGGGATCTTACCCTTCAGTACAATAAGGCCAGGCAGGCATCAATTACAAACCAGCTGCTTGAGGTTGTGAGCGGGGCGGAAGCGCTGAAGGGATAACAGATAAAGAAAAAAGATGCTTACAAGCGAATACCTGAGAGAAATATCGGACAAGGCCATCGGAACAATCAAGTCATCACCCGAGGGTGAAAGACTGTATGCCCCGGTGAGGTATATCCTGTCACTCAGCGGGAAACGACTGAGGCCGGTAATGTGCCTCCTGTCATGCAATCTCTTCGCAGACCAGATAGACGATGCCGTAATGCCGGCTGTAGGGATCGAAGTGTTTCACAATTTCACCCTTGTGCATGATGACATAATCGACAAAGCTGAAATCCGGAGAGGATCACCCACAGTACATGCAAAATGGGGTGAAACCCAGGCTCTTCTGTCCGGCGATGTCATGGCTTTTATTGCATCGGAATGCATCGGGCAGGCTCCTGACAGGGTACTTGCCAAAGTGCTTCGCCTTTTCAACAAAACCGCCATTGACGTTTGCATCGGCCAGCAGCTTGACATCGACTTCGAGAAGAAATCTGTCGTATCAGAAGCTGAATATCTCAGGATGATAGAACTGAAAACAGCAGTCCTGATTGCAGCCTCCCTGAAGACCGGAGCAATTATAGGAGGGGCATCCGACAGGGACCAGGACCTTCTTTATGAGTTCGGCAGGTGCCTGGGAATAGCCTTCCAGATACAGGATGACCTCCTCGACACATACGGTGACACCAAGATGTTCGGGAAGAAGACGGGAAGCGATATTGTGTCGAATAAAAAGACATACCTCCTTGTCAAAGCCCTTGAGCTGGCTGGCGGGGAGACACTGCGTAACCTCAGGATGCACCTTGAAATGAAAAAGTTTGATCCGGAAAAGAAGGTGGAGGCTGTAAAAGCCATTTATGACGAGCTTCAGATTCAGCTTAATTCCGAAAACCTGGCATATGAATATATAAACAGGGCTTTTGAATCACTGGATGCCGTCAGTGTCAAGCCTGAAAGAAAAAATGAACTTAAACAGACAACCGTTGGCCTTATCGGCAGAGAGAGGTAAACAGAGATTACGGTCGTCGAGACGAAAAGAATAATATTACATTAAGCAAGAGAAATGCCTAAGAAAATTGGATTTATCAGCCAGATTATCGGACCGGTGGTCGATGTTACATTTGACACAACCGGCACGGATATGCCAAATGTCCTTGATGCCCTTGAAATTAAGCGTGATGACGGAAGTATACTTGTAGTCGAGTGCCAGCAGCATATCGGCGAAAAGACTGTAAGGGCCGTTGCAATGGACTCCACTGACGGACTTCGGAGGGGAATGGAAGTTGTGGCAACCGGGCTGCCGATAATAATGCCGGTGGGTGATCAGGTAAAGGGACGCCTCATGAATGTGACGGGTGAGCCTATCGACGGACTTGGCCCGCTTGACAAAAAGGGCGGATATCCTATTCACAGGAAACCACCGCGGTATGAAGATCTCTCCACGGAAAAGCAGATTCTCTATACCGGTATTAAGGTCATTGACCTCATCGAGCCCTATTCCAAAGGCGGAAAAATCGGTCTCTTCGGCGGTGCCGGCGTAGGCAAGACGGTGGTGATCCTGGAGCTCATAAACAACATCGCCAAAGCATACTCAGGCCTCTCTGTTTTTGCCGGCGTGGGTGAGCGGACAAGGGAAGGCAATGACCTTCTTCGGGAAATGCTTGAAGCCAATGTTATATCCTACGGCAAGGCGTTTATGGAAGATATGGAAAAGGGAGGATGGGACCTGAGCCTCGTTGACCACGAGGGTCTGAAGGAGTCAAAGCTGGCGCTTGTATTCGGCCAGATGAACGAGCCCCCCGGAGCCCGTGCACGGGTAGCCCTCTCAGGATTATCCGTGGCTGAGTACTTCCGTGACGGCGAAGGTGAAGGATCAGGCAGGGACATACTCTTCTTCATGGACAATGTATTCCGCTTTACACAGGCAGGATCGGAAGTCTCTGCCCTGCTGGGGCGTATGCCCTCAGCCGTTGGATACCAGCCTACACTGGCAACGGAAATGGGTGTGATGCAGGAGAGAATAACCTCCACACGCAACGGATCAATCACTTCAGTTCAGGCGGTCTATGTACCTGCTGATGACCTTACTGACCCGGCGCCTGCAACTACATTTGCACACCTTGATGCCACCACGGTGCTTAGCCGTAAGATATCAGAGCTTGGAATATATCCGGCAGTTGACCCTCTTGACTCGACCTCGCGGATTCTTACCGCCGAGATAGTTGGCGAAGAGCATTACAACTGTGCCCAGAGGGTAAAAGAAATCCTTCAGCGCTACAATGAACTTCAGGATATAATTGCAATTCTCGGAATGGACGAACTGTCCGAGGAAGACAAGCTGGCGGTTCACCGGGCACGCAGGGTGCAGAGATTCCTCTCGCAGCCGTTCCACGTCGCAGAACAGTTCACAAACATCCCCGGCAAACTGGTTTCAATTGAGGACACAATAAGAGGCTTCAACATGATAATCGACGGGGCAGTAGACCAGTATCCCGAGGCAGCATTCCTATTCGTAGGCACAATTGATGAGGCCATAGAGAAGGGTGAAAAGCTTCTGGCCGAGAACAGGTAATATAAAGAGAACCTGACCCCAGATGAAGATAGAAATAGTAACACCGGACAGTAAAGTATATTCCGGAGAGATACGCTCGGTAAGAGTTCCGGGAACCAAGGGCTCCTTCCAGGTGCTGAAGGATCATGCACCCATTATTTCGACTCTTGAAAAAGGAACGGTTTACATCTCAGACGATCAGGGCAACGAGGTCACGTATGAGATAACCGGGGGTGTCATAGAGGTGAAAAAGAACAGGATCATCCTTCTTGCAGATTCGGTGGTACAGGGCTGAGAAGATGGATACCGACGGGTTCCGGAAATATGGTCATGAGATAGTAGAGTGGATTGCCCGGTACTATGAGGAAATTGAAAAGTACCCGGTCAAATCACGTGTTTCACCCGGTGATATAATATCGCAGCTTCCGCTGTTGCCGCCATCCGGAAGCGAGTCATTCGACAGCTTTCTGAAGGACTTCGATGAGATCATAATGCCGGGCATCACCCACTGGCAGAGTCCTAATTTCTTCGCATATTTTCCCGCAAACAGCAGTCCTCCTTCCGTGCTTGCCGAGATGCTTACAGCGGCACTTGCATCTCAGTGCATGATCTGGGAGACCTCCCCGGCCGCCGCTGAGCTCGAGGAACGAATGACAGAATGGCTTCGGGAAATGACCGGGCTTCCGTCATATTTCGAAGGCGTAATACAGGACAGCGCTTCCTCGGCAACCCTTGCTGCGCTGATCACCGCCCGTGAAAAGATCACCGGGTTCACCTCGAATGCAGACGGGCTGTCAGGTGAAAAGAGGCTTCGCGTATATTGCTCAAACCAGACGCACTCTTCAGTGGAAAAGGGGATGGGTGTGGCAGGACTGGGAAGAAAAAACCTTGTGAAAATTGCAACGCAGAGCAGATTATTCAATTGACACCGAAGCTCTTAGAGTGGCAATTGAAAAGGATATTTCTGCCGGATACACTCCCTGCTGTGCCGTTGCAACAATCGGGACCACCGGTGTCACTGCTGTCGATTCGCTGACCGAGATGGGGAAAATATGCCGTGAATATGGCATATGGCTTCATGTTGATGCAGCGCTCGGGGGCACGGCCCTCATCCTGCCCGAGATGAGATGGATGATCGAAGGCATCGGTTATGCAGACAGCTTCGTGTTCAATCCCCACAAGTGGATGTTTACAAACTTCGACTGCTCGGTATATTTTGTACGCGATGCGGCCACCCTGATCCGTACCTTCGAAATCCTTCCGGAATACCTGAAAACGAGAACCAGGGGACAGGTAAACGATTACCGTGACTGGGGAATACCCCTGGGGAGGCGTTTCAGGGCTCTGAAGCTCTGGGCTGTGATCAGGAGCTACGGCGTGGAGAAACTGCAGGAAACGGTCAGGGAACACATCAGGCTTGCACATATGCTGGCAAAACTGATTGAAGCTGAAAACGACTTTGAGCTGATGGCGCCGGTGACACTCAATACGGTATGTTTCAGGTTCAGGCCCGACGGTATCACTGATGATCAGGCTGATGTGCTTAATGAGAGGATCAACCATGCTCTCAATGACAGCGGAAAGATATACCTGACACATACCTCACTGGGAGGCAGGTATGTGTTGAGGATTGTCACTGCCCAGACTACAGTCTCTGAGCAGCATGTGCTTAACGCATGGCAGATGATAAAGGAATATGCGTCAGCGCTTTCTGCCCAGGACGGTGCCGTAAATATTCACTGAGAGCACCCCTTCTACAAATGCTTTTTGCTGTGCCGGAATGTAACCCCCGCTAACTCCGCCACTTATCTCGAACGGAAATCTGAGCAGATAGAAATCGGCAAGCAGCTCGCCGCCGAATGAACCGAAATCAGTTGAGCCTTCTGTAAACTCATTGTTATTTGCGTATTCAAGTGTGCCTGTACCCGTAGCTCCGTCAAAGAAGAGCGACCCCCTGATACGTTTCAGGTAAAAGATACTGCCTGCTGCCAGGTCGGGATAAAAGAGCGGCATAGTATAGTCTGCTGAAAAGCTGAACAGCTTTTCGGAAAGGAGACTGTGATAGCCGCGCGGATAAGGATTGCGGTTGAAATGAAGCAGGATTCCGGATGGAGACTGATCTTCGTAACCCGCCCTGAGCATGAGACCATGGTTCCGTGCCAGACCCGGAAGATACAGAGTTCCCCTTACATATTTAAGTGAACTGTAAATATCCCGGTCCCATGGTGCAGATGTCAGCCTGAGATCGATAACCTGTCCCCACCGCGGATAAATATCACGGTATGCAGTCCTGAAGATATTTGAAAAATACAGGCGGCCCGTAAGCAGCACATTCCCTTCATCAAATGCATTGCTATCATTTATATATACAAACCTGTTTCGATAATTCATGTAGATGGCAGGCATAAACAGCTGTCTGAATTTGCCGTATGAAAAATAGAGTGGGAGGTATATGCTTGTATTTAAATTCATATCAGGACCTCTGTCAGAAGGTTGCAGTGTAATACCTGAAGGTTTTGACACTGACTGCTCACCGCCGTATGTTATCCCGGCCTCGATTACCGGGTACCAGCCGCGCCACTCGATCTGCGAGTGGAGAAAATGTTGTCCGTTGCTGTATTCATATCCCAGGGTTGTGAAGAGGGTGCTCAGATGATTCTGAGACATCAGCGTTAATCCCGGCTTTATGGAAGAGGGATCAGCCTGCACCTCGTCAATATCGGCATAAACCGGAAGCCAGCTGTGAAAATTGAACAGATGTAATGCTTTACGGTAAGGCCCGCTTTTCAGGATAATGCTCTCTGCAGCCGGTATCTCCTTCGTGTCAGCCTCAGGTTCTGTCACTTTGGGTATGACGTTAAGAGTCTGATATACACCGGTATTTACTGTGGCACCTGAAGTTACTGATGATACCTTGAATCCGTTTACACTGTAATCAGAGAAGAGAATTTCATCGTTCGAAACGGAAAAACCGGATATGCCGAATCGCGATTGGGTGATACGGCTTTCGGTGCCGTCAGGTGCGACCCTGTAGATATTGTCTGAACCGTCGCCCTGGGCAAGGTATATGAGGGTGTCACTGTAAATCTCAGCCTGGATGATATCAGTATGCGACTCCGCCCTGTTGACTATCCATTTTTTACCGGTCGGGTAATATGTTCTTATGCCCTCTCCATCAGGAGTGAGGGTGACAACAGTAACCCCCCTGCCGTCGGATGACCAGGCCGGACGCTGGATAATTGTATTCCCGGGGATGGCGAGGTCCATCAGCTTTTCACCGGTCTCAGCATCGATAAATACGAGTGAATATGCAAATTCCGGGGTGGTGGAAACGGCAACAATTGTTCTTCCGTCAGGGGAGATGTCAGGTGCGGCGTAGCGTGACCTGAATGTAAGCTGGGTGACAGGGCCTCCTGTAATGCTCATTTTCTTTATTACGGAGTAATCGCGGTTACTCCATCTGCGGGTCGGAGTGCAGTTCTGACCATACTATATAATTGTCCGAATATGAAAAAATATAGGGATATATATATCCGGTGGTGGTGAGTACCTGTTCACTGCCGGTTGACCCGTCTGTTATCACAAACGCTGAAGGATCCGAAAGTGATGTTCTGATTGACACTATTCTGCCCTCTTCTGTCCTGTGGGGCAGGAGATGGTTAATATATTCATCCTTACGGTCAGGAAACAGGCGGGCGTATTCTTCAGGTACCGGTCGTGCATCGTTTTGCCACTCCTGCCGCAGCGAGTCGAATGTGACATCGTAGAGGCTCTTCTTTGTCAGGCCTGTTGTTCTTTTAAGACTCTGGTTGACAGGGTTCATTGTTACTGAATTTCGCGAAACATTTCTCACAGCATCGCTCCAGGCTGTCTGGCTCCTGCCTCTCAGCCGGTTCATCATCAGGTAGCCGAAGACATAATGGTTTGGGGTATAATCCTGGTAAGATCCGGAAAGCATTTTATCGTAACCGTACATTCCCTGCTCACCAAGTACGAGCGCCCTGGCATCCTGCATGAAGGCATTGCTCCTTCCGCGCCCTGAGGCAGTAAAGGCTGTCTCTGCATAGACAGCATCACCTTCGAATGCCCACTGCGGAATCATAAGGGCATTAAGCCCCACAATCTGTTCTCCTGCAATGACTGACATGACCCTGCTGAACCCGTTGTTGAGTGATGAAAGCTGGGCTACATGGGTAGCCTCGTGAATTGCAAGCTGCACTGCAGGGTCCATCGGCAGATTGTCCTGCCCGGGAAGAGGGAAGAGCTCCATCCGCCGCGGAGCCCAGCTCACATATCCGTTCGACTGCATTGAATAGTTGTGGAGAATGACCGGAATATCTGTTCTTGCTTCAGGGTATAGTGTTGAAACCTTCAGGTATGATTCTTCAAGGATCTTTGCATACCTCTCTGCCTCAGCAGCGAAGCTCACCGGATAGATCACACGGAAATGAGAAGTACGGATCTGTTCCCATTTAAGCCTGGCCGGATCCTGGCCGGTGTCATAATACTGGGCTCTCAGGGCTAATGAGCAGAACAGCAAACATATAAGTATCGCAGTAAAACCTTTGTTCATAAGGGGGTATTTGGCCAAAAATACCAAAATTGGCTGATATGCAGGGCCGCTGACCAAAATCTTATTATTTTCGTGCCTTGAATCAGTACTGGAAAACAAGAAGATATGACAAATAAATTCAGGCTTTGGGAAAACATTCTGGGATGGCTTGTATTCATTATTGCAGCCGTCACTTACCTGATGACAATTGAACCGACTACAAGCCTGTGGGACTGCGGGGAGTTCATAGCCTCCTCATTCAAACTCGAGGTAGGTCATCCTCCCGGGGCCCCCTTCTTCATGATTCTTGCCCGCTTCTTTGCAAATTTTGCCGGAGGTGATGTCTCGAAGGTGGCAATGATGATAAATGCCATGTCAGGGCTTGCAAGTGCTCTTACAATCATGTTCCTTTTCTGGACAGTCACCCATCTTGCCCGCAGGATTTTCATGAAAAATGAAACTGATTTTACCCCTGGCAGAATCATTGCAGTGCTGGGAGCCGGACTTACCGGGGCTCTTTCATATGCTTTTTCAGACACATTCTGGTTTTCTGCCGTCGAAGGAGAAGTGTACGCAACCTCCTCACTCTTCACGGCAGTCGTCTTCTGGGCGATGTTGAAATGGGAAGATGCTGCAGACAAACCTCATGCTGACAGGTGGATAATCCTTATAGCCCTGATGATGGGCCTTTCGATAGGTGTCCATCTCCTTAACCTGCTTGCAATTCCGGCAATTGTGTTCATATACTATTTCCGCAAGTATGAGTTCTCATGGAAGGGATTTACAGTTTCAATTGTCCTGTCACTCGTCCTTCTTGTGATAATAATGTACGGGATTATACCGGGTATTTTTACTGTAACCTCGAAGTTCGAGCTCTTCTTTGTCAACGGTATCGGAATGCCCTTCAACAGCGGAATGTATGTCCATCTCCTGGTCCTTGTTGCGATGCTGCTGCTGTCAGTATGGTACAGTTATACACACGACAATGCCAGGCTCATCTTTCTCTTTTCCTCTGCCACGCTTCTCCTTTCAGGCATGTGGATTCTCACGGGTTCGCTGGCAGTGAACATAATAATTCTGGCTGCCATTATCTACGGAACCTGGTGGATGGCCGCAAACAGGAAAACTGTTCTCAATACAATAATGACATCGCTGATGGTCATCCTCATCGGGTATTCCTCTTTTGCCACAATTGTGATAAGATCCACGGCTGAAACACCGATGAATGAGAATGATCCGTCAAATCCGTTTGCCCTGTTATATTACCTGAACCGTGAGCAGTACGGACAGCGTCCGCTCTTCTATGGCCCTTACTATAACGCTCCCGTTACAGACTACACTGAAGGCAAACCAACATATAACCCTATCGACGGGGAATACAAGGTCACCAACCGTGAAACTGTAAGGGAATATGACAAAAGATTCATGACTCTTTTTCCCCGGATGTGGAGCGATCAGGCCGAACACCGTAAGGTTTATGAAAGTTATGCCGGAACCGGAGGCAAACCGGTTAAGGTTGCCGATCCGCAGAGCGGGGAGAGCACCACTCTACGTGTTCCCACCTTCGGCCAGAACCTGCAGTTTATGTTCGGATACCAGTTCGGCTTCATGTATTTCAGGTACTTCATGTGGAACTTCAGCGGCAGACAGAACGATGTTCAGAGTTACGGCGGCCCCATCAGCGGCAACTGGATCACCGGCATAAAATTCATCGATGAACCGCGCACTGGTACAGTTGACAATATGCCTGAAGACATGAAGAATGACAAGTCGCGCAACACCTATTTTCTTCTTCCTTTGCTGCTTGGACTGGCCGGTTTCTTGTGGCATTTCAATCGTGACACCCGTAACTGGTGGATCGTGGTTCTGGTGTTCGTCATGACAGGCATAGCAATCGTGATATATCTCAACCAGTACCCGAACCAGCCAAGGGAGCGCGACTATGCCTATGCCGCTTCGTTCTATGCCTTTACAATATGGATAGGAATGGGGGTCCTTGCTCTTTTTGAGCTCTTCAGGAAGATCGCAGGGGAGAAGACTGCTGCCCTGGTTGCCGCAGCCCTGACACTGGCTGCCGTGCCTGCACTGATGGCTTCGGAGAACTGGGATGACCATGACAGGTCAGGGAGATACCTGGCCCGTGATGTGGCATCTAACTATCTGAATTCATGTGCTCCACAGGCTATACTATTCACAAATGGTGACAATGACACCTTCCCGCTATGGTACGCCCAGGAGGTTGAAGGTATGAGAACCGATGTTCGGGTGTGTAACCTTATGCTCCTGAACACCGACTGGTACATTGACCAGATGAAGCTTAAGTCATACACCTCGGAACCCCTTCCGCTCAGCCTTCCGAAGTCGATGTACTATGACGGAGTGAACAACCAGGTGGCTGTATATGAGAGAGTCAAAGAACCGGCAACGGCAAAGGAGGTAATGGCGTTCATCAACAGTGGCAGCGATGTGTCAAAGCTTCAGTTATACGGTGAGGACATATACTATGTACCTACACGTACTGTCCGGATCCCTGTAGATTCAGCGGCAGTCATTGCCAACGGAACTGTAAAGCCTGAGGATGCAGACAAGATTGTTCCTTATATTGACATAAAGCTGAAGGGCTCATGGCTCATGAAAAGCCAGCTTATTGTACTCGATATACTGGCAAACAACAACTGGAAACGCCCGGTATATTTTGTCACCGGTTATCATGACGATGCCCTCGGTCTCGAGGAGTATTTCCAGCTTGACGGGCTGGCTTACCGCCTGGTGCCGATAAAGAGCGAAAACAAAAGCTGGTTTGAATACGGCCGTACAGACAATGCAATTCTGTATGAAAACATGATGAAAAAGTTCGTCTGGGGAGGCATAAGTGATCCTGATACTTATATCGATTATTACCAGAGGCGGACGCTCACTGTGGTGAGGGCCAGGCTTAACTATGCACGGCTTGCCTCATCGCTTGCCGAAGCGGGAGACAAGGAAAAGGCCACTGAAGTGCTTGAAAGCTGCATGTCACTGTTCCCTGTATCAAAGCTGGGATTTGACATATATTTTTCAGATGTGATCTCGGCGTGGTTCAAGTCAGGGAACAGCGCCAGGGGAGCAGAGCTTTCGAGGGAGCTTGCTGAATACTATTTTGAGCGTGCAGCCTATTTCCTTGACCAGAGACCGGCGATCGCCGCCTATGCCGACCAGGAGATCGCACAGGGACTGCAGATAGTCTCGCAGGTGCTTCAGGTGTGCTATGACAACGGCGAAGTTGCCCTGGCCGAGGAACTCAACCAGCAGCTGACCGCCCTCCATACAAGATTCCTTGGCGGGAGGCAGTAAGGGAAAAAGTGTAAGATTCAGGAAGAAACTCCTGCCTGTCAGTCGTTCAGATGATAGGCAGGCCTGGGAGCAAGATATTTCTCGAGGATTGTGTAAATCTTCTCGGGAAAAATAGGCTTAAGGTTATATTCCGTACAACCTGCTATATAAGCTTCGTTCTTGGTCTGTTCGGAAAAATAGGCCGTAATGACTATCACCGGCGCTGACCTGTTTATCTGGCGGAATGCGCGTGTACAGTCGATGCCGTTCACAAGCGGGACGAGAAAGTCCATGAATACCAAATCAAAAACAGCATGACCTGTGGTGATTGCTTCTACGAATTCTCTTCCGTTGCGGAAAATTGAAACGGCAGCTCCGGTTTCGCGGAGCAAGGTTTCGTAATATTTCAGGGACGCTATGTCGTCTTCAACAATCGCAATCCTTTTACCTGTAATATCCAGCATATTTTATTTCCGTTCCGGGGATTTTGATCCGGCTCCGGGGGTTAAAGGTAACAGTGTCACCAAGCAAGATTAAGGAATTTTATTCCAAATTTCAACAATGCCTGATAACTTGTTAACAACAACTTTTAAACAGATTATTACCGGGGGTCGAAGAAAAGACGGGGATCATCAATAGCACTCCCACTTGGTAGTCACACCACCGGTGGTTGTTGGTGCTATGGCTTTTATTGCAAGAAGTTCATCGTCACAGTATTGTGCTTCAACGCCATAAGTGGTAGGATTTCCGTTTACATATGACACCGTCTGGCATGTCTGGCAACTACCGCCAAGGAGCTCGCAAGAATGTAAAGAACAGGCCATTAGTATAAAACCTGCAGCATACAACAGTTTTCTTTTCATCTTTAGCAGAATTTTGGCAAAGTTATAAAATTAGAAACAACACAACATTGCAGCATTTTTAATAAATTGGAGTCATTAAACTGAAACAAGCAATACCTAAAACCCAATATCATGGAAGAGAACAGAATGGAAGAGAACAGAATGAAGAAGCATGTGAATGTAGCCGCTATAATTCAGATAGTCTTCGGCTCCCTGCTTATTCTGGGCGCACTTGTGATCGTCTTTGCCTTCGGCTTTGTCGACCAGTTTGTTGACGACCCCACCGCAGTAAAGGTACTTGACATAGTCATGATACCCCTTGTAACAATTCTCGGTCTCTTCGGAGCAGCAATGGTTGCCGGAGGCATAGGCCTGCTCACCTGTCAGTCGTGGGGCAGGATACTGACACTTGTGATGGCTGCCCTGGGCCTGCTTAACATTCCTATTGGTACTCTCAAGGGTGTTTACATTATCTGGGTCCTTGTACAACCAGAGACTGTATCACTTTTTGAAAAAGGATGCAGGGAAACGCCGGCCGTCCAGTAAATTTTCCGCTTTTTACAACTGTTTAAATGATTATTTTTGCCGTCAGCAACAATTCAGGTTATGGCTGACGACAAGAAGATCATTTTTTCAATGTTCCGGGTAAACAAGAGCTACCCGCCTCACAAACAGGTAATCAAAGACATATCGCTTTCGTTTTTCCTCGGTGCCAAGATCGGCATCATCGGACTTAACGGCTCTGGTAAATCCACCCTGCTGAAGATAATTGCCGGCATTGAAAAGGAATACCAGGGCGAAGTGGTGTTTTCTCCGGGGTATTCTGTCGGTCATCTCGCGCAGGATCCGCTGATGGATGAGACCCGCACCGTGAGGGAGATCGTAGAGGAAGGCGCTGCCATAGTAGTTGCGGCACTGAAGGAGTTCGAGGAGATCAACCTGCGGTTCGGGGAACCCGAAGTATATGAGAATCCTGATGCCATGGAAAAACTCATGACACGGCAGGCCGAACTGCAGGAAAAGATCGATGCACTTGACGGCTGGAATCTCGACTATAAGCTTGAACGCGCGATGGACGCCCTGCGTTGTCCCGATCCATCCTCCCCGGTGAATATACTTTCAGGGGGAGAACGCCGCAGGGTAGCCCTCTGCCGGCTTCTTCTGCTTGAGCCGGACGTGCTGCTGCTCGATGAGCCTACCAACCACCTTGATGCCGAGAGCATCCAGTGGCTCGAGACACATCTGAGGCAATACAAGGGCACCGTGATATGCATAACCCACGACAGGTATTTTCTTGACAACGTTGCAGGATGGATTCTTGAGCTCGACAGGGGCGAAGGAATTCCCTGGAAAGGCAATTACACCTCGTGGCTTGAGCAGAAGTCAAAGCGACTGGAACTAGAGGAAAAAGGAAATTTAAAACGCCGCAAGACCCTCGAACACGAACTTGAATGGGTGCGCATGTCGCCCAAGGCCAGGCACGCGAAATCCAAGGCACGCCTCAGTGCCTATGAGAATCTGATGAACCAGGATGTTAAGCAGAAGGAGGAAAAGCTTGAAATTTTCATTCCAAACGGACCGAGGCTGGGTGATAAGGTGATAAGGGCGAAGGATGTTTCGAAAGCCTTCGGTGACAAGCTGCTATTCGATAACCTGGAGTTCAACCTGCCGCCTAACGGCATTGTAGGAGTGATAGGACCCAACGGCGCCGGCAAAACGACTCTTTTCAGGATGATAATGGGGCAGGAAAAGGTGGACAAGGGAACTTTTGAGGTGGGAGAGACAGTGACTCTCGGATATGTCGACCAGGCACATGCAGACATCGATCCGAAGAAAAGCGTATATGAGGTCATTTCAGGCGGGATGGACGAGGTGATTGTAGGCAACAGGCCTGTCAACGCCAGGGCCTATTCCGCACGGTTTAATTTCACGGGAGCCGACCAGGAAAAGAAATGTGCCGTGCTGTCAGGGGGAGAGCGCAACCGCCTTCACCTGGCCCTCACACTGAAAAGCGGGGCCAACGTGCTGCTCCTTGATGAGCCCACCAACGACATAGATGTCAATACATTGCGCGCTCTTGAAGAAGGACTCGAAAACTTTGCCGGCTGTGCGGTAATAATATCACATGACCGCTGGTTCCTTGACCGCGTGGCGACACATATCCTCGCCTTCGAGGGAGACTCTAAGGTGGTCTGGTTCGAGGGAGATTTTTCGGAATACGACGAGAACTTCCGCAAACGCACCGGCAATGCCGGCCCTGTAAGGATCAAGTACAGGAAGCTGGTCTGAGGCTGACAGCCTCAGCTGTTGCCGTGATGTCCGCCGCCGCCGCCGTGGCCGTGACCGCCATGACTGTTATCTCCCTGGCATCCACCAGCCTGTTTACTTCCGTGGTCATGGCCACCGTGATGATGCCCGCATGACTCGCCGGAATCATTCAGCTCACCCCTCAGGAATGACATCGTAACATCAGTCACATCTCCGCGGCACCCACGGAAAACAGCAATGTCATGTCCCTTAAGTACATTTAATGCACCGTCGCCCATATTTCCGGCAAGCATTATCTCTACACCCTTTTCTTTGAGCACGGCTGCGATTCCTGATTTGCATCCGCAACCGGTAACAGATGGAATTATTTCTTTACCGGCTATCTGGTCATTTTCATCTATTGTGAATACTGTATAGTTTTCGCAATGACCGAAATGGTCGTCGATCAGGTTTCCCCTTGTAGGAAGTGCAATTTTCATCTTTTTAATTTAATTGTTTATATCAGTTGACTGACCGGAATCACACCGGTCACATTTTTCCCTGTTTCCTTCAAGCGATACTTCCCTCCTGCAATGAAGACAACTTCGCTGTGGCCCCTCAGTCCTGTAATCGCCACCCTCGATAAGTATCGCCTTACCCTCGGCAAAAGCCGTGGCCACTGTTTTTCGTGCTTTATCATAAATCCGGGTGAGGGTGGGACGCGAAACACCCATCTTTCCGGCGGCCTCTTCCTGCTTCATGTCAAGATAGTCGCACAGCTTAATTGCTTCATATTCCTCGTACAGAAGTGTCACGTAAGACAACTCCCTGAGGGGAATACCGAACGGCTTGAACCCTTCCATTTCAGGCATTCCTGAAACGCACCTCTTCCTTCTGGGCCTTGCCATCTGTTATAACCGGAGTGAAATAATTACTACATTTAAGAGAACAAAGATATATATTATGAACATAAGTTCATAATGATAAATATCACAGATATTTTATTGTGAATAAAAAAACAGTACTTTCGCAGGTCTACATACTGTAATATATAGATATTTCGATATATTATTAAAACGCAGAAAATCAAGTATATAAATGGCAACACGCAGACAGTTCATCAGGATATCAGCGATGGGGGCAGGTGCAGTTTTAGCCGGAGTAGCCGGCATTAAACTCTTTGCCACTGAACTGACTGATGGTCAGAAAGCCACAAGGGCGGCTCTCACGGCCCGCACCCCCACCTATTGTGAGATCTGTTTCTGGAAGTGCGCCGGATGGGTCTACAAGGACGAAAAGGGGGCTATCAAGAAGATCACCGGCAACGATGAGGATTTTAACTGTAACGGAAGGCTTTGTCCGCGCGGTACCGGCGGCGTGGGGATGTATTATGACGAAGACCGTTTAAAGACTCCGCTGATACGCACCGAAGAGCGTGGCAAGCAGAGTTTCAGGGAGGCTACCTGGGATGAAGCGTTTGATTATATCACTGAAAAGATCAAAAAGATTTCAGCAGAGCACGGCCCCGAATGCATTGCTCTTTTTACCCACGGATCAGGCGGAAAATATTTCTCAACCCTGCTGAAGGCACTGGGCTCTCCGCACATTGCCGCACCTTCCTATGCGCAATGCCGTGGACCCCGGGAAGTTGCTTTCCAGACAACCTTTGGGGAGACCCTTGACAGCCCTGAACGTATTGATATCCGTGACACAAAATGCCTGGTGCTTATAGGCAGCCATCTTGGTGAGAATATGCATAACGGTCAGGTGCAGGAGATGTCTGATGCAATAGACAAGGGAGCGACAATCATTACAGTTGATCCGCGCTTCTCCACTGCCGCCGGAAAGTCAAAATACTGGCTTCCAATCAAACCGGCAACGGACATGGCTCTACTGCTTGCCTGGATGAATGTTATTATAACCGAAGAACTGTATGATAAGGCATATGTTGAGCAATACACATACGGCTTTGAATATCTGAAGGAGCATGTCAAAACAATGACTCCCGAGTGGGCTTACGGTATTACAACAATTGATCCGACGGTAATACGTGAGACAGCCCGTGAAATGGCAAATGCAGCTCCTGCAGTAATTGTGCATCCCGGACGACATGTGGTCTGGTACGGTGATGACACCCAGAGAATGAGGGCAGTAGCTATCCTGAATGCCCTGCTTGGCTCCTGGGGTCGCAGAGGCGGATTCTACCGTCCTGAGACATTTGAGCTGCCCGAAGCACCGCACCCGGCATTCCCGACGCCAAAAAGAACCTGGAGGCAGGAGTTTCCTGACCTTTACAAACTGGCTGACGTGGTTCTGGCGAACGGCGTATGTGATGCCACTGTCCCTGACCCCAGCCGCAACTGTCAGTTCAAGGGCTGGATAGTAAACGGTACAAACCTGATTGAAACACTGCCAAACCAGGCCAATACACTGAGAGCCATTGATGACCTTGATCTGCTGGTGGTTGTTGACACAATGCCGATGGAGATCACTGGCTATGCTGATGTCGTCCTTCCGGAATGTACGTATCTGGAACGTTATGATGATCTCAGGGCGGTGCAGCACCGCAAACCGCAGATCGCCCTGAGGATGCCGGCAGCCGAACCTGCCAACAATACAAAGCCGGCCTACTGGATGGCCAGGGAGCTTGCCAAAAAGCTGGGGGTTATTGAATATTTCCCGTTTGAGAAAATAGAAGATTATCTTGACTGGCAACTCAAACAGGTTGGCTCCAGCCTCGAAGAGATGCAGCGCGTGGGAGTCAGAACCTTTGACCGCACTGCGGAAGACCTCTTCTTTGCTCCGGGTGAGCAGGTCGAATTCTATACAAATACGGGCAAGATCGAACTTTATTCCACAATGCTCGAACAGGAGGGATTTGACCCGATGCCTAAATACACTAAGCACGAGGAGCCCCCGGAAGGCTACTATCGACTTAACTATGGAAGGGCACCCATGCATACATTCAGTCGCACATCAAATAACCCAAACCTGACTGATCTTATGGATGAGAACACATCTGTGGGTTAACCCCAGGGTGGCAAAAGAATGGAGCCTTGAAAACGGCCAGTATGTCCATCTTGAAAACCAGGACGGCAAGCGCTCTGAGTTTCCGATAAAGGTAAGGGTCACGGAACGCATACGCTGGGATTCTGTATATATGGTCCATGGTTTCGGACATGACCAGAAGAAGCTGCGGCGATGCTACGGAAAAGGAGCCAGTGATACAAATCTGATCACAAAAGTGCTAGTTGATCCTATAATGGGAGGAACAGGCATGAGAGGCAATTTCGTGACATTCATCACAGATCTTAAGGCAGAGGAGGTGGCATCATGAGATACGCAATGGCTGTCGATACGAAGAAATGTGTGGGATGCAGCGACTGTGTCGTGGCATGCCAGACCGAGAATAATGTTCCAATTGGCTACTGCCGCGACTGGGTGGTTGAAGTCATGGACGGGACCTACCCGCAGCTTGAGATAGAGCTAAGATCAGAAAGATGCAACCACTGTGAAAACGCCCCGTGCGTACGTTGCTGCCCGACTGGTGCAAGTCATATTGCCGATGGCGGTATTGTGCTTGTAAAACCCAATAAATGCATTGGCTGCGGAGCCTGCATAGCTTCCTGCCCCTATGACGCCAGGTATCCTCATCCAAATGGATACGTCGACAAGTGCACATTCTGTATTCACAGGGTGAAGGAGGGAATGAAGCCGGCATGCGTGGCTGTCTGTCCCACGAAGTGTATGTACTTCGGCGATCTTGACGACCCGAACAGCGATGTCAGCGTGATCCTGAAGAAGCGGAAGAGCAAGACCCTCATCCCTGAGGCAGGGACGAAACCTCAGTTGTATTTCCTAATCTGACAAGAAGATGAATGAAGAACTTATTATAAGCGGAAGAAACAACCTGGCGGTTGATCCGCACCTTCATATCTGGCACTGGCCTATCCCCCTGTACCTGTTCCTTGGCGGACTTGCTGCCGGCATACTGTTCTTTGCAGCCCTCTATTACATTATGGGCAAGGAAAAAGAGTATCCCACCGCTGTCAGAAAAGTGCCTTTCATTGCACCCTTCCTGCTGATAGTAGGACTTGCAGCCCTCTTTTTCGACCTGCGTCATAAAGCCTATTTCTGGCAACTTTATACAACTATCAGACTTCAGTCGCCCATGTCATGGGGAGCCTGGACACTGCTTGTCATTACAGCAGCTTCGGTGATATGGTCTGCACTTCATATCAGGGACATTTTTCCCAAATGGGACTGGAAATATCAGTGGATAAGGGAAATAGAGACCTTCTTCAATAAGTATAAGAAAGCACTGGCCTGGGTGATACTTATTTATGCGGTGATCACCGGGATATATACCGGCATTCTGCTTTCAGCATTTAATGCAAGACCACTTTGGAACACTTCGGTACTGGGGCCTCTGTTCCTTGCCTCCGGACTATCTGCAGGCGCTGCCTCCATAGTGCTGATGTCCAAAAATCCGAAGGAGAGGCTTCTGTTCACAAAGATTGACCTTGTCATCCTCGGCGTTGAACTCTTCCTGATTGTTCACATGTTCATGGGATTCATGGCATCAACCCAGGTCCAGATAGATGCGGCGGAGCTCTTCCTGGGTGGCCAGTATACGATGGCATTCTGGATTTTCGTTGTTTTCCTGGGAATAGTCGTGCCTGCTGCCCTCGACCTGATGGAACTGCGCGGATATCATATTCCCGCATTGCTGCCTGGCGTGATGGTGCTTTTCGGCAGCCTCATGTTCCGCTTTGTCTTTGTTTTTGCCGGCCAGGTGAGCCGGTGGCTATACTGATCACAATAACCTGATAACTATATGAGCGATAATTCAAAAACTGAAAGAAGCAGAAGATACCTGAACCCTTATGTGGGCGGTGTACTTCTGGGCCTGGTGCTACTTGCCGCCAACTTTGTCTCGGGCAGGGGACTGGGTGCCAGCGGCGCTGTAAAGAGCGTTGTTGCAACAACAATTCAAGCGGTTGACAAGGACGCTGTAAATACAATGCCTTTCATGGCGGAGTACGCGCAGTCGCACACAGGCAGCCCGATGAGATCGTGGCTTGTGTTCGAAATGCTGGGCGTCCTGGTGGGAGGATTTCTTTCGGGAGCACTTGCTGGCAGGCTGAAGCTTAAGGTAGAGCATTCACCGAAAATAACATCGCGGCGCAGACTTGTCTTCGCCCTCGCAGGAGGAACACTGTTCGGGCTGGGATCCCAGCTCGGCAGGGGATGTACAAGCGGCTCGGCGCTCAGCGGAATGGCGGTGCTTTCACTCGGAGGCTTCATCACAATGATGGCAATATTCGGCACTGCCTTCGCACTTGCATATTTTTTCAGGAGAAACTGGATTTAAAATAAAGGAGAAACAAAATGGGACCGTTAGCACCATATGAACTTATATCGGAGAACACAAATTTTCTCCTTGCATTCTTCATCGGCATTGGCTTCGGGTTCGTACTCGAGAGCTCCGGCTTCTCGTCGAGCCGCAAGCTGGCCGGCATCTTCTACGGTTATGACACCGTGGTACTCAAGGTATTCTTCACTGGAGCCATCACCTGTATGCTGGGTTTACTCCTGATGAGTCTCTTCGGCTGGATAGACCTTGACCTAGTATATGTTAATCCTACTTACCTGACCTCTGCAATAGTTGGCGGAGTCATTATGGGTGCAGGATTCATAATGGGCGGCTTCTGCCCGGGTACAAGCTTCTGCGGCGCAGCAATTGGCAAGATTGACGCCATTGTATTTATCGGCGGACTGTTCATCGGCGTCTACGGATTCGCATTTACTTACGGACTGTGGGAGAAACTCTTTATGGCAAAATACCTTGGAGAGCCTAAGGTCAGCGATTCGCTGGGTCTTTCAGACGGATTGTTCGGACTGATGCTGATTCTTGCAGCTATTGGCATGTTTTATGTGGCTGAGTGGGCAGAGAAAAAATGGCCGAGACCTGAATACTAACAATATAAAGCACGATACAATGAAGCCTTTAAAATTACTTGCGCTGATATTCATCCCGATGGGGATCATCCTTGCTGCCGTACCGGCAGACAAGACTCGTCATTTCAGGCTTACTGCCGATGAGCTGCTGCAGGAAGCAGGAGCCGGAGTTCAGTTCATATCACCGGATGTGGTTGCCGATATGCTGGTTCAGAAAGATCCTTCGTTGCAGCTCATCGATGTGCGCACACCTGAGGAGTTTGCAGCATTCAGTCTTCCGGGGGCAATAAACATTCCGCTCAGCAACCTGCTGGCAGATGAATATGTCGATCTGCTCAACCAGGATGCACGCACTAATATCTTTTATTCAAACGGAGCGGTTTTTGCGAACCAGGCATGGATGATCACAAGACAGCTGGGGTATGAGAACAATTTTGTGCTTGAGGGCGGGCTGAACTACTGGTTCAGCAATGTGCTTTCAGCGACCGAGCCTGCCCAGACGAGTCCCAATGAAGAGTTTGCGAGGTATGACTTCCGCAAGAGCGCCGCGGCTGCACTGGGTGGAGGGAGCATTGTAACAGCGGAGGGCTGCTGCACCGGCATCGGGGGTGAAAAAACCACCTGTAGCTTCAAAAGCAAAGAAGAAGGCTGCCGGAGGCTGCTGATTTTTTGAAAAGCCCGAAAAAAGATTTACATTTGCGCCTGCAATTGCGGCCCTATAGTTCAATGGATAGAACGCGGGTTTCCTAAACCTGAAATTTAGGTTCGATTCCTAGTGGGGCTACAACGTTTAATAATAAAACCCTCATAATTAAGTAATTATGGGGGTTTATTTTTACAGGTGCCGTCATAGGTGCCTTTTTTATGCTTGATAGATACTTTTGTTTTAATAGAAATACCTATGTTATTAGATAATTCTTTAATCATGAAAACATAATGTAACAGTCAGAGAATCACTTGAAAAACATAGGAAACTAGTGGTAAGAGAATCTTTAAAATGAGTGATACTTTACTTGAACTGAAGATTGTCAGAAAACGTGGAGCAGTATATTGCTTGTCTAAGAAAAGTCTGCTGCACCCTCTATTTTACTTGAAAGCTCCTCAATCAGGCTATTGTCACACACTATATTGGAAGAAACACTTAGCTTTTTTATTAAGCTTCTGTGACCATAAGCTTGCTTCTTGGTTATATGGCCTTTGATATACCATTCCTTAATCATTTTTAAGACTGTACTTTGCCCTATCTCCTCAAGACCATACTTGGCGAAAGACTCGGATAGGATGATTTTACTACCTGTAGGATGCATACTTGTAAGTTTTAACTGAATTTTTGGAATGTTTTGGTACTCTTCTAGCCATCTATGAACAAGATTATGATAAAATACTTTGTCATAAAGTAGCTCTGCTGTAATCTCTGATTGCTTTAATTGGCTTGGGAGTCTTTGAAGGAATCTTATCTCATAGCGTAGAAGGTTGCTATTTAAATATTCCAATGGTATAGGCTCTTTCTTGGCTTTTTGCTCATGAATTTTTCCGTAAAAAACTAGAATGCGCTTTAAGATTTTATAATACAAACCATTATTTTGTTCTAACCGTTTATAGTATCTTGTATCTCCCAAATACGGATAGTATACCTCTACAGGAAAATCCATTTTCAAATTAGCCGCAAAATCAATCCTGGTAATAATGGCCCGATGAAAAGGCAAGCATAACCTATCGCTAATGTCTTCAATTGCTATTTGAGCATCCTTTCTTCTTAGAGTTTGAAAATTATTTCCAAAGTAATATTTACATAGGGAGCCATTATTTATTTTAACATAACTTTCTGAGATACGTTACACTTAAATTGTCAAGATAACCACTTATCCAGGGGCCGTATTCGTTTTGACCTTCATTTGTAACCTTAGTAAGATACTGGGGAACAGTATGGATAAAGTCACTGGTAGTAACGGAATCACTCTTTAATATGAAGTCAACATTATCGTACATTGGTTACAAAAAACGGGTAAAGAAGCACCTTAACATAGTGATCGAGATTTTACATGAGTCAATTTTCATTACTGTTTATTTTTAAAAGCTTTTCGGCAATTATAATGAGAAAAATCTCAATGATGCATCGTAAGTTGTTAACAGACAGAAAGATAATCCACTAGTATATTAGGAGAAATTTTGGTTAATAACTTTCTTAATTGTCGAGGAGGCCACAATGACAAAAGATTATACTGAAACCTGACAGTTTATTTAATTAAGTTGAGGTGGAGAGTCCGATATAAGGGATCACCCTGTTCCGGATATTTGTGATGTGTTCATAAATTGAAATTATTCGATTGTTTTGCACTGATATTGTGTTGTTTACACTCGAGTTAATGATTCTCATTCTTTTCTGGAATCGTTTGTGAGTAGTTGGATTATCCAAACAGATGACCAGAATTGATCCTATTGTGCCTCTCTTCACAATTCAAGAAAGTATACCCATTGCTGATGGATCTATTGAAATGGTAAATATGGGAATGAACAGCCCGCTCACAAAGTATTCACGGATCCCTCCATCTTTAACGGCTGAATGGTTGCATTAAAATCACTTTAAAATACGATTTAAGAAACAATAGCGATTAGCAGACACTCAGCACTTGGGGCCGGCTAAAATGCTTCAAACTGTCTTGTAAATACCTCCTGGAAAAGATTTCATTAGTTGAATGATCAAGGATTAAATCAACCGATAATTACAAAGATGCTATCAGAAGAGGAATAATTCAATGGAGGACAGAGACGTTTCTTGGATAAAAAGTCACAAAGCATAAATTGTTAACTGTCCAATTGGATTCATCTGGTATGGATTTTATTATAAAGAAAGACCAAATCTCATTCTCGTTTCTACAAGATTGTTTAACTTGTAATGAATTTGGAGGGTTGAAAGTCAGTCTTGAGCATTATTCCTGTGTAGCAATGAAGTAATTGATTAAAATGCTAATGTGACTGACGGGGCAGTGCATTATTAATTTTGATGATAAGTAACTGACCTAATGATAATAAAGGCATATAAATAAAATCACCCCGAGTAAACCATATCATCTCTGATTACCTGATATACCAATCTTTCGTACACAAATAAACGAGTTAGGTGTAAGATTTGAGTCGTATAACCGTGATAACCAAGGCACAAGCAAGAGTTTGGCTAACGCCAAACACATGCTTTTTGCCTACCAGGACCACCATTTGATAACTTACCAGTGACTCCCAGATTAAAGGTATGACTATAAAAACCGTTCATTTTTTAAACCATTTTGAATTCAACTATTATATCCATTGTCCATTTGTATTGGATTAACTAAAAATGAAATCTATTAAATCAATAATGAAACAATTATTTGTTCTATCATTATTAGGGCTGTCTTTGACAATTCTCCCATCTTGTAGACATAATCGTCTTAAAACCAGTGAAAAGGTACTATCTAATGAAATCCTCGCTCAAGAAAAGACAAAGGATGAAGTCGAAAGGACAGAACTAAATAATGAATCTCCAAAATCCAAGGATAAGCTCTCAGGTGTTCTAAGGAAAAACGAGATTCGATCAATCGATTCAAGCAGACCACCAATCAAACTGAACTTACTTGAAACGAATAAGAATTTACGCGACTTTAAACTTTCCGATGTAGCATCTTCGGTAAGTTATATAAAACTTGAAACACCACCCGACACAATCTTAATTTATGATCCATTTTACAATCGAACTAGCTTGATATCATCAATTAAGGAAGCTGATGGACAAATTATATTTCAAGGATTATTTGGAATTACTCGATTTAACATGCAAGGGAAATATCAGGAGACCATCTGGAAGAATGAAAGAGGGATAGATATGCGTGGACAGCAAGTTGGATGGAGTTCTACGAGCTTTTATGGAGTAATGCCTAATAATCCAGTTTCCATTTTTAATGGGAACATTTTTTACACTTTCACCAACGGAAATACTGGTACTGGACAATTTATGAAGTATAACCCTGAATCGACATTCAATATATCTATTCAATCCCAACCAGAGGTACCTGGATTTAATTCCGTACCAGGTGATACATTGTTAATTACACAAAAACACACCATGGAACGATTTGATTTGATATACGGAGTTGGTGCTGATACATGGGTAGGAATTAATCAAAAATGGAATGCTGGAAAGACTGGTTCATTACTCGTAACATTTAATACAAGAGGAGACACAATCTGCCAGTTTACTGATTTTGATCGCATTGTAAACTTTAAACAAGCTTCATACAGGCGTTCAATTGATTTTGTAAGCTATTATTATAATGGAATGCTGACGATTAAACAGGAATTTAATGATACAGTTTTCAGACTTATCCCTCCCAACAGATTATTACCAGCATATATTATTGATTTCGGAGAATTTAAAGTAGATTTTAATGAAGGGCTTGACCCCAACTCTGATATTTCGGAAAAGTTCATGTTTAATTCCATGCATGAGACAAATGATTTTATATTAATTCGATATACCCAAAACAATGATTCACCCAATAATCGCAAAAAAAATTCAGTTAAGTTTTTCAATGTCCTCTTCGACAAAAAGCAGATGAAATTATTTCATCAAACAGGATTCTCTAACGAACCTGAAGGTATTATAAATGACATTGACGGAGGTATGCCATTCTGGCCCGATTATATCACTCCTCAGGGTGAAATGGTAAAACTTGTCTCTGGTAAAATGATTAAGGAATATATTAACTCCGACAGATTCAGAGAAACAACAATTTCTGAAGAAAACCGCAAAAAACTGGTTTCAATTGGCTCTGAATTAAAATCTTCTGACATGGTCCTTATTTTCGTTAAATAAACTCCCTGAAATGACCAATAATATCAAAATCATTCTCCGTAATCATATCAAAAAGCCAATTTATTCCATAATTACCTTCATGGGATTTACTTTAAGTATTGTTGCTGGGTTACTAATTTATCTCTGGGTATATAACGAACTTAGTTATGAAAAATTCCATCCTGATTACCAGCGGATTTACCGTGTCTTAACTCTTTCAAAACAAGGAGATAAAATCGTAAAATCTGCCCTTTGCTATACTCCTGTGGCTGAAACAATGAAAATGGATTATCCTCAAATAGAAAATGCAGCATATATAAGTTATAGTAGTGAGGATTCACCTTTACAGCTTGAATCCGGGGGAGATAAAATTGAAGCCCGAATGTGCTGGATCAATGATGATTTTTTTCAAATATTTAAAGGTTTCAGATTTATAGAGGGGTCGCCAGAAACAGCATTCGATAAACCTGAAAATATTGTAATCTCCGAAAAAGTAGCGAGGAAAATCTTTGGCAACGATAAGGCTTTAGGGAAAAGACTTCTTAATTCCAAGTATTCTAATGAAATTTATACCGTTAGCGGTGTAATACAAATTCCTGTTCAAAGTCATCTTGATTTGGGATTTATTGTGTCAAGTAAAAACCCCCGATATTCTTCATTTGTAAATCAATGGTATTCAAAGACTAACGTTTACATAAAGCTTAGGAAGGGTGTAAAAATAGATGAAAAGTTTCTAAACTCTATTTCAAATCACCTTAGTCGGTATACAAAATATACAGATAAACTAATGTTTCAACCATTAGCAGATATTCATCTATATACCGATTACGAAACTTATGACCGGGACAGAGACATAAGCAGTTACAAATATGTCTGGATATTTTCTGTGCTTGCCATTTTGATTGTCCTAATGGCATCGCTAAATTTTTCAACATTATCAGTTGCCCGGGCATCGGAGCGTTCAGTGGAAATTGGTATCAGGAAAGTAAATGGAGCACGGCGGATAAGCATTTTCCGACAGTTTATGGGAGAATCTGTTTTTCAGACTTTTTTTGCAACTATTTTAGCCCTCCTTCTCGTACAATTAATTCTCCCATCATTTAATTACCTGGCCTCGAAAGAACTAATTCTAAACATTTCTCTAAAGCTTATTATTAATCTTTTCATTTTGACATTTATTGTAGGTATTATTTCTGGAATATATCCTTCATTTTACCTCTCCTCTTTTCCACCAATATCCATTTTCAAAAGAGACACAATTTCTGGATCCAGAAGTAACTTTATCAAATTACTCGTGACTGTACAATTTACACTTGCAATCTTCTTCATAGCTGCCACTTTGATTTTTATAAAACAGTTGAATTTTATTCATAATAAAGATCTTGGTCTTGAGGATAATAATGTTGTAGTTATTCCAACAGGTCTGTGGTATAGTAATAATGAATTCAAGCAGGAGTTGCTGAGAAATCCAAATATTCTAAGTGTATCAGCAAGTGTTGCTGCACCAATCGACTTTGGATGGAAACACCTTTTTCCTCTTAGTCACCAAGGTCGAAATGATAGCCTTGAGGCATCCTTATTCTGGGTTGATGAAGATTTTGCAGAAACATATCATTTAGAAGTTGTTAAGGGGCAATTCTTACAAATGGATTATAGCGACTACTGGAAAGAACTTGAAAATAAGAGTCGTAATAAGGGGGAAGATTATGCTGTCTCTCTTCCTATAGTTATAAACGAAACAGCAGAAAAATTACTTGGATTTGATGATCCAATTGGACAGCGTATAGGTAATAACATAATTGTTGGAGTGGTGAAAGACTTCCATTTCAGGCCAATGCATTATCCTATAAGCCCGTTAATTATGACAAATGACCCACAAAATATAATGACGATGAATGTGCGTATTGCACCTGGGAATACTACTGAAACATTAAATTACATCCGTGACACTTATAAAAAAAACCGAAATGAAAGAGAGTTTTCTTATAGTTTCTTTGATGATCTCCTGAACGAAAAATATCAGGAGGAGACACGTTTACGAAATATTAGCATTGCGTTTGCTCTCCTAGCAATTGTAATCTCTATTCTAGGAATTCTTGGGATGTCTATTTTTTCAATCGACCGTCGGACCAAAGAAATCGGTATTCGTAAAGTTGCTGGAGCAAAAAGCTCAGAAATACTTCTCTTATTGAATAAGGAATTCTTAAAATGGGTGATAGTCGCTTATATAGTTGCAACTCCAGTTGCGTGGTACACCATGCATAAGTGGCTGCAGAATTTTACCTATAAAACTGAAATAAGTTGGTGGATCTTTCTTTTAGCCGGAATAATAGCATTTGGGATTGCATTACTAACAGTAACCTGGCAAAGTTGGAAAGCAGCGATTAGAAATCCGGTGGAAGCATTAAGATATGAGTAAACAGCTCAAATGATCAATAATCTAATATATTCAATCCTTTCTTGGAGCTGTCAGGCACATTTGCAGCTCGCGCTAATCCAGCCCTATACCTAAAGCTGCAAAAGAGCCTTTCAGCCCTACCTTACCAATTGACGAAGTTAAAGACTGGAGAGACAAATTTTTCGTGTATTTTGATAGCTATAAAAGTAATCCTACACCTAACAGGTCGGTATATGCAATTGCCTTCGGCCAGCACACAGAAACTGATAAAAACAAAATTCCGTAATAGCTGGCCGGCTGGCCCCGGCTGAACGCCGGGGCGCTCCCACTGGGTGTCATGGTTTTTGCACTTCTCGATGATTTCGTGAACCTGAAAAATCTCCACATCCAGCACGATGGCAAAAACCCATGCCACCGCGAAGCAGTCGGCAACTGCACATACCGCCGAACGTTATGCGCCAATTGTAAACACATATCTCGTCCTAAAATAGGTTGACACTTTTTTAAACAACCTAAGGAGGAATGAGATGAATAAAGAACAAGTCCCTGCGAACAAAAGATGGGCAAACCGTTACAGCTATGCTTTCAAGATGGAGGTGATCGGAGCTGTACAAAATGGACAGATTTCAGAAAACCAGGCTCAGAGAAAGTATGGCGTCCACAGAAAAACAATCCACCTGTGGATCAAAAAATTTGGTAACCTTGAGAAAAACTATTCAGACATGGGAAGCAAATCGCCCAAAGAGGAGATTGTAGAACTCAAGGCTAAGCTTCGGGCGCTGAAGACTGAGAATGAGACCCTCAAAGAGGTCATGCAGATCATACAGGAAGAATTTGGTGAGACTGTCGTAAAAAAGTATTTGCCCGGACTGCCAAAAGAAATGCCTGCCAAAAAGACCAAAGAGTCAAAATAAGGGCTATCTGCACCATTTTCGGGCTATCACGCCAGGCTTATTATAAAAGGCTTAAGGCGTACAGCAGAGAACAAAAAGAAAAGGAGAAAATAATCGGCTTAGTGCTGGAACAAAGAATGTCAATGACAAGGCTGGGAGCCAGAAAACTCTATTACCTTATCAAGCCTGCTCTTGATCAAAATGGTATCAAGTGTGGCCGCGACAGACTCTTTGATATCCTAAGACAGGAATGCATGCTGGTTAAACGCAAGAAAAACCATACCAGGACAACTAACTCGTACCACAGATTTTTCAAGTACCCCAACCTCGTTAAAGACACAAAGATCACTCATGCCGAGCAGGTTTGGGTCAGTGACATAACTTATATCAGAACCCGTAACGGCTTCTTATACTTAAGCCTGATAACTGACACTTACTCAAAGCAGATTGTCGGGTATCAGCTCTCGGATAATATGAAGACAATTAACTGTATTGAGGCCCTTAACAAGGCGATTAAGAACCGAAAATACCCAGACAGACAACTGATACATCATTCTGATCGCGGATTACAGTATTGCAGTCCTGATTACATTGAAACACTAAACAAGAACAACATTGACATCAGTATGACATCCAAGCATGATCCATACGAGAATGCTGTCGCTGAGAGAATAAACGGAATACTAAAGGGTGAATTTGACCTGGGAGACACACTCCCCGATCAGAAACAGGCTGAGAGAGAGATAAACAGATCCATTTGGGTATACAATAATCTTAGGCCACATCTGAGCTGTGATTACCTCACTCCCGCTCAGGCACATACTAGTGAGAAGATTGAAATCAAAAAATGGCCCGTCAGATTTGGCAAAAACAAAGACACAAAAAACTTACTTTTAACAACCGAATGTTACACCTAAAAGTGTAACCCTATTTCAGGACGAGACAACAAAAACGATAGATAATGAGCAAAGTTAAAATTAAACTTACTTTTCTTGGGCATGTTCCTTATGCCCTTGATATAAAGAAAATTGAGAATTGGAAATCTGAATTGTTTGAACTTGTCAAGCCTATAGACTATTATGCAATTTCAAAAGATTCCGACGGATCTAATTGGCAATATTCTGATGAAAACATAGAAAGTCAATTACCAAAAAGTTTTGATGGAGACATCTTATTAACTGTTACGAAGGTTCCTATTCAAAACAACTATTATGCTCGTAGGGTAGGGAATAACAGAATTTGTTTGACATTTCATGAAATGAGTGATATACTTATGTTAAATAATATTCCTTTAGAGAATCTAATTTTACGTGTTTTATATTCTGCGTCCTTAATCTATAAAAGATATGGAAAAAGAATCCCTGCATCTCATGAAGAGACACATTTTGCACATGATGAAACTCGCGGTTGTATATTTGACATGAATGGAATTAAGTCAGAAATAATTTATTCCATGAACAAACCACAATTATGTAGCTCGTGTATTGAAGTGCTAAAAAATGAAAAAGTTGAGAGTAATTTATTAAACCAAATTCAAAATGAACTGAAGAAAATTAGAAAATCTTTCTACTATCAAATTGCCGATCTTGTTAAGGATTATCCAATTTGGACAATTTTAATAACCTCTTTAACCGCTATTATACTAGGCTTTATCGGGTCAACTTATTGCCTCCTATGTTTACGACTTGTTATAGAATAGCAATGCACAGAGCTCAACAGGTCAGTATATGCAATTGGCTTACATGCCGGGAAAACTTTGTGGCTAAAGCGACAGATTTGTAATGGCGGCATGTGCTGGCCAGCTAAAGCGGGGACCTCTCGCAATGGTGTCACGGTTTTTGCCTACCCCGAGAACCTAGTAACGAAAAGACTAATCCAACACGCCACCACGAGTGCAAAAACACGCGCCACTGCTACTCTCCGCCAACGGCACATACCACCGAACGTTAGCCACAATTTTTTGCGTTCAAGGTCAAATTGACTTATAATTTCATTGCAAGAGTTAATTATGGAAATGAATTGGATAAAATATGAGAAAGAAATAACCGAATTATTTATTTCAGAGTACCCTGATGCAGATATTAAACCCAATACCAAGATTTATGGGAGGTATTCAAAAGTCAAAAGACAGATAGATCTATTAATTGAAGACTATCTAGCTGGGAACAAGATGAGAATAGTGGTAGATGCAAAATTCTTTTCAAAAAAAATTGATGTTAAAGATGTTGAAAATTTCATTGGTATGCTTTCAGATGTGGAAGCGCATAAAGGACTCTTAATAACACAAAAAGGCTATTCTAAAGCAGCAATAAATAGGGCATTCAATGATCCAAGTGACATAGAATTGGATATTCTAAACTTTGATGATTTGAGGAGATATCAAGGCTTCCTAGCTATACCATATGCTGGAAATAATGGAGTTTTAATACCGGCTCCTTTTGGTTGGATTATTGATTGTAGAACCTCGCCGGCTTGGCTGGCACTAATTTACCAACGAGGACTTGACCTTCCTCAGGCACAGGAAAACAAAGAATGGATGTATATAAACTTTTGGGATAGAAAGAAGGAAAATGATTCTTTAGAAGATTTGATAAGAATTCAAGAAGAAAATATTAAAGACTTTAAACCAAATGCAATAATAGAATATATAGACACTATTAAAAGAAATGATGCAAGAACAAAAATCAGAATAGTAGAAATTGACTCATACCCCACTCCAGAAATTACTGGCTATGTAGAATTCGTTGATTTTATTTTTTTCTGTGTTCTTTTTACACCCAAAGAACTAGCTAAAAAAAATATTCGGAAACTCGAGAATATTTTAAGAAAAGTAAGACCAATTGGAATAAAGTATGGCAAATGAATAAAACTGTGGCTAACAGGTCGGTATATGCCATTGCTTCCTTCCTGGATCAATTGCATACCGCCGACCGTTACCAGCAAGCTGAAAAACATGGAATGCATGATTTAATTACATGAATATTAATCGGATAAATAAGGGGGAATGAAATCAAAAAAAGTTCAATTTATACTTTTATGCTTGACTGTAATCTTAATGTCAAATTGCAGTAGAGATAAGACGCCTTGCGCATGTGGGATTGAAAACCCACAAGCAAACATCGAATGGTTGAAGTACCTTCTTAGCCAGACTTTTTGCGTAGAAGTTTACACAGTAAGTTATAACAATGAAGAGTACATTGGTATTAGTGATTGCCCCAGAATTGTTGATGGAATGACGGTTATTTACGAGTGTTCAGGGAATAAAGTATGCGAATTCGGCGGTATTTTTTCAGGATCGGGATGCACCCTTCCTGATTTTTGGAATTATTTTGAAATAAACAAGAGACTTATTTATGTTCAAGATATTAAACTCTAAAAGGTTCATAATTTTAGAGTAAAAAGGTCTGGTGGTAACAGGTCGGTATATGCAATTGCCTTCTTCCCTGGATCAATTACATTCCGCCGAACGTTATGCGTAATTTAATGTATATCTGCCAATTAAGCTGAATTAATAAATGATAATGAAAAGATATTTTGTGATATCACTCGTGTTTTGTCTACTGACCAGCTCATGTAATATATTGGGTGACACAAAGAATGAATTAATAAAAGAAGATTCGGGCTGCAACAGTGAATATAAGGCTGTCCTATTTTTAAAATACGCAGGTGCAACCTCTGATAATTCAATCCAGGTTTCCATAATCAAAAAACATCAAAAACTTAAAAACAAAATGGCTGGGAATATTTTTACGGCGGATTCAGATCATGGAAGAACAGTAATAGACAATTCTAGTGCGTCCTTTGAATGGTTGTCATGCGACACATTAAGGGTGACTTATGATAGTAGGCTTAGAATTTTTAACCAACAGGCTATTTATAAGGGTTTTGTGATCATATATAAAACAAATTAAACTACGCATAACAGGTCGGTATATGTCATTGCCTGTTGAGCCTAAAACAAACCGCCGAACGTTATGTCCAATTGAACGTCACACAAACCTTAAATAGGAATATTATTCTTATATTGCATGTTGCTAATAACCAATTGAGAAGATGAAAAAAGCATTAATCCTTGTCATTGCCACTTTAGTTTTCTTTTCGTGCGAGAGAGAATACCTAATCCCTCAAAGTGAAGTTCCCAAATGGCTTAAAGTAAAAATAGCAGAAGATGAAGCTTATGCTAAGGATAAACCAAGTTCTATGATAGCATGGGGGACCTGGTCAAGAACGAAATGGAATGATCAACTCTATTATGAATATTACAATCCATTAAGTTCCTCCCTCGCTAAACCAATCTCTCACAATCAGGACACTCTGAACACTTACGTAGGCGTAAATGAAAGCGGTTATAACAGTGAGAAATGTTGCAGCGTAATAGTCTGGGAGGGACCAGGCTATAAAAACATGAAATAAATCACCTGTAACCAACAGCCGGTATATGCAATTGCCTTCCGGGAGTAAGGCATACCGGCAAAGTTTTTGGGCAATTGCGCTGGCATCATGATAGTTAATAATGATTTCACATATTATATTCATACAAAACAAACTTAAGATTATGAAAAAATCAAGATTTTCCCTCGGGTTGCTTTTTGGATTAATAATTAGTGGAGCACTATTTTTTGTTATCTCATGCAAGACAGAACCTACAATTTCAGAGACAATTTCCAAACCACCATTATCAACCTTAATTAAAGAATGTGATTCATACACAAAAGTCTATAAATTGGATGTAGACAATATCCAATATATTGTAGTGGTGAATGATCAAAATGGCGGTGTTGCTATCATCCAACATAAGCCTTAACTCAATAAATCCTAAAGCCGACCCTTGAACACGCAACGGCTCATACACGCGGACGTTATGCGTAATACGTTATCTAACTGATGAATACATCTGTCAATAATATAATTTGTTTTCTAAGAGAACTCTCAGGTTTACAGGATATCAAATCGGAATCAGATATTTTCGCCGATCTTGGAATGACTGGCGATGATTTTCATGAGATGATTGATAAATACTCGAAAATGCATTCTGTAAACATGGAAAAATATTTATGGTATTTTCATACTGATGAAGAAGGTTTTAACACTGGCGCACTGTTTTTCAAACCACCATATAAAAGGGTAAAAAGAATTTCAATAACACCACAACTTTTAACAGAATTTGCGAATAAAGGTATTTGGGACATAGTTTACCCTGATCATAACTTACCAAAAAAACGCTATGATCTAATTATCAATCAAATCATCTTAGGATTATTTGCTTTAATAATAATTGCCAGAATTACTTATAAATTAATTAACTGATGTACTACGCATAACAGGTCGGTATACGCAATTGCTTTCTGTGCAGTAACTCAGCGGCACATGCACATACTGCCGAACGTTACGTTCAATTGCTCACTTTTTCATGGAATAACTGCCACCTTTTTAATTTTGTGGATCATAGTTGCAAATCAATACGATTGACTGACTTTACAAAGGAATTTTGGGAATCAACATATAATCAACAAATCGGTAAAATGATTGGGATTTGTTGTAGATATGTTCCAAACCGTCAAGTTGCAGAGGATTTGGCTCAGGACGCGTTTATTAAAGCAATTGAAAATTCTGGCAGTTTCAAGGGAACAGGTAATTTCGAATCATGGATGAGAAGAATTGTTGTTAATGTTGCATTACATTATTTACGCGATCAAAAGAAAGAAATATATCTTGATGATTGGATTGACAATCATAGTTTAGTGCAGGAGTCACCGAATGATAATACAGAAGAAAATTCAATAGATAAAGCGTATTTCACAGAAATTGAATTACTAGATACAATTAATAGTTTACCGGAACACCACAGACTTGTTTTCAATATGTATGTTATTGACAAGTTTACCCATGCTCAAATAGGTGAAGAGTTGGGGATAAGTCCAGGAACTTCTAAATCACACTTGGCTCGGGCACGTAAAACGCTTAAAAAATTATTGTATCAAAAGTCCTCCGAAAAATCAGACAATAAGAAAATAAATAGAGTTTTAATTCTTCTGGTTTTCCCACCCCAATTACAATTTGTCGACCGATTATATCAACGCTCTTTTGTTTCTTTCGAAATCCAGCCTCAGAAGCCCAATACTTTAAATTCGCTCAGTTTTAATAATGCTTCATTACCTGTTTTCAAACCTCTAATTACAAGTTTTAAGTATTACCTGATTGGAGGTATTTTGGGTGGAACTATTTCTGTAATAATATATATAACGCTTTTACAAACAGAAAAAATTAACATTAATGAAACTAAAATTGCTAATGAGAAACAGGAAAAAAATGTTTTAAACAGATTTGAATTGAGCAAAGACACTTTATTGAAAATATTTGATCTCAAAACTGCCACCATTCAGCCAGATAGTATCATACTAAATAGTAATCTTAAAAAAACTGATAGTATGAAAAAAATTAATCAAATAACTGCATTGTTATTAATCGCTCCAGGCATAGTCTTGGATAGTCAATGTCAAGTAAAATATGAAAATATTAGTGAGCATAGTATATATTATAAAAATTTGGCGTTATCAGAATTTGATAATTTAGTGAATAGCACAGCTACCATCAGAAGGGAATTAATAGAAGAAAAGAACGATGAAAAATTTAAAACTGATGTTTATACTACTAATCGGTTGTCCATCATAAAAGATGGCATTGAGATAGAGCCTGATACAAATGGTCAAGATATTCTCAGTCGAAAAAATAGGGGAAAAGACATAGAGAATTCATTTGTATACCAAAGTCAAAAATACGGTATTGATTATTGCAATCTAGCCAATGAATCAATTGGAAACCTGTCAAAATGGGAAATAGATCTTTTTTGTTGTGGGAATGAGGATTTTTATGGGTCAGGGAGTAAGGCTTCAATACAAACATTAGTATATTTTAATATAAAATCAAATAATAGAGAACAATTAAATAAAGGGACTTATACATTCACAAATGAACCCGTAGTGAACAGGAAAGAAATGACATTCCATGGCAGTATTACATTAGGTTCAAATATTCAAGAATTGAAAATAACCGGTGGCGAATTCAATATTGATTATTTTCAAGAACAAATAATAATAAATTTCATTCTGAAAGTGAACCAGGGGAAACGATTATCGGGCTATTATAGAGGTCCTTATAAATCTTTTGTCAGAAAAAACTGAACATAACACGCGGGATAAGAAGTGTGTAACTGGAAAGGAATTTAGCACGAAACAGAATTTAATCTGGGTCTAACAACTGGCTACAACACGTAGGTATATGCACTTACCCCTTGTAAGTAGCTAAGTTAAATTACCCTTATCGTTGATTTGCGGTATTCCGGAACAGTTCCCCCAAGTACGAGGAGATGCAGCGAGACATTCTTAAAAAGATCATAACTAGATTATTCTTTCCGCCGTACACTATGAGCCATTTTAACCCCCTGGCATTTCTGTACGGGAAACTCATTATTTTTATGACAAAAAGGTTTGGGTC
The DNA here is from genome assembly GCA_963736735.1 of uncultured Bacteroidales bacterium. GTDB lineage: Bacteria > Bacteroidota > Bacteroidia > Bacteroidales > VadinHA17 > SR-FBR-E99. The sequence goes on along the minus strand of CAVTPX010000002.1, from coordinate 3,719 downwards.
CCCTTTCTTAAGCTTTCGGCAGTTTTTAATGATAATAACAATGAGGTGATAAAGGCATACTTATTCAACAGAAACTACTCCCAGAAGCCCTTTAGGGCCTCTTTTAAGGCAACATCGCCTGTGTTCTCATATCTCATCATGGTTTTTAAATCGGAGTGACCAGTAAGCTTCATTATCGTAGTTGGAGGTATTCCCTTTTCAAGCATAAGTGTAATGCAGGTCCTTCTTGCAATATGTGAGCTCATAAATTCGTACTTGGGTAAACTTATTTCTATTGGTTTGTTACCTGAAGTCCGTTTCTTTGTGACAATGTCGTTAATACCTGCAAGTCGTCCAATTTCTTTTAAGTATTGATTATACTTTTGTTCAGAGATTTCCGGAAAATTGAAGTTATACTTACTTAAAAGATTCATGGCACCGGGGAACTCATCTAAGGGAATCCTAACCGGCTTTTTTGTTTTAATTTGCTTGAGGTTCCATATTGATCCTTCGAAATCACTCTTTTTAAGATTCAGAACATCCGAGATTCTTTGACCCGTAAAGGTCGAAAAAACAAAAATATCCCTTACTTTTTCGAGTCTCATATTTGTCGATAGGTCCAAATTCCGGATGTTCTCAAATTCTTGTCTGGTAAGCGTTATGATGGGATGCTTCACTTTTGCAGCGGCAGAAAAGTCTGTATGTTTAAAAATGGCATTTTCATGATAACCCCGTTCAAGTGACCATTGCATAAAGGTTTTTAATGACTTAAAGTATTTTGAAACAGTATCATCCAATAGCTTCTTTTTCAATAAAAAGTTCTTGAATTTTTCGTAAAATCTAAGATCTATTGAATTGAACTCAATCTTGTATTTTTCCTTTTTTTGAAAATCCAGCAGTACATTCTTTAATGTGATATGCTTTTTTATAGTAGTTACGGCATGCTGTTTCCTTCTTATCTCTATAAATTCATCTAGTAGTGGAAAGAACTCATTCTTCTTTTCGGTATTTTCTTCAGGCCTGAAGACTTTATTAAGCTCCTCTCTGAGGGACTCAGGATAAGGTGTCTTACCTTGACTTATAAGAAATTCATACTTTGTATTCAGTTCCTGGATATATCTGTTTATTTCTCGTGAGATATGGGCCATTTCTTCTCCAAACCTGGGATCTTTGGCCTTGGCTTTGGTGATTTCAATTAAAGTCAAATTTTTTACGTCTTCTTTTTGTGGATCCTCTTTAGCTTGAGCTTTAAGCTGGGAATATGTTTCAGTTATTGGCCTTCTAATTCTGTCATCCCAATATTGCGGACTAATGAACAGGCCAGTAGAATATACAAATCTTTGACCCTTGAAATAAACCTTCATCATTATAAGGGATCTAGGACCATTCGGGTTCTTTAACTGGAAAAGTGGGATAATCTGTGACATACTATAGAGTTGTTTGGAGCTACAATGTTAAGAAGAAATTCTGTAGGTGCTGTCACAGGTGTCGGATTTATTATACTAGAATCCTAGGATAATTATGTTTCGTAAAACACTTACCTGATTTAGAGTACAATAGATATTCATAGAATGGGTGTGCATCTGGGAAAGTGGTAAATATAGCCCTAGTGGGGCTACAAATGGCTCAAAGCGCAGAGCATGGAGCATGGAGCCCGGAGACAACTCTCCGGGCTTTTTTCTTAAAATGCCTTTGTCGAAAATTCGCTTGTACGGCTTACATCAATGCCGGTAGCTGCTGTCATCTTGACTTCAAGCGTTTGTCCTGCTTCATATTTTCCCATCGTGGCGCTGGCGCCAACCTCTGTTTTGTAACCAGCATCAATAGCCTGGCCTTGTTTGTTAAAAGTGAGCTCGAATCCGGCCTTGGCAGAAGCACTTGCCGAACTGCCTTCAATACCCTTTATGCCGAAATCGGCTTTCAACCCGGCTCCGCCAAAAAGTGTCAGTTCCTTTTTCTTATAGTTCCATTTGGCACCGGCAATCAAACCCTCGCCACATTCCCCCTCAATGCTTTCACAGTCGATTCCCACGCTGCACACGCCCAACCCGATTTTGAGTTTCATTTCTTTAAACGGACACGGAACAGCATTTTTATCCGGAATATCCACATCATCTTCCTCTTCTTCCGGTGGCTCCGGCGGCGGCGGCGCCTGTGGGCATTTACCTGTAGCCGATGCAAATGATGCTATATTGGAAATCCCGAATTCAAGCTTACGGAAGGAATAGTCGGTATAAAGCAGGCCAAATTTGGAGGCGACGTAGGATTTCCGTTGGCTGTTTAGCTCCTCAAATGCGTTAATATCATACGTGCGGTTAAGATATTGCTCGCATAATACCCAGTATGTCACCAGGATATCTTCGTATGTTTTATGCCTTACTGATGCTGCCTCTCTCCAGTCAACAAAACTTTTATCGTTTATACGTGTAAGAACGTTGCACCGTTCTACCAGAAAAGTCTGATAAGCTGCAGGATCTGCTCCCAGCTGCTTTACTTTGGATTCATCGTTTGCTGTGACCTGTTCAACCTGTTCTGCAAACCATACCCCGTTGATACTGTCAGACCGGATGTATTTTCGGTCAGCAGCATTAAGCTGATAAGTGAAATATTCCTCCATCATTTCAATTGCGACCTTATTTCCCTTTAGCAGAACCCTGCCGGGACGGGTTTCGTTTTCGTACCACTGTTGCTTCTGTTCAGGGGTCATTTTCATAAGCGCCATTGCTGTCTTAAGTGCATTGTCAGTGGGCTTTATCGCAGCCAGCTTTTTGCTTATTTTTTCAATTGATTTGTCGTGTATCAGCGCTCCAATCTCCGACCAATCGGGAAAGCCAGGCAGCACAAGATTGTCAACCGGAACATTTGGATTCGGAGACCCCGGATCCTGGTTTTCGTCTGAACCTTGTTCCGGTTCTTCTGGTGAGGGTGGCGCTGGAGGGGAAATTTTCTTATCGGTTTTTACATTCTTCTTAACATCAGCAAGTGATTCACTGTAAATGCCTGTAACACCTTTAAAAAGCTCTTCCATGGCCCGCCTGATGTCTTTCTGTTTGAGGTAAACATTGACCAGGCCATGCCTAGCGAGGGCGTAATCAGGATTAATTTCAAGCGATTGTTTGTAAAAACTTTCAGCCGATTTATCATCGTACAGCTCAAACAGCGAGTTACCCAGGTTGGTTAAAATAACCGGGGCATTGGGACAAAGAGACTTGGCATAAAGAAAAACAGGTACTGATGTTTTAACCGAGTCGAGCATTCTTAAAACCGCACCAAAATTATTGACAATCAGTGTGTCGTCAGGAAATATTGTAACTGCTTTGGCCGAAAATACTGCCGGAATATTTTTTGACTGTCCGGTTCCTGTAAAAAAAACAGCGGTGGAACTTAATCCCTGGGCGATCTTGTATGTGTCTGCCCCATCAACGTCCAGTTTGCTGAATTCCTGATCAACAAAGCTTTTCTCCCTGACATCGTAACTGATCTCTTTCATATACCGCAGGAGGAATCTGTCAGCAATCTTAACAACCTCAACAGATGTAACCTTTCGCGTTGTGTCAATCCTGACCGATTTATATGCGTTGGCGGGTTGCCCCATCGCAACCATTCCGGAAAAAATCAGGAACAATGGAAGGATAACAGATTTTCGGACCATAGTTAATTTAGATTTCGAAACAATAAGAATAGTAAATATAAAGATAGAGGAGGTAACAAAAGACATAACCCCCGAAAAGGGGTTTTTT
>CAVTPX010000001.1:0-227456 GCA_963736735.1 uncultured Bacteroidales bacterium | reverse complement strand
CTGAGCGATCTTATATCTGTCTGCCCCGTCAGCATCGAGTTTGCTGAACTCCTGTTCAACAAAGCTTTTGTCATGGATATCATAACTGATTTCTTTCAGATAACGTTGCAGGAATCTTTCCGCAATCCTGACAACCTCAACAGCTGTAACTTTTCGTGTCGTGTCAATTTTTACCGACTTATATGCGTCGGCGGGTTGCCCCATCGCAACCATTTCGGAAAAAATCAGGAACAAAGGCAGGATAACAGATTTTCGGATCATGTTAATTTGATTTCAAAACAATAAGGATAGTAAATATAAAGATAGGGAGTGTAACAAAAGAAATAACCCCCGAAAAGGGGGTTTTTCCAAAGATTATTTCAGACTGTCCAGCTTCAGGATGTCTTCCTCTGAAATTTCAAAATTTATGTCGATGTTCTGGCGGATGTATGCAGGGTGGACAGATTTGGGCAGCGGCAGTGCTCCTTTCTGCAGAACATAGCGGATTGACAGCTGGGCAACACTTTTTCGGTATTTTTCTGCAACCTCTGCTATTTCAGGGTTATTTAAAAGCCTGCCTGTTGCAAGTGGAGAATAGCCTTCAACCAGTATGCCGTTCTTTCTGCAGTGCTCATTTACCTCCGTCTGACTGTGCCCTATGTGCATTCTGATCTGGTTGACCATCGGCAATATCCGGCAGGTTTCCAGTATCGCATCTATATCTGTTACACTGAAATTGGATATCCCGATAGAACGTGTCCGGCCACCCACATAAAAATCCTCCAATGCTTTCCAGACCTTTATATTTTCCTTTGTATAATCAGCCCCCTTTTCATTCCAGGGCCAGGGTGCATGAATGAGGTACAGGTCAATATGATCCAGACCTATGTTTTTAATAGTTTTATTGGCATACCGCAGAGCCTTGTCATAATCCTTTATTTCTGCAGGCAGTTTGGATGTTACGAATATTTCCTTGCGGTCAATTCCTGAATCGCGTATTGCCTTCCCGACACTTGCCTCATTGCCGTAAGCAAGAGCGGTGTCTATATGCTTGTATCCTGTCTTCAATGCCGTGGCAACAGAATTATAGGCCGGGTCACCCCCGGGGATCTGCCATGTTCCAAACCCTACCGCCGGTATTTGTATTCCGTTGGATAGTGTAAAGAAACCCTTGTTGTTCATAGTCTGAAGATTGAAATGTTTCTGAAGATGGGTGTTCACGGTAATATAACCTTTAACTCCGCAAATTGTTAACAGCCTGTGATGTGCTCTTTCGCCTCCACGGTTGATCTCAGATATTTCATGCCGGAGCGATACAGTTTTCACACAAACTAACGCCCACTTTGGAAAAACAATGCTAATTTAAGGCACCAAAAAAATCCTCAAAATGAAACTCTCCTCATCCTTTTTTCGCATACTCGCGCTGACAATGATTCTTCCCCTGTTTAATGCAGGAAATGCATCGGCCCAACGACTGAAACCCGGCCCCCAGGATCTGTCATTTTTCTCCTCAGTGGACGACACTGATCAGCCGTACGCGGTCTACATACCTGAGGACTTCAACGAAAAAGAGAGGTATCCGCTTGTAGTGTTTCTTCATGGTGCATGGTCAAATCACCGGCTGGGACTTCGCCGGCTCTTTGGTGTAGGCAATGCCCAGGGGTACGATTTTATAAAACCCGGAAACGTTCCTTTTGAGACAGACGTCGAAGCTACCCGTTACTACCCGCCATTTAAGCCGGTAGGTTATATTGCAGCCGCACCGTTTGCACGCGGAACCGCCGGATACCAGGGCGTCGCCGAGCAGGATGTCTATGATATGCTTGAAGATCTTAAGTCGCGCTTCCTTATTGACGAAGACCGGATTTACCTGACCGGGCTCTCGATGGGCGGCGGCGGCACCCTGTGGCTGGGTCTTACCCGCCCTGACGTCTGGGCTGCAATAGCACCCGTATGCCCCGCACCTCCCGAAGGCACCGATGAACTCGCCGGAAACGCAGTCAATATGCCGGTGCATTTGTTTATCGGAGACAAGGATTTCCTTTATAAAACTGCCACGGAATGGAAGACGAAGCTTGAAACTTCTGCACGGAGGTTTGACTATGTCGAATATCCGGGTGTAGGTCACAATAGCTGGGAGTGGGCTTACAAGGACGCTTTCATATTTGACTGGTTCTCTCAGTTCACGAGAGACCCGTTCCCCAGCCAGGTGAAATTCACTACAAGATGGTTCAAGTATAACAAGTCTTTCTGGGTGACACTTGATAACCTGATTCCCGGCACACCGGCTACAATTGAAGCCCGTTTCTCAGGTACAAACGCAATTAATATTACAACCGGTGGACTTGACGCCTTCACCCTCAGGCTGGGAGGACATCCGCTCTTCAATGCCGCCCAGAAGGTGTTGCTGAAAGTAGACGGTAAATCATTTACGGTGAAGACATCCGACGCCGTTTCTTTTATGAAGTCAGGCGGATCGTGGGCCAACGGGAAGTTCACTCCCGGCCTTACTTCAAAACAACCCGGAGCAGAGGGTCCGCTCTATGCCGCCGTAAGCAGCAGCCATATTTATGTCTATGGCACCGGCGGCAACCCTTCACAGGAGGAGCTGGCAGCCCGCAGGGCACAGGCCGCCTCCGCCGCTGACTGGACGGGTATGGGGGGCAGAATTATGGTCTTTCCCAGGGTTGTCTCTGACAAGGAGGTGCGGGCAAGCGACTATGTTAACTCGAATCTTATACTCTTCGGCACGCGCGAAACGAATGCCGTCATTGAGAAGTTTGCTGACGACCTCCCGATACATCTGAATGCTGGTGAGACCGGTTACGGACTCGTCTATATCTTCCCTCTCAACAGGCACTATGTGGTTATAAATTCGGGTCTGCCCTGGTGGACTCCCGCCGCAAAGACAGCAGGTCAGGGCGGATATGCGTTCATGGGATCCAGGGTTGAGGCACTCAGGAAATATCAGGACTTTGTGCTTTTCAGGGAGAGCTCTGACAATATTATCACGCAGGGAATCTTTGACAATAACTGGAAGCTGCCGGCGGAGGCTGCAGAAGCACTGAAAACCACCGGCGCTGTAATACTTAAATGAAATTGATCAGAAGAAACTGTGAGCAGAATTAAAACTGTTGTTTTCGACATCGGGGGAGTTCTGATAGACTGGAACCCGAGGCATCTTTACCGCAAGATTTTCACAAAAGAGGAGGAAATGGAAAAGTTCCTCACTGAAATATGTACATATGACTGGAATCAGGTGCAGGACGGCGGTAAACTCTTCAGCGAGGCCACTGCTGAACTGACGGCAAAATACCCGGAACACACTGCACATATCGCCATCTATTATGACCGCTGGAAAGAGATGCTGGGAGGGGAGATAAAAGAGACGGTGGATTTGTTTAATGAGCTTAAATCGTCCGGAATGCCCCTCTATGCCCTTACCAACTGGTCTCACGAAGCCTTTCCGTGGGCATATGAAATGTATGACTTCATGAAGCAGTTTGACGGCATCGTCGTATCAGGATTTGAAAAGGTAATGAAGCCTGATCCGGAGATTTACCGACGTCTTACGGAAAGATACGGCATAAATCCTGCCGAATCGGTCTACATCGACGATAACAGACCCAATGTCGATGCTGCCGCGAAGCTGGGGTTTAACGCAATACATTTTACCTCCGCCGCTCAACTGCGGAGTGAACTGAAATTATTGGGGCTGAGTGTTTAGCGAAGTATTTTGTACTTGCTCCTTTGTCCCTCTGTGCCTATCTTTGATTCAACCAAACCGGGCAGAATGGAAACGATTCTACTTAAAGACAAACAGGTTGTCCCTGATGACAAAGTCCTGAAAACAGCATTGGGTGAGAGTTATACCGCATATGACGAATTGATTAAAACCGTTACGGCAGGTGAATCCGGACTGTCACCGCAGTGGAATTACTATAATGACGGTAAGGCATGGTTATGCAAAGTGGTTTATAAGAAGAAAACGGTTTTCTGGTTGTCTGTGTGGGAAGGATATTTCAAAGCGGCATTTTACTTTACTGAAACGAATTGTGACGCGATTGAAGGGCTGGAGATAGCTCCTGAAATCAAACAATCATTCAGGTCAGCCACACATATCGGCAAACTCATCCCGCTGGTAATCAGTGTAAGAAGCAGTATTCAATTGCCTGATTTGCTCAGGATAATTGCATACAAGAAGAGTCTGAAATGAAAATCAGGGAGTTTCTTCCTCTTTTCGGGGCACTGATGATTTGCATGACAGCTCAGAGTCAGTCAAAAAGCCCGAAGCGCGGCATATGCGGTGACGCCTCGCCGCAGGACCTTGTAACCCTCGCTCCGTCAACCACCTGGTATTATGACTGGGGTGTTGCTCCTCCGGCCACCCTGTTGGGACAACTTTCGGGAATAGAATGGGTGCCGATGGTCTGGGGCGGAATTTATGCATCAGATGTGGCCGGTATTGAAGCAATGATTCCCGCCGGAAGCCAATACCTTCTCGGGTTCAATGAACCCAACTTCAGGTCGCAGGCCAATCTCACCCCGGCGCAGGCAGCCTCGATGTGGCCCAACCTCGAGAAGATTGCAACTGACAAGGGCCTCATGCTGGTAAGCCCGGCCGTCAACTGGTGCGGCGACTGCGTTACAGGTGTTACAAATGATCCTGTTGACTGGCTGGATAAGTTTTTTGCCGCCTGCCCCGGCTGCAGGGTAGATTACATAGCCATCCACAGCTATGCCCCCGGCTCTGCTGCTCTGGCAGGCTACATTGACAAATTCAGGAAGTATGGTAAGCCTCTGTGGATCACAGAATTTGCACCATGGGATCCGCCGAAACCTGATTTTGAGGGCGTTGTTCGCTATATGAAGGAGTCAATCCCGATTCTCGAGAATGACCCCATTGTTTTCAGGTATTCCTGGTTTGCCACACGCGTCGGCAGTAATCCTGACATAAGCCTTCTGGGGCCGGACGGTACCCTGACGAAACTGGGACAGCTATATGCCGCAATGGGATTTCCGGGACTTACCTCAGATCTTCCGCCCGTGGTGATGGCCGGGAAGGATATATTCATTAACCAGCCAGCCGTTACCGCAATTCTTAACGGGTCTGTATATGATGCCAACGGGGATGTTCCCCTGGTTAACTGGACTCAGATCAGCGGCCCGAATACAGCAGTATTCAGCAGTACTGACGCTGTCAGTCCCACCGTATTGAATCTTGTTCCCGGAACATACAGTTTCAGGATTACAGCCACTGCCGTCGGAAAGACCGATTTTGACGAGGTTTCATTGACAGCTGGGCCGCCAAATATCGCCCTCGGCAAGCCGGTTACAGCTTCGTCGGCGGAGAGCGCTTCCACACCTGCCTCTGCTGCCAATGACGGAAGTCTGTCGACCCGCTGGTCATCGGCCTTTTCCGATCCCCAGTGGATAAGGATCGACCTGCAGTCGGTTTTTAATCTTACAGGCGCCAGAATATTCTGGGAAGCTGCCGCGGCAAAAAATTTCGAAATACAGGTTTCACTCAACGGGACTACATGGACCTCTGTGTATTCAACTACTACCGGTGACGGCGGAACTGACAGTTTTGAGTTCAGCGCAGCCGCCAGGTATGTGAGGATGAATTCAACTGCAAGAACCTCCCAGTACGGAAATTCAATATTTGAATTCGAGGTGTTCGGCACCCTTCAGACAGGGATTGAAGACCTGCAGTCATGCGGATCATTTGATGTATATCCCAATCCTCTCTCCGGGAAAAATATGACTGTTTCGTTCAGCAATGAATGGATTGAAGAGGAGGTAATATTTTCTGTCACAGGTATGTCAGGGCAGCCAGTCTTTTCTGAAACTGTCCGCATCCCGGGAGGCAGGGTCGTGGAGTTCGGGCTTCCCGGCAACGGGCCGATGAAACCGGGACTTTATATTCTGACCGTGACTGGTAGCAGGATCACCAGTCAGAAAAAACTGATAATCATGTAATAGCTTTTGTAAAGAGATGGTTGTTCCGCAGGATAAAAACCGGATGAAAATGAAAATAACAGACATTACACCTGAGACAGAATCACAGTATTTCTGCTGCCTTGAAGAGTGGTCCGATGACATCAGAGAGGCCGGTGACAGAAAGCAGCGCTGGTATGAGCGCATGAAAGACAAAGGGGTAAGGGTTAAATTTGCACTCGATGAAAATGGAACCATTGGCGGGATGATTCAGTACCTGCCTGTAGAATACTCAATGTTTAGTGGCGAAGGCCTGTATGTTATTTTATGTATTTGGGTTCACGGGCATAAGGAGGGACGGGGAAATTACCGAAGGAGGGGGATGGGTACTGCCCTTTTGAGTGCTGCCGAGGAAGACTGCAGGAACCTTAATTCAAAAGGACTGGCAGCCTGGGGTATGTTGATTCCTGTTTTCATGAGAGCATCGTGGTTTAAGAGCAAGGGATACAGGGTGGCTGACAAATCCGGCATCATGCGGTTACTGTGGAAACCCTTCAGTGAGGATGCTCTTCCGCCGAAATTTATAAAGCCAAAGAAACTGCCCGGTAAAGGTGAGGGGAAAGTGGATGTCACCATATTCAGAAACGGCTGGTGCCCTGCAATGAACCTATCCTATGAGAGAGCCATCAGGGCATCAGGGGAGTTCGGAGAAAAAGTAAGCATTACAGAGTATGATACTCTCGACAAACAGGTATTTGAAGAGTGGGGCATATCAGACGGACTCTGGGTAGACGGAAAGGAGATCAGCACCGGACCCCCGCCAGCATTTAAAAAGGTAAGAAGAAAGATAGAAAAGAGGGTAAGAACTCTTTAGGAATTACAATTATCGCAGACTGCCTCCTCACTGTCTGTCTCCTCACTAAAAATTTCCGCCAGCTGGCGGATATTTTCTTTACGTTCAGCCCTCTATTGCCTACTGCCTATTGCCTACTGCCTTACTAATTCCTACCTTCATCCCTTAAAATACACTGACCTATGAACTGGATAGACTTTGTCATCATTGCTCTGCTGGCTTTCGGGCTGATACAGGGTTTCATCGACGGCCTTGTAATAGAAGTGGCTGAACTTGCGGCTCTTATCCTGGGTGTCTGGGGCGCGATCCACTTCTCCGGATGGACCGCAGTGAAACTATCGGGGTGGTTTGATTTGCAGACTGCATGGCTGGGGATAATAGCCTTTGCAATCACCTTCGTGGTTATTGTTATTGCAATCAATCTCATGGGAAGACTGCTCGACTCACTCATGAAAGCTGTGGCTCTCGGCTTCATTGTAAGGATACTTGGTGCCATCTTCGGAATTCTAAAAACGGCACTTATTCTCAGCGTTGTCTTCGTCTTTCTGAACACACTGCATCAGAAAAGAGCCTTTCTCCCGTCAGACCGCATTGCCAAATCATATCTCTACAACCCCATCGCTGATATTGTGCCGGCAATTTTCCCGATAGTAGAAGGCGGAGACCTGCTCGAAAGCTTTAACCGCTATAAAAAGAAACCGCAGGATGTGACACTCTGAGCGGTTTTGATATCTTTGCGGAGTTGAATTTTAACATGTTACAAATGAATTTTGTTGAGGAGCTGAGATGGAGAGGCATGATACACGACATCATGCCCGGCACTGAAGAATTTTTGCTGAAAGAGAAGACTTCGGCATATGTGGGGTTTGATCCCACTGCCGACTCGCTCCACATCGGCCACCTCGTGGGAGTAATGATGCTGAGACACCTTCAGCGGGCGGGGCATACCCCTATTGCACTGATGGGCGGCGCCACGGGAATGATAGGTGATCCCTCCGGCAAGTCGGAAGAGCGCAACCTTTTAAATGAGGAGACACTCCGCCATAATGAAGAGGGCATGAGGAAGCAGTTTGAAAAATTCCTCGACTTCGGGTCAAAAGCCCCCAACAAAGCCGTGATGGTCAACAACTACGACTGGATGAAGGATTACTCATTCCTTGGCTTCATCCGTGACATCGGCAAGCATATAACAGTCAATTATATGATGGCCAAAGACTCTGTTAAAAAGAGGCTTGACTCTGAAAGCGGTCAGGGGATGTCATTCACAGAGTTTTCATACCAGCTGGTTCAGGGTACCGATTATCTTTTCCTCTATAACAACTACGGGTGCAGGCTCCAGATGGGAGGGTCGGACCAGTGGGGCAACATCGTTACCGGCACCGAGCTTATAAGACGTAAGTCCGGCGGTGAAGCCTATGCAATGACCTGCCCGCTCATAACGAAAAGTGACGGTAACAAATTCGGCAAGACCGAGTCGGGAAACATATGGCTCGATCCGGCGAAAACCACCCCGTACCAGTTCTACCAGTTCTGGATGAATGTGGCAGATGATGATGCTGAGAAATTCATTAAGATATTCACAATGCTTTCCCGCGGTGAGATAGACGAGCTTGTAAGTGCACACAGGGCGGAGCCGCACCTGCGGATACTGCAGAAACGGCTTGCCGAAGAGGTGACTGTAATGGTCCATTCACAGGCTGATTATGATTCCGCAGTCGGAGCCTCGCAGATACTTTTCGGCAAGGGCACGACGGAGCAGCTTCGCAGCATGGATGAACGGACTTTTCTTTCCGTTTTTGAGGGGGTGCCGATGTTCGATGTTCCACTGAGTCTGCTTTCTGAGGGAGTGATGCTTTCAGATCTTTGTGCAGTGCATACCAGGATTGCGGAGTCAAGGGGTGAGTTCAGACGCCTGGTGCAGGGTGGCGGTATCAGTCTCAACAAGGAAAAGATTGAAAATGCAGAAACTGCCGTAACAGGGGAGATGCTCCTCAACGGGAAATACCTGCTGCTGCAAAAAGGCAAGAAAAGCTATTATCTGATCAGGGTCCTGAAAGATTAAAGACGGAAATGATGAAAGACAAAATTCGCACTGAGTTCAGACCTGATTCTGTCGATCTTGTAAACTTCATCATTAAACATATCAGGCTCTTTCTGATAACCGGTTTTGTCGCTGCTATTCTAGCCGCAGCGGTTTCCCTTATGCTTAAGCCCCTTTATGAGTCTTCGGTGATCCTATATCCTTCGTCCAATATTGCAGAGACGCCTTCGCTTCTGGGTGAAATATCTCCGGAGGCCACACTGTTCGGTGATGACGATGCCACTGAGAAATTGCTGCAGATTCTCAACAGCAGCCAGGTCACCGAATATCTTAAGACGAAGTACGACCTGATGACACATTACAATATCAGGCCAGGGGAAAAGTACCCCAATACGGTCATAGCCCGGATGATGAAGAAATACATCCACTCGGCCAAAACGTCATTCGGCTCGGTGGAGATAAAGGTACGGGACCGTGACCGGGAGATCGCATGCGCGATGGCAAATGACATTGCTGCCAGGGCTGATACAATACTCAACACGCTTCAGCGCGGAGCTTCCGCCGGAATACTCTCAGACATAAACAGGAGCTATCAGTCGCAGCTGGGCCTGGTCAAACAGTACCAGGACTCAATTGTAAGCATGTCAGATCAGTATAACCTGCGGCTCTTTGCGGCACTTGAAGCTGAAACTGACTATCTGGCCCTGATCAGGGGCCGCTATATGGAGGCGCAGGCTCTCAGCCGCCAGACACTTCCGTACACCCTGGTTGTTGACAGGGCAATTGTTGCAGAAAAGAAGATCTGGCCGAAACGCAGTTATATTGTAATTATTACTGCCGCCTCCGCAGTTCTGCTGATGGCGCTGGGACTGTTCGTTGCCGGGGGAATGAAGCAGCACCGGACTGATGATCAGCTCTGAGTTTATAATTGTGTGGCTGGTACCGGTTGTCCTGGGAATAGTCCTGCTAACCGTCGTTTCTCTCGAGTACCTGCTGCTCCTTACACTCTTCCTCACGCCCCTGTCAGTACAGATTAGCTACCTGTCGGGCCCGGCACCCTTTGACCTCTCGCTGCCAACGGAGCCGGTGATGGCAATGCTTTTGTTTGTCACTCTCTACAAGCTCATCGTCAGCCGCGAGTTTTCCCCGCAGCTCCTCCGCCATCCGGTTACAGTTATAATTGGCCTCTACCTCCTCTGGACCCTTGTTTCATCACTCTTCTCCACCATGCCTGTCGTCTCTTTCAAGACCCTTGCGTACAGGATGTGGTTCATTTCAGGATTTTATCTTATTTCAGCCCAGCTCTTTGCCGGGGATGGATTTGACAGGAAGTACATTTCTGCCTATTCTGCAGGGCTTGCCGTGGTTGTAATTTACTTTCTTATCCGTGTGGGTGATGCGGGGATGCTGAACCAGAAGTTTGCACATTCAGCCAGCTATCCCTTCTACAGGGACCACACATCGTTCGGGGCTTCGATGGCATTTCTGCTTCCACCGCTTGCTGTGATGCTCTTTAACCGCAGAAAGGAGTATGCCCGGTTCAGATTACCTGTTGCAGGACTGATTCTGTTATTCACTGCGGGTCTGATTTTTTCATACAGCAGGGCTGCCTGGGTAAGCCTCCTTGCGGCACTGGTTATTGCATTTATAATTTGGCTGAGGATACCGAGAAAGCTGCTTTACCTTATCCCGGTTGTGTTTCTGATTGTGATTGCATTTTCAGCAGGGCGGATATGGGAGAAAATGGACAGCACCACCGAAGACTCCTCGGCGGATCTGGCTCAGCATCTCAGGTCATCATCAAATATCTCCACCGACCAGTCCAATCTCGAGCGGATAAACCGCTGGAAAAGCGCTCTGAGGATGTTTGCAGAGAAGCCTGTGGCCGGCTGGGGTCCGGGAACATATCAGTTTAACTATGCCCCTTTTCAGCGGGCCGGGGAGAAAACGATAATAAGTACTGATTTTGGCGACGCAGGGAACGCCCACAGTGAATACCTCGGTGCGCTCAGTGAAGGAGGACTTCCCGGAGCCCTGCTGTTCCTGCTGCTCACAATTGCATCTGTCGTGACAGGAATAAGGGTTTGGTACAGGAAGAAGCGGGACAGCGGATATTTTGTGCTTGCGGTTATGGCAGGACTGATGACCTATATCATACACGGTGCCATGAACAGTTTCCTCGACTCTGACAAGATTGCCTCATTATGGTGGGGATTCATTGCGATGCTGGTTGCGGCGGACTTAAAAAGGTCTGAAGGTCTGATGTCTGCGGTCGTGCAGTCCTGCGGTCAAGAACCCCGAAGGGGTGACATTTTGATAGTCTGAATGTCGATCCGCAGCTGGCGGACTGAAAGTCTGAAAAATCACAAATTTATTTGATCTCCACTGCCAGGATCGAGACATCGTCGAAGAGACGCGGGTTAGAGTCATGAATATCAAGATCGTTGATCAGCGCGGCAATATTTTCCGACAGGGGCAGTAAATTCGGGAAATGCTTTATAACCGGCGTTGCCCCGAGATCATTGCCGTTCCTGTCCTTGAGCTCCGAGAGTCCGTCAGTGTAACAAACGATCTTTGCCGGGCCGCTTATGTTCAGTTTGACTTTACCAACCGGGGGCATGTCATCAAGCATACCGACTCCCACGCAGGAAGTCCTGAGCAGAGACGACGAATGTGAGCGCAAGTCAATAAGCACCGGCGGATTATGGGCAGCATTCACATACTCCAGCACACGCGTGGCAATATTGTAACGGGCAACGAAAAATGTAAGGAACCGCTCACCCGCGGAGTTGATGACTACTATCTGATTAAGTTTTCGAAGCAGTACCTCCAGGTCAATTTCCGCAGAGAAAAGTACCCTCAGGCTGGCCTGAAAATTTGACATCAGCAGTGCCGCAGAGATTCCCTTTCCGGAGACGTCAGCCATACAAAACCCGACGATGTCATCGGAGAGGGAGACGAAATCATAGTAATCTCCACCAACCTCATAATGAGGGAAATAGAATCCGTGAGCGCTTATCTTTTCATTTCCGGGAAGCTTTTTGTTGTCAGGGATCAGCATGACCTGCATCCTTGCAGCGAGTTCCAGCTCACGCCGTAATGCCTCCTGCCTGAGACTCTCGTTGAAAAGTCTCTGGTTCTCGATAGCAACAACAATGACGCTCGATATTGTCTGAATAAAATGCAGGTGTTTTATCACCGGACTCATGCCTTCGCCTTCCTCATCAATGTCACCTATAAGCACGAATGCCAGGGGGACATTGTTGTTCAGCACAGGGATAATTATATATACTCCTTCAAAAGGCTGTTTGGGTACTCCTGTTGTAATCTCCTTGTAAGAGAGCAGGTCACGCTCAACATTCAGATTTGTCTTCAGGCTGTCAGGAAATCCGGAGTTCAGCAACGCCTCCCACCTCTCTCCGTGTTTGAAAAGCAGGATCTTGCCTATGCCAAGGTCTTCGCGGAGTATCGACTCATACCTGGCAAGAAGAGCCTCTGTCGGCAGGTTGGCATTGATTGAAAGGGTAATATCGAGCAGGGCGTCGAGTTTGAATTTCGACATCTTCAGTCTGTCGCTTGAAAGCCCGCTCCTTGTCATGACAGAGGATCAGCCTTTAACGCGTTCTATATAGGACCTGTCTCTTGTGTCAATGCGGATCCGGTCGCCGGTATTTACAAAGAGAGGCACCATTATTGTCGATCCCGACTCTATTGTTGCAGCCTTGTATGTATTTGTTGCCGTGTCTCCCCTGAGTCCCGGCTCGGTATATGTTACCTCCATCACTACGTTGATTGGCAGGTCGACAAGGAGTACATTCTCCGTATCTGCATGAACTACAACCTCGACGGTTGCTCCTTCTTTAAGCAGGTCACTGTTTTCAAGCAATGATTCAGGAACTGAGATCTGTTCGAAGGTCTCGAGGTGCATCAGGTTATATCCTGATTCATCCTTGTAAAGGAACTGGTGCGGTCTGCGTTCCACGCGGGCTACGTTGACCTTCACCCCGGAGTTGAATGTGTTCTCAAGGACTTTGCCGGAGGTTACGTTTTTAAGTCTTGTGCGGACAAAGGCCGGGCCTTTTCCGGGTTTAACATGCTGAAACTGGACAATGGTATAAAGGTCATTATTGTATTCAATCACCATACCGTTTCTGAAGTCTGCCGTTGTTGCCATAAATAGCTCTTAACTCTTTTTAATTAATAATCAGTGGCGTTTTCAGCCCCTCACTGCTGATCATTTCCACATGGAATGACCCCACAAAGATATCAAAACGGATTTTAACAGGTAAAAAATTTTCATCGGCACTGAACCACATTGCCATATCCTCTTCGGTTTTGAAGACCCGCCCCACCTCTGTAACGGGATGAAACCGGTAGCAAACCATTTTTCCGCCATTGATCCGTATCGTCTCCTTCCCCCTGTATTTCAGGGTTATAGGATACAACTCGTCAGCAAACCAGGTTGTCATTGTGAATATGTCACCGATTTTCAGTGAGTCTCCGTTGGCCAGATGATGTTTTCTGAACCAGTAAAAGCATGAAAGGATGTCAAGTATTCCTTTTTGGGTCACATGCTTACCGGTGAGATCACTTGTAAGCACCGCGGAATCAGGCCTTGCCGTGTGGTCAAAGACCACCTCATTGTATTTACGGTACTTTCCTTCCGATATGTTGCGGATTGAAAACAGCGGTAGATCCGTCGCGGGATCAATATAACTCTCATAGGTGTCCCTGACCTTGTAAAGGGCGTCAGCCAGTCCGGTAGTCTGACCTGACACAACTGCATGCCAGACAGGAACGCCGTTCCAGTAGCCGTCTTTTATTTCCAGGGTTGCTATCCCGCCGTTGACAACCCCGTATCTTACCTGATATTTGATCTTTTCACCGGGCAGGTATGGCTGATTCTGTGCCTGCAGCGCCAGCCGGCAGATCAGAATCATAATCAGTAATACCGTTGCTCTCCTCATTTTCATTTTCCGTTTTTCACGGGATCATTTTCTTCGGAACCGTGGCGAGGAATTCTTTCAGATAAAAGGGTTCGAAATACGCTGTGTCTTCAAACCGCTTTTCTTTGAGGGCCTCTGCTGAGGGGAGTTGCAAATATGATGCCGAGAGGGTAAAGTCGTCTTCGAAGAAAGCATTGCTGTCAGTAATAATGCCCTTGCATTTCTCTGCCCCGCTGCCGAAGAAAATGATTTTACCAGCTGCCAGTTCAGCGTGAAATGATGTTTCATCAATAATATCCGCGGATGTAGACCTGACCATTTTACCGTCAGGGGCGAAGAGGGCGTTGTAAACCTCCATCCGTCTTGCGTCTATCATCGGACAGAGCAGTGTATCATCCGGGGGGACACCATGTTTTGAAATAAAACCGTAATACATTGCAGCCATTGTGTTGATGCCGATGAGCGGTATACCGGCACCGTAAGAGATGCCTTTTGCAACGGAGACGCCGATCCTCAGTCCGGTGTATGAACCGGGCCCCTTGCTCACCGCTACTGCGTCGAGTTCCTGCGTGCTGACAGAGGCTTCGGCAAGCAGTTCACGGATGAGGACTGTCAGTTGCGAGGCATGAGATCTTCCTTCTGCTGCTTCGCGCAGATGAAGGGTGGCATTGTCATTGCACAATGCCGCGGAGCATACCCCGGTGGCTGTCTCGATACAAAGGATCATTCGGTTAAGAGTTGTTGACTCTCCTGTTACTTCTTCTTCTCAGTATTGAAAAGAGCTTCTTTTTTTACGACCTCGATGAGGGTGGAGTCTGACAGTTTTTTACTGATGGCGCTGAAAGGCTGCACAATTGCATCATCGCCTTCGGCGAGACCGCTCAGTATCTCGATATTTGTGTTATCCTGAATGCCTGTCTTCACGTCGCGTGCCAGCGCGTACTTTCCGTCAGAAAGAAAAACGATAGTACGGATTTCCTCTATACCGCTCATCTTCAGCTTGGTGGTGTCGGTGCGTGTGGTAACCGCCTGGATGGGAACGGTCAGAATGTTCAGCTTACGGCTTGTGCGGATGTCGACAGAGGCTGACATGCCAGGCCTGAACGGACTGGGATTGTTTTCTGTGATGAGGTCCTCGTATGATTCGCGAAGAATCAGTATTCTCACCGGAAAATTAGTTACCTGGTCTGCGGTGAGACCGGCACTTTTTGCTGAGTTGGCAATCTCAGTCACAATGCCTGTAAAGTCACGGTCGAGATATGCATCCACTTCAATGATTGCAGTATCTCCCAGTTTTACCCTGATAATGTCATTCTCATTCACGTCAACCACAACCTCCATCCGGTTGAGGTCGGCTACGCGGAGTACCTCGGTACCCGTCATCATATTGGCGCCAATCACTCTTTCACCGAGTTCCACGGAGAGACTTGAGATTGTGCCTTTCATCGGTGAGTAAACCGTCGTTTTGATAAGGTTTTCATTGGCTTCCTTCAGTGATGCCTCAGAGCTCTTCACTGCAAAAAGGGCGCTTTCTTTTTCGGCTTTGGCAATTTTAAACTGGGCTTCTGCCTGTTCAAATTCTGCCTGAGAAATTGTCTTTTCATCCCACAGTGATTTGCTTCTGTTGTATGAAAGCTCAGCCTGTATCAGCTGGGCTTCCACCTGCGAAAGGCGGGCTTTTGAAGAGCTTACCGCAGCAGATGCCCTTTCGCGGGCGGAGACATAGATTTCTGGTTTAATCTTGAAGAGGAGGACTCCCTTTTCAACATGGTCTCCCTCTTTCACATGCAGTTCAACAATCTCTCCTGACACGTCGGGGCTGATCTTTACCTCAGTTTCAGGCTGGATCTTTCCGTTGGATGTCACAGCTTCAACTATTGACCTTGAGGCTACTTTCTCAACTGCCACCTTGACAGTTATGGCCTTGCCGAACCATCCCTGCTTTTTACCGATGACGGCAGCAATGAGCAATACGGCAACGACAATGAGGAGTATCTTCAGAATTTTATTCTCTTTCATGATGGGGTAAGTTTCAGAATTGATTTGCTAAAATATTGATATGCTGTAATGTAATGGGTATTCCCTTGTAGAAATCCAGGACTTTGGTCTTAAAGACGTACTCATATTTCGCCTGTGCCATTTCGCTCTGGGCATTCAGAAGCTGGGTCTTTGACTGGTTATACTCAACGGCCGTTACCATTCCCTGGTTCAGTTTCTGCTCTGCATAACGGAAAGCCTCTTCCATCGCTTCCACAGCCTTTTTGCTGGCTGAGTATTTCTTCAGGGCGCCGGTAGCATCGGTGAAGGCCTGCTGAATATTTTTATACAGCTGCTTCCTGGTGGCCTCGAGAGTGTATTTTGAGTTTTCTATGCCAAGTTTTGAGTTGCTTATATTAGTGTTTACCTGCCATCCGTTGAAAATGGGAATGTTCAGTGAGAACCCGACCCCGAAGTTCAGGTTGTCATTCAGCTGTTTGCTGAAGGGGTTGATCCTGTTGTCAGAGTAAGCTGTTCCGACTGATGCTCCCAGTCCCAGCCGGGGGCTTCTGCCGCCCTTGGCAATAGAGAGGTCGTACTCAGCTCCCCTGAGCCGGAATTCGGCACCAAGAATCTCAGGCCTTGTCTTTTCCGCTATCGAGAATATACCTGCAGGATCTCCTGTCACATTCACCGGATCTATTGTTATTTCCGGGATAGCAATGGCGAAGTCTTCCACAGAGGGAAGCTCGAGCATCTGTGCCAGTGTGAGGTATGACATTGTGAGCTGGTTCTGAAGATTTACGAGTTGCAGTTCTTCACGTGCAGCCTGAGCCTCTATGTCAAGAAGGTTACCACGCGCCAGACTTCCGGCATCAACGAGTTTTTGGGTCCGGTTAATCTGTTGTTTTGTCATGTCAACCTGTGAGACGGTGGCTGTGACAAGTTCTCTGTTCAGAAGTATCTGAAGATAAGCCAGGGCAATATTCATTGAAATATCATCCTTGAAACCTTCAAGATCCTGTTCACTGGCCATCAGCTGGTAACGGTTACGTTTAATAGTATTGTATGTCACCAGGCCGCGGAAAAGGGTAACTCCGGTTGTTGCACTGAAGTTATTTGACTGAACGGTCTGGTTGTCAGTGAACTCATAGGTGGTTTCGTCAAGTGCACGGCCGAAAGAATAGTTATGCGAGGCACTTCCGTTAAGGGTAGGCAGCTGACTCATTTTCGAGAGTTCAAGGGCTGAGGCCTGGTACTTTGTTGCTATCTCCTGCTGCTTGATCTGGATATTATTCTGCAGGGCATGGCCTATAGCCTCTTCCAGGGTCCAGACTTTTTGCTGTGAAAAGAGCAGAAGGGGGCTCATCAAAAAGAAGATGATGAAGCATGTGAATTTCCTTTTCATGGTACTCAACTAATCGCTTTTTTTGGAAGTACGAAGATAATTAATTGCACAGGATATTAGGCTAAAGTCCTCAAAGATATTACCATGTTGCATATACAGTTGTAAAAAGCCGCATACATTTTTTACATATCTTTACGGGCGGAAAAATGTCAGGTTAAATATAAAACATCAGATAATGAGCAACAAAGGATTAAATCTTGAACCCGGGGTAATCTTCGGTGACGATGTAAAGAAGCTGTTTGATTATGCAAATAAAAACGCATTTGCAATTCCCGCTGTGAATGTTGTGGGCACAGACTCGGTAAATGCAGTGCTGGAAACTGCCCGTGAGGTCAAATCACCCGTGATAATTCAGTTTTCGAATGGCGGTGCACATTTTTTCGCCGGCCAGGGGCTTACCAAGGAGGGACATACCGGAGCTATTGCCGGAGCCATATCAGGAGCACTGCACGTGCATAATGTATCGGAGTATTACGGCATACCTGTCATCCTTCATACTGACCATGCCGCACGCAAGCTTCTGCCCTGGATAGACGCACTGCTTGAGGCAGGCGAAGAGTTTTACGAGATGAACGGCAGACCGCTTTTCAGCTCGCATATGCTTGACCTGTCAGAAGAGCCGCTGAAGGAGAACATCGAGACCTGCAAGAAGTACCTGACAAGAATGTCGAAGCTGGGCATGACCCTCGAGATTGAGCTTGGCGTTACCGGAGGCGAAGAAGACGGTGTTGATAATACCGGGATTGACAGTTCCAGGCTTTACACCCAGCCGGAAGATGTGGCTTATGCCTATGAGGAACTGCTGAAGATCTCACCCAATTTCACTATCGCGGCATCATTCGGCAACGTTCACGGTGTTTACAAGCCGGGCAATGTCACCCTGAAGCCTGTGATACTCAAGAATTCACAGGATTATATCGAGAAAAAATTCAAGACCGGCAAAAACCCTGTCAACTTCGTCTTCCACGGCGGTTCCGGATCTGAGAAGGAGCTCATTACCGAAGCTCTCACATACGGTGCTGTCAAGATGAATATCGACACTGATATGCAGTGGGCGTTCTGGGACGGAGTCAAGAATTACTACGAAGCCAAAAGGGGATACCTGCAGGGCCAGATTGGCAATCCCGAAGGAGAAGACAAGCCGAACAAGAAGTATTATGATCCCAGGGTATGGCTTCGCAAGGGACAGGAAACGTTCATTGCAAGGCTTAAGGAGGCCTTTGGCGATCTGAATGCACTGAATCGCATGTAATACTTATTAATAATGTAAAAGAAAGCAGGTCAGGCTCTTACGTCTGACCTGCTTTTTGTTGTTGATAAGTCAGTGTTATCAACCCTACACTGCATGGGGCTGGCGACTATTTTAGCAAAAATTTCAATCGGATTTGAAACGGTCGCAGGCAACGGAAGAGAAGTTAAGGAGGACGACGAGCCTGACGCTGAAGCTGAACCCCAGGGAGGCGAGGGCGCTGAACATATACTGCAAGAGGTTCAGGGTAAGGAACAAATCAGAATTCATGAGGCACACAATCATGCAGGCAATAATAGGCAGGTTTGATGCCGAGCATCCCACACTCTGGGAGCAGGGTGAGCTTACGCTCTTCTCGCAGGAGCAGAAAAATAACTGATCAAAAAGCACAACGGCCGCTGATTTTGCTACCTTTGCATGAGAGTGCAGCACATTAATGGCAGGGGGGGGCAAAAATATTCTATATGGGTTTGAATAACATCGAGATACAACCGACACGTGTAACGCCGGAAGTTGTCTTCAGAGAAGGCTTGCTCAGTATCAGGGGCAGATCCATTCCTGAGGCTGCAGCAGACTTTTACAGGCCACTCGAGGAGTGGATTGAAGGCTATGTTGCGGAAAGTGATATGGACACCCGGGTTGTTTTATCGTTTGATTTTATTAATACAGCCTCCACCAAGTGGATCTATGCAATTATAAAGAAGCTGGCCCGGTACAGGGATGTACATAAAAAGGTCAGGGTGGAGTGGTATTACGAGAACGGTGATGATGAGCTCTACGAGCTTGGCCATATAATTCACTCTTTTATTGACTGTCCGTTCATCTATTACGAGACAGAGCAGTCCTGATTTCAAAAAATATTTTATTTTTGCACCGCCTTATCAGGCACCGATTGACCCATGGTGTAATTGGTAACACGTCTGATTTTGGTTCAGAAGAGTCGGGGTTCGAACCCCTGTGGGTCAACAAAATTTCAAAAAGAAGACTACCAAAACAAGGGTAGTCTTTTTTCTTGATCCCGGAACCATATCAATCATAGGATTTTGCGAGTCGGAAGCCGATATAGACGTACTTATTCCCAGGAGTGGATGGATTACGATTCGCACTCTGGCAATCTTGGGCTCTGCTTGTATATCCGCCACCGCGTGCGACTCGATTTACGCCTGACTCAGGTCCAATCGGATTAGTTTGTTTTTCAGTAGAATAAGCATGGTACCAGTCACTACACCACTCCCATACGTTGCCATGCATTTCATAAAGTCCCCAGGCATTTG
Source organism: uncultured Bacteroidales bacterium (assembly GCA_963736735.1). Classification (GTDB taxonomy): domain Bacteria; phylum Bacteroidota; class Bacteroidia; order Bacteroidales; family VadinHA17; genus SR-FBR-E99. The sequence continues at coordinate 207,789 of CAVTPX010000001.1, read as the reverse complement.
GGGATAAGCTGCCTACCTGTAATGTTTTTCCCCGGTTCTCACCCTTCGCATTGCTCTTATAGGGATGATTACCATTGTAATTTGCATCCGAGGTTAAAAGGTTATTTCCTGTATTAAAGGTAGTAGTTGTTCCAGCCCTGCAGGCATACTCCCATTCCGCATCTGAAGGAAGCCTGCAACCAATCCATTCTGCAAAAGCCGTGGCATCATACCAACTTACATTTATCACAGGCATTTTGTCTCGTCCCCAACCTTGATCTTCCGGCTTTATTCTACCTGTCGCTTCACAAAACAAATCATACTGTTCAAAAGTAACTTCATGTGTGCTCATCATAAATACACTCAGTTTCACAAGGTGTTGTGCTTCATTATCCCATTCGGTAGTGCCCATCGTAAATTTGCCTTCGGGGATCTCAACCCACTCAATTAGGCTACTGACCTTTTCTTTGTAAGATGGTTCCAATTCTTTGATTTTTGCGTTGTATATTGGTTCGTCGGTTTGTAATCTCCCTATCAGATTTATCAATTTTGCGTCCGTTAATCCGAAAAGTATTGTTTGCCTGTCATTCCAAATTCGCTTATGATATAAGATAATTCCTGCATTTGAGCATATTTCCAATGCATGAGCAACTGCATCTTCATTAATTAATCTTCGACCACTATTGAACATTGAGTGGGATTCGGTAACAAGTTCTCCCATTTCGGAATAATTGGCATCATCTGTAACAATCCATACGGCTGCCTGGCGGGCTGCAAAATCAAGCCCTGAATCATTAAGCAACGGCAGTATCAGGTTAAGTTCGCTGATTGGGGACGCCCTATAAACGTTAAAGGTAGCTCCTTCGCCAGGGACCCATCTCGTCATATTTGCACAAGCAACAGATACGGAAACTGTCCGCCATACTGTATCTGTCAGCATAATGTTTTGCGGGGCTGTGGTGACCATATTTTGGGTTAAAATTGTCCGCGACATAAAATAGCTGCCCAAGGGAACTTTAACCGTGACCAGATCTGGCACCAGCTTTCGTATACTTAAAAGCACCTTTTCAATTCCAGCCCCTTTTACTTTCAGTTCTATTTTATTTTCATTTAATAGGTCCACGATGTCTTCTCCGACTTGCACTACCTCTATGGTTACTCTCTTGTATGGAAGCCTTGGATCACCATTATTTTCAGGGCTAAATCTCGCTGGGTATGGATCAATCCATTCCGTTGATAATACCTGATTGTGGTATCCAAGGATTTCTTCACCAGCTCTTTTATCAAACCCAAAATATGTCGTCAAAAACACGAAGAATATCGTTCCTGCGAAAATTATTCTGTTCATATAGCAGCGTACATTTTATAGATTGCATTAAATCAAAGGTCTTGCTGGTAATGTCAATTGTAGCTTAAGCTTGCAACAACTTTACTTTGTATTAAATAAAGATATTAATTTAAATCCACATAAATTCTTAGGTACAGCAGTCTCATGACTTATCTTGTACTTTCACGGGTTGACATCCCCTCATTCTCTAACCAGCCTTAGGATAGGGGATTAATTGAGGCTGGTAGAAGGTGTGCAGATGTAACCTTTACCATACCAGCCAGAAAGTTTGTAAGTTCCCGGGATCTGAAGATATTGCCCTATTGTTAAAATTGAGATTTTTCTGCGATCCTATTATCTATTTAATAGAATGACAATCATTTCCCAATGTGAGGTCAGCAGTTGCCAGTGGTCACCAACTCAGGCGGAATGTAAAAAGATTGTCCGGTTTCAGGTGGGCAGGTTGACAGCTCTTTACACATAGTGGAAAGGTAAAAATCAAGGGGTCCAATTTTAACTAGTTGGCATTAACAACTTTTAACTGCAACCGCCTGGTGACTGTAGGATTAAAATGATTGGGATATGATCATTCATAATATTATTTCAGAAGAAGGCAGCCCATTTTCTGTCTGTTTATTGTCTGATGCCCGGTTGGATAAGAATAGGGGCTGCCTGTATGTCAAAGATACGAAACTCATTAAGTGCTGCAAAGAAAAAGCCCCATTGATCCGAGGGCTCTTAATGAAGTAGCGAAGCTGTCTTCATTACCATCAAACAAGGAGCGGCTGCCTGAATCAAAGAAAATCCTCGCAGAACTAAAGACTTAAAGTAGTGGGACGAGTTGTCAAAACGATCTTACCGCACGCACCTTCCTTTCTACCCACCTTGAATCAGTTCCCCCACCGCATGAATTATCAAATGCTTCCATGTTCCAGGCATACCGGTTTTCACCGGATGACTCTGAGGAGGTCCAGTATATTCCAGATAAACCCCCTATTTTGGATTTATTGATACAAATCATGACTAATTCTGCATCACTTGGCAGATACCAGTCATCATAACCGCCAAGTATCAGGTCATCACACACCCTTGCCGCTATACCAGCCTCCTGGCAGGCGTTGAGGATTGCAGAAGAATTACTCTGACCTTCTCCGATTTCCATAGAGGTAACGATTTTTATGTTATCGCATCCCCATGGAGCAGGAGTTTGGTCATAAGGTGCAATAATAATCCCATGCTGATTTCTCTTTTCATAGCCTGGGTCCCCCTTTTGCAGCAAGTATCCGATAATGCCCCCCTGATAACTTTGTCCGATGAAAAGGTTCTCTTCATCCTTTTCACAAGCGGGTGCGAGGATTAAAAACAAAGCAGCCATAATGAGCAGTACTCCAAGTTTCCCGGTTCTATTTTTCATAATGTATTATTTCTATAATATGCAACCGATGGGTTTTCGTAGGTATCAAGTGTCTGGTAGGCTCACAGTTCATTTTCATTTCCGCGAACGGGGGTCACCGGATCAAAATTAATTATAAATCCCGAACCTGTTACAAGGTAGTTTTAAGAAACGCTTTTTTATGAAGCCAGCCCCATGCGAAATTAGATATCTACATCCCATATATGGTATCAACTATTTGATAAAAAGTGGGTTATTAAAAAGAAAGACAATAGAAAGCCCCCAGATCTCTCTGGGGCTGTCTCGCTGCGTCTCTCGTGCATATGGGTATTATGCGTGCCGCAGATCAAAGGTATTATATTTTCATCCCGATGTCAATTTGGATGTTTGGTGGAATACCGAATTTAAAACCAGTTTGATATTTCAGCAAGTGGTCAATTTGACCCTATTTTGGGTTTTGTGGGACGTACTGGATTCGAACCAGTGACCTCTTGCGTGTCATCCGTCAGCTGACGGACTAAACCGACTGAGCTAACGTCCCAAGTCGGGTAAAGATAAAAAATGCATACGATCAATCAAATACTGTCAGGTGTAAAAAGGCAGCCCCATATCAATGTATGTCTACAACTATTCCTTGATACACCGAACACTAAAACCGTGAGGTTTTGTACTTGTTGTATATAAAGCCCTCCCGAGGCTATAGGTTAAACCTACTCTATAGGCTGTGGTGCTTGTCGCTTCAGTTGAAGACCAGAAATAACTGTCGATATAGAGTTTAATAAAGCTCCCGTCAAGATAAAATCTAAAGCCGGTGCCAACGGCTGAAAAACTGGTTTCATTCGTGGCATCCTGGTTTGGAGACATCCAATACTGCAAGCCGGTATGTTTTAATTTTCCGCCTGATACAACATCTCCACCCAGAAAATTTATCAACGTTGTCCATTCTGTCGCTGAGGGTACATGAAAGCCTGTTGGGCACAGTTTGCCGGTATTGACTGCATATCAGTTGTATAAAGCGCCATATTTCTCTTTGTATGTGGTCTCATCATTATTATACCAGCAAAACGCAGGTGTGGAAGTATTACTCCATATCGTATTATCTGTTACAGACAGAATATTTGTGCCATCATTGAATGTTGTTGTATTGAGGTTATCCGACATCCAGACCTGAGTCCCTATGGAAACTGTTTGATATGTACCTGTCTTAAAAGACATTGCCATACCATATCCTGTACCGGCTGAATTTGTCGCATAAGCTTTAACGTAATATGTTGTACCGTGGTCTAACTATGTCAGGTTGCTGCTGAAAGAACCGGCACCGCCTCCCTCAATCGTTCGGTCATCCGCAGTTGTCGGATTTAAATTCTTGCTCCAGCATATACCTCGTTCGGTAACTGTTCCTGAACCCTCGTCATTAATGGTCCCTCCGCTTGTTGCCGTGTTGAATGTAATGTTACTTGTTTCGGAGGTTGTAACGTTGGGCACCTCTTTTTTCTCGCATGAATACAGAACAGTAATCCAAAGCAAAGCGATGACAGGAATGAAAGTTTTCAGAATCTTCATTTAAATTGACATTTTATATTGCAGATCAAAATAGTATGGGAAATTACTTATAATTCAATAAACCAACAAATTCATTGATAGTTTTATCGAGACATTGTTAATGTCTGGCTTCTGCCTACTCCCAGGAACAGTATTGCATATCAAATTTACAAAAGAATCAGAATTATGGCAAGGATTGACTCAAAAACCCATAGTCAGGTAGCAGAACCAGTACATCGTCCAGTTTTTTAGAAAAGGAGCTAAAATATTATCTCCTCAACGTATAACAACCAGTCTATTTATTTCTTAATCTTTGCGTTTTGTTTTTAACTCCTATGAGAGATATCAACCTCAAATCAATCCTGAGAATCGTCGGAATTATTCAGATAATTGTTGCTGCTTTTTTTCTCTCATGCATTCCGGTGGCACTTGCATATTCAGAATCTGTTCAGCCTTTTATACTTTCCTTTTCGGTAGCCATCGCTTCAGGATTACTGATTTATGCCCTGTCAAGAGACGCCAGAAACAGAAAGGTGACCACAAGGGAAGGCTACCTGAGCGTGACTCTGGGATGGTTTGCCCTGATTCTTACAGGCACACTTCCTTATGTTTTCAACGGGGAGATAAAGGGATTCGTGAATATACTCTTTGAAACCAGCTCCGGGTTTACTACAACAGGAGCTTCAATTCTCAGCGATGTTGAAGCCCTTGACAAATCAATACTGTTCTGGCGCAGCCTCACACACTGGATAGGCGGCATTGGCATTATCCTTCTTGTAATTATTATCCTCCCTTCTTTGAAAATTGGCGGCTACAACCTGTTTTCACTTGAATCTTCGCTCAAGGAGAAAATACTCCCCAAGACAAAGTCGATAGCCTACAGGGTGGCAATGATCTATCTTGGACTCACAGTCGCGGAGATCGTTCTCCTGATGCTCGGGGGAATGAATCCCTTTGACAGCATATGCCACTCCTTCGGTTCAGTCGCTACAGGAGGGTTCTCAACGAAGAATACCAGCCTGGCCGGTTATTCGCCATACATTCAATATGTTGCCGGGATATTCATGTTTCTTGCGGCAACCAGTTATGTTGTGTTTTACTATCTTGTAAAAGGAAATTTCTCAAGGATTAAGTACAATGAGGAGTTGTGGTTCTATATCTTTTTCGTTACGGCATGTGTGGTGTTTGTAACTCTAATCCTATATTTCGGAACCGAAAGGACCTTTGAACTCTCATTCAGGCACGCATTTTTTCAGGTAATTTCTCAGATATCCTGTACAGGTTTCGCTACAACCGATTACATGACCTTTCCTTATATCGGGTGGTTCTTAATGTTCCTGATTATGTTCTCCGGAGGGTCAACCGGATCCACAACGGGAGGGATTAAGATGGCAAGGCACCTCATTGCACTGAAGAACCTCAAAAATACATTTGTCAGAATGCAGCACCCGAATGCGGTACTGCAAATAAGGCTTAACGGAAGAATGGTGCCCGATAATATTGTGAACCAGATGACAGTATTCATTTCACTTTACCTGATGATCTTCCTGACAGGCACTGTACTCATGCAGCTATCTGGTATTTCGGTGATGGAGGCAGCCGGTGCCAGCGCCACGTCAATGGCAGGCATCGGACCGGGTCTCGGGGCTTCCGGCAACATGGGTAATTACGCTCATTTCAATTTTTCAGCCAAGCTTGTCATGATGCTTTTAATGATAATAGGACGTCTCGAACTGTTCACTTTCATCGCCATCTTCACAAAGTCCTTCTGGAGAAATTAACACTCAATCGCGCTAGCGGATATCAACATTTCCGGGTATGAACTTAATTACCCGGAGGGTGTTTTAATTACCTAATAATAAACGTCATGAAAAGTAATATCGGTTTGAAAAGCAAATTGTCATCCGGCATAGCTTTTTTTGTAATCATAGCCGCTATTATGAGCGGTTGTCAAAAAGAGTCTGACACCAACAATCCCGGAGGGAATCCGGGAGGTACACCGGGGCCCGGGGCAACTGAAGTATTCATTCAGGGCCTGGCATTTAATCCGTCATCAATTACAGTAGCTGCAAATACAACGGTAACATGGACGAACAAGGACGGGGTATCCCACACAGTTACAAGTAATACCGGCCTGTTCGACAGCGGTTTGATAGGCACCAACGGAACCTTCAGCTTTAAATTTACGGCCGCAGGGACTTATCCTTACCATTGCACCCCCCATCCCTCAATGACTGCAACGGTCAATACGAATTAATCAATAACCTCGTAGTCTATCTCGATAAAATCAGAGACGGAAGGCATCCAGTGCTGTTCCACAAACTGCACATGCAGAGGGTGCACGGTTGTACAGGTCATAATCTGCCTTACCTGCAAACTTCATTGCAAATCCAAAATCAAAATGATTTTTCGGGCTGACCTCCTTTAGCTTCTTAAACTCAAGTACCCCGGGAATTGTTGTTAACACTTCTGCTACTTTGAAAAATGACTTTTCCGAAGCAGAGCCGGAGGGATAATTCAACGTAAAAAACACGGTGTGATGTATCATATCAGTGTCAGTTTCAGTTGATCTCAAAGTCTTACAGGTTCAGCTCAGTTTTCATAATATATCCTCAGACTCTCTGTTTTTAGTTTTGTCTTTAGCCAGCTCTCAATTTTTTGCCTGTCAGCCTGATCCAGATTCCTGTTTTTAATAGTGAAGATTATTACAATCATGTTAACCGGGGTCTTCTTTCCGTCAGAGAAGCGACTTGTTTCACCGTAAGAACAAGCCGAAATCTGGGGGTAAAGGGCCTGTATTTCCTCAAGAATCTGCCTGCCGGTCATCCGGCTGTTTCCGATACTGTCTATCTGATCCTGTTTCTGTTGAATCAGAAGGTTAAGCCGGTTCATCTCCGCCTTCATTTTTTCAACTTCGGTTTTACGAAGATCTGGTGCATCTATAGAGATTCCCTGCTGGAAAATTATTTCAGCATTCTTAAGTGAAAAGTTAGCAGCATTTTCCCTGATACCGTTCTGCCTGGCTTCGCTCATCGAGGTGCCGCCGTATACAAGAGTGATAGTCCTGGAATTAGGATTGACCTCATTCTTAAGCAGATAGTTTCCTTCCACAACACTTACACTTTTCACGAATCTCTCTGCATTTTCGGTAAAACTTTCTTTTTGTACAAGCAGCCAGCCGAAGTAAATGCTGGGGAAAAGTATCAGGATTATAACTGCGGTTATGGCACGGTTTACCTTTTTCTTCTGGGCAGCCCCCACAATTGTCCTTATCGGGAATTTCAATATCTGCGATATTATGACGGAAGATAAGGCGATGAAGACTGTGTTTATTGTAAACAGGTAAAAGGCTCCGAAAAAGTAATAGAACTGACCCGTCGCCAGCCCGTAACCTGCTGTGCACAATGGCGGCATAAGGGCAGTTGCGATTGCTACTCCCGGAATCACATTTCCTTTCAGTTTACTGCTGATTGCAATGATGCCGGCCAGTCCTCCGAACAGGGCGATAAGCACATCATATATCGTTGGGCTTGTACGGGCCAGTAGTTCAGAGTGAGCCGTGGAGATGGGACTAATGGCAAAGTAGACGGTGGATGTGGCAAGGCTTGTAATTACTGCAAAAGTGAAGTTCTTGAGAGATTTCCTGAAAAGGTCCAGATCATAGGTGGCGATGCTGTATCCCATACCGTTTATGGGGCCCATCAGAGGAGAGATTAGCATGGCGCCTATTATAACCGCTGTGGAATTCATGTTCAGACCAACCGATGCAACAAGAATTGCGAAAATCAGTATCCAGAGGTTAGTGCCCTTGAAAATGATTTCCTTTTCAATTGACTTGTGTATCTTCTCAAAATCGTCGAGTTCGTCCTCCAGGTTAAAATAATGGAGGATACTTCTGATCAGTCTGAACATATTCACGAAGGTTAATTTGAGCTAAGTTATTAATTTATTGAAACCAGACAAGCAATGCGTCTTAAGAGGCGGCTGGAATATGCATGGCAGAACAGTCCGCCAGCCGGCGGATGCCAGAATCTGGAGAACTTTAATTAAATTGCAGAAGGAAAGCCCTTTTTTGGAGGTTCACGGAAATAATTTGTAAAATGGATGTAACACGCACATTTGATCTGCTTGACAGGTATAAGGAAAAATTTGTCAGGGACGATGCCTTATGCTTCAAGCAAAACGGAGAATGGATAAGATACAGTACTCAGCAGTATATCGATAGTTCATATCAGTTCTGCTGCGGACTGTATGAGGCAGGAATACGGAAGGGAGACAGGATTATCACCGTTTCAAACAGCCGGCCTGAATGGAATTTTGCAGATATGGGAATAGCGATGGCAGGCGTGGTGCACGTGCCGGTATTCACTTCCCTGTCAACTTCAGAGTACGAGCATGTTATAAGACATTCGGGTGCCAGAATGATTCTTGCAGGAGACAGCAAGTTGTTCAGAACACTTGGTCCGGCGATCACAGCCGCAGGGCTGGCGGGTAAGGTATATACATTTGATAAGGTAGAGGGCGCCTTAAGCTGGCTTGAAATACTGGAAAAGGGAAGGAACTGCTCCCGCGAAACGAAGGAGGAAGTTGAAAGAATCAGCAGGGAGGTCTCCCCTGATGATATTGCAACCCTTATATATACATCCGGGACCACCGGCAACCCTAAGGGTGTCATGCTGACACACCGGAACCTGGTCAGTAACTTCATCTCAGCAGCCTCAGTGTTTAACCTGAAGCCGTCAGACAAATATCTGAGCATTCTTCCACTGTGTCATGTCGGGGGAAGAATGGGGAATTACCAGACCCAGCACAGCGGCGCAGCCATCTATTATGCCGAGCACATGGGGGCCATAGCCGCCAACCTGAAGGAGGTGAAGCCCGACGGTTTCGATGCCGTTCCAAGAGTCCTGGAGAAATTTTACGAAGTGATAATTTCAAAAGGGAAGAATCTTAAGGGAATAAAGAAAATACTCTTCTTTTGGGCTGTTGACCTTGGGCTGAGATACAAACCTTTCGGTGAGAACGGCTGGTTTTATGAAACGAAACTGAAGCTGGCTGACAGGCTCATCTTCAGCAAATGGCGCGAAGCCCTTGGCGGAAACGTGAGAATAGTCGGTTGCGGTGGCGCCAGCCTCCAGCCCAGGCTCGAAAGGATCTTCTGGGCAGCGGGGATAAAAATCATAAACATGTACGGGCTCACTGAAACTTCGCCGATCATAACAATCAACAGGAATGAAAGGGGGAAAGTGAAGCTCGGCTCGGTAGGACTGCCTATCGAAGGCGTAACCGTAAAGATTGCAGATGACGGAGAGATACTGTGCAAGGGGCCTGACGTAATGGCGGGATATTACAATGACCCTGAGCTCACCGGAGCCGCATTCGATGACGACGGATGGTTCCGCACAGGAGACATCGGATACATTGATGAGGGAGGATTCCTCATGGTCACTGACAGGAAGAAGGAAATATTCAAGCTCTCAAACGGGAAGTTCGTCGCCCCGCAGGTCATAGAAAATATCTTCAGGGAGTCTCCGCTTATCGATCAGGTGATGGTCATTGGAGAGCATGAGAAATTTGCCAGCGCCCTGATCTCTCCCAATTTTAAATACTTTGAGGAGTGGAAAAGAGATAAGAAAGTCTCATATGCGGATAATGAAGAACTGATACAGTTACCCCAGATCCAGTCAGCATTTTCATCAGAGGTAACCAGGCTTAACGGACGCCTGAGCCCTCCGGAAAGGATCAGCAGGTTCAGGCTTGTGAAGGACGAGTGGAGCCCGGCCACGGGAGAACTCTCGCCCACGCTGAAGCTTCGCAGGCAATATATCCGTGAGAAGTACAGCGCCATGATGGAGCAGGTTTACATGAGGTAACATCTTTTAAAAGTAAAGGCGATTTTTATGAAACTTGTTGAGGTCACTGACAGGCGTACTGAGAAAATGTTTCTCGACTGTCCCAGGTTAATTTATAAGAACGACAGTACCTGGGTTTGCCCTTTCGATAATGACATCAGGGCAGTGTTCGACTCTGACAAGAATCCCTATTACAGGCACGGCGAAGCAGTCAGGTGGATTCTTACAGATAATCAGAACAGGCCTGCAGGGCGCATCGCCGCCTTCATTGACCGGAATCTTGCATCGACATATGAGCAGCCCACCGGGGGAACAGGTTTTTTTGAATGCATTGACGATGAGCAGGCAGCACCCTTCTCTTCGATGCTGCAAGAGAGTGGCTGAGAGCAAGGGGGATGGAGGCAATGGACGGACCGATCAACTTCGGGGAGACGGATAAATACTGGGGTCTGCTTGTTGACGGATTCACCCACCCTTCTTTCGATGTTCCTTACAACCATAAGTACTACAAACGACTTTTCGAACAGTATGGTTTTCAGGCCTATTATAAGATGGAGGGATTTCATTATGACCTTACGAAGCCACTGGATCCGAGGATAAAGAAGATCGCGTCATGGGTTGCAAATAAGCCCGGGTACGAATTCAGACACTTTTCGTGGAAGGACGAGTATAAGGTGATCACAGATTTCGCCACCGCATTTAACGAAGCCTGGGCCTCATTTAAAATCAATTTCGAACCCCTGGAAATCGACTACATCCGGAGCGTTCTTAAAAAAGCAAAGGCGATTATCGATGAAGAGTTCATCTGGATTGCATATTTTGAGGGCAGGCCGATTGCAATTTACCTGATGTTCCCCGATCTGAACATGATCCTCAAGCATCTCAACGGAAAGCTGAATATTTTTTCGATGGTGAAGTTCCTCTGGCTTAAGAAGAGGAAGACTATGACAAGGGCAAAAGGTCTGCTGATGGGGGTGGTCCCGCAGTACCAGAACCTCGGCATTGAATCGGCAATAATGCTGAAGGTAAGGGAAGTAATGGAGAGGAAACCGCATTACACTGAAGTTGAATTCTCGTGGGTTGCCGACTTCAATCCCAAAATGCGGAAGATTTTTATCTCAGTGGGCGGGGTCCCTGTGAAGAACTACATTACATACAGGTATCTTTTTGACAGATCGAAAGAGTTTAAACGCTATCCTATCCCGGACATAAAATGAAATATGATGTGATAATTATCGGCGCAGGCCTCGGAGGTCTTACCGCCGGTGCAAAACTGGCAAAGGAGGGCAAAAAGGTCCTGCTGATCGACCAGCACAGTCAGCCGGGCGGATGCGCCACAACATTTCAGCGGGGCGACTATACACTGGAAGTGGGGTTGCACGAGATGGACGGGCCCTCAGGGCGTGACATAAAGATGCGGATCTTCAATGACCTTGACGTATTCAACAATGTCGGATTTCCGCGTGTGCCTGAGTTTTACAGATTTATTAACGGACGTCATACTGTTACAGTTTCCCATGACCCCGAAGAGGCAGCCAGAACCCTGTCGCTTGAGTTTCCGAATGAAACGGAAGGGATCAGGACCTATTTTGACAGGATACTTACTCCTCCTAAAAGAACTGCAGACACTGAAGATAAAAGTGTAGGGGAATTTCTGGATTCAATAACCGGTGACGAAGATCTCAAGCTGGTGCTCCTTGGGAATCTGGGCTATTTCCATGATGATCCCTATTCTCTCTCTCTGGCTTACTATTCTGTTGCCCAGGGAAGCTACTACTCCAATGGTGCAAGCTTCATCAGGGGGGGCTCACAGAAACTGTCAGATCACCTGATGGCATTCATCAGAAACCACGGGGGGGAAGTCCTGCTGAGCCATAAGGTGACCGGAATCAGTGTCAGCGGCGGAATGGCAACGGGAGTAACCGCCGGAAGGAAGCACACCTCTGAGGTAAAGGAATTTTTTGCCGATGAAATAATTGCCGGCAATGCAATGCCGAATGTTGCGGAACTACTGCCTGAAGATGAGGGTACTGAGCTCAGAAATGCATATGCGGGGCTGATGCCGGGAGCCTCACTGTTTTCACTGTATCTTGGATTCAGCAGGCCTGTCTCAGACCTGGGTCACCGCTTCTATTCGACATTCGTGTATGATGATTCGGTAATGTCGCAGGCAGACATCCTTCAAAACAACAGGGATGATTTTTCAAGGCGCAGCTTCACTTTTGTGGATTACGGCCAGATCGATTCCGGGCTGGCTCCTGCCGGCAGGAGTGTGGGCGGAGTATGCTGCATTGATTACCTCGCTGACTGGGAAAACCTGGGAAAGCAGGAATATGAAGCCAGGAAGGAATATGCGGCTCAGGCGTTCATCGACAGGCTGGATAAAATCATACCCGGATTCAGGGGCATTGTCGATTATTATGAGGTGGGTACTCCGGTAACAATAAAACGCTATACCCTCAATCCCGGAGGGGCAGTCTACGGGTTTTCACAGACCCCCGCAAGAAAGCAGGTTGACAATCTGAAGTCATTAGAGAATCTTCATTTTGCCTCAGCCTGGGGAAAAACAGGAGGGGGATTTTCAGGTGCTATCTGCGGCGGTTACCTGTGCGCAATTAATGTTCTCAGGAAGAGGCCTGTAAGGTAATATCAGGAAAACACCGGATCTTAACCCGGAGTGATCTGACTATTCGTGCAGTGGTCTCTTTTTCAGAACACCACCCTTTGCCTGGCTGATTGGGAAACAGTAGATGAATGCATTTTCATCGACGTCATTTACGATTTTCTTTACCTTGCTTATTTCGAGCTTCGTTACAATTGTAAATATTATTTCCAGGTCGGTAACGCCGTCGAGGTCTGCCTTTTTCCCTATGAAGCTTCGTTTACCTTTATAGATGGTTATTCCCCGGCCCAGCTTCGTCATCATTGCCCGTCTTACCTTAGAGCTGTTCTCCGAGATGATTGAAATCCCGGTATATTCTTCTATCCCCTCTACAAGATAGTCTATCGTCCGCGAAGCGGCCAGGTATGTAAGAATGGAATAGAGCGCAGGCTCAATACCCAGAAAAAATGCTGCGGCAAGGAATATCAGAATGTTGAAGATAAGAATCATATCACCTATTGATGCCTCGAGCCTTCTTGTGAGGTAGAGGGCAAGGATTTCAGTGCCGTCAAGCACCCCGCCTCCCCTGACGGAGAATCCGACACCGGCACCCAGGAACAGCCCGCCGAAAATAGCCGTCAGCAGCTTGTCATCAGTAATTACGGGGAAGTCGATTAATGCAAGAACCACCGAAAGTCCGGCAATTGCCAGGAGGGTCTTGACAGCAAAGGTCCGCGAGATCCGGAGGAAGGCGAGGACGATGAAAGGTACATTTATGGCGAAAATAAGGAGTGACAACGGCCAATCCGTAGTGTATTTTGCAAGCAGCGAAATGCCTGTTACGCCGCCATCGATGAATTGGTTGGGAAGGAGGAAGCCTTTCAGGCCAAAGCTTGCAGAGAAAATCCCGATTGTGATGAGAATAATGCTTTTGGCAGTCTCTCTAACGGGATTATTCTTTCTTTTCATAACAATATCCATGACGTTGCCGCTAAGTGCACGGATTATCCGGTTCATCAGGTCCGGTGCATACGGTAACGTTTTATACACCTAAGTTACTAAATTTTCTCAGGTTGGATTTATTTCTGACTATTTTGAAAAAGAAACCAGTACCCCGATTCATATCCGGCGGTCAGGTTTTATGCCGGATTACTGCTGGAAATACGCCGATCCTTTCCAAACGTATTGCTTACAGCATTTTTTATCCTGGTAGTCTGTGTACGGATCAATGAAGTAACTGACTGATTCTCCGGCATAATTATAGACAGGGGGAAATGAGGAAGAAAGCATGTTGTGATATTCGAAATAGTATTCCCTCTCATACTTGTATCTGATCCATGCGGCGATGTCCAGTCCCGATTGGGGGTTGGAAGCAATTGTCAGTTCGTCCTGGGCTATCCTTGTCTTAAGCCAGCCCGGGATCTCGTCATCGGAGACAGTCTGGTTTTTTTCACAGGAGGAGGTTAACAGGAATAGGCATAAAAAAAGAACAAGATTTTTCATTTCTGTAATGTGAATGGCCCTGAAGTTTGTCGCAAAAATCATGCCGGCGACAGCAGGAGAAATGGAGGCGCAGCTCCATGGGCTCATTCAATTTCCATGAAGGGGTATCTGAAGTCAGTGGCAGGGATAAAGGTCTCCTTGATTGTGCGGGGGGAGGTCCAGCGCACAAGGTTGAGTCTCCCGCCGGCCTTATCATTGGTGCCCGATGCCCTGGCACCGCCGAATGGCTGCAGTCCTACCATGGCTCCGGAGGGCTTGTCATTTATATAAAAGTTCCCGGCAGCGAAACGGAGTACCTGGCATGCCTTCACCATCGCATGACGATCGGCTGAGAAGATAGCCCCGGTAAGTCCGTAGGGCGAGGTCTCATTGCACAGGTGAAGCGTCTCTTCATATTTACTGTCTTCATAAACATATAGCGTCACAACAGGACCGAAGATCTCCTCCTGCATCGTCGCAAACTTCGGGTTGGTGGTAAGTATGACAGTAGGCTCTATAAAATATCCCCGGCTCTTGTCTCCGTTGCCCCCGTGTATGATTTCACATTCCCTGGAATTTTTAGCCAGGTCTATGTAACCCATTATACGGTCAAAGGAGCGTGCGTCTATCACCGCATTCATGAAATTGCTGAAGTCGGTCACATCACCAGTTTTTATTTTATCTGCCTGGGCTTTTACATGTTTTTTTATTTCAGGCCACAATGAGTCTGGAATATATACCCTGGATGACGCCGAGCACTTCTGTCCCTGGTATTCAAATGAACCCCTTATTATTGCTGTTGCGGCATCGAGGGGGTTGGCCGAAGCGTGTATCATGATGAAGTCCTTTCCCCCGGTTTCGCCTACAAGTTTGGGGTAGGATCTGTACTTCTCAAGGTTTCCGGAAACGGTTTTCCAGAGAGAATTGAATGTTGCATTTGAGCCTGTAAAATGAATGCCTGCAAGATCCGGATGGCCGAGAACAGTGTTGCTTATCTCAGCCCCCTGTCCGGGAAGGAAGTTGATTACCCCTGCCGGTAGTCCTGCTTCCATGAATACCTTCATGAGTATCCAGCTTGAAAGAAGAGACGTTGATGCCGGTTTCCAGACAGTTGTGTTACCCATCAGGGCTACAGACATGTTCAGGTTCGAGGCAATGGCGGTGAAGTTGAAAGGCGAGACAGTGTATACAAACCCTTCCAGGGGTCTGTATTCGACCCTGTTAAGCTGGTCCATGCCCGAGCGGGGCTGCTCCTGGTATATCTGCCCGGCAAAATAGGCATTGTATCTTAGAAAATCGATAGTCTCACAGGCGGCTTCAACTTCGGCCTGCTGGACGTTTTTGCTCTGCCCGAGCATCGTGGCTGCCACTATTGTGTAACGGTATTTCTTTGAAAGCAATTCTGCAGCTTTCAGCATTATCGAGGATCGCTCTACCCACGACAGGGTCATCCACTCCTCCTTTGCAGCCTGGGCTGCCTCTATTGCTTCACGTGTTTCCTTTTCCCCTGCCATATGATACGTGGCAAGAATATGCTTATGGTCATGCGGCATCACCACCTTCCCTGTACGGCCGGTTCGAATCTCCCTGCCGTTTACAATAACCGGTATCTCAATTGTTTCAGAAGAAATCCTTTTCAGCTCCTTTTCAAGGGCTGAGCGCTCGGGTGATCCCGGTGAATAGCTTAAAACCGATTCATTTTTTGGCCGGTGGATTGAAAAAATTGCATTATTCATATTCAGTTCCTGTATTTATAGTTTCAATATGCAAATATATGCATAACGGTTTTATTAAATTTATGATACGATAATTAAAAAGGAACATCTGTTTCGGTTAATTGTTCTCAAGAGGACTTTCCGGACCGGGAGTGCTTTCAGGTTCCGGAAATTGTTCCGGACTGTCACAGGCCGGTTTGTCAGCAAGGAGGCACCCGGTTACGTAATCGAGTATTTCCATGTTTGCTGCAATTATGAGGAGACTGTCACCGGGCATTATGACTGTCAGTCCGTCAGGGATAAGGTAATTCTCATCTCTCTTTATCAGCGCAATGCGTACGTTTTGCGGAAAACCCAGGTCGACGATCTTCTGTCCTGCTACAGCGCTTGTTGGTGTTATCGTAAACTCTGCCATTTCCGATTTCATTGTCTCAGAAAGGAGGATATCGGCCGGAGTAACTGCCTTGACCTTTGCCGGAAGCAATACGTGGAACCATTTTGCGACTTTCGGAATAGTTGTACCCTGGATCAGCACGGACGTAAGGGAAATGAAGAAAACAATATTGAATATCAGATCAGCCTTTTCAACTCCGGCCATCAGCGGGAAAGTGGCGAAAACTATTGGTACGGCACCGCGGAGGCCAACCCAGGATATGAACCACTTTACCCTGTTTTTCACTTTAAAGGGCGAGAGAGTCAGAAATACGCTTAACGGACGTGCAACCAACATCAGGAACATCGAGATGAGCAGTCCGATACCTATCACCGGAACTATTTCCCCCGGGAAAACCAGCAGACCCAGGGTCAGGAAGAGAATGATCTGCATCAGCCATGCCAGCCCGTCATACATCTTCATGATTGTCCGCTTATGCAGAAGGTCCTGATTGCCGAGGTAAAGTGCACAAATATAAACGGCAAGGAACCCGTTCCCCCCACAGCGGTTGTCACAGAGTAAGTCAGAAGCATCAGGGTGATTGCAAGAACGGGATAAAGGCCTTCGTAATCAAGTTTTATCCTGTTGATTACATACTTGCTTCCAAGTCCAAAAAGATAGCCAAGGGCACCGCCAAGGATTATCTGCATCATAAACATGGGGATGACTGACCAGAAAGATTTCTCACCGTCTAACACCAGCCCGGTGAACACAATAGTGAGGATGTAAGCCATCGGGTCATTGCTTCCGCTTTCAAACTCCAGGGTAGGCCTTATATGACCTTTGAGAGCTAGTTTTTTAGACCGTAAAATTGAAAAGACTGCAGCGGCGTCAGTTGAAGAAACGATTGCTCCGAGGAGCAGACCTTCATAAATTGTGAAGTCGGTAATCTGCCAAACGAAAATACCGACAGCTGCAGTTGTAAGAACAACGCCCATTACTGAAAGGGAAATCCCCTGCCAGAGGATCGGTTTAACCGATCTCCAGTCAGTTTCGAAGCCCCCTGAGAAAAGTATGAAGTTAAGTGCAATGATCCCGATGAACTGAGCCAGTCCGGGGTCATCAAAAGAGATGCCGCCGAGGCCGTCTGAACCCGCAATCATTCCAGTTATCAGGAATAATACAAGGGTTGGTATTCCAATCCTGAAGGATGTCTTACCCGCAAGAATACTTATGAAAAGCAGAACGGATCCGACGAGAAGGATGTTTTCGATTGTGATTGTCATGCTTCCTTATCTCTCATCCTTTTCCGGCCTTATAACTGCCTTACTCTCTTTGAGGTATTCTTCATCCAGGTCTTCATCCAGGAAAGAATACCTGTAGTCATCAAGGATAACCCCGTTTTTTATAACAGCCTTCCGGGCGATACACTCAAACCGGTAACCGGCTTTTTCAAGCACCTTCTGAGATGATTTATTAAAGTCGTAAACGTTGGCGAAGATTCTGACCAGCCCCAGACGTGTAATACCGTAATGAGTAGCCAGCCTTACAGCCCTGGTTGCAATGCCTTTGTTCCAGAAGGGTTCCCCGAGCCAGTATCCTATTTCAGCGGTAAGCCTGAAAACATCTTTTTGCCGGTGCAGGCCGATGACTCCCGCCAGTTCACCTCTGAATTCAACCGCAAATATTATCTCAGTGTCAGAGTATCAGCGCCATGCTTATAAAGTCATCGGCGTCACTTTCGGAGTAGGGGTGAGGCATTACATCTGTTATGTTGTCCCAGACCTTGCGGTTGTTCGCCATGGCTGCAATGATGTGATTATCTGATGCATCCAGTTTTCGCAGGCTCACTTCCCCAAGGATCATTTTTTTCATCCGGCTGATTTCATTTCACACCCAAAGTTAACGAATCGTCGGTAAAGGAGCAAAAGAAAGCCGTCCCGTCAGTGACGGAACGGCAGGAATGAGCAAAAATCCGTGGGCACAGAAAATGCTCTTCGCTATTTCTCTATTTCTTCAATATCCCAATCGGCAATGCGGAAGAGTCTGGCATCAGGGTTGTGCCTGCGGTGACTCCACGTTGCAGGATTCATTCCTTCGCCAAATTTAATAACCGATCCCTCAGGAAGACAGATGTCCACTTCTGCAAAGGAGCCATTCCACTTTGTCCCGGCCGGCAGTGAGAAGAACTCATCAACGCGGAGGGTGTCTCCTGAGAAGCTCCAGCCATATTCTATGGCGCGGGCATTGTCCCAGGCTGCTGTGTTGGAGTTGCTGCTGGCCCTCAATTCAACTGAGATCCAACCCCCTGTTGTATCACTGGTTTGGAAATCAAGATCTGCAGTCCCAAAAAGCTTTCCAGATTCCGACTGACGGTAGAAGGTGAAGTCGTCAACCCTGGCATGTTCATCATAGCTGATTGAAGAGAGTGTTTTTCCGGGTACGATATACAGCGTGTCAGGCGCTGTGGCAAGCTCTGTTCTCCGTGTATATCTTTCACTGTTTGAATAGACAGAAAGCTGAAGTGACAGGAATACTCCCAGTGCACAGGCTGCGGCAATCCACGCTACAAATGTTATCAGACTCACTGTCCTCGAGCTCTCCCTGATATTGAATATCAGTTTTATGCCAAGGTATGTCAGAGCTGCCAGCGGCACAAGCACCACAATTGCAGTGAGAATGATTACGGGAGTGACCATCGCACTGTTCAGGACGATGGAGAGCAGCGTATGAATGTTTGTCATTTCCGGCTCCATCACGTTGCTGAGAATGGGTGCATTGTTGAAAAACAGCACAAGCACGAAGGAGAATAGAAGGCTGAAGCCGATTACAGTGAAAATTACTCCGAAAATGATTGCAAAGATCCTCAGGATGGCCGACATGACTCTCCCGAAAGCCCTGAAAAATTCAGATAGAGCTTTGCCGAGACGGGCTGAAGGGCTGTTCGGGTCATACATCGATTTCCGGGTGTACGACACCCTGCCCGGTTCGCCGGAACCACCGGGAGCGGAATCATAATAATCCTCAGGAGCTCCCATTGTGTTTATCATATCGCTCACCATCTCCTTTGAAACCAGCGTGGGCTGTTCTTTTCCCCCGCCGAAGATCTCGGCAATGCGTGTTTCGATATCGGAGACTGTCTCATCCCCTCCCTGTTCTGTTTTGAACCTGGCTGAGACATGTTCAAGATAACGTGTCAGTATCTCATAGGCATCTTCGTCAATTCTGAAAAGCTGCCCTGCAATGTTGATATTCATGGTCTTCTTCATGGCTGCCCTGTTATTTACCGCGTATCTGGTTTACTGACTCTACTAAATCGACCCACACCCTGTCAAGGTCATTGAGATAGATTTTTCCAAGCTCCGTAAGCTCGTAGTATTTCCGGGGCGGACCCTGAGGCGATTCCTCCCAGCGGTAGCTGAGCAGACCGGCATTCTTCTGCCTGGTGAGAAGAGGGTATAGGGTTCCTTCAACGACTATCACCTGGGCTTTGCGAAGCTCGTTGATGACGTCTATGGCGTAACATGAGTTCCTCGAGAGCACTGCAAGGATGCAGTACTCAAGGATTCCCTTACGCATTTGTGCTTTTGTGTTGTCCGTATTCATGGCTGATTTTATTATGTCTTTTTGAAGCTGGAAATTCGCCTGTTAGAGATTCATTTTTTTCTTAACGGTATCAAACTCACGTTTTACCGATTCTTTAATGTTTTCGATGTTGACAGGGTCACCCCTCATCTCGAGCTTCTGCGCCGTGGTTCTGGCTTCCGGAAGAACAACCCAGAGGACGAGGTAAATCAGGATCCCGAAGCCGCCGGCCAGTATCAGGATTGCAAAAATAATTCTGATAATGAGGGCATCCATGTTCAGGTATTCCGCCAGCCCGGCGCAGACACCACCGAAGATACGGCGGTCCGGATCACGGTAAATGCGGCGTGATGAAGAGGCAGTCCTTGTCTCACTCTCGGCAGATCCGCTTCCGCTTATCAGCTCCGGTGATCCGAGGATCTCCATCACCTCCTCAACATCTTTCATGTTGATGACCTGCTTGTAGGGGGTGAGTCTCATTTTAAACAGCTCTGCAACCCGGCCTTCGATATCTGAAATTATCTCCGCCGAACTTGTTTCACCCGAAAACTCCCTTTCGATTGTCTTCAGGTATTGCCGGAGGCGTTCATACGCATCTTCATCCACGTTAAATGCATAGCCTCCGAGATTGATGTTCACTGTGAGTTTCATGGTCTTTTTAATAAGGTACCTGTTAATACATATTAATATAACAATGCAAAGATATAAATAAAAAATAATACCATGCAATACATAGTAGTAAAAAAATGAGAATATTTTAAAAATATTTTTCGGGGCAATTTGAAGGAGGCGGAAAAAGCGGGTCTGCGGTATTCTTAGTACCTTTAAAAAAAATGATTTTACTATGAAAACATTCAACTGGGGAATCCTCGGAACCGGAAATATTGCAAGGAAGTTTGCAAAATCACTTCATCTTCTGGACAATGCACGCCTGTATTCTGTAGGCTCACGTGAACCGGACAGGGCTGAAAAGTTCGCCATGGAGTTCGGGTTTGCAAGGCATTCCGGCAGTTATGAAGAGTTTTTGGCTGACCCGGACCTTGACATAGTCTATATTTCCTCGCCCCACTCCCGTCACCTTGAGCATACCCTGCTGGCGCTGAGTCACGGAAAGCACGTACTGTGCGAAAAACCGATGTCAATAAACGCTGCCGAGGTGGAGATAATGGTGGCCGAAGCAAAGGCCCGGGGTCTGTTTCTCATGGAAGCCCTGTGGCCGCCGTTCCAGCCTTCATATATAAAGGCTCAGGAGATACTGTATGGCGGAAAACTTGGGAAGATTATTCACATGAGGGGCAAGTTTGCGTTTATGTCAGAATATGATGAGAAGCGCAGAACGTACAATTTAGAGCTTGGCGGCGGCTCCCTCCTTGATATTGGGATTTATCCCATAATGGACATTATAAGGTACATGGGCCTGCCTGAGTCAGTCGAAGCGTGCGCGGTACTGGCGCCCACAGGGGCTGATGAGAGCGCCTCAGCCATCTTCCGTTTCAGTGACGGCAGGCTCGCCGAAGCATACAGCTCGTTTGTCTCGATGGCAGGAGTCTCTACCGAGTTCAACTGTGAAAAGGGCAACCTGATTCTTACACGCGGCCGCGACCGTTCGCAGCATCTGCTCATCGAATATTCAGGCTGTGAGACTGAGGAGATGCTCTTCACCCCGCCTGCACAGGGATACCAGTATGAAGCCGTGGAGGTGATGCACTGCATTGAGCAGGGCCTGAAAGAGAGCCCTGTTGTTCCACTTCAGTTTTCCGTCGACCTGGCCAGGACCCTTGACGCTGTGCGCAAAAGATCGGGGATAATTTACCCTGAACGTGATAAATAAGTGACCTGAAATGAATACCGATCCCTCAGAGGATGCAAAGATGCCGTGGGAGCTGAGGAAGCTTTTTCTCAGCATGCTCATACCATTTCTTTTCATTTCACTGATGTGGATCGTCAAAGGATGCGAATATCTGTTCGATACAGACCTCTTTTTTCTGGGTATCTATCCGGGCCGTGCCTCCGCACTTACCGGCATCATAACATCGCCATTCATCCACGGCGACCTGGAACATATATTCAATAATACCCTCCCGATGTTTATCCTCGGCACGGCCCTCTTTTACTTCTACTCACAGGTGGCCTTCAGAGTCCTGTTCTGGCTCTTCCTGCTTACCGGGGCAGCTGTCTGGCTTACCGGAAGGCCCTCGTGGCACATAGGGGCCAGCGGCATCATATACGGACTTGCTTCGTTTCTGTTCGTCAGCGGCATTATCCGCAGACATATTCCCCTGATGGGTCTTTCACTGCTGGTGGTTTTCATTTACGGGGAGATGGTCTGGGGTATCTTTCCCGGCTTCAGACTTGATATTTCCTGGGAGTCTCACATGCTGGGGGCAGTTGCCGGTATTCTGCTGGCTGTGTGGTACCGCGCCGAAGGACCTCAGAAACCCGTACCCTTCTATGAGTCCGGGGAGGAGGAGACAGAAGAAGAAAATCCTCCCTACAGTGACAATCAAATCAATTAATTGCTACTTTTAAAACCTCAAAACCAACCTAAACCTCCAGTTATGTATGTCAGAACTGGCACGCCTGCATTTGATGAGCTTATCCCAAGGATAAACCGTTTTCTCGAACAGGACCTGCTCGAAGTCAACATTGACGGCGAGAATATTCGTGGCTACAGGTCGCCTGATGCCCGTTCAATCTGGATAAGAAACTATTCGGACATGATGAGGGCTCTCAGGTATTCAGAAAAAGATTTGCAGAGCACTGTTCGTCATTTTGCCGACAACCAGGCAAAGAACGGCCGTATCTTCGATTACTTTACAACCTTTCCCGAAAAGCTGCCGTGTGAGCGGGAGAATTGGACCAAGTATGTAAGAACCCCTGTGGAGGCCGATACCGAGTTCAGGTTTATCAAGGCGGCATGGCTGGCCTGGCAGTCGACCGGCGACGATACATTTATTAAAGAACTTATGCCCTCATTCGAGCTTGCCCTCGGTTATGCAATGGGAGGAAGATATTTTGATAAGGAGAAGTTTCTCTTCAGGCGTCCGTATACGATTGACACCTGGGATTTCGCCTATACGGCAGGGCAGCACGAGTGGCTTCAGTTCCAGATAGATGACAAGACCTTCTGGGGTTATTTCCACGGAGACAACAGTGGCTACTACGAGGTATTCCATTTCATGTCTTACTGGTACGGTATCTTCGGTGACCACAAGCGTTCGGCACAGTGGCGCGACAAGGCACTCAAGCTTCGCAAGAGCATGAATACAATCTGCTTCAACGGCTCATTCTATACCCATTTCGTCAAACAGACACCTGTGACAATTCCCGGTGTTGACGAAGCAAGTCAGCTGAGTCTGAGCAATGCCGCTGCAATCAACAGGGGGGCTGCTACGCCGCATATAGCTTCATCAATCATAAACGAGTATCAGAAGCGTCGTGAGACTACAAACGCCTTCGCCGAGTGGTTCTCAATTGATCCTCCGTTTCCGGCAGGGATCTTCGGCGACTATAAGCTCTCAGGCGGTGCTTACTGCAATGGCGGCATAATGCCACTTGCCGGCGGCGAACTTGCCAGAGCGGCGCTTGAATACGGATTTGAAAGTTACGGCATCGACATACTGATGCGGTATTATGACATGATTTCAAAACAGGGCGAAACCTATCTCTGGTATTTCCCTGACGGACGGCCATCGACAGTTGAGACAAGCACTTCGCCGGAGGCAAAACCTACTGACGGATGGGGATCCTCGGCAATGCTCTATGCATTCATCGAAGGACTGGTTGGAATACAGGACAAGGACAAGCTGTTCAGACGGATCCGCTTATGCCCGAGGTGGGAGGCAGCCGCGGTTGAAAAGGCTGACGTTAACATAACTTACAAGAGTTCCGGAGCATCAGTATCATACAAATACAATCGCACGGCCGACGGAATAAGCATCAGGCTCAAAGGCGACTACGAATATATCCAGCTCTCGCTGTTAATACCTGCCAACAGCACTCCGGGGGAACTTCTGATAGGAGGGAAGAAAAGAAAATTCATTATGGCAAGCATCAACAGCAGCAACTACCTTACTGCTGATGCAGATGTAAAGGGGGACTGCGAGATCATTCTGAAACTGAGTAAAACACCCTGAGAAAGTAAGCAGTCCGAAATATGAATTCCAAACCAGTAGCAATAATTACAGGAGCAAGCCGGGGCATCGGCCGGTCAATCTCAACACATCTCGCAGCGGAGGGATTTGACATTGTTGCCGTTGCACGTACCTCTGACAGCGAATGCATGCTCTCACTCCAGCCTGAAATCGAAAGCAGGGGGGCTGAATTCTACCCGGTAGGGCTTGACATCTCGGCAACCTCTCATCATGATGAAGCCATTACAAGCATACTGGACCGTTACGGCCGTATCGACCTGCTCATCAACAATGCCGGTGTAGCTCCGCTGGAACGGAAAGACATACTTGACCTTGAGGAGGAAAGCTTTGACCGGGTGACTGATATAAATCTCCGCGGACCCGTCTTTTTTGCCCAGAGAGTGGCACGCGAGATGGTGTGGATGCGCAAGCAGATGACCGGTTATAATCCGTCGATAATTTTTATTACATCCGTTTCTGCATACATGTCATCGACAAACAGGCTTGAATACTGCGTGTCAAAGGCAGGACTCTCGATGGCTGCCCTCATCTTTGCTGACCGCCTTGCCGAGGAGGGAATTAACGTGTATGAAGTAAGACCCGGTCTCATCGAAACCGATATGACCGCCAGGGTAAAGGACAAATTTGACAAACTTATTGCCGAAGGCCTGATACCCCAGAAACGATGGGGAACTACCGAAGATGTTGCAAAGGCCGTTGCATCCCTTGCAAGAGGCGATTGGGCTTTTTCCACGGGCACAGTCTTTGAACTCAGCGGAGGCATGAACATCAAAAGCCTTTAGTATTCAGGACGTTATAATTTCCGCTTTTCATTTCTTTCTGTTTTTATTCAACTTACGTTGAACAAAATCCTGTTCCCGGGGTTTTACATTTGAAACTTAAAGACAAAGAAATGAAAAAGGTAAGCTTATTTATAATGATTTTAACCTTCGGACTGGTCACCGTAAGCGCACAGAAGACTTTGAAGGCTGATGCCACTGCAACGGTGATAGGCTGGAAGGGTAAAAAGATCGGCGGAGAGCACACGGGGACAATTAATCTGAAAGAAGGATGGCTCACAGTCGATAAAAATGCAATCACCGCAGGTGAGTTTATAGTTGATATGGCAAGCATCAAAGATGTTGACATCAAGGATGAAAAAATGCGCGGCAATCTCGAGGGTCACCTTAAGTCAGACGATTTCTTCGGTGTTGAAAAATACCCGGTTGCCAAACTGGTCATAACCGGAAGCACACTGGGAGTCGAAGGTTCTCTGATAGTAAAAGGTAAGCTCACAATCAAGGCTTCGACAAATCCTGTGGAATTCACTGCAAAATCTTCGGTGTCCGGCGATGTTACAATATGGTCAGCACTTGTCACAATTGACCGTTCACTCTATGATGTCAGATACGGTTCAGGCAAATTCTTCCCGAATATTGGCGACAAGGCAATCAGTGACGATTTTACCCTTGACATCAAACTTGCAGTAAAATAAACTGTTAACCGAGCAGTTCACGGTAAACATCATACGTTTTGCTGACTGTATGTTTAACGTTGAATTCGGTCATCATGGACTCCCTCGCCTTTATTCCAATAAGGCCCAGGGAGTTCCTGTTTTTATAGCACTCTGTGATGGCATCTGCTATTGCCTGCGGTGATCCTTTCTGAATAACGAACCCATTATCGCCCCGGGCGAAGAATTCCTTTGCGCCGCCGCCGTCGGTCACAATAACCGGTTTGGCGAGGCACATGGCTTCGGATATTGCCCTGCCGAGTCCCTCGCTCAGTGAGGGTTGAATATAAAGATCACAGGGCGCAACATAAGCAGGTGAAACCGGAACAGGTCCCTGCAGGATGAATCTTTCCGGCCTGCCGGTCTCTTCTGTCAGCCTGCGCGTCTCTTCCGAATTCGTTCCTGAACCCACCAGCAGCACCCTGACGGGCATCATGGGTGGCAGGAGTCCTACCGCTTCAATGAGGAACTGAATTCCTTTCACCTTGCGGAGATTGCCCACGGTGCAAACAAGAAAATCATCCTTTAAGACACCTATTGATCCCCGGCTCACAGGCACAATGCCTTCAATCCACGAGGGATCATAACCCCTGTAAATACGAACGGTCCTGTTCCTGCGCCTTGCCGGCAGCTGCTTTTTTACATGTGCTTCCACGGCGTCACTGGCACAGATTAGCCTGTCAATACGCGGGTTCAGAAAGGCCAGCCAGGCAGAGGGATCATGCCAGTGCAGACTGAGTGATCCGTAGTAAGCGACCCGTTTTACTTTCATTCCCGCGGAGGCAGCCAGCCCGTTTGTCACTGCCTTGCTGTATGTAAAATGCATCAGGTCGAAATTGCCCTCCTTCAGTATCTTCCGGAGGGCAATAATTCCTTTACGGCTGATCTTCTTTTCGAGCGGCAGGTATTCAATTTTTATGCCCTCTTTTTCAAGCTCCTCCGTCTCAGGTACACGCCGGGGCGTTACCACGGTGATATCCACACCCTTCTGATGAAGTCCTCTCACAAGCATCCTGTCGGCAACCGAAGTAAAGGGAGCCCTTGAAATATCACTGAGGAACAATACCTTATAGGCCATGGAGGGAGTGTGAAGGATCAGTATCGGGGAGTTGCGGCGTTTGCCATTTCGATCAGCCCGAGGTAGAGTAACTTTGATACATCTTCCATTATCTCAATTGTGACGGCAGTCTCATCATCGCCCGGAAGATGGTAAAAGACAGGCTTCACACCGTCAGTTGTTGAGATGCTCATGGTACGGAAACCTTCAGCCAGGAATACAAGTCCGTCGCTTCTGTGGCCTCCCGTAGAATGAGCCGGAGGAGGTTGAAACACGCATTGGCCTGTGGATATATCTGGTGTTGGCCTCCGCGAAATATGACGTGAGACCCGGGCAGTTCTCGGAGGCGCTTACTGCCAGCCCTGTGCCATTGCCGACCATATCCAGGTTTATGTATGTAACTGTCTTTTCTTTCGGGAAGAGCGGGTTTTTTGAATAGAACTTGCTTCCCACAAGACCTGTCTCCTCTCCTCCGATGAACAGGAACATTACAGTGCGCTTAAGCTTTATTCCTGACTGTGCCAGAGCTTTTGCGGCGGCCATAATGTCTACGATTCCGCTGGCGTTGTCATAGCCTCCGGCTACAAGAAGACCGCCGGCATTACCCACAGCGTCGAGGTGACCTCCAATGATGATAACCTCATTCTTCAGCACCGGGTCTGATCCTTCGATGATGCCAACCACATTGCACGTTCTGGCTTCGGGATGCCTGGTGGTATTAGCTTTCATGGTCATGACCCTGCCGGTGGCAAAAGAGGCCGGTTTGAACGATTTATCGATCTGTACGAGAATTGCACTGTTCGTTTTGGCTGTCCCTGCAAAAATATCTTCGAGCGGGGTGGGCCCTATGCCGCAGACAATCATTCCTTCAACGTAGGATATATTGGGGTTGGCACTGTTTCCGTCAATATAGAGCATGCCTGCCGCACCGTGCGCTGCTGCGTTTTCGACCTTAAACTGGTGATAGCAGTACCTGACCCATTTTGCATATTCGGGATTACGGACATCCTTGTAGGGAACATCCCTGTTCATCAGGACTATCTTGCCCTTCACGTCAATTCCTTTATAGTCATCATAATTCAGTTCAGGGGCTGTGACGCCGTAACCTACAAATACAACCTCGGCAGTCACTTCACCGCTGCCGGAGTTCATGCCCGGGTAGTACTCTGACGGGGAAGTATAGCTTTTAAGTATGGCAGTGCCGTCTTTCTGAGGGAGGTGCAGCTGAAGGGCACCCGGATTGTTGACAACAGTATATGGTTGTTTGAACCACTGGAAAAAAGTGCTGTTGTCACCAGCGGGCTTCACGCCCCAGGAGGCGAGATTGGCGGCCACCCATTCAGCCGAGGCAATATATTCGGGAGTGCCTGCAAGACGACCGTTGAATTCAGGAGCACAGAGTGTCTTCATCCATCCTGCCATCTCCTCGCTTGAAATGGAGTGGAAGTGCTTCAGGAGGACCTCATCATTCGCTACCTGGGCAGTAGCATTCAGGGTAATAATTATTGAAAGGATGAGTGTTTTTACGGTTTTCAGGTATCGCATGGCTTTTTTCTGTTTGATTCTGGATTCAGTTGATAAATGCAAATATAGAGTTTTGGCGTCAGGATTTGGAAAAGCAGGCCGGAACACGTTAATTTGATCTTTAATACCGTGTCCCCGGAGGATGACAGATATATCAGTAATTATTGTGAGCTACAAAGGAGCAGCCCGTCTGGCTGCGTGCCTCGCATCACTTGCACGAGCAGATGCCGGACAGTATGACCCGGGAGGTGCTTATTGCCGACAACTGTTCCGAGGATGAGGGCATCGACCTCCTCGAAAAGACTTTCCCGCAGTTCAGATTTCTGCATAACTCCGTTAACGGAGGGTTTGCAAGCGGATGCAACCTAGGTGCCTCCCGCGCCTCCGGTGAGTTTCTCCTTTTCCTGAATCCTGACACTGTGGTGGCCCCGGGGGCTGTTGAAAGCCTGGTTGAGGAGGCGCGGCGGCATCCGGACTTCACAATCTGCTCATGCAGACAGGTGAAACAGAACGGTTCAGAAAGCATCGCGTGGGGTGTTTTCCCTGGTCTGTGGAACATCACAGGGCTCCAGCGTGCCATTGGAAGAGTGCTGCGGGGCCGGATAAAAGTAAAGACTGATCCTGCAAATACCGAAATATGGTTTCCCGACTGGGTATCAGGATCTGTGATACTTATAAGAAAAAGTGATTTTATTGCTGCCGGGGGATTCGACAACGATTACTGGATGTACTTTGAGGATGTGGACCTCTGCAAAAGGATTTCCGCAAAGGGCGGCAAGGTGGCGTTATTCAGGAATATTACGATTGAGCACAATCACGGCGGCAGCTCGCGCATCAACATCAGAACGGCATCAAAGACCAAATGCGAGGTGATGATCTCGAGGCATATCTATATTTCAAAGCACAAGAGGGGAATTGAGAAAGTCGTGACCCAGGCCTTCCTGGTGCTGAATAATCTCATATCCGGACTTATCCCGGCTGTTGCCGGAATGATACTCCCGTTTATTCCTAAAGTGGGAGTGAGGGCAGCCGTTTACTCGAGGCTGGTCAGATACTATTTTAAAGCCTCTCTCAAGGCATCCTGGGTAAGCCCCAATTCGGTAAATTACGGCAGGCAAAAGAATAAACGAAAGAAGATTGAATGAACAGCGAAGGCGGTTGTAAGGTAAAATATATAGCGGCTATTCGCATATCTAAAAATATGAAAAAGAGTCTGTTACTTATAATGGTTGTTTTCTCTCTTACGGTCAGAGGGCAGGATACCTGGTACGGTGAAATTGCTGTTTACGGTGGGGGAGGCACAAATGACATTTTCAGGTTCAATGAACTTGTGGGAGCGGGTTCATATACCGGCACCGGGATGTGGACTGCCGGGATTGACCTGAGCAGGATCATCACGGATCATTTCAGCATTGAGACCGGTATAGGTTATTCTCACCAGTATTATTACAGCAGTCCGGCACCCGGGATACCGGGTGATGACCGGCCCGGAAATTTCGGAATGATCTCGTTACCCGTAACAGCCAGAGTTGATTTCCTTAAGTTTCTCTTTGCTGATGCTGGCATTCTGGCAGGATTGCAGACCGGCAGCTCACAGGCTGATGACATGACCGGGTTGGGGTTAACGGCAGGAGTGGGTGCGCAGTACCGTTTAAGATCAGATATTCTGATAAGGTTGAGGGTTTACGGCAATCAGTATGCCCTGCTGCATTTTGCACCTGAGAATTATCCTCAGACACTTTACAATTCCGGTATTACACTGGGTATAGGGTACAGGTTCATTCATCTGGGTGACTGCAACTGTCCGGAGAGAAATGTGCCACACAGAAGGTTCTTTTAGGCATTGGAAGCAGACAGCCGACAGTTATAATTCAAAATTGTTGATATGAATATACTAATTAAGTTTCTATGAAAATTAAGATGTTTGAAAATGGTGCAGCCATGCTGCTGACATTATCGCTATTCATTTCAGGAAGTTTGGAGGCATTGTCACAAAAATCTACTGATAATGTGAGTATCAGTTTTGGGATAAAGTCATGGGATCCTGTTAAAATATTTTGTGACGAAAAGGTCAAGCCCGGAGATGAATTCCCGGTAATTCAGTTTACTGCTACCAACTCTACATACTATCCGTTTTCATTGCAAATTGATTTTAAACAGTTTGAGAATCTTACCCCCAGGCCTTCTCTTCGTCCGTTCAAAGTAATGCATGGGAAAAACAACCTCTTTACATGTACGGGTCATATTCCAGGGCGAGGGTACGGTATCAGTTATTCATACAGTTACTGGTTAACTCCTTCCGAAGAAGTAATCAGGGAGGATTTCCCTTATCTCATACCGTTGGCGGAGGGAAGATGATAAATGCAAAAACCACTTCTTCCGGGAGAATAACTGACAGTTTCACAGGGGCCAGGGGGGATACGGTATATTGCATGCGTCGTGGAGTAGTTATAGCAATGCCACGGCATGAAACACTTGATTTCCGGCTATCAGCACATGACTGTCTTGAGGTTTTACATGATGACGGAACGATCATGGTCTATCATAACCTTGCAAAAGGTGACAATATGACTGCACCGGCAGAGATAGTGGTACCGGGACAGCCCATTGCCACAATGGCTGACAGTTCATATATACGGGTGACATTGATGAAGATAGAACAAACGGCAAATTTGGTTACAAATCAGTCTATTAAGTATTCAACCGGTACAAAGACTTTAGCGTCATTTGAAGAGCTTGACGGTAAAGGGGTGTCATCACATCCGGCTGATATTATCATCCTTGAGATGAAGGGGAGTGAGATTAAAAGGGCAGGAAAGGGCAAAAAGAATTAGAAAAGGAAATGCCTGAATTTTATTCGGTAGCCACAATGTTTATCAGCTGTTTTGCTTCAATCCATTTTTCTTCCGGCATCCTGGCGCCTATGACTTCAATTACCTTTCCGGCGAGGATTGACCCGAAGATCCCGCATTTATCGAGACCGAAGCCGTGGGAATAACCGTAAAGAAATCCGGCAGCATAAAGGTCTCCGGCGCCTGTGGTATCGACAGGAGACACTTTCAGTGCTTCGACTTTAACTACCTCATCTCCGCGTTTGATCCACGAGCCGTCAGCTCCTGTCTTTACAACGGCAATTGTACAAATGGAGGCAATTTCATCCAGGGCTTCACGGGGGTCGAGGCCGGTGAAAGAGCGGGCTTCATCCTCGTTTGCAAAGAGGATGTCAACGTATTTTTCGACGATCTCACGGAACTGGGGCAGCATATCTGCAACTACATTGAAGCTTGAGAGGTCGAGGGCCACAGTCATATTGTTCTCCTTTGCAATTCTGCAAGCCTGTTCAATCAGCGGGAAGTTGAAGATGAGGTAGCCTTCTACATAGAGGATGTCATAGCCCCTGAAGAATAGCGGGTCCAGTTCATCGGCGGTCAGTTCCGTTGCGGCGCCAAGGTGGGTTGCAAATGTGCGTTCCGAGTCGGGGGTGACGAGGCCGACGGCGGTGCCTGTGGGGGACTTCGGGGAGCGGATCAGGACTGGTGCCAGTCCGGCGTCTACCATATCTTTCTCATAGAAGTTACCGAATTCGTCGCGGCCCACTTTCCCGATGAATGAAGAGTGTATGCCCATAATTCCGAGGCCGTACATGGCGTTACCGGCAGAGCCACCGGAGGCGAGAGTGCTTTTGAATGCGGTAATAGAGCCCTTAATTTCGCCTGACCGGGTGGCATCGACCATTGTCATGCTGCCTTTTGGCAGACCGAACTGATGAAGGAACGAATCATCAGGAACCATGGTCATTACATCAACTAGAGCGTTGCCTATGCCGACAATCTTTTTCATCAGGGAAAATTTTCGCCAAAGATATTGTTAAATTCAATTAAAGCGGTTAATTTTGCGACGCTTTAATAAGCAAGTACATTCCTCAGTAGCTCAGTTGGTCAGAGCACCTGACTGTTAATCAGGGGGTCCTAGGTTCAAGTCCTAGCTGGGGAGCGAAAGTCGGTCGATCGACCGGCTTTTTCATTTTGTGCAACTGACCTGAGCCTATCTACGCTCACTAAAATGCTCCGCCAGCTGGTGGACATTTCTTAACGCTCGAACCGTTAGTGTTGCAGCGTTGGAGCGTCCAATGGGCTGGGCTTTCTTGTTCGGTCCTAATTCCTTTTTCCTTTAAGCATCCAAATTTTTGAACCACTTTTTAGCTGATTCTCTCCTATGGGGACAACCAGGCCAGCAGCACGGACGCTTTTTACCTTCCAATATATCTTCGCTTAGTCGTTGAATATGTTCCTTTCTTGTTTTCTCCTGCTTTACAATTGTGGTCCAGCAAATCCATTCATTACGTTCAAGTGGTGTTAGCTTATTCCATTTTTCCAACAGTTCAGGTTCAGAAATTAAAACTGCTTTTATATCATCGGGTATAATGTGTAAAACACCTTCCTCAATAACTGAATTTTTCATTGTCTTTAAGGCTTTAATAACTCTGTCCGAAAGTAAGTAAATTGTTATCTGGGTCCAGAATTGAAAATTCCTTTTGTCCCCAAGGTTTAATTTGCAGAGTTCCCGCTGGGTGGATGCTGATTTTTTTGTCCAACATGGACTGATACAACTCATCAATTGCATCAGTTCGGATATATACTTGTCCATAGTTTTGTTTTGGATCAAGCTCTTTAAACTCAAAGAAATGAATTTGAATATTGTCCTTTTGTATCATTAAATATTCATCATAGTCAATACTCCCGGATCGATGAAAACCTAATTTGCTTATAAAAAAATTACTTGTGACAGTTTTGTCGCGCATTGGTAGCTTTGGATTAATATCTATAAACATATCGCTCTGAATTAATATGTATGAATAACAAAATTCTGAGCGACAGGTTTAATACCAAAAGGCATTGCAGAATGTTCGTTTTGGTTTTTACGGACTCTGTGGTTTTTTAAACAAATTACTGCCTATGTTCAATACCGTCCCCAGGATTGCCCAGAACGAAGATAATTTCTGGACAAGGGCTAACCTAGCTTTTGAGGGTTTAATGTCTGTGGCGTCAAATATGATAGGATTTGGGTCAATCCAGTGACGACGGGATTGAAGCGTTATTGGATTATTATTTTCTTACTGCCAGTAACCTTTCCGAGCCAAATTCTTCCTTTTTCTTGATCGAGGTCATCCTTTGAAATTTGATAATTAAGTCCCGGGAAATTGAAATAAGCTACATAGGTTCCGTTTTGCAATGGATTCGCAAGGTTATAATTTATTTCCAGTTGAATAGAATTACCAGATTTCAACAATGAAAGCCAATCCATTTTCCAACTGTCATATGGAACAGGGCTCTGAGTATTGATGATACAGTATACAATTTCTGGCTGAGTCTTATTTACAAAGACTAATCCGTTTGTGTAATAATGGAATAAATTGGTCCCCATTTTGTCATAATCGAGGATATAAAGGTCATCCTTGTCGTGATTAATTACTGTACATGAAAGGGAAACCTGTGTTCCATCAATTACTAATGATTCAATCGAAACAGATAAGCCAGCGTGTAACAGGTTATTTTGCTTAAAAGCTGACATCAATCTACTATCATTTCTTGGATCTGGTTTATTCTGGATTAAGTATTCAAATCCTAAAGCATGATTTTGATAAAAGAATGGATTGGATGAAATATAGGGTGTGGATGGGAAAGCAGAAGAATAGCCTGGCCAGAAACAACCGCTGTAAATAAATACAGTATCAGCAAACAAGGTGAATTCTAAATCTTTATAGTTAACGAATTCAGGATGTTGGGATTTAAAATACAGAATCTTTGTTGAGGAGTCATACAATTCAAAATCGTTATACTTGAACTCTACATTGTCTCCAATTTTGAAGACTGGATTAGAAAAGTGTTGAGGATCATTTTTTTCGCATGAAATCAGACTAATCAATGCAAAAATGATCAGAATTAGTAAGAGCTTCATTGCATTAAGTTTTATCAATACTTTATCTGCCACTTTGTGAGCGTGATACCGTGCTGCTTGTTCTCGGCGGCAATTACAATATAACATCTGCCTCGACTTTGGAAAGTCAGTAATAATTATTCATTTTTTGATAACCACAAGCCAAATAATCCAGCATCAGTTGCTTCATTATGAAGTAATACAGAGTTTTCTTCAGTGTAAGAAACTATCAGTGATTTCCCCGAGATTTTAATGGTCGGATTGTAAGTCGGGTCAACCTCATTAGCCACCATGGTTAAACTTAAATATTCTTCGGTTTGCTTTTCTATATCAATTTCCCCGCTTTCTACAATCTTATTCTCTTTGATGATGTTGTATGAGTCATTCTTAATGAATTGAATTTCTTCTCCAATTTCACTAGGGTCCGGGCTACTTGTTCCGACATTAAGTTGAGTCAGGGTCCAGTCTCCATAAAGAAAACTGAAATTATCGTTGAAGGCATCCTTTTCACAACTGGAGAACGCCACCAAAGAAACAATCAACAGAAATCTGGCTGTTTTCATAGCTCGGGGTTTAATGAATCCCCTCAAAAAATATGCCTAAGTTATTCTTTATTAAGAAGATTGATTAAGACTTTTTAGAAGCTCTTTTATCTGCCGACAGGAAGTAGTCATGAAAAACAATAAAAGGTATAGCTGCAATAAGATTAAAAAAGCAGAATGCCACGCTCCAGTATATCTTTTCCCAGTCAGGCAGTTTTGATTTTATTAACTTATAAAACGCCAGTACAATAATTGAAATAAAGGCACCAAAAAGAACAAGGATTGTTAAGACTTCGAATATTCCGATTTTACCCATAGGAGTTATTCTTTAATAAATTTTATTAATGAAGGATAATAAAGTTTTACTTTTCCCTTCTGTATGATTATTGAAACATATATTGGGTAGAAGACATTGGTTGCGACTAAACATAATGCTATACAAGTTATAGCCAATGAGTGAACCAACGCACCTATGATTACAGAGATGTATATGCCTATTGTCAAGGTAATTTGATAATTAAGGAGGTTAATCCCTTGTTCATTCAGCAATAGTACTTTTTCTCGTTTTATTAGCCAAAGTATCAATGGGAGAATAATATTTCCAATAGGGAAGGCGAAAAAAGCTAAAGGCGACAAGTGGAAATATTTCAGATATGGCAAATTATCAGATTTGCCATAATCCAGCACATCATTAATATTTATTTCCAGGATTGAACATAGGTTTCTCAAAGTATTACCGCGTGGTTCCGTAGCACCTTTTTCAATTCTTTGCAGGGTTCTTAGGTTAATTTTGGATAGATCTGATAATTCTTCCTGAGTATATCCCTTGCGTTTTCTAATTTCCGATATTTTAATACCTATGGTGTCCATCTTACATTGTTTTGAAGTTAAATTCAAAACTATATTGAGTTGGTTTATAATTGCTATGGCTTAAGAACGACATTTTTACGGCATTTGTGTCATATTGTTCGCTTTTGTCTCTTGTACCTATTTAATAGGCTATCTAGCTGAATTATAAGTAAAAAACAAATAATTGTAACGACAGGCATTGTGTATTTATCAATGGTAATTCCTAATAGTGTTTCTTGTAATGTTGGGAGGATTATAGAAATGATTATTCCAAGGGTAGATGCGAGGAAAAAGAAAGTCCAGGAAAGTTTTATATCCCTCAAAATTGATTTTCTTTTTATATTTCTTATTTCAATGGATCTCATTATTTTATCATCGAGATCTGAAAAAGGAACTTCAAGTTTGCCTCTTGACATAATCTCGCGGAGAAATGTCTCATCCAGATTATTATTATGTTCTTTCATTAGTAAAGTGCTGTTTTGTCTAATTGATAGGTTTCAGTCAGGATAAGTTTTAAATTGATCCTTGCTCTATGAAGGATTACTTTAATATTTGAGCTTGACCATCCTGTAATGTCACTAATATCACTAATGCTATTTTCCTCCAGGTAAAACAATCTCAATACCAGGCTTTCTTTTGAGGGAATTTTCTTAAGCGCCTCATTTACTAAAAGCTTCTGATCGGCTTCCTCTAAGATCAAAATTTCATTGTTAAATTCATTTGAGACTTCTGGAAGAGTTTCCACAAAATCAACAAGTTCAGTTTTATTCTTTTTTACCAGTTTAAAGGATTCGTTTATGATAATTTTATATAGCCAAGTACTAAACTTCGCTTCCCCTTTAAAAGTGTTCAGTTTATCATAGACCTTTAAAAAGGAAACTTGAAGGATCTCCTCAGCCTGAAATTCATTTTTAGTTACTGACATAGCGATTGAGTATGCCATGTCTTTGTACTTTGAAATTATATGCCTAAACGCCTCAGAATCTCCATCAAGAATTTTTTGAACCAGACTATTATCCATTGTGGATATCTACTTTTTGGAGTTTCCAACGAAGTTTGCAATGATCATTGAAAGCCCGCCAAAAAGAAGAATAATTCCGACAGTCGATCCATAAAAAAACGGCAATCTTAGTTGAACGGCAGCATGTGTATAGAGTGTCGCAACTAAGGTCCCTATTGCGATCCCGACAACAATAATTCCAATTTTTAACCATTGGGGGGGAGTTGTTTTCTCCATCAAGAAATCAAGATCTTTTGGGTCTATCCCCTTTTCAATTATCAATAGTCTTTCTTTTGATTTTGCCTTCTGATTAAAATACCATACTAAGAAAATGATAACAGAAAAAAGTGATATCAAAATGACCAGGGCCTTGAGTTGGTTCATGTCGTTAGAGTATTGGTTTCAGTCTATTTGATACTTTAAGTTGAGAAAAGGTTACAAAGTAGGTGATTTAATATTTTGTCAGTGAATAAATTGTATCAAAGGAGGGGGAAGCTACTTTTCTCTGCCCCAAATTAGTTGAACACATTCGGCACAGCCCCATAGTGGAAATCATCATTGGCAAGACGGGTACGACGATCATTTCTGGACAAGGGGGTAGACCAAGCTATTGCGGTTTGTGGGTCTGTGGCGTCAGATATGATAGGATTTGGCTCAATCCAGTGACGGCGGGAATGGAGTATTAAGAATAGTTCAATTAAGGACAGATATTTGGGAGGGGTAAGACACACAGACATTTTAGTTTTCTAGTCCTAAGAACATGTTTGAGTAGAATGCTCTTTTTATATAAATTTCTTTACCTTCTTCGGCCTTTTCAAAATCTTCCTTCGTTAACTCAAAATTCATATTGTTTATCGAAACAGAATAAATATTAATCTGTTTCATTTCTCTCTTAAAGATTTTTGGTGTCAGAAAAGAAAGTATTGTAACAGGCATTGTTACACTGCCTCCTTCATAATCTATTTTGTGGGTTTTATTGGTTATTATACCTTTTTCATAGGTAGTTTTCTCGGTCGATAAGTCTTTGCGTAGTTTACATGTTAGAATAAAAAAAGCTACAATACCCGCTAGAATAGACAAGAAAGTCAGGATAATGAATAGAAATCCATATGAAATAGCAAATATCGAAAGTAGGAATGTGATGAAGAAAAGAGAAAGTGCTATAGTTGTCGACGGGAATACTTTCATTAGCAAAGCAGTTCGTATTACTTTGAAATCATTTTTGTTCATCAATTCTTCTGGTATTTCCAATTGCAATTAATGTCTCGTGCTGAAACAGGATTACGTTTTAGGTGTGATAATTGGTGTTTAAAATAGGTTTTTTATCTGGTTGGTTTTGCAATTGTGCTAGTGTGGAGAAATCGCGGCTTCAATTATTAAATCTCCATAAAACCGTCTTGTTACCATCCTTAATCCAGACCAATGAGTCTTTGGTAGCTTTTGCAATTTTACATTTATAATCATTGTCCTCAAATCTTATAATAAGCGAGTCACCTACGATTAGGTATTTGAAGCTCTTTATTGCGTCTACATAAAAGATAGAATCTTTATCTATCTGAAATGTTGCGTTTTCTGTCTCTCCAGAAGTCCAGATACCTGTTATGTCTGGACTGGGAGTTTTTGGATCTTGTTTTTGATCCACTTGATTTGAATTCTTGCAGCTTACTAAAGTAATAAGGCTTAATGTCAAACAGATTTCTTTTAACATATTCTATCTTTTAAGCAGGGACCTTTTGTTTTAAACGTGTTCTCTCGATAATGATTATAAGTATTATTCCAGCTAAATAGCAGGCGATATCCTTCCAGGAAAAAGAAGTTCCGATAACTGTTCGGGCAATCTTGTTATTTTGTAACCCAAGTTTTTCGATAATGTTGACGTACTGCAATGTTTCTATTGTGAATGAAAACAGAAGCACAAATAAAGCAACAGCCCAATATGGGCAGTTAAGAAAAGTCTTAATGAAACAATAGATCAGGATAACCACTAACACATCGCCGAAGTAGGGTCTTATGAACCTGTCATTCAGAAAGAGTGCAATCAGTACTTCAATTACGAAAATGGTAATGGTTATGATAAAATAGGTTCTACTAAATGTCAACATTATGGTTAATTGAGGTTAAGCCTTACGGTTGGCCGTATGTGCATTTTACCGCCGTCAACCGCATTGAATTAAAAAACTATGGCCAGTAATGGGTTAGAAACGCTGTGAAGTGCAACTCCTATTGTAACATAAATATTACTGGCTTAATAATTGTCGAGTTAATTTTTTCACCTTTATCATTTATTGCAGGATACCATGTACTTTCCATTGCAACCTTTTTAATAACTCGCATTGCTTCATTATTGAGTGCCGCATCCCCACAACCCAATTCCAAACCAAAATCAGACACGGAACCATCTGATTTAACCGTAAATGAAATTAAAACTCTACCAGAATGACCCGCTTCTGCAGCCACTAACGGATATTTTGTATTTATTGCCACCAGATATGCAAAATACTTGTTTCCATCTGAACACAAGGCAGGTCGTTCTTTACCCAGAGTATCAGATAAGATCATATTTCTATCAAAGTCGAATATAAATTCAACAGTATTATTAATTAAATAATAATATTTCCAAATACCAGATTTTTCATCATTGCTATAAAAACCATTACGCACAGTATCGCCAGATGCTATCAGAGAATATTCTCCCTGTTTAATTTTTGCGTCATTTTTTAATACATAAAAATTCTCAACGAAATCCATAGCTAAGGTTTTGGTAACCTTTGTCACCTCCTGTGAATAGCCATTATTGTTAATTGCTATAACAGCTAAAATTATGGTTAGAAATTTCATGTCAGTTATTTCTTATAATTCTTCCCTTGTTTGCAATCCGTCTCGTCCTGACATAGGGTTACGCTTCTGGCTTTGTACGGACCCAGGCCGTGTCGCCAGCCACCAAACTTTACTCCTTTGTAACTTGATTACAGCTCTGAGAAAGGCAATGACCTGTACCGGCTGTTGTTTGGGTCCAAATTAATCGTTACTAATGAGCCACTTAAAGAACTTACCAATCGTGATTACCCAGTTTTCTTTTTGAATCGCATCTAATTCTCCGCCATCCAGCCAGATTCCCTTGCAAGATGGACAGTAATCAAACACTACTCTTTTGTCTCTGTGATGATCCGCTTTTTCTAAATATGGAGAGGTACTGCAGGATGGACACTTCAAGCCTTTTAATTGGGCCTCATCATTGGGAATTTTCCTTATTTCTAAAAAAGTTGGCTCAATGGTCTTTTCAAGGATTGTTAATTCTCCTTTATCAAACCACGATCCACCACATTTATTACAGAAATCGACCTCAATTGAAGTTTTAAAATCTTTGAGAATCGTTTTTGTTAACGGCGCATTGCATCTTGGACAGATCATAATCGAAAGTTTGGTCAATACAATTTATGGAAATTATTTCAGTGGAGGCAGCTGGCTTAATTAGTTTAGTCTAAAAGGAAATTTACTGGCAATGCAAATAACACCATTGCAGGCTTTTTATGAAACATAGGGACAGGCCATTTATAAAGCGAAACTATTCTTTTAGCCTCATTATCTATCTCCTCATTTACCGATTCCGTAACTGATAATCTATAGGCTGATCCTGTCTGGTCAACATAAAAGCTTATTACAACTCTGCCTTCAATTTCATCAATACGAGCATTCTTAGGATATTTGATATTCTTGCTCGTAAATATGTGGAATTGCTTAATTGCAGCAGTTAGTTCATCTGCATTATCCAAGCTATCAGTCATCGGAACATGTTCCAAATCAAAAATGCCATTAGCATCATACTTTTTAATTGTGCCAACAATATAATTGTTTTTATAATCGCAGACCTGCCTTAAAGTTCCGTTTTTGTTATACCACTTATATTGCCCTTCGCGTGTTGAAGGATATAATTCGCTTAGAATTCCTTCCATCTGAATTTCCCCGGATTTCCAGAAGTCTTTACACTCATAATTTCCATCTGGTGCTCGGGTTAATACTCGAAAATATTTATAATCGACACTCTCAGTCTTCTCCCAATTTGAATCTAAATAAATTGTATCAACTGAATTCTGAGCAGAAACAGTCGGGCAAATGATTAATGTTGCCAGCAGTAGTTTTAAATGGTTCATATTTAGTATATTATGACAGCAAACATTTTTTGGCATGTGCATGTTCCCGCAGCCTGGTGTGGTATGAGTC
Organism: uncultured Bacteroidales bacterium; assembly: GCA_963736735.1. Lineage (GTDB taxonomy): Bacteria > Bacteroidota > Bacteroidia > Bacteroidales > VadinHA17 > SR-FBR-E99. Next base: position 167,163 of record CAVTPX010000001.1, on the reverse strand, counting down.
ATGGTCTAGTCCCTTACCGGAGGAACATTGCCTTAATCACAACTCATCAAAAAGAGAAAATCAAATTGACCTGAGCAGATGAGTTTGATAACCCATAATCAAACCCGGAAATATCGGATTCAACATCATTTGCAATTGATTTCCCAAACCTGTAGTTGCAAAACGGCAGTAATAATACTCCTACTCCAAAGTCATCGTTTAATTTGTATACAACTCCTCCCAAAAGTTTAATCCCAGGAGCGTAAAGGATCTGTTCATTATCGTAGGATAGAGAACTTTGATGATCGTTGGAAAAGGAAAAGGATAATTCCGCACCATATCGTAACAGGAGTTTATCGGTCAGTGGTTTACGGAATTCTTTTCCGAAACTTAACCCAAATCCGACATGATTGTTTACATAATCATAAGTAGGATAACTGGTAGTAGACTTTTGTTGACCAAGATACGCGGTGGAGAGTCTCCAAAGTGAGTTAGAATTGCCAAAAGAATAGGTTATTCCATATTCATAAAAGTTACTAAATGATAATGCAATTTCCTTCTGTTTTGATTTCTCCTGTGCTGATCCAGCAAGTGAGATTAGAATGAGGGTAATTAAAACAGTTGATTTTTTCATAGTAATGCGGGATTAGAATAGTTTATGAAGATAACATTTTGTAGTGTTCGCTAAATGCCTTTACATTGAGAATGAATTTGAAGTAATCGGTGCCACGACCCGGTCATAAGTCTTTCGGCCAGGTATAACAGTATCCACCTATATAACAAAATCAGCATACCTGATAATTCTTCTATCTGACATATATACTTGTTGCTGCTGCATAATATGTTCCATCATTCAGAATAACCTGGGTGCCATTTTTCCAGTATGCCGCTTTGGTAGTCAGTCCATTGCCAATACTACCTGCAAGAAATACATCATCATTTACAAGGTAAACAGCCATCGGGTAGGCTTCAGATTCATCTGGGTCGAAAGGTGTTACAATCCCATTCTTCCAGTATCTGCCTGATCCGTTATCCATACCTGTAATATGTGTGGAAGATCCTTTTACAGCCATTGCTACTGTAAAGGATCTGTTTGTTTTATCTCCCAGAATTGTTTCGATTCCATTCTTCCAGAATTTTGCAGTTTCAACAGAGTTTTCATACTCAACACCACATACATACACATCACTTCCTTCAACTGCAATAGTTCTTGAGGACGCACTTCTCTGTCCGTCAGTAAGTGCAACAGGGACACCGTTTTTCCAGTACTTTGCAACAGCTTTGATTTCATTATATTCGAAGCCTGCTGCATAAATATTACCACCAGAAATGGCTATTGACCTTAATAATGCAGGCCTGCTGCCATCGGTTAAATATGTCGGGACACCATTTTTCCAGTATGTAGCAATATCCTGAGACCCTTTGTTTTCATAACCAGCGATGTAAACATCGGCACCATCAGTTTTAATATCAAATGCAGACGCCCGTGTACTGGTTGTAACATTGCTTTCAATACCGTTTATCCATAGTTTTATAATGCGGTCTGAAGCTTTGTACTCAGTGCCAACAACGTAAATTGTATTTCCTGATATAGTAATTGAACCAACACTTATTGTTGAATTACCATCCGATAATCCAATGGAGGTTCCGTTTTTCCAGTATTTGGCTACCTGGAAACCCTCACTATTCATTTCAGTACCTGCAACAAATACATCATAAATATATTTGAAAGTGCCGGCATCTGCGGAACCTGCCTCAGTTGAAATTCTGACAGGCAGGTCTCCTTCATCAAGGGCGGGGACTATTACTGTCAGTGTTGTTGATATTGCGGTTTTTACTTCGGCATTTATCCCCCCGATTGTTACAATATTTTCGGCAGGATTGGAACTAAAGTCAGAACCGGATATGACCAATTCTGTGCCATAACCGCCAGAAACAGGGTTCATAGAAGTGACTGTTGGCGGGAATTTATTATTCTCATTATTGTTACAGGAATAAAAAATGACCAGACAACATAAACTTAAAAATAGGATTTCTCGTTTCATAGGTAGTAGATTTTGTCCATGAACAGACCTGTTAAGCATCATATTCCATTAATTAACAGTATCTGTTTTAATAAACTTAAGATATTTTTGAAAGTCCTCATCAGACATAGTAGCCTTCTTGTATTCCAGCTTCAATTTTGTTTCTGATTCTTTACTTCCCGGGCTTGCCTCATAATCTTGATATGCTTTCACATAGTCCGGATAATTTCTAAACTGGAGTTTCACTAAAGCAAGATCTGAAACAAACATAAAGACCAGTCCCAGGCAACCTATGATTGCAATCCGCTTAAAGATTTGAGAGTAATATGGACTCCGGGATTTTGAGAACCTGATCAGACCAATCACCAGAATTATCAGGGTACTGATGAGTCCAATAATCAGTAAGGTATTTGCCATTTGATAACCCTGGATCTTGAAGAGAATCCCCATACAGATATCTGATAAAGACATCCCAATTGCAATTGCTCCAATAATATGCGAAGCGGATATGTCTTTATAGGATTCTTTCTTTAAGATATTCCTTAATCGAACGTTATTGAAGAATGCAAATCCAAATATATAATAGATCAATGCCAGTAGCAGTATAGAAGTAACAACCAGAATGTTGCTCAAGGGAACCAGCAAAAATTTTAAAATGATAAATATTGGAATTAGAATCGCAAGAATTACTTCCAGCTTTTTCATTGTAGTCAGTGGTTAGTGAATAATTTTATGACACACAAATAAAGCGATGCCCCGTCAGTCACATTGCAGTTACATCTTTTCATGCACCGGGGACCGGAGATATTGCTATTGACTGACTCTCACTCCTAAAATGACACTACAAGGTAATAAACTTTCCGGATTTGGAAAATGAGATTTCTTTCTTATAACTGGAAATCGAACCCATCTATGGCAGGAAGGGAAAAAAGTAACATAAAATGTTACTTCCAGGGCTCAAATGGAGAATCCAGGCTAACCTGTGAAAGAAACCGGGAGATCAGTTTTTTGCAACTTTAAATTTCAGTGCTTCTTCTGATCCCTTTGTGGTATCTCCCTCACTGTATGAGTGTGCCCCTGCGCCCGCGAGTTTGCCTTTGTCAACAATCAGATATTCTGAACGAATGGGTTTTCCCTGGAACCAGCATTCAAGTATCTCACGGGTACCGGCGGCATACCGCGCCTGGGCGGAAAGGCTGGAACCCGAGGTGTGAGGGGTCATCCCATGGAAAGGCATCGTACGCCATGGATGATCCTTTGGCGGAGGCTGTGGAAACCACACATCGCCAGCGTAACCTGCAAGCTGTCCGGTCTCTAGAGCATGAGCAACAGCATCGCGGTCACATATCTTGCCACGGGCTGTGTTAACGAGATAAGCCCCTCTCTTCATCTTACTGATGAGCTTCTCATTAAAGAGATTCTCTGTTTCAGGATGTAACGGACAGTTTATTGAAACCACATCACATGCCTTTACAAGTGATTCTGCATCAGGATGATGGGTCAGACCCAACTCATCCTCAACACTTTTAGGCAGCCGGTAACGGTCTGTATAATGAAGTTTCACATCAAAAGGCTTAAGCCGTCTGAGTACGGCAATTCCAATCCGGCCGGAACCAACTACCCCGACATCCATACCTTCCAGATCATATGACCGCTGAACGCAGTCTGCTATGTTCCAGCCTCCTCTAATCACCCATCCGTATGAGGGAATATAATTCCTGACAAGGGCTAAGATCATCATAAGGACATGCTCCGCTACGCTTATGCTGTTGCAGTATGTCACTTCGGCAACAGTTATTCCATGTGAAATGGCAGCCTGAAGATCAGTATGATCGGAACCGATACCGGCAGTGATCACCAGTTTCAGTTTCTTTGCCATGGCAATCCGGTCAGCTGTAAGGTAGGCAGGCCAGAAGGGCTGTGATATCACCACATCCGCATCAGGGAGTTCCTTTTCGAAAACCGAATCCGGTCCGTCTTTATCAGAAGTCACAATGAGTTTATGGCCGGCCTCTTCGAGGAATTTACGGAGTCCCAGCTCTCCTGAAACACTTCCCAGGAGTTGTCCGGGTATAAAATCTATTTTCGAAGGAGTTGGCAACGTCTGCCCTCCAGGGTAATTCTTTATCTGTGGAATTTCATCACGGATCAGCTTCTCCGGATATCCTGCTACAGGATCATCATACAGAACACAAAGGACTTTTGCCATATTGATAAAATACTTTAATTAGTACTAATTCAAAGCTTTACAATACGGTTTCTCTGACCAACCATTCCGATCAGGGAATTGCCGCGTTCAGGTCTGATTCACAGTCTGCTAAATAAAACAACCGGGATGTAATTTTGTTCTTCCCAATAATTGAATCGGCAAAACTCCAGCCATAGTAATCAATCCAATCAATGGGAACCGGCAGCTGTCACGGAGGCACGGACTTATTTCAGCCAGGGGAGAGTAATGGACTGCTTCATGGTCGGAATCGTTCTGTCAATGACATCCTGATGTGAAGGGATTACAGCTAACCCAGCATGCTATAGCGCTTTTTAAGATTGAACCATCCGGCAATTCTTCCAGGGAGGTAAATCATTGAATTCCCGGTTGTTGATGCAGCAAAATCATGACTTTTCCGGTCTTTGTTTTAAAACGCGAGATAATGAAAAAAGAATCCATTTTATCGTGCATTATTCTTCTACTGTTACATACGGCAGGAGCTAATGGCCAATCGGTTGTAAACCGTGATAACTCCCCATTTTGCCTTGGCACAAAGGTGGCTTTTGACAATTCAGCCATCGAAGCGGTTTATTTACACCCTGATGAAATATTATGCAGTGTTGACTCATTCTGGACGGCCAATGGCGCGTACCAGCTGGCTGTTCAGTATAGCCGCAACAACCACATTAACCTGGACCGCAAAGTGTGGACTGAAAGAGTCATTGCAATTGAAGCTCTGAATACGGATGAGAGGACTTTACAACCAGCAGTTGTCACATCACGGGAAATCATGGATATGAGCACAACACTCCGCGAAAAAGGATTTCCACATATCAGCTCCTTCCTTCAAACTTCAGCCCCCCCTCTTAAGGTTACAGTTTACCTTATCTCAGATATTCAGCCTGCAGCATTTGCATACCCCGGCGGGATACTGATCAACGTGAACTCCCCGCGGTTTAACAGCGACCCGTCGGTTATCATGAATATCATCATCCATGAGATATATCACGGCGGATATGCAAATACGATCGCATACAGAAGTGATTATGAGTTTCAGAATGAGGCTCTTGATTTCGTCATGGATTTCCTTTTAAACGAAGGAATGGCTACCTATGTCTCATATGCTGCACGTCACATCTTCCCTAACGATTTTGTTCCTGATTACCCTAAGATGGAAAGCAAGGAAGAGGTGAAGGCAAGTCTTGAGAAAGTTGATCTGCTTTTCAGACAGGCAGAGACACTTACTATCGACAGTCTCAGGAAACTGGCATGGCAGACAGGAGTGATTGAGAGGGCTTTCTATATTGCCGGCGGTTATATGGCAGGGCTTATTGATAAAACCATGGGAAGAGAAGAACTTGTAAAAGCCATGAGTGCCGGACCATTAAGCTTTGTAACTCTTTATAACTCGGTTGCTGATGAGACTATGAGACTAAGGGTCCCTGAATTGCCTGATGAAATCTCACCCTGCCAGAAACTGAGACTGGCACTTGCGAAGGAAGACACAACTGAATACAGGCGGCTGGCCAATGAGCTGATTCAGAAAGAGAAAACTGCTGACGAGCCAACTGAAAAGGCGATTAACAGATACGGATATATGTTCCTGCGCAGTCATGGAGGCATTGATAAAGCTCTGGAGCTTTTCAAACTTAATGTTATGCTTTACCCCGAATCATCCAGGGTCTGGGACAGCCTGGGGGAAGGATGCATGAGGGCTGGAGACAATGACATGGCTATCGCTCATTATGAAAAATCCCTGGCTCTCAATCCATCTAACGAAAATGCCAGAAGGATCCTTGAAAAACTGAGGCATCCAAATTAAACAAATCAGGCCCCTGATCCGGATTTTGATTCAGATTCCGGTTTCCTAATTTACAGCATATGCCAATTCCAATTCAACTTTTGTCACAACACCATTTGAGCCGGTTGTAACAATAAAAGCCGTGAAATCATCAAAAAACTTACCTCGCAGAAATATCCATTGGGAATCTTTGTGCAGATATTTTACGTTTTGGATTTCGTCTTCGTCAACTGGATAGAGAACATTAAGAGCGGCTTCAAATAGTTTTGCGGTGGTTTCGTCTTTAAGTAAAAAGTCCTTTTTAAGGAGTGACATGAGAACCGGGCATTCAAGATCCATATGAATTGGTTCGATCATATTTACTGCTGAGCCATTTACATTGATATAATTATCGCTTCCACATGAATTTGCTCCTGATCCGGTTTCGATATAACCTATATTGATTTTGAAAAAAGTACCGGAGAATACCTTGCTGACAGCATCCTGATCAACATCTTCCAATTGGATATCGATGTTGCTCTTAACAAATGTTTCAATGAGTTTTTTACTTTCCGGTGCAATTGTCTGAGCGGAAAGGTTAACAATAAACATTACAGAGGCCAGGGAGAGAATGAGTTTTTTCATTTCGTTTACTATTTAAATAACAACCTGAAGATAATGAATTGTAGAAATAAATATTGACCTGGACTTGTATATAGTTTAACTTTGATAATGTAAGTGTCAATTTTTGTAAACCAAAAACCTTAATATGAATAATAGTAATAATTTAATCAAGACCCCCCTGGGCTTTTTCAATGTTGTGGTATTTCTGTTAAGTATATCACTATCAGGGCATGCACAAAGAGGAGGGCAGCCGATGCAGAAAAGCCAATTAAGTGAGTTGAAGAGAATTGGAGTCATGGTTGGTCAGGGCAAACCTGACAGCGAGGTACAGGAGGCCTGGAAAAAGACGATTACCGTTTATAAAGACATGAATATTGACAATGCTATCAAAAGCATTTTGTCAGAAGCCAAATTGGAGGCACAAAGGAATGTTGATGCTGCAAAAAAGCGAGTACAAAATAACTCATTATTAAGGCAACAGGTTTCCAACGAGATAAATAGTGCCAAACTTAACCTTTCGGAAGTAGGTAAAACAAAAGAACCCAAATTCATGGCAAGAAAGACATTTCGTCAGGGTCTTAATGGTAAAGACACATTAATTATTAGTCAGACTGGTCAGATATCAACACAGGATGAACTATCAGGGTATATTCATAATCTTGAACAACAGTTGAATAGCATTGGAGATGATGCTCAACTAGCCAATATAGACCTGCAAAATGCCTTACAAAAGCAGCAGCAATTAATTCAGATGTTGTCTAATGTGTCAAAAATGCTGAATGACACAGCCATGGCGGTCATTAGAAAGATAGGAGGATAAATTAAGAGCCGGCAAAAATATTGTCTTATCCCACTTCAGGCACCCAGGCTTTTAAATGCCTCATAAACAAGAAAGACCGGCCAAACGATTGCTTTGAGAAATCCCAGAACGCCAATCCAAAAGGTTGTGGCAGTCGAAATAAAATAAACAGCTGCTCCAATCAGGCCCAGGCCGTAAACAGCGTTTGATGACGGGTTGTCGTGAATTTTTTCTCTCATGTTTTAATCTCCTTATTTATTAGATATTTTGAATGGTTATTGGTTTCCGGCCTTAGCTTATTATGTCCGATTGATAATAATTCCGGATGTTCTAATTCCTTGTTATTTTAAATCTTTTCTCGCCCCGGTAACTCCTGACAGTGTTATGTTTTTTCAGGTAACTGATCAGCGCATCAGCGGTTGTGATAAAGAGGGAGTGACCCGGATCACTGTGCCCGTACTTGTAAACCTGTGTCATGTAACTGTTCATTGCAACGGTATAGATTCGGGTCAGTTCGAGAGGAGTGCCGTCTTCAGCCAGAATGACGAACTCTGAAGGGTTGCCTTCGCCATCTACCTTCACTTCCGTTCTGACTCCCGAAGGATATAGAGCCGATTTGTCGTCTACTGTCCATGCGGCACGCATAAGCGAGTAAATCTCCTCCCCGGTCAGTTTTGTGACTATAAGCTCATTCCCGAAAGGATCGAGCTGATACACATTCTTGATTGTCACCGGTCCCTTGTCGAGGCGATCAATGCGGACGCCTCCCGGATTCATCAGGGCAATATCCGCACCGGCTGCCTCGCGCTGAGCATCGGTCATAAGGTAACCCAGTTCTTCATATGACGAGAAATCGTCAGATGCCGTTGCAATCACCTCGTTCAGAACGGGATTGTCATTGTATTTGTCTACCATGGCACGGATGGCCGGTTTCTCACTCTTCGAGTTCCTGATATCGATCAGCTGCATGTTTCTCTGCAATGAACCGTCACTGCTGACTGTGAGCCTTATCAGGGTGCCGTACTTCAGTTTATTTTCAGCCTGTGTTATCATGATTCCGTTGTGGATCTGTTCCTTTTCAACCCTGGTATGGGAATGTCCTCCTATTATCAGATCGATACCTGCCGGCATGGTTTCGGCCAGTTTAACATCTTCTTCAAATCCGATGTGCGTCAGAGCAATGAAAATATCACTGCTGTCTTTCAGCCAGAGGTATTCGGGTGCAGTCTCAAACGGAGAACGGAAGGTAAATCCCTTTACATTATCTGGATGGCTGTCCGGGATGCCGTTCTGACCAAGTTGAAGCAGCCCGAGAAAAGCAAGTCGTAGTCCGTTTGGAAGGGTGATTATTTTGTAGGGGCTCATTTTAACCTCATACTGACCATCGGATGAAACATTGGCGCAAATAAAACTGAAGCCGGCCTTGTTTGCCAGGTTTTTCAATCCTTCCTGGCCGGTATCGAATTCGTGGTTGCCGAGTGCGCTGATGTCAAAGCCTGTTGTATTCATCAGGTTAATCATCGGCCACCCCTTTTCGGGATACTGATCGTTTACCGGGTTGCCGGTCTGGTTATCCCCGGCAGCAACAAGGAGCATATCAGGGAAAATGGTTTGCAGGCTGTCGACTATATAAGCCAGCTTTGGAAAATTATCGATTGCCGCATGCATGTCGTTTACGGCAAAAATGACTGCCTGTCGTTCTGCAGGAGTGGCTGACCCGGTTTGCCTCAGACTGCCGCATGCAGAAAGGAATCCGATTGCCAGCAATGCGGTGATAATTTTCAGGGAAGGAGAGCTCTTTCTGCGCCCTGACACGATGAAAAGGGTGTTCCCTTCGGTCAGCTCCCCATCGGGGGCAACCCGGTTCCCAAAACGATCCTCGACATCAGGTATTCTCTTAGGCACTTTTCGCCCGGAACGTGTGTAAAAACTCATGATTGCATCTTTTACCCTGGCTCCGTTTTGCAGCTCAAGCGAAGTGTTGTTTACAGTAATTTTCATTTTTAGAGATTTAGACGTCAATACGACGATTCAAAGTACGTTTTTTCCTAAAGACAATGATCACTTTGGCCAAAAAAAGAATCTTCCTGTGAAAGGTTGGGTTTCGTGATATTTATGATATAACTGATGCGTTAACTCAGCCATAAACAGTGCATAATCAACAGCATTTGCACGCAAATATTTCATTGAAAAATGGAACATTGATTTACATATTCCTGAGTTCCTGGATGTCATTTTCCCCATCCCCAGTACCAGCACTTTTACGTTTTATGTAACCACTCCCTATATCCATAACGGAGACATAAGCAACGCCAATTATCCCTCAAAGAGCATTGATGTGACAATCAGTCAGCTTGATCACGCTCTTCCTGAGGCTTACTATAAACTTGTAGGTGCAAACCTCGAAGGGAAGACCTGGGTTGTCAACGGGTGCCCGGCACCTGATGGAAGGCTTTGGTGGTTCACTTAAAGGTACCCGGTCAACAGGCCGGGTACTCTTTTTTATCCGGAATTCATTAACTTGCAGAAAATGTTTGCGCAAATGAAAAAACCTTTCACAATTCTATCCCTGTTGGCTGCAGCGTCAATACTGGTTCAGGTATCCTGCACAACAACCCCTATGGACCTCACAAAAGCTAACATCATCCCGAAGCCGGTTTCTGTAGTCCAGACCGGAGAATCCTTCAAACTGACCGGACGCACAAACATCTACGTTCAGGGGGAATCAGCTGAACTGATGCAGATAGGGCAGTTATCTGGCCGATAAACTGAATCCGCCGACAGGCCTGGGTCTTGAGGTAAAAAGCACTGACAAAGCGCCCCGTTCCGGGAATATTCTTCTGGTTCTTTCTGCAGCCGATCCGGAACTTGGCGATGAGGGTTACGAACTTGTAATAACACCAAAACTGATAACCCTGACAGCAGAGAAACCTGCAGGATTGTTTTACGGGGTGCAGACAATCAGGCAGCTGTTACCTGCAAAGATCGAACTGGACTCATTGCAGGAGGGCCCCTGGGAAATTGCTACGGGAACGATACGTGATTACCCGTTATATGCATACCGTGGGGCGATGCGCGATGTTGCCCGTCATTTCTTCGGTGTGGAGGATATTAAAATTTTTATTGACCAGTTGGCTTATTATAAAATGAATGTGTTGCATCTGCACCTGTCTGACGATCAGGGCTGGAGAGTTGAGATCAAATCGTGGCCCAATCTTACGGCTCACGGCGGGAAAACTCAGGTCGGCGGCGGTGAAGGCGGATTTTACACCCAGGAGCAGTACTCTGATATAGTAAAATATGCCGGTGAGAGATTCGTTACAGTCATCCCTGAAATTGACATGCCGGGCCATACCAATGCGGCACTCGCATCGTACCCTGAATTGAATATAAGCGGTATAGCCACCGAATTGTATTCAGGTACATCAGTGGGATTCAGCACCCTGGCTACAGACAAGGAAATTACATACAAATTCATCGATGATGTGGTACGCGAGCTGGCTGCTCTTACTCCCGGCCCGTATTTTCACATTGGCGGTGATGAGTCACACGTCACTAAAATTGAAGATTATATACCCTTTGTGAACAGGGTGCAGGATATTGTTCTTGCTCACGGGAAAAAGGTTCTGGGATGGGACGAGATCGCCCTGGCCACCCTGAAGCCAGATGCGACCGTTCAGTACTGGGCACGTGCTGAGAATGCCCTGAAAGGTGTTGCACAGGGAGCGAAAGTGTTGATGTCTCCTTCGAAATACGCTTATATCGATATGCAGTATGATTCTACGAGCATTTACGGATTGCACTGGGCTGCCTATATTGAAGTTGATGATGCCTACAACTGGGATCCGGCTACCCTGGTTCCGGGAATAGGCAGGGAAAATATTATAGGGATCGAAGCTCCGCTATGGGCAGAAACCATTTCAAACCGCCAGGAAGCTGAATACCTTCTTTTTCCCAGGCTGCCGGGATATGCTGAAATCGGATGGACACCAGCCGGGCTTCGTAACTGGGATGAATATAAGGTACGCCTGGCAAGCCACGGGGAGAGGATGAAAGCAATGAACATCAGCTTTTACCCGTCAAAAAAGGTGGATTGGTAAGTGCCAGGCCTTTTCCTGATTTTTGTTTTCAGGCACAAAAAGCTGTATATTTAGACTTTAGATCCGCCTTTTAAAGGTGGCTCCTTTTGGGTCGGAATAATCGGAGTTGGCATGAAAAGAATTTTATTTCTGATAATGATGTGTGTTGTCATCTCATGCAGTTCAACGAAACAGTCGTCAACACTGCCTGATGAAGGAGAGCTTGTCATAACACGTAAATTCATCGGAGTTTTCATGGATTTTCGCCAGACAGGCCCTGAGAACTATGAGGGGCCCAACATAATATGGCTGAAGACTTCAATGGAAAGCACCTACGGAAAGTTATCGGCATACGGAAAAAAATGCGATTTTTCGCCGGGCGAAAGACTATATCTCAAGCGAACCTTTTACAGTCCCGGTATTGTGCCGGGTTACTGGGTTTACACCGTTGAAAACGATTCTTCAGTATCTTACCGGGCCACCGACTTTCAGCACGACAAGGGGGTTCTGATACGTGACTGGTTTGAATAAACCCCGAAAAACAATCATTTCAGCTTATGAGAAACTTTAAACTTCTTCTTATGCTGCTGTTTACAGTGGCTTACGGATGCTCACCCCGGCCCGGGTATGATGTCATCATCAGAAACGGGCAGATTTATGACGGCTCCGGATCTCCTTCTTTCAGGGGTGACGTCGGCATCAATGCTGACACCGTTGCTGCGGTAGGAGATCTGAAGAATGCCACCGGCCTTTCTGAAATAGAGGCCGAAGGGCTGGCCGTTGCACCCGGCTTCATCAACATGCTCAGCTGGGCGGTGGAGTCACTTATCGAGGACGGCAGATCACAGGCTGACATAAGACAGGGGGTTACGCTGGAAGTTCTTGGCGAAGGTGATTCGTGGGGACCGCTGAATGAGAAGATGAAGAAAGATCTTAAAGCAGCCCAGGGTGATATTAAATACGATATTGAATGGACCACACTCGGTGAATACCTTGAATTTCTGGAAAAGAAGGGTGTTTCGACAAACATAGCCTCATTTGTAGGCACTTCAACATTAAGGATTCACACTGTGGGATATGAGAACCGCCCCCCTTCTGAAGCGGAGATGGACTCAATGAAACTGCTTGTGCGGCAGGCGATGGAAGAGGGAGCCGTTGGCATCAGTTCTGCACTTGAATATGTTCCGGCCAGCTTCGCATCAACCGATGAGCTGATTGAGCTGTGCCGTGTACTTGAAGAATATGACGGCCTCTATATCTCACACCTACGTAATGAGGACGACCTCCTCCTTGAAAGCATGGATGAGCTCATCAGGGTGGCAAAAGAGGCAAATGTCAGGGCAGAGATCTATCATTTTAAACAGACCGGAAAAACAAACTGGCATAAACTTGACGGGGCAGTTGCAAAAATAGACTCGGCACGAGCCGCTGGCCTGGCTGTCACTGCCGACATGTACAATTATGTTGCCAGCTCCACCGGATTCGATGTGCTTATGCCGGACTGGGTACAGGAGGGCGGTTTCGGTAAATGGGTGGAAAGGCTGAAAGACCCGAAGGTCAGAAAAATTGTCGGACCGGAGATTCTGAAGACTATTCTGAGAAAACCCGGCTCTGCAGAACGGGTTCTTATTGTAGGATTTAATTCTGATTCGCTTAAATATCTGCAGGGTAAAACCCTGGCTCAGATTGCAGAACTGAGGGGTAAATCACCTGAGGAGACTGTGATGGATCTGGTGATTGATGACGGAAGCCGTATCAGTGTTGTATATTTTTCGATGTCGGAAGACAATGTCCGGAAAGAAATAGCCCTCCCTTGGATGAGTTTCTGTTCTGACGGTCAGTCGATGTCTGCCGAAGGAGTCTTCCTGAAATCTGCCACTCACCCAAGGGCCTATGGCAATTTCGCAAGGCTGCTGGGCAAATATGTGCGTGACGAGAAGGTGATTTCGCTTGAAGAGGCTGTACGGAAACTTACTTCCCTGCCGGCATCAAACCTGAAGATAGACGAACGCGGCGCGCTAAAGCCAGGCTTCTATGCTGACGTGGTGATATTTGACCCTGCTAAGGTACAGGACATGGCAACGTTTGAGAATCCGCACCAGTACGCCACTGGCATGGTACATGTATTTGTGAACGGGGAGCAGGTTTTAAGGGACGGAGAGCACACGGGAGCAACACCCGGAAGGGTTGTCAGGGGGCCGGGATGGAAAAAATGATTAAAGGTCGCCGACGTGGCGGCGTGGTTTAGTGAATGAAGTCGTACTGCCGGGGCCGGACCTTAGTTTACCGAATCCACAATACCTTTCAGAAAGACCTGCCAGTCTATAGTTCCCCTCGGTGAACAGCCGGTTCTGACAATCACAAGCTGTTTCGAAGGAATCATGAATATGCGCTGCCCTTCATAACCGTCGCAGTAAAAAAGATCTTCCGGCAATCCGGGGAATTCACCAGCTTTGTTAAGCCAGAGGAGAGCGCCGTATTCGCCTCCGGAACCTTCTGCAGGGGTTGTGGTATAGGAGACCCAATCCTCAGGGAACAACTGTTCTCCCATCCAGTTACCGTTATGCATATACAGAAGACCGAACCGGGCATAGTCACGCATTGTGGCATAGAGATATGACGATCCGACAAAAGTGCCGGAAGCATCTGGCTCCCATATCACGCTGCGCATTCCGGTTTTATCGAAAATTGCCTTACGCGGGTAGGCGAGATACTCCGCATCATTACCAATCACTGATCGCAGATAATCCTGTATGATGTTACTTGATCCTGACGAATAGGCCCACAGTGAGTCAGGCTTTGCAATCAGTTTTTTGGATGCTGCATAATCGCCCATATCTCCGTTTTTGAGCAGCATCGTTGTTGCATCGGTAAGCTTTGTTTTACTGTATTTCTCATTGAACTCCAGTCCGCTGTTCATATTCAGCAGGTTGTCAAGAGTGATATTTTTCCGTTCATCTCCGGCCCATTCGGGTCTGTTCACAGGCTTCCGGATGTCTATAAGGCCATCTTTTACCATTGCCCCTATCATTGCATTTGTAAAGCTCTTCGCCATAGACCAGCTCAGAAAGCGGGTCTCCGGGGTCATGTCACTGCGGAACCGTTCTGCCACGATCTGGTCTTTAAAGACAACAGTGACGGCGAAGGTGCCTTTCCAGGCGGCAGTATCTTCAAACACGCGGTCAAGCATTTCATTAAGGGTTTGCATGTTTATTCCTGCGGGAACTGTATCGGCGAGGAGGTCGCCTGCAGGCCAGGGTATAGTGTCGGGATCGCCTGCCGGGAGTGGAATTTGGGGATATTCGAGCTTTTCAACTTCAGCTTTCGTAAAACCTGAGACCAGGGTGCAGCCAAGGCCCTCATTGTAAACAGCTCTTGATTTCCAGAGAAGAAATTTGCTTGTTACCTCTTTCTTTTCGAAGTCAACAGTATTCTTGCTGTAGTTGACAGGAAAAAAGTTAATGTCTTCTTTTTCAATACTCTCCTGTGTACGACCGGCAACAAAAACACCGGATGCAAGGTTCTTGGCGGCATAGCCGGTAATCCCGGGTGCCAGGTAATTGATATAGAGCAATATTCCTGTCAGAAGGAGCAGGAAGAAAACGAGCAGAGAGCGCAGGATTATCTTTTTCATATGGTTGGAATTATGATGACAAATTACACTTTTTATCCATAATCCGGAAAAAATGCCGCAGATCACTTAATTTAGATGCTCAATTCAGACAGAGTTAGAGAAGATGTTCAGTTTTCTGAAAAATATTGACCGGAAGGGTTACAGGAGGCAGTACGGCGGCCTTGAAATATTCAAATATATCGGACCGGGACTGCTTGTAACTGTGGGATTCATCGATCCCGGTAACTGGGCTTCAAACCTGGCTGCAGGAGCAAATTACGGCTATGCGCTGCTGTGGATGGTCACTATGTCGACATTAATGCTGATACTGCTCCAGCATAATGTTGCACATCTTGGTATTGCCACCGGCCTGTGCCTGTCAGAGGCTGCAGCAATTTATGTAAAACCACGCTATGCCAGACTTTTGCTTTCTTCGGCGATGCTGGCCTCCGTTTCCACATCCCTGGCTGAGATTCTCGGCGGTGCCATTGCCCTGAACATGCTGTTCAGAATACCGATAAGAGCCGGGGCGATACTGGTTACAGTATTCGTTATGATAATGTTGTATTCAAATTCGTACAAGGTGATTGAGAAATGGATCATTGCCTTTGTTTCAATCATCGGGCTGTCATTCCTGTATGAACTTTCACTTGTCGATATTAACTGGGATTCTGCCATAAGGGGTTGGGTCACTCCATCGTTTCCGGACGGATCAATGATAATAATTATGAGTGTCCTGGGGGCGGTTGTTATGCCTCATAACCTCTTTCTGCATTCGGAGGTCATCCAGAGCCGCCAGTGGAACCTTCAGGATGAGAAAGTGATTAAAAAGCAGCTGAAGTTCGAGTTTTTTGACACCCTTCTGTCAATGATCGTGGGATGGGCGATAAACAGCGCCATGATACTGCTGGCAGCCGCCACCTTCTTCAGGTCCGGGACACAGGTTTCTGAGCTTCAGCAGGCAAATCAGCTGCTGGCGCCTTTGCTCGGGAGCAATGCGGCAGTTGTCTTCGCGGTAGCCCTGTTGTTTTCAGGCATAGCCTCGACAATCACATCAGGAATGGCAGCCGGTTCAATATTTTCAGGGATGTTCAAAGAACCTTATGACATAAAAGACAACCACTCACGACTGGGCGTAGGGTTGTCACTTATCCTCGCCCTGATTATTATTTTCCTGATATCCAATCCGTTTCAGGGACTTATTATTTCCCAGATGGTATTAAGTATTCAGCTTGCCTTCACAATTTTCCTGCAGGTTTATCTCACTTCTTCGGCCAGGGTAATGGGTAAATACAAGAATTCCCTTGTATCTAAAATCATGCTCTACGGCCTTGGAGGTATAGTTGCGGTATTAAATATTGCATTGTTTATCAGTTTCTTCAGATAATCAACACTTAAAAACCACCGGATAACTGGTTCGTCAGGAATTATATTTCATTGCTTTGTTGCCTGATATAAAGCTTCGCGAGGAGATCAGGGCGATAAAAGAGGAGTTCAGCCGGGACTTTTCCTCGTCTCATGCACTGAAGTCGCCTGCACATATCACACTCCAGATGCCCTTTAAGAGAGCTCCGGAGAATGAGCCGCTGATGACGGGTACACTGAGAGAATTTTCAGCCTCCGAGATGCCTTTCACGGTTGAGCTCGATGGATTTGGAGCATTTGCGCCGAGAGTGATTTTCATAAAGATTAAAGAATATCAGGCTGTGGCAGGACTTCACTCCCGGCTCAGTAATGTACTTCTGAAAAAAATGGAGTTTCCACAGGGAGAGATAATGAAGGAAGTGCATCCTCACATCACCCTCGCCACAAGGGATCTCTCGCGTGACTCTTTCGGCAAAGCCTGGGCCGGGTTTGAAAACCGGAAGTTTACCGGATCATTTACTGTGAACAGCCTATTTCTTCTGAAGCATAACGGCAGGTACTGGGATATATTCAGGGAATTTGCCTTTTCACCCCAGTTCTGATATCTTCTTTAACAGTATTCTGTCATTAATTGTTACTTCCTTTCCATCAAGGTTTATTATTCCTTCCTTCCTGAGCTCAGTGAGTAAACGTACTGTGTTTTCTTCAGAAATTGCTGACATTTCACCCAATTCCTTTCTGGTTATGGATAACCGGTAACTGTTGGTCCCGTAAAAATCGGAAAGACAGAGCAGACTCTCGGCGATCCGACCCCGGATATTCTTCTGGTTCAGGCATATAATTTTGTTCATTATCAGGGCAACTGATTTTCCAAATGCTTTATTAAGCTTCAGGAGTACCTCATGATTTTCAAGGTAAAGTTGTTTCAGAAAGTCCAGATCTACCATGCACACCTTTGAATCTTCAATTGCGGTTACTGAATATGTATAATGAATGCTTTCAAAGAAAGAGAGTAGCCCGATATATGCCGGAGGTTTCATAAGGTACAGGATAATATTGTGACCGTTGATACCTTCTATGAATAGCTTTGCAGTCCCGTCCACCAGATAAATTGCATGACTGACGTTGTCTCCCTGCCTGCAGATCCTCTCGTGTTTTCTGAACTGTGCCTGAATTGTCTGGGCCCCGGAAAATGGCCTTCCTGTTAATATTATTGCCTCATAAATGTCACATTTCTGCCGGCAATTTTCACAAGAGACTTTCCTGGATACTTTCATTGCTGTCTGGGTTTTAACAAATATAGTTGATTATTTAAGTTGTTACAGATCAATGTTACATTGCAATTATTTGCCAGGTCCACCCAATCACAAATTCCCTATTTTAGCTAGCATTAAAAGACTTACAAAAAACCTAACCGAATTTATGGAATCAACAGACACTTACGATTTCAGTATTTTCAGTCCGCGTAACAAGCACGGGAGAAAAAACAGGAATGTTATTTTCACCATGCTGATAATATGGGCTGTAGCTGTTTTTGGATTTCAGTTCCTTCTCCGGGCCATCGAAAAGCCTACTCCGGAGAAATCTCTCACAGTTTTTGAGTCAATCTGGCCGGCAGCACAGACAGGAGATATCGCCGCCATTGACTACAAGGCACTTCTTCATTCCCTCGTTCTCGTCAAGGGGAAAACCACAGTCAAGCCGGAAGACCAAAAAGTCCTTTCTGACGCGATAAGCTGTGTTGCCTTTAATGTTTTTCCCGATGACATCAGAGTCAGTATGCTTGCTGGCATTGCCGGGCTTAAATCATCCAGAGCAGACCTGATAAAGGCAACTGACCAGGAATATCTTAATTTGAAAGCATTGATTTCTGAAACAGACAAATCTCTTTCAGTTGCCAGCGAACCATATACTGGATTTGTTTATGGTTCCCTTGAAGCAGAAATTTTTGTAAGCAGCCTTTCAGAACTTTATCCTGCATCCCTTGGTGATGAATCATTTAATGCCTTGCCTGGCATAATGAAACTATATCTTACACATAATCAGTCCGTTCTCACCGACACAAAGTTTCTCGGTTTCCCCTTCCATTATTTTTATACAGCAGTCTTTTTGTTAATTATGTTTATTGTACTCTGTATAGTATATAATGTATTAATAGAGTGGCGGTTAGGAAAAGAAGGCATTGTTGAATAGCTTAAATAGATTTGATTATGAAAAAGATATATTCTGACAATTTTAATAGCCTTTTCGGGGATACTGGCTCTGAAGGCAGATAGCCTGACCCAGCTTGAGGGCAGCTTTAAAACCGGGCCGGCCATTATTCTTATTGCCACGCTTGTGACATTTGTGCTTGTGGGCATATTCTTCCGGGCCAAGGATCCGGCTGACTACTATGCTGCCGGAAGGAAGATATCAAGGGTTGGTTCGGGGATGGCTATTGCCTCTAACTGGATGAGTGCAGCTTCAGTTCTGGGTATGGCCGGGATGATGTACGGTTTCGGATATAACGGTCTTGCTTATGTGGTTGGCTGGACAGGAGGTTATGTCTTACTTGCTGATACTGATGGCTGCACAGATCCGTAAATACGGAAAATATACCGCTCCTGATTTTATCGGTGACCGCTTTTATTCACGGGACCTGAGAATTGCAAGTGCAATTTTTACGATTCTGATTTCATTTGCATATTGTGTCGGGCAATTTGGTGGCATTGGCCTGATGTTCAAATGGATACTGGGAATTAATTATACGTGGGCTGTAATTATAGGTTCTTCGGTTGTTCTGTTGTATACCCTGATTTCCGGGATGATCGGAGCCACAAAGAATATGCAGATACAATATGTAATTATTGTGGTTTCATTTCTGATCCCGGTCTTCATAATGACCTTCAAATTTGATTATTTCTGGCTTTTGCCTCAGATAGGGTACGGTGCAGCTGTGACTGATATTGTTCAGGGTATTCCTGCCCCGAATATTTCGGATGGTGTTAGCTCTGCTTAATGCTTATGGCCATGACTTTGCAATTGTTCCGAGTCCGGAGTTTGCAATGCCCTGGGATCCCTCAACAGGCACAACATTTTTTCAGTGGATGGCTATATGTTTTTCGCTTATGGTAGGTACTGCCGGCTTGCCTCATGTAATTCAGCGGTTCTATGTAGTACCAAAAGTCACTGATGCCAGATGGTCAGTTGTATGGGGTCTATTCTTCATATGCCTTGTCTACTGGACTGCTCCGGCATATTCGACCTTCGGAAAACTCCTCTCCTCAAATCCGGATGTGGGAGTACTGGCGAAGGATGCGATAGTTGTTTATACAGCCCAGCTGGGAGGTGTAAACTCGCTTGTTGTAGGGTTGCTGGCTGCAGGTGCTATCTCTGCCGCGTTTTCAACCGTTTCGGGATTGCTTGTTGCCGGAGCATCGGCATTTTCACACGATCTTTATGTCAGGGTAATAAATCCTTCGGCGACCCCGAAAACAGCAGCTTACAGATTGCCCGTATCGGAACCATTATAATGGCCCTTGCAGTTACTATTGTAGCGCTTCTTGAAACTGGGACTGATAGCTCAACTGGTTTCAGTTGCCTTTTCGATGGCTGCATGTACTATTTTTCCGCTGTTCCTCCTGGGAATATGGTGGAGCGGGTCAAACAGTGCCGGAGCAAAAGCTGGTCTTACGGCAGGAGTAATTGTAACAACCATTTCAATCACCTACTTTATTGTTGGTTTAAGCGGCGGGAGTCTTCCCGGGCAGGCGTTTATCTCCTACTGGCTTAATGTATGGTACTTCGCATGGATAGGGGCACCCCTGGCCATAATTGTAAATATTGTTGTATCAAAGCTTACGGCTCCCACACCTCTGGAGATCAAGAAATTTCTTGCAGAACAGGTACATAATTGATGAGGCTTAAAGAACTGTTGATAATATCAAGGGGAACGAAGGTGATCATCGGGATCACCTTCTCAGTTTCCCTGGTGGCAATAATATTTGCATTTTTCTATTACAGGAGCATCAACAGAGCTGAGGATCCGCGCGTCAGAAAAGCCAGGGAGGCTCTTTTCTCCTATGATAAGGCATCAGGCGGAATCAACAGTTACAAAGCCTTTCACTTTCTTGACTCTGCCAGTTTATTATACCGGTCCTTACCGGATTATGCTGGTTCCTTTGAGATCGGACTGATACATAATAACAAGTGCAGCGCTTTGCTTCTGATGGCTCTGTATGACAGTACTGCAAGTGAAGCAGAAAAGAGCAGACTTCTTGACCTTTCAATGAGATACTGTGACAGCAGCATTGTGAATTACAAGTATTGGATTGACGAATGGGAAGGACTTTCCAGAGAGGATATAAATGCTAAGGTGGTTCCATTTATGAGAGAGAATGATCCGGTTTTCGACGGATTGAATTTCAACAAAGTGTTATCCGGCCGGATTAAATATATAGTGACAGCACAGATCGAAACACCTCGGAGGTTGTCTGTAAGTCTTACAAACAAGGGGACCATTTACCGACATAAATTGATGCCTGACTCAGCCTTACTATGTTATCAGGAAGCACTCACAATATGGAAGGACAATAGGACAGCAAAAAGCAACATGAGTGTTTTACTGGGTGGAGAACCTGTTAATCCATCGCTTATTGAGTCTCTATTTCCGCCGGACAAAAACAGTAGGTAATTTGCTTCAAGGAAAGGGTCCTTGTTTTATATTTGACTTCTTAATAAATGATAAAATGAATCGAAAAGTAAGCATTATGCTTCTGGCAGCAGTCGGTTGTTTGCCGGTTGCATCACAGGAAACTGATCCTTCATGGGGAATAAAATTTTCCGGATTTATTAAGAATGACATTTTTTATGATACCCGGCAATCCAGTGCGGCGAACGGAATAAGGGAGGGTCATTTTTATCTTTATCCTGATAATGTGTTGTATGACTCTGAAATGAATGACCTTAATGCCAATCCCATCTTTTCATATGCTTAATATTCAGACACGGATAAGAGGTGACATCACCGGTCCGGATGCTTTTGGAGCGAAAACCTCAGGAGCAATTGAAGCTGAGTTTTTTGGAACAAGTGAAAGCGATCTGAACGGATTAAGGCTGCGGCATGCGTACGTGAAGATGGATTGGGCAAAGACTACACTTTTGATCGGACAGTACTGGCATCCCCTTTTTCCTGTTGAAAGTTTTCCGGGAACAGTAAGCTTCAACACAGGTGCTCCTTTCGTACCCTTCAGCCGAAATCCACAGGTAAGGCTGACAAGAAAAATGGGAGCACTGAGTCTTACACTTACGGCTTACGGGCAACGTGATTTTACCTCTGCCGGTCCTGACGGCAACAGTAACAAGTACATAAGAAACAGTGGCACTCCAGGGGTAAACATTCAAATGCGTACGCCGGCAGGAAGTAATGTTACCTTCTGGGCCGGATTTGATTACAAACGGCTCAGACCTGAGATTGCCACAACGGTCAACGTTGAGACAGACGAAATTATAGGAAGTTTTACCGTTTTTGGTGCTTTGAAAATGAAAAGCACTCCAGTAAATTTATCTCTGATGGGAGTATACGGTCAGAATGCCAGCGACCTTGTAATGATAGGCGGGTATGCTGTGTCACAGGTAACTGACGCTCTGAACCAGTTTAAAACATATACAAATCTTAATACTGTAAGTTACTGGGCCGATTTGAATACCAACGGGAAGAAAGTAATATTTGGGCTTTTTACAGGCTTCAGCAAGAACCTTGGATCTGAAGACCAGATTGCGGGGGCAGTCTATGGCCGCGGGAATAATATCGATCACCTCTTCAGGATCTCCCCACGCCTCGTGGTCACAGAAGGACGATTGAGTTTCGGGGCGGAAGTTGAAGGTACATCGGCAGCTTATGGCACAATGCAAAATAACGGGAGGGTGACGGTTACAGAAAATGTAACTAATGTAAGAGTCCTGCTCAGTACGATCTATAAGTTTTAAATAGTTACAGTGTAAAAGTCACTGCCTGTTTTCAATATCAGGTTGTTAATTGCGGCAACAGATTGCTCCGCGAAAACTCGAAGCTCGCTGTCAGACAGTTGAAGATCCACAATATTATCCGGTTCTGTTTCACTGTTGATACATTCTGCCTGGTGTGAAAGACGAAGGGAAGCAAGGTCTTTCCATGCCCGTATTGTATCCCTGAGTAAGCGGTAGTCGAGCTTACGGCCTGAATACAACTCCATAGTTCTTTCTATTGTAGAGAACCCCTCTATTCCAAATTTAAGTGCATAAAGCCTTATAATTCCGGTAAGTGGCATAAGGATTTTCTTAATATCTGTGCCCTTGTCAGAGATATGACCGGATGGCAGATTAAGCGGTTTCCATGCCGCAGCCATGTGATGAAAGAAAATATCATTGGTTTTAAGTCCACTCTTCACAAATGCCTGCAACTCATCTGTAAGTCTCTGGTCACCAAAGCAATGTCTGAAATCGAAAAAAATACTCACTTCGAGCAGTTCATCCGGGCCCGGTATCTTTATCCAATCAGTGAAGTATTTTTTCCACATATCAACAGGCTGGCACCACTTTGGATTGCCAGCCATGTTTTCTCCCCTGCAAAGCCTGAATCCCACATCCGCCAGCATTTCATTTACCTTTTTCCCGAGCTTAACAAACCAGAGTTGTCGGTTTTCAAGTTTTTCTGGTTCGCAATTCTCAAAGATTATTGCATTATCCTGATCAGTGGAAAGGGTCTGTTCTCTCCTGCCCGCACTGCCTGTCTGAATAAATGCAAAGTGGCAGGGTGGCTCACCCGCCTCGTCGAGGCACAGATCCAGAATTCTCTGACAAATTGCATCTGCAACAGTAGAGAGGTAAAGAGAGACGGCGTACGGATCTGCACGGCCAAGGATCATTGAAACAGCGGTTTTGCGGTTCTTAAGGTAAAGTGACCTTAAAGACGATGTTGAGCCTGCTTTGGCGATTTCCGAAAAGATCAACTCAGGTGGTGCGGAAATGGCTTTGGAAAGATCATCATTTGTAATAAATCCAACAGTACCTTTCTTTTCGGATGTAACAAGGAGGCATTTGGTGAGGCTCTCCTGAATCATTGCGAATGCCTTGTTTATTTTAGTGTCATTGGAAATCAAATCAGGGGGAGAACTCATCCATCTGAATATTTCCGTCTCAGAAGAACCACCTTCAGCAAGTTTCATGCAGATCACCCCTGCCTCAATTATGCCCAGAGGTTCACCTTTTTTATTTATGACAGTAACAAATCTGGTATTATTCTCTTTCATTATTGTCACTGCCCGGGAAACAGGCAGGTTCTCATTGCATTCAACAGGTAGGTCTCATTATTGCAGTAACCGGAGTTTCCATCAAATATGAAGCACCGTATGTTTGCAGCCCGACAGTTGGCAAATTATTACGGGTGGAACTGGCCGCCAGCGCTTCAATGGAGCCTTCACACAATGCCTCCTGTGAATTGGATTCCACAAAAACAACGTTTAAGAGAGCTGAGAATTCTTCCCCGGTTTTACGCCTGAGGAGCACCGCTCTTCCAGATACATTTCTTTCAGAAACCAGCGCTGATGTGAGGGCTTTAAACTGTACCGTATTAACAAACAGAGACTCAGGGTTATGAGAAAGGAGTTCTTGAAGGTTGTTGAAACCCATAAGGTCAAGTGCAGGTCGTGTTGCATGGAGAAATCTGGGTTTCCGTCCGACAGTCATTCGAAAAAAACCGGTTTCAATATTATTTAGGATTGTGTTATTAGGAGAAAATGCGGTGGGAGAAACACTATTGCCTGCAGGTCTTAATACCACGAGTACTGCTTTCATCTGCCCAAGCATAATCCTGGAGAAATCAGCATGCGAATGGACAGGATTGCCATTCTTCATCTTAAGAAAACATTCAACATATCGTCTTGTACCCAGTTCATCATACAGTGCATCCGAATCACTGAATTCTGACATCTCCGGTGAGATAAGAATCTTGTGGAAATCTGTTTTCTGCAGCTCCTCCTCCGTGAATTCAAGCCACGATAAGAGTGTTTTATTAGCCTGCAGAGTCTCCCCGGACCAGATCAATACTCCTTCCGAGGCAGCTTCCGCGAGAGTCCTGTATAGTTCTTTAGATTTTCGTAATTCTATCTCCGTCGCGCTCCTTCTCTTTTCAATCTTGTGGCTCTGCTGTGAAACAGCCGTCAGAAGAATAATTATTATAAGTCCAATGATACCCGATATAATTAAAGCCCGGAGTTCCATTCTGTTAATCTCAGCGCGTACATCATCAATATAGATTCCGGTGCCTATTATCCAACCCCATGGCTCATACAATCTTACATATGATAATTTGGGCATTACACGGGTCGAGTCATCGTTCCACTGCCACATGTAATCAACATAACTTTCACCTTTTACGGATACTGCTCTGACAAATTCCACGAATACAGTTTTGCCATTCGAGTCACGGAATCCGGTAAGGTCCTGTCCGTTCAGATCCGGTCTGTACGGATGGTC
The DNA here is from genome assembly GCA_963736735.1 of uncultured Bacteroidales bacterium. Taxonomy (GTDB): domain Bacteria; phylum Bacteroidota; class Bacteroidia; order Bacteroidales; family VadinHA17; genus SR-FBR-E99. The sequence continues at coordinate 142,198 of CAVTPX010000001.1, read as the reverse complement.
AATCATACGGGGATGCAGGTCTGTTATCCAGAAATAGTCTTTAAGGGCCTCTCCATATCTGATGGAACTGATAGCTGCTCTGGCCTGCTCCTGTGCCTCTTCTTTTTCAAGGGTACCTTTAAGTTCAAGCGAGTGGTAATGGTCAAGAAGGCTGTATGCAGAAGTAGTAATTTCATGGATCATAATTCTTTTACGTTCCATCATCACCTTTTCAAACCCGGGGATCAGATATACAAAGATCAGTCCTGCAAAAAAGGCGATTGCCATCAATGCCGGAATGTCAATCTTTAACAGAAAGATTCTCTTGGGGTGTTTTCCTGATGATTGATCCATATTCTGTTGATCTTAAGCCAGAACTGTTGAAATAATATCAAGCCTCATATTGACTGAGTCGATTATTGAGAATCCTGTTCTTCCAATCTCCCCGGTAAGCGGAGGCAGGACAATAATTAACATTTCATCCCCAAGTTTAATACTGCTGTTAGGATTAGTATTCAGCGCCTTCAGAAATGCAATTTGTTTCCGGTAGGCAAACCCGGGGAAGTGATTATGAGAATGGCCTGAGAAGGAAATGAGCACCTTATTCGTCTCCATGAATTTCCAGACTTCTGAGAGCTGATTGTTCCTTTCAATGTAACGGGTAGTTGACCCTGTAACATCGGGATAAATATAATGTGAAAGAAGAGCCTGGAAGCCAATATCTGATACAAATAAATATTCCGGCAGTGTTTTCAGATACTGAATATCATCTTCATCCAGATCATTTGGAGCATCACCTTCATAGCACCAGACCTGGCCCCGGGCAGCGTTTTTTCTTTCTTCGGCGGTCAGATTAAACCATGATTCCGGATATTCAAAGCCATTGGAATATTCCGGGACTCTGGCCGCAGCAAACAGGTCATGGTTTCCTGCCACAATCCACCGGCAGGATGATTTTACCATGTTAATGCATTCTTTTGCACTTCGTTCATTATTATGTCTGTAAAAACGCCTGTCAAATCCCACTATGTCTCCCAGGCAGGCTATCTCGTCACATCTGTGGATTTCAGCCATTTTGAATGCTTCCCGGAGCATCAGGACATTTTCATGTATATCAGTTATTATTCCAATTTTCATTCTGGGAATGGTTTGGTTAGCAGCCCGTTACTGCAGACCTATTTTTTTCTCCACTTTCTGATGTGCCTGGCGATATCGAAGGGCAGGATAATGGCAAGGAGTACTGTTATGATTATTGCCCAGTAGTTTATTGAACGTGATTGGGCGTATATGATGTAGTCAGTGCTCAGAAACAACTCTCCGGAAACCGGCCATGAGATTCCGCCGTCAGGGTCCCTGTATCCGTTGGTGCTTATAATCTCTGAAGGCATTACAACCTGCATGGTGTACTCCGAAAATGAAAAGGAGCGGTCAAATTTCTCTTCAGCTAAAACCTTTGCACTGTCAAGCTCCGTCTTAAAAACTTCATAAACGCCTGCACCAAGTACCGAGTCACAGCCAGCTCCGAATTCAGCGTTTTCACCGAGCTGTTTAAAGAAATCATCTTTATGAGACCTGAGAATGGCTGCTGTCAGGGAGTCTTTTCCTGAAGCCTCACAAAGTGCTCCGGCAGTTTCAATCCATTCCAATATGACTGATCTGGCGAACCATATATCCGAATTTTCATCCAGTGTGTCTCTCAGGGTCCGGTATTTTGAACTGTCTGCCCCGGTTAGGAGGTCAATTTGCACTTTTCTTGGCAAATTCATGAATCCGATCTCTTCCGCTGAAAGAAATATTTCAGGGGGCAAGGCATGCAAAAGACTTTTTCCGCAGGTTTCAGAAAAGTAATATGTTGTGGTAAACCACTTGAATCTTCGTTCAAAAAATGCGGTTCTTGCAACATTCCTGTTGGCCCCGCTGTCACTCAAATATGCCTGATTAATTTCATCTGCAGTAATAAAGAGTTTCTCTGCAGACCGGTACCAGGTTGTGTCTCCCTTTTCAGAGACAGATATCGAGTCGATGAAGGTCCAGGTACTGTCAATCGGCACTCTGAGTTGCTGTTTCTGAAACTTGTTCTCAGTATTGCTCATTTCGACCCTTCGGAGTATCGAGCCGTCACGGTTAACTGTGTTGGTCACCGTGGTCTCCGGTCCGACGCATGAAAAAAGGATCAGGGAGAGGGTCAGGGTTAATGTTGTTTTCTTCTTCATTATTGTCATGTAAGTACAGTCTGGTGCTGTTAAGTTTCAGCAATTTACAACCAATTTAATGAATGCAGGGTTCTTTTCAGGGGATAAAAATAGCGGAAAGTCTTATCTTGGCCGGATATCGGACAGTTTCAGAATTTTGGAATATTATGGATCGCAACTTTTCACAATACTGTTATCAGGGAGTCACTTATACTTCAGGCTATACAGATCCGGGGACCGGGGTTTCTCTGTTTACTGTTGAGTTTACTCCACCTGAATCACATGGATTACCGGTCATTGTTTTTGTTCCCGGACTTGCATCCGTGCCTGACAACTTCACCGGAACCCTTATCGGACTGACGAGATATCATAAGGTACATTATTTGGAAACAAGGGAGAAGAGCTCTGCCCTTATCAGGGACAGTCACGGATTTTCGGTTGCTGAGGTGTCCTCAGATCTGACGGGTTATCTGAACGCCGGGTTCACAGATGACAGCAGTTATGTTCTGGTAGGATATTCTCTGGGTGCCACAGCCATTGCTGAATCGTTCAGGTTCCTGAAACATAAACCATTAAGCATTATTCTTATTGAGCCTAACGGGTCCTTCAACTTCCCATGGTGGTCAGTGGTCCTGGCCCGCGCCGCTCGTTACATTTTCAGGTTCATGAAGCCATTCCTGAAATGGTATATCAGGAAATTCAGGGTCAATACCGCCGAGGATAATGAAATGTACCTTATGAACTGCAGGATCCTCGATGCTGCCGAACCGGGGCGTCTTGGGCAGGCCATAAGGGATTTGAAACCGTACCGGATAGGGGATTGCCTTGAGGGAATAACTGTCCCCGTCCTGGTTGCCGGCACCTCAAAGGATAAATTTCACAGTCATGATGAGGCGCTGGAAATCTCAGCACGGATAAACAACTGTTCTTATACAGATCTTGAGGATAATACCCGGTCACACAGCGGTGAGATGGCGGAAATTATTATCAGATTCATAAAATCACCGTTACCTGATTAGATTCAGGACCTTATCACCCCGGGGTAAATTACCAGGGACCCGACTGTGCCGGTTGATTTAAGTATTTTTTTCAGAAAGCCATCGAAGAGCGGTGAATATGAAATACTGCCTCTTTGCGGGGAAACAACAACCAGCAGATCATCGCTGCCGAATGACGGAGGGATTTCTGATATCTCCTTTTCGTCAGGCCAGGAATAATAATTATGAATTACCGGGCTTTTTATCTTCCGGAGGTGGTCTTCAATCACACCCGGGGTAAGGCCGTAAGACCATGTTTCAAAGGGAACCGCGTTGCTTTCGGCTATTCTTGATACTTTGTCAAGGATATGCAAAAATCCGAACTCCTTTTCAACATTCGGAGGCAGGAAGAACAATATCTTTCTGTAAAGGTTAATAGGACTTACAGGATTGTAGACAAAGATGTTCTGAGGCGAATTTATTACAAGCTGTTCAAGGGAACGTCCAAGCAGGAAGTCTGCGAGATTTGGTTTCCCCGATGTTCCCACAATGATGTCTGTAGCGCCCTTTTCTTTCGCCACCCGTCTTATGCCGGCAGTTATGTTATTATCGATAGTAGCCAGTGTTTCAATTTTTCTTCCTGAAGCCTGGGCTCTCCCGCCAGCCCTCTCCAGCGTCGTCCTGGCTTGTGCCAGTTTTTCAACAGCAGCGTCATCATCATTTACAACGCACAGACCGTAAAGGGGGTTGTTATGATTCTTTTTCTTAAGTGTCAGTGCCAGGTCAATCAGTCTTTCCATATTCAGCGGATTGGAAAGAGAGATAATAATTGTCTCATGGGGTCTTTCATCCGGATATTTTGACTTTGCACCACCGCTGAGGACAATTTTCCTGCCTGCATTTTCTGTGACAACCGAGGAGACGAGACAGGTGACGAGGATCAGGATTATTGTGCCATTAATTACACTATCGTCGATTATCCCGATGCGGTATCCGACCATTATGACCGCGAGTATTGCCGCAGCGTGTGAGCTTGTAAGCCCGAAAAGGAGGGTGCCCTGGTCACGGGTGAATCCGAGAATTCGCGAGGAGATGACAGATGCTGCCAGTTTGCCGAAAAGGGCTACCGCTGTGAGTGTGGTTGCGACGATGAGAGCTTTCGGGCCGGCAAAGATTACGTGCAGGTCTACTATCATACCCACGCTGATAAGAAAGAATGGAATGAAGAGAGCGTTACCTGTAAAATCGATCCTGTTTCTGAGTAATGACTCTGTAGGAATAAGCCGGTTGAGGATGAACCCGGCGGCAAAAGCCCCGATAATCGGTTCCAGTCCGGCAATCTTTGCCAGAATGGCACAAATGAATACAACCAGGGCTGCGTAAATGAACTGTGAGTAATTATCATCCTCGAGACGACGGAATGCCCATCGTGAAACCGGTGGGATCACATAGATCACGAAGAGGATGAACAGTGTGAATGAGAACAGAAGGGTTCCGTAAAGGAGAAGACTGCTTCCTCCTGTTACAGTACCGGTGATGGCAGCAAGTACCAGGAGAACAAGGGTGTCTGTAATAACCGTACCGCCTGTTGCAACTGCCACGGCCTCATTTTTTGTCAGACCGAGCCTTGTCACAATTGGATATGAGACCATTGTGTGAGTGGCAAACATATTGGATATCATCAGGCTTGTAATGATGTTGTAATCAAGCAGATAATAGCACACCGGAAATCCTGTTGCAAACGGAATTATATATGTAAGAAGACCGAAAAGCAGGCTTTTGTATTTCGTTTGCCTGAACTGTTGCTGGTTCAGATCGAGTCCGGCAGTAAACATAAGAAAAAGTATGCCGATGGTTGCAAACAGGTCGATAGCGTGACTTTTTTCAATGATGTTCAGACCGTTAGGTCCGATAATTATGCCAGAAACGATAAGCCCTATGATACCCGGTATCCTGAACTTTCTGAGTATTACTGACGAGACGAGGATAACTGTAAGAATTACGGCAAACACAAGCACCGGGTCATTTACAGGAAGCTGAAGGATACTTCTGAATTTGTCGGCCGCTATTGTCAAATGCATTTACAGGAATATATATTTATCCTGCAATTTAGCGAAAATTATAGAGGTTAAACAAGAGTTTACCACCTTCCCCCAGTCCGTCCGCTGCCAGGCGGACAGGGGGCGTGGTATTTGGCTATTTCTTCTCAGGTACAAAGACTATTTCAAGCAAATCAGCCTTTTTGAGATACTTGCCTACTGTCTTGCGTATGTCGTCTGTGGTCATTTTATTGAGAATTTCCGTAAAATTACGGGGATCGTCGCTATTAACGCCGGTTACGTAATAATTGCGGATTGTGCCGGCCCAGTAGTTGTTGTGAGGCAGCGCTTCCTCCCTCTTTTTAAGCATATTGCTTACTGTCTTGTCAAGGTTGACCTGTGACGGTCCGTTTTTGGCAATTTCATTCAGTTCGCTGTAAATTATTGCTTTCAGTTCAGATGCTCTTACCGGGTCACATTCGAATGCCACAAGCAAAACAGATTTGGAAACGGGGCGCAACTGCGTAGTTGCACTTACAGATACTCCGTAGGTGCCACCTTCATCCTCCCGGACTTTTTCTGTGTACACAAGGTCGAGGATGCCTTTCAGTACCTCCATTGACAGGTTGTTTTCGGGTCTGTATTTTGTTTTGGCAGTATGGCTCATCACAACAGTTGCCTTGGGTGTGGTGAGCGGGATCGGAATTTCCTTTTTGACTTTTCCTTCCGGCTGGTCTCACTCCGCGGTCTGTCCACGACTCACCTGCCCTGGTCGAGGGAAGCGAACCGATGTATTTTTCAGACATCGCCCGGGCTGTAGCCTCGTCAATATTCCCGACTATGAAGAATGTGAAAGACGAAGCGTCGTCAAATGCGTTCCTGTAGATATAGTTGACGTCTTCAAACCTGATCTTCTTCATGGATTCAGGAGTCATCACAAAGGTGCGGGGGCTGTAGCCCGTAATATTCAGCGTCAGGCTGTCAGACATCATTTTATTTGGATCTTTCTGCATGGCAGTAACCATGGCAATATACCTGCCGATGATTGCGTCATAGGCTTCGCGGTTGAAATTCGGTTTTGCAAACCGCAAATAGAGAAGCTGCATCATTGTTTCAAAGTCTCCCGGAGTGGAAGTTCCGGAGACACTCTGCATTGTCTCCTGCAAACCCAGAGTGACAGATGCCTTTTTCCCTGCAAGCATTTTCTGCAGCGCGACATTATCGAATTCTCCTGCACCGTACATGGCGATTACTGCCGGGAATACCGACATCGAAGGAATGAGTGAGTCGGCAAAAACAGACGATCCTCCGAATGAATATCCTGTGACAGTGACGTTGTCCTTTTCGTAATCAGCGTTTCTGAACACGACTTTTGCTCCGTTGCCAAGGGTCCATTCCACCGCTGCGAACTGAGGCAGGGCGACACTTTTTATCACTACGGCGCCGGGCAAAGGTGCGCTTATTAGTTCCGTTCCTCCCGTTACATCATCATAGGGTTTTAGGTCAGCTTTTTCGACTTTTGACACCAGGGCAAGGGCTTCATCCTTACTCAGGTGGTCAACATCTTCCGGTCCTGAAATAAGGATGATCCTGTTGTCATCCCTGACAGTGCCGCTGAACTTCCTGTTCACATCATCAAGTGTGATCTGAGGCAGGATCTTTTTGAAAAAATCAAATTCAAAATCTATTGAGGGCAGGGGTTCACTGGTCAGGAAATGAGACTGAATATCTTCTGCATAGGTATCGTTGGTGATCTTGTCTTTCTGTTTCCAGGCGCTCTCATAATTCACAAGCAAGGTCGATTTTGCCCTGTCAAGCTCACCCTGCGTAAATCCGTGCCTGCGGGCCCGCTCCATTTCAGTAAGGACTGCTTCGAACGCTTTTGCCTCTTCATTGTCACGGGCCTGGGCTGCTACAGAAAGGACATTGTAATTCCTGGGTACAAAACCCCCGTAACTCACCGAAGCGGCAATGAAAGGAGGAGTTCCCTTCTGGAGCAATTCGCTTATTCGTTTACCCATCATCGAATTCATAATGTCAGTGACGTACATATCACGCATATAGGCGAGATCCCTTGGACGCTCGTCAGATATTTCATCCATTATGAACAGATTGACAGAGGTGCCCGGCGCTTCGGGATCTGTAGCCAGCACATAGCGTGTCCCTTTTTGTGCAGGAACGGTAACGTTTATCCTGGGCTTCGGATTCTCAACTGCGGGGATTGAAGAAAAAATCTTCTTTATTGCAGTCTCAACCTCATCGACATTTATATCACCAACCACCGCAATGGCCTGCAGATCGGTCCGGTACCAGTCGTGATAAAATGATCTGAGAGTGTCATAAGAGAAAGTCTTGAGGATCAGAGTATCACCAATAATATCACGAACGGCATATTTTGAACCCTCAAACATGACGGGGAACAGTTTTCTGGTCATCCTCGAATTTGCATTTTCCCGGGTCCTCCACTCTTCAATTATTACACCCCTTTCAAGGTCAATCTCCTCTTCTTTAAGTGTAATGAAATCAGACCAGTCAGCCAGTATTGTAAGGCACGAATCAACAAGGCCAGGCTTGTCAACCGGCACGTCGCTCAGGTTATAGACGGTTTCATCCCAGCTTGTATATGCATTGATATTTGTTCCGAAGGCGACGCCATGGCGTGCAAGTTTATTGAGTATTGCCTTATCAGGGAAGCGTGTTGTACCGTTAAAAGCCATATGTTCAAGAAAGTGTGCAAGACCGTTCTGGTTGTCATTTTCCAGGATTGCACCGGCATTCTGAATTATGTAATAGCTGGCCCGGCCGGCGGGCTCTGTGTTGTGACGGATGTAATATGTCAGACCGTTGTCAAGTTTCCCGGTCCGGTAAGCAGGATCGACCGGTGGCATGACATTAAGATCATTCTGCGCTGCCAGATTGAGGATGCTGCTAAACAGCATGGCAAAAATCACAATTCTTTTCATGATAATATAGATTTAGCGTTAAGCACTATTGCATTGAGACAATTCCACAATAAAAATAAATAAAAAAACCATCGCAGAGGATGGTTTAGATTTAGTTTTCGATTTTTTCAGAACAGCCCGTGGAGTTCAGCGTTTATTTTATCGATGATTTCATTCAGGTGCTCCTTATTTTGAGGAAAATCGTAATGGTCGGCCTCAAGGATGAGCAGTTTTCCCAGTTTATATGATTCTATCCAGGCCTCATACCTTTCATTAAGTCTTTTCAGGTAGTCGATGCGTATTGAGCTTTCATACTCCCTTCCGCGCTTCTGTATCTGGCTCACGAGTGTCGGAACAGATGCCCGGAGGTAAAGCAGAAGATCAGGTGGCTCTACAAGTGAGCTCATCAGTTTGAACAGGGTAAAATAGTTTTCAAAGTCGCGGGTTGACATCAGCCCCATAGCATGCAGGTTGGGCGCAAAAATATAGGCGTCTTCATAAATTGTACGATCCTGTATAATTGTATTTTTAGATTTTTTGATTTCAAGGATCTGGCTGAAGCGCGAGTTGAGGAAGTATATCTGAAGGTTGAATGACCAGCGTTGCATGTCTTCATAGAAGTCATTCAGGTATGGGTTTTCGTCAACGTCCTCATAATGAGGCTGCCAGCCGTAGTGTTTTGAAAGCAGACCGGCCAGTGTGGTCTTGCCTGATCCTATGTTACCGGCTATTGCTATGTGCATGTGAAACGGAGTTTAATTCTGAGTCTAAATATAGAAAAAAGGGAGGGAGAAGCTGCCGATGTTGATAAAAAGATTTTATAAACCTGCTATCTTGAGAATGCCCTCAACGAACTCCCTTGTGTTCGAAAGTCTCGGCATTTTATTCTGTCCCCCGAGTTTGTCCTTTTCCTTGAACCACCGGTAAAAAGTTCCCTCGGGAACAACCCTTACTACCGGCATTATCAGGGTAAGGTCTTTATATCTCTTGGCCTCATAATCAGAGTTGACTGACTTCAGGGTTGAGTCAAGGGTTTCGATAAAGTGACCTAAGCTGTCGGGCTGTCTGTCGAATTCGATCACCCATTCATGCGATCCCTTGTTTTCTTCTCCCATATAGACAGGTCCTGCAGTGTATTCGAGTATATGGGCACCTGTCGCCGAACAGGCGCTTTCCAGAGCCTTTTCAGCATTGTCAATGATTACCTCTTCGCCGAAAGCATTAATAAAATGCTTTGTGCGACCGGTGATTTTTATTTTATGAGGAAAAAGGCTTGTAAAGGTTACAGTATCTCCTATTATATATCTCCACAGGCCGCCATCAGTCGAGATTACAACAGCATAATTCACCCCTTTTTCAACCTCTCCGATCGATAGTGTACGTGGGTTTCCGGAGTTTACCTCCTCTGCCGGGATAAACTCATAGTAAATCCCGTAGTCAAGCATCAGCAACATTGAACTGTCGGTTGGATCATCCTGTATTGCAAAAAAACCTTCGGAGGCATTGTATGTTTCCATGTAGCTCATTCGCAGGTCAGGCAGAATTCGCCTGAACTGCTCCCTGTAAGGTGTGAAGCTGATTCCGCCGTGAAAGAAAACCTCGAGATTGGGCCAGACTTCATGCAGGTTTTGTTTCCCGGTTGCCTTAAGGATGTATTTTATAAGAACAAGGTACCATGACGGTACTCCTGAAATGCTTGTAACGTTCAGGTTGACAGTGGTTTCAGTGATCTTCTTCATTTTTTCCTCGAAGTCCTCGATCAGTGCAATTCTGGTTGATGGAGTACGGATGAGTTCTGAATAGACAGGTGCGTTTTCGATTAATATTGCAGAAAGATCACCGTAGAGTGAATCATTGTTGAAATTATTCACTTTGTGGCTGCCACCCAGAATTAGTCCTTTTCCCTTGAAAATCTCCGTTTCGGGATTCAGGCTGGTATAGATTGCCAGAGAGTCTTTGGCGCCACGGTAGTGGGTGTTTTCAAGCGACTCTTTGGTTACCGGAATGAACTTACTTTTAGTGCTGGTGGTACCGGATGATTTCGCAAACCATTTTACTTCGCCCGGCCAGAGGAGATTTTTTTCACCTTCGCGCAGCCTGTCTACATATTGAATAAAATCCTCATAAGTCTGCAGCGGGACCCTCTCCCTGAAACGGGCTTCCGAATCAACGGAAGAGTACCCGTGATCATTACCCCAAGTTGTCTCCCGGCTTGCCGTGATAAGGCGCATCAGAGCCTCCTGCTGTGTCTCGGCAGGGTATTTCCTGAAGAGGTCAATCTGATGTAATCTCTTGGTATTAAACCAGTTAATTATTGATGGGATAAATGACATGGAGCCCGATTTGTGACAAAGATAGTCAAAGAAGAAGTAACCTTAACGGAAGATATCATTCAGAATCCTGAGGGAGCGGATATGCCTCATCCCGGGAAGATGGAGGCTGTAGTAACGGAGTATCTGATCGAGAAACAGGGTACGTTCGGCACCTGAAATTTGAAGAGAAGGAAGTTCTTCTGCAGAATATTTCAGGAGACGGTTGAGGTACTCAGCGCTTTTTGGTTCGAGGAAGTCAGGGTGTGTCGGAGCGGAACGAACAAACTGGCCGTTAAGCATGTCAAAATAGCTTCCGGCGGCAGAAACGGGAGAGGGACCGATACCTGTGTAGGCGGAGAGATGTACCAGGAACCAGATGTGGAAGTTGCTGACGCCTTGCGTCATCTCATCGAGAGCCTTTACTGATGATTCTATGAATGAAAAAAGTCTTCGGTTTTTATCCTCCTCACGGATTGTAGCATACAGGACTTCACTGATAAACAGGGAAATGGTACTTTTAAATAAATCTGTGGGGATGTTCACCGGGGTGAAGCTGAGGTTAATCTCCTTCAGGTTATGCATCTCCCTCGCTTCACGGTAATAGATTTCGAGATCGAACAAATAGAGCGGCTGAAAATAGAGATAGCGGTTTTTCCCCTTTTTAGCCGAGAGACCCTTGACAATCACCGAAAGGCGTCCGTATTCTTCGGTATAGAAGCGGGCGATTAGACTGTTGTCAGAATGCCGTATGTGATTCAGGAGTATGGCTTTGGTTTTGACTATCATTGCAGGTCGCCTGTTTTTCAAAAGTATTAAAGTTTAGTGACAGAACTGGGGCGCAGTCATAAGAGTTAATATTTTGTATATTTACTTTCCGACTTCAGGATATGAAACCAGACTCTAAAGACCAGTTACTCAAGCGCCTGGCGCGCCTTGCCCGACAAAACTCCGAGCTGGAACTCCTGCTTAAGAAACTGGGACGAGAGAGAGACGCTCTTCTGAATGACAATGAGCGGTACAGGGTACTCCTGGAAAAACACAAACTCCATTCTGGCGGAGGTGAAGAGGAGGAACGGTCACAGAAATTCAATATGGTTACCGTTCTGTTTGCTGATATCCACGGTTTTGCAAAACTTATCGAGGATATGGATTCTGCCCTGCTGATGGATGAGCTTGATGAGATTCTTTTCGAGTTTGACAGGATTGTCGGTAAATATCATATTCAGAAAATCAAGACTATCGGAGATACATATATGTGTGCTGGTGGTATTCCGGCAAAGAACATTACAAATCCTGTTGATGTTGTAATGGCTGCAACAGAGATGAGAAATTATCTTGACTCCTATGAAACCGACAAAAGGGGTTCTGAAAAGGTATGGGAACTAAAGATAGGCATCCATACCGGACCGGTGGCGGCAGCATTGACAGGAAAGAAGAAAATGGCCTATGATATTAAGGGTGAGACTGTAAATACTGCCAGCAGGATCGAGGCAGTTTCCGAAAAAGGGACTATCCTGATTTCAGTAATGACATATGAACTTGTAAAGGAATTCTTCAAATGTGAATACTTCGGGAAACTGCCCGTGAAATATACCGGTGACCTGCAAATGTACCAGGTCAGGGGATTATTGCCGGAACTGTCATCAGAAGGTCTGGGGAAAGAGCCGAACAGCTCCTTCAGGACCAAGTTCGGATTGATACAGTTCACTGATATTCAGGAGATCATTCTTGATAAGCTTGAGAAGGATCTGCCTGATTTTCTTCATTACCACAATGTAAAACATACGGTTGATGTAGTGACGGAGGTGGAGCTCATTGGCTGGGCAGAAGGATGCAGTGACGAAGAGATCCTTCTTCTTAAAACCGCCGGGTTATTTCATGATGCAGGGCACACAGTCACATATGACGGGCACGAGCATCAGGGAACAGTGCTGGCAAGACAGATGCTGCCGGAGTTCGGGTATACCGAAGGACAGATTGAAACGATTTGCAGCATCATAATGTCAACACAGCTGCCTCCGAAACCCAAGAACCTCCTGGAGAAAATAATATGCGATTCTGACCTTGATTACCTTGGCAGAAGTGATTTCATTCCCGTTTCCAACACACTTTTTGAAGAGCTGAAAGCACAGAATAAGATCACAAAACTCAACGACTGGAATAAGCTTCAGGTAAAATTCATTTCAGGTCACCAATACTTCACTTCCACCGCAAGAAGTCTTCGGGAAGTCAACAAACAGATGCAGATAGAGCGTATTCAGAGCCTGATAACTGAAGAATGATCAGCTGATTACAAGCAGCTTGATGACTTTCGCCAGGGTACCGTCAGGGTTGCTTGCAAATATCAGGTATACCCCGGTACTTACCCTCCGTCCCCGGTAATTCTTCAGATCCCACTGTGCCTGACCTCCGTTGGAGGTCGTTTCATAAACCAGGTTGCTGCTTATATCAGTGATTTTTACTGATGAGCCCTCGACAAGGCCTGTGACTGTAACCGACCCGTCATAGTCTTCTCTTACTGGATTAGGAAAGACGTACATTCCTGAATAGTCATCCTTGCCTTCTGTGGCATCACCCCTGAATGAAATAATGCCTGCTGAGGTGCCGAACCATACTTCTCCTGACTCACTGCTAATATTGATTTTCACAATATTGTCAGATAAGATCGGACTGTTCGCTGAGCTGAAATTATGAAGCTGTGTTCTTCCATCTTCTGAGACCAGGTAGGCACCTGAGCTCATTGTGCCGAACCACTTTCGGTTTGCCCCGTCCACTGCGATTGATGTAATTGTTTCTGTGCCAAGGAGATAATCAGCAAGACCTGATCCATCATTTCTGGGTACTTTAACCCTGACAGCTTTGAGATTTGACTCGAATACCTTTCCAGGCGTATAATACACTGCCGGACCCATGTCGGTTCCCACCCAGATATTTCCGTCCCTGTCACGGGCTACCGAGAAGAGATTGGTCATCACGTGGCCTTCAGCGTCTTCCACCTGGAGCCTCAGATACCTGTCATCAGATATGTCTCCCGGTGTTTTTGCCGGGTCATAGACAAGCATGCCGTGACCCCTTGGCAGCAAGGCCCAGATGTATCCGTTGCCATCGATAACAATGTCACCGACAACAGGCACATTCAGGTTGACTGAAGTTGAGGTCCATGTACCGTCAGTTTTCAGTACCCTGAGATTACCGCTTACACCTGACTGCGTCATCCAGAGATTTCCTGTCCTGTCAAAGGCAAGTCCGCATATTCTGGTATAGTTATCACCAGGGATTATGCTTGACAGCGGCGAGTTGTACTGGTTGAAATTATTTACCAGGGTACTGTTCCTGAATTCATACAGTCCGTTACCCCACGACGAAACAAAATAGCGGTCAGGGTCAGCCGGGTCGGCAACCACTCTCATTGCATCCCTGTCAGCCTGACCATAAAGTATATTGCTGACCCATTCCCGGTCTGAATTGATAAATATCTGCAAGGGGCGGTAAACGTTACCCCACGCATTGTCAACTGTCCCGCCTGTGACATATGCCCTTGAGCCAGCAAAGCTTATATCTGAGACATTGTTTGTATAGGGCCCTGGAAGGGTGTGTGTTACAAAATTTGAAAAATCAGTTGTCGAAACCAGCCCTGCCGAGGCGTCAGCAATCCACAACACACCTTTGTAAGAACAGTGTATTTTTTGGATTGGGCGACGCCCAGCCATATGATACTGTTTCACGGGAAATCTGGCCTTCTTCGGAAATACTCAGCAGGGAAGATGCAAGGGCCGCTGTCACTCCCTGCGGTGAGGGATCAACAGAGCCTATCCGTGAATCATTGCGTGAGAATATAAGTTCTGCAGGCTGCCCCGGGATTATCCTGAAAAGCGAATCCGGTGAAGAAGCTAAGCCCGGTTTATTAATAAAGAGTGATGATGAGGTGGCTGCAATTTTATCGTACCCGGCATCTGGCACCGGTAATCCTTCCAGTTTATCCCAGTTCCCGAAATAGGAGAGGCCTGTCCTGTTCGGTTGTGCTGAGAAAACCCCTTTTGAAGTGGCGGCATAGACTCTTTCATTGAGAAGAGCTGTTTCAAATACCTCATTTGTGTTGCCATCAGGTCCCGGCCTCCAGGTATCGGCAATGTATCTTCCCCTGACATCGATCACCACAATGCCAAAGCTGCCTGAAAGCAGGGCGAGGTTCCCGATTACAGAAATATTATAAATCTCCTTCAGGCCCGGGATGTATTTATTTCTGATGTCCGGGATATTGGTTATTGTTCCCCGTCTGACAAGGTCAACATCTGTGTTCCGGTAGACAATTACAAGTGTCTCTTCCTGTTCAGACCAGCCGATGGCACTTATTCCTGTTTCTGTAAGACCGTTGGCTTTTGACAGCTTTGAAGTTAATTCAGTTTGGGTGTCTATTATCAGAAGGGAGGCACCGGCAGATGAAAAGATTTTATCATTTCCGGCCGTAAGGTAATGGGAGGATGCATATGAAAGGCGATCCTCCCATGATCCGACCGGTATCTGTCCGGACATTTGGATCCAGGCACAAACCAAAATGAAAACTGATGCTACATTTCGCCTCATCTTCAGCGGGTTGGTCATATTCTATTTTGCTTCGCCATTTTCAGCGAGAAATTTCCGCAGGCCCTCAAAAGCGCGGGCGCGGTGAGATATTTTGTTCTTTTCCGGGAGTGACATTTCGGCAAAAGTAAGCGTATAACCCTCAGCAATAAATACAGGATCATATCCAAACCCTTCAGTGCCTTTTCTTTCCTCAATAATCCTTCCGGCTACAATTCCCTCGAAGAGGTATTCACTGCCGCCATAAATGAGGGCAATCACCGTTCTGAACCGGGCGTTCCTGTTCTTTTTACCATCAAGAAGCCGCAGTAATTTGGTCATATTCGCGGAGGAGTCCCTCTCTTCGCCTGCAAATCTTGCCGAATGTACTCCGGGAGCGCCGTTCAGGGCCTCAACCTCCAGACCCGTGTCATCTGCAAATACATTCATCCCTGTCCTCCGGTGAACAAACCGTGCCTTGAAAAGTGCATTTTCCTCGAGGGTCTCCCATTCTTCAGGTATTTCTTCAGTTATATTTACATCAGCCAGCCCGATAAGTTCTGTTCCCGTTTCGAGCAGGGAGCTTATCTCTCTTATTTTATGCCTGTTGTTTGTGGCGAAGATCAGTTCCATATTCATTTCTTGTACCGGCAAAATTAATCATTGGAAACTCACTATGCCTGTGAGTAATTACAAATCACTGAAATAAAAGATTATTTTTGTGTAAACCAGCCGTTCAGAACCGCACATGGCAATCAGTTTACTACATCAATTTAAAATTTTCACTTTTGTCATGCCCCTGTTTTGCGGTTTGCATTTTTCGGACGTGTTAGGGCAGGCAGGTGAGAATCATAATGCTTCCGGCGGAATAGAAAGTGTGAGTCTTTACAGCACTGGCGAAAGGGTGGATACAACAAAGAGGCCTGCCATATTCAGTTATCATGAGGGGCTCGCATTTGAGATGACAGGGGATAACAGGCTGGAATACAGGTTTTATCTTGAGGGGGTTGACAACCGGTGGACGGAATGGAGCCTGCGCACTTTTAAAGAATACACCAATCTCGACCAGGGTCGTTATAAATTACTGTATCAGTATCGAAGAAATGATTCAGCGGATTTGGGTGCGGGCACCTTCGTTTTCAGGATCCGGGCACCCTGGTATATTTCAGTGCCGGCTAAAGTTATTTATCCTCTTCTCCTTCTTGCCTTCATCGGCCTGGTCCGGAGAAGAACGCGTCTTCTGTTCAGAGAGAGGCAGCAGAGGCTGGAGGAGCTTATAAGTGAGCGTACCGAAGAACTCCGGCACGAGAAGGAAAAGTCAGACAACCTGCTGGCAAATATGCTTCCCAAAGGGACCGCTCAGGAGATAATGTTAAAGGGTAAAGCAACAAAGACAAAATACAACTTTGTTACAGTTTTGTTTTCTGATATTCAGGGCTTTACCAGAATTGCCGAAGAGATGAATCCGGAGGTACTCATTGATGAGCTCGACAGGTTCTTCTTTCATTTCGACTCAGTGGCGGAGAAGTACAGGATTGAGAAGATCAAGACGATAGGTGATGCCTACATGTGCGCCGGAGGTATCCCGGAGAGAAACAGGACCAATCCGGTCGAGGTTGTGCTTGCCGCGCTGGAGATGCAGAAATACATGCAGTCAATGAGGGAAGATCCGGCGAATATCGCAGCCAGGTTCTGGGACATCAGGATTGGCATTCACACCGGGACTGTTATTGCGGGGGTGGTAGGTCACAAGAAAATAGCATATGACATCTGGGGTGATACAGTAAATACGGCAAGCAGGATGGAATCATCAGGTGAACCGGGTAAGATCAACATATCGGGAACTACGTATGAGTTTGTCAAAGAGTATTTTACCTGTTTTTACAGGGGCAGGATGCCTGTTAAGTACAAGGGTGACCTCGATATGTATTTTGTGACAGGCATCAGGCCTGAACTGTGCGAGACTGATGGTACCCCGAACAGGCAGTTCTTTACAAAAATTGAGATGATCCGAATCATCGATGTGGAAGAGCATGTTTTCACGAAGTATGCTGAGAATGCCTCTCCGGACCTCTTCTTCCATAATCCTGACTACATCAGGAGTGTTTCGCTACAGGCTGAATTGCTTGCGAGGGCTGAAAACCTTACAGACCAGGAGTATATTTATCTTCGTCTTGCATCTGTATTTGTTTTTTTCGGGTATGTTTTTGATTATCAGAAACCTTTGGAGGCCTCGGGGAAAAGGGCAGAAGAGATTTTCAATGTTTACGGGTTTGACCGTTCGACCCTGGAGGCTGTCATGAAAATTATCACAGGTGCATTTTCCCCGGTTCAGGAAACAGCGGCAGGAAAAGTTTTGCATGATGCTGTTTATGATTTTCTGGGCCGGGTCGATTTCCCTTCAATGGCTGACAAACTTTACCGGGAGGAGCTGGCATACGGAAAAGTAACAGATCCGGAGAAGTGGTTTGCAGACCTTGCACAGAGAATTGCTGACAATCCTTGCCTTACTGGCACTGGAAGAATGCTGCAGTCAGTCACCAGAGAGGAGCAGGTAAATATCCTCAGGATGTTTTCAGAAGAGAGGCTGGGCAAAATCTAATATCATTTGGAACTTTAGTTTAAAAGAGTACATTTGGAGGCACCAAATCCGTATTGCCATGGTAAATCTGGACTGGAACAACCTGCCTTTTGCCTATATAAAAACCAACTACAATGTGAGAAGCATTTTCCGTGACGGGAAATGGAGCAAGCCAGAGATTTCCGACTCTGAATATATAAATATTCATATTGCCGCCACCGGCCTGCACTACGGGCAGGAGTCGTTCGAGGGACTCAAGGCCTACAGGGGTCGCGACGGAAGGATAAGACTTTTCAGGTGGGAGGATAATGCCGCGCGCCTCATCTCTTCAGCAAACGGGATACATATGGCGCCTGTTCCTGTAGAGCTTTTCAGGGAGGCAATTTTTACTGCAGTTAAACTCAATAAGGAGTTTGTCCCGCCATATGGTTCAGGGGCATCACTGTATATCAGGCCGTTACTTTACGGTAGCGGTGCTGAGGTAGGTGTAAAACCTGCATCCGAGTATACCTTTATAGTTTTTGTAACTCCCGTAGGTCCTTATTTCAAGGGTGGTATCAAGCCAGTTAATATGCTGATCTGCAGGGACATCGATCGTGCTGCACCTCTGGGCACCGGAAGTATCAAAGTTGGAGGTAACTATGCAGCAAGCATGAGGGCCATAGTAAGGGCACGGGAGGAAGGCTACGGGAATGCGCTTTTCCTTGACGCAAGGGAGAAGAAATACATAGATGAATGCGGTCCGGCAAACTTTTTCGGGATAAAGAACAATACTTATATAACACCCCTTTCGCCATCCATTCTTCCTTCGATAACCAACAAGAGTCTTATCGCGATAGCAGAAAAATTGGGAATGAAAACCGAGAGGAGAAGAATTCCGATTGAAGAACTTGCTGAATTTGAGGAGACCGGAGCATGCGGAACAGCAGCTGTTATTAGTCCTATTGCAAAGATTGTTGATCCTGACAGCGGAAAGATCTATGAGTACTGCAAGGACGGCAAGCCGGGACCGGTTTCACTCAAGCTCTTTAACAAGCTGGTTGGTATTCAGTACGGTGACGAACCGGACGAATTCGGCTGGATTACATTTGTTGAGGATTAGTCTCATCGGGGCACTGCACCCATCTCTATTGCAGCCTTACTGCAAAAATATTGGGCCCACCTGAAGGAAATGCCCGATTGTGTACTATTTTTGACACAAATTTTTAAGAGTGACAAGGACCGAGGGCGGTATTTCCAGGTACAGATTGGGAAGTTCATATTTAACACTTGTGGTGAGTGTTTCGCTTGTGCTTTTTTTGCTGGGGATACTAGGTATGGTCCTTATCAATGCACGCCAGCTGTCAGACTATTTCAGGGAAAGCCTTTCCTTTACTATAATGTTGAAAGAAGATGCCCGTGAGGCTGACATCAGGATGTTGCAGAAAGAGCTTGATGCAAAGACATATGTGAAGCAGACCGAATACGTTTCAAAGGATGAGGCGGCAGTCAAACTGAAAGATGACCTTGGCGAAGACTTTCTGGATTTTCTGGGGTATAATCCCCTGATGCCCACAATCGATGTATACCTGCTGGCCGACTATACCCATCCTGACAGTGTAATGAAGATCGAGAAACGCATTCTCGAATACCCGGTTGTAGATGAGGTTTATTACCAGGAGTCTATACTTACTTTAATCAATGAGAATGTCCGGAAAATTACGGCGTTTCTGCTGACAATCAGTGCACTGCTGTTTCTTATTGCACTTACAATCATTAATAACACTATCAGGCTTTCGATATATTCAAAAAGGTTTCTCATCAATACAATGCAGCTGATAGGCGCCAACAGATCGTTCATCAGGAAACCTTTTCTTCTTAAGAGCCTGTTTTTCGGATTTGTGGCTGCTTTGATTGCTATTGGCTTATTGATGGGACTGATGTATCTGGTTGAGAAAGAGTTTTTTACACTTTTTACTTATGAAAACATCAACCTCTTCCTCTTTTTATGTCTTGCACTTATTGCTGCGGGAGTGATTATTAATGCGGTTTCAACATTTTTTGCCCTGAACAGGTATCTGGGCATGCATGAAGACAAATTATATTTCTAAAAATATGGGATCTAAAAACGAAAAGGATCAGAAAGCCGGTTTTGCCCTGGGAAGGGAAAACTATAAGCTGATGGCAATAGGTTTTGCTGTCATCATATTAGGGTTTATACTGATGGCCGGTGGCAAGTCTGATGACCCGAATGTATTTTCGGATGACATTTTCAGTTTCCGGCGTATTACCCTGGCGCCGCTGATTGTTCTTGCCGGTTTTGTGTTTGAGATATATGCGATAATGAAAAAACCGCATGACAATAAAGAATAATACCCGTTTTCTAAAATTAAGTAATGAATTGGTTTGAGGCTCTCATCTTCGGTCTGGTGCAGGGGCTTACGGAGTTTCTGCCCGTAAGCAGCGACGGCCATCTGGAAATTGTTAAATATGTCTTTGGCGGAATAGAGGAGAGTTTTCTTTTTTCAATTGTCGTTCACGGGGCTACTGTACTCAGTATAATTACGGTGTTCTGGAGAGAAATTATTACGTCTTACCCGCGGGGTTCTTCAATTTACTATGAATGAAGAGACAGATTATGCCCTGAAGTTGGTTGTTTCAATGATCCCGGTGGTCATTGTGGGTTTTACCCTTATGGATTTTGTGGAGGGGCTGTTTGTGGCGGACATGACAATTACAGGGTCTTTTCTATTGTTGACTGCTTTATTTCTGGCGGTAAGTCATTTTGTCCGTAAAGGGACCAGGGAAATTACATATGCCGGCGCATTTCTGATGGGCATTGCCCAGGCTCTTGCAGTGCTTCCGGGTCTGTCAAGATCAGGCACCACAATTTCTACGGGACTGACTGCTGGGTTATCGCAAGGAGGATCTGACGAAATTCTCGTTCCTGATGGTGATTGTTCCTATCCTGGGAGCAAATTTTGTGAAGATCATTGCCACTAAGCCGGGAGCCGTTGAAGTAGTCATATTTCCTTTGATAATTGCTTTTATCACAGCTTATGTCACAGGATATTTTGCCTGCAAATGGATGATAAAAATTGTAAACAGGGGTAAACTGATCTGGTTTGCAGTCTATTGTGCCCTGCTGGGTTTGTCGTTGTTATTATTTGCAGGATAATGAATGGGGTGAATTATAGTTTCGAGGAAGGAGAAGTACTTCTGTTTGACAAGCCGCTTTACTGGACATCATATGATCTTGTCGGCAAGACAAAGGGACTGATCAGGCACAACTTCGGTCTGAAGAAACTGAAGGTAGGACATGCCGGAACACTCGATCCCCTGGCCACCGGGTTGATGATTGTCTGCACGGGAAAAGCAACCAAAAGGATTGAACAGTTTAAGGATCTCAGTAAGGAGTATACTGCGCTGGTCAGGTTCGGGCAGACAACGCCCTCCTTTGACCGTGAGAGCGATGTTGACAAAGAGTATCCGGCTGACCATATCACTGAAGTTCTGATTAAAGAGAAACTTATTGGTTTACAGGGTGAACAGATGCAGGAACCACCACTTTTTTCCGCAAAATTTGTAGACGGGAAAAGGGCATATGAGCTGGCAAGAAAAAAGATAGATAAAAGGCTTGATAAGGTAAAGGTTGTGTTTCATGAGCTGGAGTTGCTTGAGTTCACAGGCCTGGAGGCGAGAATAAGGATACTGTGCAGTAAGGGGACATATATCAGAGCCTTTGCGAGGGATCTGGGTGAGGCTTTGAACAGCGGAGCACATCTTACAGGTCTGGTGCGCAATGCAATTGGTGAATTCAAACTTGAAAAAGCTCTCTCCCCTGCTGAATTTCAGTTTATTTTAGAGCAAATGAAACAAAACGGTTTTTCAAACGTATAATAACTCTTATGTCCACTAAAAGTCGGTTAATATGAAATTATCGCAGTTTAAGTACACTTTGCCCCAGGAATTGATTGCACTTTATCCCTCCAAAAACAGGGATGAATCGAGATTGATGGTTGTGCATCGCGATACCGGAGAGATTGAACACAGGGTATTTAAGGACATAGTCAATTATTTCAGGGAGCAGGATGTTCTCGTTTTTAACAATACCAAGGTTTTTCCTGCAAGGCTTTACGGAAATAAGGAAAAGACCGGGGCTGAGATTGAGGTGTTCCTTCTGAGAGAGCTCAACAGGGAGCAGAGGTTATGGGATGTGCTGGTTGACCCTGCCCGTAAGATCAGGATAGGGAATAAGTTGTATTTCGGGGAAAATGACTTGCTGGTTGCCGAGGTGATAGACAATACAACCTCCCGGGGAAGGACACTTAGGTTTCTCTTTGACGGTACCTATGAGGAGTTCAAACAGACGCTTTATTCGCTTGGCGAAACCCCGCTTCCTAAGTTCATCAACAGGCCCGTTGAGCCGGAAGACAACGACCGGTATCAGACGATTTTTGCAAAGTTTGAGGGCGCAGTTGCCGCACCGACAGCAGGACTTCATTTCAGCAGGGAGCTGCTGAAAAGACTTGAGATCGTAGGCGTTGAGTTTGCCGAGATCACTCTGCATGTGGGGCTGGGCAACTTCAGGAACGTGGATGTTGAGGATCTGACTAAGCACAAGGTAGATTCAGAACGCATAAAGATCACTGAGGAGTCGGCAGTCCTGATTAATAATGCAAAAGAGAGAAAGAGCAAGATCTGTGCCGTTGGAACCACTGTAGTTCGCACCCTGGAGAGTTCGGTCTCCACATCAGGAATGGTGAAGCCCTTTGACGGGTGGACCAATAAATTTATTTTTCCTCCCTACGATTTTAAGGTGCCGGACATGCTTGTCTCCAACTTTCATCTTCCCTATTCGACCCTGTTGATGATGGTGTCAGCCTTTACGGGATACAACCAGCTTTTTGATGCTTACAAGGCGGCGGTGAAGGAGAAATACAGGTTTGGCACATACGGCGATGCCATGCTTGTGGTGTAGCTATGTGACTCTTAATTTGTTAATAACACCTACTCATTGTGGAAAAATCGTGCCGGCATTGAACGCCGGCACGATTTTTTTTCGCAACTTCACCAATTAATGTGCAATAGAATGTCTTGTATGAGGCAACCATTGTCCGATTTTAGTAGTCTTAATTATCAAGATGTCATAGAAAAAGCCATTTCATATATCCGTAAGATGCCTGGACTCCGAAATGCTGCAGTCACATTACTGGTTTTTCTTTTAATCCTCCTTGGAGAATCTCGGGCTATTGCCCAGTGCGGACCAGGGAAGACGGAAAAGACAATTATCGGATTTGGAGGAATTGTTACTCAATTGGGGAGTATTGGGTCTTCGTCAAATGCACTGGGGATGCCAAATAGTACGGGAGCCCAGTTTTATGATAATGGTGATTATCTGGTAATTGACCTTATAGATACTGTAAGAGCAGGCCAACAATATATAATATATTGGAGACAAAGACCCTCACAGAATGGATCTTCAAAATTAAACTGGAGTGAAGCACTTGTTTTGGGATCATTTACAGTTCACCCTAACAGCGGAATTCTGACTACAAACGAAAGATATTTTACTGATACGATTACAGCTAATACAGACACCAGGTATATCCGTTTCTTTAACAATGACGGCTATGATTTTGAGCTTGATGCAGTATCATTTTTAACCTATAAATGTCTTCCTGTTAGTTGTGGCCCGGGTTCATATTCACAATTATTGTCAGGGTATTGTCAGCAGGTAAGTAATACCAGTATAACCAACCCAGACAATGTCAATGGTGTACCGAATGGATTTGGGGCATTCTTCAATTCGGGATCTGACAGGATTGTTGTTAGTTTAACTTTTTCAATTCCGGCTGGTCAGGATTATTATATAATATGGAAACCTGAAGAAGATAATGCACAAATGGGACTGAGAGAATCAGCGGATGGTATCACCTGGTCTCCTGTTAAATATGCACCTTCTTCATCAATTAGTTCTATTTTCAAAACCCATATAGAAACCACTGGTGTCCCTACAAAATTTATTGAAATTATT
This sequence comes from uncultured Bacteroidales bacterium, assembly GCA_963736735.1. Lineage (GTDB taxonomy): Bacteria > Bacteroidota > Bacteroidia > Bacteroidales > VadinHA17 > SR-FBR-E99. The sequence goes on along the minus strand of CAVTPX010000001.1, from coordinate 118,600 downwards.
GCATCCAACAATAGCGACTTTTATGTTGATGCATTAACTTTCAATGTAGTCAATTGTGAACCCCCGCCCCCTGATTTGGATGCTTCCGGTTCAATTACCTATTGTGCATCTCCTGTTCTTCTTTTCCCCGAATTACTGATTACGGATCCGGTAACCCAAACTATTCCTGCTGTATATGTCCAGATAGGTGCCGGGTTTATCCCCGGACAGGATATTCTTAGTTGTACCAATGCGTTTGGCATTACTTCTTCTTATAATTCTACTTATGGAATTCTGTTCCTTACAGGTCCTGCAACTACTGCTCAATTCCAGAGCGTCCTGCGATCAGTAACTTATTCAAATAGCAGCGGAACACCTACAACTGGAATTCGTGAAATCACAGTTTCTATTGAACGCTTTAATCACTCTACCGGTCATTACTATCGTTACATAACAAGACCGGGTGTTTATTGGAATTCAGCCTGGATAGAATCTGAACGGGCTCATCTTTTTGGAATGAAGGGGTATCTTGTTACAATCGTTTCTCAACCGGAAAACGATTTTCTTATTTCACAGCTGACTGGTTCTGCATGGATTGGAGCAAGCGACTTTACTTTTCCTGAAGGGAATTGGATGTGGGTAACTGGCCCTGAGAATGGAACCATGTTTTGGCAGGGAGGATCTGGAGGATCTTTGATTACTTATGCAAACTGGAACGGTGGCGAGCCCAATAATTCGGGAGGAGAGGATTATGGTCACCTTCTGGCCGCCGGGAATTGGAACGACCTTCCGGTGGCTGGCGGATCCGGGATCTATGCAGCTCAGGGTTATTATATCGAATTCGGAGGTACACCGGGAGATCCTGTTTTGGATATTTCAGGTACTGTCAATGTAGACGTGACTACCCCGATTATTCCCTCCATTTCAGGCAGCAATTCAGTCTGTCCTAACGCCACAGGTTTAATCTATTCGACGGCAAATGTGCCAGGTCATAGCTATTTATGGGCTGTAACCGGTGGAACGATTACTGGAGGTCAGGGAACTAATTCGATAACTGTAAACTGGGGTAGTACAAACCCTGGTACAGTAAAAGTTACTGAGAGTTTGGGTGCTGGAGTATGTTCTGTTACTACTTCTGATTTTGTAGTCTCTATTGTAGACACCCAGAACCCGACGATCACGTGCCCTGCAGCAGTAGTCAATGTACCAGCCGATGCTGGTCAGTGCTATGCCACGGGCGTAGCGTTAGGCACCCCGACAACTGCAGATAACTGCGGAGTAGCAACAACTACAAACAATGCCCCGGTACAGTTCCCTGTAGGGACTACGGTAGTTACGTGGACTGTCACCGATGTCAACGGACGAACAGCGACGTGCAACCAGAATGTCACCGTTGTAGACACCCAGGATCCGACCATCACATGCCCGGCAGCAGTGGTCAACGTACCAGCCGACGCTGGAGTCAGTGCTATGCCACCGGCGTAGCTTTAGGCACCCCGACCACCGGAGATAACTGCGGAGTAGCAACAACTACAAACAATGCCCCGGTACAGTTCCCTGTAGGGACTACGGTAGTTACGTGGACTGTCACGGATGTCAACGGACGAACGGCGACGTGCAACCAGAATGTGACCGTTGTAGACACCCAGGATCCGACCATCACGTGCCCGGCAGCAGTGGTCAACGTACCAGCCAACGCTGGAGTCAGTGCTATGCCACGGGCGTAGCTTTAGGCACCCCGACAACCGGAGATAACTGCGGAGTAGCAACGACGACAAACAATGCCCCGGTACAGTTCCCTGTAGGGACTACGGTAGTTACGTGGACTGTCACCGGATGTCAACGGACGAACGGCGACGTGCAACCAGAATGTGACTGTTGTCGACACCCAGAACCCGACCATCACGTGCCCGGCAGCAGTAGTCAACGTACCAGCCGACGCTGGGTCAGTGCTATGCCACCGGCGTAGCGTTAGGCACCCCGACCACCGGAGATAACTGCGGAGTAGCAACGACGACAAACAATGCCCCGGTACAGTTCCCTGTAGGGACTACGGTAGTTACGTGGACTGTCACGGATGTCAACGGACGAACGGCGACGTGCAACCAGAATGTCACCGTTGTAGACACCCAGGATCCGACCATCACGTGCCCGGCAGCAGTAGTCAACGTACCAGCCGATGCAGGTCAGTGCTATGCCACAGGCGTAGCTTTAGGCACCCCGACAACTGGAGATAACTGCGGAGTAGCAACGACGACAAACAATGCCCCGGTACAGTTCCCTGTAGGGACTACGGTAGTTACGTGGACTGTCACGGATGTCAACGGACGAACGGCGACGTGCAACCAGAATGTCACCGTAGTAGACACCCAGGATCCGACGATCACGTGCCCGGCAGCAGTAGTCAATGTACCAGCCGATGCAGGTCAGTGCTATGCCACGGGCGTAGCTTTAGGCACCCCGACAACCGGAGATAACTGCGGAGTAGCAACAACGACAAACAATGCCCCGGTACAGTTCCCTGTAGGGACTACGGTAGTTACGTGGACTGTCACCGATGTCAACGGACGAACGGCGACGTGCAACCAGAATGTCACCGTAGTAGACACCCAGGATCCGACTATCACGTGCCCTGCAGCAGTAGTCAACGTACCAGCCGATGCAGGTCAGTGCTATGCCACCGGAGTAGCGTTAGGCACCCCGACCACCGGAGATAACTGCGGAGTAGCAACAACGACAAACAATGCACCGGTACAGTTCCCTGTAGGGACTACGGTAGTTACGTGGACTGTCACCGATGTCAACGGACAGAACAGCGACGTGCAACCAGAATGTCACCGTAGTAGACACCCAGGATCCGACGATCACGTGCCCGGCAGCAGTAGTCAATGTACCAGCCGATGCAGGTCAGTGCTATGCCACGGGCGTAGCTTTAGGCACCCCGACAACTGGAGATAACTGCGGAGTAGCAACGACGACAAACAATGCCCCGGTACAGTTCCCTGTAGGGACTACGGTAGTTACGTGGACTGTCACGGATGTCAACGGACGAACGGCGACGTGCAACCAGAATGTGACTGTTGTCGACACCCAGGATCCGACCATCACGTGCCCGGCAGCAGTAGTCAATGTACCAGCCGATGCAGGTCAGTGCTATGCCACGGGAGTAGCTTTAGGCACCCCGACCACTGGAGATAACTGCGGAGTAGCAACAACGACAAACAATGCCCCGGCACAGTTCCCTGTAGGGACTACGGTAGTTACGTGGACTGTCACGGATGTCAACGGACGAACAGCGACGTGCAACCAGAATGTCACCGTAGTAGACACCCAGGATCCGACTATCACGTGCCCGGCAGCAGTAGTCAACGTACCAGCCGATGCAGGTCAGTGCTATGCCACCGGAGTAGCGTTAGGGACCCCGACCACCGGAGATAACTGCGGAGTAGCAACAACGACAAACAATGCCCCGGTACAGTTCCCTGTAGGGACTACGGTAGTTACGTGGACTGTCACGGATGTCAACGGACGAACGGCGACGTGCAACCAGAATGTCACCGTAGTAGACACCCAGGATCCGACGATCACGTGCCCGGCAGCAGTAGTCAATGTACCAGCCGATGCAGGTCAGTGCTATGCCACGGGCGTAGCTTTAGGCACCCCGACAACTGCAGATAACTGCGGAGTAGCAACAACGACAAACAATGCCCCGGTACAGTTCCCTGTAGGGACTACGGTAGTTACGTGGACTGTCACCGATGTCAACGGACGAACGGCGACGTGCAACCAGAATGTGACCGTAGTAGACACCCAGGATCCGACCATCACGTGCCCGGCAGCAGTGGTCAACGTACCGGCCAACGCTGGAGTATGCTATGCCACGGGCGTAGCTTTAGGCACCCCGACCACCGGAGATAACTGCGGAGTAGCAACAACGACAAACAATGCCCCGGTACAGTTCCCTGTAGGGACTACGGTAGTTACGTGGACTGTCACGGATGTCAACGGACGAACGGCGACGTGCAACCAGAATGTCACCGTAGTCGACACCCAGGATCCGACGATCACGTGCCCGGCAGCAGTAGTCAATGTACCAGCCGATGCAGGTCAGTGCTATGCCACGGGAGTAGCTTTAGGCACCCCGACCACTGGAGATAACTGCGGAGTAGCAACAACGACAAACAATGCCCCGGTACAGTTCCCTGTAGGGACTACGGTAGTTACGTGGACTGTCACGGATGTCAACGGACGAACGGCGACGTGCAACCAGAATGTGACTGTTGTCGACACCCAGGATCCGACGATCACGTGCCCGGCAGCAGTAGTCAATGTACCAGCCGATGCAGGTCAGTGCTATGCCACCGGCGTAGCTTTAGGCACCCCGACCACTGGAGATAACTGCGGAGTAGCAACAACGACAAACAATGCCCCGGTACAGTTCCCTGTAGGGACTACGGTAGTTACGTGGACTGTCACCGATGTCAACGGACGAACGGCGACGTGCAACCAGAATGTGACTGTTGTCGACACCCAGGATCCGACCATCACATGCCCTGCAGCTGTGGTTAACGTACCGGCCAACGCTGGAGTAGTGCTATGCCACGGGAGTAGCTTTAGGCACCCCGACCACCGGAGATAACTGCGGAGTAGCAACAACGACAAACAATGCCCCGGTACAGTTCCCTGTAGGGACTACGGTAGTTACGTGGACTGTCACGGATGTCAACGGACGAACGGCGACGTGCAACCAGAATGTGACTGTTGTCGACACCCAGGATCCGACGATCACGTGCCCTGCAGCAGTAGTCAACGTACCAGCCGATGCAGGTCAGTGCTATGCCACCGGCGTAGCTTTAGGCACCCCGACCACCGGAGATAACTGCGGAGTAGCAACAACGACAAACAATGCCCCGGTACAGTTCCCTGTAGGGACTACGGTAGTTACGTGGACTGTCACGGATGTCAACGGACGAACGGCGACGTGCAACCAGAATGTCACCGTAGTAGACACCCAGGATCCGACGATCACGTGCCCGGCAGCAGTAGTCAATGTACCAGCCGATGCAGGTCAGTGCTATGCCACCGGCGTAGCTTTAGGCACCCCGACAACTGCAGATAACTGCGGAGTAGCAACGACGACAAACAATGCCCCGGTACAGTTCCCTGTAGGGACTACGGTAGTTACGTGGACTGTCACGGATGTCAACGGACGAACGGCGACGTGCAACCAGAATGTGACTGTTGTAGACACCCAGGATCCGACGATCACGTGCCCGGCAGCAGTAGTCAATGTACCAGCCGATGCAGGTCAGTGCTATGCCACCGGCGTAGCTTTAGGCACCCCGACCACTGGAGATAACTGCGGAGTAGCAACAACGACAAACAATGCCCCGGTACAGTTCCCTGTAGGGACTACGGTAGTTACGTGGACTGTCACCGATGTCAACGGCACGAACGGCGACGTGCAACCAGAATGTCACCGTTGTCGACACCCAGGATCCGACCATCACGTGCCCTGCAGCAGTAGTCAACGTACCAGCCGATGCAGGTCAGTGCTATGCCACCGGAGTAGCGTTAGGGACCCCGACCACCGGAGATAACTGCGGAGTAGCAACAACGACAAACAATGCCCCGGTACAGTTCCCTGTAGGGACTACGGTAGTTACGTGGACTGTCACGGATGTCAACGGACGAACGGCGACGTGCAACCAGAATGTCACCGTTGTCGACACCCAGGATCCGACCATCACGTGCCCGGCAGCAGTAGTCAATGTACCAGCCGATGCAGGTCAGTGCTATGCCACGGGCGTAGCTTTAGGCACCCCGACAACTGGAGATAACTGCGGAGTAGCAACAACGACAAACAATGCCCCGGTACAGTTCCCTGTAGGGACTACGGTAGTTACGTGGACTGTCACCGATGTCAACGGACGAACGGCGACGTGCAACCAGAATGTGACTGTAGTCGACACCCAGGATCCGACGATCACGTGCCCGGCAGCAGTAGTCAATGTACCAGCCGATGCAGGTCAGTGCTATGCCACGGGCGTAGCTTTAGGCACCCCGACAACCGGAGATAACTGCGGAGTAGCAACAACGACAAACAATGCCCCGGTACAGTTCCCTGTAGGGACTACGGTAGTTACGTGGACTGTCACGGATGTCAACGGACGAACGGCGACGTGCAACCAGAATGTGACTGTTGTCGACACCCAGGATCCGACGATCACGTGCCCGGCAGCAGTAGTCAACGTACCAGCCGATGCAGGTCAGTGCTATGCCACGGGCGTAGCGTTAGGCACCCCGACAACCGGAGATAACTGCGGAGTAGCAACAACGACAAACAATGCCCCGGTACAGTTCCCTGTAGGGACTACGGTAGTCACGTGGACTGTCACGGATGTCAACGGACGAACGGCGACGTGCAACCAGAATGTGACCGTAGTCGACACCCAGGATCCGACGATCACGTGCCCGGCAGCAGTAGTCAATGTACCAGCCGATGCTGGTCAGTGCTATGCCACGGGCGTAGCTTTAGGCACCCCGACAACAGGAGATAACTGCGGAGTAGCAACAACGACAAACAATGCCCCGGTACAGTTCCCTGTAGGGACTACGGTAGTTACGTGGACTGTCACCGATGTCAACGGACGAACGGCGACGTGCAATCAGAATGTCACCGTAGTCGACACCCAGGATCCGACGATCACGTGCCCGGCAGCAGTAGTCAATGTACCAGCCGATGCAGGTCAGTGCTATGCCACGGGAGTAGCTTTAGGCACCCCGACAACTGGAGATAACTGCGGAGTAGCAACAACGACAAACAATGCCCCGGTACAGTTCCCTGTAGGGACTACGGTAGTTACGTGGACTGTCACCGATGTCAACGGACGAACGGCGACGTGCAACCAGAATGTGACTGTTGTAGACACCCAGGATCCGACGATCACGTGCCCGGCAGCAGTAGTCAATGTACCAGCCGATGCAGGTCAGTGCTATGCCACGGGAGTAGCGTTAGGCACCCCGACAACTGCAGATAACTGCGGAGTAGCAACGACGACAAACAATGCCCCGGTACAGTTCCCTGTAGGGACTACGGTAGTTACGTGGACTGTCACGGATGTCAACGGACGAACGGCGACGTGCAACCAGAATGTCACTGTAGTAGACACCCAGGATCCGACGATCACGTGCCCGGCAGCAGTAGTCAACGTACCAGCCGATGCAGGTCAGTGCTATGCCACGGGAGTAGCTTTAGGCACCCCGACAACCGGAGATAACTGCGGAGTAGCAACAACGACAAACAATGCCCCGGTACAGTTCCCTGTAGGGACTACGGTAGTTACGTGGACTGTCACCGATGTCAACGGACGAACAGCGACGTGCAACCAGAATGTCACCGTAGTAGACACCCAGGATCCGACGATCACGTGCCCGGCAGCAGTAGTCAATGTACCAGCCGATGCAGGTCAGTGCTATGCCACGGCGTAGCTTTAGGCACCCCGACAACAGGAGATAACTGCGGAGTAGCAACAACGACAAACAATGCACCGGCACAGTTCCCGGTAGGGACTACGGTAGTTACGTGGACTGTCACCGATGTCAACGGCAGAACAGCTACTTGCAATCAGAATGTCACCGTAGTAGACACCCAGGATCCGACGATCACGTGCCCGGCAGCAGTAGTCAACGTACCAGCCGATGCTGGTCAGTGCTATGCCACGGGAGTAGCTTTAGGCACCCCGACCACCGGAGATAACTGCGGAGTAGCAACAACGACAAACAATGCCCCGGTACAGTTCCCGGCTGGACCGACGGTAGTAACGTGGACCGTCACAGACATACATGGCAATACAGCGAGCTGTGATCAAACTGTTTCTGTGATTGACCCGGAACCTCCGGTCATCACGTGTCCCGGTGATGTTACAGTAGACTGTGAGGATGACAATACACCTGTAGGAACGGGCACAGCTACGGCGACAGACAATTGCACTCCGGTAGGCAATATCACAATCACCTGGGGAGATGTTAGCACGTATGATGCAGATCCGGCGAACGTACTGCATTACAATTATACAATCACCAGGACCTGGACAGCGACGGATGTAGCGGGCAATGCCAGCAGTTGTGTACAGACCATCACAGTCCATGATGTTACGGCGCCTGTTATCACATGCCCCGGTGATGTTACAGTAGACTGTGAGGATGACAATACACCTGTAGGAACGGGCACAGCAACGGCAACAGATATCTGCACTCCGGTAGGCAATATCACTGTCACCTGGGGAGATGTTAGCACGTATGATGCAGATCCGGCGAACGTACTGCATTACAATTATACAATCACCAGGACCTGGACAGCGACGGATGTAGCGGGCAATGCCAGCAGTTGTGTACAGACCATCACAGTCCATGATGTTACGGCGCCTGTTATCACATGCCCCGGTGATGTTACAGTAGACTGTGAGGATGACAATACACCTGTAGGAACGGGCACAGCAACGGCAACAGATATCTGCACTCCGGTAGGCAATATCACAATCACCTGGGGAGATGTTAGCACGTATGATGCAGATCCGGCGAACGTACTGCATTACAATTATACAATCACCAGGACCTGGACAGCGACGGATGTAGCGGGCAATGCCAGCAGTTGTGTACAGACCATCACAGTACATGATGTTACGGCGCCTGTTATCACATGCCCCGGTGATGTTACAGTAGACTGTGAGGATGACAATACACCTGTAGGAACGGGCACAGCAACGGCAACAGATATCTGCACTCCGGTAGGCAATATCACAATCACCTGGGGAGATGTTAGCACGTATGATGCAGATCCGGCGAACGTACTGCATTACAATTATACAATCACCAGGACCTGGACAGCGACGGATGTAGCGGGCAATGCCAGCAGTTGTGTACAGACCATCACAGTCCATGATGTTACGGCGCCTGTTATCACATGCCCCGGTGATGTTACAGTAGACTGTGAGGATGACAATACACCTGTAGGAACGGGCACAGCAACGGCGACAGATATCTGCACTCCGGTAGGTAATATCACAATCACCTGGGGAGATGTTAGCACGTATGATGCAGATCCGGCGAACGTACTGCATTACAATTATACAATCACCAGGACCTGGACAGCGACGGATGTAGCGGGCAATGCCAGCAGTTGTGTACAGACCATCACAGTACATGATGTTACGGCGCCTGTTATCACATGCCCCGGTGATGTTACAGTAGACTGTGAGGATGACAATACACCTGTAGGAACGGGCACAGCAACGGCGACAGATATCTGCACTCCGGTAGGTAATATCACAATCACCTGGGGAGATGTTAGCACGTATGATGCAGATCCGGCGAACGTACTGCATTACAATTATACAATCACCAGGACCTGGACAGCGACGGATGTAGCGGGCAATGCCAGCAGTTGTGTACAGACCATCACAGTACATGATGTTACGGCGCCTGTTATCACATGCCCCGGTGATGTTACAGTAGACTGTGAGGATGACAATACACCTGTAGGAACGGGCACAGCGACGGCGACAGATATCTGCACTCCGGTAGGCAATATCACAATCACCTGGGGAGATGTTAGCACGTATGATGCAGATCCGGCGAACGTACTGCATTACAATTATACAATCACCAGGACCTGGACAGCGACGGATGTAGCGGGCAATGCCAGCAGTTGTGTACAGACCATCACAGTACATGATGTTACGGCGCCTGTTATCACATGCCCCGGTGATGTTACAGTAGACTGTGAGGATGACAATACACCTGTAGGAACGGGCACAGCGACGGCAACAGATATCTGCACTCCGGCAGGCAATATCACTGTCACCTGGGGAGATGTTAGCACGTATGATGCAGATCCGGCGAACGTACTGCATTACAATTATACAATCACCAGGACCTGGACAGCGACGGATGTAGCGGGCAATGCCAGCAGTTGTGTACAGACCATCACAGTACATGATGTTACGGCACCTGTTATCACATGCCCCGGGGATGTTACAGTAGACTGTGAGGATGACAATACACCTGTAGGAACGGGCACAGCGACGGCAACAGATATCTGCACTCCGGTAGGTAATATCACTGTCACCTGGGGAGATGTTAGCACGTATGATGCAGATCCGGCGAACGTACTGCATTACAATTATACAATCACCAGGACCTGGACAGCGACGGATGTAGCGGGCAATGCCAGCAGTTGTGTACAGACCATCACAGTACATGATGTTACGGCCCCTGTTATCACATGCCCCGGTGATGTTACAGTAGACTGTGAGGATGACAATACACCTGTAGGAACGGGCACAGCGACGGCAACAGATATCTGCACTCCGGTAGGCAATATCACTGTCACCTGGGGAGATGTTAGCACGTATGATGCAGATCCGGCGAACGTACTGCATTACAATTATACAATCACCAGGACCTGGACAGCGACTGATGTAGCGGGCAATGCCAGCAGTTGTGTACAGACCATCACAGTACATGATGTTACGGCGCCTGTTATCACATGTCCCGGTGATGTTACAGTAGACTGTGAGGATGACAATACACCTGTAGGAACGGGCACAGCGACGGCAACAGATATCTGCACTCCGGCAGGCAATATCACTGTCACCTGGGGAGATGTTAGCACGTATGATGCAGATCCGGCGAACGTACTGCATTACAATTATACAATCACCAGGACCTGGACAGCGACTGATGTAGCGGGCAATGCCAGCAGTTGTGTACAGACCATCACAGTACATGATGTTACGGCCCCTGTTATCACATGTCCCGGGGATGTTACAGTAGACTGTGAGGATGACAATACACCTGTAGGAACGGGCACAGCGACGGCAACAGATATCTGCACTCCGGCAGGCAATATCACTGTCACCTGGGGAGATGTTAGCACGTATGATGCAGATCCGGCGAACGTACTGCATTACAATTATACGATCACCAGGACCTGGACAGCGACTGATGTAGCGGGCAATGCCAGCAGTTGTGTACAGACCATCACAGTACATGATGTTACGGCCCCTGTCATCACATGCCCCGGGGATGTTACAGTAGACTGTGAGGATGACAATACACCTGTAGGAACGGGCACAGCGACGGCGACAGATATCTGCACTCCGGTAGGTAATATCACAATCACCTGGGGAGATGTCAGCACGTATGATGCAGATCCGGCGAACGTACTGCATTACAATTATACAATCACCAGGACCTGGACAGCGACTGATGTAGCGGGCAATGCCAGCAGTTGTGTACAGACCATCACAGTACATGATGTTACGGCGCCTGTTATCACATGCCCCGGTGATGTTACAGTAGACTGTGAGGATGACAATACACCTGTAGGAACGGGCACAGCAACGGCGACAGATATCTGCACTCCGGCAGGTAATATCACAATCACCTGGGGAGATGTTAGCACGTATGATGCAGATCCGGCGAACGTACTGCATTACAATTATACGATCACGAGGACCTGGACAGCGACTGATGTAGCGGGCAATGCCAGCAGTTGTGTACAGACCATCACAGTACATGATGTTACGGCGCCTGTTATCACATGCCCCGGGGATGTTACAGTAGACTGTGAGGATGACAATACACCTGTAGGAACGGGCACAGCGACGGCGACAGATATCTGCACTCCGGCAGGCAATATCACTGTCACCTGGGGAGATGTTAGCACGTATGATGCAGATCCGGCGAACGTACTGCATTACAATTATACAATCACGAGGACCTGGACAGCGACTGATGTAGCGGGCAATGCCAGCAGTTGTGTACAGACCATCACAGTACATGATGTTACGGCGCCTGTTATCACATGTCCCGGGGATGTTACAGTAGACTGTGAGGATGACAATACACCTGTAGGAACGGGCACAGCAACGGCAACAGATATCTGCACTCCGGTAGGTAATATCACTGTCACCTGGGGAGATGTCAGCACGTATGATGCAGATCCGGCGAACGTACTGCATTACAATTATACAATCACCAGGACCTGGACAGCGACGGATGTAGCGGGCAATGCCAGCAGTTGTGTACAGACCATCACAGTACATGATGTTACGGCCCCTGTTATCACATGTCCCGGGGATGTTACAGTAGACTGTGAGGATGACAATACACCTGTAGGAACGGGCACAGCGACGGCGACAGATATCTGCACTCCGGTAGGTAATATCACAATCACCTGGGGAGATGTTAGCACGTATGATGCAGATCCGGCGAACGTACTGCATTACAATTATACAATCACCAGGACCTGGACAGCGACTGATGTAGCGGGCAATGCCAGCAGTTGTGTACAGACCATCACAGTACATGATGTTACGGCACCAACATTCACAGTTCCCATTGACCTTACAATTTGCAGGGACGTTACCTGCGCATATGATGTGGATCCTGTTATAACAGGGGATGTAACGGATGAATGGGATAACTGTGCCCCTGGATTGGACGCTATACCCTCTGACGATTTGACCAATCTGCCAGGTTGCAATGCAGTAGGATATATCTTAAGAACGTGGACATTGACCGATATTGCCGGCAATTCAACCTCGCTGATTCAAAGAATCTGGATCCAACCGGTACCCAAAATCTCAGTTGAAGTGCCTGATACACTTTACTGTAACGGGTCAACTATCAATTTCACAATTGATTCCCTGGTAGTGTCGAGGAGGAGAGGTGATGTATAATCTTGATGTAACATACCCGGCAGGGGTTACCGGTAATCTGGCAGACGGGTCAAGACTGATCATTAATATTTCCGATCTGCTCACAAATGTCACTGATATTCATCAGACGGTAACCTACAGGTTCATGCCTTACATCCAGGGCAAACCCGGTGATCCCACATGTATGAACGGAAGGGATACAACTATTACAATTCATGTTCAGCCGACAGCAAAAGTTGTGGGGTCAGTAGTGAATAATGCACTTTGCAACGGAGATAATGTGGCCATATCGTGGACTTCCCCCACAACTCCTTATACGGGCAAAGAATTCAATATAAGGGTAATAAATGACTATGTCGAAATTTCAGGTTATTCAGATCAGACTGGTTTAACAACAGCTGATATTATTACCGATGCTCTCTCGAACAGCGGAGATACCGCACGCATGATACAGTACGTTATAATTCCCGTACTTCTTGACATGGAAGGCACCCAGAGATGCCCCGGAATAAATGACACCGTCGATGTTTGGGTCAATCCCACCCCCAGGATCAATCCGATTGCCACATCGCAAATTTGCTATGGTGCCCCGACAAATATCAGGCTTACTTCGCCTACTGTAATGACATCCGGGGTAATAAGATTTGACTATACAATTACAGCAAGTGCACTTCCTGCAGTTGTAGGAGGGAACCGGCTTCCTGCCAATGATCAGTCTCAGGGAACACTGCTGGCATTTAATTATACAAACGAAAGCGATACAATACAGACTGTTTCTTTCCATATCACTCCGAAAGTGGCAGGTGGCCCGCTATGTGCCAACGGTCCTGTTTTCACAACAAATGTAAGGGTACATGCTATTCCCCTCCAGGACATGTTTATTTCCGACTCCATCACCTGTGACGGAGGGGGGAACGGAAGCCTTGAAGTCATAACTTCAAAGGGAGCTGCTCCTTATTATATTAAATGGACCGGACCATTCGGGTTCAACCGCGAGGGATTGGAGCTTCGTACAATAGACAATCTTCTTGCCGGTCTTTACAGGGCTACTGTCATAGACAGCCTGGGTTGCCAGGAACCTCCGACATCCCTTAACCTTGTTGACCCGCAGACAGATGCGAGCTTTTACAGCCCGCTGAAGGCACCGGCGTATGATTATCATATTACCTGTCCGGGAGCAAATGATGCACAGTTATTCCTTGCAGTGACAGAGGGAGCGGCACCACCATATGACTATGTAATCATCTGGAACCTGACGGATACACTCTACACCGGTTCCTTCCCGGGGTTATATGAAATTAGTAATCCTGCCACTTCCAGAATTATTTCCGGTGTAATTCCCGGGGAATACCTGGCTGTTATTAAAGATGCAAGGGGATGTCCTCTGCCGCGGATGTATACAGTTACAGAGCCTCCTCCGGTCAACGTTGTTTTTGACGCATCTGATTACAACGGATACAATATTTCATGCCGGAGTTACGGTGACGGATCAGCCTGGGTTGAGACAATTACAGGAGGAAGTGCTCCATACGCATTTTCCTGGACTACCTCTGACGGTCTTATTCCCGGAGCTACAAACGGCAATATAATCGAGGATCTTATCGCAGGTACATATGACCTGACAGTGACTGACGCAATGGGATGCACCAGCGCCGTCTTCAGTATTACCCTGACCGAACCTGACGGCATAGACCTGGTCAGTCTGCCGGCACTCTCTCAAAGTCCTGACGGCAACTTCAACATATCCTGTTTCGGTAGAAATGACGGCTCAATAAGCCTCGAATTCAACGGCACCGCAGGCGCCTATACATACGCCTGGGACGGACCTGCAGGATTTACTGCCACTACTGATGATATTGCCTCACTTATTGCCGGAGAATATCATCTCCTGGTAACCAGCAATAACGGCTGCCTGAGGAATTATAACTATACACTTACTGAACCTGATTCTGTCGGAATCGAAGTTAACAAATCGCTGACGGGTGATGGTGCGTACAACATCAGTTGTAACGGTGCAGACGGTTCAATAGACATTACAGTCACCGGAGGCAGTATCGGATCATACAGTTATTCGTGGAAGGATAACAGTGATCCTTTGTGGAACAGCACACTTGAGGACCAGATGGCAATCAAGGCTGGTTCGTACAGGGTATATGTCACAGATGCCAACGGCTGCGAGACCGACAGAGGAACAACCCTGACAGAGCCCCTTGCCCTGGAAGCAGCGGTTACTGTTTCTACATCTCACTTGCCTTACAGCACCTGCATACAATGACGGGTCAATTGACCTGAGTGTTTCAGGTGGTGCAATTCCATACACGTATTCATGGTCCGGACCGGATGGATTCACAGCAACAAGTCAGGATGTTTCAGGCCTTACCGAAGGTGATTACATTGTTACTGTGACGGACGCATACGGATGCATTGTCACTGTGGACACTGTAATCAATATGCCCGAACCGCTGACAGTAAATAAAACAATGTCAAACCGCAACGGATACAATATAAGCTGCCTTGGACGTTCTGACGGATGGTTGAAGGTTACGCCTCTTACAGGTGTGCCGCCATTTACTTATTCATGGATAGGACCAGCCGGATATACTGCATCAACAGATTCAATTGCAGGACTGGTTTCGGGTACATACACAGTGACGGTGACAGATGCAAATATGTGTACCCTAATTGATGAAACCATACTTACAGCACCGGGGCAGATCAGTATGAGTATTGTAAAAGGACTGAGCAATGGTGGCGGATATAATATCAACTGCATCGGTTCAAGTACCGGCATAGTGGATCTTACTGCGGTTAACGCTGCCGGTGTAGTCTCATATCTCTGGTCTGACGGAGGAAGCGGGGCTTCACGGAACAATCTGAAAGCAGGAGATTATGAGGTAATCATAACCGATGCCAACGGATGTTCCGCAGACACCTCTCTGACAATGACGGAACCCGACTCTCTTCTTCTGACATTCAGTTTCGTCAGACCATATTGCTCTGAAAGTCCTGACGGAAGTATCTCTGCAGAGGTGACAGGGGGTGAACCTGATTATACCTATCTGTGGAACGAAGGGTCCATTGTACCTGATCTGACAGCTCTTACCGCCGGAGTCTACACCCTAACGGTTACAGATGTTAACGGATGTTCAGTGACCGACTCTCTGACAATTGAGCCTTCACACAATCTTTGTGTCGGTATTCCAAATGCATTCTCTCCAAACAATGACGGTATAAACGATACCTGGAACATTAACAGGATGAACCTTTATCCTGCTTCTGAGGTAATCATATTGAACAGGTGGGGAGAGATGGTCTGGAAGTCAGAAAAGGGCTATCCGGAGCCCTGGGATGGCCGTGCTTCAAACGGGAAGGTACTGCCTGTCGATTCTTATCACTATGCAATTGATCTGCATAACGGCGAGAAACCGATAGTAGGACACATAACGATCGTTAAATAGAGTATGGATCATAAGCTGAGGAGTTAAGAAAGTGAAAAAGGGAATACTGATCATAATCGCATTGGTCCTGGTCTGTACGGCTGAAGCTCAACAGCTTCCGATCTACAGTCAGTATATTTACAATAAATTCCTCCTAAACCCTGCTGTTGCCGGAAGCGACGGCTACACCAGCATCAACCTTACAGCAAGGGAGCAGTGGGTGGGCTATTCCGGGGCGCCCCAGACATACTCTCTCAGCTTTCAGGCAAGAATGCTGAAGCAGAGTTATGTCATTCGTGATAACTTCTTCAAAAAGAAAACGTTCAAACCGCATACTGACGGTCGTGTCGGCATCGGGGCAAACATTTTTTCGGATATTAACGGTCTTGTTCAAAGAACAGGCATTTCCACTGCATACTCATATCATCTCTGGCTTAACGGACAGACGCAGCTCTCATTCGGACTTGCCCTGACCGGATATTTTTATAGGATCGACCAGAGACAGATCGAGTTTGAAGATCCGGATGAACCATGGCTGAACACCGATTTCCGGAAAGGAATCTTTGTTCCTGATTTTAATTTTGGGGTATATATCCTTAACCGTAATTATTCCCTGGGATTATCAGCTCAGGAGATGATGGAGGGCTTTGTAAAGGTGGGAAGCCAGGCCTATAAGGACCTGAAGATCATGAGGACTTATTACCTTATGGGAAACTATGACTTCGAGATAGACGGGAATTCGATACTTGAGCCTTCACTTCTCCTCAAAATGTCAGGTCAGATGAGACCGCAGGCAGACATAGGGCTGACCTATGTTTATGACAGGAAATTCTGGCTGGGCGGCACTTTCCGGACGGGAGGAGCCATGATTGCAAATGTCGGAGTTAAGAAGGACCAGTTCTTTTTCGGGTACTCCTTTGATTTCACCCTGCAGAAAATACAAAGATCGACTTACGGGTCACATGAATTTGTGGTGGCCCTTAAATTCGGTGATACCCTGCGAAGGTTCAGGTGGCTTGACAGGTACTAGTCCCTGCGTTTTTCGATAACATAAATCAGGGAACTCGAAGAATTTTTAACAAATAGGTTGCTGACTGAAAGGAGTATCCCCGTTGCGATGCCCCTAATGAATGCAAATCTGACTTTGCTGTTCCTGTAGCTGATTATCGAAATGTAGAAAAGATCAATAGGCATCCCCTTGATCAATGTACACCGGAACCCGTTTCTCTCAATAAATTTAACAAGTGTATCAGGTGCGAAGTGCCACAGGTGCCTGGGTACATCCAGTGCAGCCCAGCGGTTCCCGAACCGTTTTGAGTCAGCAGATGTGATGTTAGGAAGGGCAAGGATGCACCTGGCGTCATCTTTCAGCAACCTGAAGATTTCATTCATCCACTGGTCAGGGTCATAAAAATGTTCCAGGACATGCCAGAGAGTGATACAGTCAAAGGATTTGTCCTGCAGACTTCTGACACCATCAGGCGGAATGACATCAAGATCAAAATGTGATACAGAAAAATCACGGGCTATGTTACTTATTTCAACACCTTTAACTGTCCAACCTTTCTCCTTCATGAATGCAGCAAAATAACCGGTACCGCTGCCAATGTCCAACAAATTCCCCTTTGACTTCCGGCAAACACGGGTAATCAGACTGGCTTTTCGCCCCAGCATGTACCTGCGCGCAAAATGATACAGCCACTCAGTTAAATTTCTTTTTCTGTCGGTATGTGAAATGTAATCCTCAGACAGATAGTAGGCCCCGATATCTTTTTCATCAGGAGGATCTGATGTAAAGACAAACCCGCAATCGCTACATCCCATGATCCTGAATTTGTCACCGCTGACAAGATAGTCAGTGGCGGAGAAATGCTCAAAGAGTGCATCACTTCCGCATACCAGGCATTTTGTTTCAGCCATTGCGGCGTGAAGATATAGCTGTTGAGAATCCTGCCCAGGCAAGAACCAGAATGAGGATAAGGGAACTTGCCAGTGAGACCCGGTTGCCTGTCTTATATGACTGGGGCTCAAATTTAAATGTTACTGTATGATTTCCTGCCGGTACAACCATTCCGCGAAGCACATAATCGGTACGGAAGTGTTCTGCCGGTTTGCCGTCGACAAAGGCCTTCCATCCGTGCGGGTAATAAATCTCGGAGAAGACAGCTATACGGTCAGCGGAAAGGCTGGACTCATATGTCAGCAGATTTGGTTTGTATGATGACAAATAAATGGCATCAGCCGAAACCGCTTGTGATTCGGTAAGCGAAACAAGGCTGGCAAACCTCCTGTCAACAACTGCCACCCTGGAGGGATCAATTGTTTTTACAGCCTCAAGTTCAGCATCAGCATTCTCAACTGTCAGGGCCTTCTCAACCAGCCAGACATTGCCCAGAGCATGTGTGTTTGTAAGAGGCGCTGCATCCGGTGAGAGGATTATATATTTGGTATTAAGCATGTTGATGGCATTTGACTGCGCAAGTACCCTGTCAGCCTCATCTACTGAAGTGGCATTCTGAAGCAGGGAGATGAGAGAGTTGATCTCCTCCGAAAGCCTGGTTTCAATCAGTTCCTGGTATCTCTTCATTTTGGCTCCTGAATATCCGCCCACCGAGTTATGGTAATAAGAAGTGGAGGCATCATTAAATGTGGAAACCGTCAGGTTAAGTACCCTGAATTCACTTTTATCCTGAAGGATGGCCTTGTCAGCAGTCGTCGGAGCAAGGGCATTATCCGCGATTCGTTTACTTTCAAAATTGGATCCGTTGAGATACCTGGAATCGACAGGGATCTGATCAACCAGGAAAAGAAGGGCAAGAATAATTATCAGCGGTATAGCTTTGAGTCTGCCTTTCAGGTAAAACCACAGAGTTACAGCTCCTGCCGCAATCAGAAATGCAGCACGTATTGCATCGGTGCGAAGCATCATTTTCCTGTCGGCAATCATTGCATCTTTAAGCCAGCTGTATGAGTCGGGTATTGACACCTCGTCAGGTCTGAGAAATGAGCCGGCCAGCCGGGGAAGAGGAAAAACAGGAAAGAGAGTCCTCCTGTTATACCGGCAGCAATGCTCAGGGCTTTTACAGCTTTTTTAAGCGGAACATTTCCTTCGGTAATCTCTTTAAGGGCCAGTACTGCAAGCAGTGGCACGCACACTCCTGCAATTACCAGGGTCATTGTTACCGCCCTGAACCTGTCATAACCCGGGAAAAAATCAACGAAAAGCGATGTGAGAGGCATGAAATTCTTCCCCCAGGAAAGAAACACCGAAAGCAAAACGGCGGTAAGTATCCACCACTTTTCCCTTCCTTCGATAATAATAAGTCCGAAAACAAACAGAAACAAAATTATTGCACCGAAATAGACAGGTCCGCTGGTTGATGGCTGTTTCCCCCAGTACCTGTAAAGTTGGGTTGACGCCTGTGCCATGTTGTTTTTTCGAAGGGCTCTGATGGTTTCAGAATCCTTGTCAAAGGAGGCTGAGGCACCACCTCTGAAATCAGGGATCAGAAGGGTCATTGTCTCCCCGATGCCATAGCTCCACTGAGTGATGTATTCCTTATCGAGACCCATTTCCTCTTTATCACTCGCCTTGGTAAGATCGCTTTTACCCCTTGTAGATTCCTGCGCATACTCCCACGTTGTGTAGAGTGTTCCGAAATTGACACCTACAGCAATTACGACTGCAGCGAAAAGCATTGCAAGAGACTTGAGAAACGGGCCGTAACTTTTTGATTTTATGGTGTCAATCAGTTCATAGATTCCGAATACGAGGAGAATAATGAAGGTGTAATAAGTTATCTGGATATGGTTGGCCATTATCTGAAGAGAGAGGAACAGTGCAAAAAGTGCTGAACCCCTGATGGAATTAGTTCTGAATGCATAGACGACACTTCCGATAACCGGGGCCATATATGCCATTGCGTAAGCCTTTGTATTATGACCAGCAGAAAGACTTGCAAAGAGAAAAGACGCAAATCCGTATGCGAGGGCCCCGGCGAGTGCAAGCCAGGGTTTAACCTTAAAGAGAAGTAAAAGGATATAGAAACCGACGAAGGCGAGAAAAAGTGCCGCAACAGGGGTTTTAAATATCTTTAACAGGTTATCGATGTGCTTGATCAGGTTGCCCGGAAACCTGGCCGAAATGAGAAAGGCAGGCATCCCGCCGAACATTGAGTTGGTCCACAACGGCTCCTTCCCGGTTTCATTACGGTAATCCTGGATTTCCTTTGAAGAGCCTACAAAGACCTTTGTATCGTGCGCATTAAGCTTCTTACCTTCAAGTACTGGAAAGAAATAGGCAAAAGACATTATTATGAATATCAGAATTATCCCGGCATGAAGGAACCAGGGTCTGTCTGTGAAATTTGGCTTCATTTATTCAAATATTTAATTTCAAAAATAGGTGTAATATTTTATTTCCCCATCATCAGGCCAGGTGTCCATCTCTCCGCTTACCGTATCATCAGGTCAGGTGTCAAGGTCACCGCTCACCGACCGTATATTGCTTCTAAGGTTTCTGAGCCTGGACCATTTTTTAACGAATCCTTTAAAGGCCTCAATTTCAGACGTTTCATAAAAATGAAGCGGAAGGTAAGCCAGTGGATAAGCTGCCAGCAGCAGAAGTTTAATACCTATCCTGGGCATAAGATCAAGGTCTTTCAACAAGAAACCGCTGAAAGCGAAGACAGTTCCTATTATGATTATTAATAAAAGTTTTCGGGTCTCATAATTCAACGGGTAATGTTTCTGGGAGATCTTGTATACCATCAGCCAGAAGAGAAGCTGTGCCGTGAATGAGGCCAGGGCCGCACCGAAAGTGTTGAGCACCGGAATCAGAAGTGCATTCAGACCCACTCCGGCAGCACTGGCAATGGCGACTATCAGTCCCATTGCACCTGTTTTTTTGGAGATCACAAGGCCATACACATTGAGGTCTTTGAGGTTAACGAAGAAAACAGAAAGGGTAAGGACCGGGATCAGAAAGAAGGCTTTATCGTAGAATGCTGAAGAAGAGACTAATGAGACTACCTCCTGTGAGAATAGAGAAAGCCCCACGATTGAAAACATCAGTACAAAAGAGGAATATAGCCAGATCTTCGTATAAAAACGTTCATGTCCGGGCAAATCCATTTTCTTTATAATCAATGGGCCCACAGCAAGCTTGATGGAATCGGCAACCACCAGTTTGAGGGTACTGGCGATTTTAAAGGCAAGTGTATAGACAGCCACTGATTCCAGGGCGCTTAAAAAGTTCAGAGAGTACCTGTCAATTACATTGAGGATAACGGTAAACAGTGCTGCCCATAACAATGGAGCACCGTATGAAATCATTCCCCTTAAGGCCTTAAGATCGAGATGCACCTGGCTGTTCCGGATAATGTACGGCAACAGGACAAGAAGATAGAGTCCGTTACCAATTATCTGTGCAGTATAGATCCCTGCGATCCCCATTTTTTTGCCGACAACAAGAAAAAGGGTTATTCCAAGGACAACAACCAGTTTGAGCGTGTTTGTGACTGTGTAGGCTGAAGCCCGTGCCTGCAGTCTGAGCAGGGAGCTGACAAGGGTATTAAGGCTCTGCAGACCGGTGCTTACAGTCAGAAGGATGATCTCCTCATAAAACCTTTCGTCACTGAATATCAGAACAGATATCTGTTTTGCCAGGAGGATGAAGATGAGGCAGAAGAGAAGGCTTATGGCTGTCTGCGCTGCCATTGATGTAAAGAATACCGACTTTTGTTTATCAGAATAGTCTTTGTCCCAATACCATCTGAACAGACTCTGGGGAAGCGATAGTCCCAGTACCACTGCAAGTATCTGGGCCGTTATCTCCAGAATCCCGAGGGCGCCGAATTCGGCGACTGAAAAGTAAGCTGTACTTGTATAGAAGGGTATAAGAATGAAACCTACCAGCTTAATGGCAATGTTTCCCATTCCATAGATCAGGGTATCTTTAACTGATGATTTTATACTTCCTGATGCCATTTCAGGTGCCTGTTTTATTATCCGCAACACTCACTAAACTGTACATTTTTATGAGGCTGACGACGCTGTTTTCCCAGTTGTAGTGCTCCCTGACTGCCTTCCGGCCGTTTTCGCCCATTATTCTCAGATTTTCTCTGTCAAGATACAATTCCCCCAACTTCAGTGCAAGATTTTCCGGAGAATCGTTAACATAGGTAACCCCTGAACCTGTTTCGTCAATCACCCTTTTTATACTGATACAGTCGCTTGCCAGTACCGGTATTCCCGCAGCCATATATTCGAAAAGCTTGTTGGGAGATGAGTTGTCAGACTGGACAGACCTGACGTGGGGCAAAACGGCAAGGTCAGACCTGCTTATCAGGCTTTCCGCCTGCTGCTTTTCAATCTTGCCTTTAAATGACACATGCTCATCAATGCCAACCCTGACAGTCAGGGCCTTTAGCTCAGGCAGAAACCTTCCGTCACCTGCAATTGTGAATCGCCACTTTATCTCTTTTCCCAACAAGGCCAGTCCCCTGATCACATACTGAAGCCCCCTGTGTTGCGTAACTCCGCCTACATATACAAGGTTAAAAACTTCGGATTCCCCCGGGGTGCCTGTTGTTATGGATGAAACCGGCGGTGTATTTTCAAGTATTATTATCTTAGCTTCAGGAGCCCCGTTCTGCACCAGCCTGTCCTTCATTTCAGACACCACGGTAATGACATGGTCAGCCTTCCTGACGGATTCCTTTTCATACTTTCTCCACTGGGCTGTTGAGGATAAAAGTCTGCCGGCAAGAGACTTTGTATGCTGTGAAACCTCAAGAAAGTCGGGCCAGTTTTCATGAAGATCCAGTACATATCCGGCGCCGTACCTTTCCTTTATCCGGTTCCCCACCCTCGCAAGCGGCAGATCGTGGATATGCACAACATCTGCCTTATAATCATTCAGGATATCACTTACATAGGAAAACCAGAAGTTAAAGTAAAACGGGAACTTAAGGGCACCGACGCTTGCCTTTCGGATAAATGAAGGCATTTTCTTCCTGAAAAGCAGACAGTCTTCCCTTTGGGTTCTATAGGAAGTCTCTCCCGAAGTGACCGCTGCAACTGTCAGCGTGTGACCTGCTTCCCTCAATGATTGCACCTCTTTCTGAACCCTGAAGTCCGAGAGGTAATCATTTTCGAGAAGCATCAGGATGTTCATGCAGGAGAATTGGTTTATCTGGTTAACATATTTCTTAGGCTACCCGGCTATTTTTCAAACCTTAAGACCGTGGATGTAATTACTCAGGTTATTTGTCAGAGCCCTCCTCGAATACTCAGCGTGCAAGTCGGCACGGGCAGTTGAGCCACCGGAGGCGATACTGAGAATAAAACTCCGGATTCCATCTGTGTTTTCATAACCGAATACTCCCTTATAGCCGCATCTTGTCAGCAGATGCGCCGCATCACCATCAACCGGTCCGATAAACAGCACGGGCTTTCCGCTTGCCATATATTCAAATAGCTTCCCAGTTATAATTGATTTCCCCGACGGATGATCAGGAATTATAATCAACAGCAGTGAAGATCCCAACATATGTTTTATTGCAACCGGGTGGTCGGAATAGGGTATGAATTCCGTAGTACACCCCTTTGCTTCCAAACTGATTTTTCCGCGAATCGATTCCGGGACGCTTCCTACAAACCTTAGATGAAGGGGCGTTTCTGCTGTTACACATCCCCGGGCTGCTTCAAGAAAACTCTGAACCGGATATGCTTCTGACAGTGTACCCACGTATGTTATTGTGAATGTGGCGGGCAAAGTTGAGGCAATCCCCTCAAAGTCTTCCTCGTCATAACCATTGGGGACCACGTGGATTTTATCCTCAATATCAGGCACCTTTGAAGCGAAGAGGGAAGCAAGTGAATTTCCCACCGTAAGTAATGTATCAGCTTTTTGAAGAACCCGCTTTTCCATCGCCCGGTCAATCATCCTTGCCATCAGGGTCGGATGGAACATATCATAATAGTAAATATCGGTCCACGGATCGCGAAGGTCTGCCACCCACCTCAGATGAGGAAATCTGCGTTTCAGTTTCAGACCGATAAGTTGTGTCGAGTGAGGAGGACTTGTCGTTATTATGTGTTGGATGTTCTCTGTTTTTATCAGCTCGCTGGCCTTCCTGAATGCATATTTATTCCAGCCTTTCCTCGGGTCCGGGATAAAGAAATTACCCCTTATAAACCGGCTTATTTTACTCTTTTTCCCACCAGTTGAATCCGATGCAAACCCTGCCGAAGGGATCTTCGACTGATCTTTGCTGTATAGTGAGAAGTAGTTTGTGGCTTTAGTCCTGTGAACTTCAACATCAAGCGGAATATCACCGTAAAGAGATGTGTCCCTGAAGGGGTAGGCGGCATATTCCGGCAAGACTGAAAGAACAACAGGCAGCCACCCCGAAGAGGGGAGGTACTTTGTAAATTTAAGCCACCGCTGTACGCCGGCCCCGCCGCTTGGCGGCCAGTAGTAAGTGATTATGAGCACTTTCCCCGGCATGGTGCGAGACTAGAGTTTTTTCAGCTGTTCCCTGAGGCTGACCTTATCGGCAATTATATCCCTGAGTTTATCAATTGCAACGCGCTCCTGCTTCATCGAGTCGCGGTACCTGATTGTCACTGTCTTGTCTTCAACTGTCTGATAATCGATTGTAATGCAAAAAGGGGTACCTATTGCATCCTGCCTTCTGTAGCGCTTTCCTATCGAATCTTTTTCATCATACTGGCAGTTGAAATCGAATTTCAGTTCGTCAACAATCTTTCGCGATATTACAGGCAGGTCATCCTTTTTTACAAGAGGAAGCACAGCCAGTTTAACCGGAGCCAGCACCGGCGGGAGTCTTAACACCACGCGACTGTCAGCCACGCCGTCTTCTTTGGTGAGATCCTCTTCGTAATAAGAGGCTGAGATCACCTGCAGGAACATCCTGTCAACCCCTATCGAAGTCTCTATGACATAAGGGACGTATGACTCGTTTTTCTCAGGATCAAAGTACTGCATCTTTTTTCCGCTGAATTCCTGATGCTGTTTCAGGTCAAAATCTGTACGCGAATGAATGCCCTCGACCTCTTTGAATCCAAAGGGGAATTTGAATTCAATGTCACTGGCAGCATTGGCATAATGGGCCAGTTTGTCATGATCATGGAAGCGGTAGTTGTTTTCACCGAAACCAAGTGCCTGGTGCCATTTCATCCTGGCCGTCTTCCACTCTTCGAACCAGCCGAGTTCGGTGCCGGGCTGAACGAAGAACTGCATCTCCATCTGCTCGAATTCGCGCATGCGGAAGATGAACTGCCTGGCCACGATCTCATTTCTGAATGCCTTGCCTATCTGGGCTATTCCGAAGGGAAGCCGCATGCGCCCTGTCTTCTGTACATTCAGGAAATTCACGAAGATGCCCTGGGCGGTTTCTGGCCTCAGGAAGATCTTCATTGCACCGTCGGATGTCGATCCGATTTCGGTCGCAAACATCAGATTGAACTGCCTGACATCGGTCCAGTTACGGGTGCCGGATACAGGGCAAACTATCTCATTATCAATAATTATCTGCTTCAGTTCGGCGAGATCGTTATTTGTAATTGCATTTACAAAGCGCTCGTGAAGCTGGTCACTTTTCTGCTTAGTTTCCAGGATGCGCGGGTTTGTGGAACGGTAGAGAGGCTCGTCAAATTTTTCGCCGAAGCGGGCTTTTGCCTTTTCGACTTCCTTTTCAATTTTCTCCTCGAATTTTGCGAGGTGTTCCTCTATCAGAACATCGGCCCTGTACCTTTTCTTGCTGTCCTTATTGTCAATAAGCGGGTCATTGAATGCATCAACGTGTCCGGAGGCTTTCCAGATGGTTGGATGCATGAAAATTGCAGAGTCAAGCCCGACAATATTGTCATGCAGAAGGACCATGCTGTCCCACCAGTATTTCTTGATGTTGTTTTTCAGCTCAACACCGTACTGACCGTAGTCATATACAGCTCCCAGGCCGTCATAGATTTCACTTGAAGGGAAAACATAACCGTATTCTTTACAGTGCGAAACAAGTTTCTTGAAAATATCTTCCTGGGCCATTTTTTCTCTCAGTTCTGCTTATTAACCGGGCAAAAGTAAGCTAAAATCCTCTGTTTTACAATCGGTATAAATGTCTGCAATCAATTTGTATCTTTGGTCTCTGTTGCTGAAAGGAAGCGCTGATGAAAGTGAAATATGATTTTCTTGTTATTGGTTCCGGCCTGGCAGGCCTCACTTTTGCCCTTAAGGCTGCAGCCTACGGAAAAGTGTGCGTGGTGACAAAGGCAAGCCTTGAAGATACCAATACCCATTACGCCCAGGGGGGAATTGCCACTGTAATGTATTCTCCCGATTCGTTTGAGAAACATGTAAAGGATACGATGGTTGCCGGTGCAGGATACTGTAATGAGGAAGTAGTCAGAATGGTTGTCAGTGAGGCCCCTGAACGCATCAGGGAAATGATTGAGATGGGAGTCGATTTTGACCGGAAACCTGACGGGAATCTTGACATGGCAATGGAGGGCGGGCATACAGAGCACCGTATTCTTCATCACAAGGATTCGACAGGAGCTGAAATTCAAAAGGTCCTTGCCTCCCGGGCAAGGGAGAACCCGAATATCGAAATATTTGAGAATCATTTTGCAATAGATCTGCTGACCCAGCATAACCTTGGTGAATACGTAACCAGGGAGTGGAAAGACATAAAGTGTTTCGGAGCCCATGTGGCTGACCTGAATAACCGCAGCGTCAAGACAATCCTTTCAAAAGTGACAGTCCTGGCCACCGGAGGTCTGGGCAATATTTACCTGACAACCACCAATCCTGAGGTTGCGACAGGTGACGGGGTTGCAATGGTACACAGGGCCAACGGAAAGATCGAGAACATGGAGTTCATCCAGTTCCATCCTACCTCTCTTTATAATCCTAACGTCAGGCCTTCTTTCCTGATCACCGAGGCATTGAGGGGTTTCGGTGCGGAACTACGGAACAATGCCGGCGAAAAGTTCATGCCGAGATATCATGTGCGTGGGTCACTTGCCCCGCGTGATGTTGTAGCCAGGGCAATAGACAATGAGATGAAACTGAGAGGCGAGGACCATGTATGGCTCGACTGCACCCACCTGAACGGAGAGGAGGTTAAGTCTCATTTTCCGCATATTTTTGAGAAATGCCTGTCAGAGGGTATTGATATTACGAAGCAGATGATACCTGTTGTTCCGGCAGCTCACTACTCGTGCGGAGGGGTAAAGGTTGACATGAACGGAAGGACATCTATAGACCGGTTGTATGCGATTGGCGAGGTTTCTTCAACCGGCCTTCACGGAGCAAACAGGCTGGCATCAAACTCTCTCATCGAGGCAGCAGTCTATGCTCACAGAGCAGCTGCCGATGCCTCACCCCGTCTGGGTGAACTCACATATGAAGATAAAATTCCGGGGTGGAACTACCACGGAACGACCCATCTCGAGGAAATGATCCTTGTCACCCAGAACTACAAGGAGATGCAGATGATAATGAGCAATTATGTCGGAATCGTAAGGTCAGATCTTCGTCTTGCAAGGGCGAAGACCAGGCTCGAAATAATATACCAGGAGACGGAAGATCTCTACCGCAGGTCGACAATTTCAAGAAAGCTCATAGAACTGCGCAACCTGATTGCGGCTGGATACCTTGTAATTAAGATGGCCCAGAACAGGCAGGAGAGTCTGGGGCTGCATTATTCAATAGATTATCCGGCCAGACCGGGGTCAGAATTTTAACTGTTATTCAGATATGGAGATAAATGAACCCACTTCAGCGCCTGTTGGCGGCGACGATTTGTTTCTTACAGCACCCTTCAGTGGGAAGAACGCATTCTGGAGATATTTTGTAGGTGCGATAATTCCCTTTATCGCCTCGAACCTTATCGGCGCCTATTCCGCTGGTTGTTGTGATGATTGTGGCTTCAAAAGGAGATATGACGACAACCAAAGGAGGGATGCCCGATTTTGCGGCAATGGGTATCGATCTGAACTTCGGTTTTTTCCTCAGTGTTTTTCCATTTGTCCTTGCTTTCCTGGCATTTGTTTACATTGTAAAGCCTCTGCATGAGCGGAGTCTCAGAAGTGTTATTAACGGCGGACGGAATATCCGCTGGGGCAGAATATTTGTTTCGGCAGGAATATGGACCCTTATTTCGGCCTCTTACCTGTGGTTGGCAATAAAAACGGACCCTGGCAATTTCACCCTGTTGAATAACTCCCGGTCTCTTCTGATACTTGCTGTATTGGCTATCCTTCTGATTCCTTTCCAGGCAGGTTTTGAGGAGTTACTTTTCAGGGGATACCTGATGCAGGGGTTTGCAGTACTGGCGCGGAACAGGTGGGTGCCTATCGTAGCCACCTCGGTGCTTTTCGGTTTGATGCACTCCTTAAATCCGGAGGTAAAAGAGTACGGGTTTCTTACAATGATGCCACAGTACATTTTCATGGGTCTGATCTTTGCAATACCTGCCGTGCTGGATGACGGCATCGAGATTGCGATAGGGGCACACGTGGCAAACAACATTTTCCTCTCAGTTTTTCTTACAACCAGTGACTCTGCACTGCAGACACCGGCGATGTATGAACAGATCAATATTTATCCGTGGAAGGATTTTGGCGGGCTTGTGATAATGGCCAGTAATATACCTGTGTGCAATGGCACTGATATTTAAATGGAAAGATGTCAGAAAACTCTACAGCAGAATTAATCCGCCGGCAGAGACAGTCTGATCCCGATATTCAGATACCATAAATTCCGGGGAATTCGTCGCTCCTGAATGTGCCCCATTTTTCCCTGATTTCTCCAATAATCTCTTTTATCTCATCAACTTCAAGGGAGGTAATAAGCCGCAATCTTGTCTCTTTGAAATTTGGAAGACTTTTGAAGTAGTTGGAAAAATGTCTTCGCATTTCAAGAATGGCTGATTTTCCCTCCTTATGTTCAAGTGATTTTTCAAGATGCAAAATGGCAAGGTCAGCCTTTTCTTCAACAGTCGGTTCCGGCAGTATCTCCCCGGTGTCAAGATAGTGACGGATGTCTCTGAATATCCAGGGTTTGCCGAAGGTAGCCCTGCCAATCATGATACCGTCAACCCCGTACCTTTCAAACATCTCTTTTGCCCGCAGGGGTCCGTTTACATCGCCGTTGCCTATGATCGGTATCCTCATCCTGGGATTGTTTTTCACCTCTCCAATGAGCGTCCAGTCGGCCTCCCCGCGGTACATCTGTGCCCTGGTACGTCCGTGAATAGTCAGTCCTGCAATGCCTGTATCCTGAAGCCGCTCAGCCAGGTCAACTATTGACTTACTGTTTTCATCCCATCCAAGCCTTGTTTTCACAGTGACAGGGATGTCGACTGCCTTAACAATGGCAGAGGTCATTTCAAGCATCAGGGGTATATTCTGAAGCATCCCGGCACCTGCACCCCTTGTTGCTATCTTTCTGACAGGGCAACCGTAGTTTATATCTATAATGTCAGGCCCTGCCTCCCTGGCAATCTGTGCGGCTTCAACCATCGACTCTATAATATGACCGTATAGCTGGATGCCAATAGGTCTCTCATAATCAAACAGGTCGAGCTTTTTTACGCTGCTTTTACCGTCCCTTATAAGCCCGTCAGAAGAAATGAATTCAGTATACATAAAATCTGCTCCGAACATCTTGCAGATGTACCTGAATGAAGGATCAGTAATGTCTTCCATCGGAGCAAGAAAGAGAGGCCGGGCCCGCAGTATTGTATTTCCCAGTTTCACGGATAAATATCAGATCTGGATAAACCGAAGTTGCTGAAAATTATACTTCAAAAAGGGTTGGAGAGGTGTTTTGGGTCAACTCATTCTTCCTGAATACGTAAACGAGGCCATATCTTTCAGTCTGGATGCGTCTCTCATTTTCAGGCAGTGGGGAGAACTTAGCTTCCACCTCGTTCCAGACACTTGCAATAAGCTCGTCAGCCTCAACACGCATTTCAGCAGTGCGATTGACACAGTCTGCAACACGCCTGCCAAGTGTCATGTGCATATTACGCGCCTCCAGGAACTTTTCATAACGTGCCTTGACCACGGCAATGGACGGATTGGTAACCGGAGTATGACCTTTGCGGATTCTGTACTCTTCCCCGTCAA
Organism: uncultured Bacteroidales bacterium; assembly: GCA_963736735.1. Classification (GTDB taxonomy): domain Bacteria; phylum Bacteroidota; class Bacteroidia; order Bacteroidales; family VadinHA17; genus SR-FBR-E99. The sequence goes on along the minus strand of CAVTPX010000001.1, from coordinate 88,299 downwards.
TTATCCTTTTCCCCCATGCCACCAGTTCATTATCCGTTGAAAAAGAGGGAATTGCAGTATCGTCTGCGGATATGCCGTAAAAGGATTTCGTTTCGGCAGGCAGTTCACCCCGGACAATGGCCATATTAACAACTTTAAGGAAGTGATTGAGATAGAGCCTTACCTTACGTGTAACTTCCTGGTTTACCTTGCTTTTGTCAAGCTGATTGTTGGCTGTCTGACGCTGGTGGCTGATACTGTTCTCAAAAACCGGAAGAAAACCCTGGAGTCTTACCAGTGTTTTCATCGAGTAAGCGAGATTAAACGGGGGTGTGTCTTTGCCAATTTCAAGAGCTTTCTTCATAGCTCTGAGTCTTGCGGAATCAGTGTTGGGAAGACGTCGGTAGGGCATAAAGTAACAGTTTAGGGATAGTTAGCTATGCGAATATACACTCTTAATGAAAACTGTCAATAGCCTTCGCAGTTAAAAAATGTTGATAACCTGAAAAATATCAACAGTACTTAGTACTTTAGTGATCTGTTAAATAACTGAATTATGTTTGAACGTGAAGTTTACATCAACCGCAGGCAAAGGCTTGCATCCCAGGTAAAAAAAGGTATTGGGCTTTTTATTGGTAATGTCGAGGCCCCAATGAACTATCCTGCAAATACATATCACTGGCGGCAGGACAGTGATTTCCTCTATTTTTTCGGACTGGATCTGCCAGGCATGACAGGAGTTATTGATTTTGACTCCCGTGAAGAATTTATATTCGGGAATGATGTTGACATAGATGATATAATATGGATGGGTCCGCAACCGACAATAGCAGGACTGTCTGAAAGCGTCGGGGTTAAAAAGTCACACCCGGTTGCCGGACTGAAAGAGTTTATCGGGAAGGCACTTGAGGGTGGGCGCACCGTACATTTCCTGCCTCCCTACCGGGCAGAGACAAAGATGACACTTGGCGCGCTGCTGCATGAGAATCCATGCCAGATGCGGAGCAAGGCATCTGAAGAGCTCATTAAGGCAGTGATAGCCCTACGGTCACTGAAGGAGGAATGTGAGATAAGGGAGATAGACAAAGCATCCGATATTGCCTGCGAGATGCAGACTACCGCCATGCGTATGTGTAAACCCGGAGTATCTGAAAGAGAGATTTTCGGCGTTATAGAGGGCATCGCCCTGGCAAAAGGAAGCGGGACTTCTTTTCCAATAATACTGAGCGTAAACGGACAGACACTCCACAACCACTCACATGACAACATTTTGAAGGAGGGCAGAATGATGGTGTCAGACTGTGGCGCCGAGTCTTTAATGCACTATGCTGCTGACCTGACCCGCACTACCCCGGTGGGAGGTCGTTTCAACCAGCGTCAGAAAGAGATCTACGAGATTGTTCTGAAGGCAAATACCGAATCGATTAAACTGGCAAAACCCGGGATGTCAAATAAGGACCTGCACCTGAATGCATGCCGCATAATTGCTGCAGGTCTGAAGGAACTGGGTTTGATGAAGGGTGACCCTGCTGAGGCTGTTGCTGCCGGAGCCCATGCGCTTTTCATGCCTCACGGCCTGGGCCATATGATGGGCCTTGACGTCCATGATATGGAAAGCCTTGGCGAGAATTTTGTCGGTTATAATGATGAAGTAAAACGAAGCAGCCAGTTTGGCCTTGCCTTTCTGCGTTTTGCATTACCCTATAAACCGGGTCACGTCTTCACTGTTGAACCGGGGATCTATTTTATACCCGAACTGATGGAAATGTGGAAAGCCGAAGGAAAGTTCAGCCAGTTCATTAACTACGAAAAGGCAGTAACGTGGCTTGGCTTCGGAGGGGTAAGGATTGAAGACGATGTACTTATCACAGCTGACGGCAGCAGGATGCTGGGCAAAACTGCACCGAAGACCGTAAAGGAGATTGAAGAGGTCTGCGGTTAATTTAGCAGGTAAAATCCGGTTTCAAATTACCAGGCTTTATAATACTCCCGGTTGAGCCTGCCTATATTGGTCAGTTTGATCTGTTTGGGACATTTTGCCTCACAGGCACCTGTGTTAGAACAGTTTCCGAATCCCTGCCTGTCCATTTCGGCAACCATTGCGCGTACCCTGTCCTTCGCTTCGATCTTTCCCTGCGGAAGGAGCGTAAACTGAGAAATCTTGGCTGAAACAAACAGCATTGCAGATGCATTCTTGCAGGCAGCCACGCATGCTCCGCAGCCAATGCACACTGCCGAATCAAATGCTTCATCGCTCTTCGTCTTATTTACCAGGAAAGCATTTGCCTCAGTCGCTGAACCGATGGATACGGATATAAATCCACCTGCAATCTGTATCCTGTCAAAGGCGCTGCGGTCAACTATCAGATCTTTTATTACCGGGAAAGGCTTTGCACGCCAGGGTTCAATTACAATTGTTTCACCGTCTTTAAAGTGCCTCATAGAGAGATGGCATGTTGTTAGTCCTTCTACCGGACCGTGGGGATAGCCGTTTATGTACATCCCGCAACTGCCACAGATGCCTTCGCGACAGTCGTGATCAAAAGCAACCGGCTCTTTGTTGTCCTCAGCCAGCTTTTTATTCAGGGCGTCAAGCATTTCAAGAAATGACATTGCAGGGGAGACGTTGTCGAGATCGTACAATGCAAATGCCCCTTTTGCCTTTGCATTCTTCTGTCTCCATATTTTAAGTTTGAGTTTCATATCCGGAATAATTAAGTTCGTCTGTTATTTATAGCTTCTCTCCTTGAGTTCAACAAACTCGAATTTAAGAGGCTCTTTATTAAGTATCGGAGGATTGTCACCGTTGTATTCCCAGGCGGCAACATATGAATATTCAGCATCGTTTCTTTTTGCCTCGCCATCATCCGTCTGGCTTTCCTCGCGGAAGTGGGCTCCGCAAGACTCTTTTCTGTTCAGGGCGTCGGTGATCATCAGTGTGGCCAGATCGAAGAAATCTGCAACCCTGCCAGCCTTTTCAAGCTCCTGATTCAGATCGGCTCCCTCACCGGGCAGGATCAGGTCGCTCCAGAACTCCTTCTTAAGGTCAGCTACCAGTTCAAGGGCTTTTGTAAGTCCTGCCTCATTGCGTGACATCCCGCAGTAGTCCCACATAATTTTTCCGAGACGTTTGTGGAAGCTTGCTGCAGTATGCCTGCCCTTGATCGAAAGCAGCTTTTCAACTCTCTCCTTAGCTTCTTTTTCTGCCGCTGCGAATTCGGCAGCACCTGTATCGGCCCTCGGGGTCCTTATTTCACCTGCCAGGTAATTGCTTATTGTATAGGGTATTATGAAATATCCGTCGCCGGCAGTCTGCATCAGCGAGCTGGCTCCCAGCCTGTTGGCTCCGTGATCCGAGAAATTGGCCTCGCCAATTGCGAAGAGTCCGGGAACAGTTGTCATAAGCTCGTAGTCAACCCATAGTCCTCCCATTGTATAATGCCCTGCAGGATATATCCGCATTGGCTCTTCATACGGGTTCATCCCGGTAATATGTGAATACATTTCGAACAGGTTTCCGTATTTGTTCTCAATTGCTTTCTTGCCCTGTTTCTTTATCGAATCACGAAAGTCAAGATTGACAGCAAGTCCGGTTTCTCCTACGCCGTATCCGGCATCACACCTTTCCTTGGCGGCCCTTGATGCAACATCCCTGGGCACAAGATTCCCGAATGTGGGGTAACGGCGCTCGAGGTAATAATCTCGTTCCTCCTCGGGTATGTCATTCGCCTTCCTCTGGTCACCCTTGGTTTTAGGAACCCAGATCCGACCGTCATTGCGAAGTGACTCCGACATCAGGGTCAGCTTGCTCTGGAACTCGTTAAGCTGTGGGATGCTTGTTGGATGTATCTGAACAAAACTGGGATTGGCAAAGGCTGCACCTTTTTTATAGGCTTTCCATGCCGCAGAAGCATTTGAATTTACTGCCAGCGTCGACAGGTAATAAATTGTGCCGTAGCCTCCGGTTGCAAGCACTACTGCATGCGCTGCGTGTCTCTCAATCTCACCGGTAATTAGGTTCCTTACAATGATTCCCCTGGCTTTGCCTTCAACAAGAACAAGGTCAACCATCTCCCGGCGGGGATACATTGTAACAGTTCCGGCTTTTATCTGCCTGTTCAGTGATGAATATGCACCCAGAAGGCACTGCTGTCCTGTCTGTCCCTTAGCATAAAAGGTACGTGACACCTGTACTCCCCCAAACGACCTGGTATCAAGAGTGCCGCCGTATTCACGGGCAAAAGGCACTCCAAGTGCTGTATAATGGTCAATGACCTGGTTGCTGACTTCGGCAATGCGGTAGACATTCGCCTCCCGTGCCCTGAAATCTCCGCCTTTTATCATATCATAAAAGAGACGGTAGATGCTGTCGCCGTCGTTCTTATAATTCTTGGCGGCGTTGATGCCTCCCTGAGCAGCTACCGAATGAGCCCTGCGGGGAGAATCCTGGTAACAGAAAACTTTTACATTGTACCCCATTTCTCCAAGCGATGAAGCAGCTCCGGCTCCGGCAAGGCCGGTCCCAACGACTATAATGTCAAGCTTTTTCTTATTCGCCGGATTCACAAGTTTAGCACTTGCCTTGTACCTGGTCCACTTGTCCTCAAGCGGGCCTGCCGGGATCTTTGAATTGAGATTTATCATAACAGAGTGTTTCTTCAGGTTATTTAATAAGCCAGATAAAAAGGGGTATTGATGCAAACCCCAGAGGCAGAATAATTGAATATATCAGAGCAACGGCCCTGATCACCGGCGTCCAGAATTCGTTTTTGACACCCAGGGTCTGAAATGCTGATTGCAGGGCATGGTAGAGATGGAGGCCCAGGATAATAAAACAGACCCAGTAAAATACAACGTAACCGGGTATTGCGAAAAGGTTATGGGCCACGGAGTAGAAGTCTTCCGGATTTCCCTCGACCCATCCCAGCTTCATGAAATAAAAGTTAAAGAAATGGATTACCATGAAGACAAGGACAGACCCTCCGGTCCATATCATAAACCTTGAAAATGCAGCGGTCTCCGATTTATTTCTAACGGCATACCTCACCGGCCGCGTGAGCCAGTTCTGAATCTGGAGGAAAATCCCGTAGCTTATATGAACCACGATTGTCAGAAAAAGCAGGATTTCCACAACCTTGACAGGCGGGAATGTTGCCATAAAATGAGCGGCATTGTTGAACTGAGCCGGGTCGTCTTTCAACAGCAACAGGTTGATGATGAGATGCACCGGAAGAAATACAAGCAGAAACAATCCGGCAAGAGCCATCACAAACTTCTTTGAGATGGCTGAGAATAATAACTTGTTCATCGGTTTTGTGCGTTTGTTTTCAGAAGGGATTTGAGAAAACAGGCTGAAATCTCTGTTCTTCTTGGTAAATTTATGAAGTTTTTCGGCTTAAACAAAAGTAGTATGATATGTTATTTGAAATATGAACAGGGAAAGGTGAGATATAGTGACCTCGGAAAAGGTAATGCGATCGTCCTTCTACACGGATATCTGGAGACCGGGGATGTGTGGCATCCGCTGGAAAAACTGCTTGCAGTGAATCACAGAGTTCTGACTGTGGACCTTCCTGGTCACGGCGGGTCAGAGGTGACAGGAGAGCCACATACTGTAGAGTATATGGCTGGTGCTGTCAGGGAGGTGATCAAAGATGCCGGGGAAAAGAAGGTATTGCTTGCAGGTCATTCCCTGGGGGGATATGTAACACTTGCCTTTGCAGAAAAATACCCGGAACTGTTGTCAGGGTATGTGCTTCTTCATTCACATCCTTTTGCTGATTCACCGGAAGCAGTTACGAAGAGGAAACGTGAAATTTTTGTGGTAAGGGCAGGCAAGAAGGATATAGTGTACCCTGCAAGCATCTCGATGATGTTTGCCGAACAGAATCTGGCAAGGATGCCGGAAGAACTGGCAAGATCGAAGGAGATTGCATCACAAAACTCAGCGAAAGGCATAATTGCGATGTTGAACGCAATGATGGCAAGACCTTCAAGGAGTGCACTTGTTGAAAGTGGAACCCTTCCTTTACTCTGGATACTGGGGCGCCATGATCTTTACTTCAGTCCTGAAAAGGCTCTTGGCGATATAAAATTACCTGGTAATGCCAGGGTGGTTATCCTGGAAAACTCCGGTCATCTCGGGTTTGTAGAAGAGACAGATCTTACAGCAGAATTAATAAATGAGTTTGCAGGAGAGCTAAACTGGAAGGTAAGCACTTACTTAAAATGATACTCCGGGTTCGGCTTTTCCTCCGGGTTTATTTTGCCGCAATATAGTCACGTGCCTCCAGCAGAGTTTTGTCTATATTTTCCCAGATAGGATAGAATCCCCTGGTGTCAAGAATATTGCGGGCAATATAGGCCTTCAGCTGAATATAAAGAATCTCACCTGAAAGTTTAATGCCTTCCTGGTCGCGGGGCACACCGTTCTCTTCGGCATACCTGATGAATTTCTCTAGCAGGTTCTGCTCTGACAGCCAATTGTCAAGCGATTTCCAGTCGGAATATTTCTTCATGACGGCCCGGTTGTCTTCGGTATATTTCATTGCGAACCTGATGATGAGCCCCGTATTCCTGATCTGCATAAAGTATCTTGACACACCGGTAGTATCAATCGGGATAAAGATATCGGGCATAATGCCTCCACCACCGTAAACGGTTTTTCCTCCTGGGGTAGTAAAACGAAGTGAATCAGGAAGATGAATCGAGTCTGCCTGTTCAAATTCGCCGTTCATGTACCTGTTTCCAAGGTCTTCATAATATTTATCAACTCCCTCACTGTAAGATTTTTGTATTGACCTTCCGGTAGGAGTGTAATATCGTGCAATTGTAAGTCTCATTCCCGGAGCCGTCGCGGAACATGACTGGTTCCTGAACCAGGCCTTTGCCGAACGACCTGCGTCCGATGATTGTGCCCCGGTCATTGTCCTGTACAGCCCCGGCGAGTATCTCGCTTGCAGATGCGCTCCATTCGTCGAGTAGAATCACAAGCTCTCCCTCCTCGAATTCGCCTTCTGAGGTTGCTAATACATCTTCTCTGGGCTTTGCTTTTCCCATTGTGAAGACTATCAGTTTCCCATCAGACAGGAACTGGTCGGCAATCATTGTTGCGGCATCCATAACTCCCCCCGAGTTGCCCCTGAGGTCAAGGATGAGTTTCTTCATGCCGGCATTTTTCAGCTCCTTCAGGCCTTTTTGAAACTCTTCAAAGGTAGTCATTGCGAAGGTGGAGATCTTCATATAGCCCACATCTCCGGTCATCATGTAGGAGACATCTATGCTATAAATGGGAATCTTGTCCCGTGTTATTGTAAAGGGGAGAAGCTCTTTCGTCCCGGGTCGCTCAACCTGAATATTCACTTTACTGCCTCGCGGCCCTTTGAGTAGTTTCATCACTTTCTCGTCGGCAATGTTCTTACCGGCTATCAGCGAATCGTTTACAGTGATGATCTTATCACCTGCAAGAATTCCGGCCTTTTCTGATGGGCCGCCTGATATAGTGCTTATTATCAGCACAGTATCGGTAATTGTATTGAATGAGACTCCGATTCCCTCAAAATTGCCCTGCAGAGGCTCATTGGCCTGGGTAAGGTCACGGGCAGGAATGTATATCGAATGGGGATCAAGTCTTCGGAGCATAACCGGGATGGCTTCCTCAATAAGTGCATCGCGGTCGACGGAATCAACATAATCAGATTCAACTATATCAAGGATCCGGCTAAGCTTGTCGCCGGAAGGGGGAAAATTGGTATACATCCCCGCCTGCGGATGTGGCATGTAGAAGCCGATAAGGATACCGACAGCGATACCGACGGCAATTATAAGGGGGAGATATGCTCTGTTGTATTTCATTTCAATTGGTTTCTTCTTCAATGTAAACAAGTTCAATTTCAGCCCTTTGCAGCAGCTCAAGCCCTTCGGTATTGCGGTATTTTTTGCTGTATACCACGCGCCTGATTCCCGCCTGAATTATAAGTTTGGCGCATTCCATGCAGGGTGAATCGGTAATATAGAGTGTGGCATTCTCGCTCGAATTGTTTGACCTTGCAACCTTGGTTATAGCATTGGCTTCAGCATGAAGAACGTATGGTTTGGTAACATTGTTCTCATCCTCGCAAACATTTTCAAATCCTGCGGGTGTCCCGTTATAACCGTCGGAGATAATCATTTTATCCTTAACGATAAGTGCTCCCACCTGACGGCGTTTGCAGTATGAGTTCTCCGCCCATATCCCGGCCATCCTCAGGTATCGTCTGTCAAACTGGGCCTGTTTTTCGCCGTAAGGGTGAACAGCGTCTTTCTTCGTCATCAACTTTTATTTCGACCGACAAACTTAGTTGTTTTTTACGCTAATTCAAACGTAAATAACACCTTTTAAATAAAGTGCTGCATGGCCGGCAATAAGGGTACGGTCACCTTTGAGAGTACACTCCAGATAGCCTCCACGGGCTGAGAGCTGACGTGCTTTCATGGCGGTCTTACCCAGTCGTGCTGACCAGAAGGGTGTAAGTGTAGTGTGGGCTGATCCGGTCACAGGGTCTTCGTCTATCCCTGCCTGCGGAGCAAAAAACCGTGAAACAAAATCAACTTCATTCCCCGTCGCAGTTACTATAACACCCCTGCCGTCAGCGGAAGCCAGTCTTCTGAAATCCGGACTTAAGCTTAATACTTCGCCTTCACTGTTAAGCAGAACCAGGTAGTCACTTCTTCCCATATAGCTTTCGACGGGACTGACACCAAGACTTTCTTTAATTACATCAGGGAGGGTGCAGGCCCTAAGAGTATCAGTCGGGAAATCGAGTTCCAGCATATCTCCTTTGGAAGAGACAGTCAATGTACCTCTGTGAAGCGAATTGAAGGTTACCATCTTTGTGCCGGGCTTCAGGTGGTTCAGTACAACATACCCTGACGCCAGGGTTGCGTGCCCGCACAGGTCCACTTCTACAAGCGGGGTGAACCACCTTATTTTCCAGTCATTGCCGTCAGGAATGATGAAAGCTGTCTCGGCGAGATTATTTTCAGCAGCTATCTTTTGCAGCACATCGTCGGGCAGCCAATCACCAGGGACACAAACGGCAGCTGGATTTCCGGTGAAAGGGCCAGCGGTGAAGGCATCGACCTGAAAGATAGGTATGGATTTCATTTGCACTCTCATTAATACTTACAATAAACGTAACCTGTAAAGTTAAATTATTAAAGCACAGGAATTCTTAAGGTGACATTAAACATACAAAAGAGTTGTATATTGGTGACATGATGGAAAAGCTTAAAACAGCCGGGGGGACTGAAGTTTACAGGCTTACCCCTGCCAGGTGCAACATATTTGTTGTCAGCAGGTACAACAGGCATATACTGGTTGATACAGGAATTTCCTTCGACAGGGGCAGGATAGAGAGCGCCCTCTCAAGGAAGGGTATTTTGCCGGAAGCCGTGGTCCTTACACATACTCATTTTGACCATGCCGGAAACGCTGCATGGCTGGCCCGGGAATATGGTGCCGAAATAATTGTCCAATATGCTGAAGGAGAGTTCCTGGCTGCGGGAGATACCCCTATTCCTTCGGGAACGGACACTTTTACAAAGGGTCTTTCCGGGATCGGGAAAAGGGTACCTGTTGTATTTAAGTATGAGCCATGTCTTGGAGACCATGTTTTTGTTACATCTTTTGACCTCAACAGATACGGAATTGATGGTTATGTAATACATACACCAGGCCATTGTGAGGGCCAGTCGGCGGTTATAATTGAAAATGAAATAGCTGTTGTAGGGGATTCGATGATAGGGATATATCCGGGGAAAATTTTTCCTCCATTTGCTGACGACACCAAAGAGCTGTTGCGAAGCTGGAAGAAGCTACTGGATACTGGCTGCCAGACATTTCTTCCCGGGCACGGAAAACATATTACCCGTGAGGAACTTGAGGCAGAATACCGAAAAAGGAGCAATAGCTGAATTCCGGGTAATGAAACTTTCCGGTAATTTCATCGTTTAATTTCATGTGATTGACTTGTATTGCTCTTGATCCGATATCCGAAATAGTAAGATTCAACCCTGTGAAAAAACTTCTCCCTGTCTTATTACTGTCGATTTCCTTTATTATCATGAGTTCACGGACTGTGGGCGAAGAGCCTGACAGTACTGCCGTGAGACATACCGGAATGTATGTCCTTCCTCAGGTTTCAGACTGTACTGATCTTCCCTCTGTGCAGGTTCTTGAAACCGCCCTTGCAGGTTATGAAATTCTGAATCAGAAACAATCACTTGTCCGACCGGGTGTTATCACAATAATTGACTTCAGCCTGCCTTCCGATAAGGAAAGGCTATGGGTCCTTGACCTTGCCAGCAATAAGGTTCTGTTTCATTGCCTGGTATCACATGGGCGCAATTCCGGTGAACTTATGGCTGAGAAATTTTCAAATATTCCGGGCTCCTTTGCCAGTAGCCCTGGCTTTTATGTAACCGGCGATACATATACGGGAAGAAACGGGTTATCTCTTGTGCTCGACGGACTCGAAGCCGGAATCAATGACAAAGCCCGTGCCCGTGCCATAGTCATGCACGGCGCCGATTATGTTTCGCCTGAGTATATAAAGGTGAACGGCAGACTGGGACGCAGTCAGGGTTGTCCGGCAGTTCCTGAGAAATTGTGTGGTGAAATAATTGAGTCTATTAAAGGTGGCTCATGTTTGTTTATTTATGCACCCATTCCGAGCTACACCTCTAAATCTCAGATTATCAGTAAAATCTCCTCAACTACCATAGCGAAAGTCTGAATTTGGCTCTTTCCGGTTTTTGCCCTAGTGCTGTAAGCACCGGATCATCACTGTGATAGATATCCTTACGGAACTGAATCCGGTCTTTCCCGTCAGCCCATGCTGTCAGATAAACAAGCATTACATCAACGGGCACTTTAAGGTGTACAGTTTCTTCCCTGTTCTGTTGCATTGCCGAGCGTATCCGTTCAGGAGACCAACCCGGTTCGTCAGCTAACAGGAGTACAGCCAGATCATATGGTTTCTCAACTCTGACACAACCGGAACTCAGGGATCTGTTGTCACTTGCAAAATGTCCCTTTGAGGGCGAGTCATGAATGTACACATCATAGGGATTTGGAAACATAAATTTAACCTTTCCCAGGGCGTTTGATGGCCCCGGTTCCTGCCTGACCATAAAGGGGAAATTGTCCTTGGATATCATTGACCAGTCAACTTCACTGTAAGCTATCTCCAGACCACCGCGCTTTAAAAGCTTCATATTTTTCTCCTCCAGGTATCCCGGGCCTTTCAGTAATTCGGGAATCACATCATCTTCAAGGATTGTCTTGGGTACGGTCCAGGTGGGACTAAAAACCATATATGTAATCTTATCGTTGAAAACCGGAGTCTTCCGGGGTTCCTTACCCACTATTACCCGCATCGAGATTAGAGTATCGGCTCCCCTGATCATATGTAATTCACGGCTGGCAATATTTACAATAATATACTTTTCATTTCCCTGTAATGGAAACCATCTGAGTCGTTCCATATTGACTTTAAGTCGATTAACGAATTCTTTAGGGTGGATGTTGAGAACCTCGAATGTTGTTTTGCCAATTACACCATCTGTATTTAGCCCCCAGTCATTCTGGTACATTTTCACCTGTTTTTCCAGTTCCTTATCATATACCTCCGAGGTACTGTCAGGTAACCGGTATCTGAGGCTTATCAACCGCTGCCTGATCTTCGGGATGAGCGGATGAGACACACCTGGTTTTATAGAAGTATCAGCCTTTATTTCCGGCCAGGGCTTGTCATTCAGACTCAAAAAGAATGAAAGCTCTTCAGACATTCTCCAGTAGGAGTGGTACGTGGGCGCCAGCTGGTCAAGTTGTTGGCCCACCTGGTTAGAGGCCAGAGCCCTTTCAAGTATCAGGTCACAGTGTAATACAGCCTCCTTACGCTGCATTTTCCAGTCTGCGCCTTCCTTTTCCGGGTCTACCTTCCCATAGTGCAGGTGTGAACCAAGAGTCATGAAGGCATCAGTAAGCAGGACATCCAGTTTAACAACATCTTCTGCGTGCGTCGGTAAAAAGGATAATGTTTTCCAGATATACTTTTCAATCAGAGAAAGATTGTAGTCTTCGGGCTGCAAACCGTGCCTGTCAGTATGGCGGATATAATCAACCAGAACATACCCGTTTTTTCCCGGGAAATTACTTTTAAACCACGCCGGAGCATAATTTCTGTTCACGTAAAACTGTTTCAGTTCCTTACCTGAATCAAGGTTTACTCCGTCAATTTTATAGGGTGCACCAATTGGTTTGCCTTCAATGTACTGTCTGAGTGATATTTCAGGATCACCGGCGACTGATGCAATAACTGCGAACAGAAAAAAGACTATGGAAATTGCAGATTTCATTTACTGCCAGTATGCTTTGGGCCTGAAAGTTACTTCATTAACATGAATTTGCAAGTTAAGTTCAGGGCACACCTGAGATGTTACATAACTCCCATTGTGTATTACATTTTTCACATATGAAATCAGAGCCGGGTTCTTCCAATATGGAACTTTCAGATATTTTGGCTGAATGATCAGATCTTCAGTGTAATTTTCAGACGGGCAAGCAAGGCCGTGAGGCCAACCATAAGTAAGGCCCACAGGATTGACCCTGCAACCACTACAAGAGGTTCTGAGGATTGTTTATATATAAGTAGCGGGATTCCGGTCATCCAGATAAGATGATAAAGGATATCCGGTGCAAGGTAGGTGGTAAGGGAGTATTTACCGGCAGGGTTCACTACGGCGGCCCACCCGGAATTCTTCTTCACATCAACAATCCAGTACAGGAAAATGAAAACCAGGAAGCTGATCCCGCTGCAGATCATTCCCCAGCTTGGAGTAGCCCTGATCTTTGATATTATGAACCAGTTTCTCAGTATGAACCCCAGAATCAGGCATAAGACTCCCAATCCGATGAAGATCAGGATGATCTTTTTGTATTCTGCGGCAGGCATCTTCCTGATTATGATCCCTGCCAGCAACCCTGTCAGAACAATCAGGGGCACATTTCCTTCGATAATTATTCCCAGCACCGGGCTGACCGGGTCAAGAAATCCGAGAGAACCCCATCCTGACAGCATATTAACTGCCAGAAAGAATAATATGATTGCTGAGGTTTTGATTATTGAATCGCGGAGGAGTATGTAGGCAAATGCCGAAACAAGATATCCCCAGCCTATGAGCCCAAGGATACCCCACCATTCCGTTACAAGCCAGCCGTTGTTTTCGGGTTGCCCTGATCTGAATTTAATGACCAGGAAGAGCAGGGTGGCAATGCCAGGAATCTTCAGTCCATTACTTAAGTATTTATTGCTTTTCGCAGGATAATCGATCCAGATGAGAAAAACGGAAATATACATCAGCAATGCCCAAAGGTTTTCACTTATTCCCGTCAGCTCAGCATTTACTCTGCCGGTGTTGAGCATTAGCACTCCTATTAAAAGCAGGGTTAATGTTCGGATCAGAATATGGATGCTGATTTTCAGGACCGATTGGCCTTTTGCGAGCCTGTTTGAAAAGGCGAACGGGATAGCCATTCCGACAATAAAGAGGAAGCCGGGGAAGACCCAGTCGGCAAGCCCCATCCCGTCGAAGTCGGCCTGCATATGACCGAGCCAGGCAGGTGCGACTTTCATGTTGAGGTCATTGACGAAAAGCATCAGCACCAGGGTCAGACCCCGCATGATGTCTATTGAAGAAATCCGCTGGTTGGTGGGCATAAGATTATTATTCAAGTGTTATTGGCACATGATTTTTAAAATAAAGTCAAGTTATAAATATTAATTGACTCGCGGGATTTTCATTTTTCCAAATCTCAGGTCATATCCCTTTGTGACATCTTCACTAACTTGGAAATATAACGGGGGTCCGCAGCATAAGGAATGCTTTTAAGAAAAACAAGGTAAAAATCATTATCAAAACTGGCTCCTATTCTGTATCCCCGCGACTGATAATACTCTTGCCACAGCGCATAATCAATCACAGAATCTGACCAGTGGGTATATCTGGCATGTTCCTTATAGATTCCGGCAGCAACGGTGGGCCTTCGATTGGGGTACTTCATTCCAAACAGGTTATTCCCGTTCAGAAAGATATCAGAGGAATAATTACCTGTTTCAAGCCGTGACTGTAGAATAACGATTTCCTGGTGCATTATTCCTTCATAATCGAGGCATTTCTTCAAAAGATCTTCACTGAACGGCAGGTGTCGTATCTGGTAATAAAAGAATGCCCTGTCAGACTGGAATCTCTTCGCTTCTGTCATCTGTGGTTTGCCTCCAGGTACTTCAAAAGTAACAAGGCAGAATACAATGCATAGCATTAGGATACGTTCGGCAGACTTGTTTGACGAAGTCTGAATCTTCAGATTACGGAATGACTTGAGGTATCTTTCCATGACGCGTAAACCTGAAGAAATTTGACTGAATGTCTTCATGGCTGTTCGTTTTTATATTCGAGTCAAAGGTAGGTCACTACCCCTCACGACGCAAGCTACTAACCCATGATTGGTGTGATTCAGAGCATGTTACGAAATCCGTTAATCAAAAATATATGATGCTTTATAAACCATTGAACCCGAATGACAGACATAATACTACCCTTTGTCAAAAAGAAGTCAGTTTTTACGGCTAAAAGGAGGATTTTCAACCTTAACAAGTCGTAAGACGGACTATAGTACTAATTATCTGAATAATAGATGTGCCAGAATCTGGTAGCCTGAGAATCCGGTATTTTGACTAACCGGGGTATGGAGAGGATAAGAATATCTGCCGTTGTCCTAAGCACCAAAACGGTAACCAATCCCGGATTCTGTGATTAACAAAGCTGGCTTTGAAGGATCTTCTTCAATTTTTTTTCTGATCTGAGCTATAAAGACCCTGAGATACTGTGTCTGCTCAATCTGCCCGATTCCCCAGACTTCCTTAAGAATATACTGATGGGTAAGCACCCGGCCGGAATTTTTGGCCAGCAAAGCCAGAAGGGAGAATTCTGTTGAAGTGAGTTTAATTATGTCATTATTCTTAAAGGCCAAATGCTTATCCAGATCAATAGTAATCGTACCGAATTCCAGTCGCGGGCCGTTATCAGGCGATTTGCTCTGCCGGATTGCAGCTCTGATTCTTGCCAGTAATTCACCTGTACGGAATGGTTTTGTCAGATAGTCATTTGCTCCGCTATCAAGGGCTCTGACAATATCTTCCTCTGAGTTACGAACTGATAATATTATTATTGGTTTTTCGTACCATTCCCTTAATCTCTTTAAAATTTCAAATCCTTCAATATCCGGAAGCCCCAGATCAAGTATTATGAGCTCCGGTTGATGTTGTGAGGCAAAAATTAATCCCTCTTTCCCGGTTGCTGCTTCAGAAATTTTGAAGCCATTTGCCGACAAAGTAATTTCCAGAAGACGACGGATCTGGACCTCATCGTCCACAATCAGAATAAGATCTCCGGTTTTCATTATATTATAAGTTTATTCATTCTCACTCATTTCAGATATCCTTACAGGTATCTCAATTGTGATGACTGCTCCGCCATCCTCTTTGTTCCCCGCAGTTACTGTGCCTCCCAACGCTTCTACGAAACCTTTTACAATTGAAAGCCCAAGGCCTGTTCCTCCCGAGTAAGCTTTCTCTCCCCTGTAAAATTTATTAAAGAGGAGGTTGAGCTCTGTCGGACTGAAGCCCCTGCCATTATCCATAACCCTGACTGTAAGTACGCCTGCCTTGTCATAGTTAAATGAAACGCAGATTGTAGTGCCCTCCGGAGCATACTGGGTGGCATTTAAGATCAGATTGTGAAGAACCTGTTCCATAAGCCCAAAGTCAATGAAGACCAGGGGCATGTCTTCCGGAATTTCCTGAATGAATTTATACTGACTTAATTCCTGTTTCAGGGTTCCTGATGCTTTATTTATAAGATCATTGACGTCACACCAGTTAGGCTTGGGAGAAAGATGCCCGGATTCCAGTCTGGACATATTCAGGAGATTCTCAATTAGCCTGTTCAGCCTGACGGAGGCCTGACTCATCTCAGAGTAGAGCCTTTTTCTTGTTTGTTCAGGATATCTGTCAGAAAGCAATGTATCTGTAGCTCCCATTATGGCTGCAACAGGAATCCTCAGTTCATGAGAAATTGAATTGAATAGTGTTTTATAAAGTTTATCCGATTCGGAGAGCACATAAGCATCTTTTGCCACCGCGCTCATGGATTCCAGTTCAACCTTACCTGAAATCAGGGCAATAAGTGTTTCCATGAATTGTTCCTCAGCCGGAGTCAAAACTTTTGCATACCATACACCTATCACACCAAGGCACTTCTGACTTCCTCTTAAAGGATAAAAAGAACCGGTTGATGATGGGAAATTCTCAGTATATCTTCCGGCCCTGATTGAGTTTTTATACACCCAAAATGCGATTTGTTGATCTTCTTCCGGCAGAGTTTGTTCACCGCCATTAAGTGGAATAATATTGAGTATCCCTGCCGATTCACCCAAAAAAGCAATCCGGTTGATTTCAAAATACCGTTTAAAGTATTTTTCAGCTACCAGAACAACCACCGGCAAACCATTAGCCGTCAGCAACTCCTTTGAAAGTTCATAGAGCGCAAGGGTCCGTTCTTCTCTTTTTCTGGCCTGGAGTTCCTGCCTCCTTATCCGGGATGTAAGAATACCATTGAGCATTGCAACCATAAAAAACATCACAAGTAAGAGGGTATCTTCCGTTTCACCGATTTGAAGAGTGAAAGAAGGTGGGATAAAGAAAAAGTCCCAGATGGCTGCACTGAGAGCGGAGGCGAGAAGTATGGGTCCGGTCCCGAAAAAGACTGCCAGAATAGAAACAACAAACAGAAGGATAAATGAAACCTGGCGGTATCCGATAATATCTTTGAAAAGGTAACTGACAGCCGATACTGTAACCACAGCAAGAACTACAGCCAGATAATGAACCAGAATGGATTTTTCTTTTCTGAAAGGAACAGACCTGATCATTTCTCCAAGTCACTTTTATCTGTAAAGTTAGCCCATTAACTACTAATTGTGATAATTTACCTTTTTGAAAGGTATCATTATATTTTTCTGTGTCCGGTACCTATAATAAGTGCACGGATCAAAGCAAAGATCGGGATGATTTCAAGACGCCCGGCCCACATCTGAAATATATAAGTTGCCTCGATTGCCGGATGCATTCCCGGATCTGTTATCCCGGTTGAAAGTCCTGCCGTAGATTGAGCAGAGGTTGATTCAAAAAGTGCATCTGCAAAAGTAAAGCCATCCGGCATGAAAAAATATGTAATAAAGGTTCCGACAAGGATAATCAGCAGGAAAAAAAATGAAAACAGAGCAGCATTTGCCACTTCGGTATTCATCTGATGTGGTAACATAGATTTCCCGTCAAACCTGATAGTTTGAATCGTATTATGCGACATGAAGACTCTATTTACCTGCCACCTTATACCTTTTACTATTAGAAGGGCTCTGATCATTTTAATTCCACCGACAGTTGCACCTGAAGCGCCTCCGATATACATTGCTGCAAACACAATAAATACTATTGAGGGCGTGTCCCAGATGCTTATATTTGATGTCTGCCAACCGGTTGTAGACATAGCACTTACAAACTGAAAAATGCCTTCACGAACCGGATTAGGGACAATTTGAGCGTAGTAAAGCAACAGCGCAAGTATTGCCCCACCGATGATATATGAAATAATAAGGCCTCTTGTCTGTATATCTTTCCAGAATTCACTTAAGCGCTTCAAAAATATTACCCTGTAAAAAAATGGAAGCGAAAAGGATCCCAGCGCCATTGGTAAGATATACAATATGTCCATCTTCGGCGACTTGTATGTGGCAATACTGTCATCCAAGCGTGCTGAATCCACCGGTTGACTGGCCAGCCATTGCATGGTTT
Organism: uncultured Bacteroidales bacterium; assembly: GCA_963736735.1. Lineage (GTDB taxonomy): Bacteria > Bacteroidota > Bacteroidia > Bacteroidales > VadinHA17 > SR-FBR-E99. The sequence continues at coordinate 70,366 of CAVTPX010000001.1, read as the reverse complement.
ATTGAATCAAAGAGATTATCGGCTAAGGGGTAATCGGGGAGGATCAGCCTGGTCCCAATAATCAGATATACAGTCGAAAATAGTGTAATGAGAAAATAGGCCTTCCAGATTCCCCTGGTTGTTTCGATGAGTTTAGGCTTAAATTTGATGCCGGTTGCTTCTGATCTGTACAATAGAAGTGAACTGCGGCCCGAACCCGGGTTGAGGACTGCCAGGGCAAGAATTACAAATCCGGCTCCTCCGATCCACTGCGCAAAACTGCGATAGAATAGTACTCCTTTCCCGACGGACGGTTCATGGACAACCATTGAAAGACCCGTTGTGGTGTATGCACTCATACTCTCGAAGAAACAATGAAGCGGGTTTCTGAAATACAGAAGACTTGATTCGTAAGATGCACCTTCAGGAACAAAACCTTTCAACACATCGGGAGGCGAGATACTGGCAATTAAATAAAATGGAAGGCCTCCCATAATTGTTGCGATGAGCCATCCGAATGCAACAATTATAAGTGCATTATTAAAATGGGGCTCATCTGCGTTTCTGTTCAGATACCTTAATACATGGCCAAATGTCATCGTAATAAGTGCTGAAAGAATGAATCCAATCACTGAATACCATTCTTTGTAAAAAGCAGAAACCAATCCGGGGATAATTAAGACGAAACCGAGCATCCAGAGAAGGTTCCCGGTCTCCTTTAATACTATCACATATGTTTTGTTATTGGTTCTCATTCAGAAATTCCGGGTTTAAGGCCTCTGGCAGCATTGAACCAATTTTTGAATCGGGATCAGCAGGGCAGACGGTATCAATTCTAAAGGTTTCCTCCAGGGAGGATGAGGCCGGGGTGAAGGGATGCCCGCATTTAAGTTACTCCAAATTATCAGGAAGCATATCCTGCAGACAGTCTATGAAAAGATATCCGGCATAAAGGATGCCTGCAGCAGATATGAGAAACGTAATAACAGCCAAAATGATTTTCCAGTCCATTTTCAGATTTTTTGACCCTTCAAAAGTATACCGGATACTATAAGGGTTTAATAAGGAATTGACTGGCAGGTATAAAGAAATTATAAAGCCGGGGTATGAAGAATATCCTGGAACCTCAGGAACCATGACCTGAAATTTCTGCCTTTGCTGAAATAAAAAAAATTGTATTCGGTGTATTTCTGTAATAACTTTGATAAAATCATAATGATTTTTATGATAAAGTGATATTAAAAGGAGAAAAAGACCTTTAATAAATCACAATATGAAAATCATAAATAGATTTTGGCTTTACTCATTCGTAGTAATCGTATTGATATTGGTTGTTAGTGGAAGTTGTAAGAAAGAGGAGGAAGGCCCTGGAACAATAACCGACAGAGATGGTAATGTTTACACCTCAATAACCGTTGGTAATCAGGTATGGATGGTTGAAAACCTCAGAACCACTAAACTCAATGATGACAAACCGATCGACAATGTAACTGATGATATCACGTGGTACGAGTCTTCAACTCCAGCATTTTGCTGGTACAGTAATGAAATAAAATATAAAGCTGTATATGGGGCATTATATAATTGGTATGCTGTAAATACCGGCAAATTATGCCCCGAAGGCTGGCATGTTCCCAGTAATGTCGAGTGGACTGTATTAGTCAATTACCTTGGAGGTAACAGTGTTGCCGGGAGTAAGCTTAAGGAAGTCGGTACCACCCATTGGCAAGACACTAATGAAGGCGCAACAAACGAATACGGATTTACAGCCTTACCAGGCGGTTTCCGTAGTAATGGACTCAATGATGCTGGATTCTTCGCCATAGGATATTCAGGATGGTACTGGACCTCAACAGAAATACCGGATTTTGAGCATGAGGGTCATTATGCTGCATATAATTGGCAAATGGAAAACTATCGCCCCCATTGCCTGGAAAGCAATCTGTGGGAGATAGAGGGATTATCCGTTCGATGTCTGAAGAACAATTAACCTTTTACAAAGCCAGAGTAATGAATGAGGCCTTATCAGGATTGAACTCAAGTTATTTTTAATCCCTTCCCCGGCAGGATTGGGCGAATACCAGGTATATGTTACCTATTTGTCAATTTTGGATGCCAGAATAAAGTCATTTACCGACAACCCATTTACAGCATGTGTCCATAATTCAATCATAACCTTACTGTAGTATACATGCATAACAGGATGATGTCCTTCTTCTTCGGCTAAATTTGCAACCTTATTTACAAATTTCATTGTGTGCCTGTAATCTGCAAATGAGTACTCTTTCTTAATCTTATTTCCCCTCACCTTCCAGTCGGGATGAATAAGTTTTCTGTATTCAGCAATTTCAATCTTGCTCATAGGGGGAGTACCCCCTTCGCACGGTTTGCATTTTTCTTTTGTTAAGTCCATGGCATTACTCTGTCAAAGTTATTAGCTCAACACTGAAGGTTTTTCCGGGTTTCTTATTTCGGTTTACAAAGAATCACATCATTTTTTCTGATGGATATCTCTGTATAATCAACAACCCCTGTCCAAAAATGTTCCGGAATGTAATGGTATCCTTTAAAATGAAAAGCCCCTTAACATCTGTGTGTCAAGAGGCTTTCTGAGTACCCGGAGCCGGGATCGAACCGGCACGGCATCGCTGCCACTGGTGTTTGAGACCAGCGCGTCTACCAATTCCGCCATCCGGGCGTACAAAATATCATTTTTCTCCTCCTGTCAATTAAACTTAAATCGCAATTCTTTAATCCTTGTCAGCCGGATGGCGGAATTGCCTCCCCGCTTTCCTGCTGCCTCCCGCAAGCTGGCTCCTTCGCTAAAATGATCCGCCGGATCATTTCTTAACGCTCGGCCCTCATCCGGGCAGAAAATTGTCTTGCGGTCTGGGGTCTGAAGGTCTGATGTCTGAAAGTCTAATACATCACCCTAAACCTCAGGCTGCAGGGTGCGAAAATAAGACAAATATTTCAATTGCCACACTATTGCCGACTGCCTATTGCCTATTCCCTATTTTGAGTATCTCCACCTTCCGGAACTCAACAGGATGCGACTCTGACTGCAGTGCTATGTAACCTTCCTTTAAGGGTGTGCCCTGAGTGAGGGAAAATCCCGCCGGCAAATCGCCGCCTATCTGAGGCTTTGAATATGTCAGAACTGTGTCACCGTTTACAATGTGATGAATAATGCTGTCGCTGTACACAACCAGCTCAGCGGTGACCCATTCATCATCATAATAGTACTTCGATGATGATGAGGTGCAATGTTGAGTTATCAGGGAGTCTCCCATAACGATATGGGTATGAGGTGTGCAGACATTCATAGTCGTTGTTTCCCGTTCAGTGGTACTTCCAAGAAACTGCACCTCAACAGAAACAGGCCAGTCCTGGTCAAGCTGGATAGTGGCAGGATCCTGACAGTGGAACATTATCCCGCTGTTACGGTATCCCCACGAGGGACCGCCCGGGCACTGTTCACCGGTGAACCTGTACTCAACTCGTAATTTGTAAGAAGAGAAGGGCTCTTTGTAATATATGTGGCCGAATTCAAACCTGAAAGTGTCATATTCTGAATACGAAACCTTCATTATGCTGTCCTCCACGCGAAAGGTGTTTTTATAGTTTTCACCCAGGGGAGATCCTTTTACCTTAATCACCCAGCCGTCGAGGTTCCTGCCGTTGAAGAGAGGAGTCCAGTTTTCCGTTTTTACCGGGGCATTGTTGCATGACGGTAGCAATATGATGATAATGAGCAGAACGATCAGGTTTTTCATGATTGTGATTTGATTTTAGATGTGATTATTTCCGTTCTCTATAATAATGTCATCCCTTCGGGATTCTGTGGTTTTATGATTAGATGATCTATAATAATGTCATCCCTTCGGGATTCTGTGGTTTTATGATCTGATGATCTTAACGCGCGCCACCCCACTGTCTGTCTGCTCGCTGAATTGATCCACCGGATCATTTCTTAACGCTCGCTCCCCCTTCGGGATTCTGCGGTTTTATGATCTGATGATCTTAACGCGCGCCACCCCACTGTCTGTCTGCTCTCCGCCAGCTGGCGGATCGCTCCCCCTTCGGGATTAATCTCCCGGCGCCATGCTCCATGCCCCATGCCCCATGCTTTCTCTACTGCCTACTGCCTTTAAATTGCCAGCCTGATCCCCTCCGCATCAAACCCGCACTCACGATATAGCTCCTGCTGTGTTCCGTGTTCCACGAAATAGTCAGGAATCCCCATACGGTGCACTTCCGGAGTGTAATGGTTATCAGCAGCAAACTCCAGTACGGCACTGCCAAAGCCTCCCTTGATAACACCGTCCTCAACCGTAATGATCTTTCTGAAGTTTTTCATCACCCCATGTAAAACCTCATCGTCAAGAGGATTGGCAAACCGCATGTCATAGTGTGTTACAGTGATGCCTGTGCCGGACAGCTTCGCAACTGCATCAACAACAAAGTTGCCCGGATGACCAATACTCAAAACGGCAATATCCTTTCCGCTGCTTATAAGCCTTGCCTTGCCAACCGGAATCTCCGCAAATGGCTGCCGCCAGTCGCATATTACACCGGTTCCACGCGGATAACGAATCGTAATGGGTCCTTTGATGTTTTCGAGCTGTGCGGTGTACATCATATTCCGGAGTTCAACCTCATCCATCGGGGCTGCAGTGATCATTCCCGGAATGTTCCTCATAAATGCCAGGTCGAAGAAACCATGGTGAGTAGCCCCGTCAGTGCCTACAAGGCCACCACGGTCAAGACAAAACACCACTTTCAGTCCCTGTATCGCCACGTCGTGTATGACCTGGTCATAAGCCCTCTGCATGAATGAGGAATAGATATTGCAGAAGGGGAGGAGCCCGTTTGCTGCCAGTCCTGCCGAGAAAGTCACAGCATGCTGCTCTGCTATACCCACATCAAAAGTCCGTTCGGGCATTTCCCTCATCATAATGTTCAGCGAGCATCCGGTGGGCATTGCCGGGGTGATCCCCACAATTTTGTCATTGGCACGTGCCAGCTCGAGAATAGTGTTCCCGAATACCTCCTGATACAGGGGATGCCTGGAACAGTTTTCCGGCTTGATAATTTCGCCGGTGCATTTATCAAACTTTCCGGGGGCATGAAACACTGTCTGGTTTTCCTCAGCTTTCGGAAATCCCTTTCCTTTAACTGTGATACAGTGCAGAAGCTTGGGCCCGGGTATAGTCTTCAGGTCTTCAAGCACCCTGGTGAGGTGCAGAACATCATGCCCGTCAATTGGTCCGAAATACCTGAATTTGAGTGCCTCGAACAGATTACTCTGCCCGAGTACAGTGCCCTTGATACTTCCCTGTATCTGTGATGCAAGCGACTGTGCCCTGAACCCCATCTTTTTCGATCTCCCGAGCAGCCGCCACAGTTTGTCCCTGAACCTGTTGTAGGTTCTGCTTGTGGTGATGTCAAGGAGGTACTCCTTCAGTGCACCTACGCTTTCATCAATTGAAATGTTATTGTCGTTAAGGATTACGAGAAGATCGGCTTTTTCATGGCCGGCATTATTGAGGCCTTCAAATGCAAGTCCGGCTGTCATTGCGCCGTCACCTATCACGGCAACCACTTTTCTCGGTTCACCCTTCGCCATAGCCGCAACCGCCATGCCGAGGGCGGCAGAGATGGATGTAGACGAGTGTCCCACCCCGAATGAGTCATACTCGCTCTCGGACATCCGGGGGAAGCCACTGATCCCCTTGTATTTTCTGTTAGTTATAAACTGGTCCTTACGCCCTGTAAGTATTTTGTGCCCGTATGCCTGATGCCCCACATCCCATACCAGTTTGTCATAGGGAGTATTATAAACGTAATGCAGTGCGACGGTGAGTTCAATCACGCCCAGGCTGGCGCCAAAGTGACCCGGATTGGTGCTTACCTCGTCAATTATATGCTGCCGAAGCTCCTCACTCAGTCTGACGAGGTCCATCCTGTCAAGCTTCCTGAGATCTGCGGGGTGTTGATTTTATCCAATAAACGCGGTGCGTCTGACATTGCCTGTAAGTCAATTTTGACCGCCCAAAGATACTGATATTTTGCATTTGGGGTCCAGTTCTCTTTGCGCTGTTGTGGTGGTAAATTCTTTGGATTGTTAATTATTCACCTGACAATTAACAACATGTTTTACCATTTATTGTTTAATTCGCAAAACAGGAAAAGTAAAAACGATACCATGGTCACCCGCAAATCAATTGTACCGATAATTTTGATAGCACTTCTTGCCGCCTCATGCGTGACAGGAAGGAAGTACAACGACCTAAGTGACAGAACCAATATGCTCCTTACCGAGCGCGATTCGCTGAAGGCGGAAAATATATGGCTGTCAATGACGAACAGGGAGCTGACCACAAAATCGAAGCAGCTCACCGAAGAGACTGGCCGCATCACCGCTGACCTGGCAAAGGCAAAGGCAGACCTTTCACAGGCAACAGATGAGCTTAACCGTCTTACAACCCGGTATGCCGATCTTCAGAAGGCACAGGAGGAACTTGTAAGCGGAAGGGCACAGGAGACGCAGCGACTGCTGGCAGAGCTTAGAAAGGCGCAGGCCGATCTTCAGCAGAAGGAAGGGATAATGCGTGACCTGGAAATGAACCTTGACACCAAGAAGGCAACACTCGACGAACTTACATATGAACTTGAAAAACGGAATGCCCGCCTGACAGAACTTGAAAAAATGCTTGACGCACAGCAGAAAGCCGTGAGAGAGCTGAAGGCAAAGGTGTCGGAGGCCCTTTTCGGATTCGAGGATAATGGTCTTTCAGTATCAATAAAGAACGGGATGGTCTATGTGTCAATGGACGAGAAACTGCTGTTCAAGACCGGCAGTTACGAAATTGATGCCAACGGACGTTCAGCACTGCGCAAACTCGGAACACTGCTTGAGAAGAATCCGGACATTACAATAACTGTGGAGGGGCATACCGATGATGTGCCTTACAGGTCAGCTTCAGGGGTGCTCCTTGATAACTGGGATCTAAGTGTCAAGAGGGCTACAACAGTAGTAAGGGTACTGACTCAGGATACGAAGATCAATCCGAAGCGACTGGTAGCTTCAGGCCGGGGTGAATACATTCCGGTTGATGCAACGAAAACGGCTGATGCAAGGCAGAGAAACAGGAGGACAGAGATAATTCTCACTCCGGATCTGTCAGAGCTTTACAAGATACTTGAGAGCTACAAATAGAATCAGTCGCCGTACTCTCCCAACCGTAAATTAATCCGGGAGAGAGCCTCAATAAGATCATCCTCTGGTTTCAGGAAGTCAAAGTCCTTCCAGAATTCACCGTCATAACCCATTATGCTTCGCGAGAAAACCGAGTAGGCAGGAGCCAGGTCATCACGGTCAAACCGTGTCAACAGCACCTGTCTGATGATTTGTGACCGCCATCTCAAAGAAAACCGTGAACCGGCTGTTGAAGATCCTGTTTTTGCCTCTTGCGATAAAGCCGAGATCTCCCCTTACATGTGAGAGAAAATATCTTCCGTCAATATTGCGGTAACGGGTACGGTATCTCACGTATTCTGGTTTCATCGAGAACTGTCTGGGAAGTCTTGATACCAGGGTTTCACTTACTTTGCTAATATGGGTTGGGTTAATCTCGAATTCTGCCAGCACAACCGCGTTATCTTCCACGTTGATATAAATTTCTCCCTTCAGGAGTGCCTCTTCAACCCATTCTTTCTGTTCAAAGGCGATAACATAAGCATTCTCGCCATCAATTGTCACAATATCAGTCAGATGATAATAATAGGAGTTCAGTGATTCAGGATCGATAAAATCGAAGATCTGCCTCATTCCGTCGAGCTCCATTGTAGAGCTCAGCCCTGCCTTGAGTCTGACGGCGAGGGTATCCTTCATATCGATGTTTTCAATCTTCCGGCTGCGGATGACCTTAATCTGGTCACTCAGCAAAGACCTTGCATACGGGCTCTTCCATATCTGAATAACGGCTTCGGAATAGACCTGTGGTTCTTTTTTCCGGTAGACACCCTCACGGTAAAAGGCTGTAAGCAGGGCAGGCGTTGTCCCGTAGTTGGAGGCAATTGATGATACCGCTTTTCTGATAATATACTGCGGGTCCTGTGCCCTGATGATTATTTCGGGTATGGGGATGAAATCCCTCTCCATCGTAAAGACCATCGAGTTGCCGGGAAGACTCCTTACCGGAATGAACCGGTTTATATAGCCCACATATGATATCGAAAGGGTATCATTCATCCACTCCTCCGTCACCTTCATTATGAAATCGCCGTTACTGTTTGTGACGGTTCCTTTGCCCCTGTGGCTTATTCCAATTGTTGCATACTGAAGGGGTTCTCCGGTTTCTATGTCTGTTACCCTGCCGGTCAGCATCATTGAGAGGCATTGCCTGTGTTCCTGACTGAGCCTGTACTACGGTCGGGCTTTCCCTGTACAGAATTATATGCTTACCGATGACAGAATATTTAACAGTACTGTCGCCCGTGACGGAGTCAAGCAGCTGATAAAGGAGAATCTCATTTGACGGAATTGTAAAGCTACGGTCAGGATTCAGGATCTGAGTATCGTATGTAAAAACATAACCTGTGAGTCTGCTCACTTCGTTAAGAGCCCTGACAGCCCTGTAACTGTTATCCGGCAGCCTGAGCTTCCTCTCCAGGATACTTTCCTGCGGGAACAGCGTCAGGGTCATCAACAGAAAACCGGCAGCCAGGATTCCTCTTCTTGTTTCAGAACCTGTCAGCCACATCCGCTCGATTTATTTTACCTGCGGGAAAGAGTGTAAGTCTCGCCTTCCTTCACAGAATGAAGGTTAAAGGTAGTGCAAATTACCTGAACAATTGTATCGTGAGGCTGATTCTCGAAAAGTGATGTTAGCCTGAAATCATTGATTGTTGAGTCTGAAGCTATAATGTTGATGTTAAATGACCGTTTAAGATCTTTGAAGACCACTTCAAGTCTTTCCCCGTCGAAGTTAAGGGTACCGGTAGTCCAGGAGAGATAATTCTCATTTATGTTCAGGCCACTGTCACTTTTGATGCCTGAAAGTTTACCAATGTAGCCCGGTTCGAGAGTGAGGCTGAGTGATCCGTCATTGCTTGATAGCATTACGGTTCCGGTTGACACATATACTTCAACCTCATCATTACCGTTGTCAGTGATGACATTGAACGAGGTGCCGAGGACCTTCACCCTTGCATTTCCGGCATCTATTGTAAAAGGTTTTGCCGGGTTTGGAGTAATATCGAAGAACGCTTCCCCCTCCAGCCTGACTTTGCGATTATTCCTGCCAAAGGACTCAGGATAAGTCAGATAGCTGTCGTGGTTAAGGAAAACACTGCTTCCGTCAGGAAGCTTCACCTCTATATTTCTCTGGTCTGCGGCAGCAGTGACTGTCACTTTTTCAGGTGCAGCATACTCGATCAGAAGCCATCCAAGTCCGAAAACCACAATAACCATAGCGGCAATCTTCAACAGCGAGGGCATGAATGAGATCCTGTGCTTCTGTTCTATGTTCCCCGCAGACTCTATCCGCCTGTTAATCGTGTCCCACGCTTTGTCTACATCAATATCGTCTTTCGCCTCTGCCATTTTAATATCATTCCATTTTTTAATTAAATCTTCCTCTTCCTCCAGCAGCAGGCGGGCAGACTTCTCTTTACCGGTCTCTTCTCCTGAGAGCCAGGCTGCCGCTTCTTCCCATTCCTGACCGGTCATTCTTCCTGTTTTGTTATTCTTTTTCATCATTCTGCCAGTTCTTTTCTGAATTCTTTAAGAGCTCTGCCCATATTTGCCTCCACAGTTTTCAGTGATACTGAAAGTTTAAGGGCTATTTCATTGTATTTCATTCCTTCAAATCTGCTCATTTTGAATATCTCACTGCATCTCCGGGGCAGGCGTTCGAGCACTTTCGTCACCCTTACCTGCAACTCGCTGAAGTAGATTGCCTCAGTTACGGGTTCTGCAGTCAGGTCAGCTGTAGCGGCAATCTCGCCTGCATGACGTTCAGCCACCTTCTGATGCTCTATAAAATGAAGGCATCTGTTGTGAACTGACCTGAAGAGATATCCTTTCAGAGAACTTTCAATTTGTAATTTTTCCTTGTCCTGCCACAGCCTGAAGAAGAGTTCCTGAACAATCTCTTCAGACGAGTCAGTATCTTTCAGAATTGTCTGCGCGTAGCGGACCAGTGAAGCATAGGAGGAGCGGAACAGGGTTTCAAATTCCCTTTTATCCCCCTCCCGGATCCTCCTTATTATTTCGCTTTCACTGTTCATTCAACACTTTGGTTCTGCATTATTCTGTCCTGTCGCTGAACCTGAGTTTTCTGCTGAGTCTTTTAATGGCTGCCTCGATGCTCTGGTCAGGCTCAATCACGTTGTAGTCTCCCCAGAAATCCGGATCGGCGAATGCTGCAACTTCCTCGGTGAAGAAGTCCGTAGGCTTCATCCTCTCCTTTGCGGTGAACTTCAGAACATCCTCTTCGGTGCGGTCTGTTATGGCCAGTTCTGACATTGTAGTATAATTGGTGTTAAAGAGTTTCTTCTTCCAGTCGACCTTAAATTTGACTTCTGCCCTGGAGTAGTTGAAGTACCACTTATCCTTCATTTCACGGTAGCGGACAAGGTATGAGGTGACCTCGGGAGTGACATGCATTCCAACGGGTTTTTTCCTTATAAACATTGATGCTGCCAGTTCCTTGTCAGAGAGGTTCATTGAAAATTCAGCCTGTGCAACTGCATAAGTTTCAATGTCAATGTAGAGTTTACCGAGATACAGGGGGGTAGTCACGGAGGATTTCTGAGCGAAATTGATAACGTAGTTGGTCCTGTCATCGATGACCACAATGTTTGACAGCTGCATGTCATACTGAGTCAGGGTCTCTTTTGAAAGAAGGGTCTCGGGGTTTTTAACTATGTCGAGGTATAGTGATGTTGAAGGACCTCCCTGCAGTTTAAAGAGCACGGTGTCCATTTTCTCGACATCATTGTTCTTTCTTCCCTTGTAGATACGGACCGCATCAAACCTCAGGTCATTCTGGTAGGGAGCCTTAAATATTTCCACAACAGCCTCGCCGATAGAGACATAATTACGGTTTTTCCTGATTGTCTCACGGTAGAATCCTGTCATTTCATTGGGGATCTCCGGGTAGTTTACACTTATGCGTTTAATAACTTCATAGAGCACTTCTTCGGCAGAGAGAGGCTTGATAACGATTTCCTTGATCGGTATCAGCGCCGGCTCGAGAGCGATTACATTTCGCTGCCCGTTTGTTTTCATTTCTGAAACCGGCATCACCTTATTTTTGTATCCGAGGAATGAAAACTCAATAACTGCATTTTCACCTTCGGATATTTTGAGAATGAACTCGCCGTCAAGGTTTGTCACCGTTGATACGTTTGTGCCCTGGACTGCCACACCGGCAAATACCAACGGCAGACTGGTTTCGATATCTACTACCTTGCCCCTGACGGTAGTAATCTGCTGAGGGTCTTTCTTTATTTTAACCGGGGCTGCAAGTGCAAATGTATCTCCTGCTGCAAAAAGAACCAGGAGAATTGCTGTAATTCCTGTGATTAATACTCTCTTTTTCATGGCGTGATAATTTATTTGTTCCTTTTTTAAATCGTTGTTACATCTTATAGACCGGATGATGCCACTCTTCCCTATTCAGGAATGAAAAAAAATAGTTCATTTGCCTTAATTATGATGACGCCATATACAAACGCAATTTATTCAATTTTAACATATGGCCTGGCACGGACTACCGGTATGTATTTCCCTCCGCCTCTGCCTCCTGCGGTAAGCATTGAGCTATCAACCTGTTGTAACCTTAAATGTCCCGAATGTGTGACCGGGTCTGATACCCTGACAAGAAGGAAAGGGTTTATGGATCCGGCGCTGGCTGCTAAACTGGCATCGGATATTTCAGGCAGGACACTTTCAGCCTGGCTTTACTGGCAGGGAGAGCCGATGATGCATCCTCAGTTCTTTGAAATTGTCAGCCTGTTCCGTGGAATGAATCCGGTTATTTCAACCAACGGGCATTTTCTGGACAGCGACGAACTGCCACAGGCTGGCAACCTCAGGACTGAAAAAGATAATAGTCTCCTATGACGGGGTGACACCGGAAACATACAGTATATACCGGCGTGGTGGCGATCACCCGGAGGTGAAGCAGGGAATTGAAAGGCTTGCAGAAACATTTAAAAAGTACACTTCGCCTCCGGTGGTGGAGTTGCAGTTCCTTGTGGGCAGGCATAATGAACATGAGGTTGCCGGGGCTGCCAGGTTTGCCCGGTCAGTGAATGCCCGGTTCAGTGTTAAAAGTATGCAGGTTCTGAATCATGAGAGAGCTGAAAGGTGGATGCCTGCCAGGAGCAACAGAGCGAGGTATATATCAGAGGCAGGCAGGATAAGCGGTGTAGGAGCTCCGTCAAGAGGATGTCTGAGAATGTGGACCACTGCGGTGGTCACAGTTGACGGAGATGTTGTTCCCTGCTGTTTTGACAAAAATGCATTGCATGTAATGGGAAACATTAAATACAATACGTTCAGAGAGATCTGGCACAGTGACATCTACAGATCATTCAGAAGGCAGGTGCTGTCGCGGCGTTCATCGGTTGACATTTGCCGTGACTGTCCGCAGGGTACCCGGCTAAAATTCAGGAAATGATCCCTTTTTAGGGTCAGGTTTCGATGCCTTTTTTTTGCAGGCCATTAAGTCTTTGGTTAACTTAGCCGTAAATAACACTGCCGACCAATGAAAATCCTTAAGAATTCATTCAAAATACTCGTAATTCTGATAGCCGTGTTTGCGCTTGCAGGGTTTATTCTTATTTCCTGGCTGAGAAAGTCAGGCATCCCCGACTATGACGGGAAGAAAGATCTGGCAGGATTAGGGGCTGAGGTGAAAGTCATCCGCGATGAAAGGGGTGTGCCGCATATATATGCCGCGAACGCTCATGACCTCTATTTTATGACCGGGTATGTCACGGCGCAGGAGCGGCTCTGGCAGATGTATATGATCAGACATGCTACACAGGGAAGGCTTTCAGAGCTGTTTAAGCGTGACATGACTGACACCGATCATTTCCTCAGGGCATTGAACATGACTGAGAAGTCGAAGGATGTACTGGCTAAGGAGGATCCCCTCGTACTGTCATACCTGCAGGCATACACTGACGGTGTAAATGCGTGGGTGGGTGAAAGCGGTAAGAAATTGCCCGCAGAGTTCCGCATCCTGGGATATAATCCGGAACCGTGGGCACTTATTGATATTGCAAATATTATAGGTTTTATTGGTTGGGATCTTGCATCTTCAAACCTCTCGGATGAAATACGGAATTACAGGCTTGTGAAACAACTTGGCCCGGGCAAGGCATCGGAGCTAATTCCCGACTGGAGCCTGGTTGATGAGGTGGCTTTCCCCGGTTTTGAGCTGAGCGAGGAGGAAACCGGTAAGGTCCTTTCATTCGCTGCATCAATGAATCAGCTCGAAGAGATGGGCATTATCTCCCTCTCAGGCAGCAACAACTGGGCTGTGTCATCAGCACGCAGCGAGACCGGTAAACCGATACTCTCGAATGACATGCACCTGGGTCTGAATGTTCCGGGTTACTGGATGCAGGTACACCAGGTAATTCCCGGTGAGCTTAATGTGACCGGTGTACTCATCCCGGGGGAACCCTTCATTGTTGCCGGCCATAATGAGAAGATTGCCTGGGGTATGACGAATCTAATGGTTGATGACATCGATCTCTTTGTCGAGACAGTGGATTCATCAGGCAACAATTACCTCTTTAACGGGGAATGGCTGCCGCTGAAAATGCGCGAAGAGGTGATAAAAATATCCGAAGACAGTTCTCAGACACGTATAATAAAATCGAGTCATCGCGGGCCGGTAATCTCCGGAATGCGGGGGATTGACGATGCAGTAATAACAATGCGCTGGTCAGGATTCGATTACAGTGATGAAGTCAGAGGGGTATACCTTCTCAACAAAGCCGGAAACTGGATAGATTTCCGTGACGCCTTACGCAATTTCAGGTCGGTCAGCCAGAACTTTATCTATGCTGATACCGAAGGAAACATTGGCCTGAATACAGGGGGCGGCATACCCGTTCGAAAGGGTATGGGCATTTTACCGAGGAGCGGGGAGACCGGGGAGTATGACTGGAAAGGGTATGTGCCTTTTGATATGCTTCCTTCCTCATATAATCCCCCTGATGGCTTTGTCTCATCAGCCAACCAGCGTACTGTCTGCTCTGACTACCCGTTTTACATTGCCGGCGGGTTTGCAATGCCGTACCGCATCATGCGTATACGGGAGATGGCAGGAGAAAAACCGGTTCTCGGCATAGAAGATTTCAAAAGGATGGTTACTGACAATCATTCTGCGTATGCTGCTATGCTGACGCCTGTGATCCTGAAGGCTGCAGCCGGTATATCTGACCCTGATGAAGATGAGTTGCAGGCCATCGAAGCCCTTACAAAATGGGATTATTCAATGGATGCCTCCCTTATTGCTCCCACGCTCTTTGAGTTTATCCGTTCTGAACTGGCACGCAATATAATGAGTGATGAGCTGAAGGGACTTTACGGTTCTTCGCTGGGCAAGCAGCATGACTTCTATATTTACAGGATGATAAGCGAGGGTCCTGACCACTGGGTTGACAATATAAACACTCCGGAAGTGGAAACAATTGACGGCATTATTGCATTGAGTCTAAGCGATGCTGTAGATACATTATCAGCCAGGTTTGGAAAGTACAGTGACAGGTGGGAGTGGGGCAGAATTCATACTATTACTCTTGAACATCCGCTTGGCAGCGTAAAAGTACTGGACAAGCTTTTAAGGCTGAACTCCAGGACCTACGGTGTGGGCGGAAGCTATCATACAGTTGAACCCTATTCCTTTGATGCACAATTCAGGTCGGATCACGGAGCCTCGGAGAGACATATTTTTAACACTGCCGACTGGGATAAGTCGCTTACCGTAATCCCCACAGGCACCTCAGGCATCCCCGGAAGTCCCTTCTACCTGTCGCAGACCGATAAATATATAAATAACGAATTTTACGGTGAGCCCTTTACAACAGGGGCTGTCGAAGCCGCGAAGAAACATGAAATGATCTTCATCCCGCAGGCAGGGAAATAGTCAGATATTAAATTGGGAAATAAAAAAGAGGCAGCTTTTTCTATACTGTCATAATCTCTTTTTCCTTGATATCCACAATTTTATCTACACGGGTTATATGTTTTTCCGTGAGGTCCTGGATTATCTTTTCTCCGTTTTTCTCTTCATCTTCCGGCAACCCGTCATTTTTCAGCGACTTTAGTTCGTCATTGAACCATTTACGACTGGTTCGTATGCTGATCTTGGCTGTTTCTCCCTCCACCCGCACCTGTTTTACAAGCTGGTGTCTGCGTTCTTCTGTCAGAGGTGGTATGTTGATACGGATAACTTCACCGTTGTTTACAGGAGTCATCCCGATGTTGGCAGCCAGTATTGCTTTTTCAATCGCTCCCAGCATTGTTTTTTCCCACGGCTGTATCATGATGCTTTTTGCATCGGGGGTATTTATGTTGGAAATCTGTGATAGTGGGGTGCTGGCACCGTAATAATCGAGGTGGATACCGTCGAGAAGCAACGGGTTGGCACGCCCGGCGCGCATGTGTGACAACTCATATTCAAGATGTTTAATCGACTTATCCATCCTGTCTTTCGCTTCTTCTGTCAATAGTTCCAGTTCGTCAGTCATATACCAGGTTTTTTACTGTCACGGACAAATGTATTAAAAAAAATTTCAGAGAGTAACAAGGGTTCCGCACTTCGTTCCGGCAATAACCTTTTCAAGGTTGCCCTCACGGTTCATATCAAATACGATTATGGGCATTTTGTTTTCACTGCACATTGCAAATGCAGTCAGGTCCATCACTCTCAGTTTTTTATCAAGGGCTTCAGTGAAGGTGAGGGTCTCGTATTTTATTGCCTTAGGATCTTTCTCAGGATCAGCGGTATAGACACCGTCAACGCGTGTCCCCTTGAGGAGGACATCACAACCGAGCTCTACAGCCCTGAGGGCAGAGGCAGTATCAGTTGTAAAGAAAGGGTTTCCGGTACCTCCGCCCAGTATGCAGACAGTTCCTGTCTTCATCGCTTCTGATACCCTGTCACGGTGATAAAGTTCGCCCACAGGCTCCATTCGTATCGAGGTAAAGACCCTGGCTTTGCATCCGGCCCTGACGAGGAAACTCTCCAGCGCCAGACTGTTGATCACGGTAGCCAGCATCCCCATCTGATCTCCCTTCAGACGGTCATACCCTTCACCGGTGCCTTCAAGGCCGCGGAAGATGTTGCCTCCGCCTATTACAATCGCTACCTGGCAGCCTGATTCTGTTATTTTCCTTATCTGGTTAGCATAGGCGGTAAGGGTTCCAACATTCAGACCGCACCCGCCTTCTCCGCCTACGGCTTCCCCGCTGAGCTTGAGCAATATTCTGGTGTACTTCATTTTTACAATATCCTGCGTACTGCCAACGAAAATAGTAATAATACCTGTTTTCTCAACCGCACAGCATAAAAAAACCTCCGATGCCCATGGCATTAAGGAGGTTTGACTACGCAACCACGTTCGTATTGTTACGGCTTATCTTCCTTCTCAAGGGTATCGGTCCTTAAGATATAGTATAGCGGGCAAGTTCTGGTTAGTGAAGTCACAACAAGAAGTAATGCTACCAGAATTAATATCAGCCCCAACCCCTTGTTTACGATGAAATAGAGAATTACAGCCAGTGCCGCAAGCACAAGTCGTACAATCATGTCTGTTTTACCCATGTTCTTTTTCATAGTGCTTAAGATTTGAGCAACAAGTTACAAATATTTTAATTACTCAGGGTAAAAAAAAGAGACAGCCCGCAGGATGTCTCTTCGTAAAATTTAATCGTCTGTATTTACCTATACATTAAGAGAATAACGTACAAATGAAACAGCCTTGAGGCTCTTGTCTGCACTTTCAAGATACTGCCTGATTGTCATCTTGTTGTCTTTGACAAACTCCTGATTCATCAGGGTGCTTTCCTTGAAGAATTTATTCAGTTTACCCTGGGCTATCTTTTCAAGCATCTCCTCAGGTTTACCTTCCTTACGGGCCTGTTCGCGTGCTATCTCAAGTTCCTGTGCCAGGATTTTCGGAGTCACATCGTCTTTATCCACAGAAACCGGGTTCATGGCTGCAACCTGCATTGCCACATCCTTGTAAACCTGTACATCTACACCCGGTTTAGTGAATCCAACCATTGTGGCGAGCTTGTTTCCGGCATGGATATAGGCCTGTACCTTCGGTGCTTCGATCCTGTCAAAATAGGTAAGTTCAAATTTCTCACCGGTGATACCACTCTTTTCCATCACGAGGTCAGCAACCTTCATGCCTCCGAGTACTGAATTTTTCAGTGCCTCAAGGTCAGCAGGGTTTGCGCTGAGTGCGTGGTCGAGTATGCTGTTGCCGAGGGCAACGAAGTCAGCGTTTTTGGCAACGAAGTCAGTCTCGCAGTTGAGTGCGATCATGATTCCGGTCTTTCCGTCTGCAGTTGTCTTTGCAAGTACAACACCTTCACTTGCCTCACGGTCAGCGCGTTTGTTGGCTATAGCCTGGCCTCTTTTACGAATTATTTCCTGTGCTTTTTCGAAGTCTCCGGCGGATTCCTCGAGGGCTTTCTTGCAGTCCATCATGCCGGCGCCGGTCATTCTTCTCAGTTTGGCGACATCGGCTGCATTAATGTTCGACATAAATATCCTTGAATTAAATTACTGATAAGTTTATACTTCCTCTTCCGTTGCCTTTTCTTCGGCAGCGCCTGTCTCTTCTTCAACTTCCACCTCAGCGTCAGCTTTTGCTACCGGTTCTGCGGTTTCGTAATCGGCAGCGCGGAATCTTGCACGGCGTCCGCCTTCATGATGCGGAGCTTCTTCCCTTTCAGATGCGGGGGCTACTGTGTCTTTATCTTTTTCGGCCTTGCGCTCGTTGAGCCCTTCATTGATGGCCTCGCACATGACATTGATAATGAGTGATATTGACTTTGCAGCATCATCATTTGCTGGTATCACGAAATCAATGTCTGACGGATCAGAGTTGGTGTCTACCATTGCAAATACCGGGATGCCGAGTCTCTTTGCCTCGTGAACGGCTATGCGTTCCTTGACAACGTCAATTACAAAAAGGGCTGACGGCTGGCGTGTCATATCGGCTATGGAGCC
Organism: uncultured Bacteroidales bacterium; assembly: GCA_963736735.1. GTDB lineage: Bacteria > Bacteroidota > Bacteroidia > Bacteroidales > VadinHA17 > SR-FBR-E99. Next base: position 52,109 of record CAVTPX010000001.1, on the reverse strand, counting down.
GAGGTTCTTCTCAAGCTTGGCCCTCTGGCGGGTTATCTGCAGCTTTTCTCTTTTAGAGAGGTTGTCAAATGTGCCGTCAGTAGCCATTTTATCTATCGATGTCATTTTCTTGACAGCCTTGCGGATAGTGGGGAAGTTGGTGAGCATCCCGCCCGGCCAGCGTTCTGTCACATAAGGCATGTTTACCGATCCTACTTTTTCGGATACAATATCTTTTGCCTGTTTTTTTGTTGCAACGAACAGGACTTTACGGCCTGATTTTGCAATCTGTTTGATTGCACTGGCAGCCTCATCGATTTTTATCGAAGTCTTTTCGAGGTCGATGATGTGGATGCCATTGCGCTCCATAAAAATGTAAGGAGCCATTGCCGGGTTCCATTTTCTCTTCAGGTGTCCGAAGTGCACGCCGGCGTCTAACAGTTCATTAAAAGTGGTTTTTGGCATTTTTGATAATTTTTTAAAAGTTTACGTTCTGTTAAGTCAATTGCAGAGTAGTTCCTTGCGGGAAGTCAATGCAATTTAGATACTAAACCTGCATCTATAATAATTGCTAATGATCTTCTAACGTTTACTGAACTGGAATCTTTTGCGGGCCTTTGGCTGTCCGGGTTTCTTTCTTTCCACTTCGCGGGGATCGCGGGTGGTGAAACCTTCAGCTTTCAGCTTGGGCTTGTACTCAGGATCAATTTTGATCAGAGCCCTGGAAATTCCGAGACGTATCGCCTCTGCCTGACCTTTAAATCCACCGCCGTCAAGGGTGACAGTGATGTCATATTTGTCGGCAACATTGAGAAGGTTAAGGGGCTGGAGAACAACATACTGAAGCAACTCTGACGGAAAATACTCTTTGTATTCCCTGTCGTTGATCGTGATCTGTCCCTTGCCGTCATTCAGATAAACTCTGGCAACCGCTGCTTTCCTTCTTCCGATAGCGTTAATAACTTCCATGTTTGTTACTTAATGGTTTTTAAATCAATTAGTTTTGGTTGCTGGGCTTCGTGTTTGTGTGCCGGGCCCACGTACACATAAAGGTTTCCGAAGATAGCGTTGCCAAGACGGCTTTTTGGAAGCATTCCTTTCACGGCGTATTCGACCAGCCTGATCGGGTGCTTGCTCATTAAGTCCTTCGCTTTGACGATCCTCTGGCCTCCGGGATAACCCGTATGCCTGATGTACTCTTTGTCGGCCATCTTGTTTCCCGTCAGCGTGACTTTTTCGGCATTGATAACAACTACGTTATCGCCGCAGTCAACATGAGGTGTGAAGCTCGTTTTGTGCTTCCCCCTCAGCATCAGGGCTACCACAGATGCCAGGCGACCAAGAGTCTGACCTTCCGCATCTACCAGTACCCACTCTTTCTCAACAGTCGCCTTATTGGCTGAAACTGTTTTGTAGCTTAAGGTGTTCACTTTAGTACTAAGTTTTTAATAATTACTCTGATAATTAAAAAGAAAACCCGTTTTTTCGGGTCTGCAAAAATACAACATATTTTTATTTCGAGCAATATGTTGTACTTTTAATTTCTTATTGACGCCATGTTCAGCAGATCTGTCCATCAGACAATCCATTTCACATGTCTCGCCGTGGCCGCGTTTTCAATGCCGGTTTCAATATGGCTGCTTTCAGCTGTATCCATTGCCGGTGCGGCGAACTGGCTCCTGGGCGGCGAACTGCGCACAAAGATGCGAATTTTTATTGGACGGCGTGATATGCTGATACTGCTTTCACTGTTCGGAATGTACCTGTTGTGGCTGGCGAACACATCAGACTTTCAGGGAGCACTTCATGAGCTCAAGATTAAGTTGCCGCTCCTCTTTTTCCCTGTTGTAATAGGGTCATCGTTCAGGGTGACATCTGAACATCTTAGGCTCATGCTTTTCTCATTCATCGCCGGATGCATGGTGGCGGTCGGAGCCGGCTACCTGGCTCTGGCAGGATTGTGGCCTGTGGAGGTCGATGACTCGCGTGACCTTGCGCTGTTTGTTCAGGCAATCAGGCTTTCTATTCTTCTTAATATGGGCATTTTCGCAGCTCTTTGGCTGTGTTTTGACAGCCGGAGCGGGAGTAAGACACTCAGGGTGATTCTGGCCGCCGCCGCCGCGGTCATGGCTCTCTTTCTCTTTCACCTGCTGTCAGTGACGGGCGTGGTGTTATTCATTATTCTGCTTGGCGGCACAGGCATTTACCTGTCACTGCAGAGAAGGCACCGCACCATTGGCCTGGCCTTCCTGACCGCGGCGGCGGCGGTCATCGCAGCGACAGTGATTCTTATGGCTACAACCTGGCATGACCTCCGGATTCCCTCCGACCCGGATGCCAACTCCCTGCGGCAGGCGACCCTTTCAGGAAACAGTTATACCCATTATCCCGAGGAAACCCTCCTCGAAAACGGCCATCTTGTCTGGATAAATGTCTGCGAGGAAGAATTGAGAAATGAGTGGAACCGGCGTCTCAGCCGTGAATTTTGACAGTCTCGACAGGGCGGGCAATGAGCTGAGAGTGACGCTTATACGTTATATTTCATACTATGGTATGCCGAAAGATTCGGCAGCAGTCTCCGCACTGTCAGACATCGATATAGAAAATATTGAAAAGGGCTTTGCCAACCCGCTTTACGCGCATCCCGGCACACCGCGGGCGAAGGCCTATGAACTGGCCTGGCAGGCCGACAGGTCTCTGAAGGGTGCCAATCCTTCAGGGCACTCCGTTGCTCAGCGTCTTGAGTTTTACCGTGCCGCCACAGGTATTATTAAAAAGAATCCGTGGACCGGTACCGGCACCGGCGATGTGAGGAATGCATATATAAATGAGTACAATAATAACAATACTCCTCTCACCGAGGGATACAGAATGCGTTCTCACAACCAGTATCTTTCATTTGCAGTCACCTTCGGCATTCCCGGGATGTTCCTCGCCCTCGCCCTGATGCTAATCCCCTGGCTGATCAGTCCGAACCGGAACGGCTACCTCTTTGCCGTCTTCATTTCGATCATTTTCCTGGCTATGTTCAATGATGATACTTTCAGTTCATTTACGGGAGCCACATTCTTTTCGTATTTTTACACCCTGTTTCTGACAGTTGAAGATGAAAACGCAAATGACTCCCGAGGATAAAAAGTACCTTTCTATGGCCCTGGAGGCGGCTTCTGCCAATATTTCAGAAGGCGGGGGACCATTCGGTGCAGTTGTTGTTCGCGAAGACAGGGTCATATCGGTTTCCGGCAACAGGGTTGTGCCAGACAGTGACCCAACGGCACATGCCGAGGTTACAGTCATCAGGCAGGCGGCGGCGGCTCTGAAGACATTCGATCTCAGCGACTGTGTCATATATTCTTCCTGTGAACCCTGCCCCATGTGCCTCGGCGCAATATACTGGGCTGGCATCAGGCGCGTTGTCTACGCGGCCGACCGCCACATGGCCGCCGCCGCCGGCTTCAGCGATGAGCTGATTTACCGCGAAATAGCCCTGCCACCGGCGGAAAGAAGTATCTTGATGGAGAGAGCGATGGTCGCAGAAGGAGAAATAGTATTCGCAAAGTGGGATTCATATCCCGGGAAAGTTAAATATTGACCAGCGGCGAAAATGGCAAGAGTGGAGAGGGAGTTCTTTCTCAGTGATGCAGTCAACGTGGCGCAGAAACTTCCGGGGATGGAAATAGTTGTGGCACGGCCCGGGCTGGCGCCGGCGAGGTATATGATAACAGAGACCGAAGCCTACCTTGGAAAGGATGACAAAGCCTGTCACGCCAGCAAGGGCCGCACCGGCCGCACGGAAATCATGTTTGCAGAGGGCGGACATCTTTATATGTACCTGGTATACGGAATGCACTGGATGATGAACATAGTTACAGGCGCAAAGGATGATCCGCAGGCTGTTCTGATACGAGGTGCAGCCCCTTATTCCGGTCCCGGTCGTGTGACAAAGGGTACAGGAACAGACGGATCATTCAACGGAGAAGATTTGACTGTGTCAGAGAGAATATGGCTTGAGGAGACAGAACGAAGGCCGCTGCTTATGGCCGGACCGCGGGTGGGAATAGATTATGCCGGGGAACCCTGGATCAGCAAACCCTGGCGATTCATAATAAATGAATTAACTAAATAACTGAATATGTTCAAGGGCTTCCAAAAGTGGAACAATATCACAGGCTGGCTTGTATTTGCTGCAGCCCTGTTCGTGTACCTTCTTACAATTGAGCCGACGGTCAGCTTCTGGGACTGCGGTGAATTTATACTTTGCTCGTACCGTCTCGAGGTAGGTCATCCGCCGGGGGCTCCGTTCTTCCTTCTTCTCGGGCGCTTCTTCACCCTGTTTGCCGGGTCCGACACCTCAAAAGTGGCCATGATGGTGAATATTCTTTCGGCTTTTGCCAGCGCTTTTACAATTCTATTCCTCTTCTGGACTATCACCCGCCTTGTCAGAATGGCAACAGGCGATGACCTTAGCGTGTCAGGCGGCAGATCACTTGCCGTGATAGCATCGGGTGCAGTAGGAGCACTTGCCTATGCCTTCTCTGACACCTTCTGGTTCTCAGCCGTAGAGGGCGAAGTTTACGGCACAAGCTCGCTCTTTACTGCGGTTGTTTTCTGGGCCATGCTTCGCTGGTATGACGAGGCGGACGAACCTCACTCAAACCGCTGGATAATACTGATAGCTTACCTGATGGGACTTTCAATAGGTGTGCACCTGCTTAACCTTCTGACGCTGCCGGTGCTCGTCCTGGTGTACTATTACAGAAAATACCCGCTGTCACCGGCAGGAGTTATCAAGGCTGTACTTTTATCATTCGTCATTCTCGGAATACTCAACTTCATTTTCATTCCCGGGGTAGCCGACGTTGCCGGCTGGTTCGAGCTTTTCTTCGTCAATACAATAGGCCTTCCATATAATACAGGACTATATATTTATCTGGTTCTGCTAATTGGAATTATAATTTTCGGCATCTGGTATTCACTGCGGAAGAACAAAATTGTACTTAACAATATTCTTACAGTGGCGGCAGTCATTATTCTCGGGTACTCCTCATTCGCCCTAATTATTATCAGGGCAAACGCCCATCCGCCAATGAATCAGAATGACCCGTCAGATGTCTTCTCATTCATATTTTACATAAACAGGACACAGTACGGACGAACACCGCTTATATATGGTCAGTACTACTCCGCTCCGGCAGTCAGTGTAAATGACAAGATAGCAGGATACAATAAAGAGGGTGGCAAGTATATACCCTACCGTTATCCGGAATACAAATATGACAAGAGGTTCATGACTCTCTTCCCAAGAATGTATAGTGCTGATCCTGATCATATTAAGCAGTATGAATACTGGGGTAAGATAAAGGGGAGGAAGGTCACTGTTCAGGCTGGCCGAGAGAGTGAGCAGCTTGTCATACCCACTTTTGGCGAGAATCTCCGGTTCTTTTTCAGATACCAGGTGGGAGTGATGTACATGCGATACTTCATGTGGAATTTTGTGGGGCGGCAGAATGACCAGCAGGCGAACGGCAATGTGATGGACGGAAACTGGATTTCAGGTATACCACTCATTGACAATGCGAGACTCGGCGACCAGGCATTGCTCCCTGAAAGTTCAAAAAGCAATCCTGCGCGTAACACATATTTCTTTCTTCCGTTTCTTGCAGGACTTGCGGGGCTGTACTGGCAGTACAGGCGTGACCGGAAGGGATTCTCGCTGACGGTACTGTTCTTCATAATGACCGGTGTGGCGATACTTGTTTACCTGAACCAGTATCCGAGCCAGCCCAGGGAGCGTGACTATGCCTATGCAGGCTCATTCTACGCATTTGCAATCTGGATAGGAATGGGCGTCATGATGCTCTTTGACCTGGTTAAAAAACATGCAGATGAGAAAATTGCTGCCCTGGCTCCTGCCGCCTTGCTACTGGCTGTAGTGCCCCTGCTGATGATCACTCGCAACTGGGATGACCACGACAGGTCAGGAAGATACACTGCCAGAGACATTGCTTCAAACTATCTCAGCTCCACCGATGAAAATGCAATTCTTCTGACATACGGTGACAATGACTCATTTCCGCTCTGGTATATCCAGGATGTCGAAGGCTTCCGCACCGATGTCCGCGTAGCTAACCTCAGCTACCTGCAGAGCGGATTCTATATCGAAACGATGAGCCGGAAGGCCTTCGAGTCTGACCCGTTGCCATTTACCCTTCCCTACGAAAAGTATGTTGAGGGTGAGCGTGTACAGCTGCCTGTAGAAGACCTGGTAAAGGAACCATATAACATTAAGAAGGTGGTGGAGTTCGCAGGGTCTGACGACCCGAAGGCCAAAGTTGACCTGTCTGGCAGGGGTGATTTCTACAACTTCATCCCTGTAAAGCAGTTTGTCGTTGACGTCGATTCTGCAGGAGTGATAAGCAAGGGAGTTGTCAGGCCTTACCATTCAGACAGAATGGTAAGTCCGATGATATGGACCTACAAGGGCTCTATGGCATCTAAGGATGACCTTGCACTTATGGATATTGTGGCCGGAAACGACTGGAAGCGGCCGCTATATTATGCAGTTACGGTGCCCGGATCCAAATACATCGGTCTTGAAAACTACTTTGTCCTCGAGGGAATGGCATTCAGGGTCAGTCCCGTCACAATTGACAAACCTGCACCGGGAGAAACCGGAATGGTTGATCCTGACGAGATGTACGAGAACATGATGAACAGGTTCAGGTGGGGAAATGCTGAAGACCCTGATGTATATCTTGACGAGAACAACCGCAGGCTGTTCGATATTTTCAGAAGGCAGTTCGGCCGTCTGTCAAAATACCTGGCCTCTGAAGGAGATACACTAAGGGCTGCCGCCGTTGCGAAAAAGGGGCTGACAATAGTCCCGCCTTCCAAGATGCCGTATGACTACTTCAGTCTGGATCTGGTAGAAGGACTGCTGATGGCCGGAAGGGTTCGCGAAGCAGAAGAACTTCTGGGAACGATCCTCGAGCAATTCAGTAAGCACACTTGCTTTTGTAGAAACATTACCGGAAGGGAAAATGTACGGTCTCGATTTTCAGGCCGGCGTTTCACTGCAGGCACTCTATGAAGTATATAACCTTGCCACTGCTGCCGGCCTCGATGCCCTGGCAGGAAAGGCCGGCAATGAGCTGAACAGGTTCTATAATAAAATTCCGGTGAGATGATCAGGCAGGTAAGGCTGCCCTTCCCGGCCCGTATTATTTATCCTGATGCAATCTTCAGGATCCCCGGGTCCGGCAGTAAGCTGTTCCTTACTTTTGACGACGGCCCGGATGCTGTTTCGACACCCCTGATACTCGACATACTGAGGAAGAAAGGAGTCACGGCCACATTTTTCTGTACCGGAAGGAAAGTACTTGATTCGCCGGGCCTGTTTGCAAGAATAGCCTCGGAAGGCCATACTGTTGGCAACCACGGGTTCTCACACCTGAACGGACTTACAACACCGGTAAGAGAGTACTGTTCCGATATCTTCAGGGGCAGGGATATTACCTGCAGTAACCTCTTCAGACCTCCGTACGGGAGACTGCGCCTGAGACAGTACAAAATACTGGAACGGTCAATGAGGATTATATTCTGGGATGTAATGCCCTATGATTTTGATCTGAAGCTGACTTCCGAAGCTTCACAGACCATTTTAAGGCGTAATGTCAGACCGGGTTCCGTGGTTGTTCTTCACGATACCCCAACGTCTCATTCACTGACTTTTCTCGGGGATTTCATAAGTTTTTCACTTGACGGAGGTTACACTTTCGCTGCACTTGACGATTCTTTTCTGCACAGGTGAGTTATTCCGGATGAAATATTATTTTTGGAGAGAGAATGAAATCTAAGAAATGAATATTCTTATTCTGGGATCAGGGGGTCGCGAGCACGCAATTACATGGAAACTGTCACAGAGCAAAAAGCCTCTGAAAATATTTGTTGCCCCGGGCAATCCGGGTACTGGCTCGATTGCGGTGAATCTTCCTGTTGATCCTCTTGACTTTGAAGCTGTAAAAGGGGCCGTGCTGGCAGAAGCCATCGAAATGGTGATTGTCGGTCCCGAAGCTCCACTGGTAGAAGGTATTCGTGATTATTTCGAAGCAGATCCATCATTGGCTCATGTCAGTATAATCGGCCCTGACCGGAAAGGAGCGATGCTCGAAGGCAGCAAGGATTTTGCAAAGGCGTTCATGATGCGTCATAATATCCCCACGGCGGCCTATCAATCGTTTACTGCTGATAAGATTGATGAGGCAGCAGGGTTCCTTAAAGCTCTTAAGCCGCCGTATGTACTTAAGGCAGACGGGCTTGCTGCCGGAAAGGGAGTGCTCATCCTGAATGATTACGACGAAGCCCTGACTGAACTTAGATCCATGCTTGGCGGCCGTTTCGGCATAGCAGGCAGCAAGGTTGTAATTGAAGAATACCTGAGCGGAATTGAACTTTCAGTCTTCGTTATAACTGATGGAACATCTTATAAGATACTTCCGGAAGCCAAGGACTATAAGAGAATAGGAGAAGGAGATACCGGCAATAACACGGGAGGCATGGGTGCGGTCTCTCCTGTTCCGTTTGCCACACCGGCATTCATGGACAAGGTAGAGCAGAAGGTTATTATCCCGACTGTTGAGGGACTGAAGGCAGAGGGGATCGACTACAGGGGATTCATATTCTTCGGTCTAATGAATGTTGACGGCGAACCGTGGGTCATCGAGTACAATGCCCGCATGGGGGACCCTGAAAGTGAGGTTGTAATGCCCCGGATAGAAAGCGACATACTTGAGCTTTTCACCGGCGTCGCCGGACGTAACCTCAGTGAAAAGTCAATTGAGATAAGTGGCAAAACCGCTGTGACTGTGATGCTTGTTTCTCCGGGATACCCTGAAGAATATAAAAAGGGGCTTGAAATAACCGGACATGAAGCTGTTTCCGGGAGTACCCTGTTTCATGCAGGCACAGGTTATTCCGGTGGAAAGCTGGTAACCAGCGGAGGACGGGTGATGGCAATCACCTCAACCGCGACTGATATGGATGAGGCCCTTAAGAAAAGTTACAGAAGCGCCTCACTGATACATTTTGACGGAGTGTACATGAGAAGTGACATAGGATTTGACCTGAGAACAAAAAGCTAATGCTGATAAGACTTTTCAAAGACTCGGGACTAATCCCGGTAATAATTATAGTGCTTTTCACGGGGGCACTCTGGACCGGTCTTTTTATTAATCCTCCGGTTGTATCAGGTGCCGGGGAAGACAAAATAATGCCTTTATGGTCGGCGATACTCGATTTATTTCAGGGTTTACCGGTTCTGTCAGTGCTTTTTTCGCTGATAATGACTGTACTGCTGATCATTATGATGGTCAGGTTCAACACATCGGTTTTCTTTATTAACCGCCGTACTTACCTCCCTGCATTTATTTATATTCTGCTTTATTCTGTTTTCCCGGGCCAAATGGTTCTTAATCCTGCTCTTCCGGCTGCAATTCTTATCCTGTCCGGGCTCTGGAGGATGGTTGAGTCTTACCGTCATGATGGTATCGCTTATAATTTTTTCGACGCTGCAATGCTTATCTCAGCGGGAGGACTCTTTTATGCCGGAGCAGTCTGGTTCATACTGCTGGCACTGATTGGCACGCTTGTGCTTCGCTCAGCTGACATAAGGGAAATAACCCTGACTGTTGCAGGGGCCCTGCTTCCATGGATCCTGTTTTATGCGGTATGGTACCTTGCCGGCAAAGATCCCGGCGAGCTGACAGAGGTAATTTACAGCAACCTGTTCAATGAGGCTCCAACGGTAGTCTGGAGCAGAACTTTAATAATCCTGGTGGCAGTTGTCTTCCTTAATTTCTTACCTGGAATCGTCACTCTCATCCCTGAGATGTCTTCAAAAAAGATCAAATCGAGGAAGACTTTTTCAATGCTTGTCTGGATGCTTGTAATCAGCATCGCTGTTTATTTCGTCCTCCCTTCAGTATCTGTAGAGATGATTGCAATCGGAGCCATACCGACGGCTTACATTACAGCCAATTACTTTTCGTTTACGAAAAGGACCAGGATTGCCGAGATCCTGCTGTGGGCAATGGTGGTAATGCTTATAATTTCAAGGATCTGGCCCGACTGATCATTTGATCATCGAAACGACACCTATTCCTGAACCCTGTGCCCCGCCTTCAAATCCGAACCAGAGGGTATAGAGGCCTGTCTTATTGCAAATGAAATCGACGGAACTGTATTTTTTGCCGGTACTCCTGTTAAGTGAGGAGATAAGTTCCTTGCCCTGGTCATAAATTGTTATAACCAGTTCTCCGTTTGAATCAGGGGCATTGCAGAGGGAGAACCTGTACTTCATATTCTTCAGGAGGTACATATTTGCTTTATGCACCGGTACCGCACCATTGTCCGAAGTTTTTGGCAGCTGCACGCGAAAATCTTTCAGGTAAGTCGTATTATCACCTGCGGCAAGAACGCACCTGCTTACCAGGTCATCAGATGCCGGCTGACTCATTGTGATCACCGGTACAAGAGCCAGGGCTGCAGCCAGAAATATAAACCTGTGCCTCATCTTATAAACCTGATATTAATTTATTCCTAATTTCGAGAGACATCTTCACAATCGCTGACAGTTGTTCATCCGTCATCCCTACAATGCTCTCTTCGTGCTGAATCATCACAAGGCGTCCGTCCTGTTCGACAGTTTCAGGCTCTCCCAACCTGTAAGTGATGCGAATATCACGGTAAGCGGCACTCATCTGTTCCATCATCGCATAGAACGATGCATATTCGGTATTTGTCGCCCTGTAAGGCCTTAACAGCATAAGAAGGTCATTCAATATGATCTTCTGCTCTCCTATCCTGTCTCTGAGTACCTCGTCAGGATATTTTTCAGAAACCTGGGTGGCCAGGTATTGGCCCTCTATCCATACTCCGGCTATCATAAGCGCTGAAACCGATCCCCGGCCATTTTCCCTGAGGTAATTATCGATTTTGTTATATGAATTTACGGAAAGGAAAAGCAGTGAATCAAGATTGCTGCTATTTACAGAGAGTCTTTTAAGCGTCTCAAAATCAAAATATTGACCTACTCTTAGTCCGTCAGCCAGACGTTTGATTGTTGAAAGTACCTCAATTGAATTTCCGGTCTTTTCATACATGTTCAGATAGCCGAGGTCAGCTCCGTAAATTCCGAGCATGACAGCTTTCTGGAAATTGGTAGTTAACTTTTCCGCTCCGATTGTAGAAGCAAGATAACCGGCTGAGAAAGGAACATCCATCGACTGCAGGAGAGCTGCGATTTCAACCGGTGAAGAGATGTTTTGGACTATGTCGGCGATTGCTTCATCACTGAGTTTCTCCGCTTCCGAATCCGGGACAGAGTCAGCTACAGGAAAGTTGAGACTGCCCTGCTTTACAACATTTTGTCTGCAGGAGCAAACAAAAACCAGCAGGAAGACTGCAAACAGCTTTGTAATGTTTCCTGTCATCAGGTATGTAACTTTATTTACAAATGTAAGAAAATTGGCCAATCCATTTGATTTAATCATCTTTTTTGACGCCTGACACCCTCCATGAAGGCAATTATCTTCCTAAGCACTTCAAAGTAGAGCAAAATGTAAAGAAATACGGTTGACAGAAGTACGATAAATATGTTAAAAGTAAAGGTATCGGCAGTTATGCCGAGGCACTTCTTGACAGGAGCCATGAAGTATGTTCTGAAGTTCAGGGGTCCCGCAGGTTCCGGTTCGAGATAGATAAGGTCTACATTCTGGATGAGCCGGTTTTTGTATTCAAGTATTTTGTTCTTCTCATAGACCTTCCTCAATATTTCCTCAAGCATATCATTGTGATATGCATTGTACAGTACTGAAAGCTCTTCCTTGTTGTCACTTATGTAACTGTCAAGCTGCAGGTCAGCCTTGTTGGTTTGTCTTGTAAATTCCTTTTCGGCATCCGTGATCCACCTGGTTAGCCTTTCACCCAGAGCCAATGAGAACAGTTCAGGGGTAAGAGAATCCTGCCCCTGAAAGGATGTCAGAATACCTGTTTTCCCCAATCTGGTGATCTCATTTTTCAGCAGCTGAATTTCCGGCTCCCCGGGAGGCACCCGGCCATCTCTACTCAGATTTTCAACAGTTGTTTCAAGCGCATCTTTTATCTTCGGAATACGGTATATTGTATTGAAATCAGAAAGGCTTATCTGCTTCCTCAGGTCATATACCCTCTTCCCGTACTCGTTTCCGGTAAACTGTTTTACCATCAGCGCTTCATAGGTCCATCGGGTAGGCATAATTTCCGCAATGAAAGGTACTTTGTCAACGCTTCCGATACGCCTGTTTAGCTTGTCAAATGGAAACATTGCTCCGCTGAGCACCATCATTGGAATCATCAGCAGTGGAATGACAATGTAGATTGTGATTGGAGAATTAAAAGCGGAAGAAATATTAAGGCCGATCATGTTTGCACAGAAGGCCGTTGTGAAAAGTGCCAGCCAGTATTCAGGAAAGAGACCCCTGATGTCAAGAATCGGGGTTGCCACAGTGAGAAAAAGCAGAGTCTGCAGTGCTGATATGCCAACCAGCACACCAATCTTGGCCAGGAGGTAGCTGCTGCGGCTGAGGTTCAGGAAATGCTCACGCCTGAGTATTTTTCTGTCCCTGAATATTTCCTCGGCGCTTATAGTAAGACCGAGGAACAGAGCCACTATCACTGACATAAAGATAAAAATTGGAATATTCTCATTCTCGCGGAAAATATAGATATCCGACGAAGGGTCAGCAATATATCGTATTATATAGGAGAGGATCAGACCGAGAACAGGCCCTTCAAACAGGGTCAGAAGTATGTACTGCCTGTCGGCCAGTTTGCTCCTTATGTCTCTTGAAAGAAAGATTGCAAACTGCTTAAGCCGGCCGGGTCTTTGAAGGTTCGAATGTGCCGGAGCAGTTTCTTCCCCGGAGGGTTCAACGGGGTTCCGTTTCCTGAATGCGTCAGCCCATTCACCGGGTGATACCTTCCGCTTTTCTGTATAGTGCCCGAATTCGTCAATTACCCTTGTTTCAAGTATACTGAAAAGCGTTTCTGAATTGACAGTGCCGCATGAGGGGCATTCACCAAGATCCTTGTTTATCTGGGCGTCAAGCGTTTTAAAGTGGACAATAGCCTCGATGGGGTTTCCGTAATAAACCATCTGCCCTTCGCTGTCAAGGATGAGGACCTTGTCAAACCCCTTGAAAATTTCGGAGGAAGGCTGATGAATTACAGTGATTACAAGCTTGCCTTTCAGTGTCAGCTCGTGGATGAGGTCCATTACATTTTCGGAGTCGCGGGTGGAAAGTCCGGATGTCGGTTCATCAAGAAAAAGTATCGAAGGCTCCCTGATAAGTTCGAGGGCAATGTTGAGTCTCTTCCGCTGACCACCGCTTATAACCTTGTTAAGGGGAGACCCGACGCGGAGATCCTTCTTTTCAAAAAGGCCCAGGGTATGAAGCATCTGGTTCACTGTTTCCCTGATTTCATCCCTGCTTTTTCCTGCAAAACAGAGGGCGGCAGCGTAACTAAGGTTTTCAGATACCGTAAGTTCCTCCACAAGCAGGTCATCCTGCGGGACGAAGCCGATGACGCCGTCAAGTGCCTTTCCGGCAGAATAGATAGATATCCCGTTTACCCTGACATCACCCGAAGTGGGTCTGGCCAGACCACTGAGGAGGTTGAGCAGCGTGGTCTTACCCGTCCCGCTGGCTCCCATTATTCCTATGAGCTTGCCTTCTCCGGCAGAGAAACTGAGATCAGTGACGGCAGGCACACCATCTGGAAAAAGAAAAGTGAGCCTGTCAGCTACGAATGTCAGCCTGTGTATATGTGCATCAGGAGTGAACCTGGATAACACATCACTGTAATAAATAGTTGTGGACGGAGGCTTCAACACAGAACTGCCCTGAGCGAATGTGTATATTTTCCTGTTAACTATCGGCATCCCGTTAAGCAGGGTGGTACCGTTTGTGAAACATCTGAGAAAATAGAGACCGACGCTCTGGACCTTGAGGAAAACAATGAATCCTGACTCTGCCTGTTCGTTAAGGATGTGGTCAGTTGTGTCAATAACAATCATTGACGGGTCAATGAATTTACCCTTTTCCTCTTCCCTTATGAAAGCCCAGATGGATTTGAATTCTGTTGTTGAGACCCTGAACACCTCGGCGATTGTATTAATAATGTTCATACGCTGAGGCGTATACTGCTTGTCAGAATCAATGAGTTCAAAGGCCCTTATGAGAGAGATAATTCTTTGCTCCTGGGTCAGGGTCTTATTGATGGTTTTACAAATGTTGAGGATCTTGACTGAGTCCCTTACTGAAGGAGTGTCTCCGGTTAACTTGTAGCCTTTCTCCTGGATCGGTCCGGCATTGTCAAGAAAGAGCTGCATATACTCATCAGCGCTCTTGTGCGGAAGCTGTTTGGTCAGAAAGCCCGAAACATAATCCTTTTCACCCTGAAGCATTCCTCCGTCCTGTTTGACTATCAGGGCGAACATTTCCATCAGTGCCCGAAGGATCTCCTCACTCATTTTCCTGTGGTAACTTTAATGATCAGGTTCAGGTACCAAGATAGTAAATATGTTCTGATTATTAAATCAGTATAAGTCACTTACCGATTTGGCGGATTTGAATCTTGGAGTTCTGATGAAAACCATTAAATTTAGTGCAACCGAATCCGGAGGAATGCCAAACCTTTTTAAACACATACCTGTTACCCGGAAGGCATTGATTTTTTTGATGCTGGCATACCATCTTGCCGGTGAACTCCGCATTATGCACTGACAGGGGCAGTGCGAATGTCATGAGTTTCGATTACTTCTCACAGGAGGACGGATTGCCGAACAACCAGGTACAGTGTATTTACCAGGACCGCAGGGGATGGATATGGCTGGGGACCAGCCAGGGGGTCAGCCGGTTTGACGGGTACCGTTTTGTGAATTTTATCCATAATCCCGCTGATTCGTCAAGCCTTTCGGGCAGCCTTGTCAGGGTCATCTTCGAGGACAGCAGGGGCAATCTGCTGATAGGAACGGAGAACGGAGGACTGAATGTCTGGGACCGTGAAAAGGAGAATTTCCGGCATCCGTATAAGAACCATCCACGGTTTAAATCGGTGGAAGTATCTGTGAATACAATTGCAGAGGACCGTTCGGGAAACCTTTATATTGGAACCGACAGAAACCTGTTTAAAGCAGATACTGCAGGCAACCTGACTGACATCGGCCCGGCTGCCGATGTCAGGGCTCAGACTTCACCGGCAGTTTTATAAGGATTATAGAGATTGACCGGTACGGCAAGATATGGATAGGAACAACTACCGGACTTTTTGTCTATTCTCCTGATAAGAACAGCATTGAGTCTGTCGCCATACCTTCAGAAAATGAACAGTCCAGGGAGGTCCTTGAAATATTTCAGGATGACGATGGTCTTCTCTGGATCGGGACCTATTCCAACGGTTTATTGATTGCCGACCCCGCGACCCGTATTCTCAGCCATCCGGACCTGGGACCGTATTATGAGCGTACTGAAACTGTAAGAGCTATCTCCGGGGGATTACTCGGCGATTACTGGATCGGAACCAGGGGTGGTCTGTATGTCTATTCGAAATCAAAGGGTGTCACGGGTTTTTTCAGGCATGACGACAGGGATGCCAGGAGCCTTGCCAACAATTCAGTGCTCGATATTTTCCATGATGCCCGCGGTGAGACATGGATCGGAACCAGGGGCGGACTGAATCTTCTGGCTAAGAGCAAGCAGGTCTTCAGGAATTACAGTGCTCTGCCCAATGACAACCATTATCTGAACAGCAGTATCTTATATGCTTTCTGGATAGATGAAAGAGACCGGATATGGATTGGCACGGAAGACGGAGGGATAAACATTTTTGATCCTGAGTCTGAAAGATTCGAATACCTGACAGCTAAATCCGGACAATCCGAATTCCATCTCCCAGAACTGTATCAAGGCTTTGCTTCCTGACGGAAGGGGCAACCTGCTGATTGGAACCTTCTGGGGCGGTATTGATGTATTGAATACCGCTACCGGGAAAATGAAACATTACAGGCATATTCCCGGTGACCCGGGAAGCCTTTCCGATAACCGCGTCTGGGCCTTGTGCAGAGAAAAGGGCGGAGGCATCTGGACAGGCACGTCTGCCGGGATCGACCTGTTTAATCCCGCCACCGGTACTTTTATTCACTATCCCGACCTTGTCAGTAATAAACAGGTAAACTGGATCAGCACAGACTCAGATAATAACCTTGGATCGGCACAACAGACGAGGTTGATAATATTATGATCAGGAAAACGAGACTATAAGCCGTTTCAGTGACCATACAAGGTCATTCCTTGAAGATTCCCGAGGAAGATGCTGGATTGCAACACTTGATAAGGGGATTGCACTTTATTCCAAATCGGAAGGAGCAGTAAAATACTATAATGAAACCAATGGTCTGGCAAACAACCAGGCACTGTGTATCCTTGAGGATAACAACAACAGGCTCTGGATAAGTACCTCCAACGGGCTTTCAAGATTCGATCCCGAAAAGGAGCAGTTCAGGAATTTTACCGGCAGGGACGGGCTGAGGAACAACCAGTTCACATATGGTGCTGCCTATAAGGCTGAAAACGGTGAACTGCTTTTCGGAGGGATTTCAGGGTTTAATATGTTCAACCCGGCGGATATTCTTGATGAAGAACTACAATGTCCCGCTGGTCTTTACTGAACTGAGGATATTTAACAGACCAGTTCCTATAGGTGATGAAAGGAAATCAATTCTCCGGAAAAGTATATCGGAAACATCACACCTGGTCCTTGAGTATGATCAGAATGTAATCACCCTGCAGTTTGCGGCACTTGATTTCGTAAACAGCAACAGTTGCCTCTATTCTTATTTTCTGGAAGGGTTTGACAGGGATTGGAGTGAACCCGGAACATCGAGAAGTGTCACGTATACCAACCTTAATCCTGATGATTACGTTCTGAGAGTCAGAAAGATAATGCCGGGAAATCCTTCAGGAGGCGAGGAGCTTGTGCTCAGCATTACAGTGTTACCGCCTTTCTGGCTTACATGGTGGTTCCGTACCTTGATGATCCTCTTCATAGGTTTACTCTTCTTTTTCCTCATTCGTTTTATCCTGAACCGTGAAAAGATCAGGAATGAGCTTGTCACAGAAAGGACAAAGGCGAGGGACCTTCACGAGATGGATATGCTGAAACTGCGTCTCTTCACAAATATATCCCATGAGATAAGGACACCTCTGACCCTTATTCTCGGTCCCACTGGAAAAACTGGTAGCCGGCAGGGTGCCTGCTGAAGAGGTTCCCGCGCACCTTTCACTTGTTTACAGGAACACAAAACAGCTTGACAGGCTTATAAACCAATTGCTCGACTTCCGCAGGCTTGAAACCGGAAACCTCAAGCTCGAGGTGACAACGGCTGACATGGTCAGCCTCGTCGCTGACATAGTAAAATCATTCGAGGACTATGCCAGAGAGAAGCAGATTACACTGAAATTCAGTTCGCTTAAAAAGAAAATCATCGCACTCTTTGATCCTGATAAAGTCGAAACGATTCTCAACAATCTTCTTTCAAATGCTCTGAAATTCACTGATGAAGGAGGAACAGTCACCGTGCACCTGTCTCTTGTATTTGCCTCTGACGAGGAGGAAACCCTGAATTACGGTCCGGAGAAACAGTTTATCGAGATCTCTGTTAAGGATACCGGAAAGGGTATTTCACAGAACAATATTGAGAAGGTTTTCACCCGGTTCTTCAGGGTGGACTCAAAAAATGTGAGTACAGGTTCCGGTATAGGCCTTTCACTTGTCAGGGAGCTTGTGAGTCTGCACAAAGGGACTGTTTATCTTCATAGCAAACCCGGAAAAGGATCAAAATTTACAGTCCGCCTTCCGTTTGAAACAGAACCCGGAGCCGAACAGGAAGTTGACTCCGCCACTGATAACCGGAAATCAACACCGGCTTCCGGGCTGAGTGGAGTGGCCGCTGAAAAGGATATAAAGGCAGATGCTCACATAATGCTGATTGTTGAGGACAATGCCGATGTACGCTATTTTATCCGTAGCCATTTTGAATCATTTTATTCGGTGTATGAAGCGAAGAATGGCCAGGAGGGATGGGACACCGCAGTGGCAGTCATCCCTGATGTAATTATCAGCGATGTGCTTATGCCTGATGTCGACGGTCTGGAGTTTTGCAGGCGCATCAGGAAAGACGAAAGGACATCTCACATACCCCTGCTGCTACTGACGGCACTTCACTCAAGGGAGCACGAAATGGAAGGTTTGTCAAGCGGAGCCGATGACTATGTCACAAAACCGTTTGACATCTCAGTACTTCAGACCAAAATCGAAAATATGCTCTCGGTAAGAAGAGCGCTGAAGGAAAAATATACCCGGGAGCTGATCCTGAGACCCTCGGATGTTACAGTTTCATCTCCCGATGACAGGTTTCTGCAGAAGGCAATGACGGTGGTGGAAAGGAATATATCCAACCCCGACTTCGACATAGAGCTCTTTGCCACTGAAGCCGGGGTAAGCAGGATGCAGCTTTACCGCAAGTTTAGTGCGCTTACGAATATGACTGTCAAGGAGTTCGTCCGCAGTATCAGGCTGAAGAGGGCGGCGCAGCTGCTGACTGAAAAGAAAATGACTGTTACCGAGATTGCATTCACTGTCGGATTCAAGGACCTCTCACACTTCAGGAAATGCTTTCACCGTGAATTCGGAATGAGCGCTTCTGAATATGTCAGCCGGCACGGTACACCACCTAAAATCTGACCAGCAGACAGTAATCTGCATATACCCCTGAATGTCAGATGAAAACCCGGGGATTTCACTTCGTTTTACTTTCTCTGTGAGACAAACAAACCCGCTTTTTGGGAAATAAAGCCCGCCACGGGAAGCGTGACACTCCACTTTGGGAAGAATTGAATACGTCTTTTCCCGACGTAGGTCTACCTTGTACCTGGATTATCCGGAATGATGAACAGGACAGATCGTAAAATCAGGCAACTGAACCTTTTTATAATTGTAATCTCAATCGGATTGGTACTTGCAATATCACTGCTGCTGATTGTCAGCTTCTGAAATTATTATGCAACTATATATGTCCAGTAACAGTACTAAGACAACCCTAATAACTCAATCTATGACAGACCTAATCAATGCAATTAAAAAGACCTGGCGGCCCGGCTTCTCCGGCCTGAAGGTTTTGCTGATGTATGCGCTTTTTATGATTTCATTACCGGGCTTTTCACAGAACATAACTGTGAAAGGGACGGTCACTGATGCTCAGACCGGAGAAAAAATGATCGGTTTGAATGTGGTCATCAAAGGCACCATACGCGGCGTGACTACTGATCTTGAAGGTCAGTATACAATGACTAACTGCCCTCCGGATGCCGTACTGGTATTTTCATATGTGGGCTATGAACCGCTTGAGGTTCCTGTTCAGGGACGGACAACCGTTGATGCTGCAATTTCCTTTTCAAGCAGTGTTCTTGACGAGATTGTGGTTATCGGTTACGGAACCGTCAACAGGAGAGACATCACCGGATCTGTTTCATCAGTGCAGGGTAAGGACCTTGCCCGTATACCCGTTTCAACCGCCGCAGAGGCGCTGACCGGTAAGATGGCCGGGGTGCAGGTTGTAACAACCGAGGGATCGCCTGATGCTGAGATCAATATCAGAATCCGCGGTGGAGGATCAATCACCCAGGATAACTCCCCTCTCTATATTGTCGACGGTTTTCCCGTTAACAGCATCTCTGATATCCCCTCGTCGGAAATTCAGTCTATCGACGTACTTAAGGATGCCTCTTCAACGGCAATTTACGGAGCACGCGGCGCCAACGGGGTTATTATTATTACGACAAAAGGGGGAACTGAAGGAGTAGCCAGGGTTAACTATAATGCTTACTACGGTTTCAAGAAAGTAGCTGACCATCTGAACTCACTGAGTGTCGAGGATTATGTCAAATGGCAGTATGAATACGCCCTGCTGTCTGACAACCTTGATAATTATGAGAAGTTTTTCGGTCTCTACCAGGATATTGACCTGTTCGCCGGACAACCGAGCACCAACTGGTATGACCAGGTTTTCGGACATATTGGAACAACATTTAACCAGGATCTCAGTATCTCGGGAGGATCTGACAAATTCAAATATTCTGTAGGTTATGCCGGCATTACAAGTGACGAGATAATGCTTGGATCTTCATTCAGGCGTGATAATATTTCCCTTAAGCTGGACCACAAACCAAACGATAAAGTAGGCCTTTCGTTTTCACTCCGTTATTCGGATACCAAAATCCTGGGTGCCGGTGCCACTGACCAGGCAGGAGCTACTCCCACTGACTCAAGGGTGAAACAGACTATGGTCTTCGGACCAATTCCTTTCACAGCAATGGGTGACTATGACGATGAGGAGGTTTCTAACTCAATGACAAACCCACTGGATAATGTGAGGGACAATGACCGTCAGCAATTCAGAAAGAGATACAATATGGGCGGAAGCTTCTCGTGGAAGCTTCTTGAAGGGCTGGAATTCAGAACAGAAGCAGGCCTTGATTATAACATCAACAACGATGACCGCTTCTACGGAATAACAACCTACTATGTGAAAAATACTCCTTCGGCGCTTTATCAGAATATGCCGGCCCTGGAGGCATCGGAGAATAAGAGCATGGGAATCAGGAGTACAAATACCCTGAATTATGATTTTAAACAGTGGCTAGGAGCTTCCGGTCATTCACTCAAACTGCTGATCGGACAGGAGGTGATAATCACCCATTCCAACACCATTTCAAACCAGGTCTGGGGCTTCCCTACATTTTTTACTTCGGATCAGGCTTACAAGCTTGTCAACCAGGGATTCTCGAACAGGTATTCGAACGTCTACAACCCTGACAACAAGCTGCTGTCCGGATTCGGTCGCCTTAATTATGATTTCAAAGGCAGATATCTGTTTACTGCAACATTCAGGGCAGACGGTTCAAGTAAATTTTTAAAAGGAAATCAATGGGGATACTTCCCCTCTGCAGCTGTCGCCTGGAGGATTTCCGAAGAAGAATTCATGAAGGGACTTGAGCCGGCTCTCAGCAATCTTAAACTTAGGTTCAGCTACGGTACTGCCGGTAATAATAATATTCCATCAGGACAGATAGCACAGCTCTTCAACGCCGGAAGCTCATCATGGATAAGCGGATTTTCAACCTTCTGGTCACCGTCAACCACAATGGCCAATCCTGACCTGAAGTGGGAAACCACCTATACCCGCAACCTGGGTACTGGACTTCGGGTTCTTCAAGAACAGGTTAAGCGGTAATGTTGAACTCTATTATCAATACAACTAAAGACCTTCTCATCAATTTCCCCGTTTCCGGTACCGGATACAATACACAGTACAGGAACATGGGTGAAACCGAAAACAAAGGTCTTGAAGTGGCGCTGAATGGAGTAATCGTTGATAAAGCAAAATACGGACTCAACGTAGGGTTCAACATCGGATTCAATAAAAACAAGATTGTGTCACTGGGCACAATGAACGACTTTGGCCAGGCCACCGGATGGGCATCAACCGAAATTGGCAATGACTACTGGATCGCGAAAGGCGGCTCAGTTGGTGAGATGTACGGATATCAGTCCGCAGGCAGATACGAAGTAGCTGATTTCAATTATGACGCTGTAACAGAAACCTGGACTCTAAAGGAAGGTGTTGACGATGCCACGGCAGTTGTAGGTGCATTGCGCCCGGGCATGATGAAGCTCAGGGACATTTCCGGTGACCACATTATCTCAATTGCTGACGTCTCTGTGATTGGGAATGCAAACCCGATCCATACGGGCGGCTTCAATATTGACGCCTGGTTCTATGGATTCGATATGTCTGCCGTGTTCAGCTGGAGCTACGGCAATGATATATATAATGCCAATAAGGTTGAGTACACAACGGCCAGGTATCAGTTCCGCAATATGATAGATATTATGGCCGATGGCAAAAGATGGACAAATGTGGATGCAACCGGAGTGATTGTAAATGACCCGGCTACACTTGCATCTATGAATGCCAATACCACAATGTGGTCTCCATATATGACAAGGCATGTATTCAGTGACTGGGCTGTGGAAGACGGATCATATCTCAGGTTAAACACACTTTCAGTGGGATATTCGATACCTGCAGCCATTGTCAAGAAGGCTCATATCCAGAATCTGAGGATCTACACATCTGCCTCAAACGTATTTGTCCTGACGAACTATTCAGGCTTCGATCCTGAAGTTTCATCAAGGAGAAATACGGTTCTCACTCCGGGACTTGACTATTCGGCATACCCGAAAAGCAGGCAGCTGCTGTTTGGGGTAAACCTTACTTTTTAATCTGTAATATACGTGAATATGAAAAAGATATTATATGTACTTGTACTGGTCTTTGCAGGCCTTTTTGTATCATGCGAAGACTTTCTGGAAGCGCCTTCACAGTCAACCCTGGATGAATCATTGATTTTCTCCAATCCGACCCTGGCATCAATGGCCGTTGACGGGATCAAGGTTCCGTTCGGGGAGACCAACTCCTACAGGGGAAGGTATCTGACGCATTATGGTGGCAACTCGGATATTGAGTGGAACAACTCTTCGGGTACAGTTGGTGCCCGGACAGACCTGAACAGGTATGTCAATTCAGCCACAAACACTGATATGAACACGGCAAACAATGCCTGGTCAATGATGTATTCCGGAATCGAACGTGCCAATATATGCATCAGGGGCATACGTACTTATGGCAGCCCCGCTGCAGGTAATGAAATGGGTCAGTTGCTCGGTGAAGCCCTGACTCTGAGGGCAATTTATTATGCGGACCTTTTAAAAGCCTGGGGTGATGTGGTAGCAAGATTCGAACCTGTCTCTTCAGAAACAATGTATCTCCCGAAATCGAGCCGTGATGTCATTTACAAACAGCTCATTACCGATCTGGAAGAGGCTGCCACTCTTGTGGAATGGCCGAATGTGACACCACAAACAGCAACAGTGGAACAGATCAACAGGGCATTTGTCAAAGCTCTCCGGGCACGACTCTGCCTTGCTGCAGCGGGTTTCTCCCTTTACCCTGACGGAATAAGAAGAAGCTCTGATCCGGACCTCTCAGTTGCTGTTTTATATCCCATTGCACTGCAGGAATGTAAAGATGTCATAACCAGCGGAAAAGCGCGCCTGGAAACAACATTTGAAGCACTCTGGAGAAAGAACTGCAAGGATCTGACTGTTGATCCCGATCCTGCCGGCTTTGAATCACTCTGGGAAATCCCCTTCGCACAGGGTCGCGGCCGCCATCTCTATACTTACGGCGTCAGGCATCTCAGCGTGGACCAGTATACGGGCCAGGCACAGGGAGGAGTATATGGCCCCCTGCCCAACGTATTTTATGATTTCGATGTAAAGGACACCAGAAGGGATGTCACCTGTGTTCCTTATCAGTATGGTACCGCCGTCAGTGGTGTCTCGAAACAGCAGTTGCGTTCTCTGAACAGCTGGTGCTTTGGCAAATGGCGCTATGAGTGGATGGACCGTATTGTTACATCTACAAACGATGATGGTGTAAATAAAATATATATGCGCTACGCCGAAGTCCTTCTGATGGCTGCTGAAATTGAAAATGAACTGAACGGACCTGCGGCAGCTGCACCCTACCTGAAACAGCTCCGCCAGAGAGCATTCGCTCAGGCCGACTGGGCAACGAAAGTAGAGGCGTATGTAAATGCATTGTCAAGCAAAGAGCTGATGTTCAGCGCTATAGTTAATGAACATGCATTCGAGTTCTGCGGGGAAATGGAACGCAAGCAGGCGCTTATCCGCTGGAATTTGCTGAAAACCAAAATGGATGAGGCAAAGACAAAAATGGACAGGCTCCGCAGTCAGACCGGCGAATATGCCGATGTACCGACAAACCTGTACTACAAATTTGTAGCCGATGAGGACGGGAAGCTGACCAAACTCCAGGTTTACGGACTTAACCGGGGTGAAACCGCTGATATGTCGGCAGAATATCCCAACTCTGTTTTAGGATGGACTGGTCCGACAAAGATTGATGATGCTAAAATTGCCTCGCTTTATACCAACAACCCGGATCAGAACCAGTTCTGGCCTATCTGGCAGGTATTTATCGATGCCAGCAACGGTAAGCTGACTAATGATTATGGCTACTAACCATATTAAAAAATTATCGATGAAAAAGATATATAGAAATACAGGATTAATCATCGGGTTGTTTGCAATCCTTCTCCTGAGTGCCTGTAAGGAAAAAATTGACCCGATAGTTGAAGAGCTTGATTTTGACAGGGCTTTCACCCCTGTGGGATTAAGCGCTCAGATAAGCAGCATTACAACGGTAACACTGACCTGGGATGCCGTAAAAAATGCCGAGAATTATGTGCTTGAGATCTATGAAGGCATTGAATTTCTTCCGGCTAAACTTGTTGCATACTGCAAATGTTGCAGGCGACATTACAACACTGTCATATTTATTGCCTGCCGGCGATACACGGTTTTCAGCCAGAATAAAAGCTGTTAGTTCACTTGAAGGTGTTGATGAATCAAAATGGCTTGCCGTTGATTTCAGGTCGGGTCCGGAAGACCTGTTTGCAGGTTATACAAGCATTATGACCGGATTGGGAGCCTGCACCGTAAACTGGGCCCCCGGCACAACTGCCACGGCCCTCGCTTTCTACAACGGAACATCTGAAATATCATATCCTCTTACCGCAGGTGAAATTGCATCGGGCATAAAAGTGATGACGGGAGTTCCAAACGGCGATTACGAGATCCGTCTTATGAATTCCACATTCGTAAGGGGACGTACCAACCTTCTATTGGAAGGAGATGCCCTGCTTGCCCCCGGCGGTGACCTGAATGCAGCCCTTGACGCCCTTTCATCAGGCGGCGTCCTGATACTGACGAACGGTGAAAAATACGGTTTGTCAGAGCCGGATACTGTCAGGGTCAAGCGTTAAAATACGCGGATTGTATCCTGATAACCTTCCGACTATTTACCTGAACACCGGGGGAGGGAACCATATGTTCGATATCGATCCGGCAATGACACCGTCCGATTCACTTGTATTTGAAAATGTTGACATCAGCTGCTCCTATGATGATGCAGGTTTACTGAAACACAGGGGAATCATTGACCAGGAACTGACAGCTATGAACATCGGTAAAATCAGGTTCCTCAACTGTACAATCAGGAATTCCGGACGCAGCGCCATCCGACTGCGCGGAGTCGCTGCAGGACAGACTATCAATCTTGTGGAGTTTAACAGGTGCATTATGTATGATTTTGCATTTGACAGCCATTACGGGGTTCTTAACGGCGCCACAACAGGGAATTTTATAAATATTAAGTTTATAAATTCCACTGTTTTCAATCTGCGCGGTGGCATCATCAACTACGGCAGCGGTGCCGGATGCCAGAGCGTTGTGCTGGACAACTGCACTTTCGACAGGATTACGATGGATGCAGCGTCAGCCAGATATTTTATTGACTTCGGAACTACCGGCAACCTGTCAGCAGGGGCGATTACTATAAGTGACTGTATTTTCGGTCAGACAAGCGCCCTTGCAAACGGTGTCAGGAATAACCTCATGTCTGTGTCGAACACCGGTTCGTATTATACAAGCAATTTCATCAATGTTGCCGGATCGATAACAGCTGCAATGACGGCTTATGCAGGTGCGTCAACAGCCCTCTGGATTGATCCGGTTACAATCTTTGACTTCCATTTCCTTGATCAGGGATTTGCAGGTAAAAGCAGCGCCGGAGACCCGCGCTGGATGCAGTAGATTGACTTTGATTGGGTTTGGGTTACATTTGTTTTTTGTCCTGACCGGCCGGGAGATTTTCTCCCGGCCCCAGGGACATCCCCAAATCCGTAATATCTCACCGACCGATAATCCGAAACATCTTGAAACGATACTTCCTTATATCATTTTGCCTGCTCTGCCCTTCTTTTTACGGTGCAGCTCAGGATCCGGATTATTATACAAATCCAATACTTCACGCAGATTACTCTGACCCTGATGTCATAAGGGTCGGGAACGACTATTATATGACTGCTTCGTCGTTCAACTGCGTACCCGGCCTTCCGGTTTTACATTCAAAAGACCTTGTGAACTGGGAGCTCACAGGGTATGCCCTGCCGTCACTTCAGCCTGATTCAGACTTCAGCCGGCCCGTGCATGGCGGCGGTGTATGGGCCCCCTGTATCCGCTGGCATAACAGTGAGTTTTATATCTATTATCCTGACCCTGACCGGGGGATATTCCTTGTTAAGGCTAAAGATCCGTCAGGACCGTGGTCAGAGCCAGTGCTGGTCAGGGGCGGGAAGGGCCTTATTGATCCGTCGCCACTGTGGGATGATGACGGCAGGGCATACCTTGTCCATGCATTCGCAGGAAGCAGGGCCGGGATAAAAAGCATCCTGGTGGTCTGCCCGATGAATCCTGAGGGCACAAAAGTTACAGGTGATGCCGTAATTGTCTTTGACGGCCACAAGGATCACCCCACAGTTGAGGGCCCTAAATTCTATAAAAGAAACGGTTATTATTACATCTTTGCCCCCGCAGGGGGTGTTAAAAACGGATGGCAGCTGGTACTGCGCTCGAAAAGCATTTACGGTCCCGTACGAGGAAAAAATCGTTCTCCACCAGGGAAACAGTGCTATCAACGGACCGCACCAGGGAGCGTGGGTAACTACACAAACCGGCGAAGACTGGTTCATTCATTTCCAGGATAAGGATGCCTATGGCCGCATAGTACACCTTCAGCCTCTGGAATGGGTTGACAACTGGCCGGTCATAGGAAAGGATCAGAACGGCGACGGAATAGGGGAACCGGTGGCATCTTTCAAAAAACCTGCTGTTAACGGTGACTGGCCAAAGATATCTCCCCCGGAAAGTGACGAGTTCAATGACCCGGCGCCGGGTCTCCAGTGGCAGTGGCACGCAAATCCCCGTGTTACCTGGGGACTTCCAATGGTCAGTGAAGGCTGGTACCGGCTGTACTGCATTCCCCGGCCTGAAAATTTCAGGAATTTGTGGGATATCCCCAACCTCATGCTTCAGAAATTCCCGGCGGGTGAATTTGTGGCCACCACCGCAATGACACTAAACGCGAGGTTTGACGGTGAGGAGGCAGGTATGCTGGTAATGGGCCTCGATTATCAGTACATATCAATAAAACAGGCTGAGGGCAAATTGCTGCTTACCGTTGTCAGATGCACAGATGCCGACAAAGGCAGCGCTGAAGTACAGCTTTTTTCAGAAGAAATTTCCGAACCCCGGATCTTCCTGAAAGTAAGTGTAGATTCTTCAGCACTTTGCATATTCAGCTACAGCACCGACGGAAAAAAGTACATCAGGGCCGGTGAAACCTTCTTAGCCCGTCCGGGCATGTGGATAGGTGCGAAAATCGGGTTCTTCGCCCTTCGGAACGGTATTACAAATGACGCCGGAAGCGCTGACATTGACTGGTTCAGAATAGAAAAGAAAAAATGAAGGTAAAATGAGATACAGCAAATTCATTGTCATGTTTATCACGGCCGGTATTCTTTCTGCCTTCACCGGGCAGTCGTCTGTGAGGCATAGCGAAACGGACAATCTGAAAAAGACTACCAGAGTGTGGCTGATAGGCGATTCGACGATGACGGATTATTCGCTGGAGGATAACTACAGCACCAGGAGGTACCCGATAACCGGATGGGGACAGGTATTCCAGGCTTTCCTCAGCTCCGATTCACTCCCGCTGGTCAGACACCTTATCAAAACAGACAGCGCAGTTATCGATGACAGGGCAAAGGGAGGAAGAAGCACTCGTTCATTCTTTGAAGAGGGCAGGTGGTCAGAAATCTACCGCCAGCTTCAGCCCGGAGATATTGTAATGATTCAGTTCGGGCATAATGATGCCTCTGTCGCCAAAGGGGAGAGATATGTTTCACTGCCGGGTTATAAGGAGTTCCTGAGAATGTATGTCAACCAGTCACGCGACAGGGGAGCCATTCCCGTTCTAATCACCCCTGTTGCGCGTAACTATCCCTGGGAAGAAGGAAAGCTCGGCAACACTCATGGTGATTATCCCGGGGCAATGAGATCTGTAGCACAGGAACTGGGCGTTTACCTGATTGACCTGACTTCGCTGAGCATGGAATTCTTCAGCTCGAAAGGACAGGAATATGCAACCTCTAATTACTTTATGAACTTCCCGGCCGGCCGTTACGAAGCATATCCCGAAGGGAGCTCTGACAATACACATTTTCAGCCTGCAGGCGCAGTGGCCGTGGCAGGCCTTGTCTTCAACGGGATGAAGGCACTTCAGGATTCCCCGGTTTCGACAGCTCCCGCTTCATATTACAAGGACCTGGAGTTCAGCATGCCCGTTATTGCCGAACCAGTTTTCCCGGCTTTTTCGGTTTCAATAACCGATTTCGGAGCCGTAAACGACGGTCAGATACTCAATACAAAGGCATTTGCGGATGCCATCACCGCTGTATCGGAAAAGGGCGGCGGTACGGTTATTATTCCCAGGGGTATCTGGCTTACAGGTCCTATCATCATGAAAAGCAATATCAACCTCCATGCAAGTGAGGGTGCACTGGTAATCTTCAGTCCCGACAAGGACCTTTACCCGCTGATAGAGACGAGTTTCGAGGGCTTCAACACCTACCGGTGCATTTCTCCGATTTACGGAAAAGGCCTTGAAAATATTGCAATTACCGGTAAGGGTATTTTTGACGGCACCGGTGAAGTCTGGAGGCCGGTGAAGAAAGACAAGGTGCCGGAACCACAGTGGAAGGATCTTGTGAAGTCTGGCGGTGTTCTGGGAGACGACGGAGAAATATGGTATCCTTCACAGTCTTATAAGGCAGCACAGGAGTCAAGCGAAATGAATGTTCCCAGGCAATACACCAAAAAGGCTGATTTTGAGAAGATAAGGGACTTTCTTCGTCCTGTAATGGTAAGCCTGGTCAGCTGCAACAGGGTGTTGCTTGACGGACCGACATTCCAGAACTCTCCGGCCTGGTGCCTCCATCCCCTGATGTGTGAAGATCTGACAATCAGGAATGTCACCGTGAAAAATCCCTGGTACTCACAGAACGGAGACGGAATAGATATCGAATCTTGCAGGAATACAATTCTTTATGCAAGCAATTTCGACGTGGGTGACGATGCCATCTGTATCAAGTCAGGCAAGGATGCCGACGGCAGGGAGAGGGGCATGCCCACAGAGAACCTTATTATAAGCGACTGCATCGTCTATCACGGTCACGGCGGCGTTACTATTGGCAGTGAAATGTCAGGCGGCGTCAGGAATGTATCGGTCTCCGGATGCACATTCATGGGCACCGATGTCGGTCTTCGCTTCAAGAGTAACCGCGGGCGAGGCGGAGTTGTGGAAAACATATACTTTTCGGATATCGTAATGACAAATATTCCCACACAGGCTATTTCATTCAACCTATATTACGGGGGATTGTCGGTCTCGGAAATGCTTGCAAGCGGTAAAAACGTTGAAACCACCAAAGGCGAAATCCCCCCGGTGACTGTTGAGACACCTCAGTTCCGGAACATTTCAATAAAGAATGTAACCTGCAAAGGTGCATTGCAGGGTATATATCTGCAGGGGCTTCCTGAATTGAACCTGGAGAATGTGCTGCTTGAAAATATTGATATCGAAGCTGATAACGGGATGGCCTGTATCGATGCGGACGGTATCAAGATCAAAGGACTGAGGCTGACTACTAAAAATTCACCGGCACTGCGCTTCCTCAACAGCAGAAATGTCGAAATTGAGGGTCTGGAAGTGCCGGGGAAAACCGGAAATTACATTGACGTCAGGGGAGAAAAATCGAAAAATATAAGAGTTGAAAAGGTGAAGCCCGACGGTTCAAGAATTATGGAGAGTGTGAAATGAAAAGGCTGCTGTTTCTTATCTGTTTAATCCCGCTGGCTGTCAGCGGTCAGTTGCCGGCATTTCCCGGCGCTGAGGGATTCGGAAAATATACTTCGGGTAGGCCGCGGGGGTGATGTCTGGGTTGTTACCAACCTCACGGATTCAGTGACGAAGCCTCTTCCCGGTTCACTTCGCTGGGCACTCAATAAAACAGGTCCGAAGACAATTGTATTTGCCGTATCAGGGACCATAGAACTTAAACGACGGCTGTCAATCTCAAAGGGAGATTTGACAATTGCCGGGCAGACCGCCCCCGGTGACGGGATATGCATTAAGGGACAGACTGTATCTGTAGATGCTGACAACGTTATTATCAGGTATATCAGATTCCGCTGCGGAATCGGATCAGCAACAGAGGAACCCCCCGATGCAATTACTGGTATCAGGCGCAGGGACATTATAATCGACCATTGCTCAATGAGCTGGTCGGTTGACGAGGCTGCCTCATTCTATGACAATACCAATTTTACGATGCAATGGTGCATAATTTCAGAAAGCCTGTACAATGCCGGTCATTATAAAGGAGAACACGGTTACGGAGGGATATGGGGTGGCTCGGGAGCATCATTCCACCATAACCTGCTCGCCAGTCATACGAGCCGTAACCCGCGTTTCTGCGGCGCCCGGTACCATCCTGAAACAAGGGAGACTGAGATTGTCGATTTCAGGAACAACGTGATCTTCAACTGGGGTTTCAACAGCTCCTATGGAGGCGAGCTGGGTCAGCAGAATATTGTCAGCAACTACTATAAGCCGGGCCCGGCCACTAAAAAATCTGTTGTGAACAGGATAGTGGAACCGTTTGATTCGCTGGGTAAATGGTATCTGAGCGGCAACTATATGTCGGGCAGCCGGCAGGTCAGCAGCGACAACTGGGACGGCGGCGTCCAGGGCGACTTTGTTGAGGCGGATGGCATAAGGGTAAATGAACCGTTTCCCTTTGCGCCGGTAAAGACCCAGAAGGCTGCCAAAGCGTACAGGCTTGTGCTTAAAAATGCCGGAGCACTGCTGCCGCGGCGTGACCCGATTGATGAGCGGATTGTCAGGGAGACGGCCACAGGCATATGCACTTACGGTGATTCGTATGGTGCCGGATCAGGCATCATCGACTCTCAGAACAATACCGATGGATGGCCCGAGCTGAAGACATACGATGAGAGGCCAGACAGTGACGCCGACGGCATGCCTGACAGATGGGAACTTTCAAAATGGTTGAACCCTGATGATCCTGAAGACCGCAACACTGTTGCCAGGTCTGGTTATACAATGCTTGAGGAATACCTCAACACTGCCGCCGGCCGAAAGTAACAGATAGGTCTGATACTCCCGGGCAGCCCTGACTATCAACCCAAAGACTAACCTCAGTTGCCTGCGGCTGGGCTTCAAATAAGTCAGACTCCGGCGATCCTTCTCTTGTACTCGGCCAGAGCATCCTCAAGCCTCTCTTTGGCAGTGGTGTCTCCCGGCACATTGTGAGAGGGATGGATATAAAGTTTTACCCCCCTTTCGGCCAGGATCTCTGCTACCGTGGTAACTGTCATCCATACGCAGGTGATGAAAGCCATTGTCGATATCGGGCCTATCTTGTCCTGATGATTCTTCAGCGTCACCGAAGCATCACCTATCGGGGTGCAGGTATCGACGACAATGTCAGCAAGATCAAATATCGTCTTGCCGCTCGAGTGCCTCGTCTGCTTCCCTTTCGCCTCGGCAGCGGAACCGAACACTATCACTTTCATGCCCTTCTTCCGCGCTTCAATTGCCACGTCGATATTGACATTGTTGATGCCGGAGTGGGAGAATAGCCACATTATATCGCGACTGTCGAAATTATAACCCTTCATGATCTCGACGCCGTAGCCCTCAACGCGCTCGAGGAAGACGAACTGGTGGACTCCCATTTCACCGGTTATCCTCGTGAAAAATGTAAGTGGCAGCTCAACCATCGGATGAAATCCGACGAAACCACCTATGCGCGGGTACATCTCTTCGATGGGCAGTGTCGCATGACCGCATCCGAATGTGTGTACCCACCTCCCGCACTCAATTGTATCAGCCATCGCTTCGGCGGCCTTCCTGATGTTTTCTGTCTGCGTTTCTTCAATCCTTGTCATTACCTGCCGGGTGTTCGACAGCCATTCTTTTGCTAACATAATATCTTATTATTTAGATGATTAATTCAAATCTGATTTTTGTTTTCGCAAGATTGCAGTGCCGAGAATCAGCATCGCGGCAAGCAGTACAAATGTAATGTTCATCAGGTGATGAATGCCGTATTTCTGTGCAATTATTCCCATCAGGTAATTGACAAGCATGTTTCCAGAGAGGGCGATGACAAAAGCAATGCTGAATGCAGTCCCTGAGAGCTTGACATACCTGTCACCAATAAATCCAAGCATGATTGGAAAACCTCCGGCGACTCCTGTGCCCAGTATAAACAGTCCTGCAACCGCTGCAAAATAAGTATTCCCTACTTTTATAATCAGCAATGCCGTAAGCATCAGTGCAAAGGAAACGATGAGTATTTTAGCCGGGGCGACTGACCTCAGGAGGCTTCCGATAAGCAGCCTCATCACAACCATCCCTGATACAAATGCCGTGAGTGCGAACAGAGCCTTGTTCTGTGGTATTGCAAGTCCTTCGGTGAGGTAACTTGTAGTCCAGTTTTGTATCACACCTTCAAAGCTGCTCTGAAAAAAAAGGAAAAAAGCTATCAGGAGCAGGGTCCTGTCTTTGAGCAGATTCAGACCTTCCTTTATCGGAACGTCACCAGAGTGTTTTGGGCGGCGGGAATTTTATTAACAGGAAATAGAGTCCTGCGATAAGTGTAAGAAAACCGACAGTTGTCACAATGGCTTCAAAGCTGAAGACATCCTTCAGCAGCCCGAGAATGAATGGCATCCCGAGGGCGCCGATGCCGAAAAATACTCCGAGCAGACTCAGATTTGCACCCTTGTCTTTACTACTCAGGTCAGAGACCAGCGCATTGGTGGCTCCGTTAATTGCACCGCCGGCGAGCCCGAAGAAAAAGATGCTCACTTTCAACAACCCGAGTGAGGATACATTCGCCAGTGCCATGAACCCTGCAAACATGAGGAAGGCGGATAAAACCATCATCAGCTTGTAACCGAATTTATCGCAGAAGGGTCCGAAGATCAGTGAACCAGCCAGAATCCCGAAAGGAAGTATTGAAAAGAGGGTGCCCGAGGAAATATCATCGAGGCCTATCTTCACTTTCAGATCCGGTATTATGGAGCCGAGGGTGATGAGGCAGACGCCGAATAACAACATCCCGACGCAGGCAGAGACAAAAACTGTTTTTCTGTTGTACATAAGTGATTGTGGTATTTCGGTCCGGTTTTGAAGTGTGATAACTGTTTTATGATCAGATATTTTCTCCCCTGTATTATTGCAGCATAGTTATTCGCTAATCTGTTCTTGCCTAATGATTGATGTACTGACCTCCGCTTTTATGCCGTTTCCCCGTGATGGCTGAATTATAATCCACTTCCGAGTTTCTCCCGTGCCAGCCAGCCGGCGCCGTAAACGCCTGCATCGCCGCCCAGAGCAGAAACTTCTATGCTTACAAGGCCGCTGCTTATGGGCTGTGACCATCGCCTGGCTTCTTTAATAATTTCAGGTATCAGGCTGACTGCAGGGCCGAAAACACCGCCGCCAAGGATTATCTTTTCAGGGTTGAACAGACTGATGAGGTTGGCTATCGCCATTCCCCAGTATTCTGTACTTTGTTTAATAACCTTCAGTGCAAGAGGGTCACCTTTGCTGTAGGCGTTAAAAACATCATGAGCGGTTATCTCACCGTCAGGTTTATTTATCAGCTCACCGGCTGACTTCTTTCTCAAAACACCGGCATATCCTTTGTCAGATGCCAGGTATTCCCGTGCAACCTTCGCTATGCCTTCCCCGGAGGCGTGATGTTCGAAGCAGCCGCAGCTGACATATTCATCCCTGAATGGCTTGCTGAGTGCCAGCCATCCTATTGCGCCGGCAATGTCATTTGCTCCCCTGAGAATCCTTCCGTCAGCCAGTATACCCGCCCCGATACCTGTTCCCACGGCCAGGAAAATTGCATTTCTGCATCCGCGGGCATTTCCCTTCCACATCTCCCCGAGGATGTAACAGGCTCTGTCGCTGTCAATAGTTACCGGTATGGAAGTGCTGCGCACGCCTCTCACCTCTTCAGCAAAGGATAATTGTCCCAACCGGAGAATGATTTGGCGCCCAGACAGTGCCTTCCTTTATCCTGTAAATGCCGGGCACGGAAATGCCTATCGATTTAATCCGGTTTCCGTCATTCTGCTGCTGGTTGAGCAAATTTTCTGACTAGTATCTGCAACAAGGGCTCCGGCATCCTTACCTCCGCGCTCCCCGAGAAGGGTGAGGTCACGTGAAATTATTTCTCCCTCTTCGGTGAAAACGGCAGCTGCCAGTTTTGTGCCTCCTATGTCAATTCCAAGCAACGCCATATCAGGATTTTTTGAGTTGTTCTTTACCGGTTTGGGCCATATCAGGAATTGTTTTGTTGTTCCTGGCAGTGCAATTCCATGTCAGCTTTTATTCAGGTAACTGGTATTTAATTGATCCGATCCGTTAATGTATATCCCGGCTACTTTGAAATCACCGGTGAAAACTGTCAGGTCAGCCTTATATCCCGGTGCAATAAGACCTTTTCGGGTTTCCCCGATCAGGTTTGCAGGATATGTCGAAGCCATTCTCAAGGCCTCATCTGTCGCGATACCTGCGTGATTTACACAGTTGCCCACCGCCTGAAGCAGAGACAGGCTTGAGCCTGACAGCGTGCCGTCGGGCAGCGTGAACCGGTCCTTCTTCCTGACGTGGGGATAAGGCCCGTTAAGGGTTTCTTCCACTGCATCGGAGACAAGAAAGAGTCGTTCCTTCATTATTTTTTTGCTTATTGCAATCATGTCATAATGAACGTGGATCCCGTCGGCGATGATGCTCGCACAGGCCTGATCACTCATGAATGCCGCACCCGGGGAGGCCCGGGTTTCGGTGGAGCATTGGCGACATTGCATTAAAAAGATGGGTTACCGTGCGGACCCCGTTCCTGAAACCTGTCATGGCTTCTTCGTATGTCGCGTTACTGTGTCCGGCAGCAACTGTCACACCGTTGTCAGTCAGCATCCTGATCACATCACTGCTGCATTCCTCCGGCGCCAGCGTCATCATTTTCACGGTGCCGCCAGCTTCTTTCAGCAGGGCTTCCACCTCCTTCACATCAGGCTGCCTTATATAACTTTTCATATGGGCACCGACACCTGGCAGAACTGATGTAAGGACCCTCAAGATGAAGGCCAAGGACTGCGGGATGAGGATTTTCCTTTATGACCCTGATCGCTTTGCTGTACACGTCCGGAGAATTTGTCGGCATAGCAATGAGGAAGCCGGTGGTGCCGCTTTTTATTATGCTCTCAGTCATTGCTGTCAGCGCTTCGGCTGAGGGACTATCTGAAAAGAGGTACCCGCCTCCGCCGGCTATCTGAAGATCGATCAGGCCTGGCGCGATGTTCATACCGGTACAGTCTATGGTGAGTGCCCCCGGCGGAATATTGTTAATGTCAGTTACGGCACTTACTGTTTCATTGTCAATGAGCAGGGCTTTTCCGGTAATCACTTCCCTGCCGGTATATATTGTTGCATTTATAAAAGCTGTGATCATACGTGGCGGAGGTAGTTGTCCTTTCAAAGTTATTTAATTATTGAATGAATTTGAGATTGTACTAAAACTTAACCACCTCCCCCCTGAACCCTGCATCCGCCAGACGGCGTATACAGGGTTCAGGCGGGCTCTGCCTTATCCATGGGGAGGAAAATATAGACTTAACAGTTTAAATTTCATTCCCTTTCCTTGGAATGAGCCGGCCCGCCCAATGGCGTGAGGGGAGACGTCCGTCAGCCGACGGATGGGGCGTGGTCTTATCTTAATTATTGAATAAAACCTTAATTTTACATTTACTTAAGTGTGTGCATCAGCCCCGGCAATAATCTCTCAAGATGAAGAAATCTGCAATTCTGATACTGTTTATCCTTAATACTTTCCTTCTTCATGCTCAGCTACTCCCCGGGTTTACACCTTCAGGCTCCTTCAGCGAGCAGCAGATTGTTATTGAAAATTCACCCCCTGGTACACGCATACTAATTAACGCCCCGGTTGAAGGATTCGGACCGAATGACCGCGTTCTGCTTGTAATCTATGCACTTCCCAACGGTAATACAATTGAGCAGACTTTCGGGAAAAAGATGAAAGAGGGCGACGACTGGCATTTCGATATTCAGCATATTGGAGCACAGACAAGGTTTTTGAGAGGTGTACTGAAAAATCAGACCGTTGTGGTGGCATACCTTGAAAACAGCCGGAAAAGCTGGCCGGCATGGAATGCAAATACTCCCGATTATAAAGAACAGGTGAGGCAGATTGTGAGTGATGTCACCGGGATCTTTGCAGCGTGGAATCCACAGATAGTCCTGAACGGCCACAGCGGTGGCGGCAGATTCATCTTCAGCTATCTTGACGCCTTTGAGAATATCCCGGAAAACATAGTCAGGATATCATTTCTTGACAGCAATTACGGATGGGAAGACACAATTTACGGTCCGAAACTTGTCAGATGGCTGAAATCAGGCAAAGATAAATTCCTTTGCGCACTCGCTTATAACGACAGTGTAGTGATATACAACGGAAAACCGCTTGTATCTCCCACAGGCGGTACATGGTACCGCACCCGTATGATGGAGAAATACCTCTCCGGCTCATTCCGGTTCAGAAAAACTGATAATGACACCCTGTTATGGTACTCTGCACTGAAGGGAAGGGCTCAGGTTATTCTCAAAACCAATCCTGAAGGCAAAATATTCCATACAGTCCAGGTTGAGCGCAACGGCTTCATTCACAGCATGCTGAGCGGTACACCGACTTGAACAGAAGGGCTATACTTACTTCGGACCGCGGGCATATTCCGAACTGATAGCCGATCAGGTCAATCTGCCGTTGCGCCGACTCAATATTCCACCACGCGACAGTCATGCAGAGTCCGGGTCTGCCTTTATGAGGCGCATTGATACTCTTCCCCTGAATGAGCGTGAGGAAGAAATATTTAAGGCTGTATCGTCTGGTAATATTCCCGGTTTTCTGCGCAATCTGATATACGGTGAAGGACTCCGTTGCTGATGCTCTGGGGTGAATTCACAGCGTTGAGTATCAGGTTATGTCTGACTACCTGGCGGTAGGCAGCGACACCGATTTCTGCCGCATCCCAATGAGTCCGCACACCGCTCAGAGACTGGCGGACCTCTTCGGTGCATCAATGATCACCTGCAAAGGTCAGCGATGCTGTTTACAGGGCTGCAGAGATCAGGCTTACTCCGTTCAATTATGTCCCTGTGGGCAATGCCAACGAACTTGTTTCCAAATTTGAAGACCACAATAAACAGATTGAAAAGCAGCTGGCGGAAGCGGGAGGGACTCACGGACAGCTGGTGGCCGGGATCAAGAAGGATGTGATCCTGTCCTCACGGCTTGTCACCCAGCCCACCAAGGTGGTAATCTACGGATGGCACAAGCCTGACGGCAAACCAATTCAGCCGGTTTACAGCGGGCACGTCGACTGGTATGTCGACTACAGCCACGGGATCAGGTTCATAAATAACCAGGTACTTGTAGACGGCACTCCGGTTCTGTTTACAGATATTCTGAAAGACCCCGTTCTGTATAAACTCTTCAGTGATGAAGACACCCCGATGCAGCAGCCGTTCTATAAAAAGCCCTAATCCCACCATTCCTTTACACATCACTCATTGTTCTGCTCACTGCTCCACTGCCTATTCCCTATTTTCCTAGGCCTTCCTTATCTCCTCCTTCAGCCTCTGAATATGACCGCGTCCTAAACCCTTGACTTCGCAGCCAAGCTGGAAAGTACCTCCGGATATTGTCATCGGTGAGAATCCCGAAACAGTCAATTATTGCCGCCGGGACCGCCGATTTTCTTAACCACTTCGTCAGGGTCCATGTGAAGATAAGCCGAGTGAGGCACTGCAAGGATAACCGCCTCAGCTCCATGCAGGGCTTTGTCGAGATCCTGCTCGATGCGTATCTCTTTCAGTTTCTCCTGGTTGCGGAAGAATTGCGCCTTGCTCTGTCCCTCGGCAGGATAGGTATCCTGCTGTTCGAACTCCCACCAGTGCTCGACATAAGGATCGTGTACCCTGATTTCGGCACCCATTTCAGCAAGTTTCCTGATCACGATCTCCGAGCCGCTGTAACGTGTGTCGCCTACATCTTCACGGTAGGCGGCGCCAAGCACCAGCACATCGGCTGAGGCTATCGGCTGGCCCATGTTGCGGAGTGCGTCTCGTGTGAGTTGTCCCACATGCAGTCCGCGTGTATCATTTATATCGATGGCCATTGGCGTGAGCCTGAAAATATCATCCTCGAAACCCAGTATGTGTTTGTACGCCCACACTCCGAGTCCGCCGTCCTTCGGGAGGCAGTAACCGCCGATTCCGGGTCCGGGGAAAATCATGTTGCTGTGGGTGGGCCTAACCTTAATGGCCTTGATAACTTTAACCAGGTCTACACCGTTTCGCTCTGCAAAAAGGCTCCACTCATCGAGGAAAGCCAGGATGGTTGCACGGTAGCTGTTCTCTACAATCTTGGCCGTCTCCGATTCGATGGGACGGTCCATGACTGTCAGAGGGAATTTCTCGGTATTGAGGACTTCGTTCAGGAATTTCACAACCCTTTTCTTTGCCTCCTCATTTATGCCGCTGCACACTCTCCAGAAGTCGCGGATGCTGGCGACATAGTTTCTTCCCGGCATCACCCTTTCATAGCTGTGGGCGAGCAGTGGATCGGATTCAATGCCTCTTTTCCTGAAGGCTTTTTTCATTATCGGGTATGCAACCTGTTCGGTGGTTCCGGGTGCCACGGTTGTTTCAATCAGTACGAGAGCGTCAGGCTTTATGTGCTCTGCAATCACACCCAGGGAAGCCTCGAGCGCTGCCATATCAGTGGACCCCGACCTCACGTTGCCCAGATCCTCCTTGATATAGTCGCACTGTACATCCACCACAACTACATCAGCAAGCTTCAGCACATCATAAGTGTAGGTTGCCATGAGGGTTTTCTTGTCGAGGACGCAGCGTGCAATCATCGGATCGACTTCAGGGTCTTCAGCTTTTACCGGCGAGACGCCGAGGTTCAGCATCGGTATTTTCCAGAAGCTGCGGGCGCTGGGGCGCTGCATCCCGATCACAAATTTCGAGGGTTTACCGCTCTTTTTGTCGACTGTATCGGCAACAATGGCAGCCATGACGGCGCCGACAAATCCGACGCCCATCACCACGACTATCTCGCGGCCCAGGGCACGTTCCTGATTGACTCGTTTTTGGATATTCTCAAATTCGGCTTTATAATCCTCGGGATTCGGCAGCGGAAATTTTTCGCCGTTCGGGCTTACAGAATATTTGACACTCATATTTTTTTCGTTTGGTTTTCGAAATACATAATGGTTAATGAACCTATAAATCTACAAATATTTGCTGAAAACGAGATTGCAATGCTTTAAGCTTAAAGCAGCCTCCTAATTCGTCGGTTCCATATTCCTTGCTCCATACTCCAGGCTTCCTGCCCCATGCTTCTGCCTACTTCATCCGTAACCTGGTTGGCCCATAACGGTCAAGCCACCTGAACCTTCGCTCACTATCTCCCAGTTTGACTGCGAGGGTTAGCTCGTGTGTTCCGTAGGTGGCACGCTGTATCTCATTGAGGGTAAAATCATATGAGTATCCGAAAAACATAGTGGTCTTATTGACCCTGCTGCTGATATACTTCATCCTGAAATTGGCGATTAATGCACCGCCGGTCCTGTAAGTAAGCCCGGCCCACATCGTTTCGTCATAAGCAAAGGTTAGCCCAAGATCGGCCTGTGGCCTTAACTGTTCGGACATCTTTACCAGTGACTGACGGCTTGATCTCCGTTTTGACTCCTGTATAGAAAGTATATGAGCCGAAAAGATAAAAGTGCCTGTCCATCCTGAAATTATTGTAGGCAAGGTCACCCAATCTTATTTTTGCCGATGCGGCCAGCAG
Source organism: uncultured Bacteroidales bacterium (assembly GCA_963736735.1). Lineage (GTDB taxonomy): Bacteria > Bacteroidota > Bacteroidia > Bacteroidales > VadinHA17 > SR-FBR-E99. The sequence continues at coordinate 11,940 of CAVTPX010000001.1, read as the reverse complement.
CTGCTGGGAGGAAAAACCTAAATCGAACCTGGGATTCAGAAGGTAAATTCCAAAATCCAGATCCGGAATAAATACGCCCTTCCGAAGGTTGTCATTCAGCCACGGTTCCCCCGGATCATTGAAAGCTTTCCTCGTTGGCATTGATTTTATAGTGATATCCCGTAAGTGCAAGACCCATTGACAGCTGGGTGTAGTCATATACCCACATATGGTAGGAATATGTAGCCTGGAATCCAGTCCTCTGAACCAGTCCGTTCTTGTCGCTGAAAATATATCCGCCGAAACCTACTCTGCCATCGGTTTTTGGCCTGTAAACCTGCCGGTTAAAGATATTTTTTTTAACCTGGTACTTGTTTTTGAGTATCCTTGTCTGCCAGCTGACGGAGTAAGTCCTTGGTGCGCGGGAATAACCAACCCACTGTTCACGGGCGGTGACATTAAAGCTTGTATAGCCGTCACTTCCTGCATGTGCGGGATTAATCAGAAACTTGTTGTAGAGATACTGACTGTACAAAGGCATCTGCTGGCCAAAAGACGCCTGCCCCAGCCCTGCAAATAACAATATGTAAATCAGCCTTTTCACGTTTCTCTTGTTTAGTTTCTATCTGACAATTGTTATGCTTCCGATTATTATTCTGAATCCGTTATGCAGATCAATTGTATAATGATAGGAGTCAACAGGCTGACTTACACCATCACTGGATCTGCCATCCCATGGATCGGGATAGCCAGGCTCAGAACTCCAGAGTATCTTGTCCCCACCTGTTGAAGATCTTGATCTCCACCTGTTGATAGAGGTCCAATGTTGTCAATAATCCAGGTATCATTAATAAGGTCTCCGTTGGGAGAGAATGCTTCAGGGATAATAAGCACAACTCATTGACTCGCTTCAACCTCAGCACTAGCCGGTTTTCGAACACCCGTTATAGTCAGTCACCCTCACCGAATATATTCCCGGGACAACACCGACAAGATCCTTTTCGGTTGAGTTGTCAGACCACAGATAGGTGTAATCAGTTACAGTGACACCGCCGGTGACTTCCAGCCTTATTTCGCCGTCAGGCTTGTCAGGACAGAATGCGTCGATCGGGGTCAATGCCAGCCTTATCGGTGGCGGTTCGGTAAGAGTAATACTTGAGTCAGCGTGGCAATTATTCGCATCGGTAATTATTACTCTGTATGTGCCATCCGACAGATTTCTTCTCGCATTTCCAATTATACCGTCTGCCCAGCGGTAATCTACGAGACCCACGTTATTTACAGGGGTTATAACAATGGATCCTGTTTTCGAGTTGGCGCAGTTGATATTATATGCTCCGTCAAGGCTGATGGAAGGATCAATTAACATGCTCAGTTTTTGCGGCTGAGTAAGCGTAAATGACCGATGATGGAGCAGCCGTTCCTGTCGGTTAGTAGTCATTGTATATGTCCCTGCTGTCAAGGCCGGAAATATTCATGCGGTTATCTGTAAATCCGTTCGGACCGGTCCAGTTGAAGATGAACGGGGCAAGTTCAGGCGAAGGATTGATCCTGATATGACCGTCTGCCAGACCGTAACAGCTGATGTTATATCCGTTGTAATTGGAAAGGTCTTGTTCATAGGTTACTTTAGGATGTACCCAGAGAGTTATTGTTTCTTCAGTTCCGCTGCAGTCTGTACCTCCGTCTTCGGGGATGATACGTGGGGTAAACCGGTAGACTACTTTCTGCCTGCTCGTGGTGTTGTTATATAAGCGTTTCAGTCAGATTCGTTGCACTGGTGTAGGTCCCGCCTGTTGTATTGCCAGTTATGCCGGCATCAGGTATAACTGTCAGATCATATACCCACTGACCGCGTATGACGGTATTGGGATTCCTGACTGAAAGTACTGTACTCTCACCGTCGCAGATGACAGAGTCTGCCAGACTGAGACGGATCTCAGGTATCGGGATTCACCCATGCATCTGCAGTAATTGACGGCAAGATCACAGGTTCCGTAAACCCTTGGGGTGATTGTGTAGGTTATGTAATGAGCAAGAGTATCTGAGTTGCTCAGAATCTGGTTAATTGCCGACAGTAAGCCGGACTGATCATCTGATGCTCCTGATATCTCGAGCTGATGAACTGACGGTCCATGTCCAGGTAGTGCCGGGGATATTATTGGCTAAGGACAATGCTGGTTGCTTCGTCATCACACACAACATCTGTCTGAGGTGTTGCAACAGGATCAGGAACAACTGCATAATTCACTGTAACAATTGCGGTGCAAGTTCCTATATTACCTGCGTTGTCTGTAACGGTCAGGACGACATTGTTGGGGCCGAGGTTCGTACAATCGAAAGTGGCGGCTGCTTCAACAGTGGCTATTCCGCAGTTGTCGAAGCTGCCATTGTTGATATCAGCTTCGGTAACTGATACGGTGCCGGTATTTATATCGAGGATAAACAGAAATATCCCTGGCAAATTGCTGTAGGGTCTGGTATTATCCTCTACTGTAACGGTAAAGCTGCATTCAGCGAAGAGGCCCAGGGCATCAGTTACTGTATAGGTAACTGTGGTGACTCCGAGGTTGAAGGTCTGGCTGTTAATGTCATTAATACCAGTTGCTGGAGATACTGCGGCGGTGGCGCCTGTCATCATCCATGTGAGTAATGCGACCTGGTATGCCGTTAGGATCATGAAATGTGGCATTCAGACCGATGGTGATCAGAATATCGCAGCGATATTCACTGGTAGCTGGTCAGTATAGGCGTCGGACAGGTTATAGCTGGAGGCAGGTTCTGGAGCAGGTACGGTCACGGTATTGCTGGTGCCGGTCACAGGGTTACTTCTTGGATCAGATCCGGTTACAGTTGCAGTATTGGTTATGATGGTTGCTGCTACGTCAGCAACTGTAACAGTATGAGTGGCAGTACAGGTGGCCTGTGCTCCCGGAACGAGGGTATAAGGTGCTCCGAGACATGTTACAACGGCATTCGGATCGCTGACTGTAATACCTGTAATGGTGACATTACCGGTGTTGGTTACGATAAGAGTATAGGTAATAATCTCATTTGGAGCAATGAAGCTTGTGGCTGTTGTTGATTTGACAATGCTCAGTTCCGGTCTCTGGATTGCAGGTACATCTGCGGTTCCGGTTGCAGCAGGGTATAGATCCTGACGGAGGATTGCCGTTGACGGTAGCTGTATTGGCATAGTGGCCGGCGTCAATATCAGCCTGTGAGATGTGATGAGTTGCTGTGTAAATCCATATTTCACCCGGATCAAGCCTGTTATTGCTGTTGGCATCACCTGAAACATAAGTTATGCTTCCTGCATCAGCTCCCGGATCGGTGACCGCCAGGCTGCTGATCGATACATTTCCGGTATTCTCCACGGTCATTGTATAATGAAGTATATCGGTCGGGTCATCATAGTCGGCTTCGGCAGCAACCTTTGGTCAAGAGTCCATGACGGGATCTGGGTGGCGGTTACAGTTTCGTCATCAGTTGCGGTAACGGTTTCTGTGCCGAAGGTTGTGCGTGGCGGTTGCTGTATTGTAAACCAGGCCGGCATTCAGATCATCCTGAGTTACCGTGTAGCTGGCTGTCAGTGTTCTGCTTTCTCCCGGGGCGAGGGTTGCTATCGGGCTGCCGGATACAGAAGTTAACAGATCACTTACGGCGATATTTGTCAGAGTGACGTTACCGTTGTTGGTGACAATGATATTGTATGTCAGAACGTCACCTGCCGAATCGAATGTATTCGGGAGGGTGGTACTGGTTTTGGTCAGGGTGAGAGAAGGATTCTGAACGGCAGTAATAATTTCATCATCGGTATCGGTTATCGGCATTGGTCCGCAGAAGCCGCTGGCGGTGGCCGTATTGGTAATGCTTCCTGCGTTTACATCGCTCTGCAGGATTGTATAGGTCTGGGTGTATGACACTGCGTTTGCGGCGCCCGGGGCCATGCTTGGGATATTGGCATTTAATCCTGTCAGCGGGTCTGTTACGGTAATATTGGAAAGGATAGAGTTACCGGTATTTTCAACAAGTATTGTATAGGTTATTGTTTCACCGGCTGCGGAGTAGGTAGCCTGGCTTGCAGTTTTGGTCACTGTCAGTTCGGATCTTGAGACGGTGATGTCCATTGTAATGGCGTTGGCGCACTGAGACGGGACATTAGGCGTGAATGTATAAGTTACAGTACCGGAGACAGCAGTATTAATAGTCGCCGGGCTCCATGTACCAGTAATGCCTTCGATAGAAGCCGCCGGGAGCGAAGGAGCCGGGGCGTTCTGGCAGATAGGCGCGATAGCTGCAAATGTAGGAGTTGCCTCGGCAGTAACTGTTACCTGGATAGTTGTCGGTAAGCCGCACTGAGCATGCGTTATCCGGGGTGAATGTATAAGTTACGGTACCTGCGACGGCTGTATTAATAGCAGCGGGAGACCAGGTGCCGGTAATGCCATTTAATGAAGTACCAGGCAGGCTTGGAGGAGTTGAGTTCTGGCACATTGGACCAATTGCATTAAATACCGGTACAATGTTCGGATTTATAGTAATGGTCATTGTAGCCGTTGCCGCACACTGGCCAGCATCTGGGGTAAATGTATAGAGCGTAGTAGCTGTATTGTTAATAGCCGGGCTCCATGTCCCAGTAATGCCGTTGGTAGATGTAAGCGGCAGAGCTGTAATGGTAGCCCCGTTGCAGAATGGACCAACCTGGGTGAATGTTGGGTTAATATTATCATCAATAGTAATGGTCATTGTAGCCGTTGCCGCACACTGTCCAGCATCTGGGGTAAATGTATAGAGCGTAGTAGCTGTATTGTTAATAGCCGGGCTCCATGACCCAGTAATGCCGTTGTTAGACGTAGTCGGCAGAGCTGTAATAGCAGTGACGTTCGCAGTATGGACCGACCTGGCGTGAATGTTGGGGTTAACCTGGTCAGTCAATAGTAATGGTCATTGTAGCCGTTGTAGCGCACTGGCCTGCATCCGGGGTAAATGTGTAGAGCGTAGTAGCATGTATTGTTAATAGCCGGGCTCCATGTACCAGTAATACCGTTGTTAGACGTAAGTCGGCAGAGCTGTAATAGTAGCCCCGTTCGCAGAATGGACCAACCTGGGTGAATGTTGGGTTAATCTTATCATCAATAGTAATGGTCATTGTAGCCGTTGCCGCACACTGTCCAGCATCTGGGGTAAATGTATAGAGCGTAGTAGCTGTATTGTTAATAGCCGGGCTCCATGTCCCAGTAATGCCGTTGGTAGATGTAAGCGGCAGAGCTGTAATGGTAGCCCCGTTGCAGAATGGACCAACCTGGGTGAATGTTGGGTTAATATTATCATCAATAGTAATGGTCATTGTAGCCGTTGCCGCACACTGTCCAGCATCTGGGGTAAATGTATAGAGCGTAGTAGCTGTATTGTTAATAGCCGGGCTCCATGTCCCAGTAATGCCGTTGGTAGATGTAAGCGGCAGAGCTGTAATGGTAGCCCCGTTGCAGAATGGACCAACCTGGGTGAATGTTGGGTTAATATTATCATCAATAGTAATGGTCATTGTAGCCGTTGCCGCACACTGTCCAGCATCTGGGGTAAATGTATAGAGCGTAGTAGCTGTATTGTTAATAGCCGGGCTCCATGTCCCAGTAATGCCGTTGGTAGATGTAAGCGGCAGAGCTGTAATGGTAGCCCCGTTGCAGAATGGACCAACCTGGGTGAATGTTGGGTTAATATTATCATCAATAGTAATGGTCATTGTAGCCGTTGCCGCACACTGTCCAGCATCTGGGGTAAATGTATAGAGCGTAGTAGCTGTATTGTTAATAGCCGGGCTCCATGTCCCAGTAATGCCGTTGGTAGATGTAAGCGGCAGAGCTGTAATGGTAGCCCCGTTGCAGAATGGACCAACCTGGGTGAATGTTGGGTTAATATTATCATCAATAGTAATGGTCATTGTAGCCGTTGCCGCACACTGTCCAGCATCTGGGGTAAATGTATAGAGCGTAGTAGCTGTATTGTTAATAGCCGGGCTCCATGTCCCAGTAATGCCGTTGGTAGATGTAAGCGGCAGAGCTGTAATGGTAGCCCCGTTGCAGAATGGACCAACCTGGGTGAATGTTGGGTTAATATTATCATCAATAGTAATGGTCATTGTAGCCGTTGCCGCACACTGTCCAGCATCTGGGGTAAATGTATAGAGCGTAGTAGCTGTATTGTTAATAGCCGGGCTCCATGTCCCAGTAATGCCGTTGGTAGATGTAAGCGGCAGAGCTGTAATGGTAGCCCCGTTGCAGAATGGACCAACCTGGGTGAATGTTGGGTTAATATTATCATCAATAGTAATGGTCATTGTAGCCGTTGCCGCACACTGTCCAGCATCTGGGGTAAATGTATAGAGCGTAGTAGCTGTATTGTTAATAGCCGGGCTCCATGTCCCAGTAATGCCGTTGGTAGATGTAAGCGGCAGAGCTGTAATGGTAGCCCCGTTGCAGAATGGACCAACCTGGGTGAATGTTGGGTTAATATTATCATCAATAGTAATGGTCATTGTAGCCGTTGCCGCACACTGTCCAGCATCTGGGGTAAATGTATAGAGCGTAGTAGCTGTATTGTTAATAGCCGGGCTCCATGTCCCAGTAATGCCGTTGGTAGATGTAAGCGGCAGAGCTGTAATGGTAGCCCCGTTGCAGAATGGACCAACCTGGGTGAATGTTGGGTTAATATTATCATCAATAGTAATGGTCATTGTAGCCGTTGCCGCACACTGTCCAGCATCTGGGGTAAATGTATAGAGCGTAGTAGCTGTATTGTTAATAGCCGGGCTCCATGTCCCAGTAATGCCGTTGGTAGATGTAAGCGGCAGAGCTGTAATGGTAGCCCCGTTGCAGAATGGACCAACCTGGGTGAATGTTGGGTTAATATTATCATCAATAGTAATGGTCATTGTAGCCGTTGCCGCACACTGTCCAGCATCTGGGGTAAATGTATAGAGCGTAGTAGCTGTATTGTTAATAGCCGGGCTCCATGTCCCAGTAATGCCGTTGGTAGATGTAAGCGGCAGAGCTGTAATGGTAGCCCCGTTGCAGAATGGACCAACCTGGGTGAATGTTGGGTTAATATTATCATCAATAGTAATGGTCATTGTAGCCGTTGCCGCACACTGTCCAGCATCTGGGGTAAATGTATAGAGCGTAGTAGCTGTATTGTTAATAGCCGGGCTCCATGTCCCAGTAATGCCGTTGGTAGATGTAAGCGGCAGAGCTGTAATGGTAGCCCCGTTGCAGAATGGACCAACCTGGGTGAATGTTGGGTTAATATTATCATCAATAGTAATGGTCATTGTAGCCGTTGCCGCACACTGTCCAGCATCTGGGGTAAATGTATAGAGCGTAGTAGCTGTATTGTTAATAGCCGGGCTCCATGTCCCAGTAATGCCGTTGGTAGATGTAAGCGGCAGAGCTGTAATGGTAGCCCCGTTGCAGAATGGACCAACCTGGGTGAATGTTGGGTTAATATTATCATCAATAGTAATGGTCATTGTAGCCGTTGCCGCACACTGTCCAGCATCTGGGGTAAATGTATAGAGCGTAGTAGCTGTATTGTTAATAGCCGGGCTCCATGTCCCAGTAATGCCGTTGGTAGATGTAAGCGGCAGAGCTGTAATGGTAGCCCCGTTGCAGAATGGACCAACCTGGGTGAATGTTGGGTTAATATTATCATCAATAGTAATGGTCATTGTAGCCGTTGCCGCACACTGTCCAGCATCTGGGGTAAATGTATAGAGCGTAGTAGCTGTATTGTTAATAGCCGGGCTCCATGTCCCAGTAATGCCGTTGGTAGATGTAAGCGGCAGAGCTGTAATGGTAGCCCCGTTGCAGAATGGACCAACCTGGGTGAATGTTGGGTTAATATTATCATCAATAGTAATGGTCATTGTAGCCGTTGCCGCACACTGTCCAGCATCTGGGGTAAATGTATAGAGCGTAGTAGCTGTATTGTTAATAGCCGGGCTCCATGTCCCAGTAATGCCGTTGGTAGATGTAAGCGGCAGAGCTGTAATGGTAGCCCCGTTGCAGAATGGACCAACCTGGGTGAATGTTGGGTTAATATTATCATCAATAGTAATGGTCATTGTAGCCGTTGCCGCACACTGTCCAGCATCTGGGGTAAATGTATAGAGCGTAGTAGCTGTATTGTTAATAGCCGGGCTCCATGTCCCAGTAATGCCGTTGGTAGATGTAAGCGGCAGAGCTGTAATGGTAGCCCCGTTGCAGAATGGACCAACCTGGGTGAATGTTGGGTTAATATTATCATCAATAGTAATGGTCATTGTAGCCGTTGCCGCACACTGTCCAGCATCTGGGGTAAATGTATAGAGCGTAGTAGCTGTATTGTTAATAGCCGGGCTCCATGTCCCAGTAATGCCGTTGGTAGATGTAAGCGGCAGAGCTGTAATGGTAGCCCCGTTGCAGAATGGACCAACCTGGGTGAATGTTGGGTTAATATTATCATCAATAGTAATGGTCATTGTAGCCGTTGCCGCACACTGTCCAGCATCTGGGGTAAATGTATAGAGCGTAGTAGCTGTATTGTTAATAGCCGGGCTCCATGTCCCAGTAATGCCGTTGGTAGATGTAAGCGGCAGAGCTGTAATGGTAGCCCCGTTGCAGAATGGACCAACCTGGGTGAATGTTGGGTTAATATTATCATCAATAGTAATGGTCATTGTAGCCGTTGCCGCACACTGTCCAGCATCTGGGGTAAATGTATAGAGCGTAGTAGCTGTATTGTTAATAGCCGGGCTCCATGTCCCAGTAATGCCGTTGGTAGATGTAAGCGGCAGAGCTGTAATGGTAGCCCCGTTGCAGAATGGACCAACCTGGGTGAATGTTGGGTTAATATTATCATCAATAGTAATGGTCATTGTAGCCGTTGCCGCACACTGTCCAGCATCTGGGGTAAATGTATAGAGCGTAGTAGCTGTATTGTTAATAGCCGGGCTCCATGTCCCAGTAATGCCGTTGGTAGATGTAAGCGGCAGAGCTGTAATGGTAGCCCCGTTGCAGAATGGACCAACCTGGGTGAATGTTGGGTTAATATTATCATCAATAGTAATGGTCATTGTAGCCGTTGCCGCACACTGTCCAGCATCTGGGGTAAATGTATAGAGCGTAGTAGCTGTATTGTTAATAGCCGGGCTCCATGTCCCAGTAATGCCGTTGGTAGATGTAAGCGGCAGAGCTGTAATGGTAGCCCCGTTGCAGAATGGACCAACCTGGGTGAATGTTGGGTTAATATTATCATCAATAGTAATGGTCATTGTAGCCGTTGCCGCACACTGTCCAGCATCTGGGGTAAATGTATAGAGCGTAGTAGCTGTATTGTTAATAGCCGGGCTCCATGTCCCAGTAATGCCGTTGGTAGATGTAAGCGGCAGAGCTGTAATGGTAGCCCCGTTGCAGAATGGACCAACCTGGGTGAATGTTGGGTTAATATTATCATCAATAGTAATGGTCATTGTAGCCGTTGCCGCACACTGTCCAGCATCTGGGGTAAATGTATAGAGCGTAGTAGCTGTATTGTTAATAGCCGGGCTCCATGTCCCAGTAATGCCGTTGGTAGATGTAAGCGGCAGAGCTGTAATGGTAGCCCCGTTGCAGAATGGACCAACCTGGGTGAATGTTGGGTTAATATTATCATCAATAGTAATGGTCATTGTAGCCGTTGCCGCACACTGTCCAGCATCTGGGGTAAATGTATAGAGCGTAGTAGCTGTATTGTTAATAGCCGGGCTCCATGTCCCAGTAATGCCGTTGGTAGATGTAAGCGGCAGAGCTGTAATGGTAGCCCCGTTGCAGAATGGACCAACCTGGGTGAATGTTGGGTTAATATTATCATCAATAGTAATGGTCATTGTAGCCGTTGCCGCACACTGTCCAGCATCTGGGGTAAATGTATAGAGCGTAGTAGCTGTATTGTTAATAGCCGGGCTCCATGTCCCAGTAATGCCGTTGGTAGATGTAAGCGGCAGAGCTGTAATGGTAGCCCCGTTGCAGAATGGACCAACCTGGGTGAATGTTGGGTTAATATTATCATCAATAGTAATGGTCATTGTAGCCGTTGCCGCACACTGTCCAGCATCTGGGGTAAATGTATAGAGCGTAGTAGCTGTATTGTTAATAGCCGGGCTCCATGTCCCAGTAATGCCGTTGGTAGATGTAAGCGGCAGAGCTGTAATGGTAGCCCCGTTGCAGAATGGACCAACCTGGGTGAATGTTGGGTTAATATTATCATCAATAGTAATGGTCATTGTAGCCGTTGCCGCACACTGTCCAGCATCTGGGGTAAATGTATAGAGCGTAGTAGCTGTATTGTTAATAGCCGGGCTCCATGTCCCAGTAATGCCGTTGGTAGATGTAAGCGGCAGAGCTGTAATGGTAGCCCCGTTGCAGAATGGACCAACCTGGGTGAATGTTGGGTTAATATTATCATCAATAGTAATGGTCATTGTAGCCGTTGCCGCACACTGTCCAGCATCTGGGGTAAATGTATAGAGCGTAGTAGCTGTATTGTTAATAGCCGGGCTCCATGTCCCAGTAATGCCGTTGGTAGATGTAAGCGGCAGAGCTGTAATGGTAGCCCCGTTGCAGAATGGACCAACCTGGGTGAATGTTGGGTTAATATTATCATCAATAGTAATGGTCATTGTAGCCGTTGCCGCACACTGTCCAGCATCTGGGGTAAATGTATAGAGCGTAGTAGCTGTATTGTTAATAGCCGGGCTCCATGTCCCAGTAATGCCGTTGGTAGATGTAAGCGGCAGAGCTGTAATGGTAGCCCCGTTGCAGAATGGACCAACCTGGGTGAATGTTGGGTTAATATTATCATCAATAGTAATGGTCATTGTAGCCGTTGCCGCACACTGTCCAGCATCTGGGGTAAATGTATAGAGCGTAGTAGCTGTATTGTTAATAGCCGGGCTCCATGTCCCAGTAATGCCGTTGGTAGATGTAAGCGGCAGAGCTGTAATGGTAGCCCCGTTGCAGAATGGACCAACCTGGGTGAATGTTGGGTTAATATTATCATCAATAGTAATGGTCATTGTAGCCGTTGCCGCACACTGTCCAGCATCTGGGGTAAATGTATAGAGCGTAGTAGCTGTATTGTTAATAGCCGGGCTCCATGTCCCAGTAATGCCGTTGGTAGATGTAAGCGGCAGAGCTGTAATGGTAGCCCCGTTGCAGAATGGACCAACCTGGGTGAATGTTGGGTTAATATTATCATCAATAGTAATGGTCATTGTAGCCGTTGCCGCACACTGTCCAGCATCTGGGGTAAATGTATAGAGCGTAGTAGCTGTATTGTTAATAGCCGGGCTCCATGTCCCAGTAATGCCGTTGGTAGATGTAAGCGGCAGAGCTGTAATGGTAGCCCCGTTGCAGAATGGACCAACCTGGGTGAATGTTGGGTTAATATTATCATCAATAGTAATGGTCATTGTAGCCGTTGCCGCACACTGTCCAGCATCTGGGGTAAATGTATAGAGCGTAGTAGCTGTATTGTTAATAGCCGGGCTCCATGTCCCAGTAATGCCGTTGGTAGATGTAAGCGGCAGAGCTGTAATGGTAGCCCCGTTGCAGAATGGACCAACCTGGGTGAATGTTGGGTTAATATTATCATCAATAGTAATGGTCATTGTAGCCGTTGCCGCACACTGTCCAGCATCTGGGGTAAATGTATAGAGCGTAGTAGCTGTATTGTTAATAGCCGGGCTCCATGTCCCAGTAATGCCGTTGGTAGATGTAAGCGGCAGAGCTGTAATGGTAGCCCCGTTGCAGAATGGACCAACCTGGGTGAATGTTGGGTTAATATTATCATCAATAGTAATGGTCATTGTAGCCGTTGCCGCACACTGTCCAGCATCTGGGGTAAATGTATAGAGCGTAGTAGCTGTATTGTTAATAGCCGGGC